>NZ_JACHIH010000001.1:0-169535 GCF_014203125.1 Rhodopseudomonas rhenobacensis
CGGGGCGGGCCGCCGCGCACCCCCCCCCCCCCCCCCCCCCCGCGCGGGGGGGGGGGGGCGGGCCGCCCCCCCCCCCCCCCCCCCCCCGGGGGGGGGGGGGGGGGGGGGGGGGCCACCACGGACGCCGGCGATCTTTTCGGGGCACCCCCCTCCCCGACCCTCCCCCGCAAGGGGGGAGGGAGCGCGCCGCAAACGGGGCAAGGCCTTGCCTCGTCAGCGCGGCAATCGAACGATGCCCTCACCCCGCAACACCTCGCCGCCGCGCGGGCCGAAGAGGCGCGGAAGATCCCGGTCGACCGCAACGGCTACGCCACGCTGCGCACGAGCGACGAGTTGAACCGCTGGATCGCCAAGATCCACGATCTCGGCCATGTCGCTTTCGAGGCCAAGGCCACCTTCGACATCAAGAGCGTGGTGGTCGATCCGATGCAGGCCGAACTCACCGGGCTGGCGCTGGCGCTGGGCCCCAATGAGGCCTGCTACATCCCGCTCGGCCACCGGCAATCCGGCGACGCCGCGGGGCTGTTCGCCGCAGGCCTGGCGCCCGAGCAGATCGCGACCCGCGAGGCGCTGGAGGCGCTGCGGCCGCTGCTGGAGTCGCCCGGCGTGCTCAAGGTCGGCTTCAACATCAAATTCACCGCGGTGCTGCTGGCGCAGCACGGCATCACGCTGCAAAACACCGACGACGTGCAGCTGATGTCGTATGCGCTCGACGCCGGCCGCCACGCCCACGGGCTCGACGCGCTCGCCGAGAACTGGCTCGGCCACAAGACGCTGAGCTATGGCGAGGTGATCGGCAGCGGCAAGGCCAAGCTGTCGTTCGACCAGGTCGCGATCGAGCGCGCCACCTGCTACGCCGCCGAAGACGCCGACGTGGCGCTGCGGCTGTGGCGGGTGCTGAAGCCGCGGCTGGTCGCCGAGCGGATGATGACGGTGTACGAGACGCTGGAGCGGCCGTTGATCGGCGTGCTGGCGCGGATGGAACGGCGCGGCATCTCGATCGACCGCCAGGAGCTGGCGCGGCTGTCGGGCGATTTCGCCCAGACCGCGGCGCGGATCGAAGCCGAGATCCGCGAGATCGCTGGCGAACAGATCAACATCGGCAGCCCGAAGCAGCTCGGCGATATTCTGTTCGGCAAGATGGGGCTGCCGGGCGGCTCCAAGACCAAGACCGGGGCGTGGTCGACCTCGGCGCAGATCCTGGAAGAGCTCGCCGAACAGGGCCACGACTTCCCGCGAAAGATCCTCGATTGGCGGCAGGTGTCGAAGCTGCGCTCCACCTACACCGACGCGCTGCCGACTTACGTGCATCCGCAGACCCAGCGGGTGCACACCACCTACGCGCTGGCGGCGACCACCACGGGACGGCTGTCGTCGAACGAGCCGAACCTGCAGAACATCCCGGTGCGCACCGAGGACGGCCGCAAGATCCGCCGCGCCTTCATTGCCGCCCCCGGCCACAAGCTCGTCTCGGCGGACTATTCGCAGATCGAACTGCGGCTGCTCGCCGAGATCGCCGACATCCCGGTGTTGAAACAGGCGTTCCAGGACGGCCTCGACATCCACGCCATGACCGCGTCGGAAATGTTCGGCGTGCCGATCAAGGATATGCCGGGCGAGGTGCGTCGCCGGGCGAAAGCGATCAATTTCGGCATCATCTACGGCATCTCGGCGTTCGGCCTCGCCAACCAGCTCGGCATCCCGCGCGAGGAGGCCGGCGCCTATATCAAGAAGTACTTCGAGCGCTTCCCCGGCATCCGCGCCTATATGGACGCCACGCGCGACTTCTGCCGCGCCCACGGCTATGTCGAGACGCTGTTCGGTCGCAAGTGCCATTACCCGGACATCAAGGCCAGCAACGCCTCGGTGCGCGCCTTCAACGAGCGCGCCGCGATCAATGCGCGGCTGCAAGGCACCGCCGCCGACATCATCCGCCGCGCCATGGTGCGGATGGAGGACGCGCTCGCCGAAAAGAAACTCTCGGCGCAGATGCTGTTGCAAGTTCATGACGAATTGATCTTCGAGGTGCCGGACGACGAGGTCGCGGCGACCTTGCCGGTGGTGCAGCACGTCATGCAGGACGCCCCGTTCCCGGCGGTGCTGCTGTCGGTGCCGCTGCAGGTCGACGCGCGGGCGGCGGCCAACTGGGACGAAGCGCATTGAGCGCTCATGGCGCCGTGCCCCGGACGCGGCGCAGCGCGCCGCGCTTTGCGGCGTGGTGCGCTGCAGATCCGGGGCCGTAACGGAACGCGGCCTTCGTAACGGTCCCGGCTCGCTGCGCACCGCTTCGCGCTGCGCCGCGTCCGGGACACGCGCAATGCCCGACCGACCTTCCTCACCCCGCGATCTCCGCTGGAGTTCGTCGGCCGCCGCCGATAGATTGCGGCGCAATCTCAAGCCCAAGAGAATCATCGTGTCGAAATCCGCCTCCCGCGCCCGCCTCGCCGACATCATCCGCGCCCGTTCGTTCGGCCGCGGCGAAATCACCTTGGCCTCGGGCCGCAAGAGCGACTTCTATTTCAACCTGAAGCCGACCATGCTCGACCCCGAGGGCGCAGCCTTGCTGGCCGAACTGACCTTCGAGGCGCTGCGCGAAGACAACGTCGATTATATCGGCGGGCTGGAGATGGGCGCGGTGCCGCTGGCCGGCGCGATCGCGCAATTGTCTTGGCTGAAGAACCATCCGATCGCGGCGTTCTTCGTGCGCAAGAAGCCGAAGGAGCACGGCGCCCGGCTCTCGGTCGAGGGGCTGTCAAAGACGGAAACCCTGCAAGGCAAGCGGGTGGTGATCGTCGAGGACGTCACCACCACCGGCGGCTCGGCGATCAAGGCCGCCGAATCGGTGCGCGAGGCCGGCGGCGTGATCGTGCTGGTGCTGACCATGGTCGACCGCGAAGAAGGCGCCACCGAAGCCTTCGCCGCCGCCGGGCTGCCGTTCCGCTCGCTGTACAAGGCGAGCGAATTTCTCAAGGCCTGACCCCTCCCGCGTCGCGCGCTTACTCGGCGTTTACCATCCCGCATTAAAGTTGCGCCAACGCCGGGCAAACGATCCGGCCTGGCACGACGGCCTGGGTGGAGTGAGCGTTGCGTCAACAGTTCGAATTTGCGCGGGCGCGCCGCGGCGCGACGCTGGCCCTCGCTTTGGCGGTCGCGCTGGCCCCGCAATTCGCCGCCGCCGAGAACTTCTTCGAGGCGCTGTTCGGCGGACTGCAGCCAAAGCCGCAGCAGCGCGGCGCGCCGACACCCTCGAACTTCTTTGCCGATCCGTTCGGCCTCAACCAGCAGGCTGCCCCGCCGCCGCCCCGCCCGGTGACAGCCTCCGGCTCCGGCCCGGCGTTCTGCGTGCGCAGCTGCGACGGCCGGTATTTTCCGCTGACCGCGCGCGGCGGCGCCACCCCGGCGCAGATGTGCCAGGCGTTCTGTCCGGCGAGCCCGACCAAGGTGTATTTCGGCAGCAATATCGACGGCGCCACCGCCGGCAATGGCGAGCGCTACGCCGACAGCGACAACGCCTTCGCCTATCGCAAGGCGCTGAAGCCGGATTGCACCTGCAACGGCCGCGATCCCGCCGGCCTCGCCCCGGTGGACCTCACGCTCGACACCTCGCTGCGCTCCGGCGACATCATCGCCACCACCAATGGTCTCGTGGCCTATTCGGGGGTGCGGGTCGGCGCCAACCAGACCGCGGAATTCACCCCGGTGAATTCCTATCCGGGGCTCACCGCCGAGGTCCGCGCCAGGCTCGGCGAAATGAAGGTGGCGCCGGTCAGCGCCGACATGCTGACCGAGACCGCACCGCTCGCCGACGTGGCGCTGCCGCCGGAGCCGGCCAAACCGGCGCCCGCCAAGGGCAAACGCGCCGAAGCGCGGTGACATCAGCATTCAAGATTTGAGGAATTTCGACGCCGTCATTCCGGGGCGCGAAGCCGCAGGCTGAGCGAACCCGGAATGACCGGCCTTGGTCTAGCGTCCCCGGACGATGCCGATCACATTCGGCGCCGACAGATACGCCTCCTCGATCCGGGCGCGGGCTGCGGCGCGGTTGTCGGGCGTCAGCAGGCCGCGCTGCTCGGCCAGAATCATCCAGCAATAGCCCCACCAGTCGGTCAGCATGCCGTGATCGTCGATCAGGTCGTAGCCCTGCCGGGCGGCAAAGATCCGGGCTTCGGCCTCGTCCAGCGAATCAAGCCAGGCGTGGTCGGCGGCAGAGAAGAGTTCGTCGCTGATATCATCGGTGCTGTAGCCCCAGATCGACTGGCACACCGCGTTGAATTCGCGGTCGAGCTGGTCGTCGTCGACCTGCTGCCGACCCGCCATCTGATGCAGCCGCGACAGCGACCGCGCGAAATCGGCGATTCGGGTCAGTGCGAACGACTCAAAAGCAGTGGTGGACATGTAGTCCTCACAAATTGCCAAAGGCCCCAGATGTTGTAGCCGCGAGGGCCCGAATCACTATGTTATATCAATGGCTTGGCAAAGTGTTCGCAATTTGTTCGCAAGCCCTCGGCCGCGGCGTGTCGCCGCCGCGACGGCGCCCGCCGGGGCTTGGGTGCGGCCCAACGGTATCCGGCGCCTCCGGTGTCCACCGAACTTGTCACCTCGTGATTTGCTCGCAACACTCCGGTGCTAGGTTGCCAAACGCGACGCATGCCTAAAAGCCATGCATCGCAGCGCCCAAACGATCGCCGCACCGCGGGTTCCGATCCACTGGGAATGCGCGTATGATCAGGCCTAACGCCAGTTTTAGGGTAACATTTTGCCAATTCAATCGACCACCGACGACTTCCGCCTGGCCAAGCCGCCGCTCGACGAGCTGGCTTTGGCCGAAATCAAAACCGCCATCGTCGCCAAGCTCACGCTGGCGATCGGCAAGGAAGCCGCGCTTGCCACCAAGCACGACTGGTACAAGGCCGCAGCCTTGGCGCTGCGCGACCGCATCGTGCATCGCTGGCTGATGTCCGAGAAGGACAGCTACGACGCCGGCCGCAAGCGGGTGTATTACCTGTCGCTGGAGTTCCTGATCGGCCGGCTGTTCACCGACGCGCTGAACAATATGGGCCTGCTGCCGCTGTTCGACGCCGCCCTCGGCGACCTCGGCGTCGGCCTGTCGGAGCTGCGCAAATGCGAGCCCGACGCCGCACTCGGCAATGGCGGCCTCGGCCGGCTCGCCGCCTGCTTCATGGAAAGCATGGCGACGCTGGAGATCCCGGCGTTCGGCTACGGCATCCGCTACGATTTCGGCCTGTTCCGCCAGATCATCACCCAGGGCTGGCAGCAGGAATATCCCGACGAATGGCTGGGCTTCGGCAATCCGTGGGAATTGCAGCGGCCGGAGGTGGTCTATCAGGTGCATTTCGGCGGCAGCGTCGAGCATTCGGTCGACTCCCGCGGCCAAGAACGCGCGATCTGGTATCCTGGTGAGACCGTGCAGGCGGTGGCCTACGACACCCCGATCGTCGGCTGGCGCGGCAAGCACGTCAACGCGCTGCGGCTGTGGTCGGCGCGGGCGCCCGATCCGCTGCGGATCGACGTGTTCAACACCGGCGACTATTTGGGCGCCACCGCCCACGAGGCGCGCGCCGAGGCGATCTGCAAATTCCTCTACCCCAACGACGAAAGCGCCGCCGGCCGCGAATTGCGGCTGCGGCAGGAATACTTCTTCGTCTCGGCGTCGCTGCAGGACCTGATCAAGCGGCATCTGCACGCCGAAGGCCAGCTGCGCAGCCTGGCCAAGAAGGCCGCGGTGCAGCTCAACGACACCCATCCGAGCCTCGCCGTCACCGAACTGATGCGGATCCTGATCGATCACCACGGCATGCAATGGGACGACGCCTGGGAAATCACCCGCGCGACGCTGTCCTACACCAACCACACGCTGCTGCCGGAGGCGCTGGAAACCTGGCCGGTCGAGTTGTTCGAGCGCTGCCTGCCGCGGCATCTCGAGATCATCTACCGCATCAACGAGCTGCATCTCGGCCTCGCCAATGCGTGCTGCCCGGGCGACGTCGATTTCCGCGCCTCGGTGTCGCTGATCGACGAGAAGGCCGGGCGGCGGGTGCGGATGGGCCATCTGGCGTTCATCGGCTCGCACCGCATCAACGGCGTCTCGGCGATGCACTCCGACCTGATGAAGGAGACGGTGTTTCACGATTTGCACCATCTCTATCCCGGCCGCATCACCAACAAGACCAACGGCATCACCTTCCGCCGCTGGCTGATGCTGGCCAATCCCGGGCTCACCGAGCTCGCGCGCGCCACCTGCGGCGACGAGGTGCTGGACGATCCGAGCCGTCTCGACCGGATGGAGGACTACGCCGGCGACAGCGCCTTCCAGCAGCAGTTCCGCAACGTCAAGCATCGCAACAAGGTGGCGTTGAGCCGGCTGATCGGCGAACGGCTCGGCATCAAGATCGACGCCAGCGCGCTGTTCGACGTGCAGATCAAGCGGATCCACGAATACAAGCGCCAGCTGCTCAACGTGCTGGAAACCATCGCGCTGTACTACGCGATCAAGGACGAGCCGCAGCGCGATTGGGTGCCGCGGGTCAAGATCTTCTCCGGCAAGGCCGCGGCGAGCTATCGCTACGCCAAATTGATCATCAAGCTGATCAACGACGTCGCCGAGACCATCAACAACGATCCGGACATCGCTGACCGGCTCAAGGTGGTGTTCCTGGCCGACTACAATGTCAGCCTGGCCGAGGTGATCATCCCGGCCGCCGACCTGTCGGAGCAGATCTCCACCGCCGGCATGGAGGCGTCGGGCACCGGCAACATGAAGCTCGGCCTGAACGGCGCGCTGACCATCGGCACGCTGGACGGCGCCAATATCGAAATGCGCGACCACGTCGGCGCCGAAAACATCGCGATCTTCGGCATGGAAGCGCTCGAAGTGGTGGCGCGCCGGGCCCAGGGGCTCGACGCCACCGACGTGATCGGGCGCTCGCCGCATCTGGCGCGGGCGATCCGCGCCGTCGATTCCGGGGTGTTCTCGCCGGACGACGTCGGCCGCTTCGCCTCGATCGCGCACGCGCTGCGCCATCTCGACCACTACATGGTCAGCGCCGATTTCGACTCCTACTACGAAGCCCAGCGCGGCATCGACGCGCGCTGGAGCGCCGGCCCGGCCTGGACCCGGGCGGCGATTCTCAACGTGTCGCGGATGGCGTGGTTCTCCTCGGACCGCACGATTCGGGAATACGCCGAGGACATCTGGGACGTCCCGACCACGCCGGCGGCGCAGCCGGCGCCGGTCCGCCAGGCCAAGCGGTAGTTCGGAGCCGTGCGTGGGGCGGGCTCGCCCGCCCCACGCACCGAGTCATTCCGGGGCGCGAGGCCGAAAGGCCGAGCGAACCCGGAATCTCGCTGCGGGCGCGAGAGTCTTCCACGTGTTGCAAGATTCCGGGTTCGCTCACGGCTGTCGCCGTTCGCGCCCCGGAATGACACGCTCGGAGGTTGGCCGCGCTAAAAAACCTTGTCGCGCTAAAACAGCGGCGGGATCTGCGCCACCTGCAGCGGCCCGATGAACACCGCGCCGTCGACGAAGCGCAGCGGGAAGGCCCGCGCCGGGCGACCCTCCAGCACGGCGTCCTTGCCGAGCGCGTTGATGCCGACGGCGACGCCGGCATTGGCGTTCTGCCGCACCGCCTTGCCGAGCCCGGGGATGGCGCGGTCGAGCGCGCCGAGCACGCTGTTGACGTCCTTGGCCCGCACCCCCGGCGCCACCCGGTCGAGCGTCGCCTGCGGCACGCCCTGCTCCAGCATCTTGTCGATGCCGAGCGCCGGGACCACCTTGTCGATGCCCGCCACCGTCATCTGCAATTCGCCGTCGAGCCGGCCGTTCGGGCTGAGCCCGAGCGTCCCGGTCGCAACCGCCACCAGCTCGCCCTGCTGGATTCGCGCGCGGCTGATCTCGACCTTGCCGCCGGCGGCCTGCAGCTCGCGAAACCGCTGCGGCCAGGGCTTTGGCGAAAAATCCTGCAGCCCGCTCAGCACCGCGCGGACGTCGGCGTCGAACGGCTCGGCCAACAGCGGATGCAGATCGTGCAGGCTGGCGCCTGCCAATTGCAGCACCGCCTCGAGCTGCCGCGACGCCGGCGGCATCGCGTCGAGCAGGCGGCCGTGCAGTTCGGCGTGGCGGGCGCGGCCCAGCGGGGTTTGCGCCGAGCCGGCGAGCCGATCCACCGCGGCGTCGTCGAACACGATGGACGCGCGCTGCGGCACCCCGGGCAGTCCGACCACGCTGGCGCGGGCGACGCTCCAGCTCACCGCCAGCGACGGCGGCTGGCCCGGCCCCGCCAGCACCGCGGGCGCGGCGAATTCGGCGATCAACAGCCGCGGATCGTAGATCTGCCCGACCACCAATATTTCGCCGAGCTTGGCGATCATCGGCGTCTGCTGCGGCGAGGCCGCCTGCGAGGTCAAAGCGACGCTGGCGTCCTTGCAGCGCACTTCCAGCCGGAACGGAAACCCGGCCACCGAACGGCTGCCGCAATCATAGGCCCGGCCGGACGCTGCTTCGCGGGCGCGCCAGGCGTCGACCGATTGATCGAGCCTGCCGGCGGTGTAAAACCAGAAGCCGCTCCAGGCCGCGGCCGCCGCCAGCAGCACAATCGGCAACACGAAAACCGGCCAAAGCCGTCGGCGCGGCGTGAGAAGCATTTCGGACATGCGGCGACCCTAGACCCGAGATTTTGTCAATTGAGCGATCCCCATATCACGTCGGCGAATAACCTGCCCGATGCCGCGACCGCCGCGGGCGACCTCTGGGTGTTCGGCTACGGTTCGCTGATGTGGAACCCGGGCTTCGGCTTTCTCGAACAGGTGCCGGCGCGGCTGATCGGCGAGCACCGCGCGCTCTGCGTCTATTCCTTCGTGCATCGCGGCACCCCCGAACAGCCCGGCCTGGTGCTCGGACTGGACCGCGGCGGCGCCTGCCGCGGCGTCGCGTTCCGGGTCGCGGCGGCGAACCGCGCCGACACCATCGAGTATTTGCGCGGACGCGAGCAGGTCACCAGCGTCTATCGCGAGGTGATGCGTTCGGTCTGGCTGCAGGACGACGCCCGCCGCCGGGTCAGCGCGTTGGCCTATGTGGTCGACCGCGGCCACGCGCAATATGCCGGGCGGCTCACCGAGGCCGAGCAGCTGCGCTACGTGCGGCAGGGCCACGGCCAGTCCGGCCCGAACCGCGACTATGTGCTGTCGACGGTCGAAGCGCTGGAGGCGCAAGGCTGCCGCGATGCGCAGCTGCATCGGCTGGCGATCCGGTTGCGCGACGATACCCCGCTGCACCGTTAAAGCGCTATGGCTGCTAAGCCGCCGGCGGCTTGGCCTTCAGCGGCGGCACCCGGCTCGGCACCCGGCCGAACAGCTGCGCCTGCTCCTTGCGGCCGGCTTCGATCAGACGGTTGGTCGCGGCCTCGATCACCTCGCTGACCTGCACCAAGAATTCCTTGCGCGGCAATCCGGCCGGCAGCGGATCGAGAAACTCGACCACGATGGTGCCGGGATAGCGCAGGAAGGTGCGGCGCGGCCAGAACAGCCCGGAATTCAACGCCACCGGAATGCACGGCACCTCGCAATCGGCGTAGATCTGGCCGACGCCGGTCTTGTAGCGCGGCTCGGCATCCACCGCGGTGCGGGTGCCTTCCGGAAAGATGATCAGTTGCCGGCCGCGGCGGACTTCCTCGCCGGCGCGGCGCGCCATGTCGACCAGCGCACGGCCGCCATTGGCGCGATTGACGCCGATCATGTCGGCCTTCGACAGATACCAGCCGAAGAACGGGATCCACAGCAATTCGCGCTTCAGGATGTACAGCGGCTGATCGAAGAACTGCAGCAGCGCGAAGGTTTCCCACATCGACTGATGTTTTGACGCGACGATCAGCGGGCCGGCCGGGATCTTCTCCAACCCGCGAAACTCCACCTTGGTGTTGCAGATCAGGCGCATCAGCCAGATGCTGCTCATCCCCCAATATTTCGCGATGTTGATGATCGCCCAACGCGGCATCAGAAAGGTCGGGATACCGACCAGCACCCAGAACACCAGCAGGATGTAGAACAGGATATTGAAGACCAGCGAGCGCAGAAAAATCGCAACCATGGAGCATCCGTTCAGTTGGCGACGGTCGTCGCCGGCTTGCGGCGTGCCACCCATTCGATCGCGGGCTCGCCGTCCGCCGTAAAATCCACCCCGAGGCCGGCCAGCCGGACCCGGGCCTCGGCGGCGATGTACTTGGCATATTCAGATAACAGCAGCCGGAAGGTGGCGCCACTGGTCCACCACGGATCATCGCGCCATTTGTCGCCGACCACCGCGAACGGGATCAGTTCGATATCCGGCATCGCGTGTGACATTTCGACGATCGCGCGCGGCATGTGGTAGTTCGATGTCACCACGATCAGCGAGCGGAAGCCGCGCTCGTGCGCCCAGCGCCGCGCCTCCGCGGCGTTGCTGCGGGTATTGACCGCGGAGCGGTCGAGGTCGACGCAGCAGCTGAGCAGCGGCTGGCTGTCCGGCAGCGACCGCGAGATGTCGCTGACGCCGTTGGTCGGATGCACGCCGGAGATCAACAGCCGCCGGCCGTAGCCCGCCGCCAATAGTTCGATCGCATCCGACACCCGCGAGGAGCCGCCGGTCAAAACCACGATGCCGTCGGCGCTGTGCCCGGGCTGAATCTCGGCGCCGCGCAATTGCGACAGAAACATCACGAAGCCGCTGGCCATGCCGACGAAGCCGAGCGCCAGCGTCGCCACGATGGCCGCGCGCAGGCTGCTGCAGCGCGGGCTTGGTGCCCCCTCTGCGAGGGTCGGCGGATCCTGGTCGTTCGGCAGCGTCATGCGAGGGCGATCGGTCTCATCGGCTCTGTTTCATCCCGGCACAGTAGAAGTTTTTCGGGCGAATTGAAGTCGCGCGGCGTAAGCACATCGCCCCGGCGGCGGCGCACCGCGACAACCGCTTGTTGCAAGGCCTCCCGCATCGCCGCCTCAATCGATTTCATCGAGCGTGGCGAACAGCGTGCGACGCGACGACCAGGCGGTGATCGCCGCAATCAGCACCGTCTGCACCGCCAGCGCCAGATAGCCCTGCGGCCGCAGCGAGAAGGTCCCGAGCAAAGCTGCGAACTGGTCGCCCACCGGGGTGCCGGAAAACCAACTTGCGATCGATTCCGAAAAGCCGAACACCAGCATCGCGATGCCGCCGCCGATCACCCCGCCCTCCAGCCCGAGCCGAAGAAAATGCCGCAGGAAATGGTTGGCGATGTAGCGGTCGCCGGCGCCGACGAAATGCAGCACCTCGACGATCGGCCGGTTCGCCGCCATCGCGCCGCGGGTGGCGAACGACACCGAGATGATGGTGGTGATGATCACCAGCGCCAGAATGCCGAGCCCGGCGATCACCGTGGCGCCGGTCATCGATCGCATCCGCTCGATCCAGGCGCGGTGGTCGTCGACGCTGGCGGACGGCGCCGCGGCGCTGACCCGGCGGCGCAATTCGGCGAGATCGAGCGGCGTGCCCGGTGACAGCCTGGCGATGATCACCCGCGGCACCGGCAGATCGTCCAGCGACAGCCCGGCGCCGAGCCACGGCTCCAACAGCTTGCCGGATTCCGCCTTGGTGAACGGCCGCACCTCGACGATGCCGGGCTGGGTGCGCATCGCCTCGGCGACCGCCACCACGTCGCGCTCGATGTCGCGGCCGGCGACCGCGCGGACCTGGATGGTGATTTCGCTGGCGACCTCGGATTGCCATTCCGCCGCCGACGCGCTGATCAGCAGCACCGCGCCGGTGGTGATCGAGGCCAGGAAGGTCATCATCGCCACCACCGCGACCAGCGCGCGGCCGGCGATCGAGGCGCGCGGCACGATCGGCGACAGATTGCGCGCGCGCGCCGGCACCTGCGGACGATCGTGTCCGAGGTCCATCAGCACGCCGCGCTCTTTGTCGGTCCTATTCATAGACGTGCAGCCGCCCCTGATGCAGCACAAGGCGCCGCGCTTCGTATTGATCCATCAAGGTTATGTCATGGGTGGCGATGATCACCGCGGTGCCGGATTTGTTGAGCTCGATGAACAGCCGCAGCAGCCGCCGCCCCAGCGTCGGATCGACGTTGCCGGTCGGCTCGTCGGCCAGCAACAGATGCGGCCGCGCGATCACCGCCCGCGCGATGGCGGCGCGCTGCTTCTCGCCGCCCGACAGCACCGGCGGCAGCGCGTCCATCCGCTCGCCGAGCCCGACCCATTTCAACAGGTCGATCACCTCGCGGCGATAGCTGGATTCCTCGCGGCCGGTGACCCGGAACGGCAGCGCGACGTTTTCATACGTGGTCATGTGGTCGAGCAGGCGGAAATCCTGCAGCACGATGCCGATGCGCTGGCGCAATTGCGCGATCTCGTCCTTGCCGAGCTGCGAGACGTCGTTGCCGAACAGCGTCACCAGGCCGCGGGTCGGCCGCAACGACAGGAACAACAGCCGCAGCAGCGAAGTCTTGCCGGCGCCCGACGGCCCGGTGAGAAACTGGAACGAGTGCGCCGGGATCTGGAAATTGAGATCGCGCAAGATCTCCGGACCGAGCCCGTAGCGCAGGCCGACATTTTCGAACCGAACCACATTCAGCTCCGTTCGACGCTGGCGCGACAGCGGATTGCACGGCGCCACATCTGCCGCCATCGGCGCCGCCGGGCACCGCGAAAAGGCCCCGGCGCGGCTGCGCGGACCAACCCCGTTCCTTGCATCGGTTGTGAACCGTTTATGGTTTCCAGTTCGTTAACGGACGTAGGATAGGATCGGCTTAGCATCATAGGTACGATTCGCTCCATGCACATCGTTTGCCCGCATTGTACGACATCCTATGCGATCGGCCCGAACACCCTGGGTGCGGCCGGCCGCAGCGTGCGTTGCGCCCGCTGCAAGCAGGTCTGGCTGGCACGGCCGGAAGACGCCATCGCGGCCGACGCCAGGCAGCCGAGCATGGCGGGCGCCGCGGAACACGCCGAGCCAGATCCGGCTCCGCCGCCGCCGGAACCGGCAGCCGAGGCCGAGTGGAACACGCCGCAGGTCGACAGCCCGTCGATCTCCACCGAAATGCCGGCGTCCGAAGAAGACCCGGTGATGCGGCAGAAATTGGCCGCGCAGGCCGCCTGGGCGGCGCTGGCGCAACACGATGAAGACGCCGACCTGCCGCCTCCCGCGCCGCCGTCGCGGGTGAAATTGCCGCGCGCCACGCTGCCGAAGCTTCCGGCCTGGCTGCCGCTGCCGCGCAACCCGCTCGCCCGGCTGCCGCAGCCGTTGCGTTCGATCTTCAGCCTGCCCTCGGCCTGCGCGGCGATGGCCGCGCTGCTGATGGCGCTGGTGATCTGGCGCGCCGACGTGGTCCGCGCGCTGCCGCAGACCGCGACATTCTATCAACTGGCCGGCCTCGAGGTGAATCTGCGCGGGCTGGCGATCAAGGACGTCAAGATCACCACCGAGGCCGTCGACGGCAAGCCGGTGCTGGTGATCGAGGGCGTGGTGATCGATCAGGCCAGGAAGCCGGTCGAGCTGCCGCGGCTGCGCTTCGTGGTCCGCGACGAGCGCGGCACCGAGATCTACGCCTGGAACGCGGTGCTCGAACAAGCCGTGCTGAACCCCGGCGAAAAGGCCTGGTTCCGGTCGCGGCTGGCGTCGCCGCCGCCGGAAGCCCGCAGTATCGACGTGCGCTTCTTCAACCGCCGCGACCTCAACGGCGGAGGCGCGTAGCCATGGCGCGGGTGCTGATCGCCGACGACGAGGAATCGATGCGGGTGATGGTCGCCCGCGCGATTGCGCTCGACGGTCATGACATCGTCACCGCGCAGGACGGCGCCGAGGCGCTGGAAATCCTCAACGACAAAGGCGCGTTCGATCTGCTGCTGACCGATATCAAGATGCCGATCATGGACGGCATCGCGCTGGCGCTCGCCGCGGCACAGCAGTTTCCCGGACTGACGATCGTGCTGATGACCGGCTTTGCCGATCAGCGCGAGCGCGCCTCCGGGCTCGACGCCATCGTCAGCGACGTCATCCGCAAGCCGTTCTCGGTGGCCGAGATCCGCGCCGCGGTCGCCAAGGCGCTCGCCGGCCGGTCGTAAGCTCGCCGCGACGAGCCCGCCCCGAAATACTACCGACCCATCCGCTAAGGTGTTGTTAACCATACACCATCTACCGTTCCGCGGAGTTCGCGGCGTGCGTCGCGATCACACGACCGTCCGAAAACCCTCGATGGTGGCCGCGCCGGGCGAGAGGGTGAGCAATGTCGTACGGCAGGCTTCGACTGCCCGTGGTGGATGATCCCAGGCCCCGGGCGCAACGGCAGGACGGCCCCGCAGTGCAGCTTCGCGACCTGTTCGTGCCGCTGCATCGGCTGCTACTCGCCGACGGCGACGGCCGGCTCGCGCTCACCGCCGGCGGCGCCAACGCTTACTACTGCCGGCCGACGCCGTGTCCCGACGCGCTGGAATTTTCCTCGAGCACCGCCAGTTCGATTTCGCGACGCGGCTATGAAGCGGCGGGGCGAGCCCGCGGCGCGCTGATGCAGGCCGCGATCCAGCACGGCCTCGAAGCCGCTTACGAGACTCGCATCGACCAGATGCGCTATGAACTGAAGGCGCTGCTCGGGCTCGACGGATCGGCGACCGAGGTGGTGTTCTCCGCCTCCGGCACCGACGCGCAGCTGCAGGCGCTGGCGCTGACCCGCGCGCTGCTCGGGGAGCGGCTGACCAGCATCATCGTCGGCGCCGATCAGACCGGCAGCGGCACCGTGCACACCGCGCGCGGCCGGCATTTCGGCGACGTAACCTCGAATGGTCAGACCGTCGCAAAGGGCACCCCGCTCGCCGGACTGCCATCGATCAAGTCCATCGCGCTGTCGCTGCGCGACACCGCCGGTGAGCGTTTGTCGGAGAGCGAGGTCGACGCGCAAGTACTCGCCGCGGTGACGCGCGCCGTGGCGAGCGGCGACCGCGTGCTGCTGCAACTGATGGATTGCTCGAAGCTCGGCTGGCGGGCGCCGAGCGACCTTCTGATCGCCGAGATCGCGACGCGCTGGCCGACCCAGGTGCAGCTCGTGGTCGACGCCTGCCAGATGCGGCTGTCGCGGCGCCGAATCGCCTGGTACCTCGATCGCGGCGCCATGGTGCTGCTGACCGGCTCGAAATTCTTCACCGGCCCGGCGTTCAGCGGGGCGCTGCTGCTGCCGCCGCCGTTGGCGCAAACACTGAGTGCGCGCGACGCCGACCTCTCCGGGTTGCACGCTTACAATGTCCGCAGCGACTGGCCGCGAGCCTGGACCGCGTTGCGCGGACAATTTGCGCCGCGGCTGAAGGTCGGGCAATGGCTGCGCTGGGAAGCAGCCCTTGAAGAGATCCGCGCCTACTACGCGGTGCCGGACCAGTTTCGCCGCACCGCGCTGCACGAGCTCGGCGTCGGCATTGCGCGGATGATCGCGGCGTCGCCGTCGTTGCGGCTGCTTCCGCCGCAGCAACATCCCGGCGATGACGAGATGGCGCTGCCGACGATCTTTGCGTTTACGCTCGAGCCGGACGGCGTTCCGCTCGCATCGCAAGCCTGCAAGGGGATCCACCGCGCGCTGGCCCGCGCCGAAGCCGATTCCCATTCCGGCGGGGTCGACGACCTCGTCACCGAAGCGAGCTGCCTGGTCGGCCAGCCGGTGGAGTGGCAGGGCGCCGCCGGCCAATCCATCGCCGCGCTGCGAATCTGCATCGGCGCGCGCCACGTCAGCGACGCCTGGTCGGCCGACGCTTCGCTCGCCAAGCGCAACCTGCAGCGCCAGCTCGCCCACGTCGCGACCATCGTCGCCAGAACCGAATGGCTGCTGCGGCAGCACCACGAAACCACAATTTTTTCGAGGAGCCCCATGGCCACACAGCCCGAGACGACGAGTGCCGCCGCCGACCGCATCGGTTTCGCGCGATTGACCAAGATGGCGTTCGACGGCGTCAGCCTGCTGCCGCTGTGGCAGGAGCTGATCGGCAAGGTGACGAACGGCACCGCCAGCGCCGGCGAAGGCCTCGACCTGTCGCTGATCGCGCAGCTGCTCGGCCAGAAGGAAACCGGGCTCGCGGTTCAGGACGAGGTGCTGGCGCTGCACCAGCTGTTCCGCTCGCCCTGCTCGGCCGAGCAGCCGCGGCTGCGGGTGCTGGCGCTGGCGGCGGCGATCGACATGGGCGGCAACACGCCGATCGAATTTCTGCTGGAAAACAGCGGCATCGAACTGACCACGCTCTACGTGGTGCCAGGCGCCGGCATCCCCGATCAACTTCCCGAGCATGACGTCGCCATCGTCATCGCCTCGGATTCCGAGGAGTGCCGCTATGCGCTGGCCGAGATCGCCAAGCGCGCGCCGAGCTGGCCGCGGCCGCTGCTCAATCCGCCGGACCGCATCGGCAATCTCGATCGCGACAAGCTGCATCGCCTGCTGCGCGGCATCGACGGGCTCGAGATTCCCGCCACCGCTTCGGTGAGCCGCGCGCAGCTGGTCGAAGTCCTGCTGATGTCGCAGACGCTGGCGGACGTCGCCGCCGGCGCCGACTTCCCGGTGATCATCCGGCCGCGCGGCTCGCACGCCGGCGTCGGCCTCGTCAAGCTCGACGATTCGGTCGCGCTGGCGAACTATCTGATCGAACGCCGCGAGCAGGAGTTCTTCGTCTCTCCCTTCGTGGATTATTCCAGCGAAGACGGCCTGTTCCGCAAGTACCGGATCGTGATCGCCGACGGCAAGGCCTATGCGTGCCACATGGCGATCGCCGACCAGTGGAACATCTGGTACCTCAACGCCGGAATGTCCGAGAGCGCGGAGAAGCGGCTGGAAGAGGCCACCTTCATGTACACCTTCGATTTCGGCTTCGCGCTGCGCCACCGCTCCGCACTCGCCACGATGAGCGAGCGCGTCGGGCTCGACTACTTCATGGTGGACTGCGCGCAGACCAAGGCGGGCGACCTGCTGATCTTCGAGGCCGACAACACCGCGGTGGTGCACAACATGGATTCGCCGGAGCTCTATCCCTACAAGCCGCCGCAGATGCACAAGATCTTCGACGCCTTCGCGGCGATGCTCGCGCGCCGCGTGGCGCAGCACGCGGACCGCGCGGCGTGAGCGTGGCGCGGCGCGAGGCCGCGGATATCTTGGGCGCCAGCGAAACGCTGGATCCGCAGGACTGGGACGAGTTGCGCGCCCAGGGCCACCGTATGCTCGACGACATGATCGATTACATCGCCGAAGTGCGCGAGCGGCCGGTGTGGCAGCCGATCCCGGACGCGGTGCGCGGCCAATTCCAGCAGGCGCTGCCGCGGGCGCCGTCTGCGCTGGGCGACGTCTATGGCGAATTCAGCGAGCTGATCGCGCCCTACGCGACGGGGAATGTGCATCCCGGCTTCATGGGCTGGGTGCATGGCGGCGGCACCGCGGTCGGGCTACTGGCGGAGATGCTTGCGGCGGGGCTCAACGCCAATTGCGGCGGCCGCAACCACATGCCGATCGAGGTCGAACGCCAGATCGTGCGCTGGGTGCGGCAGCTGTTCGGCTTTCCGGAGACCGCCAGCGGCGTATTCGTCACCGGCACCTCGATGGCCAATCTGATGGCGGTGCTGGTGGCGCGCACCGCGACGCTCGGCACCGAAGTGCGGCAGCGCGGCCTCGGCGACGCCGGTCTCACGGCTTACACATCGGTCGCGGCACACGGCTGCATCGCGCAGGCGATGGACCTCGCAGGATTGGGCCGCGACGCGCTGCGGCGGATCGGCAGCGACCATGCTCATCGCATGGACCTTGCCGCGTTGCGGGCGCGGATCGCCGAGGATCGCGCCGCCGGGCGGCGGCCGTTCCTGGTGATCGGCACCGCGGGCGCGGTCGACACCGGCGCGATCGACGACCTCGACGCGCTGGCTGAGTTGTGCCGCGCGGAAAAGCTGTGGTTTCACATCGACGGCGCGTTCGGCGCGCTCGGCATGCTGTCGCCGCAGATCGCGCCGCGGCTCAAGGGCCTGGAGCGCGCGGATTCCATCGCGTTCGATTTCCACAAATGGGGCCAGGTGCAATACGACGCCGGCTTTCTCTTGGTGCGCGACGGCGAACGGCACCGCGAGACCTTCGCCGCCCCCGTCGCTTATCTCCGCCGCGAGACCCGCGGGCTTGCCGCCGGCTCGCCGTGGCCGTGCGATTTCGGCCCTGATTTGTCGCGCGGCTTCCGCGCGCTGAAGACCTGGTTCACGCTGAAGACCTACGGCACCGACAAGCTCGGCGCGATGATCGAGCGCACCTGCGCGCTGGCGAAGTATCTGGAGGCGACGATTTTGGCCGAGCCGCGGCTGGAATTGCTGGCGCCGGTCGCGCTCAACATCGTCTGCTTCCGCTTCCGCGGCGACGACCCCAACCCTCTCAACGCCGAGATCGTCGCCGACCTGCACGAATCCGGCATCGTGGCGCCCTCGACCACCACGATCCACGGCGCGCTGGCGATCCGCGCGGCGATCGTCAACCACCGCACCGACGTGCAGGATGTAGATGCGCTGGTCGAGGCGGTGCTGCGGTTCGGCACGGCGCGGGCGAAGTAGCGGCCGATCTTTGGAGTTGATTGCGCCTACGTAAAGCGTGCCCCGGACGCAGCGCACCGCGCCGCTCTTGCGGCGTGGTGCGCTGCAGAGCCGGGGCCGTTACGGACGCAGCGCTTGGAATGGTCCCGGCTCGCGTCGCAGCGCAAGGGCGCTGCTCGCGTCCGGGACACGGCGTTGGCCTAATAATCCTTCAGCAGCCGCTCGATGTAGTCGAGTTCGATCTGCGGGCGCTGGGTGTCGCCGAGCCGGCGGCGCAGCTCTTCGAGGATGCGGCGGACCCGCTGCACGTCGATCTCGCCGGGGATCTTCACCGTGGCGTCGTCGCCGAATTCGCGGCCGTGCAGCGGCCGGCCGAGCGGATCGGCGTCATTGCCGCCGCTCTGCTGGCGTCCCGGACGATTGCCGGGGCCGTCACCCTCGCCCTCGCCCTGCTGCATCGCCTCGGCGAGTTTTTGCGCGCCCTTGCGCAACGCCTCCAGCGCCTTGCCTTGAGAATCCACCGCGCCCTCGGCATTGCCGTCGCCGAGCCGGCCGCCGGCATCGCCCATCGCGCTGTCGGCGTCGCCGAGCCCCTCGCCGCCCTGGCCCTGGTCGCCCTGGCCCTGGTCGCCCGGCTCGCCGCCTTGGCCTTGTTCGCCCTTGTCTCCGCGCGGCGCCTGCCCCATGCCGCGCTTGGCCAATTCTTCCTGCAGCTTCTTCAGCCGGTCGCGCAGCCCCTGCTGATCCTGCTGCAGATCGCTGAGGCTTTGTTCGCCGGGCTTCTTGCCGCGCTCGCGGCGCTGGTCCTGGCCCTGCTGATAGGTCTTGTCGCGCAATTGCTGCTGCTTGCGGATCATGTCGCCGAGTTCGTTCAGCGCCTGCTGCATGTCGCCGTCGCCCTGCTGGCCGGGCTGCGCCATCTGCAGGTTCTCCAGCATCTGCTGCATCTGTTCGAGCAATTGCTTGGCGGCGTCCTTGTCGCCGGAGCGCGACAGCCGCTCCATGCGCTCGATCATGTTGTTGAGATCCTGCTGCCGCAGCATCTTGGTGTTCTGGTCGAGCGGACGGGCGAGCTGCTGCGGATTGTTGCGCATCTGCTCGGCGAGTTGCTTGAGGAAATTGTCCAGCGCGGCGCGCAGATTCTCGGTGAGCTTCTTGATCTCCTCGTCGCTGGCGCCGCGTTCCAGCGCCTGCTTCAACGCCTCCTGCGCGGCGCGCAGCGCCTTGTCGACGTCGCTGATATTGCCGTCCTCGATCGTCACCGCGAGCGCCCACAGGCTGCCGACCACTTCGCGCAACGCGTCGTCGCTGCGCGCGCGTTCCAGCTGGTTGGAGACCGTGAACAGCCCGAGATACTGCCCGGGCTCCGGGGTGAATACTTCCGGCGCGATCATCAGCGCGGCGAGCGCCGCATAGACGTCGGCGTTGCGGCCGCCGTCGAGCGCCAGAATCCGCCGCTGCTCGATCAAGGCGCGCGCCAGCGGCTTGGTGAACAGCCGCTCCGGCAGCCGCATCTCGAACGGCTCGCTCTTGCCTTCGTTGCCGGCCTCGTCCTTGGCGGCGAGCGTCAGCGTCACCTCGGCGCCGGCATAGGGATCTTCGCTGAGGTCCTTCACGGTCTGGCCGACGCCATTGCGGGTCCGCGCATTCGGCAGCACCAGCGAGAATTGCGGCGGCTCGAACAGCGGCCGCGCCGCGGCGCCGCCCTGGGTCTCACCGGGGCGCGCGACGAATTTGGCGTGGGCTTCGGTGACGCCGTAGTCGTCTTCGAGCTTGTAGGACAGCTGCAGCGAGCCGCGGGCCTGGCGCTCCGGATCTTTCGCGAGCGCAATGCCGGGCGCGCGATCGGCGGCGGCGGTGAATTTCCACAGCGGTTGGCCGGAGGGCGAGCGGACCTGCGCCGAGCCATCGCCCGCAATGCTGAAATGCCGCTCGCTGGTGCCGGTGGGCGGCGGCGCGGTCGGCGGCGTTTCGGTGATGCCGCCCGACACCGCGACGTCGAGCGAGCCGCCGCTGGCGCGCACCACCAGCGTCGAGCCGGCCGGAACCGGCAGCACCGGCGCATCGCCGGCCGCCTCGCGGCTCGCAGTCAGGATGATCGGCGGCTTGCTGGTGTAGAGCGGCGGCGCCACCCAGGCATCGACGCGGGTCGTCGCCGGGGTCAGCACGCCGTTCCAGTCGAACGCCGCCGCCACCCGCGCGGTACGTTCGTCGCCGGCGGCGATGAACGTCGCCACCAACAGCACCGCGACCAGCGCGCGCAGCGCCCAGGGATCGTGGATCGCCAGCCGCGGCGACGGCAGCCCGGCGCGCACCGTTTTCAACGAGGCCAAAGTGCGCTGCCGCTGCACCTGCCATAGCGCCTGCGCCACCGGATCTTTCGACGCCAGCGTGTCGGCCAGCGCGGTGGCCGGGCGATGCTTGATGCCGGTGCCGCGGTCGAGCCGGCTCAGCGCCTCGTCGCGGCGCGGCCAGCGGAATTTGATCAGCGGGATCAACACGGCGAGCGCCGCGACCAGCAACAGCGCCAGCCCGATCGCGCGACCGACGAACGGCAGCGCCAGCCACAGCCCGGCCCAGGACAATGCCAGGAACAGCCCGGCGACGCTCAGCAGCCGCGCCAGCGACGGCCAACCGCGCTCCCAGGCGATCGCCCACTTGGCCCGCCGCAACGCTTGCGCCAGATGCAGACCTGTGGCGGCCTCGGGATCGCGCGCCTTCTGTGCGGGGTCGGGGGGTGCGCCGCTCAATGAGCTCTCCGGGTTGTGCGAACTGCAGCCTACCACAACGGCGGCAATGAGGCACCTTGCGGCAACCAACACGATAGCGTGACGCCGCAAGCCCACAGGCGCAGCGCGGAACAGCGCCGGTAAGGTTGATTGGTTAGGTTAAGCGGCGGATTGCGTTGCGGGGCACCCGCGCTTTGCTAGCGTAGCTTCATCGCGCAGTTGGACGGCGAAGCCGCCCTTCCCGTCCAAGATTTCAATGGCGCGATCGGGACCGCCGGTTGTTTCGTTGCGTCTGGCGGTCCCACTTCGCTTTCGTGCGCGGCGCGCCCGTTGAGCTCACAGCCACGGCGCCGGCTGGTCCAGCGCGATCAGTTGCTCGACCTCGAGCCGCGGGCGCACCACGGCGTACTGATCGTCCTTGACCAGCACCTCCGGCACCAGCGCGCGGGTGTTGTAGGTGCCGGCCTGCACCGCCCCATAGGCGCCCGCGGTCATGATCGCGACGAGGTCGCCGGGTTTCGGCTCCGGCATGGAGCGCGCCAGCGCCAGATAGTCGCCGCTCTCGCACACCGGCCCGACCACGTCGGCAACGATCTCGCGCGATCCCGGCGCCGCCTGCTGCACCGGCAGAATGTCGTGATAGGCCTCGTACAGCGTCGGCCGGATCAAATCGTTCATCGCCGCGTCGATGATGACGAAATTCTTGGCGTCGCCGCGCTTCACGTAGGTCACCCGCGCCACCAGAATGCCGGCATTGCCGACGATCAGCCGGCCGGGCTCGAACATCAGCGTGCAGCCGAGATTGTGCGTCACCCGCTTGACCATGGCCGCGTAGGCCTGCGGCTCCGGCGGTAAGCCTGGCTCTTCGAAATAGGGAATGCCGAGGCCGCCGCCGAAATCGACATGGGAAATCGTGTGGCCGTCGCCGCGCAGCACGGTGACGAAATCCGCCAGCAGCCGGAACGCGACTTCCAGCGGCGCCAGATCGGTGATCTGGCTGCCGATATGCATGTCGACGCCGGTGACCTTGATGCCCGGCAGTTGCGCGGCGCGGCCATAGACCGCGCGGGCGCGGCTGATCGGAATGCCGAATTTGTTTTCGGATTTGCCGGTGGAGATTTTGGCGTGACTTCCTGAGTCCACATCCGGATTGACCCGGACCGAGATCCGCGCCGTGCGGCCCATCTCGCTGGCGATCCGCGACAGCAAGTCCAGCTCGGGCTCGGATTCCACGTTGATGCACAGGATGTCGTGCGCGAGCGCGGCGCGTAGCTCGGTCGCGGTCTTGCCGACACCGGAGAACAGGATTTTTTGCGGCGGAATGCCGGCGGCGATCGCGCGCTTCAACTCACCGCCGGAGACCACGTCGGCGCCGGCGCCGAGCTTGGCCAGGGTCCGCAGCACCGACTGGTTGGAATTCGCCTTCATGGCGTAGCACACCAGCGCATCGACGCCGGCGAAGGCCTCGCTGAACACCCGGTAGTGCCGCTCCAGCGTCGCGGTCGAGTAGCAATAGAACGGCGTGCCGACGGCCTCCGCCAGCGATGACAAATTCACCGCCTCGGCGTGCAGCACGCCGTTGCGATAGTCGAAGTGATGCATCGGGATGGCTCAGTCGTTGAGGAGCGGATCGAGGATGAACGGCTTCTTGCGCCCCTTGGAGGCGACCGGCGGCGCGCTCGAGCTCGGCGACTGGTCGAACAGCCCGCTTTGCGCGGCCGGATTGTTGTCGAGCGGCTCGGTCGGCAACACTTGCGCGGACGCGCCCGGGGGCAGATCCAGCCCGGATTTGCGACCGCAGCCCGCCAGCGTCAGGGCGGCAAGGGTCAGAGCAAGCACGGCCCAGGTCGGGCGGATCGAGCGGTTCACGGCGAAGTCCCCAATTGCGCGGGCACCATACAAAGATTGCCGCGCTCTGGCGAGAGGCCGAACGGGAGCAATTTCGCAAGACCCGGTTCAGCCTGAATTCTGTTCTTTTTCCAACCGCTTGAGCCAGGCCTTGGCCTGCGCGCGGACGTTCTTCGGCGCGGTGCCGCCATAGCTGACGCGGCTTTTCACCGACGATTCGACGCTCAGCACCGACAGCGCCTGCTGGGTGATGCGCGGCTCGATCGCCTGCATCTCGGCCAGCGGCAATTCGTGCAGCGGCAGGTTTTGCGTGGACGCCGCGGCGACGATCCGCCCGGTGACGTGGTGGGCGTCGCGGAACGGCATCTTCAATTCGCGCACCAGCCAATCGGCGAGATCGGTGGCGGTGGCGTAGCCCTCACCGGCGGCGGCCTTCATCCGCGCCTCGTCCGGCACCAGGTCGCTGACCATGCCGCTCATCGCCCGGATCGCCAGCGACAGCGCGGCAAAGGCTTCCATCGCGCCCTGCTTGTCTTCCTGCATGTCCTTTTGATAGGCCAGCGGCAGGCCCTTCATCACGATCAACAGCCCGGTCAGCGCGCCGATCACCCGGCCGGTCTTGGCGCGGGCGAGTTCGGCGGCGTCCGGATTGCGCTTCTGCGGCATGATCGAGGAGCCGGTGGTGAACTTGTCGGAGAGCCGCACCATGCCGACCAGCGGCGAGGTCCACAGCACGATCTCCTCGGCGAAGCGCGACAGATGCACCGCGGCGATCGAGGCCGCCGCCAGCGTTTCCAGCACGAAATCGCGATCCGACACCGCATCCAGCGAATTCGCCATCGGCCGCTCGAAGCCGAGCGCCTTTGCGGTGGCGTCGCGGTCGATCGGAAACGAGGTGCCGGCCAAAGCTGCTGCGCCGAGCGGGCTTTCGTTGAGCCGCTTGCGGGCGTCGCGGAACCGGCCGCGGTCGCGCGCCGCCATTTCGACGTAAGCCATCAGGTGATGCCCGAAGGTCACCGGCTGCGCGGTCTGCAGATGGGTGAAGCCGGGCATCACGGTATCGGCGTGCTGCAGCGCCCGCTCCGCCAGCGCGTGCTGATAGCCGGCCAGCGCGGCGTCGATGCCGTCGATGGTGTCGCGCACGAACAGCCGGAAGTCGGTCGCCACCTGATCGTTGCGCGAGCGCGCGGTGTGCAGCCGCCCCGCGGCCGGGCCGATCAGCTCGCTGAGCCGGCTTTCCACGTTCATGTGGATGTCTTCCAGCGCGCGCTTGAAGTCGAACGATCCGGCGACGATCTCTGACAAGATCGTGTCTAGACCCTTGGCGATATTTTTCGCATCTTTCGCCGCGATGATGCCTTGCGCGGCCAGCATGGCGGCGTGCGCCTTCGAGGCGGCGATGTCCTGGGCATAGAGGTGGCGATCGACATCGATCGAGACGTTGATCTCTTCCATGATCGCGTCGGGGCGCTCGCTGAACCGGCCGCCCCACATCTTGTTACTCATGTCTTTCGCCACGATCATGTCCTGTTGCGTGTCTTGTTGTATGCCTGAACCCGTCACCCGCCGCATCCCGCCGGCGCCTGCGTCCCGGAATATCGATCTCCCATGACCGACGACAATCAGCCATCCGCCGCGCCGCGCCGCGCATCCCGCCGCGTCCCGATCATCCTCGCCGCGATCCTGCTTGGCGCGGTGCTGGGATTTGCCGGGGTATACGGGATCGGCGCCATGAAGCGCAATGCGCCGGGCGATCCGGCGTGCCGCCCGGCGGTCGATCTGGCGCAGAAACTCGCGCCCTTGGCGAAGGGCGAGGTCGCGGCGCTGACCATGGCGACGGCGCCGCTGCGGCTGCCGCAACTGGCGTTCTCAGACGCCGCAGGGCAGCCGAAGACGCTGGCGGACTGGCGCGGCAAGACGGTGCTGGTCAACCTGTGGGCGACCTGGTGCGTGCCGTGTCGCAAGGAAATGCCGGCGCTGGACAATCTGCAGGGCAAGCTCGGCAACGACAAATTCGAAGTGGTGGCGATCAACATCGACACCCGCGACCCCGACAAGCCGAAGAATTTCCTGAAAGACGGCGGGCTCACCAAACTCGGCTATTTCGCCGATCCGAACGCAAAAGTGTTCCAGGATCTCAAGGCGGTCGGCCGCGCGCTGGGGATGCCGACCTCGGTGCTGGTCGACGGCGCCGGCTGCGAGATCGCCACTATCGCCGGCCCGGCCGAATGGGACAGCGACGACGCGCTGAAGCTGATCAACGCGGCGACGGCGCCGTAAAATTCAGGCCGAGATGTCGAGATTGCCGCCGATGCCGGAGGCGACATTGGCGAGCGAATCGGCGCTCTGCTGGGCGGCGCCGAGCAGCGTCGACACCGCGAATTTCTCCGCGTCGGCGTTGGTTTTCATGATGCTGGCGGCCACCTGCATCTGCACCTGGCCAGCCTTTGCGCCGAGCGCGGCGCTGATCAAACTCATGTCCATCGACTGATACTCCGAGCCGGCAGTCTAGCCGGGCGGGGTTAACGATCCCTCTGCGGGATTCACCCACGGAGCCATAATTCGGCCTGCAAGACGAAGCTAAATCTATGATAATTATAGCGATTCCGGTCCGCGCCTCAGCGCGTGGGCACCGGCTTGTCGCCGCGATAATCGTAGAAGCCGCGGCTGGTTTTGCGGCCGAGCCAGCCGGCCTCGACGTATTTCACCAGCAGCGGGCACGGCCGGTACTTCGAGTCGGCGAGGCCTTCGTGCAGCACCTGCATGATCGACAGGCAGGTGTCGAGACCGATGAAATCGGCGAGCTCGAGCGGCCCCATCGGGTGATGCGCGCCGAGCTTCATCGCAGCGTCGATCGCCTCGACGTTGCCGACGCCTTCATACAGCGTGTAGATCGCCTCGTTGATCATCGGCAGCAGGATGCGGTTGACGATGAAGGCCGGGAAATCCTCCGACACCGCGATCTGCTTGCCGAGCTTGGCGACGAAGGTCTTGGCGGCCTCGAAGGTCGCGTCGTCGGTGGCGATGCCGCGGATCAGCTCGACCAGCTCCATCAGCGGCACCGGATTCATGAAGTGAATGCCGATGAAGCGCTCCGGGCGGTCGGTGGAGGCGGCGAGCCTTGTGATCGAGATCGACGAGGTGTTGGAGGCGACGATCGCCTCCGGCTTCAGCACCGCGCACAGATCGTGGAAGATCTTGCGCTTGACTTCTTCCTTCTCGACCGCGGTTTCGATCACCAGATCGCAATCGGCCAGGCCCTCGAGCCGGTCGGCGCCGGTGATTCGCGAAAGCGCCTGCTTGCGGGCCTCCTCGGTGATGATCTTCTTGGCCACCTGCCGCGACAGGTTGCCGTTGATGGTGGCCATCGCCGATTTGGTGCGATCGGCGGAAATGTCGTTCAGCACGACGTCGAATCCGCCCAATGCCGCGACATGGGCGATGCCGTTGCCCATCTGGCCCGAGCCGATGACGCCGACTTTCTTGATTGCTACCGCCATATTGTCATCTCACCGGAGGGCCGTGCCGCGGCTCGCGACATCGCATCCTCGCACAGATCCAAGTCGGTGTCCGTCGCGCCGCCAAGCCGGGGTCACGGCGGCGGCGCGCGAAGCACCTTCAAACAAAACCAGCGCGTCGTCCATCGGCGATGGGCCGACGCGCTGGCCTCAACGTCACTTTCCGAGCTTGCCGAGCGCCTCGGTCAGTTCGGGGACCGCCTGATAGAGGTCGGCGACCAGACCATAGTCGGCGACCTGGAAGATCGGCGCATCCTCGTCCTTGTTGATCGCCACGATCACCTTGGAATCCTTCATCCCGGCGAGATGCTGGATCGCCCCGGAAATGCCGATCGCGACGTAGAGCTCCGGCGCCACCACCTTGCCGGTCTGGCCGACCTGCCAATCGTTGGGGGCGTAGCCGGCATCGACCGCGGCGCGCGAGGCGCCGACGCCGGCGCCGAGCTTGTCGGCCAACGGCTCGATATATTTGGTGAAGTTCTCCCGGCTCTGCATCGCGCGGCCGCCGGAGACGATGATCTTGGCCGAGGTCAGTTCGGGGCGGTCGCTTTTCGCGACCTCCTCGCCGACGAAGCTCGACACCGCGGGATCGCCCGCCGCCGCCACGCTCTCGATCGCCGCACTGCCGCCCTCGCCGGGCGCAGCCGCAAAAGTCGAGGTGCGCACCGTGATGACCTTCTTGGCGTCCTTCGACTTCACGGTCTGGATCGCATTGCCGGCATAGATCGGCCGCTCATAGGTATCGGGCGCAATCACCTTGATGATTTCCGACACCTGCATGACGTCGAGCAGGGCTGCGACGCGCGGCATCACGTTCTTGAACCGCGAGGTCGCCGGCGCCACCAAGGCGTCGTAGTTCGGCGCCAGCGCGACGAGCAGCGCGGCCAAGGGCTCCGCCAGATCATGGGCATAGAGCGCGTCGTCGGCGACCAGCACTTTGGTCACGCCGGCGAGCATGCTGGCTGCTTCCGCCGCGGCCTTGGTGCCCTCGCCGCCGCCGGCCACCAGGACGTGAACCTCGGCGCCGAGCTGGCTCGCCGCGGTCAGCGCCTTGTTGGTGGAGTCCTTGAGGATGGCGTGGTCGTGTTCGGCAATCAGCAGCGTCGTCATCAGATCACCCCGGCTTCATTCTTGAGTTTCGACACCAGCTCGGCGACGTCCTTGACCTTGACGCCGGCCTTGCGGCCGCCGGGTTCGACGGTCTTGAGAATCTCCAGATGCGGGGTGAGGTCGACGCCGTATTGCTCGGCGGTCGCTTCTGCGATCGGCTTCTTCTTCGCCTTCATGATGTTGGGCAGGCTGGCATAGCGCGGTTCGTTCAACCGCAGGTCGGTGGTGACGATCGCCGGGCCCTTCAGCTTGACGATCTGCGAGCCGCCGTCGACCTCGCGGGCGACCTGGAAATCGGTGCCGTCGACCTCGAGCTTGGAGGCGAAGGTGGCCTGCGACCAGCCGAGCAGCGCGGCCAGCATCTGGCCGGTCTGGTTGGAGTCGTCGTCGATCGCCTGCTTGCCGAGGATCACCAGGCCGGGCTTCTCCTCGTCGACGATGCCCTTGAGGATCTTGGCGACCGCCAGCGGCTCGACGTTGCCCTCGACCTTGACCAGGATGCCGCGATCGGCGCCCATCGCGAGGCCGGTGCGGATGGTTTCGGAGGCCTGGGCCGGGCCGATCGATACCACCACCACCTCGGTTGCCTTGCCGGCTTCCTTCAGGCGCAGCGCTTCCTCGACCGCGATTTCGTCAAACGGATTCATCGACATCTTGACGTTGCCGAGTTCAACGCCCGAGCCGTCGCTCTTGACCCGGATCTTGACGTTGTAATCGACGACCCGCTTAACCGGCACCAGAACCTTCATCGATCCTCTTTCGTGTTAAGTTAAGTTTGAATCTCGTGGCCGCGGAACCTAAAGCGCCCGCTATCAGCGGTCAACGCGGCAAAGCCAAAAAGTCGGGTCGGGGAAAGATCAGCGGTTTTGCCCCGGCACCCAAAGTACGTCGCCGGCGCCGTTGTCGTTGGCGGTGCGGCTGGCGACGAACAGGAAGTCCGATAAGCGGTTGATATAGTGGATCGCGGCCGGACTGAGCGTCTCATCAGGGCGCGCTGCCAGTTCCACCATGGCGCGTTCCGCCCTGCGGCATATCGTGCGGGCGACATGCAGGTGCGCCGCGGCGGGCGAGCCGCCCGGCAGCACGAAGGAATTCAACGGCGCCAGCGACGCATTGAGATCATCGATCTCGCGCTCCAGCCGTTCGACCTGGGTTTCCAGCACGCGCAGCCGTTCGGCGCTACCCTGGCGCTGCGGCACCGCGAGGTCGGCGCCGAGATCGAACAGATCGTTCTGGATCCGCCCCAGCATGGCGTCGACCGCGGGCGCGCCCGCCAGATGCAGCCGCACCACGCCGATTGCGGCGTTGGTCTCGTCCACGGTTCCATAGGCGCAGATCCGCAGATCGTATTTCGGCCTGCGCTCGCCATTGGCCAGCGCCGTGGTGCCGTCGTCACCGCTGCGGGTATAGATCCGGTTGAGCACTACCATGGCCGTCCCTTGTTGCTTCGCCTCAGGTTCCGCTTAGCGTCCCAACGCCCAGACCGCCAGCATGGTGATCACGATCGCGACAAACTGCAGCAGAACCCGCCATCGCATCAGCGTCTGCGAGCGGTTGGGCGAGCCGCCCCGCATCATATTGACGAGGCCAAGCAGCAGAACGATCGCCACGGCGCCGACTGCGACGGGAAGGAGAATCGTGCTCAGGAACGTTGCCATGGGGTCTCATAACACCACAGAGCCCACTGAGCCAATGCCGACCTCGTGCACCGAGGCGCCGGGGCTCTGGTCTACTTTGCTCGGTCTGCTTCCCTCTTGGCGTCGGATGATAGTATTGTGCGGCCTCAACCCGCTTCAGACCCAGGTGAATCGTGAGGCAATTGCGCTACGCCTATCTGGTCGGGATGGACGCCTTCTACACGTTCCTTGCCGATGACGGCTGGGCGATCGCCAGCCATATCGCGCTGTCGAGCCTGATGGCGCTATTCCCGTTCCTCATCGTGCTGACCTCGCTGGCGGGGTTTTTCGGATCCAAGGGGCTGGCCGACCAGGCCGCGGAACTGATGCTGCAGGTGTGGCCGATCCAGGTCGCCGACGCGCTGTCCAGCGAAATTCACGACGTACTGACCACGACGCGCGGCGACGCGTTGACCATCGGCCTGTTGCTGGCGATCTACTTCGCCTCCAACGGCGTCGAGAGCCTGCGGGTGGCGCTGAACCGCGCCTATGCGGTGATCGAACCGCGGAGCTGGTACTGGCTGCGGCTGGAATCGATCGGCTACACGCTGGTTGCCGCCTTCACCGCGCTGGCGATGGCGTTCCTGATCGTGCTCGGACCGCTGCTGTTGGCGACGGCGCGATACTTTCTGCCGTTGGTGGTCGACGACAATGTGCCGCTGCTCAACGTCGCGCGCTACGGCATCACCATCATCGCGCTGGTGGCCGCGCTGTTCATCCTGCACGCCAGGCTGCCGGCCGGGCGGCGCACGCTGGTGCAGATCTTCCCGGGAATCATCTTCACGCTGGTGGCGTCGCTCGCCTCCAGCATCGTGTTCGGGATGTATCTGGCGCGCTTTGCCGGCAACTACGTGTCGATGTATGCCGGGCTCGCCTCGGTGATCATCGCGTTGGTGTTTCTGTATTTCATCGCCGCGATCTTCGTGTTCGGCGGCGAACTCAACGCCGCGATCATCAAGTCGCGACTGCCTCACGGCGTGTCGCTTCAAGCAGCGCAGTCGCTAGCCCCCGAGGAGACACCGGTTTGAGCAGGAACGCGTCGGCGCCAGCGGCGCGCGAGGCGATCTCGTCGTCGTCGCGGCCGGACACCCCGATGATGGCGATGCGGCCCACGGAGCCTGGCAGCGCGCGGATCTGACGGATCGCCTCGATGCCGCTGATGCCGGGCAGCACCATGTCCATCAGCACCGCGTCGAACTGACCATCGGCGACGCGGCTCGCCGCGAGCTCGCCGCGGCCGACGAATTCGGTGCGATGGCCGAGTTCGGTGAGCACCGCGTTGAGCACCACGCGGCCGAACGGATTGTCCTCGACGCTGAGAATATGCAGCGGCTCCCCGCGATCCTCCGGGCTCTCGCCATCTGCGACGCCACCGGGCGTGATCGACGGCGCACCGCTGGCACGGGTCAGCGCCACCGTCAGCGTGAACGTGGTGCCGCCGCCGGGGCGTTGCGCCACCGCGATGTCGCCGCCCATCGCCCGCGCGATCTGCCGCACCGACGACAGCCCGAGCCCGGCGCCGCCGAACCGCGTCGCGATAGTGACGTTGGCCTGCGAGAACGGCCGGAACAGCCGCTTGATCTCGGTGAGCGACAGCCCGATGCCGCTGTCCGACACCGCGAACACGATGCCGACCTTGCCGCGGGTCGCGCGCGTGGTCGACACCTTGATGGCGACCGAGCCCTGCTCGGTGAACTTCACCGCGTTGTCGACCAGGTTTTCCAGCGCGGCGCGTAGCCGGACCGCGTCGCCGACCACGAAGGAGGGAAGCTTTTCGCTGATCTTGGCCGTCGCCTGCAGGCCCTTGGCGGCGGCGCGACCGGCCAGCGAGTCGGCGGCGTTGCGCGCCAGCGCGCGCAGATCGAAGAAGTCCTCGCGCACGCCGAGGCCGGAGGCGCTGGAGCGCGCGGCGTCGACGAACAGCGTGGCGAGGCCTGCGAGATGCTCGGCGCCGGCCTTGATGGTGTCGACCCAGCGGCGTTCGCGGGCGTCGAGATCGGAGGTGGCGAGCAGGTCGCTGACCGCCAGAATGCCGGTCAGCGGGGTGCGGACTTCGTGCGCAAACGCCGCCAGCGCCAATTCGACGATGCCCGGATCGGGGCGCGGCGCGGCGCGGCGCTTCGGCGACTTCGCCGCGGGTTTGCGCACGCGCTTGTTCGCCGTCCGCTTCACCAGCGTCCGCCCGCTTCGCAGCTGGCGCGATGTTACTGCCATCAATCCCCCGACCGCCCCGCGCGCACCATGCCACGACACGAGGGTTGAAGTCACGAAGCCAGCAGGTTTTTCGGCTTGCGGCAAACTTCAGGCAGACGGCGGCAGCCCCAATTGGCGCCGGATCGCCTGCGGCGTGACCCCGCTACCTCGCAACTCGGCCAACGAGGTTGCGCGATTCGACTTCGACAACTTGCGTCCGGCCGCGTCCACGATCAGCCGGTGATGCCGGTAGGAGGGCCGCGGCAGACCGAGCAACTGCTGCAGCAGCCGGTGCACGCTGGTGGCGAAGAACAGGTCGCGGCCGCGCACCACCTCGGTGACGCCCTGCAGCGCGTCGTCGAGCACCACCGCGAGGTGATAGCTGGTCGGCGTGTCCTTGCGCGCCAGCACGACGTCGCCCCAGGCCTGCGGGCGGGCCGGCACGGAGCCGGTCTCGCCGTCGGGGCCTGCGCCGTGTTCGATGAAGCTCAGATCGCCGGCCCGGGCGACCGCAGCCTGCATGTCGAGCCGCAACGCATAGGGCGCGCCGGAGCCGATCAAGCGCGCGCGCTCGGCGGCCGACAGCGCCTTGGCGTCGCCCGGATAGAGCGGCGCGCCGTCGGGGTCGCGCGGCCATGGCCCGGAGCGCTCGCGCTCGACCACCAGCCGCAAGATCTCGCTGCGGCTCTCGAACGCCGGATACAGCAGCCCCATCTCGGAGAGCCGGGTCACCGCCTGGCGATAGAGCTCGAAATGCTCGGACTGCCGCCGCACCTCGCCGTCCCAGCAAACGCCGAGCCAGCCGAGGTCGCCGCGGATCGCGGTCTCGAACGCCGGCCGGCAGCGCGTCGCGTCGATGTCCTCGATCCGCAGCAGCATCTGCCCGCCGGCGGCTCGCGCCAGGTCGAAATTCAGCAACGCCGAAAAGGCGTGGCCGAGATGCAAGAGGCCGTTGGGCGACGGCGCGAAACGGAAAACGGGTGGCATTGATCTCTTTCCGCGGACATGATGGTTTAATCCGCGATGACCGTTCACCTCAACAGCCAGGCCGACCTCGACGCCGCCATCAAGGCGCTGGTCAAGCAGGACCCGCGGCTGAAGCCGGTGTTGAAGCGGGCCGGGATGCCGGCGCTGCGGCGGCGCGAGCCGGGCTTCGCCGGCTTGGCGGCGATCGTCTGCGGCCAGCAATTGTCGGTGGCCTCGGCGGCGGCGATCTGGACGCGGGTGTCGGCGGCGTTCGATCCGTTCCACCACGACGCGCTGCGCCGCGCCCGCGCCGACCGGCTCGGCCGGCTCGGGCTGTCGGTGGCCAAGATCAAGACGCTGAAGAATTTGGCGCGCGAGCTCGCCGCCGCGCGGCTCGACCTCGACGCGCTGGCCGATCAGGACGCCGACGCCGCGCACGCCCGGTTGATCGCGCTGCACGGCATCGGGCCGTGGACCGCCGACATCTATCTGCTGTTTTGTCTGGGCCATGGCGACGCCTGGCCGGCCGGCGACCTCGCACTGCAGGAGGCGATGCGGGTCGGGCTCGGGCTTGCGACGCGGCCGACGCCGAAGCAGATGGCGCCTTTGGCCGAGCCCTGGCGTCCGCTGCGCGGCGCCGCCGCGCATCTGTGGTGGGCGTACTACCACGTGCTCAAGCAGCGCGAAGGCGTGATCGGGAAGGCTGCCGGCACAGCTTGAAGCGCAAAATTACTCCCAGATGCGGCTGGCTCCCGGGCGCGGTGCAGCGTTCTTCACGCCGCTCCGCAAACCCGGTGACGCGGCGCGATGCAGAACTCTTCAACGTGGATTCATGACGATGACCGTTGACGTCGGTGCATCGGGCTGCGGCGCGGCCTCACCAATAACTCGCTTCTTGAAGACCTGAAGCAGTGGTCCATCGAGTATCGAGCCGGCGAGCTTATCAGTTGCAACTGATTCCGGATTATCAGCGAATACAAAGCAATACTTCGGCCCCCTAGCCCCGCCTTCAAAAAAGTCGAAGAGGCGTCCGCGGCGTTCGCGACCAAAGAAGACGACCAATTTGCCCTTATAATTGCTGAACTCAATCTTCTGCGCGGCATCGAAAAGCAGCTCGTCTTCCGCCAAATAGGAGAGCCGACGCTTCACGAAGGCGAGCACCTCCAGCTCTGTATCGGACGGCAAAACAACGCCCGATTCCTTCGCGCTCTCAGGGGCCGCAGTTGCTTCCGCCGGCACCAAAGCCGCCGGTGGCGTCGCCTTGGTCAATTCCAGGCGCTGCAGGATCTTCACGTTAACAAATTCGCGAAATGCCGTCCCGACCAGGTCCTGATATTCAGGCAACGACTTATCGCGCACGTGTTGAATATTGACGGCTTTCAGCAGCATTCGCGTAAATGACTCACTCGGCCGCTCCGCGAGCAGCGTGATCTCCTGCAAGAATTTCTGGAATACGAGCTTGCGCTTGGCCTCTGCGCCGATGTTCTCGGGATTAAACTGCCCCTTCTGGAGTGACTTCAACCCATCGGCGACGCTTTCATCCAGTCTGCCGTTTGCGATGTCGCGAAGGTTGACGGTGAGGAAGGCCTTTTCATCCATCATGTTGGGTTCGTCAGAATCTGCATAGAACTCAAACACGACGCCATCGGTCAGAAGCCCCATTTTCACCGTTGGCGCCGCGTTGAAATAGCTGCGAAGCTGCCCGCGTTCGTCCTTCAGCGCCGCCCCGCAACACTTACACTCGATGGCGACGATCGGTAGATCGTTCTGCAGAATCGCGAAGTCGACTCGATTCTTGTACTTATCGGAAAAGTCCGCGGCGTGCTCGGGGCAGACTTCAAATGGGTTTTGGACGTCAAACCCAAGAAAACTGATGAAAGGAAGCACCAGAAACATCTTGGTGGATTCTTCGTTATTGCACCGCTCAGCAATTCCGACGTAGCGCTTTGCAAACGCAATCAACTTGTCACCGAACTCATCAGACATTGTACGTCTCCCCCACCATGAATGCCGCCGACACGGCAATCTATGGCGAATCACCGGCGTCGGCAACCATGGGTTGTTGCGTCATTAGTCAGATGCCGGCCTTGCTCGGGGAAAGCGCCCCGGACGCAGTGCATCGCGCCGCATTGGCGGCGTGATGCGCTGCAGAGCCGGGGCCGTTACGGATGCCGGCTTTGGAACGGTCCCGGCTCGCGTGGCAGCGTAAGCACGCTGCCCCGCGTCCGGGACACGGCGCGTAGTTTGCCGCACCTCTTCTGTTGTGACGAAGCGGCGCCCGCCGCTCAGCCCGGCGTCGACGCCGCCGGGCTGGCGAGCTGCGGCGCGATGGCGTCGAGCACCCGGGACGGCGAGGTGCGGGTCATGCCGTCGGGGGCGCAGCGGCCGTCGTCGGGCAGGATCGGGTGGATGAAGCGCGAGTAGTTCAGCACCGAGGTGGTGGCGAACAGGCCGTAGGCCGGCGTGCCGACCGCGGCGGCGACGTTGAGCGGCCCGGAATCCGGCCCGACATAGAGATCGGCGTGGCGGATCAGCGCCGCCGACTGCACGATCGACAGCGCGCAGGCATTGACCTCGGCGCCGCCGCCGGCGCCGATCAGTGCCTCGGCGCGCGCGGCATTGGCGGGACCGCCGACGAGAAACACCGTGCCGCGGCTGCGCGCGCGCAGGCCTTCGAGGAACGCGCTCCATTGCGCGTCCGACCAGTCGTGGTTCGGCCGCGAGGCGCCGATGCCGAGCACGGTCCACGGCCGCGGCCGATCGCCGTAACGCTGCAGCATGTCGGCCAGCAGCGAAGGCGGCAGCGTCAGGTTCGGCTCGGTGTCGGGCAAGGGCAGCGCCATCGCCGCCATCAGCGCCTTCAGCCATTCGATCGGGTGTTCGGGCCGGTAGCGCGCGTCGATGCCGGGGTTGGTGATGAACAGCTGCTGCTGGCCGAAGCCGAGCCCGATCCGGTTCGGAATGCCGGCGGCGAGGGCGGCGATCGCCGGCCGCACCGAGCGGTCGAGGATCCACAGCGCTTTGAAGCGCCGCGCCCGCAGCGTGCCTATTAGTCGAGCCAGATGCAGCCCGCGCGCGAACTCCGAGCCGCGATTTTCATAATAGATCGTCTCGGCGACGCAGGCTTCGCCGCTCAACAGATCGCGGGCGAAGCTGGAGGGCAGCGTCAGGAAGGTCACCGCGCGCTCGGGCGTCGACGCCGCGATGGCGCGGATGAACGGCAGATGCCACATCACGTCGCCGATGCCCTGCTTGGTCTGGATCACGGCGGTGGAGGTCATGGCGAAGGCCGGGCGTTGCGGATGTCCTTCTATAAGCCAAGTCCGGCCGCAGGCAATCGCGGCGCGTTGTCGTTGCCTACACGACGTCGTCCGGCGCCGGGCCGACGATCACGCCCTCATGGCCACGCAGGCTGAGTTCGCTACCGACCCGCTCGCCGCCGCGGTCCATCGCGGTCGACAGCAGGATCTCGCCGTCGAGCCCGATGGTTTCGGACACCACCGACACCGGCTCGGCGCCGAGATTGAGCGCGATCAGCACCGAGCCTTCGGCGTCGTGGCGGCGATACAGCAACAGGTCGCCGTCGGCGGCGAGCGGCGCGTAGTCGCCATGGGCGAGCTGCGGCAGCCGTTTGCGCAGCGCGATCAGCGCGCGATAGAGGTTCAGGATCGACTGCGCGTCGGGGTTGAGATTGGCGACGTTCTCCTGCGCGGAGTCGGCGGCGAGCGGCAGCCACGGCTCGGCCGACGAAAATCCCGCGTGCTCGGTCGCATCCCATTGCATCGGGGTGCGGCAACCGTCGCGGCCAACCCCGATGCCGGGCACGTTCTTCTCGAACGGATCGCGCACCTGATCGGGCGCGATCGGCACCTGCTGCATGCCGATTTCGTCGCCGTAATACATCGTCGGCGTGCCGCGCAGCGTCAGCAGCAGCATCGCGGCGACGCGGGCCTGCGCCGGACCGACCCGGCTGGCGACCCGCGGCCGGTCGTGATTGCCGAGCACCCAGTTCGGCCAGGCGCCCGGCGGCAGCGCCGCCTCGTAGCGCTCGATCAGCGCCGCCAGCGTGCGGGCGTGCCACGGCGCCGACAGCAGCGCGAAATTGAACGGCAGCTGCGCGCCGGCGAGACCTTCGCCGTAATACGCCACCAGCCGCTCGATCGGCAGATAGATCTCGCCGATCAGCACGCGGGCGTCGAATTCGTCGATCACCCGGCGCATCTCGGCCACCACTTGCAGCGTTTCCGGCCGGTCGGCGGAATACACCGGGTGCAGCGCGGCGTGCGGCGGCATCCCCGGCCTGAAGTCGGGGTTCGGCGGATTGTCGCGGAACTGGTCGTCCTTGATCAGGTGCCAGATCACGTCGACGCGGAAGCCGTCGACGCCCTTGCGCAGCCAAAACCGCATCACCTGATAGACCGCCGCGCGCACGTCGGGGTTGCGCCAGTTGAGGTCCGGCTGCTGTGCCAGGAAGGCGTGGTAGTGATATTGCTGCGTGCGCTCGTCGTACTGCCAGCCGGAGCCGCCGAATTCCGATAGCCAATTGTTCGGCGGGCCGCCATCCGGCGCCGGATCGCGCCACAGATACCAATCGCGTTTCGGGTTGTCGCGCGACGACCGGCTTTCGATAAACCACGGATGCTGATCCGAGGTGTGGTTCGGCACCAGGTCGAGGATGAGCTTCAGCCCGGCGCCATGCGCGGCGGCGACCAGCGCGTCGAAATCGTCCATGGTGCCGAACAGCGGATCGATGCCGACATAGTCGGCGATGTCGTAGCCGAAATCCGCCATCGGCGAGGGAAAGATCGGCGACAGCCAGATGGCGTCGACGCCGAGGTCGACCAGATAGGGCAGCCGGGCGATGATACCTTTGAGATCGCCGACGCCGTCGCCGTCGGCGTCCTGAAACGAGCGCGGATAGATCTGGTACAGCACGCCCAGGGCCCACCAGGACGTGATCGCAGGACTCGGCATCCTCAGCTTCCTCCCCGGAGATGACGTCGCAGGCGTGGTCCCGGTTCCAAGCCGGTTGGCTTGTTGGCACTCAGAACTCAGCACCGCGCCGTTCGGTCTCGACACGGCGGTGTAGCGGCGAGCCGTGACGGCCCGACAACCACGCGCGAGTTGGGCGGGAATTTCCGGATTTAACGGCGGCTTAAGGAAGAGGCGGTTACCGGAGGCGCGTCAAAGCCGACCCTTAAACGCAGATGGCGGTATCCAGTTCCCGAAAAGCCTTGCACTGCAATGACAAGCGCGTGAGGCTGGAACCGATCGCCACAGAACCGATTTACTCCCGCGAAACTTACTCTCGCGGCCAGCAGACACAACGAATTTCACATCGGGCCGATAACGTGCCCGCACCCAACCAAGGAGTGGAAGACTAATGGCGCAGATGATCAGGACGTTTGACAACCCCCGCACCGCTTCAGCGGTCGTCGCGCAGCTGAAGGCCGCCGATTACGATGACGTGGAGCTGGTGTCCGACGGCAAGGGCGGCAGCGTGGTGGCGGTCAGCGCGCCGTTCGGCCGCGGTGCCAAGGCGGAGCAGATCCTCAACAGCGCCGGGCCGAGCAAGGCGACCAACGGCAGCGGCAACGGCTATGCCCGCACCGGCAATGGTCACGCACATCCCGATACCGCCGCGCCGCTGTCGAGCGCGGTCGGCGCCCCGACGCTGACCTCGTCGTCGACCAGACTGACCGGCGCGCCGCGCATCACCGAATCCAAGACCACCGGGTCGTGGCTGGGTCTGCCGGAAATAATCAGCTCCGACAGCTTCTTCTCCGGCTTTCCGCTGCTGACCAGGAGCCAGCAGGCATTCTCGTCGCTGAGCCACAGCCAGAAGCCGTTCTCCTCGCTGACCGAGAGCCAGGCGCCGTTCTCCTCGCTGTCGGAAAACCAGCGCGGCTCGGCCTCGCTGATCAACGACCCGGCGCCGTTCTCCTCGATGCTCGGCCTGCCGGTGCTGCTGCGCGGCTAAGCGGGACCCTCGCCTCGCGCGTGCCGAGGCGAACTCAGCGGACGACGTCACAAAACGCCGGGGGGGATTCCCCCGGCGTTTTGCGGTGTGGGCTCGCTCGATTGGTTTTCGATGCGCGTCACAATTCACAGCCGGTCATTCCGGGGCGCGAGCACTTGCGAGCGAACCCGGAATCTTGCTGCAGAGACAAAGCCGCGATGAAGCGTCCGCGGCTGTTGCGAGATTCCGGGTTCGCGCGAGCTATCGCTCTCGCGCCCCGGAATGACGCTTGGTGTTTGCTGATGGCTCTATCAGCAGACGCCGCGTGCGGTCACGATCAGCCCGCGTCCTTCAGCGACGCCATGTCGATGACGAAGCGGTAGTGCACGTCGTTCTTCAGCAGCCGCTCGTAGGCCTTGTTGATGTCCTGGATGCGGATCATTTCGACGTCGGAGACGATGCCGTGTTCGGCGCAGAAATCGATCATCTCCTGGGTCTCCGGCATGCCGCCGATCCCCGAACCGGCGAGGCTGCGGCGGCCGTGGATCAGGTTGCCGCCGAGCACCGGATCGAGCGGCGTCAACGCGCCGACCAGCACCATGGCGCCGTCGAGCTTCAGCAATTCCAGATACGGATTGACGTCGTGGCCGACCGGGATGGTGTTGAGCAGGAAGTCGAACGAGCCCTTGGCTTTGGCCATCGCATCGAGATCCTTCGACACCAGCACCTCGTCGGCGCCGAGCCGGATCGCGTCCTTGCCCTTTCCCGGCGAGGTGGTGACCATCACCACATGGGCGCCGAACGCCTTGGCGAACTTCACGCCCATATGGCCGAGGCCGCCGAGCCCGATCACGCCGACCTTCTGGCCGGGACCGACCTTCCAGTGCCGCAGCGGCGAATAGGTGGTGATGCCGGCGCAGAGCAACGGCGCCACCGCCTTGAGATCCATGGTGGGCGGGATCTTCACCACGAAGCGCTCGTCGGAAACGATCGCTTCCGAATAGCCGCCGAAGGTGAGCTGCTGCGAGCCGCGCTCATGGGCGTTGTAGGTCCAGGTGGCGCCCTCGACGCAATATTGCTCGAGCCCGGCCTCGCACGGCGCGCAATGCCGGCAGGAATCCACCATGCAGCCGACGCCGGCGAGATCGCCGATCTTCAGCCGTTTGACGTGGGCGCCGACGGCTTTGACGCGGCCGACGATCTCGTGGCCGGGCACCATCGGGTACAGCGAGTTGCCCCAGTCGTTGCGGGCCTGGTGCAGGTCGGAGTGGCAGACGCCGCAATACAGAATGTCGATCTGCACGTCGTGCGGACCGGGATCGCGGCGGTCGAGGCTGAACGGCGCGATCGGCGAAGCCGCGCTCTGCGCGGCATAGGCTTTGACGTGAATCATGTTTGACTTTCCAAGAAATCTTGCAGGGGGACTTGCGGGGCGAACCGGCCGCGTCAGCGGCCGGTCAGAACTTCCATCTGTTCGGGATAGCGCTCGCCCTGCACGGTGATGTGCGAGGCCGCGCTGTCGATCTCGCGCAGATCGTCGGCGGTCAGTTCGATTGCGACCGCGCCGAGGTTTTCGTCCAGTCGGTTGAGTTTGGTCGTGCCGGGGATCGGCACGATCCACGGCTGCTGCGCCAACAGCCAGGCCAGCGCGATCTGTGCCGGCGTCGCCTGCTTGCGCGCGGCGATGCGGCCCAAGAGATCGACCAGCGCCTGGTTGGCCGCGCGAGCTTCCGGGGTAAAACGCGGCAACGAGGCGCGGAAGTCGCTGCTGTCGAAACTGGTCGAGGCGTCGATCGCCCCGGTGAGGAAGCCGCGGCCGAGCGGGCTATACGGCACGAGGCCAATGCCGAGCTCCGCGAGCAGCGGCAGCGTTTCGGCTTCCAGGCCGCGCCACCACAGCGAATATTCGCTTTGCAGCGCGGTGACGGGCTGCACCGCATGCGCCCGCCGGATGGTCTGCGCGCCGGCTTCGGACAGCCCGAAATGCTTGACCTTGCCTTCCGCGATCAGATCCTTCACCGCGCCGGCGACGTCCTCGATCGGCACCTCGGGATCGACGCGGTGCTGATAGAACAGGTCGATGCGGTCGGTGTTCAGCCGCTTCAGCGAGGCCTCGGCGACCTCCTTGATGTGCTGCGGCCGGCTGTCGAGCCCGGTCCAGCGCTCGCGGCCGGTGGGATCGAGCTTGAAGCCGAATTTGCTGGCGATCACCACGCGGTCGCGCAGCGGCGCCAAGGCTTCGCCGAGCAGCGCTTCGTTAGTGAATGGGCCATAGACCTCGGCGGTGTCGAACAACGTGACGCCGCGCTCCACCGCCGCGCGCAGCAGCGCGATCATCTCGGCCTTGTCCTTCGGCGGGCCATAGGAAAAGCTCATCCCCATGCAGCCGAGCCCCAACGCCGAGACCTCAAGGCCGCTGTTGCCGAGTTTGCGTGTCTGCATTGTCGTCTCCTGTCGCTTCGATGGCGCGCCGCGGCAGCCTCGCCGGCGGCGTTGCGGGCAATCTAGCGCTTTGCCGCTGTGCGACTAGCCGCTATAATCGGCATGTGCTTATGAGGATATTTCATGAATAACCGGGCCTCGCTCGGCGACCTTGCGGCGTTCGTGGCGGTCGCCGAGGAGCGCAGCTTCACCCGCGCCGCCGCCACGCTCGGGGTGTCGCAATCGGCGCTGAGCCACACCATCCGCGAGCTGGAAGCCCGGCTCGGCATCCGGCTGTTGACCCGCACCACCCGCAGCGTGGCGCCGACCGAGGCCGGCGAACGGCTGCTGCGCACCGTGGCGCCAAGGCTGGCCGAGATCGACGCCGAACTCGCCGGCCTCAACGATCTGCGCGAGAAGCCCGCCGGCAGCATCCGCATCACCGCCGGCGAACACGCCGCCGAAACCGTGCTGTGGCCGGCGCTGGCGCGGCTGCTGAAGGATTACTCCGAGATCAAGGTGGAGATCTGCTCCGACAACACCTTCACCGACATCGTCGCCGAGCGCTTCGACGCTGGCGTCAGGTTCGGCGAACAGGTCTCCAAGGACATGATCGCACTGCGGATCGCCCCCGACATGCGGATGGCGGCGGTCGCAGCACCCGGCTATTTCGCGCAGCGGCCGAAGCCGAAGCGTCCGCAGGACCTCACCGCTCACGCCTGCATCAATATCCGGCTGCCGACCTATCACAGCCTCTATGCCTGGGAGTTCGAGAAGGCCGGCCGCGAGCTGAAGGTAAGGGTCGAAGGCCAATTGGTGTTCAACACTTTGCCGCTGGCGCTGCAGGCGGCGCTGGACGGCTTCGGCATCGCCTTTATGCCGGAGGATCTGGCAACGTCCCATCTCGCCGCGGGGCGGCTGGTCCGTGTGCTCGGGGACTGGTGCCCGCCGTTTCCGGGCTATCATCTGTATTACCCGAACCGGAAGCCGACCCCGGCCTTCGCCCTGCTGGTCGAGGCGCTGCGGTATAAGGGGTGAGCGAGGGACTTGCCACCACAGCCGCCAGACGACGCGATGCGCGATCTGGCGATGGCGTGGGTGATGCGGCGGGCTGGAGCGGGCGAAGGGAATCGAACCCTCGTATGCAGCTTGGGAAGCTGCCGTTCTACCATTGAACTACGCCCGCGAAATCAATGAGTTACCAGCATCCGTAACGAATGCCGGCGGCGCATCATCGATTGCGGGGCAACGATAGACAAAGCTGGCGGCGTTGGCAATTTCCGATGACGGCCATCCCCTTGTGCCAAATGTGCCAGTCGCGGGACGCTGCCATCACTCGCGCGCGACGTGATGGATATGCAAGATTTCAACCGCATCTGCGGTGACGCGATAGAAGACGTTGTAAGGATAGCGGATGAGAGGCGCCAGGCGCACGCCAGGATCGTCCGCCACGTGCTGAGCACTCTGCGGCCACTCGCCGATCCGAGCCAACACCGCCGTCAGCCGGGTTCGAAATGGCTCTGCCACAGTGGGGAAATTTTCGGCGATATGATCGAGAATCCGGTCGAGGTCGTCCAACGCGGCGGCGGTGAACACCACCCTCATGCCGGCCGACGCTTTTCCAGAACCCGCCGGACCTCGTCGTCGGAAGCGAACCGGCCAGCCCGGGCGTCGTTCAGGCCGCGGGCGATGCCGTCGCGCTCGGCCGCGGTCGGGTGGTAGGAACCTGCCGATAGCCCGGCGTCAATTTCCCTGGCGATCTGGGCGAGCTCCGCCTGAGCCGCCTCCGGCCAGGACTCAGCCCGCTGCATCATCTCTTGAAGCGCCTTGCTGCTCATGCTCGCAGAATAGCACGAGTTCAGCGCGGTTACAGCCGACCGGCTGGCTGCCGGGCTCAGCACACCCATCGTCAACATTTTCCCGACACTTTTCTGACAATTTTCCTGATGCGCCGACCGGGCCCCCTGCTATAGTCGTAGAATGGGTGGGCGGGCGTACACAGTTTTCGACACCGTGGTCGGGCGATGTGCCATCGCCTGGAGCGTGGCCGGCATTGTCGGCGTGCAGCTCGCCGACGCCCGCGAGATCGACACCCGCCGCCATCTGCTGCGACGCTTTCCCGACGCCCGCGACACCAAGCCCTCGGCGGAGATCGAAGCCGCGATCGACGGCCTCAAGGCGCTGTTGCGCGGCGAGCCGGTCGATCTGTCCGACCTGGCGCTCGATATGAGCGACGTCGCGCCGTTGCATCGCCGGATCTACGAGCTGGTGCGGACGATCCCGCGCGGCGAGACGCTGACCGTCGCCGAGATCGCGGCGAGGCTCGGCGCTTCCGGCGCGGTGCTGTCGGTCGGCCAGGCGCTTTCGAAAAATCCGTTCGCCCTGCTGGTGCCGTGCCACCGCGCGGTGCCGGCGCGCGGCGACACCGGCGGCGCGCCGGCCTGCGGCGGCATCGTCAGCCGCTACCGGCTGCTGTCGATCGAGGGCGCGCTGGCCGGCCGCGGCCCGACGCTGTTCGACGCACTATTGTTCGCGCCGCCGCGCGCGCCCGGATAGCTCATTCCCCTGCCGCAACTTGTCACAGCAAGTTCACGCCGTTGCGCTGAACATTCGTGGCGTTGCGGCATTTGTGTCGGCAACCCGAGGATCGCCCCGATGCATCGCAAGTATCTTGTCGCGAGCTGCCTTGCCGCACTGACGCTGCCGCTCGCCGCCTGCAATGAAAAGGCCACCGTCGCCGACGGACAGGATTTCGGCCCCTCGCCGACGCTGGTGCAGCCGAAGTCCTCGCTGATCCCCACCATCAACGTCGCCACCGTCAATCGCTGGCCCGACGGCGCCAAGCCGACGCCGGCCGCCGGCATGGCGGTCAACGCCTTCGCGACCGGGCTCGACCATCCGCGCCAGCTCTACGTGCTGCCCAACGGCGACGTGCTGGTGGCGGAGAGCAACGCGCCGCCGAAGCCGGAGGACGGCAAGGGCATCCGCGCCTGGGTGCAGCGGCTGTTCCAGAAGCGCGCCGGCGCGGCGACGCCGAGCGCCAACCGCATCACCCTGCTGCGCGATGCCGACGGTGACGGCACCGCCGAAACCCGCAGCGCGTTTCTGGAGGGGTTGAAGTCGCCGTTCGGCATGGTGCTGGTCGGCGACGAGCTTTATGTCGCCAACGCCGACGCGATGGTGAAATTCCCCTACCGCAGCGGCGATACCAAGATCACGGCGGCCGCGGTGAAGGTCGCGGACCTGCCCGGCGGGCCGATCAACCATCACTGGACCAAGGATCTCACCGCAAGCCCGGACGGGGCCAAGCTCTACGCCACCGTCGGCTCCAACAGCAATGTCGGCGAGAACGGCATCGCGGCCGAAAAAGACCGCGCCGGGATTCTGGAAATCGACCGGGCGAGCGGCGCCACGCGGGTGTTCGCCTCGGGCTTGCGCAACCCGAACAGCCCGTCCTGGCAGCCGCAAAGCGGCGCACTGTGGGTCGTCGTGAACGAACGCGACGAGATCGGCAGCGACCTCGTGCCGGACTACATGACCTCGGTGCAGGACGGCGGCTTCTACGGCTGGCCCCACAGTTACTACGGCCAGCATGTCGACGTCCGGGTCGAGCCGCAACGACCGGACCTGGTGGCCAAGGCGATCGTACCGGACTACGCGCTCGGCGCCCATACGGCGTCGCTGGGGCTGACCTTCAACACCGGCGAGCTGTTTCCGGAAGCCATGAAGGGCGGCGCCTTCATCGGCCAGCACGGCTCGTGGAATCGCAATCCATATAGCGGCTACAAGGTGATCTTCGTGCCGTTCAAGGACGGCAAGCCGTCGGGCAAGCCGCAGGACGTGCTGACCGGCTTCCTCAACGACCAGGACGAAGCCCAGGGCCGCCCGGTCGGCGTCAAGATCGACAAAACCGGCGCGCTGCTGGTCGCCGACGACGTCGGCAATGTGGTGTGGCGGGTGACGCCGGACACCGCCGCGAAGGCGGCGGAGGCGGGGCAGTAGGCTGCCATTCCCCGACCCCGGCAATTGATATAACGTGCGGGCTTGCCGGTCGCGCGTGCGGCCGCCTGCCGGAGCGAAATGATGAGCGTTTTGCGCCAAGCCCCGCCGATACAAGCTGAGGTGACGAGCGACCCGTCGATCATGAGCGGCGATCCGGTCGTCAAGGGCACGCGCGTGCCGGCCGAGACCATCGTCGCCTATCTGCGCGGCGGCCATAGCGCTCACGAGATTTTTGAAGATTATCCCAGCCTGCCAATCGACGGCATCGATGCAGTGATCCGCTGGGCCGAGGCGACCTACGGACCCGGCTGGAAATCCATCGTGCCGAACCCGGCTGCGCATTGAACGCGCGTTTTCTGATCGACGAATGCTTGAGCGTGGCGCTGGTCGCCGCTGCAAAGGCGCGCGGCTTCGAGGCCGACCACGTGACGCATATCGGGAAAGCCGGCTGGCAGGACTGGAATTTGGTGCGCTTTGCGGTCGCCCATAACTACGTCATGGTGACCAACAACCGCCGCGACTTCCTGAAACAATATGCCAAGCTGGAGATCCATGATGGCTTGGTGGTGTTGATTCCCCTGGCCAAGCGCGACGAGCAGATCAGATTGTTCGGCAAAGTGTTGGAGGTGTTCATCGCCAGAAACGCGGACTTGATCAACACGCTGATTGAAGTCGCGTCGGACGGCAGCGTCCATCTCCGCAGCTGGAACGCTGAGGGTCACGATATCGGCCATATCGCCAAGCCGCTCTGGTGATCGCTTTGCTGGCCTACGCCTTGAAATGCTTGCTCAGCTTCAAACTCTGGCCCTGATAGTTCGAGCCGATGCGCTGGCCGTACAGTGCGGCGGGGCGCGCCAGCATTTTCTCGTAGATCAGGCGGCCGACGATCTGGCCGTGCTCGAGGATGAACGGCACCTCGCGCGAGCGCACTTCCAGCACCGCGCGGGAGCCGAGCCCGCCGGCGCCCTCGTAGCCGAAGCCGGGATCGAAGAAGCCGGCGTAATGCACGCGGAATTCGCCGACCAAGGGATCGAACGGCACCATCTCGGCGGCGTAGTCCGGCGGCACCTGCACGGCTTCTTTCGAGGCGAGAATGTAAAACTCGCCGGGATCGAGGATCAGCGCGCCGTCGGGACGCGCCGCGATCGGCTCCCAGAACTCGCCGATCGGATAGCCGCCGCGGCGATCGATATCGACCACGCCGGTGTGGCGCTTGGCGCGATAGCCGACGAAGCCGTTGGCATTCTCGCCGGACAGATCGACGCTCACCGCCACGCCGCCCACGAGGTCGGCGTCGTCACAATCGACCAGCCGCTCGGTATCGTGCAGCGCCTGCAATTCGTCGGCATCGAGCACCGCCGCGCCGGTGCGGAAGCGCACCTGCGACAGCCGCGAGCCCTCGCGCAGCAGCACCGGAAAGGTCTTCGGACTGATTTCGGCGTAGAGCGGGCCGTGATAGCCGGCGCCGATCATGTCGAAGCGCCTGGTGCCGTCGGCGATCACCCGGGTGAACACGTCGAGCCGGCCGGTCGAGCTTTTCGGATTGGCGGCGGCGACGATGTTCTTCGGCAGCGCCAGGCTCTCCAACAGCGGCACGATATAGACGCAGTTGGTCTCCAGCACCGCGCCGTCGGAGAGGTCGATCTCGTGCAGCTTCAGCTCGTCGATCCGCTCGGCGACGGTGCAATCCGGCCCCGGCAGGAAGCTGGCGCGTACCCGATAGGCGATGTCGCCGAGCCGCAGGTCGAGGCTGGCGGGCTGGATCTGGCTTTCCACGAACGGATAGTCCGGCAGGATCAGCCCGGCATCGGCCATCGCCGCGATCATGCGGTCGGGCAGAATTCCGTTGGCGTCGGCTGGTAATGTAAATGGCACGGTGTCGATCCTTCGGATGGCAGCCATGCCCTCCTGGCGCTTAAATCACGCGCTTTTATCGGTTATCCGATGCCCGGCTTGACGGAAAGAGCGCTCAGGATTAAGAGCAAGACTTATCCCGTGGTGATTTGAGCCGGCCGGCTTGCAGCCACGTTAAATAAATCGCTAAACAGGCCGGGGACAGTGTGATCCCGGCCTGTGGAATTTTCCAGGCCGGTTTTTTTGTGCCCGCGGAGATGCGGTCACGAGGGAGACCACATGTCCGAGACCAAGACCACCGCACCATCGACCTCCGCCTATCGCCGCGAGACCAGGCTGGTGCATTCCGGCACGCTGCGCTCGCAATATGGCGAGACCTCCGACGCGCTGTTTCTCACCCAGGGCTTCGTCTACGAGTCCGCCGAGCAATGCGAGGCGCGCTTCACCGGCGACGACCCCGGCTTCCAATATTCGCGATTCTCCAATCCGACGGTGTCGGCGTTCGAACAGCGCATGGCGGAGTTCGAAGGTGCCGAAACCGCCCGCGCCACCGCCACCGGGATGGCGGCGGTGACCGCGGCGTTGTTGGCGCCGCTGCGCGCCGGCGACCACGTCGTCGCCTCGAAGGCGATGTTCGGCTCCTGCCGCTACGTGGTGGAAGACCTGCTGCCGCGCTACGGCATCGAATCCACGCTGGTCGACGGCCTCGACCTCGCGCAGTGGGAAAAGGCGCTGCGGCCCAACACCAAGACGTTCTTTCTCGAAAGCCCGACCAACCCCACGCTCGACGTGCTGGATATCACCGAGATCGCCAAGATCGCGCACGCCGGCGGCGCGCGCCTCGTGGTCGACAACGTGTTCGCGACCTCGCTGTGGCAGAGCCCGCTCGAACTCGGCGCCGACGTCGTGGTGTATTCGGCGACCAAGCACATCGACGGCCAGGGCCGCTGTCTCGGCGGCGTGGTGCTGTCGTCGACCGCCTTCATCGAAGAACACATCCAGATGTATCTGCGGCAGACCGGACCGTCGCTGTCGCCGTTCAACGCCTGGGTGTTGTTGAAGGGGCTGGAGACGCTGGCGATCCGGGTCGAGAAGCAGACCAGCAACGCCGCCGCGGTGGCCGACGCGTTGGCCGGCCATCCGAAGATCGCCCGGCTGATTTACCCCGGCCGCGACGACCATCCGCAGGCCGCCACCGTGAAGAAGCAGATGCGCGCCGGCTCGACGCTGGTCGGCCTCGACGTCAAGGGCGGCAAGGAAAGCGCGTTCCGCTTCCTCAACGCGCTGAAGCTGACGCTGATCAGCAACAACCTCGGCGATGCGCGCAGCCTGGTCACCCATCCGGCGACCACCACGCATCAAAGGCTGAAGCCGGAGGTGCGCGCCGAACTCGGCATCAGCGAGGGCTTCATCCGCTACTCCGCCGGCATCGAGCACCAGGACGACCTGATCGCGGATCTCTTGGCGGCGCTGGAGAAGGCGTAGGCAGGCGAGCTATCGCCTGCCCCGGACGGATGCGGCGCGCCGCGCGAGCGGCGCGATGCGGCCGAGCCGGGGCCATCGCGAAGGCAGTCTCCGTAACGGTCCCGGCTCACGGCGCGGCGCAAAGCGCCGCCCCGCGTCCGGGACGCGATTCACTTTGTCGGCACTCAACATTTTATCGGGATGCACGCCTTATCGGCATGTACGTCCCTCATCCCGAGGAGCGCGGCGCAGCGCGAAGCGCGAAGCCGGGCGTCTCGAGGGATGCGGCTCATGGTTCGAGACGCATCGCTGCGCGATGCTCCTCACCATGAGGGACAAGCGCCGCGCGAGCTACTACATCGGCCGATACGTCCGCACGTCGGCCGGCACGTTGACGCCGAGCTTGATCTGGCCGACCGAGCGGATGATGTCGTCGCCGAGCAATTGCGCGAAGCAGGCGTAGCCCCAGTCGTTCATGTGCAGGCCGTCGGCGATCACGAAGCTCTCGAACGGGATCGCCTGGTTCTCGTGCCACTGCCGCATCACTTCGAAGCGCGGGAAAAAGCCCACCTTGCGCAACTCGGCGACGCGGCCGAGCAGCTGCACCATGCGGCTGGCCTTCTCGGCCTTTTCGTTGACGCGCGGGGCGTATTGCGGATCGACCAGCACCAGGTCGGCGCCGGCGGCCTGGATCGTGGTGATGCCGTCCCCGACCATCTTGGCGGTGTCCGCCGGATCGAGATTGCGCAGGATGGCGTTGGTACCGACCTGCCAGATCACCAGATCGGGCTTCAGATCCAGCACCGAACTCTTCAGCCGCGCCATCATCTCGGGGGCGTCTTCGCCGCCCTGGCCGCGGTTGACCACCGAAATGTCGGCGGTCGGGTAGCGCCGGTGCAGCTGCGCGGCGAGCCGGTTCGGATAGTTGAAGGCCGGCGAGGTCGAGCCGTAGCCCTGGGTCGACGACGAGCCGAACGCCACGATCACCACCGGCGCGCCGGAAATCAGCTTGGCGGCGACGTGCGGCAGCGATCCCATCGGCTTCAGCCCGCCCTTCGGCGGCAGGCAGGGCACCCGGGTCAGAATATCGCCGGCCTGTTTGGCGGCGTCCTTGACGCGGTCGACCGCCTTGCCGGCGAGGCCCTTGTCGGCGAGGCCCTTGTCGGGGAAACGGTCCTGCGCCTTGTCGGGCGCCTGGGCCTGCGGCCCCTGAGGTTCCGCGGCCGCGGAGATCGCCGAATGATCGGGCGGCGTCGCCGCATGCGCCATTTGGGCGCCGGCTTGCGACGCGCACGTCAGCAACAGCAGCGCGGCAACCGCCGCGACCGCCCTCGCCTGTTTCACGCCATCACGCAACATTAACGCTGTATCCTCAATTCACCCGGATTGATCCGGGCGGCTTCGATCACCAAACTCGCCAGCGCGCGACCGATGCAGTCGTGCACGCGCTTGGCCAAATCGATCCCGGGCGACGGGCTGAACAGGTCGAATTCGCCCTTCTCATTCCATTCCCGCATGATCGCGAAACGATCGAACAGCGGAATCTCGTGCTTCTGGGCGACCACGCGCAGATTGTCCAAATACGGCGCGGACGAAATCATCGTTTCGGTGCGCGGGCTGTACTGCAGATTCATTAAAATCACGTCGGCACCGGCCGTCTTGATCAGCGCGACGCCCTCGTCGACGGCGTCGCGGAACTCGTCGGGATCGACCGAGCGCGTGGCGTCGAAGGTCCCGGTCTGCCAGACCACCAGCACCGGCTTGCGCTCCTCGAGCATCTTGGCGAAGCCGGCGATCGCCTCCTCGGCGGTCTTCTTGACCTTCAGTTCGACGGCCACGTTGACGGTCGCCGCCGGCAGCTTTTCCTGCAGCGCGCTCTGCATCCGCCAGGGATACGAGGTGGCGTCGGCGGTCATGATGGTCGAGGAGCGGCTGCCGACCACCAAGATGTCCAGCGGGCGGGACGCTTTCAAGGCCTCCGCGACCTTTGGCAGCGAGGCGTCGCTGGTCAACAGATAGGCCGGCACGTTGCAGCTGCCGGGCGCGTCGTCGGCGAGCGCTACGCCCGGCGCCAGCATGGCGAGCAGGCACAGCCCGAGCCCGACGCGCGATATCGCCCTCATGCTGCCCCTCCCGCCAGGTCGGCGTCGTTGCTGGCCGCGCGCGGTCCGGCCTTGGCGGCGACCCGCTTGTACCAGGAGAACAGCCAGGCCGCGGCCGACATCAGCACCACGCCGGACATGCTGACCACGAAATGCATCAGCGTGCCGCCGGCGATTTCGGCCAGGATGAAGTAGCCGGCGAACGCCAGGAAGATGCCGAGGCAGAAGATCTCCAGCGAATGCTGGCCGCACAGGATCACCGGGCGCAGCCACGGCGATTTCAGGCCGGGCCAATCGCGGTGCAGAAACCGCACGGTGATCGCAGCCAGCGCCAGAAAATGCGCGAAACGCAGCACGTCGAGGTCGGTCTTGTTGATCGGATACATCCACTGTTCGATCAGCCGGGGCATCAGAGGATGCAGTTGCGGCACATACCAGGTCAACGTGACAAAAAATGCCGCGAGAAGATAGGCGATAGAGAGCGCCAAGGTGATGTTGGACGACAATATCCGCGCCATCCGTTGTGCACCGCCGAGCGCGCACCATGCCCCGAACACGAACAACAATTGCCAGGCGAACGGATTGAACGCCCACACCCCGCTCGGATAGGCGCTGAGATACAGATCGAAGTGCCATGTCGCCGCATACAGCGCCACCGACAGCGTCAGCGCCAGGTCGGCCTTGCGCAGCATCAGCCACAGGATCGGCGGCAGGAAGAACATCAGCACGATATAGAGCGGCAGCACGTCCATATTGACCGGGCGAAACCGCAGCAGCAGCGCCTGCACGATGGTGACGTCGGGCTGCTTGAGGAAATCGAGGATGCCCATTTCTTCGGAATACAACGGGCTCTCGAACGAGGTCGCGACGTAGGAAATCTCCGCGAGAAAGATCGTGAACAGGAACACGTGCGCGACATAGATCTGCCAGACCCGCTTCAGGATCCGCGCCGCGGCGACCACAAACCCCTGCTCCACCATGGCGCGGCCATAGACGAAGGCGGCGGTGTAGCCGGAGATGAAGATGAAAATCTCGGTGGCGTCGCTGAAGCCGTAATTGCGGATGGTGAGCCAGGTCAAAAGGTTCGGCGGCAGGTGATCGATGAAGATCAGCCACAGCGCCAGGCCGCGAAACAGATCGAGCCGCAGCTCGCGCTTGCTGGCGGCGCTCTCCGGCCTGGCGGCGCGCGGCTTGGCGGGCTGAGCTTGCACCGCGTCGGTGGCGACGGGGCCGAACGGCGCTCCGGCAGGGGATTCGGCGACGGACGTCATGGGGCACCGTTGGGAAAGATCAGGGTCGCGCGCGACCTTTGGCATCGCGCGGCCGCGCCAAAATGCCCGGATCGGCCCGCGATTTGCAAGGTTTGTCGGCACCGGCCGTGCCGATCCCGACGCGTCAGGGAACCGAACCGGACCGGATCATTTGATGTGACGTCGGCTACCACGCAACTGTGTTGAAACGGCGATCCGGCCCCGACGACGGCGTCGCCAAATCTGGTTCCGGCACCCGATTTGGCGTAAGATGACAAAAAACCGAAAGACCACCGCTATGTACCGTGCCGTAACCCGCCAGATCGAGGTGACCGTCGAGCCGAACTTCCTGCCGGAGCGCTCCTCGGCGGAAAACCGCCAGTTCTTCTGGTCCTACACCATCGTCATCATCAATTCCGGCGACGAGACGGTGCAGCTGCGCACCCGGCACTGGATCATCACCGACGCGTCCGGCCGCAAGCAGGAAGTCCGCGGCGAAGGCGTGGTCGGCGAACAGCCGGTGCTGGAGCCGGGCCAGCGCTTCGAATACACCTCGGGCGTGCCGCTGCCGACCGCCTCGGGCTTCATGGCCGGGCGTTATCAAATGGTCACCGCCAGCGGCGAGCCGTTCGAGATCGACGTCCCGGCGTTCTCGCTGGACAGCCCGGAAGCGAAACGGACGTTGAATTAGCGGGCCGTTGGATCAGCGGCTTTGCGTTTCATGGGCGGGGCAGCGCTACCAGGTTGTCATTCCGGGGCGCGAGGCCGATAGGCCGAGCGAACCCGGAATCTCGCAACAGGTCCGGCGCTTGCACCCGCAGCAAGATTCCGGGTTCACTCGCGGCTCACGCCGCTCGTGCCCCGGAATGACGCCTGACAATTGCGAAGGCATTCCGCCGTCGCGTCGCCTCTGACGCGAGCGCGGCGAAGCTGCTTACTCCACCCCGGCTTCCGCAGGCGTGAACTCATAGACCGACGAGCAGAACTCGCAGGTCACCACCACCTTGCCGTCCTTGACCATTTCGGCGCGGTCGTTGGCTTCGAAGTTCGACAGCATGGTCGAGACCGCCTCGCGCGAACACGAGCATTTCGCCCGCATCGACTGCGGCGCGAACACCCGGACGCCGCGTTCGTGAAACAGCCGATACAGCAAGCGCTCGCCGGAGAGGTCCGGATCGATCAGCTCGATGTCTTCGACGGTTGAGATCAGCGACTGGCCCTCGACCCAGGCGTCGTCCTCCGGCACCTCGTTCACCGCGGCGCCCTCCGGCGCATCGCCGGGATGCAGGTCGCGCTGCGCCCGCGCCGCGGCCTTGGGGAGAAACTGCAGCAGCATGCCGCCGGCGCGCCAGCGATGTTTCGGCCCCTCGCCGCCGCGCCATTCCTCGCCGACCGCGATCCGCACCTTGGTGGGGATCTGCTCGGAGCGCAGGAAATATTCATGCGCGGCGTCTTCCAGGTCGCCGCCTTCCAGCGCCACCAGGCCCTGATAGCGCTTCATGTCGGCGCCCTGGTCGATGGTCATGGCGAGATGGCCGCGGCCGAGCAGCGCCGCAGAATCCTGTCCCTCGGCGAGCCGCGACTTGTCGAACCGCGCATAGGCGCGGATGCGGTCGGGCGATTGGAAATCCACGATCAGAAACGACACCGGGCCGTCGGTCTGGGTCTGCAGGATGAAGCGGCCGTCGAATTTCAGCTGCGAGCCGAGCAGCGTGGTCAGCACGATGGCCTCGCCGAGCAGTTTGCCGACCGGGGCCGGGTAATCGTGCTTGGTGAGGATGTCGTCGAGCGCCGGGCCAAGCCGCGTCAGCCGGCCGCGCAGATCGAGCGAGCCCACCTCGAACGGCAGCACCTCATCATCGACGGGAACCGGAGACGGCGCGCGCTCGGGGGGCGCGACATGGATTTTCGGATCGGGGGATTGTTCGGTCATGGCGCTCTATCTGGGGTCGGGCTATGGCGATGAAAACCCCGGGGCGGGGAAATGTGAAGCAGGGCATTGGCGGCAATCGTGTCCCGGACGCGGAGCGGCGCATCTGCGCCGCGCCGTGAGCCGGGACCGTTACGGATGTTGCGCTGGAGCGCCGCGCTTGACGATGTTGCGCTTGGAACGGCCCCGGCTCGCACCGCAACGCTGACGCGTTGCGCTGCGTCCGGGGCACGCTGAATTCAGCGCCGCCTCACCCCACCGCGTCGAAGCACCAGGCCAGGATGCCCTTGTGGGCGTGCAGGCGGTTTTCGGCTTCGTCGAACACCACCGATTGCGGGCCGTCGATCACCTCGTCGGTGACCTCCTCGCCGCGATGCGCCGGCAAACAGTGCATGAAGATCGCGTCCTTGTCGGCCAGCGACATCAGCTTGGCGTTGACCTGGAACGGCTTCAACAGGTTGTGGCGATGCTCGCCTTCCTTGTCGCCCATCGACACCCAGGTATCGGTGAGGACGCAATCGGCGCCCTTCACCGCGGCCTCGGCATCGTTGCCGATCTGGATCGAAGCGCCGGTGGCCTTGATCCAGTCCTTCATCGCCTTGTTCGGCGCGAGCTGCGGCGGCGTGGCGATCCGCAGGTTGAAGTGAAAGCGCTCGGCGGCATGCACCCAGGACGCCAGCACGTTGTTGTCGTCGCCGGTCCAGGCGATGGTGCGGCCTTCGATCGGGCCGCGATGCTCCTCGAACGTCATCAGGTCGGCCATCACCTGGCCGGGATGCGAGCGCCGGGTCAGGCCGTTGATCACCGGCACGGTGGCGTGCGCGGCCAATTCCAGCAGCGCCTCGTGGTTGAGGATGCGGATCATGATCGCATCGACGTAGCGCGACAACACCTTCGCGGTGTCGGCGAAGGTCTCGCCGCGGCCGAGCTGCATCTCGGCGCCGGTCAGCATGATCGCCTCGCCGCCGAGCTGCCGCATCCCGACGTCGAACGACACCCTTGTGCGGGTCGAGGGCTTCTCGAAGATCATCGCCAGCGTCTTGCCCTCGAGCGGCTTGCCCGGCTTGTCGTTGGGATCCTTGGCCTTCAGCTTCGCCTTCATCGCCACGCTGGCGTCGAGAATGCGGCGCAGCTCCTTGGTCGGCAGCTCGGTGAGATCGAGGAAATGGCGCGGCGTGCTCATCGTCCGGCCTCCCGCTGCAACGCAGGCGCCGCCGACAACGCCACGCAGGCGCGCTCGATCCGCTCCACCGCGTCGTCGATTTCGGCCTCCGAGACGATCAGCGGCGGCAGCAGCCGCACCACATTGTCGCCGGCGCCGACGGTCAGCAGTTTCTGCTCGCGCAGCGCCGCCACCAGATCGGTCGACGGCACCACCGCCTTCAAGCCGATCAGCAGACCTTCGCCGCGCACTTCGGCGAGCACCTGCGGATAGCGGTCGACCACCGAGGCGAGCTTCTGCCGGGCCAATATCGCGATCTGCTGCACGCGCTCGAAGAAGCCCGGCTTCAGCATGATGTCGAGCACCGCGTTGCCGGCGGCGATCGCCAAGGGATTGCCGCCGAAGGTCGAGCCGTGCGAGCCGGGCGTCATGCCGGCGGCGGCGTCAGCGGTGGCAAGACAAGCGCCGATCGGAAATCCGCCGCCCAGCGCCTTGGCGAGCGCCATCACGTCCGGCGTCACGCCGATCCGCTGATGCGCGAACAGCGCGCCGGTGCGGCCCATGCCGGTCTGCACCTCATCGAAGATCAGCAGCAGGCCGTGCTGATCGCACAATTCGCGCAGCGCGCGGAAGAACGCGTGCGGCGGCGAGCGCACGCCGCCCTCGCCCTGCAGCGGCTCGATCAGGATGCCGGCGGTGCCGGGGCCGATCGCGGCCTTCACCGCATCGAGATCGCCGAGCGGCACCTGGTCGAAGCCGTCCATCGGCGGGCCGTAGCCGTCGAGGTACTTCGCCGAGCCCGTGGCCGCCAGCGTCGCCAGGGTGCGGCCGTGAAACGCGCCCTCGAAGGTGATGATGCGGTAGCGCTCGGGATGACCCAAGGCTGCGTGATGCTTGCGGGTGATCTTGATCGCGCATTCCATCGCCTCGGCGCCGGAATTGGCGAAGAACACGAAGTCGGCGAAGCTCTGCTCGCACAGCCGCGCCGCCAAGCGCTCACCGTCCGGGCTCTTGAACAAATTCGACATGTGCCAGAGCTGCGTCGCCTGCTCCTGCAGCGCCGCCACCAGATGCGGATGGCAATGGCCGAGCGCGTTCACCGCGATGCCGCTGGTGAAATCCAGATAGCGCTCGCCGGTGGTCGAGATCAGCCAAACCCCTTCGCCGCGCGCGAAGGCGAGATCCGCCCTGGCAAATACCGGCAAAAGATGGGAGGTCGCAGCGCTCTTCGACATGGCTGATCCGATCGGAAGTTGGGGTGCGGCTCGATCCGCGGCGATCGCGCGATCGGGCTGAGGGACCCCGGAAACGAAACGTGCCGCCTTTCCAGGCGGCACGTGGCATTATTCTATGTGCGCTGCGATGACTGTCAACCTGTGACTGCGTCAGAGTTCCCGCAATCGTCGCGGCGCGACACCGCGTCACCACCGCCTCTCCACCGAGTCACCACAAAAATAGGCCGATACGTGCAATCCTAGTAGTTAGAAGGTGTGGACGCACCTGCCCGGACTCTTGCGCGAGAGTCACGGCATATTGTAGCCTTTGGTCTGTCGGGTACGACATCTCGTGCACGGTTTGTGATCCTCTCGAGTCCTCAGTACTGCGTAACGCCGGTGCGCGCTTGCAGCGTTCGGCGAGGGCTAAGGGATTCTGCCGGCAGGGGATTTTGCAGACATTTGAGTCGCAGCGCTGCTTTGGAACGGCGGCCGCGACACGAAGGGATAGAGCGATGACGGTATTGACCTGGACCGACGATCGCGTCGAACAATTGAAGAAGCTCTGGGAAGGCGGGCTGTCAGCCAGCCAAATCGCCGCAGAGCTCGGCAATGTGACGCGCAACGCGGTGATTGGCAAAGTCCACAGGCTCGGCCTGTCGGGACGCGCCAAGAGCCCGACGTCGGCGGCGCCGCGGCCGCGCAAGGCGCGTCCGGCTCAGCACATGATGCGGGTGACGCGCCCGGTGGCGCGCGGCAACACCGCGCTGGCGCATGTGTTCGAGGTCGAGGCCGAGCCGGATCCGGTGGCGCACGACAACGTGGTGCCGATGAGCCAGCGGCTCAGCCTGCTGGAACTCAACGAGGCGACCTGCCATTGGCCGATCGGCGATCCGTCCAATCCGGAGTTTTTCTTCTGCGGCGGCAAGGCGCTGCAGAGCCTGCCCTATTGTGCGCATCACTCGCGCATCGCCTACCAGCCGGCCGGCGATCGCCGCCGCCAGCAGGCCAAGCCGACGCGCTAAGCGCGCGGCTGCGCTCCGAGACTTCTCGATGACGACTGCTCAGGATGCGCCGTCATCCTGAGGTGCCCGCGCCCGCGAAGCGCTTCCTCACGTGATGCGTTGCGCGCGGGCCTCGAAGGATGACGCCACGGTGCGCGGCTTCGCCACGGCTCTTCACCGTCTCAGGACCATCGCAGACCAGCCGTCGCCCTTCGAGGCGCGCCAGGTCTGACTTTGCCGCAGCGCCGAATGCGCGCAGGCGCGCACCTCAGGGTGACGGGGCTTAGCCCGCAGCCCTCATCGACCGCTTAGCTCGCAAAATGGTGACAGCGTTTGTCCTGCGCCCGCACGGTTTGTGCGGGCTGTCGCTCGTGGATGGCCGGGGCAACCCCGGCCATGACCCGGCTAGCCGAGCCGATCACTCCGCCTTGGCGGCGAAGCGGTCGTCGAGCGCGTAGCCGGCGCCGCGCACGGTGCGGATCGGATCCTGCTCACGGCCGGGATTGAGCAATTTGCGCAAGCGGCCGATATGCACGTCGACGGTGCGCTCGTCGATGTAGATGTCGCGGCCCCAGACGCTGTCGAGCAATTGTTCGCGGCTGAACACCCGGCCGGGATGTTCGAGAAAAAACTCCAGCAGCCGATATTCGGTAGGTCCCAGATCGATCGGCCGGCCCGAGCGCGCCACGCGGCGCTTGTCGCGGTCGAGCTCGATGTCGCCATAGGCCAGCACGGTGGCGAGCCGCTCGGGGCTGGCGCGGCGCAGCAGGCCCTTCACCCGGGCCAGCAATTCCGGAACCGAAAACGGTTTCACGATGTAATCGTCGGCGCCGGTGGCGAGCCCGCGGACCCGCTCGCTCTCCTCGCCGCGCGCGGTCAGCATGATGATCGGCAGCTGCTTGGTTTCCGGCCGCGCCCGCAATCGCCGGCACAATTCGATGCCGGACAGCCCGGGCAACATCCAGTCCAGCACGATCAGGTCGGGGATCCGCTCCTTCAGCCGCGTGTCGGCGTCGTCGCCGCGCGCCACCGTCTCGACGTCGTAACCTTCGGCGTCGAGGTTGTAGCGCAGCAGCGTCGTCAGCGCTTCTTCGTCTTCAACTACCAGGATGCGCGCGCTCATCTATCGGTCTCTCACGTGTTGCCGGGGGCGGCGTCGGCGAAATTGGTCATGTCGCCCTTCGGCCGCTTGTCGAGGATTTGCTGGCCTTCGATCATGTAGAACACGGTCTCGGCGATGTTGGTGGCGTGGTCGCCGATCCGCTCGATGTTCTTGGCGCAGAACATCAGGTGGATGCAGAAGCTGATATTGCGCGGATCTTCCATCATGTAGGTCAGGAGTTCGCGGAACAGCGAGGTGCAGATCGCATCGACCTCCTCGTCGCCGTTCCACACCACCATCGCGGCCGGCAGATCGTGCGCCGCGTAGGCGTCGAGCACCGCCTTGACCTGCGACTGCACCAGGTCGGTCATGTGTTCCAGGCCGCGGATCAGCTTCAGGGGATGGAAGTCGTTGTCGAGCGCGTTGACGCGCTTGCCGATATTCTTGGCGAGGTCGCCGATCCGCTCCAGATCGGTGGCGACGCGCAACGCGCCGACGATCTCGCGCAGGTCGACCGCCATCGGCTGCCGCCTGGCGATGGTCAGCACCGCGCGCTCCTCGATCACCCGCTGCAGCTGGTCGATCTCGGAATCGGCGGCGACCACGCGGGCGCCGAGTGCGACGTCGCGGCGGGTCAGGGCGTCGACCGAATCCACGATCTGGCGCTCGGCGAGGCCGCCCATCTCGGCGACCAGCCGCGTCAGTTCCTGCAGATCGCTGTCGAAAGCCTTGGTGGTGTGTTCGAAGGCCATGATGGTTCTTTCTGGCTCAGCCGAAGCGGCCGGTGATGTAGTCCTGGGTGCGGCGATCGGTCGGCGAGGTGAAGATCTTGTTGGTCTCGCCGAATTCGATCAGCTCGCCGAGGTACATGAAGGCCGTGGAGTCCGACACCCGCGCCGCCTGCTGCATGTTATGGGTGACGATGGCGATGGTGTAGTCTTCCTTCAATTCGTCGATCAGTTCTTCGATCTTGGCGGTGGAAATCGGGTCCAGCGCCGAGCAGGGTTCGTCGAACAGGATCACTTCCGGCCGCACCGCGATGGTGCGGGCGATGCACAGCCGCTGCTGCTGGCCACCGGACAGGCTGAGACCCGAGGCGCTGAGCTTGTCCTTGACCTCGTTCCACAACGCGCCGCCGCGCAGCGCGCGCTCGACGCGATTGTCCATCTCCGACTTGGAGATCTTCTCGTACAGCCGCACCCCGAAGGCGATGTTCTCGTAGATCGTCATCGGAAACGGCGTCGGCTTCTGGAACACCATGCCGACCCGCGCCCGCAGCAGGTTGAGGTCGAGCTTGGGATCGAGCACGTTCTGGCTGTCCAGCATCACCTGGCCGGTGGCGCGCTGGCCCGGATACAGATCGTACATCCGGTTGAAGATCCGCAGCAGCGTCGACTTGCCGCAGCCCGACGGGCCGATGAAGGCGGTGACGCGGTTGGCGACCAGGTTGAGGTTGATCGCCTTCAGCGCGTGGTTGTCGCCGTAGTAGAAGTTGAGGTCGCGAACGCTGACCTTGGCGCGCTCGTCCTGGCCGGCCACCGCGGAGGGCGGCGCGCCGGCGTTGGGAACGCTGGTGGCAACGGAAATCTCGGTCATTTCGCAGTCCTCTCGGCGCCAAGGATGCGCGCGCCAATGTTCAGGGCCAGAACGGTCAAGGTGATGATCAAAGCCCCGCTCCAGGCGAGCTGCTTCCAGTACTCGTAGGGGCTTTGCACGAAGTTGTTGATGGTCACCGGCAGGTTGGCCATGGTCTTGGTGAGATCCAGGCTGAAGAACTGGTTGCTGAGCGCGGTGAACAACAAGGGTGCGGTTTCGCCGGCGACCCGCGCGGTGGCGAGCAGCACGCCGGTGATCAGCCCGGCGCGGGCGGCGCGGTAGGCGATCCGCTTGATGACCAGCGAACGCGGCAGGCCGAGCGCGGAGGCCGCCTCGCGCAGCGAGCTCGGCACCAGCAGCAGCATGTCCTCGGTGGTACGCACCACCACCGGGATCACGATCACCGCCAGCGCCAGGCTGCCTGCGAAGGCCGAGAAGCCGCCCATCGGCACCACCACGGCGCCGTAGATGAACAGGCCGATGATGATCGAGGGCGCCGACAACAGGATGTCGTTGATGAAGCGGATCACCGAGGTGAGTTTGTCGTGCTTGCCGTATTCGGCGAGATAGGTGCCGGCGAACAGCCCGAGCGGCGCGCCGATGCCGACGCCGATCACCGTCATGATGATCGAGCCGACGATGGCGTTGAGCAAGCCGCCGTCGGTGGAGCCCGGCGGCGGGGTGTTCTGGGTGAACACCTGATAGTTGATGCCGGCGAGGCCGTTGTAGAACAGCGTGAACAGGATCATCGCCAGCCAGGTGACGCCGAACAGCGTGGCCGCCAGGCACAGCGCCTTGATGGTGAAATCGGAGCGGCGGCGGGATTTGTAGATCGGGTTCATGGTCTCGCCCTGGGCGGTATGAGCCGGGCCGAGAACCGGGGCGCGTTTCGCGATCATGACTTAGTTCCCCGCCTTGCGTTCGAGCCGCATCAACATCAGCCGCGCCGCCGACAGCACCAGGAAGGTCAGCACGAACAACAACAGGCCGAGCAGGATCAGGCCGGACTGATGCAGCCCGTCGCTTTCGGCGAATTCGGAGGCGATCGCCGCCGAGATCGTGGTGCCCGGCGAGAACACCGAGCCGGTGATGCGGAAGGCGTTGCCGATGATGAAGGTCACCGCCATGGTTTCGCCGAGCGCGCGGCCGAGCGCCAGCATGATGCCGCCGATCACGCCGACCCGCGTGTAGGGGATCACCACCTTGCGGACGACTTCCCAGGTGGTGCAGCCGATGCCGTAGGCGGCTTCCTTCAGCACCGGCGGCACGGTCTTGAACACGTCGACCGAAATCGCGGTGATGAACGGCAGCACCATGATGGCGAGGATCAGCGCGGCATTGAACAGGCTGAGATAGGACGGCGGGCCGGCGAAGATCGAGCCCAGCACCGGCACGCCGTCGAACGCCCGGATCAGGAACGGCTGCAGGTGATTGGCCATGAACGGGCCGAGCACGAAGAAGCCCCACATGCCGTAGATGATCGACGGAATGCCGGCGAGCAGTTCGACCGCAAGCCCGATCGGGCGGCGCGCCCATTGCGGGCACAGCTCGGTGAGGAAGATCGCGATGCCGATGCCGACCGGGATCGCGATCACCATGGCGATCACCGAGGTCACCAGCGTGCCGTAGATCGGCCCCAGCGCGCCGAGGATCGGCGGGTCGTTGGCCGGCGCCCAGCGCTGGGTGAACAGGAAGGAAAAGCCGAATTCGCGGATCGCGGGCCAGGCGCCGGCGATCAGCGAGATGATGATGCCGCCGAGGATCAGCAGCACCGAGATCGCGCACAGCCGCGTGGTCCAGTAGAACGCCACGTCGCCGAGCTTGAACGCGCTCAGCGCCTTGGCGCGGTCATAGGGACCCGCGGCCGCTTCCATTCCGGTGCTTTGAACGGCCATATCTGCCACGCCAGTCCCCTGTCCTACGAAGAATGCTACGAAAAGCGCGAGGTCCGCTCCAGAGCCAGATCGGCTCGGAACCCGTGCTCGCTGATGTCAATCCGGGATCGGCCCCTCGGGGCGCGGACCCGGACTCCGTTCTGAACAGTGCAACGGAGTCCGGGAAACACTCGCCGTTTCGGCTGCCCGCGCCCCGTGGGGCGCGGAGCCTGACCGGCTATTAGCTCTTGATGTCGGCCGACCAGGTCTTTTCGATCTGCTTGACGACCGGGGCGGGCATCGGGATGTAGTCGAGCTCTTCCGCCGCCTTGTCGCCCTTCTCGAACGCCCATTTGAAGAACTTGATGGCTTCGGCGGAGGCCGCCTTGTCGGCCGGCTCCTTGTGCATCAGGATGAAGGTCGCCGCGGTGATCGGCCAGGAGGCTTCGCCGGGCTGGTCGGTCAGGATCAGGTAGTAGCCCGGGGCCTTGGCCCAATCCGCATTGGCGGCGGCGGCCTGGAACGCGGCGACGGTCGGCTGCACGGTCTTGCCGGCCTTGTTGATCATCGCGGCGTAGGTCAGCTTGTTCTGCTTGGCGTAGGCGTATTCGACATAGCCGATCGAATTCTTGGTCTGGCTGATGTTGCCGGCGACGCCTTCATTGCCCTTGGCGCCGACGCCGGCGGGCCATTCCACCGCGGTGCCGGAGCCGACCTTGGACTTCCAGTCGGCGCTGGCCTTCGACAGATAGTCGGTGAAGTTGAAGGTGGTGCCAGAGCCGTCGGAGCGGCGAACCACGGTGATGGCGTCGGTCGGCAGCTTCAGCTTCGGATTGAGCTTGGCGATCGCCGGATCGTTCCACTTGGTGATCTTGCCGAGATAGACGCTGGCCAGGGTCTCGCCGTCGAACACCAGTTCACCCGGCTTGATGCCTTCGAGGTTCACCACCGGCACGATCGCGCCCATCACCTGCGGCCACTGCACCAGGCCGTCCTTCTCGAGCTGCTCCGGCTTCAGCGGCGCGTCGGTGGCGCCGAAGGTAACGGTCTTGGCCTGGATCTGCTTGATGCCGGCGCCGGAGCCGATCGACTGGTAGTTCAGTCCGTTGCCGGTCTCTTTCTTGTAGAGGTCGGCCCACTTCGAATAAACCGGGAACGGGAACGTGGCCCCGGCTCCGGTAATATCGGCGGCGAACGCCGACGTCGACGCGGCAACCAAGCCGGCGGCGACGATTGCCTTGAAGAAATTCATCGGAGGTCTCCATCTGGTAAGCGAAGCGCTCATCGCGCCCGATTGCGCTTACCCCCGCCCATCTACGGGTCGGCGATTGACCTTTTATGAGGGTTTCATGACAGTCGTGTGACCCGCACAACCTACTGAAAACACAGGTGTTTCAGCTCGGAACCTAGGGCTTTCCCGGAGGGAAACAGGCGGTGAAAGTCGCCCCTTTATTGAGCACGCTTTCGATCAACAAACGGCCGCGATGCCGGTTAACAATATGTTTCACCAGCGATAATCCTAACCCAGTACCGCCCTGTGAGCGACTATCGCCGACGTCGACGCGGTAGAACCGCTCGGTCAGGCGCGGCAGATGTTCGGGCGCGATGCCGGGGCCGAAATCCCGCACCATGAAACGATATTCCAGCACGCCGTCGCCCGAGGCGGCCTGTGCCAACGAGACGCACACCCGACCACCGGAGGCGCCGTATTTCAGCGCGTTCTCGATCAGGTTCTCGAACAGCCGCAGCAGCTCCTCGCGATCGCCGGCAATCACCGCCGTCTCGACGGTCAGCTCGGTCTCGATCGCCACCTGGCGTTCCTTGGCCAGCGGCTCCAGCCCCTCGATCACCTGGCGGATCAGCGGCACGATATCGACCAGCGCGTCGGGCCGCACATGCGCCGACAATTCCACCCGCGACAGCGACAGCAGATCGTCGATCAGCCGCGCCATCCGCCTGGCCTGGGTCTGCATGATGCCGAGAAACCGCTCACGCGCCTTGGCGTCGTCGCGCGCCGGGCCCTGCAGCGTATCGATGAAGCCGGACAAAGCCGCCAGCGGCGTGCGCAATTCATGGCTGGCATTGGCGACGAAGTCGGCGCGCATTTCCTCGACCCGGCGCAGCGGCGTGAGGTCGTGGAAGGTCATCAGCATGCACTGCTCGGTGCCGTCGAACGCGGTCGGCACCGGCACCGGGGTGATAATCAATTCCAGCCAGCGATCGACCGGGACGTGATCGAGATACATCGCGCGGCGCGGCTGCGCGGTGGCGATGGCCTCGCGCAACGCGGTGACGAATTCCGGCGAGCGCAGCGCGAACTGCGCGAATTCATTGACCCGCAGCGCCGGCGCCAGCTGCGCCGCCGCGGCGTTGAGATGGATCACCCGCCCGGCACGGTCGAGCAGCACCGCGGGGTCCGGCATCCCGGCCACCACGGCGCGCACCACCGCGGTCTGCACCGGATTGACGCCGAGCTGTTCTTCACGCGTGGCCACCACGTCGTGCAGCCGCCACGGCACCAGCGCCGCCGCCACGATGCAGATGAATCCGGCGATCGCCCGCGCCGGGGCCAATTCGGCGAACAGCACCATCGCCGCCAGCACCAGGCCGGCCATCAGCAGCACGATCGCGGAATGCCGCAGCCGGTCCGACCACAGCGCCAGCAGCGACGTCTCGGCAGGCCCCGGCACGGGCGGGCTGATCGGCCGGGTCTGATCCTCGGGCAGGCGCGCGCGCATGGCTATCCCGGGGTCGGGTCTTCGCGGACCGATTTGGCGTCGAGCGCCACGGCGATCTTGCGCAGCCGCTTGGAGCGGGCGCCCAGCACCAGTTCGCGGATCGCCAGCACGATCACCGAAATGATGAAGGGCGCGACGTAATACAGCATGCGGAACAGCAGCATGCCCGCCAACAGGTCTTCCTTGTCCATCTGCCACAGCCCGACCAGCATGGCGGCGTCGAACACCCCGAGCCCGCCCGGCGAATGGCTGGCGAAGCCGAGCAGCGTCGCCGAGACGAAGATCACCGCCACCACGACGAATCCGACATTAGGCTCGTCCGGTAACAGCACGTACATCGCCAGCGCGCAGAACCCGAGGTCGATGATGCCGATCGCGATCTGCACCAGGGTCAGCGTGCCGCCCGGCAGCGTGACCTTCCAATGCCCGCGGCCGACGCAGCGCGGCCGGATCGACACCCAGATCACATAGCTCAGCAGTCCGATGATGATGATGAAGGCACCGACGCGGTTGACCCAGGGCGGCAGTTGGTCGATCGCCGAGGCCGCCTCGGGATGGTAGGCGATGCCGAGCCCGAGCACCGCGGCGTTGCCGAGCCAGAACGTCAGCCCGGCGAGAAAGCAGATCTTGGCGACGTCGACGCCGTCGAGCCCCCAGGCCGAATAGATCCGATAGCGCACCGCGCCGCCGGTGAAGACGCTGGCGCCGACATTGTGGCCGATCGAATAGCTGGTGAAAGCGGCCAGCGCGTTGGTGCGGTAGGGCACCTCGGGCCGGCCGATGGCGCGCACCGCGAACATATCGTAGAAGGTCAAGGTGAAGTAGCCGGCGGCGACGAACAGCGCCGACAGCGCCACCGAAGAGGGTTCGGTCTGCTTCACCGCCTCGATCACGTCGTCGACGTCGATGCCGCGCAGCATGTGAAAAAGCACGTAGCACGCCACCGCAATGACCACGACGCTGATCAAAAAACCGAGCTTATGCAGGATTTGCTTCTGGCGCAGAAACGAGACCGCCCTGCGTATTGCTTCCAGCATCTAGACCTCGAATGCGCTTCCGTCGGCAATGGCGATCAGGCCCGACACGCCGTTGCCGGTTTGTCTCCCCGAACAGGGTGGTAGCGCGTTTCCGAGCGAAGTGGAAATCGGCCGGTGCGTCAACGGCGCTCCTTCAATTCATAAAGACGTCATCGTCCAAACGGTTGCATCAGTTGCCGGCTTCGCGCGCGATCGGAACAAAGCGCCACAGCCGGTCGCGCGCATCACGCCGCGCTTTCGTGGCGCGAAACCACCCAGTAGCGCAGCCAGGAGCCGACCGAACAGCCGGCGAGATAGATCGCGAGCAGCACCAGGCCGAGGTCGAGCCAATAGCCCGGACGGCCCGGCACCACCCGCGCCAGCGCCAAGCCGAGCAGCACCACGAGCAGCAACCCGAGCCACCCCGCCGCCGCCTTGGACAGGCCGTGACCGCGGTGCACCACCGCGATCCACCCCATCCCGAAGCCGAGCAAGGCTGCTCCCAGCAACCAGCCCCAGTAAAATGACGCCAGCGTGACCATCGCCGCTTACCTCACCATGAATTCGATACGGCGATTCTGCGCCTTGCCTTCGTCATTGTCATTTGGGGCGACCGGCGCGGTACTGCCATAGCCGACCGGACGGAAACGCTCCGCTGGCAGGCCCGCGCGCGCCATATACTCCGCTACCGCCTGGGCGCGCTTTTCCGACAGCGTCTGATTGAAGCCGGTGTCGCCGTCGCCGTCGGTGTGACCGGCGATCTCGACGGTCGCGCTCGGGCAGCGCAGCGCGATCTCGATCAGCCGGTCGAGCAGACCGGCGGAATCCGGATCGATGGTGGCGCGGCCGGATTCGAAGCGGATCTTATTCTTGGCGAGCAGATCGGCGAACAATTGCTGGCACACCGTCGGATCGACCGGCGCCGCCGCCGGCTTCACCGAGACCTCGGTCTTGATCTGCCAGCCCTGCGGCAGATCCTTGGCGAGCCCGGCGCGGATCTGGTTGACCGCCTCGTCATACAGCGCGTCGCCGGACAGCATCACCGCGCGGTCGGACACCACCAGGGTGCCGGTCGACAGCCGCGACAGCGCGCCGAGCGCCGCCACCACCACGTTGGAGAATCCGGCCGGAGCGCCGATGCTGGCCTTCAGATTGTCGATCACCTTTTCGCTGAAGAATTTGCGCGCCGCGGCCGCCGCCAGCGCGGCGTGCACGGCGTTGTCCGGCACATAGCCGGTCAGCGTCAGCGTCACCGCCACCGGGTCCTTGTAGGCCTGAAACACGTAAGGCGGCGCCTTGATCTCGTTGCTGGCGACGCTGAAGCCGTCCGGCAGGTTCTTCAGCGCCGCGGCGATCGCCTCGCGGCCGCCGAGTTCGCGCGCCATCCCGGTCAGCGCGACCTTGTTGTCGGTGAGCGTGATCTTGCCTTCCTTGAGCCGGCCGACCTGATCGACCAACAGCAGCGCCGCGGCGTCGAACCGCTGCGGCGCGCCGCGCGCCAAAGCCATGCGGTCGGCGATTTCGACGCCGTTCAGGCTATTCCGCGCCGCGTCCAGCAGCCTGGCCTTGCTGGCCGGCAGCGGCGTCGCGCCGCCCAGCGTCACCCGCACCACGTCGCGCTCGACCGACCACACATAGGGCTGTGCCTCGGCGACCAGCCGGGTGCCGTCATTGACCAGGCGCACCCCGGGGACCGCCTCCACGGCGGCGACCGCGCTGCGCCGGCCCTCCTCCGAGAACGCCTCGGCGGTGAAGCTGACGTCGCGCCCGGCGACCACGATCTGGGTCTTGTCGAGAACGGTGTCCTTCAGCGCGGCGCTGGCGCGGGCCGCAACGTCGGCTTCCAACGGAACGGTGGTGGTCCAGGCCGCGAGGCCCCACAACACCAGCAGCGGCAGCGCACCCGGCCACCATTTACTGCTCCATCTGACAAGTCCGCGCATTCGATATCCTGCAGGTCGGGAACAAGAGAGAAAACAAACCGTTGCGGGGCTGTCAAACGGCAAATGCGGCAAATCGCAACAAGTGTCCCCGCGCCAAACTTCGCCAATGGCGACCCCCGGTTCCGCGCGACCCCGCAAAGGCGATACCGACTATTAGAGTTTCTTTAGCCGATCCGGGCTAGTGTCGGGCTCATGGCGCCCACCAGGCTCGGCGAGTTGATGAAGCGGTTTAAGAACAATGTCATCCGCGCCGGGCTCGGCGCACTGTATTTCACCGGCGCCCATCACGCGCTGCGGCCGATCTTCGCCGGCGTCGGCACCATTTTCGTGCTGCATCATGTCCGCCCGCCGCGCGACGACGGCTTCCAGCCCAACCACCATCTCGAGGTGACGCCGGATTTCCTGCGCGCCACGCTCGGCTATCTGCGCGCCAGCCGGACCGACATCGTCAGCCTCGACGAGGCGCACCGGCGGCTCGCCGAACAGGATTTCTCCCGCCGCTTCGCCTGCCTGACGCTGGACGACGGCTACCGCGACAACCGCGATTTCGCGCTGCCGCTGTTCCGCGAATTCGAGGCGCCGTTCACGGTCTACGTCACCAGCGACTTCGCGCAAGGCATCGGACGGCTGTGGTGGGTGGCGCTGGAGCGCCTGATCGCCAAGACCGAGCGGATCGAGCTCAGCATCGACGGCGTCGAGGAACGCATCGACACCGCCGGCGACGCCGCCAAGCAGGCGGCGTTCGAGCGGCTGCACCGCTGGGTGCGCGCCATGTCCGGCGACGACGAGGTCGCCCGCGAGGTCAGCGCGCTGTGCGCGCGCTACGGCATCGACGACCTCGCGATCAGCCGCGAACTCTGCATGCCGTGGGACGAACTGCGGGCGTTCGCCGAGGATCCGCTGGTCACCATCGGCGCCCACGGCATCACCCATAGCAACCTCGCCAAGCAGAGCGAGGTGATCGCGAAACACGAAATCACCTACAGCCGCAAATGCATCGAGGCCGCGTTGCAGCGGCCGACCGAGCATCTGGCCTATCCGTACGGCGACAAGGCCGCCGCCGGCGCCCGCGAATTCGCGCTGGCGCAGAAAGCGGGCTTCAAGACCGCGGTCACCACCCGTCCCGGCATGGTGTTCGCCGAAAACGCCGGCCATCTCACCGCGCTGCCGCGGCTGTCCCTGAACGGCAACTACCAGGACGAGCGGCTGCTGCCGGTGTTGACCTCCGGCGCAGCCACCGCGATGTGGAACGGATTCCGCCGCATCGACGCGGCGTAACGCTTAAAGCAATTTCGGTTGAGATTGATGCGTCGGACCCAAACGCGACTGTCATTCCGGATTGCGAGTTCGAAGAACGAGCAAGTCCGGAATCCATACTCCCTGCAGGGGTTATAGATTCCGGGCTCACTCGCAGCTCACGCTGCTCGCGCCCCGGAATGACGGCTCAGGAATCGTGAAGCGCATCCATCCAACTCGAAAAGTCTCTACAGCGCGCGCAGCACCAGCCGATTGAGCCGCGCCGAAAACGCCGCGGGATCTTCCGGCAATTCGCCGTCGAGGATCTGCGCCTGCTCCAGCAGCAGCAGCGACAGATCCGCCGCATCGGCGGCGTTGGCCTTGGCGACCGCGGCGACGATCGGGTGGCGCAGATTGACCTCGAGGATCGGCTTGCTGGCGGCGCCGCGGTTCTGCTGCGCCAGCATCCGCTCCAGCGCGCGGTCGGGGCCAAGCCCGCCGGCCACCAGGCACGACGCGCTCGCGGTCAGCCGCTGCGAGGCGCGCACGTCCGACACCTTGTCGCCGAGCGCATCCTTGATCGCCGCGATGGTCAACGCCTCGTCGGTCTCCGGCTTCTCCGGCTCGTCCTTGGTCTCCTCGGTGGTCGGGATCATGCCGAAATCGACGTCGCCCTGGCTCAGCGACTTCAGCGGCTTGCCCTGGAAATCCAGCGGCGCCGAGGTCCAGAACGCATCCACCGGATCGGTCAACAGCAAAACCTCGATGCCGCGCGCCGCCGCCGATTCCAGCTTCGGATTGGACTTCAGCCGCTCGATGGAGTCGCCGACCAGATAGTAGATCTCGGTCTGGTTCTCTTTCAGATCCTCGACATACTGCTTCAGCGTGCGGTTCTCGCCCTTGGTGGTGGTGAAGCGGGACAGCGCCAACAGCTTCTCGCGGCGCTCATAGTCCTCCCAGATGCCTTCCTTGATCACCAGGCCGAAGGCGTCCCAGATCCTGCCGAACGCTTCCGGATCCTTGTCGCCGAGGCTTTCCAATTCGCCGATCACCTTGCCGGTCACCGCCTTGCGGATCTGCGCCAGCTGCGGATTGTTCTGCAGCATCTCGCGCGACAGATTGAGCGGCAAGTCTTCGCTATCGATCACGCCGCGGATGAAGCGCAGATAGGACGGCAGCAGGTCGGCGTCGTTGGTGATGAAGACGCGGCGGACGTAGAGCTTGACGTGGCCCTTGCGCGCCGGCTCGAACAGGTCGAACGGCTTGGTGGATGGCGCAAACAGCAGCACCGCGTAGGAGTAGCGGCCCTCGGCACGGTAATGCAGCGTCATCGCCGGCTCGTCGAAGGCGCCGGCGATCTGCTTGTAGGCCTGCGCATAATCTTCCGGCGTCAGTTCGGATTTGGAGCGCTGCCACAGCGCGCTGGCCGAATTGATCTGCCGCGGCTCGCCGTCCTCCGGCACCAGCTCGATCGGGAACTGGATGTTGTCGGAGTAAGCGCCGACCACGCGCTCGATCTCATAAGGTTCGAGATACTTCGCGGCATCCTTCTTCATGTGCAGCACGATCTCGGTGCCGCGCACCACGCGCGCGGCGTCTTCCTCGCTGGCCGGCGCGATCTCGAAGCCGGCGCCGCCCGACGACGACCAGGTCCAGGCCTCGGCCGAGCCGGCGCGCCGGCTGGTGACCACGATGCGGTCGGCGACCATGAAGGCGGCGTAGAAGCCGACGCCGAACTGACCGATCAAGCCGGCGCCGTCCTTGGCCTCGGTCAGCTTGGTCAGAAACGATTTGGTGCCGGACTTGGCGATGGTGCCGAGATTGTCGATCAATTCCTGGCGGTCCATGCCGAGGCCGTTATCGATCACGCTCAGCGTATCCGGCTCCTTCTTCGGCACGATCCGGATTTTCGGCTCGCCGCCATCGGCCATCAGCTCGGGCTTGGCGATCGACTCGTAGCGCAGCTTGTCGAGCGCGTCGGAGGCGTTGGAAATCAATTCGCGCAGAAAGATGTCGGTTTCCGAATAGACCGAGTGCACCATCAGGTTCAAAAGCTCGGCGACTTCGGCCTGGAACGGCTGGGACTGGGCGGCGGTATCGGTCGTCGTCATGGGTCGCGCTCGATTCGGTGTGCTAACAGGGGAAAGCCCGATATAGCGCCCGGGTCGGCGATGGCAAGATGCCGTGGAGCGCCGCTCAGGCCGGCCGGCAGCTCGCCTTCAGCCCGCCGAGCTCGGAGACCTCGAGCGACAGCGTCCAGCCATAGGCCTCCAGCACGTCCTGCACAATTGCGAGCCCCAGCCCCGATCCCTCGCCGCGCTGATCGAGCCGGGTGCCGCGTTCCAGCGCCGCCGCCCGCGCCACGGGCGCGATGCCGGCGCCGTCGTCCTCGATCGTAACGCCCCTGGCGTCCCCCCCGGCGACAATGCGGACAGTCGATTTGGCGTGGCGGGTGGCGTTGTCGAGCAGATTGCCGAGCACCTCGGCCAAGTCGCTACGGTCGATCGGCAGCGTGACGCCATCGGCGACCTCGATCTCGAAGGCGATAGCCCCGCCCGCCGGGGTGCGCGACAGGATCGCCACCAGCGAGCGCGCGAGCGGCGCGAGCTCGGTGGTCACCCCGAGGCTGCGGCCGGGTTCGCCGCGGACCCTTGCCCGCGCCAATTCGCGATCGACGTGGCGGCTCATGGCGTCGCCGACGGCTTCGATGTCGCGCGCCAGCCCCGCCTCGCCGCGCTCGCGCAGCCGGCCGGCGTCGGCGGCGAGCGCCGCCAGCGGCGTCTTCAGGCCGTGGGCGAGATCGGCGGCGCGGCCGCGCGAGCGTTCGATCTCGCGCTCCTGCGCCGCCAACAGGCCGTTGACCTCCTCGACCAGCGGCAGCACCTCGGTCGGCACCGCGGCGGGCAGCCTCCGGCTGTGTCCGGAGCGGATGTCGGCGATGCCGTGCCGCAGCGCATCCAGCGGCCGCAGCCCCAGCGCCACCTGCACCGAGGTGGCGATCGCCAGCACGAGGCCGAGAATGCCGAGCGCCACCACCAGATCGCGGGCGAAGGCGGCGCTTGCGGCCGACACCCGCGCCAGATCGACCGCCACCGCGGCGCGCACCGCGGTCGGCTGATCGTGCAGCGTCAGCGTCACCTGGCGCTCGGAGATCAACAGCTGCGCGCCACCCGGTCCATTGATGGTGTGATGATGCACTTCGCCCGGCGCCACCTCGTCGGCCGGCAGCGCCAGCATGGCATCCCACAGCGAGCGCGAGCGGATCAATTCGCTTTTGTCGTCGCCGATCTGCCAATACAGCCCCGACAACGGATCGGAGAACCGCGGATCGGCCGGCGGCCGTGCGACGATCGGCTTGCCCTCGGCGTCGACGTCGAGGCCGGCCAGCAATTGCTTGAGATGCACGTCGAGATCGGCGATCACGCTGCGTGTGACGTGGCGCTCGAACAGCACGGTCAGCCCGAAGCCGGCGACGCTGAGCGCGATCAGGATCGCCGCGGCGCCGCCCGCGATCAGCCGCAGCCGCAGCGAATGGCCGGTCATGCGCCGGAGCCCGCCACCAGATAGCCGAAGCCGCGGCGGGTCTCGATCAGCTCGCTGCCGAGCTTCTTGCGCACCCGGCCGATCAGCACCTCGATGGCGTTGGAATCGTGGGCGTCCTCGTTGCCGTAGATGTTCTCGCTGAGCTCGGCCTGCGACACCACGCGGCCGCGGTGCAGGAACAGGAATGCGATCAGCCGATATTCCAGCGGCGACAGGTTGACCGGCACGCCGCCGACGTCGACCTTCATCTGCCGCTCGTCGAGCGTGACGTCGCCGACGCTGATCAGCGAGGAGGCCTGCCCGGCCGATCGGCGCACGATCGAACGCAGCCGCGCCAGCAATTCCTCCATCCGGAACGGCTTCGGCAAGTAATCGTCGGCTCCGGCGTCGATGCCGTCGACCCGCTCGGCCCAACTGCCGCGCGCGGTGAGGATCAAGACCGGGGTGCGCCGATCGTTGCCGCGCCAGCGCTTCAGCACGGTGAGGCCGTCCATGCCGGGCAGCCCGAGGTCGAGGACGATCGCCGCATAATCCTCGGTGTCGCCGCGGAACCAGGCTTCCTCGCCGTCGCCGACGGTCTCCACCACGTAGCCGGCCGCCTGCAATCCGCGCTCGAGATCGGCGGCGATCCGGCGGTCGTCCTCGACCACGAGCACGCGCATCACTTTTCCTTGGTCCGGCGGACTTCGCCGTTCTGCGCGTCGACATAGACTTCGAACAATCGCCCGGCCTTGTCGATGACGCGGAATTCGTACAGCCACAGGCCGTGCTTGCGCTCGATCTCGACCCCGGTGATTTCGCCGGGCAGCTTGTCCTTGACGATCTGCAGCAGCTCGGCGAGCGGCTTGATCTCGCCGCGCTCCACCGCGCCGCGCGCCGCGTCGTGGTCGCGATCCCGATCATGATGATCGTGACGGTCGCCGTGGTCGCGGCCCTCGCCGTGGCGATCCCACGGATCGGCGCTGACCGCGGCGGCGCCGAGCAGCAGCGCCGCGACCGCCGCCGTCAGGACTGTCGTGTACCGCAATCGCATCGCCGCTATCCATCGATCGTGAGCTGATCACTATGGCCAACCGAAGCTGTCAGAACGCTGACATGGATCAACAGCCGGCCGTCAGCGCCCGGCGCGCATGGTCCGCACATCGCCCGCCGCATGGTGCGCCGGGCATCACCAGAGAGACCAACATGCGCAAGCTCGTTTTGCTGACCGCCGCCGCCCTGCTCGTCGCCACCACCGCCGCCCGCGCCGACAGCTGGGGCAAGCCCTGCACCACCGCGCCGGAAAGCCAGTGGCTGTCGCTCGACGCATTGCAGGCCAAGGTCGAGGCCCAGGGCTACAAGGTCAACAAGGGCAAGGTGAAGAAGGCCTGCGGCGAGTTCTACGCGATCGACAAGGCCGGCGCCAAGGTCGAGGTGTTCGTCGATCCGACCAACGGCAGCATCGTCGGCAAGCTGTAAGCGCCGCGATGAGCATCGCCAACGAGGCGACCGTGACCGGCGGCACTGCGCCGCCGGCGATGGTCAAGGTCTGGGACCCGTTCGTGCGGCTGTTCCACTGGTCGCTGGCGGGGCTGTTCGCGCTCGCCTATGTCACCGGCGACGAGATCGAAAAGGTTCACATCGCCGCCGGCTACAGCATCGCGGCGCTGCTGGCGGCGCGCATCGTGTGGGGCGTCGTCGGCCCGCGCCACGCCCGCTTCGGCAATTTCGTGCGGCCGCCGCGCGAGGTGGTCGCCGACCTGCGCGACCTGGTGACCGGGCGATCGCAGCGCCGGCTCGGCCATACGCCGGCGGGGGCGGCGATGATCCTCACTCTGATCGGCATGGTCGGCGGCACCTGCGCCACCGGCTATATGATGACCACCACCGCCTATTGGGGAGCCAAATGGGTCGAGAAACTGCACGAGGCGCTCGCCAACGCCACGGTGGCGCTGATCGCGCTGCACGTCGCCGGCGTCATCCTGGTCAGCTTCGCGCACCGCGAAAACCTCGCCAAGGCGATGCTCACCGGCGAGAAGCGTGAGGCGGAGTGATGCTGCGGAAAGTGGCAGGCGTCGTTGCGGAGTTGAGAGCGAAGCCAACCTCGTTAACGAACTCCGCTACCTCCACGGCGTCATCCTGAGGAGCCCGGCGAAGCGCGTAGCGCGACGCCGGGCGTCTCGAAGGATGGGCTGCAAGCGCTGTGGACCTGCTCGCTCTGGAGCCGCATCCTTCGAGGCCCTCGCGTTGCTCGGGCGCCTCAGGATGACGACTCAGTGCTTGCTGGAAAGCAACGACGGCGCCCAGGCCACCACGCTTACTTCGCGCGCTTGAGTTCCGAGCAGCTCACCACGGTCGACTCGGTCTTGCCGCCGGTGTGCGCGTAGCAGAACGAGAACGTGTTATCGTCGAATTCGCCGTGCATGTAACCGTCGGTATCGGCGATCAGCACGTCGTGGCCGTCATGGCCGCCGAGCGCGCCGATGAACGGCTCGGTGGTGGTTTCGCCGTTGCCCGACAGCGTGGTGACGCCCCAGAAGCGGCGCTGGTCCTGGCCCTTGATCTCGATCATCACGTCCTTTTCGGCCAGTCCCGGATTGTCGAAGGTGCCCTTGCCGCTCGGCCAATGGCCGCCGCTGCCGACCACGATCGAATGGCTCTTGCCGACCCATTTGCCCTTGACGTCCGCGACCTTGTCGCTCGCCAAGGCCAGCGCCGGCAGTGCCAGCAGCGCTGCGACGACCGCTCCGAACAGCATCGATGGTTTCATCTCGGTCACTCCCTCCTCCGCCGCACGCCGCAAGCCTTGATGGCAAGTCGACGCGGCAGAGCGCAGAAGGTGTAGGCGATTTACCGGCGGTTGTCTGAGCGATCTGGGGCGAAAGCTCAGGCGCGCAGCGCTTCCGCGCGCCGTTCGACCCGCTCCGGAAACGCCGCGGCGAGCGCGGCGCGTTCCGGCAGCAGCACGCCGCGCTCGGTGATCAGCCCGGTGACCAGCCGCGACGGCGTGACGTCGAAGCCGTAATTGGCCACGGCCGAGCCCTGCGGCACCACCCGCACGGTTTCGATGCGGCCGTCCTTCGTACGCCCGGTCATGTCGGTGACCTCGGCGGCGTCGCGCTGTTCGATCGGAATCTCTTTGACGCCGTCGTCGATGGTGAAGTCGATGGTCGGCGACGGCAGCGCCACATAGAACGGCACGTTGTTATCGCGCGCCGCCAGCGCCTTCAGATAAGTGCCGATCTTGTTGCAGACGTCGCCCGAGGCGGTGACGCGGTCGGTGCCGACGATGCAGAGATCCACCATGCCGTGCTGCATCAGATGGCCGCCGGTGTTGTCCGGGATCACGGTATGCGGCACGCCGTGATGGCCGAGTTCCCAGGCCGTGAGCGAGGCGCCCTGGTTGCGCGGCCTGGTCTCGTCGACCCAGACGTGGATGTTCACGCCGGCGTCGAACGCCTGGTAGATCGGCGCGGTGGCGGTGCCCCAGTCGACGGTGGCGAGCCAGCCGGCGTTGCAATGGGTCAGCACGTTGACGCGCTCGCCGGGCTTCTTGGCGGCACGCGCCGCCTCGATCAGCGTCAGGCCGTGGCGGCCGATGCTCTGGTTGATGGCGACGTCGTCCTCGGCGATCGCCGCGGCGCGCGCATAGGCGGCGGCGACGCGGGCCTCCGCCGGCAACGGCCGCAGCGCGCCGCACATGTCATCGAGCGCCCATTTCAGATTGATCGCGGTCGGCCGCGTCGCGATCAGCTTGGCATAGGCGTGGTCCAGCCCGGCGTCGGAAGCGTCCTCGCGCATCGCAAGCGCCACCCCATAGGCGGCGGTGGCGCCGATCAAGGGCGCGCCGCGCACCAGCATGCTGCGGATCGCGTCGGCCGCGGCGTCGCTGGTCGTCAATGGCACGACGACGAATTCATGCGGCAGCCGGCGCTGATCGATCGCCGCGACCGTATGGCCGTCGGATTCCAGCCAGATGGTGCGGGTCGGCTTGCCGTCGACTTTCATGCGCGCAAAATCCTTCCCGCTACCGCGTCGAGTTTCTTCAACAGCTCCGGATCGCGGGCGTCCGGCTGGGTGATGATCGCGGTGTCGAGCGCGCGGTCGGAGCCGATCGGGCAGGCCTCGTGCTCGCGCGGGAAATCCCGTGCCAGCCGCGCCACCAGATTCTTCGCCTTCTCGGCATTGGTGGTCAGCACCCGGACGATGTCCTGCACCGTCACCGCGTCATGATCGGGATGCCAGCAGTCGAAATCGGTCACCATCGCCACGCTGGCGTAGCAGATTTCGGCCTCGCGGGCGAGCTTGGCCTCCGGCATGTTGGTCATGCCGATCACCGAATAGCCGGCCTGCTTGTAGGTGATGCTCTCGGCGTAGCTGGAGAATTGCGGGCCTTCCATGCACAGATAAGTGCCGCTGCGCGCCATCGCGATGCCCTCGGCCTCGGCGGCGGCGGCGAGATGGATGCGCAGCCGCGGGCTCACCGGATGCGCCATCGAGACGTGGGCGACGCAGCCCCTGCCGAAGAACGAGCTCTCGCGCTTGTAGGTGCGGTCGACGAACTGGTCGACCAGCACGAAGCTGCCGGGCGGCAGTTCTTCCTTGAACGAGCCGCAGGCCGACAGCGAGATCAGGTCGGTGACCCCGGCGCGCTTCAACACGTCGATATTGGCGCGGTAGTTGATGTCGGAGGGCGACAGCCGGTGGCCCTTGTCGTGGCGCGGCAGGAACACGATCGGCAGCCCGCTGATGCTGCCGCGGCGCACCGAGGACGACGGCTCGCCCCACGGGCTTTGGATCGCCTCGTCGCGAACGTCTTCCAGCCCGGGCAGGTCGTAAATTCCGGATCCGCCGATGATGCCAAGAACGGCCGTGGTCATGCCTTCTCCCCCGCAATTGCTCTGCCGCATTCACCATGCGGCGGCGGCCCCGACAACCCCTCCTCAGGGCGGATAGGCCGAACGTTGCAGGCAGGGCTGCCCGGCAGCCGGCTCATGACCGGCCACCGACGTTCGATCTAGCCCGGAATGATCTCGCGCTCCGTGCCGTACCAGGCGTTCGAGCGGGAAAAATCGACAAAACGACGTTCATCCTCGAGCAATGCCCGCAACGCGGCCGCCCCCTCGGCGGTGGTCCTGGCGGCGGAGTGATCGGCAAGACTGTCCCACCACAGCTCCGCAGAACCGTCGAAATCCACCTCCAGCAGGGCGCGGCTGGCGCGGATTTGCTCCTGCGCCGCCGGGTCGGGGAGCGGCGAGGTCTGGACGTAACGCCTGATCCGCAGAATTTCCCGCAGCGAGCGGACCAGCGGACCGTGACGGTCTCGCCAATAGCTGTCGAATTGCTCGCGCGTCAGGTGCGGCAGGCGTTTGACGGTCATGGTCAGTTTCAGCATTGCAACCTCGGTTTTCCTACGGGACGAAACGAGGCTACCCTCTGACACTGCTGTCAGGGTCAAGGTTCGATCTATGCAAATCGGGGAATTCTCAAGGCGTTGTGGCATCAGCGTACGAATGCTGCGTTACTATGAGGCCGAGGGCTTGCTGCGGCCCGAGCGCACGCCCGCCGGCTATCGGCTGTATCGCAAGGCGGATCTCGAAACGGTTCGGCGGATTGCGACGCTCAACGCCGCGGGCCTGACGCTTGCGACGATTCGCGGCCTGTTGCCTTGCGCCGGGCCGGGCGTGGCAGGCTTCCGTCCTTGCCCCGAATTTAAAGAGGGCATCCGCCGCCGGCTCGCCGCCCTCGACCAGCAGATTGCGACGCTATCGGTCAGCCGTCGCGTGCTTCGCGGCTATCTGGCGAAGTCGGACGATGGCGAGCAGCGCGGCCAAGGCTAAGTGATCGTACACTATCCGCCCAGCGCCACCGGCCGGAATGCCTGCACCAGCCGCTGGTCCAGCGCGTCGCCCATCGCCTCCAGCGCCGCGAAGGCCGCGGCGTGGGTGTGCACGGTCTCCTTCGGCTGCTTGGCGACCAGGGTGGTGAAGGTGTCGACCAGGGTGGTGACGCGCACCAGGTCGCTGATCTGATCACCGGACAGCGCGTCCGGATAGCCGGAGCCGTCGAGCATCTCGTGATGATGCAGCACCACGTCGAGCATTTCGCGCGGGAAGCCGCCCTGGGCTGCCAGCGCGTCGTAGCCGAGCCGCGGATGCTGGCAATAGATGCCGTGCTGGCCGAGGCTGAGACGCTCCGGATTGTCGAGAATCGCCGCCGGCACGAACGCCTTGCCGACGTCGTACAACAAGGCGGCGCGGGTCAGCCGCCGCTGGTCGTCCTCGCGGATGCCGAGATATTGTGCGAACGCCACCGCAAAGCCGGTGGCGAAAAGGCAGTGCCGGTAGCTGGCGTTGTGATGGCGGCCGACCGCGGCCAGCCATTCGCGCAGCGAGGTGCGCTTGATGGCGCGCAGGATGTGGGTCTCCGCCTTGATCACGTCGCCGAGCGTCAGCGGATTGCCGGCGGGCAGCTTTTCGAAGATCTTGACCATCACCGCATGCGCCGCGGCGACGCCCTCGTCGAGCGCCTTGCCCTTGGATTCGGCTTCGGCGCCGTCGTCGTCGGCCGGAAAGGCCGCGCGAATCCGCTGCAGGATGTCGTCGGGATCGAACGGCCGCGCGATGGTGTCGGTGGCGCCGAGCGCCCAGGCCTGCATCGCGCCGTGATGCAACAGGTCGGCGAGCACGAACAGCCGCGGCATCGGCCGATACGCCGCGCCCATCAGCTTGCTGCGAACCTGCTGCACGGTCTCCGCCGAGCGCAGATTGATATCGACGACGACGCCGGACAGATCCTTGGCCGGCGCATCGGGCAGGTTCGCCGTCGGAATGGTCTCGACCTCGGCGACATTGGCCAGAATGCGCGCCAGTTCGTGGCTGCGGTCGGTGCGATCCGACGCCAGCAGCAGCCGGCGTTTTGCTGGAAGTTGTTTGGCGAGAGCGGTCATGTGTCCTCGAGCGGATCCACGTCGGGTCGGCAGTGTTACCGAAAAATTGGTTCCGCAAGCTTAAACGGCATCGTTAATGATGCGTGCCGAGCCGCCGCGCAATTCGAGCGAATCGCAAAAACCTCGATTTACTGCGCTGGCGCGGTAGCTTTATACTCAGGGGGCAACGAACCGTTCAGGACGTTTGGTGATGCCGATGCTGACGCGCGAATGCGACGCCGACGAGCGCCGTCCTTGCAGGCCGCGAACCGTGCGGGCCGGCGGTGGACTGATCGCGATTTCTGTTGCCGCGACGCTCATCGGCATGGCGGCGCCGGCGGCGGCGGCGGCGCAAGAACTCCGCCCGATCATCGCCGCGGCGCCGTTCACCACGACGCTGTCGAACAATGTTCCGCTGGCCTACGGCATGAACGCGACGGAGACCGCGCAGGCGCTCGGCGCGCCGTTGAGCTACATCAGCGGCCGGCCCGGCGAGGAGATTCTGCTGGCGCTGCGCAGTGCCGGCGGCAGCGGATTCTTCGAGCGCCGCGACCGGCTCTATCTGCAATTCCGCGCCGGCCGGCTGACCGGATGGAAGGGCGACTGGGGCCGCAACTGGATGTGGCAATAGCCGTGATAACAGCTCCGCGCGCGCTCGAACTAATTGAGAGCCGAGGGCGACGGTGACGATGCGGCGCTAGAACCAGCGCTCGCCGACCAGCACGGTATCACCGGGGCCGAGCGGGGTGCCGAGCGGCACCGCGGCGCGCACCATGCCGCGGGCATCGCCATGGGTGAGAATCACCTGGTCGCGACGCGCGCGCGGCGAGAACCCGCCGGCGACAGCGACCGCGCTCTCCACGCTCATGTTCGGCACATAAGGATACGCACCGGGGGCGGCGACTTCGCCGAGGATGAAGAACGGCCGATAGGATTCGATCTCCACCGCCACCGAGGGGTCGCGGATGAAGCCGTTGCGCAGCCGGCCGGTGATCTCGGAGGCCAAGCCCGCAGGCGTGCGGCCGCGCGCGGGCACCGCGCCGATCAGCGGCATGGTGATCGAGCCGCCGGCATCGATCGCGTAAGTGTTGGTGAGACCTTCCTGGCCGTAGACCACGACGCGCAAGCGATCGCCGGCGTCGAGCCGATAATCCGGATCGTAAGCGGGGGCCGCCGCCGCGTAGGCGGTCGGCATCGCGGCGTAAGCCTGCCGCGGCGAGGACGCCGCCGATGGCGAGGAGCCGAGCCCCTTGCCCAGCGCGGCCAGCGCACCGCCACCGGAACTCGCAGGTCCGGTGAACAGCCCGCGTCCGGCGGGGGCCGGCGCCGGGCCATAGGCCATGGCGTCGAGATCGCCGCGCGGCTGCGTCGCCGCGACCGGACCGGAATTGTGCACGCAGCCGGTCAGACCCAGCGCGGCAACCAGAGCGACCATCGACAATCGAAACGCGCGCACGACCTATCCCTCATCTGAGACAGCTCATTCATGCACGGTTAGGGTTAATAAACCGTTTGAAGCGGAGTTTGCGCCGTGGCGGCCGCAGCCGCCACGGCGCAAGCAGTGATGCGCAACGGCTCAGGCGCTGACGCCGGCGCCGATCGGGCACGACACCCCGGTGCCGCCGAGCCCGCAATAGCCGGCGGGATTCTTCGCCAGATATTGCTGATGATAGTCCTCGGCGAAGTAGAAGGCGCCGGCCGGCGCGATCTCGGTGGTGATGCCGCCGAGCCCCTTGGCGCCAAGCGCCCGGCCATAAGCAGCCTTCGAAGCCTCGGCGGCCTTGGCCTGCGCGTCGTCGAAGGTGTAGATCGCCGAGCGATATTGCGTGCCGACATCGTTGCCCTGGCGCATGCCCTGGGTCGGGTTGTGGCTCTCCCAGAACAGCTTCAACAACGCGTCGTAGCTCAGCTTGGCGGGATCGAACACCACCAGCACCGCTTCGGTGTGGCCGGTGCGGCCGGAGCACACCTCCTCATAGGTCGGATTCGGGGTGTGGCCGCCCGCATAGCCGACCGCGGTGACGTAAACGCCGTCGCCGGCTTCCCAGAATTTCCGCTCCGCGCCCCAGAAACAGCCGAGCCCGAACAGCGCCTGCTGCAGGCCCGCCGGATAAGGCGGCTGCAGCTTGTGGCCGTTGACGAAATGCGTCGATGCGGTCGGCAGCGCCGTGGCGCGGCCGGGCAACGCCTCGGCGGCACTCGGCAGGGCGGTGGTCTTGCGCATGAAAAACATCTGACATCTCCGGCGCGGAGGGAGCGGAGTGGTGGCCGCCCGGACTGCCGCGCATTGCTGGAAGGCGAAAGCCCGCGGCAAACCTGATCCACTCTTGCCGCGGCGCTCAGCTCAAGATGCGATATAATGTCAGCAAACCCGCCGCGGCAGGGGCCACACCGGCGGCAAATCGCCCGCGGCTCAGTCGCGGGCGTAGCCGATCAGCGGCTTGCGCGGCCGGAACAGCAGCATCAGCAGCAGCCCCAGCACGCCCAGCACCGCGAAGGTCGGCTGGTTCAGCAATAGCTTCACCACCCCGTTCCACAGCCAGGGCGCCGCGGTTTCCACCATGGTGTGGAAGGCCTGCTGGCTGGACTGGTGGATGTCGTTCCAGAATTCCCCGAGCCGGGTAAAGCGCAGGCTGTCGTCGGCGACCGAGCGGGCGCCGTCATAGACCAGGAAGATGAAGCCGCCGGTCAGCAGCAGCAGACCAACCAGCCGAAAAAACCCGCGGATCATACGTCACCTGTCAGCTCTGGCCTGGGCCGGTCCACCGGGAATACCGGGCGAGTCGGCAAAATTCAACCTCGTCAGCAACTTATCGCGCCCGACCGGCGCGGTTCCGAACCATCCCGCGGCGAGGCCGTTGACGCTGCAGGGCAGGGCCTCTATAAGACCGGCACTGGCGGTGGGGGCGATCCTGCCGCCGCTGTTCTTTGAGCGGTGCCGACGTTTCAGCATGCCTGCTTCCGGAATAGCATTTCAGGAAAACCCGGATACACATCAGCGTCGGTCGTGACGCCCGGTCACGCGCTGGCCGCTGAAGGATTTGAAACACCATGGCCAATACAACCTCCGCCAAGAAGGCGACCCGCAAGATCGCCCGCCGCACCATCGTCAACAAGTCGCGGCGCACGCAGATGCGCGGCGCGGTTCGCACCGTCGAGGAAGCGATCGCGAGCGGCGACCGCGAAGCGGCGCTGAAGGCGATGATCCGCGCCGAGCCCGAATTGATGCAGGCCGCTCAACGCAACATCGTTCATAAGAACACTGCAAGTCGTAAGGTGTCGCGGCTGTCTCATCAGATCGCGAAACTCGCGAAGTGAATTGACGACAAATAAGCGACCAACAAGCCCGGCATTGCCGGGCTTTTTTTTGCTCTGTTGCGATTGCCCAGAAGTCGATGCGCGGTGTTTCAATCCGGGTCGTGCATCATTTTGCACTGGTAGTTTTACTCGCCGACTCGTATCCGCACGAGTAAAAAAACCCCTGCTGTATCAGCTTAAAACACATTTTGCCTGACTCCGCGCATTTTGAAAAATGCAAGCGCGTCGCGTCACGGCCGATCGCGCGCGACGGGAGTTACCCTGTTTCGGCGCACAGGAAAAAACGCGCGGCGATAATCACTTATCGGCATAGCGCGGAGCAGCGCTTTGAAAAAGCGATCGCGCTCGGCTCGAAGGTAAACGATTTATGAATTTATTTTGGGCACGCCGGCGCCGGCGGAAATCTGAGCGCAGTTCGATTCAGCGCGCAGATTCAAAACCTTGTCTCAAAGCTTAAAATTCAACGAAGATTTTCGCAGCGGCCAAGCTGTTTTTGGCGGCGCGTAGCAACAATCAATTCCGTTGCGGGAAACCGGACGTCGTGTATTTCTTAACTCGTTCGCGACGCCCACGGCTCTTCAGATCAGCGCGGTTTGAGAACCTGGGGCGGACACGCAGATCGGCGGCGGTATGCGCGTTAGCGACGCTTTCCAAGCGAAGGACGGATCGCAACTCATAGCAATGTGAGGATGGTTGACCTATGCCGAAATTCTCGAACGAGGTGTTCGCTTTCGAACAGTTCGCAACAGGGAAAGACGCAGTGGCCCACCGCAGCCGGCCCCGCCGAAAGCGTAAGGACGGGAGCGCTTCGCTCCCGAACGAAGGTGGTCCGTCGCGGGCTTGAATATTGAGTTGGTGAGACGACAGCTTGCCGCGCGGTGCGCGGCGAGAGGGGGAGGCTTTATGCGCAACGAACTGACGGCTTCATTTGATCAAGGCTCATTGACCCACCCGCATTCCTTGACGGCTGCGATTTTCTTCGACGACGCGCATTGCGCACGCCCCCCCACCTGCCCGGGTAGACCGCTCGCTCTGTTCTGACCCCAGCGAGTCATCCTTCGACGATCAAACCCGCCAGCGGCGCTTCGCCGCGCGGTTGATCTTTGCCGAAGGCGCTCTTGGCGCGCGGCGACAGCCGCCTTGCGGTTGGCCCGCGCCATCATCCCGGAACATTCCTCTATCTGAAAAGTCGCCTATCAAATGACAAACATCGAACAGGATCGCTGGTCACGGGTTAAGGGCCGCTTGCGCTCGAGTGTCGGTGAAGACGTGTATTCCAGCTGGTTCGCCCGGATGGATCTGGAGAGCGTGCAGTCCGAAAGCGTGCACCTCTCGGTCCCGACGCGGTTTCTCAAGAGCTGGATCCAGACGCATTATTCCGATCGCGTGCTGAGCTGCTGGCAGGCCGAGATGCCGCAGGTGCATCGCGTCGACCTTACCGTGCGCACCGCGATGCGTTGTGCCTCGCCCGCCAAGGACGCGCCGGTCGCCGCCGAGCCGCGCCGCGACGACGGCCGTGCGGCGCCCGAGCTGCGCGCCACCGCGATCGCGCCGGTGTCGGCCACCCACGAGGCGCTCGGCGGCTCGCCGCTCGACCCGCGGCTGACCTTCGGCAGCTTCGTGATCGGCCGCTCCAACACGCTGGCGCATGCCGCAGCAAGGCAGGTCGCCGAAGGCCGCCGCGGCGATCCGGTGATGTTCAACCCGCTGTACATTCATTCCGGCGTCGGCCTCGGCAAAACCCATCTGCTGCAGGCGGTGACCTGGGCCGGCAATTCCGGCACCGAACGCAAGGTGCTGTATCTCACCGCCGAGAAGTTCATGTACGGCTTCGTCGCCGCGCTGAAATCGCAGACCGCGCTCGCCTTCAAGGAAGCGCTGCGCGGCATCGACGTGCTGGTGATCGACGATCTGCAGTTCCTGCAGGGCAAGACCACCCAGGCCGAGTTCTGCCACACCCTGAACGCGCTGATCGACGCCGGACGCCAGGTGGTGATCGCCGCCGACCGGCCGCCGTCGGATCTGGAGAGCCTCGACGAGCGCGTGCGCTCGCGGCTCGCCGGCGGTTTGGTGGTCGAGATGGCCTCGCTCGGCGAGGACCTGCGGCTCGGCATCCTCAAGTCACGCGTCACCGCGGCGCGCGCGCATCATGCGAGCTTCGACGTGCCGCTGCCGGTGTTGGAATATCTCGCCCGCACCATCACCCATAACGGCCGCGACCTCGAAGGCGCGATCAATCGCCTGTTGGCGCATTCCAAGCTGAACGCCCAGCCGGTGACGCTGGAAATGGCCGAGCGCGAAATCCGCGACCTGGTGCGGCCCCAGGAGCCGAAGCGGATCAAGATCGAAGACATCCAGCGCGTGGTGGCGCGGCAGTACAATGTCAGCCGCTCTGACCTGTTATCGTCGCGCCGCACCGCCAATGTGGTGCGGCCGCGCCAGGTGGCGATGTATCTGGCGAAGACGCTGACGCTGCGCTCGCTGCCGGAAATCGGACGACGGTTCGGCGGCCGCGACCACACCACGGTGCTGCACGCGGTCCGCAAGATCGAAGGCCTGGTGGCCAAGGATACGGCGCTGTCCGACGAAGTCGAACTGCTGAAGCGCCAGTTGCAGGAATAGCCGTCGCGCGAGGCTCGCCGCGCCGGCGGCTTTGCCGACCATCGTTGCGACAGGGCGGTCGAACCGGGGTCGGCTCGACCGCCCTGTCGGTTTCGAGCCGCGGCGGGCGCGGCCTGCGCCCGCCCCGAGCGGCAAAACGTGGGGACCCCCGCCTCCACACTCTTGCACTTGTCGCGCAACCACGTCACCTTGCGGTCCCCCGCGGGCGCGAGCGAAATCCCTTTGCTTGGCGGCTTCGGGCGTCAATCGCTGCGGCCCCCTCCTGGGCGGTCGGGCTTTCCATCACATGTTCCCAACATGCTGTGGATTTGGATCGGGCGGGTTTTGCAATGAAGGTCACCGTCGAACGCGCGCAACTCTTGAAATCGCTGGGCCACGTCCATCGCGTGGTCGAGCGGCGCAACACGATTCCGATTCTCGGCAACGTGCTGCTGCGCGCCGAAAAGGGCCGGCTGTCGCTGAAGGCGACCGACCTCGACCTCGAGGTGACCGAGACGCTGCCGGCGGAGACCGCCACCGGCGGCTCCACCACGGTGCCGGCGCACATGTTCTACGACATCGTCCGCAAATTGCCGGACGGCTCGCAGATCGTGCTGGAAAGCGACGGCGAACGCGCCGTGCTGGCGATCCGCGCCGGCCGCTCCCGCTTCACGCTGCAGACGCTGCCGGAAAACGACTTCCCCGACCTCGCCGCCGGCGAGATGACGCATTCCTTCACGCTCACCGCCGCCGACGTCAAACGGCTGATCGATCGCACCCAGTTCGCGATCTCGACCGAGGAAACCCGCTACTACCTCAACGGCATCTATCTGCACAGCGCCGGCAGCGCCGCGGCTTCGACGCTGCGCGCGGTCGCCACCGACGGCCATCGCTTGGCGCAGGTCGATCTGCCGCTGCCGTCGGGCGCGGCCGGAATGCCCGGGGTGATCGTGCCGCGCAAGACGGTGGGCGAAGTGCAGCGCCTGATCGAGGACACCGAGGCCTCGGTCGGCATCGAATTATCGGTCGGCAAGATCCGCTTCACGCTCGGCGACGTGGTGCTGACTTCGAAGCTGATCGACGGCACCTTCCCGGATTACGGCCGGGTGATCCCGCAGAACAACGACAAGGAACTGGTCGTCGACAAGAGGGATTTCGAGGCCGCGGTGGACCGGGTCTCGACGATTTCCTCGGAGCGCGGCCGCGCGGTGAAGCTGGCATTGAGTGCCGGCAAGCTGGTGCTGTCGGTGACCAATCCGGATTCCGGCAGCGCCACCGAAGAGCTCGAGGTCGAGTATGCCTCCGACGCGCTCGATATCGGCTTCAACTCGCGCTACCTGTTGGACATCGCCGCCCAGATCGAAGGCGAAGTCGCGGTGCTGAAGCTCGCCGATCCCGGCTCGCCGACGCTGGTGCAGGACCGCGACGCCAAGGGCGCGCTCTACGTGCTGATGCCGATGCGGGTGTAAGCCTGCCATACAATGGGCGGTCATCGCCCGGCTTGACCGGGCGACTCGGTATTGCAGAGCGTTTCGCTCCGGCACTGTCGCTCTGCAATACTGGGCCCTCCGCTGTCGCGGAGGGTGACAGCAGAAATTGCCGCGGCTCATTGCGACGACTTTGACAAAGTCCAAGACCTGCCAATGACCGTCTCCCGCATCCATCGCCTGACGCTGACGCATTTCCGCAATTATCGCGCGGCGAGCGTGACCGTGCGCGGCGACGTCGTGGTGCTGGTCGGGCCGAACGGCGCCGGCAAGACCAATTGCCTGGAGGCGATCTCGCTATTGTCGCCCGGCCGGGGCTTGCGCCGCGCCACGCTCGACGACATCGCCGACAATCAGGGCGACGGCTCCTGGGCGGTGTCGGCCGAGGTCGAAGGCGCGCTCGGCCTCGCCACGCTCGGCACCGGCATCGATCCGCGCACCGAGGCCGCCGCGACCACACGGCGCTGCCGGATCGACCGCGAGAATGTCGGCTCGGCGGCGGCGTTCGGCGATCATCTGCGCATGGTGTGGCTGACGCCGGCGATGGACGGGCTGTTCTTAGGCGCCGCCTCGGAGCGGCGGCGGTTCTTCGACCGGCTGGTGCTGGCGATCGACAGCGAGCATTCCTCGCGGGTCGCCGCGCTCGACCGCAGCCTGCGCTCGCGCAACCGGGTGCTGGAGCAGCGCAGCGCCGACACGCATTGGCTCGACGCGATCGAGCGCGAAACCGCCGAACTCGCGGTCGCGGTGGCGGCGATGCGCGGCGAGACGGTGACGCGGCTTGCCGCAGCCCTGGCGCAACGCAGTACCGACTCGGCGTTTCCGTCGGCAACGATCGCGCTCGACGGCTGGATGGAGAACGCGCTTCGTTCCGAACCGGCCACCGCGGTGGAGGACCGCTATCGCACCGCGCTGCGCGACAACCGCGCGCGCGACGCCGCCGCCGGCCGCACCTTGGACGGTCCGCATCTCACCGACCTGCGGGTGATCTACACGCCGAAGAACATGCCGGCGCGCGACGCCTCCACCGGCGAACAGAAGGCGCTGCTGATCGGCCTGGTGCTGGCGCATGCTTATCTGGTCGCCGAGATGACCGGCATCACGCCGCTCCTGCTACTCGACGAGGTGGTGGCGCATCTCGATCCGTCGCGCCGCCGCGCGCTGTTCGGCGAATTGGCGCGACTCGGCGCCCAGGTCTGGATGACCGGCGCCGACCCCGCGGCGTTCGTCGATCTCGGCGAAGGCGGCGAAGTGTTCGAGGTCGATAACGGCCGCATCGCGCCGCGCGGCGGTTAGCACATCGTTCCGATCGCCCGATCCTGCTACTTCGACCGCGGCGGACCGACGCTGACGCCAAGCGCTACCTGATACCATTGATAGCAGCGATGCATGACAAAATGTCGCGACGGCGATGCCGCGGCATTTACAATGTCTTCACCATGTTGAGCGAACCATGCGGCAGCCGTTTTGGCCCCCGTGATGATGGACGCTTCCGATGTACATCGCCGCCTCGAACAGCAGCGCCGGCAACGGCTCCATCCAAAACCACGCGGCGGACCAGCCGGCGCGGCAGATAGCCGGCAGCGGCGCGTCGGACGGCCAGGCCAACGACACAGCCTCGTCGAAAGCCGCGGGCAACCCGGCGACCAGGATCGAAATCTCGAGCTATTCCCGCCGCTTATTGGCACGCGCCAGCGCCGAGCAAGCCGTCGTGGCGCAGCTGTTGGCGCAGATCAACGCGCTGCGGCACGGCACGTCGTCGGTCGGCGCCCCGAGCGGCCCCGGCGACTACGCCACGATCAGCACCGGGTCCGGCGACGACGTCATCGAAGCCGCGCGCTACGCGACCATCAACGCCGGCGACGGCAACAACAAGACCTCAACCTACGACTATGCCACGATCAGTACCGGGGCAGGCAACGACGCGATCGACAGCTACGGCTACGCCACCATCGACGCCGGTGGCGGCGACAACAGAGTCAGCACCTACGATCATTCCACCGTCGCGACCGGCGCCGGCAACGACGTCGTCGACACCTATGGCTGGTCAACCGTGGATGCCGGCGACGGCAACAACACGGTCAGCACCTACAACCATTCCACCGTCGCGACCGGCGCCGGCGACGACGTCATCAACACCTATGGCTGGTCCACCGTGAACGCCGGCGGCGGCAACAACACGGTCAGCACCTACAACCATTCCACCGTTGCGACCGGCGCCGGCGACGACGTTATCAGCACCTATGGCTGGTCCACCGTGAACGCCGGCGGCGGCAACAACACGGTCAGCACCTACAACCATTCCACCGTCGCCACCGGATCCGGCAACGACGTCATCAGCACCTACGACCACTCCACCATCGACGCCGGCGCCGGCAACGACGTCATCACCGCCGGCGGCTATTCCACCATCACCGGCGGCCGTGGCGACGATTTGATCAAGATCGACGGATGGGCCGCCACCGTGGCGTTCGGCCAGGGCGACGGCTACGACACGATTCGCTCCAGCAGCGACCTGACACTGGCAATCAGCGGCTATTCGCAATCCGACGTCACCGTGACGCGCAAGGACGGCACCGCGGTGATCAGTTTCAAGGGTTCCGAGGATTCGATCGTGCTCGATCTCGCCGGCAATGGCTTGGCGAAGCTGAGCTTTGCCGACCATTCGACGCTGAACGTCAGGGTATAAAATCGCCCCGCGAACGGCGCCGCGGCGGCGCGCCTTGCGGGCCGGCTGAGACCGCTGTGAGGCCCGCGCACCGCGCTGTTTCCAGGGTTCCAAAACGGCCCGTTCGGGCCTTGAAAAACCCGCAAAAAATCCCATTTATTCAATAACTTGTCGGCCGCGACTTTGCGCTAGGCGGATGCCGCCTTTCGTGGCACAAAGGCGCATCTGAGATGAACTATTTCGCGTTGATTCGACGCGCCCCAAAGGCCCCTCATGACAGAACCCGCCCGGCAGCCGATCGCCGAACCCGAACCGTCCGCCTCCAGCGACTATGGCGCGGAATCGATCCGGGTGCTGAAGGGCCTCGACGCGGTGCGCAAGCGGCCCGGCATGTATATCGGCGACACCGATGACGGAAGCGGCCTCCACCACATGGTCTATGAGGTGGTCGACAACGCCATCGACGAGGCGCTGGCCGGCCATGCCACCGCGGTCGAGGTGGTGCTGAACGCCGACGGCTCGGTGACGGTGCGCGACGACGGCCGCGGCATCCCGGTCGGCATCCACAAGGGCGAGGGCATTTCGGCGGCCGAGGTCATCATGACCCAGCTGCACGCCGGCGGAAAATTCGATCAGAACTCCTACAAGGTGTCGGGCGGCCTGCACGGCGTCGGCGTCTCGGTGGTCAACGCGCTGTCCAGCAAGCTGCAGCTGCGGGTCTGGCGCGACGGCAAGGAGCACTTCGTCGAATTCGCCCATGGCGACGCGGTGGCGCCGCTGGTGGTGGTCGGCGACGCCAACGGCAAGCGCGGCACCGAGGTGACCTTCCTGGCCTCGCCCGAGACCTTCACCCACATCGAATATGATTTCGCCACGCTGGAGCATCGTCTGCGCGAGCTCGCGTTCCTCAATTCCGGCGTCACCATCGTGCTGTCCGACCTGCGCCACGCGGTCGAGAAGCGCGAGGAGATGATGTATCGCGGCGGCGTCGAGGAATTCGTCAAATATCTCGACCGCAACAAGAAGGCGATGGTGCCCGCCCCGATCATGATCGCCGCCGAATTGAACGGCATCGGCGTCGAGGCGGCGCTGTGGTGGAACGACAGCTATCATGAGAACGTGCTGTGCTTCACCAACAACATCCCGCAGCGCGACGGCGGCACGCATCTCGCCGGCTTCCGCGGCGCGCTGACCCGCCAGGTCAACGGCTATGCCGACGTCATTGCCAAGAAGGAAAAGATCGCGCTGACCGGCGACGATTGCCGCGAGGGCTTGACCGCGGTGCTGTCGGTGAAGGTGCCGGACCCGAAATTTTCCTCGCAAACCAAGGACAAGCTGGTCTCCTCCGAGGTCCGCCCGGTGGTCGAGAACGTGCTGAACGAGGCGCTGGCCGCCTGGTTCGAGGAACACCCGGCCGAGGCCAAGGTGATCGTCGGCAAGGTGATCGAAGCCGGCGCCGCCCGCGAAGCCGCGCGAAAAGCCCGCGAATTGACCCGGCGCAAGGGCGCGCTCGACATCGCCTCTTTGCCCGGGAAACTCGCCGACTGCCAGGAGCGCGACCCGGCCAAGTCCGAACTGTTCATCGTCGAGGGCGACTCCGCAGGTGGTTCCGCCAAGCAGGGCCGCAACCGCGAATTCCAGGCGGTGCTGCCGCTGCGCGGCAAGATCCTCAACGTCGAGCGCGCGCGGTTCGACAAGATGCTGGGCTCCGAGCAGATCGGCACGCTGATCACAGCATTAGGCACCGGCATCGGCCGCGACGATTTCGACATCTCTAAGCTGCGCTACCACAAGATCATTCTGATGACCGACGCCGACGTCGACGGCGCGCATATCCGAACGCTGCTGTTGACGTTCTTCTTCCGGCAGATGCCGTCGCTGATCGAGGGCGGTTTCCTCTATATCGCGCAGCCGCCGCTCTACAAGGTGACGCGCGGCAAGTCCGAGCAGTACCTCAAGGACGAACGCGCGCTGGAAGACTATCTGATCGAGACCGGGCTCGACGATTGTGTGTTCAAGCTGGCATCGGGCGAAGACCGCAGCAGCCGCGACCTGTTGGCGCTGGTGGAAGACGCCCGGCAGATCCGCGGCACGCTGCACAATCTGCACAGCCGCTACAATCGCAGCGTGGTCGAGCAGGCGGCGATCGCCGGCGTGCTCAATCCGCGCGTCACCGGCGACCTCGACACCGCCAACGAGGCGGCGGCCTACATCGCGCGCCGGCTCGATGCGCTCGCCGACGAGGTCGAGCGAGGCTGGGTCGGCCGCTACATCGAGGGCGAAGGCTTTTCCTTCGAGCGCACCGTGCGCGGCGTCAAGGACGTGGCGATGATCGACGCCGCGCTGTTGTCCTCCGCCGACGCCCGCAAGCTCGACGAATACGCCGCCAACCTGCAGGAGGCCTATCCGCGGCCCGGGATCCTGCGCCGCAAGGACAGCGAGACCCCGATCCACGGCCCGGTCAGCCTGTTCGAGGCGGTGACCGACGCCGGCCGCAAGGGCGTGGCGCTGCAGCGCTACAAAGGTCTCGGCGAGATGAACCCGGAGCAGCTCTGGCACACCACGCTCGACACCAATGCGCGCTCGCTGCTGCAGGTGAAGGTCCGCGAGGTCGACGAGGCCGACGACATCTTCACCAAGCTGATGGGCGACGTGGTCGAGCCGCGCCGCGAATTCATCCAGGACAACTCGCTGAGCGCCAACGTCGACGTGTAGGCAGCGCATGGGGCGGCGGCTGAACCCGGGCGCTCGATCAACTACGGATCAGACCCGCCTGGTTCGCAGGCTTCGGAGGCAGGCTCGACGAGCTTCGGCTTCGGGCGGAACTCCAACCCCGCGTAGATGTCTCGCAACTCCAGCCGGACCTCGAGTTTGTCGAGACGGATCGCGGCGTCCAGCCCTTCAACGACAATAGCCGTCCAGATCCGATCCTCGGCTCGATAATGGAAATGCACTTTCGGACTGGCGGTGTCGACCAACAGAATGTAGTCGAGCGTCGGAAGCGACTGATACTCCGCAAGCTTGATCGTCACGTCGATGCCCCCGGTCGTGGGGGACAAAACCTCGACCACCAGCGACGGCCGGTCGGCGACCAGCGAGGCGTCGTCCGTTGTGCCGCAATCGACGCCGAGATCGGGCATTCGCCGGGTCGCCGGCGACGTCGCGACGTAGGTGTCGCCGGTGAAGGTCTGACACCGGCCGCCACGGGTTTGCAGATTGAGCGCGGTGATGAGATTGACGACGATATGATCGTGCCTGCGTCCGGCGCCGGCCATCATGACGACCTCGCCATCGACGAGTTCGTATCGCCCTTCCCGCCCGGCGATCCAGGCGAAGAACGCTTCCGGCGCAATCTTGGGAATGTGAGACGGCCGCATGGCTCGTTAGATACCATCCATCCCGATTGACGACAACTCGGAGCCCTTGTGGCGGTTCGGTCCGCGCGCCTGAGGCGCTGTCATTCCGGGCACGAGCGGCGTGAACTGCGAGAACCCGGACTCTCGCCCGCAGAGCACAGGAGAATCCGCACGTGTTGCGAGATTCCGGGTTCGCTCGTTCTGCGAACCGGCGCCCCCGGAGTGACGGCGTCGCTCGGTTCTATGGATCAACTGCACATAGGCGGGTCAGAGCCGCCGCCGAACACGACAGCCGACCGGCCGCCCCGAAGCGTCGCCGCTACGCCGCTTCCAGCGCCGGCACCGGCAGCGCGGTGACCGACTTGATCTTCTCCATCGCAAAGCGCGAGGTGACGTTTTTCAACGCCACCGCGCTGATCAGCTTCTTGTAGAACACATCATAGCTGCGCATGTCGGCGACCACGACGCGCAGCATGTAGTCGACGTCGCCGGCCATCCGGTAGAACTCGATCACTTCGGGCATCGCGCTGACCGCCTCGGCGAATTTCTTCAGCCAGGCATCGGAGTGATCGCCGCTTTCGATCGAGACGAACACCGACAGCCCGAGCCCGATCTTGTTCTGATCGACCAACGCCACCCGCCGCATGATGATGCCGTCGCTCTCCAGCCGCTGGATCCGCTTCCAGCACGGCGTCGACGACAGCCCGACGCGGTCGCCGATCTCGGCCACCGAGAGCGAGGCGTCCTGTTGCAATACGGTGAGAATCTTGCGGTCAATGGCATCGATCCGGCGATGAGATTCAACCGGAGGGAGTGCAAGTTCGGTCATCGGTAGAACTTTCTTCTAAATGCAAGGTCGGCGAGCATCATAGTTGGGAGATTATTTCGCGCAAGCCCTTTTTTGTCCAGGAGTCGCGAATGCCGGGACTGCGGGCGGCGCCGGCGGGGAGCCGGGCTCAACGCGCCAGACGCGGCAGCCGGACGCGGGCGCGCCCGACCGCCGCGGCGGTCGACAGATCATGCACGGCGTTCAGCTGGCGATGCGCTGCTCGCCCCGCGCCGGCCGGCGGCGCCGGTTGTCGAGCGCCGAGGCGTGGCGCAGCGCGGCCTTATGGGCGGCGCCGGGCGAGCGGAAACCGCGGCCGTCGAGATCGTTGAAGTCGTGCGTGGCGGCATGGAAGCGGAAGTAACGGCCGTCACGGACGACGATGCCGGCGGCGCGAGAACGGACTTCGATGATGAATGCACTGGACATGACAAACCCGTCGCCGGGCTCAGCGGCCGGCGCCTTTCTGGTTCGTAGCAATGGGAAATCGGGTGAGCGGTCGAAGCTTCGGCTTCAACAACAACAGCTCGGCCAGCGCGCCTCACCGATGGCGGTGATCACACGCGACAGCAACGCTGAAATCCTTCGTCGGAACGACATCGCAATCCCCATCCGACCGGCGCCCTTGCTACGCGTGCAGGGCTCAATCGTCTTCTGTCCGACCGCACATCCGCTTGGGCGGCTCATCAACTGATCGGATGCACGGATTTCGTCCGATCTCGGCTGTGAAGTCAACACGGCCCAAAAAATAAGCTGATCCTTCCGCGGGCGACGCGCTGCGCGAAATGATCACGCGTCGCGAACGCCCCCTGACGAAATCACCTGCTGCGCATCCGGATCGAACTCTGCACCCGAAACACTCACTCCGCTGGCGACCGCGGATTCGCGGCCGACCGGCGTCGAATACGCGAACTACTCCTTGCGCGGCGCCACCGGCGCAGGCGCCTGCGGCGGATCGTCGTCGAAAATCGCCCGCCACGCCGCGCCGTCGAGATCCTCGTATTGGCCGCTGCGCAGCGACCACAGGAACCCGACCAGCCCGACCAGGCCGAGGCACAGCGCCAGCGGCACCAGAAACACCATCACTTCCATGAGCTAATCTCCCTGGCCGGCGTGGCGCGCGCGGATCGCATTCAGCATCACCAAAACCGACGATCCCGACATCGCGATCGCGGCGATCAGCGGCGTGGTCAGGCCGGCGATGGCGATCGGCACCGCGAGCACGTTGTAGCCGATCGCGAGGCCGAGATTCTGTCGCATCAGGCGCATCGCCTTGCGCGAATAGTCGACCGCGGCCAGCACCGGCGAAAGCTCGTTGCCGAGGAACACCAGGTCGGCGGTGGCCTGGCTGAGATGAGCGGCGCTGATCGGCGACATCGACACCGTGGCGGCGGCGAGCGACGGCGCATCGTTCATGCCGTCGCCGACCATCATCACCTTGCGGCCCTGCCGCTTCAGCTCCTCGATCCGCGCGATCTTGTCGGCGGGTTTGACGCCGGCGCGCCAGACGCTGATGCCGAGCGCGTCGGCGGCGTGGCGCACCGCGGGCTCGCGATCGCCCGACAGCATCTCGACGGCGATGCCCTGCTTCTGCAGCGCGGCGATCACCGAGGCTGCGTCCGGCCGCAGCCGCTGCCGCACCGCGAAGACGTAGTGTTCGGAGCTGCCGCGGCTGAACGCCACCACCGAGACTTCCGGATCCTGGCTGAGGATTTCGTTGGCGAGCGATTCGGCGTGACAATAGGCCGGGCTGCCGAGCTTGACCTCGTGTCCGCCGACGAAGCCGCGCACGCCCTGGCCGGGCTCTTCGACGACTTCGGCGAGCGGCGACTTGGCGCCGGCGGCGCGCGCCACCGCGGCGGCCACCGGATGATGACTGGCGAGCGCCAGCCGGCCGGCGAGGTTGAACACCTCGGCGGGCACGCTTCCCGCGTTGACGACGTCGAGCTCCGGCAAGGTCAGCGTGCCGGTCTTGTCGAACACGATGGTGTCGACGCCGGCGACGCGTTCGATGGAGTCGCCGGAATTGAGCAAAACGCCGGAGCGGAACATGGCGCCGGCGGCGACCGTCTGCACCGCCGGGATCGCCAGCCCGAGCGCGCAGGGGCAGGTGATGATCAGCACCGCGATCGCGGTGACGATGGCGTCGTGCCAGGAGGCGCCCCACGCCACCCAGCCCAGCATGGTCAACAAAGCCGCAGCGTGCACCAGCGGCGCGTAGAGTCTTGAAGCGCGGTCGGCGAGCCGGACGTAGTGCGAGCGGGCCTGCAGCGCGTTCTCCAACAGCCGGGAGATTTCCGACAGCAGCGTGCCTTCGGCGGCGGCGGCAACGCGAACGCGTAGCGTGCCGGAGATGTTCAGCGTGCCTGCATAGACTTGCGTGCCGCGCTCGGCCTGGGCGTGCAGGGTTTCGCCGGTGATCAGGCTCTGGTCGAGTTCGGAGCGGCCTTCGATCACCTCGCCGTCGACCGAGCAGCGCTGCCCCGGCCGCAGCAACACGATATCGCCGGGCTCGACCGCGGCGATCGGCACCTCGCGGATTTCATCGGCGCCGAAGAACTTGGTCGCGGTCTCGGCCTTCAGCGCCGCGAGATTGCCGGCGACGGCGCGGGTGCGCTGCCGCATCTTCTGGTCGAGGAAGCGCCCGGCCAAAAGGAAGGTCAGCAGCATGATCGCGGCGTCGAAGTAAGCGTGCTCGGCGTGGTTGACGGTCTCGACCAGCGACATCGCCAGCGCCAGCGTGACGCCGATGCAGATCGGCACGTCCATGTTGACGCTGCGCGCGCGCAGCGCCCGGAACGCCGACGTAAAGAACGGCTGGCCCGCATAGGCGGCGCAGGGCAGCACCACCAGCGCCGACAGCCAGTGGAAGAAATCGCGGGTGTCCTGCGTCATGTCCGAGCCGGCCCACACCGCCACCGACAGCATCATCACGTTCATCGATGCGAACGCCGCGACGCCGAGACAGGTCAGCAGGAATTTCGAACGGTCGGCCTCGTCGAGTTCGGCGCGCACCGGCTCGAACGGATAGGCCTTGTAGCCGAGTTCGGCCAGCCGATCGATGAACTGCGCCGGATCCAGCGTGCCCTTCTTCCATTCGATGGCGAGGCGGCGGTCGGTGAGGTTGACGCGGGCGCGGGTGACGTCCGGCATCGCCGACAGCCCGCGCTCGATCTTGGCCATGCAGCCGGCGCAGCTGACGCCTTCCACCGCGAGATCGAGATGGGCGATCTGCGCATCGACGTCCTTGACGTAATGCGAAAAGTCCCGCGTCAGCAGCGTGGCGGTCATGGTGGTCTCCTCGAGCATTTCATTCGGGTCGGAGCAGCTGACCCAAATGCAGTCGTCATTCCGGATTGCGGGTTCGAAGAACGAGCAAGTCCGGAATCCATACCCCCTGCGGTGGTTATGGATTCCGGGCTCGCTCGCAGCTGAAGCTGCTCGCGCCCCGGAATGACGGCCTGGAAATCTTCAGCGCATCGATCACACTCGAAAACTCTCTAGTTCAACACCAGGCGATTTTTCGACAGAAACACCCGGTTGCCGGTGGAATCGCCTTCGATCACCAGATCCCATTGTCCGGGCGAGACGCCGACCGCGTTGCCACGATAGACCCCGTCGCCGATCTCGGCGAGCACCACGTCCTTGTCGGCGCGCTTGTCGGCGGGGCGTTCCAGCCGGCCGGAAAACGTCAGGCCGGCGAGCGGCGCGCCGTTGCGGTCGCGCGCCTCGACCCGCAGCGTCGCCTGGCCGTCGGGCTGGCGCTCGACGCGGGCGTCGACGCGCCAGTCGCGCTGCGCCTGGTCGCGCGCCGCGGCGATCTCGTTGGAATAGCTGATGCTGGCGCTATAGGCGCTGTCGACCTCGGTGCCGGGCAGCGTCGTGATCGCCAGCATCATCATCGTCGCGTTGACGCCGAGCACCACCGCGAAGAAACCCAGCAGCGCGGCGAGCACGACGCCCCCACTCAACGGCCGTGGCGACGACACATGTTTGCTCATGACGGGCTCCGCGGTTCAACTCAGGGCGTGACGAAATTATCGCTGGTGGAGGCCACTTCGCCGAGCCCGATATCGGTGATGTGGAACTTGACCGGGGTCGACGGCGCGAGTTGGGCATCCGGGCTCGAGGTCACCAGCACCCGCAGTTCGGTGGTCTGGTCACGGCCGAGCACGATGGTCGGGCGCTCCGGGGTGATCTGGTCGACGCCGACGACCTGCACCTGGGCGCCGGCCGGTCCCTCGACGTCGATCGCGACCACCCGATCGAACGCGCGCTTGTTCAGCAGCCGCATGGTGTAGGCGTTGCGCACCGAGCCGTCGCTGAGCCGCACCGCCAGCGGGTTGCGATCGTGCAGCACGTTGACGTCGAGCAGCGAGCGGGTCATCAGCGCGTACAGCATGATCGCGCCGACGCCGACGATCAGCGCCGAATACACCACGGTGCGCGGCCGGACCATCCGGAACACTTCCGGCTTGCCCTCCATGCGGCGGTGGATGTTGATGTCGTTGTCGTAGCCGATCAGCCGGGTCTCGCGGCCGATCTTCTTCATCACGGTGTCGCAGGCGTCGATGCACAGCCCGCACTGGATGCAATCGAGCTGCGAGCCGTCGCGGATGTCGATCCCGGTCGGGCACACCGCGACGCACTGGTTGCAGTCGATGCAGTCGCCGACCTTCTCGCCTTGCGCGCGGGCCTGCTCGGCCTTCTTCAGCGAGGTGCGCTGTTCGCCGCGGTCGTATTTATAGGTGACGTTGAGCGCCCATTCGTCGGTCAAAGCCGCCTGGATCCGCGGCCACGGGCACATGTAGACGCAGACCTGTTCGCGCATGAAGCCGGCGAGCAGATAGGTGGTCGAGGTCAGGATGCCGATCCAGATATAGGCGATCATCGGCGCCTGGAAGGTGACGAGCTCCTTCACCAGCGTCGGCGCGTCGGCGAAATACAGCACCCAGGCGCCGCCGGTCCACCACGCGATCAGAATCCAGATCGAGTGCTTCAGCACCAGTTCGGCGCCGCGCTGCAGCGTCAGGCCTTCGGCGGCCTTCTTCATCCGCTCGCGGCGATCGCCCTCGATCAGCCGCTCCACCGCGTAGAACACGTCGGTCCACACCGTCTGCGGGCACAGATAGCCGCACCACACCCGGCCGCCCAGCGAGTTCATCAGAAACAGCGTGATCGCCGCGACGATCAGCAGCCCGGTGAAGTAATAGATTTCCTGCGGCCACAGCTCGATGAAGAAGAAATAGAACCGGCTGTTCGGCAGATCGATCAGCACCGCCTGGTCGGGCGCGCCGATCCCGCGGTTCCAGCGCACGAACGGCAGGAAGTAGTAGATCCCGAGGCAGATCGCCATCAGGTACCACTTGATACGTCGAAACGTCCCCGAAACACTCTGCGGGTAGATCTTCTTCTGGGCCACATAAAGCGGCCCGTCCGGGTCCGTTTGCAGGTCTTTCGGCAGCACGGGCTTGTTCATAATGAGGGTACATCTCGCTTCGATGGAGAGTGAGCCTTAGGCTCACTCTCATGGGCGAAATTGATTAACCTCAAGTGTTGGCTCGCATTATGGCGCGGGGGTCGGAACCCCGCGTCTTTACTTGCCGCCACCCAGGGAATGTACGTAGACCGCCATCGCCTTGATCGTGCCGGGATCGAGCCGGTCGATCCACGCCGGCATCACGCCGGCGCGACCGTTGGTGACGGTCTCGATGATGGTGGCTTCGTCGGACCCGTACAACCAGATCCGGTCGGTCAGGTTCGGCGCGCCGAGATCCGGATTGCCCTTGGCCTCGTCGCCGTGACAGACGGTGCAGTTCTCCGCGAAGATCTTGCCGCCGGCGGCGACATCGACGCCGGGCCGGGTCGACAGCCCGGACAGCGAGCGCACGTAGTTGGCGACGGTGACGATCTCGTCTTTATTGAGCGTGCCGGACTGGCCGAACGCCAGCATCTGGCCTTCATGCGCTTCGGCGTGGCCGCTGCGGGCGCCGTATTTGATGGTCTGCTCGATCTGCTCCAGCGTGCCGCCCCACAGCCAGTCGTCGTCGTTGAGGTTGGGGAAACCCTTGGAGCCGGCGGCGCCGGTGCCGTGGCAGGCGGCGCAATTGTCGCCGAACACCGCCTTGCCGCGGGCCCGCGCCATCGCCAGCATGCCGGGGTCCTTCTCGATATCGGCGAGCGGCGCGGTGGCCAGCGCCGCCATCTTGTCGCCGCGGATCGCCTCCAGCTTGGCGAGTTCCACCGCGACGTCGGCGCGCGACGAATAGTTGAACCAGCCGGTGGTGTAGCTCTGCACCAGCGGCCACGCCGGATACACCGCCCAATAGGCGAACGACCAGATGATGCAGGCGTAGAAGGTCAGCACCCACCAGCGCGGCAGCGGCGTGTTGAGTTCCTCGATGCCGTCCCACTCGTGGCCGGTGGTGTGCTTGCCGGTGACTTCGTCGAAGGTTCCGTGCTTGTCGTGCTCAGCCATGATCCGTCATTCCTCTCGCAGCGGCATGCTGGCAGCCGCGTCGAATTTCGACTTGTTCTTGGGCCAAAGCGCGTAAGCCACGATGGCGATGAAGATGGCGACGAACAACGGCGTCCATAGCGTGAGCACGAAATCCGATACCCAATTGTCGACGGTGACGATCGCTTTCATATTCGTGCCTCAGCGAAGGTTGGCTTTTTCATTGTACAGCTTGAAGTCGACCAGCGTTCCCAGCATCTGCAGGTAGGCGACCAGCGCGTCGAGCTCGGTCGGGGCGCCGTCCTTGCCGTCGAAATTGCGCACCACAGCCTTGGGATAGCGCTTCAAGAGCTCGGCGGCTTCCGGAGTGTCCGGATTGACCTGCGCCTTCATGTCGGCGCTCGCGTTGGTGATCTCGTCGTCGGAATACGGCACTCCGACGATGCGGTTGGTACGCAGATGATCGGCGATTTGCGTGGTGTCGACCTCGGTGCTGGCCAGGAACGCGTAGCCCGGCATCACCGATTGCGGCACGATCGAACGCGGGTTCTTCAGATGGGCGACGTGCCAATCGTCGGAATACTTGCCGCCGACCCGGGCGAGATCCGGTCCGGTGCGCTTCGATCCCCACTGGAACGGGTGGTCGTACATGCTCTCGGCGGCGAGCGAGAAGTGGCCGAAACGTTCGACCTCGTCGCGCAGCGGCCGGATCATCTGCGAGTGGCACAGATAGCAGCCCTCGCGGACGTAGATGTTGCGCCCGGCGAGCTCCAGCGGGGTGTAGGGCCTGATGCCGTCGACCTTTTCGATGGTGCTCTTGAGGTAGAACAACGGCGTGATTTCGACGAGGCCGCCGATCGCCACGACCGCCAGAATCCCGACGATCAGCACGATGGAGTTTTTCTCGAAGATCTTGTGACGATCCCAGAATGTTGTCATCGCGACGCTCCTTATTCGGCTGCCTGAAGCGCAACGCTCGGCTGCGTTTCCGATGACTCGCCGGTACGGACCGTCATCCAGAGGTTATAGGCCATGATCAGCGCGCCGCAGAGGAACAGGCCGCCGCCGGCCGCGCGGATGATGTAGAACGGATGCATCGCTTCCACGCTTTCGATGAAGGAATATTCCAGGAAGCCGAGCGAGGTGTAGGCGCGCCACATCAGGCCCTGCAGAATTCCCGACACCCACATCGCCGAGATGTAGAGCACGATGCCGAGCGTCGCGATCCAGAAGTGCCAGTTCACCAGCTTCAGCGAGTACAGCTGCTTGCGGTTCCAGACCCACGGCACCAGGCAGTACAGCGCGCCGAACGAGACGAAGCCGACCCAGCCGAGTGCGCCGGAGTGGACGTGGCCGACGGTCCAGTCGGTGTAGTGGCTGAGCGAGTTGACGACCTTGATCGCCATCATCGGGCCTTCGAAGGTCGACATGCCGTAGAACGCCACCGAGACCACCAGCATGCGCAGCACCGGATCGGTGCGCAGCTTGTCCCAGGCCCCCGACAGCGTCATCAGGCCGTTGATCATGCCGCCCCAGGACGGCATCCACAGCATGATCGAGAAGGTCATGCCGAGCGTCTGGGTCCAATCCGGCAGCGCGGTGTAGTGCAGGTGATGAGGGCCGGCCCAGATGTAGAGGAAGATCAGCGCCCAGAAGTGGATGATCGAGAGCCGATAGGAATAGATCGGCCGCTCGGCGCGCTTCGGGATGAAGTAGTACATGATGGCGAGGAAGCCGGCGGTGAGGAAGAAGCCGACCGCGTTATGGCCGTACCACCACTGGAACATGGCGTCCTGCACGCCGCCCCAGGCGATGTAGGACTTCGAGCCGAACCACGACACCGGCACCGCGGGATTGTTGCCGAGATGCAGCACCGCGATGGTGATGATGAAGGCGAGATAGAACCAGTTCGCCACGAAGATGTGCGGTTCCTTGCGCTTCACCAGCGTCATCAGGAACACCAAGAGATAGGTGACCCAGACCACGGTGAGCAGCGCGTCGGCGTACCATTCCGGCTCGGCATATTCCTTGGACTGGGTGACGCCCAGCAGATAGCCGGTGCCGGCGATCAGGATGAAGACGTTGTAGCCGATCACCACGAACCATGGCGCCAGATCGCCGGCGAGCCGCACCCGCGAGGTCTTCTGCACCACGTAGAACGAGGTCGCCAGCAGCACGTTGCCGCCGAAGGCGAACACCACCGCGGAGGTGTGCAGCGGGCGGAGCCGGCCGAAATTGACCCATTGGGCGACATTCAGCCCGGGGAACGCCAGCTCGAGGGCAATGTAGAGCCCGACGCTGAAGCCGGCGATGCCCCAGAACATCGCCATGAAGGAGCAGAATTTCACCGGGCCGAAATTGTAGTTCGGCACCCCGTTGATTTCCTGCGGCGGACGCGCGGCCGGCCGGCTGGAAAACCGGGTGATGATCGCGAACACCGCCCAGGCGCTGATCGCGGCGCCGATGGCGGCGTGGAAGGCAAAGGCGGAGTCCTGGGCTTTGATCACGCCGAGGACACAAAGCGCTGCCATCACGGTGAACAGGGCGATCATGCCCCCTTCGCCGATGGTTATCCGTTTCGAAGTCAGGGCCTGGTTCATCGTTTTCAGTTCTTCTTCAGGGCGGGGTCTGGTGAGTCACCAACCCGAGTTTCATGTCACCGGGTTTGATCGAAATCAAATTGCGCAAATCTTGGGCAACAAGGCACAACTCATCCGGGAATTGCCCCAGCGAGTGAAATTCTTTCGCAATTTGAAAAGGATACAGAGTCCGCCTGGCGAACTGCGGCAATTTGTTGTGATCTAGGTCAAATGTCCAAACCAAAGTCTTATGCCGCGTTGCAACTTTATCACGTGTGACTCAGCCGCGCTGCAACTGATAGGCCTGTAAATGTGTGAAGATGACACGCAATCGCGGTGATGGCGTCTTGGCGGCCTCGCCGCGGGCGATCAAATCGCCGATCACATGCTCCGATTCGATCGGCGCCCCGGCCTGGATGTCGCGGAACATCGACGCGGTCAGCGGCGAGCCGGCCGCCGTCACCATGCCGCGGGTCCGCTCCAGGAACGGCGCGCGCGGCGGATAGCCGGCCGCCTCGGCCACCGCGGTGCATTCGTCGAGCACGCCGAGGATGAAATCGGCGCCGCCTGGCGCTGCCAGCACGACGCCGACCGGCGCCCGCATCGCGCAGGTCGCCCCGGCCAGCGTCGCCAGGAACACCCACTTCTCCCACATCTCCTGAAGAATCGCCGGCGAGGCATGGACCTCGAACATCGCGCTGGACAACGCCGCGGTGATCGCCTCGACCCGGGCCGACAGCGCGCCGTCACGCTCGCCGAAGGTGATGGAATGCATCGGCGCGAGCTGCACCACTTCGCGCTTGGCATTCAGCGTCGCCGCCACCACGCATTGCCCGCCGAGCACCCGGTCGCCGCCGAATTTGCGGTCCAGCACGTCGAGATGCGCCATGCCGTTGAGCAGCGGCAGGATCGCGGTGGCGGGCCCGACCGCCGGCGCGAACGCGGCGATGGCGTCGTCGAGATCGAACGCCTTGCAGCTCAAGAGCACCAGATCGAACGACGGCTGCAGATCCGCCGCCAGCACGGTCGGCGGATCGGGCAGCGTGACATCGCCGTGCGGGCTGTTGAGCACCAGCCCTTGCGCCTTCAGTTCGGCGGCGCGCTTCGGCCGCACCAGGAACGTCACGTCGCGCCCGGCCTGCAATAGCCGCCCGCCGAAATAGCCGCCGATCGCCCCGGCGCCGACCACGAGTATGCGCATCGTCCGAATCCTTTGTTGTCTTGGCGGCGTTTGTACAGCCGCGCGGGCGTTGGACCAAGCACCCGCGGCTGCGCTACCATTTCTCGCCGAACGGGCGGATCTCCATCTCGAAGGACCAGGCGCTCTTCGGCTGCTGATAGAGCTGCCAATACGATTCCGCGACCGACGAAGGCGGCATCAACAGATCGGGATTGTCCAGCGCCGCCTTGCCCCACAGCTCAACGCGGCGCTCGCGCACCCAGGCGGTGTCGACCCCGGAATCGATCACCAGATGCGCGACGTGGATGTTCTTCGGCCCCAATTCGCGCGCCATCGCCTGCGCCACCGCGCGCAGCCCGAATTTGGCCGAGGCGAACGCCGCAAAGCCGGAGCCGCCACGCAACGACGCGGTCGCGCCGGTGAAAAAGATGTTGCCCGCGCCGCGCGGCAGCATCAGCCGCGCGGATTCGCGGCCGGCCAGAAACCCCGCCCAACAGGCCATCTCCCAGACCTTGCGAAACACCCGGTCGGTGGTGTCGAGGATCGGAAAATTGACGTTGGCGCCGACGTTGAAGATGCAAACCTCGAGCGGCGCATAAGCGTCGGCTTCGTCGAGGAAGGCCGCGACCTGATCCGCCTCGCGCGCATCCAGCGACCGCGCCACGATGCTGCCGCCTGCGGCCTCGATCTGTCCGACCAGGGGCGCGAGCTTGGCGCCGTCGCGTCGCCCGGCGAACACCGTGAAGCCCTCGGCGGCGAATTTCTTGGCGATCTCGGCGCCGATGTAATCGCCGGCGCCGATCACCGCGACGGTGGCATTGCGTGGTGACATGGGGTTCTCCTCACTCAACGATGAAGGATTTGCGGCGAAATCAGTCGGAAACGATGCCTCAACTCGTCATTGCGAGGAGCTCTTGCGACGAAGCAATCCAGGGCCCCGCATGAGGCCCCTGGATTGCTTCGCTCTTCGGCCGGCGCACCGCGCCGTCCTCGGCTCGCAATGACGGCAGGCGCACGTCCGGAATCGCCGGTCACTACCCATACATCTCCTCGACCTCGCGCAATTGTTCCTTCCCAAAAAACATCTCGTCGCCGACGAAAAACGTCGGCGCGCCGAATACGCCGCGCGCCACTGCGCGTTGGGTGTTGTCGATCAATTTCGCCTTGACCTCCGGCTGCTGCGCCTGTGCGAACAGTTTGTCGGCGTCGAGCCCGGATGCCGTCAGCGCCTGCAACGCCACCTCCGGGTCATCCATCTTCTTCGGCTCCGCCCACATGTGATGGAACGCGGCGTCGATATAGCGCGCGAACACGCCGTCCTGCTGCGCCGCCACCGCGGCGCGCATCAGGTTGAGCGTGTTGACCGGAAAATGGGGATTCCACACATAGGGCGTGATATGGTAGCGCCGCACGAAGCGCTCGGTTTCAAGCCTGTAAAACTCCGGCTTGTTCTTGACCCCGGCCAGCGTTTCCGCCGGCGAACGGTTGTTGGTGGCCTTGAAGATGCCGCCGAGCAGCACCGGCACGTAGTCGAATTTGACGCCGATCCGGGCTTCGATCTCAGGGATCGCCTGGTGCGCCAGATAGGCGTTCGGACTGCCGACATCGAACAGGAATTGCGGCGGCTGGCGCATGGTTTTCTCCCGGGCGCGGCGGGTCGGCCGCTTTATATGATCATGATCATTTAACCCAGCCTATCCGATCGGTCCGGCCCGATCAATGGCCGCCGCGGCCGCCCACCACCACCGCGACACGACATCCGGTGCTATAGATCGGCGGCGGCGCTCGACTTTTGCCGGGCGGACTGCCACCACGGAGCCGTCGTCAAGGAGGGATCTCATGCTCACCGTTCACCACCTCAACAATTCACGCTCGCAGCGGGTGCTGTGGCTCCTGGAAGAACTCGGCGTGCCTTACGAGATCGTGCGCTATCAGCGCCAGCCGGACATGCTGGCGCCGCCGGAACTGCGCGCCATCCATCCGCTCGGCAAATCCCCGGTGATCACCGACAACGGCGCCACCATCGCGGAATCCGGCGCCATCATCGACTACATCATCACAGCCTACGGCAACGGCCGGCTGATCCCGCCGCCCGACACCCCGGAGCGGCTGCGCTACACCTATTGGCTGCACTATGCCGAAGGCTCGGCGATGCCGCCGCTGCTACTGAAGCTGCTGTTCACCATGATCCCGACCCGCGCGCCGGCGCTGCTGCGGCCGTTGGTGCGGATGATCACCACGCCGGTGCTGACGACGTTCATCGAGCCGCAATTGCAGCAACACATGGCGTTCTGGGAAAGCGAACTCGGCAACAGTGAGTGGTTCGCCGGCTCCGAGTTCACCGCCGCCGACGTTCAGATGAGCTTTCCGTTGGAGGCGGCCTCGGCGCGCGGCGGGCTCGACGGCAGATATCCGAAGACGCAGGCTCTGCTCGAGCGCATCCACGCCCGCCCGGCCTACGCCCGTGCGCTGCAAAAGGGCGGGCCGTATACGATCGGCCAAGCGTAGCAGCAGATCGAGCGATTGATGTTGAGCGTGTCCCGGACGCCGAGCAGCGCGCTTGCGCTGCGAGGCGAGCCGGGACCGTTCCAGACGCTGCCGTCGTAACGGCCCCGGATCTGCGGCGCAGCATGCCGCCAATGCGGCGTGCTGCGCCGCGTCCGGGGCACGTCACCAAATTGGGTCCGCTACCCCTTCGCCTTCGCGGCATCGACCGAGGGCAGCGCCATCACGCTGACGCCGGGCGGCGGCACGTCGTCGTCCGGCACGAAGAAATCCGACATCAGCGGCACGCTCGGATCAACCCGGTAGCGCTCGAAATCGGTGACGCCCGCGGCATGCAGCACCTTGTCGTCGATGCAGAATTGCCCGGTGAACTCGCGCGACGGCTTGCAGAAGATCTCATAGGCCGCGTCGCCCATGATCTCCGGGGTGCGGCTGGCGCGCATCATGGCGTCGCCGCCTAAGAGATTGCCGACCGCGGCGGTGGCGATGGTGGTGCGCGGCCACAGCGCGTTGACGGCGATGCCGGCGCGCTTCTGTTCGCCGGAGAGCCCCAGCACGCACATGCTCATGCCGAACTTCGCCATGGTGTAGGCGGTGGAGTGTTCGAACCACTTTTGCTTCATGTCGAGCGGCGGCGACAGCATCAGGATGTGCGGGTTGTCGGCCTTCTTCAAATGCGGGATGCAATATTTCGACACCATGAAGGTGCCGCGGGTATTGATCCCCATCATCAGGTCGAACCGCTTCATGTCGGTATTTTGTGAGTTGGTGAGACTGATCGCGCTGGCATTGTTGACGCAGATATCGAGCCCGCCGAATTCGGCGACGGTTTTGTCGATCGCGGCGATCACCTGGGCCTCGTCGCGGATGTCGCACAGGATCGGCAAGGCGTTGCCGCCTGCCGCGCGGACTTCGTCGGCGGCGGTGTAGATCGTGCCGGCAAGCTTCGGATGCGGCTCGGCAGTCTTGGCGGCGATCGCCACATTGGCGCCGTCGCGCGCCGCGCGCAACGCGATCGCCAAGCCGATGCCGCGGCTACCGCCGGAAATGAACAGCGTCTTGCCATTCAGTGATGCCATGTTTCGTCCCCTCGGTGCATGCGCGGTTTCCGCGCTGCAATGCTTGTAAGTCGGGATCGGTGAGAATTGAAGCGCAACGGCGACGATCGCCGCTCTGCCGCTAGGCACCCCCACCCCCGACCCGTCCCCGCAAGGGGGAGGGGGGCGCGCCGCGTTGCGGGGAAGTTATGCCCCTCTCCCAAGAGTGCGCCGAGGCTAAGTGCGAAATTATTCCGCTTCAAGGAAACAGGCCTCCTGCCAAAGCGCCCCGAAGCCGCTGCTGAGTAGTCGTTGGCGCCTCCGCGCATGCTGCCTGCTCCCCTCCCCCTTGCGGGGAGGGGTCGGGGGTGGGGGTATGTGTTTGACGGTGCCGATCAACGCATAGCGCGCTACTCCGCCACGGCCGCCGCCCCGCGGGTGCGTGGGTCCGGCGCGCCGCGGACGCCGTCCTTGGCTACGAAAATCGAATTCGCCGAGGTCTGGCCCAGCGGCGCCACGACGACGTGGCCCTTGGCGCGCAGCGCGGCGATCACCGCTTCGGGAAAGCCGTGCTCGATCCGCACCTCGTCGGGCAGCCATTGATGATGCAGCCGCGGCGCCGCCACCGCGGCAGCGATGTCCATGTTGTAGTCCAGCACGTCGACGATCACCTGCAGCGTCGTGGAGATGATCCGGCTGCCGCCCGGCGACCCTGTCACCAACACCACGCGGCCGTTCTTCAGGACCAGCGTCGGCGACATCGACGACAGCGGGCGCTTGCCCGGCCCCGGCAGATTGGCCTCGAAGCCGACCAGCCCGAAGGCGTTCGAGGCGCCCGGCGCCGCGGTGAAATCGTCGAGTTCGTTGTTCAACAGCACGCCGGTGCCGTCGGCGACGAGGCCGAGCCCATAGCTGAAATTCAGCGTGTAGGTGTTGCTGACCGCGTTGCCGTCGGCATCGACCACCGAATAATGCGTGGTGTTTTCGCCCTCGCGCGGCGGCAGCGCCGGCAAGGCGTCGGTCCAGGGCGTGGCGCGGTCGGGATCGATGCCGGCGCGCTGCTTCGTCGCATAGTCCTTTGATAGCAACGCCGCGAGCGGCGCGTCGACGAAGGCCGGGTCGCCGAGATAGCGCGCGCGGTCGGCATAGCCGCGCTTCATCGCCTCGATCAGCAGGTGAAGCGAGGCCGCGGAGCCCTGTGGAAGTTCGCGCAGTTGAAAGCCTTCGAGAATGTTCAGGCTCTCGATCAGCACGGTGCCGCCGGACGACGGCAGCGGCATCGCCACGATATCGTAACCGCGATAAGTCCCGCGCAGCGGCGCCCGCAGCACCGGCTGATAGGCTTTCAGATCGGCGGGCGTGATGATGCCGCCGGCGTCGCTAATGCCGCGCGCGAGCTTCTCGGCCACCTCGCCTTGATAGAATCCGTTCGGCCCCTGGTCGGCGATCGCGCCGAGCGTCGCGGCGAGATCGTGCTGCACCAACTTGTCGCCGCCCTGCAGCGACGTGCCGTCGGCCCGCGAGAAGATTTTCTGCGTCGCTGGCCAGCGCGCCAGCCGCTTGTGCCAATCCGGCAGCGTATCGGCGGTGTCGTCGGCAATCACGAAGCCGTCGCGCGCCAACGCGATCGCCGGCTGCAGGATGTCCGCGAGGGTGAATTTGCCCGAGCCGTATTTCTGCAGCGCCAGCGCAAGCCCTGCGACGGTTCCCGGCACGCCGATGCCGAGCGCGGAATCGCGCGACTTCGCGTTGTCCGGCTTGCCGTCTGGCCCAAGAAACATGTTGCGCGTGGCCGCGGCCGGCGCGGTCTCGCGATAATCCAGCGCGATGTCGTCGTTCTCTTTGACGCGATGGATCACCATGAAGCCGCCGCCGCCGAGATTTCCCGCGCGCGGATACGTCACGGCCAGCGCAAAGCCGGTGGCGACCGCGGCGTCGACGGCGTTGCCGCCCTTCGCCAGAACATCGCGGCCGATCGTGGCGGCGAGCCGCTCCTGCGCCACCACCATGCCGCGCGCGCCGGCCACCGCGGGCGCAACCGCCGCCGGCATCGCGCCGCCGCGGATATCCTGGGCTTGCGCGCCAGCGCCAACGAGCCCGAGCAGCGCCGTCACAACGCTGCAACACACCAGCCGCAGAACGGACCGCGACCTCGGCGGACTTAATCTCACCATGAACACCTTCTCATTGCCGAGGATGCTATATTGCTTCCGAGGCGATAAGCAAAACCTCGACCATCATTCGGGAGGAACTTGGGCATGGCGGACAGCCTCGCCGCCGGCGCGCCACACGCCGCCGCCGCACCACGCTATCCGCGGCGCTCCGCGGTGGTCGGCTGGATCCTGTTCGATTGGGCGGCGCAGCCTTATTTCACGCTGATCACCACCTTCATCTTCGCGCCGTATTTCACCACGTTCGTCGCCGCCGATCCGGCGCAGGGCCAATCGCTGTGGGGTTTTGCCACCGGCGCTGCAGGACTCGTGATCGCGCTGGCCTCGCCGGTGCTCGGCGCGATTGCGGATGCCTCCGGCCGGCGCAAGCCGTGGATCTTCGGCTTCGGCGCGCTTCTCGTGATCGGCTCCTGCGCGATGTGGTTCGGCCGGCCCGGTGACCAAAGCGTGATCCTGCCGCTGCTGATCGCCTACGGCGTAGCGACCATCGGCGTCGAATTCGCCACCGTGTTCAACAACGCGATGATGCCGCATCTGGTGCCGCCGGAGCAGATCGGGCGATTGTCCGGCACCGGCTGGGCCACCGGCTATGTCGGCGGCATCCTGTCGCTCGTTCTGGTGCTGGGATTTCTCGCCGGCAGTCCCGAAACCGGGCGCACGCTGTTCGGCCTCACGCCATGGTTCGGGCTCGACCCTTTGACGCATCAGGGCGACCGCATCACCGGGCCGCTGACCGGGATCTGGTTCGTGATCTTCGTGCTGCCGATGTTTCTTTTGACGCCGGATTTTCCGGCCAAGCGCAAGCTCGGCGCCGCGGTGCGCGAGGGCCTGCGCGAGCTTAAGGAAACCTTGCGCGAACTGCCGAAGCATCGCTCGATGGCGATGTTCCTGCTCGCCAACATGATCTACACCGACGGCCTGGTGTCGCTGTTCGCATTCGGCGGCATCTACGCCGCCGGCACCTTCGGCTGGCACACCCTGCAGATCGGCAGCTTCGGGATTCTTTTGGCGATCGCCGCCACCTTCGGCGCTTATCTCGGCGGCAAGCTCGACGACGCGCTGGGGCCGAAGCGGGTGATCGCCGGCAGCATGATGTTGTTGCTGATCGCGGTGCTCGGCATCCTGTTGATCGAGCGGGATTCCATCCTGTTCATTGCGGTGACGCCGCCGCAGCCCGGCGGCGCGCTGTTCGCGGCGCCCGCGGAAAAGGCTTATCTGTTGCTCGGCTGTCTGATCGGCATCGCCGGCGGGCCGCTGCAGGCGGCGTCGCGCTCGCTGTTGATCCACATGGCGCCGAAACACCGCATCGCGCAGTTCTTCGGGCTGTTCGCGCTGACCGGAAAAGTCACCTCGTTCATCGGCCCGATGCTGATCGGCGCGGTGACCGCAATCACCATGAGCCAGAAGGCGGGAATGGCGGTGCTGGTGCTGTTCTTCGTCGCCGGGCTGGCGTTGCTGGCGAAGGTGCGGAGTTAGTTCGGCGCACCGGGCCGCTCCACACTCCGCCGTCATCGCCCGGCTTGACCGGGCGACCCAGTATTGCAGAGCGCTTATTGTTGACCTCTGACGCTCTGCAATACTGGGTCACCCGCTTTCGCGGGTGATGACGGGTGTTAGTGTCGTAAGCGCGGTGCGCTATCGCATCATCCGACCTCTCCCCGCAGGCGGGGAGAGGTACGTTATCAATGCCTAAAATGCCGCACGCCGGTGAACACCATCGCGATGCCGGCCTCATCGGCCGCCTTGATCACCTCATCGTCGCGCACCGAGCCGCCCGGCTGGATCACCGCGGTGGCGCCGGCTTCGATGCAGGCCAGCATGCCGTCGGCGAACGGGAAGAACGCATCGGAGGCCACCACCGAGCCCTTGGTCATCGGCGCGGCGAGCTTCAGCTCGACGGCTGCGTCTTGCGCCTTGCGCGCCGCGATGCGTGCGGAGTCGACCCGGCTCATCTGCCCGGCGCCGATGCCGACGGTCGCCAGATCCTTGGCGTAGACGATGGTGTTGGACTTCACATGCTTGCCGACCCGGAAGGCAAATTTCAGGTCGCGCAGTTCGGCCTCGGTCGGCTGCCGCTTGGTGACGACCTTCAGCGCCATGTCGTCGACCACGGCGTTGTCGCGGCTCTGCACCAGCAGGCCGCCGGCGACGGTCTTGTAGGTGAGCCCCGGCGCGCGCGGGTCCGGCAACTGCCCGGCCAGCAGCAGCCGCAGATTCTTCTTCGCGGCGACGATCGCGATCGCCTCGTCGGTGGCGTCGGGCGCGATGATCACTTCGGTGAAGATCTCCGTGATGGCGCGCGCGGCCTCGGCATCCAGCGTGCGGTTCAGCGCCACGATGCCGCCGAACGCCGACGTCGAATCGCAGGCCAGCGCCGAGCGATAGGCGGCGAGCAGGCTGGAGCCCTCCGCGACGCCGCACGGATTGGCGTGCTTGACAATGACGCAGGCCGCGGTGCGCACGGCGTCGAACTCGCCGATGCACTCATAGGCGGCGTCGGTGTCGTTGATGTTGTTGTAGGACAGTTCCTTGCCCTGGATCTGCCGCGCCGTGGCGACGCCCGGGCGCTTCTCCGGCGTGGCGTAGAACGCCGCGGTCTGGTGCGGGTTCTCGCCGTAACGCAGCGACTGGATCAGTTTTCCGCCGATGGCGCGGAAGTCCGGCGCGTCGGTTTTCAGCTGCAACGCGAACCAGTTGGAGATCGCGGCGTCATAGGCCGCGGTGCGCGCATAGGCCTTGGCGGCGAGCTTTTTGCGCAACGTCAGCGTGGTGGCGCCGTTGTTGGCGGCGAGTTCGTCGAGCACCGCCTGATAATCGGCGGCTTCCACCACCACCGCGACGTCGTCGTGGTTTTTCGCAGCAGCCCGGATCATCGCCGGGCCGCCGATGTCGATATTCTCGATGCAGTCTTCGTAGCCAGCGCCTTTATCGACGGTGGCCTCGAACGGATAGAGATTGACCACCAACAGATCGATCGGCGCGATGCCGTGGTCGGCCATCGCCTTGACGTGTTCGGCATTGCCGCGGATCGCCAGCAGGCCGCCATGCACCTTCGGATGCAGCGTCTTGACCCGGCCGTCCATCATCTCGGGAAAGCCGGTGAGATCGGAGACGTCCTTCACCGCAAGCCCGGCAGCGGCGATCGCCTTGGCGGTACCGCCGGTAGAGACCAGTTCGACGCCGTGGCCGGCCAGGGCGCGGGCGAAGTCGATCAGGCCCGCTTTATCGGAAACGGACAACAGAGCGCGAGTAATACGGCGGGGATGGTCGGTCATGGGGCAATGTCCTCGATGGGTAAGGATGATTTTGCCCAGGCGCGCGGCAGCTTGGTCCCGCGCTTCCCGATGGTGCTCCATCCAAGGTCGCCAGTCGCGCGGGCGAGGGCTGGTTAGCAGCTTTCTCCGCGCGCCTCAACGCCTCAATAGGCGGAGCGTCGCGCCCGCATAAGCCCCATGCGAACAACAATCGCCGCCTACAGCGGCAATTCCGCCTGGTTGCGGGCGCTTCGCCGCGCGACGGTGGCGGCCGGCGAACTCGGCGAGCGGACGAAGCTCCAGCGTACCGACGCGGTGTGCCGGGCGTCCTGCCGGATCACGATCTGCACGGTGCGGCGCGGCCCGTCATTGCCGGCCAGAAACACGCTGTCCTCGAGCTCGACCTTGTCGTCGAGCGCCTCGAAGGTCCAGACTTCGCGGTTCGGCAGCACCAGCATCACGCCGCGGGCGTCGGTGAGCCGGCTGGCCTTCACCGCGGGGTGCAGATGAAACCGCACCGCATAGCCGGTGTCGCTGCCCTTGAGCCGCGCGCCGGGCGCCGGGGCCACGGTGTGCTCGCCGTCCAGCCGCGAGCCGTCGGCCGCAACCATCAGCACGCGGCGATGCGTCACCCCGAACCGCGACTGATAGCCGTCATGCGACATGTTGAGCATCACGCCCTCGGCGCCGACCTCGCGATAATGCTCGACACGGGCCGGGCCGGAGACGATCGGCGCGCCGTTGAGGAAGCGCTTCATCGAGGTGCGCTCGACGAACTGGCACGACGAGGTTTCCCGATAGGTCACGGTGGAATGCGCCGCGGTGCCGCGGGCGAAGCTGCGCCAGTTCTCCCGCCCGGTGGCGGGGATGCCGCAATTGACCACGACGCGGCAACCGGCGACCGACATTTCGAACGACAGACAGCCGGCGTGGGCCTCGTCGCTGACGCTCGGCGGCGGCGGCGGCCCGGTATCGACGATCACCGTCATGGTGCCGGCGTCGAGCCGCTGATATCCGGTGTGCGGCATGCTCGCCATCGGATTGCCGTGGGTGTCGTCATAGGCCAGCAGCGTCGCCAACAGATCCGACGGCGCGCTCGACATGCCGTTGAACAGCGCGAAGCTGCCGTCGCCGTGGCGGAAGAACCGCAGCATCGGCATCATCCGGTCGATCGCGTTCAACAGCGCCGGCGGCGGCGCGATATTTCGCGCGGCAAAAGTCTGCCGCAGCGGCAACAGGTCGATCATCAATTCGATCAGCGCGCCGGGATTGCGCGAGATGTGGCCGCCATCGGCCAGAATCTGCCGCGCCAGTTCGTCGGACAGTTTGCGCGAGGTGGCGCGGATGTGGCGCGCCTGGTTGGCGAGGCAGAGCGAGGCGTAGCACAGCGCGATCAAGACCTGCAGCCGCGGCACGCCGTCGGCGATGTCCGGGGTGATGTAGCGCAGGCTGCGGATCTCGCGGGTCAGGCCGCGCAGGTAGCGGCGATAGAACCGGCCGTCGGTGTCGCTGAGCACCAAGGGCGCCTGCGACAACAGCGAGATCACCCGCCGCGCCAGCACGTCGGGGCGCCGGCCGACCGGCCGGTTGTGCGACATGTTGGAAATCCAGTCGTCGACCAGCGAACGGGCGTTGGCACGGGTGATCGCGGTGTCGGCGGCGCGCAGATGGCGCAGCCAGCCGAAGCCGAGCAGCGCCACCTCCCAGTCCTCCGAGGGCGGCGCGTAATCGAAGATCGAGCGGCCGTGGCAGGTGACGATCTTGCCGGCGAACACGAAGCGCCCGGCGTAGATTTCGGCGGCGCGGGTGGCGTCGGCGGTGCGCAGATCGTGCGGCGCGATGATCAGCCGGTCGGTGCGGCCGGGCCACAGCCGCGACACCGCCACCGACCCCGCCGAGACGCGCGCCTTCAGGTTGCGCGCGAAACGGCCCAGGATCAGCGTCGATAATCGTCTGCGATAGGCCACCGACACCTGCGCTAGTGCCCCGAATCCGAAGTTCGCTTCACGTGGCGGCACCCTCTCTCATGACATTAGGATTGACGTGGATGCCTGGCGCCCCACCGAAACGAGCAACTCGACCGGCGGGACCCGCGCAAAGACCGAACAACGTTGTGAACCAGAACGAACCAGAGTTAACGAAAATTCTCTGCAATTCTTTTAATCCGGAAACGGCCGGGCGCACCATCCCGCGCGCGTCCGCCCGGCGAACACCGGGAACCCCAGGCCTTACGGAAAACCTATCGACTACAAAGCCTTGACCAGCCGCGCGGCATAGAAGCCGTCGAGCCCGCCGAGCCGGGCATCGGGGTGCGGCAGGTGGCACGGCAGGGTTCGCAGCGCGCCGTCGGCGGTAACGAGCTCGGAAAGCCCGGCGACTTCGCTGGCGTCGACCGGCGCGCGGCGCATCCCGGAATTGCCGGCGAGCAGCGCCGCGATGGCGTCCTCGCCTTCCTCCGGCTCCAGCGAACAGGTGCAATAGACCAGGGTTCCGCCAGGCTTCAGCAGCGTCACAGCCTTCTGCAGCAGCCGCTGCTGCTGCGCCGCCAGCGCGGCGATGTCGGTTTCCTGCTTCAGCCAGGCGACGTCGGGATGGCGGCGGATGGTGCCGGTCGAGGAGCACGGCGCGTCGAGCAGCACGGCGTCGAAGCCGTCGCCGCCTTTGCCGGTCCACTCGGCGGCATCGGCCACCGCGGTCTCGGCCGGCAGCCCGAGCCGGGCGAGGTTTTCACGCAGCCGTGCGACGCGGCTCTGCGAACGGTCGATCGCCGTCACCCAGGCGCCGGCGTTGCAGAGCTGCGCGGTCTTGCCGCCGGGCGCCGCACACAGATCGACGACGGATTTGCCGGTGAGATCGCCGAACAGCCGCGCCGGCAAGGCGGCGGCGGCGTCCTGCACCCACCATTCGCCGTCGTCGAAGCCCGGCAGCATCTTGACCGAGCCCTGCAACAGCGTTCGCACCGTGCCGGTTGGAAGAATCTCGCCGTGCAGCCGGGTGGCCCAGGCTTCGGCGTCCGACTTCACGCTAAGATCGAGCGAGGGTTCCTCGCCGATCGCCTTGGCGATGGCGCGCGCGGTGTCGGCTCCATAGGTCGCGGTCCAGCGCGCCAGCAGCCAGGGCGGCACATCGAGCGACTGGCCCTGCAGCTCGTCGATCAAAGGCTGGCCTTCGCGGGCGCAGCGCCGCAGCACGGCGTTGACCAGGCCGGCATATTTCGAAGCGCGGCGATCGGATTGCACCAGCCGCACCGAGAGATCGACCGCGGCGTGATCCGGCACGTCCATCCACAGAATCTGCGCGGCGCCGATCAACAGCGCGCTCTGCGCCCGCGGCGCATCGGTCGGCAATCCGCGATCGAGCAGCCGCGACAGCACGTGGCCGAGCGTACCGAGCCGGCGCAGGATGGTGGCGACCAGCCGGCGCATCAGCGCGCGGTCGCGATCCGACAGCGCCTTCAGCCCGGGATGGGCGGTGGCGCCTTCGAGCTGATCGTCGAGCGTGCGGTGCTTATGCAGCACGCCGTCGAGAATGTCGGCGGCGATGCGACGCGCTGCGAGACCGGGCACCTCGGCGGCGGGTGCGAATCGGGTTGACGACATGGGGTCAGATTATCACGTGAGAGCGGGCAACGGGACGACGGCGTGCGCCATCGTGCGGCCGGTCTTGATGGCATGCGAATATGCCAAATGTAAGAATCGTCCGGCGGTCCGATGGTCGGCTTGCGCCGCAACGCTGCGGCTGCTGGAAACCGGTTTGCGATCGCAGCCCACCGGGCTTATTCAGAAGACCGCTGGCTGTCTGAAGCTGCCGGCGATAAGGAAAATGTCACGCCGGCTCCGTTGCGGGACCGATGCTGAGAAGCCGATTGCGAAGCTGGACGAGCTGCCGATGACCGACGAGTCCGACACCACCCCTGCCGAAGCAGCCGCCCCGCCGCGCAAAGAGCTGCCGCCGGCGGCACAACGGGCGCTCGCCGAAGCCGCGGCGCGACGCGCCGAAGCGGATGCCCATGCCGCCGCCGAAGCTGCAGCGCGCGCCCATGAGGTCAACGGCCCGAAGGGACCGGAACCGACCCGCTACGGCGACTGGGAAACCAAAGGCATCGCCTCGGATTTTTGAACGGCGGTGGATCCCAGCGACGGTGAGGCGCTCAATAGTGGTAGCGGCATTGGGCGATTTCGATTTGCTGATCTTCCGCCTTGCCCACCACCCGGTAGATCAAACGATGCTCCCCTGAGATTCGCCGCGACCACCAACCTTTGAGGGTGTGTTTGAGTGGTTCAGGCTTCCCTATGCCCTTGAATGGGTCGCGCTTGATATCCCTGATAAGATCGTTGATCGAGACCATTAGCTTTTGATCTGTGGCTTGCCAATGCAAGTAATCCCGCCAGGCATCCTCGGTCCAGACCAGCTTCATGGGTCGCGCACTACTCGGTCGGCTCGATCAACTCCCGCGCGGTTAAACGGCCTGCATCGGCCTCTTCGATCGATCGCAACAGTCGAACCGCGTTGGCCGGGCTTTTCAACAGATGCACCGTCTCCATCAGACCGTCGTAATCATCCTCTGCCATCATCACCACGGTTCGGGCATTTTGACGGGTGACGTGAAGCGGTGCGCGGCTATCACACACCTCGTCCATGTAACTGGCGAGGTTTTTTCGCAACTCACTGTAAGAAATATGGGACATTTCGCGCTCCCCTAGTCGTACCAATATTTGTACAAACGTCGGTTTTGTCAAGATTGACCATTGACGCAACCACAGATTGCACTTGCCCCACCGCCCGAATCAATCTATCCTAGGAATATGTACCCATATTCTAGAACGAACCCGGTACGTTTGACCCCGCGCTCGCCATGGCGCGTACGGTTCTCCGCGGCGTTGCCGTGGGTGTTCGTGCTCGGCATGGCGGCGGGCACGATGCTGCCGGCGCGGCACTGGATTCATTGGCCGTTCCCGAGCGCGACCGACTCATCGTCATCGGCGCAGCGCGAGCGCGAAACTGACGCGATCTGGCAGCGCGCCGGCAGCGCCGGGGCGCGGCATCCGGTCGACGTGATCCGCACGCTGGACGGCGACACTTTCGAGGCGCGGGTGCATCTGTGGCCCGGGCTCGACATGACCACGCGGGTCCGGCTGCGCGGCATCGACGCGCCGGAATTGAAGGCGCAATGCGCCCAGGAGCTGAAGCAGGCGGAGGCCGCAGGCCAAGCGTTGCACGAGCTGCTCGGCGAGGGCGAGGTGACGATCTACAATATCGGCCCGGACAAATATCAGGGCCGCGTCGTCGCCGATGCCGCGACCAAGCGGACGCCGAACGTCTCGGCCGCCTTGCTGGCCAACGGGTATGTCCGCGCCTATGGCGGCGGCCACCGCAACGGCTGGTGCGGAGTGCGGTGACCGATCAATCCTTCGGCGCAGCCAGTCCGAGCGCTTCGGCGATCACCCGGAACACTTCGGTATTGTCCATCGAGCCGTGCACCCGGTCGCTGCCGGGGCCGACCGCGGTCAGGATCACGTCTTCGCCGGAATGCACGCTGGCGTTCATCATCGCCGGCAGGTTGCCGAACCGCAACACCGCGCCCGGCACGTCCTTGTATTTATCGTTGGCCTTGAAGGTGCCCGCCGCCTCGGCCTTCTCGGTCGGCTCGTTCGGATTGTCGAGCTTCGGCCGATAGGTCTCGTAGTGGTCCGGCAGGCTCGCCGAGAAGATCGCCAAGCGGCGGTTGACGTCGACCCGTGCCGGATAGCCGTCCTTGTCGGGCGCCGGATAGTCCGGGAAGCCGGCCTTCTCATAGACGCCGACCCGCTCGCGCAGCGGCACGTTCGGCACCGTGGTCATGTCGTCGTTGATGGTGCCGACCAGCGCATTGGGATGGTTGTGGTCGGCCAAGACCAGGATCAGGGTGTCGTCGCCCCGCGCGGCCGACCAGTCGCGCGCCTGGCGCACCGCATTGTCGAGCATGATGGTGTCGTAGACCGCGCGTTCCATGTCGAGCGCATGGGCGTATTTGTCGATCAGCCCGGATTCCACCATCAGGAAAAAGCCGTTGGGATTCTTCGACAGCACGCCGAGCGCGGCGGTGAGCTGCTCGGTGAGATCCGGCTGGTCGGGATTTTTCTTCACCCCGCCGCCCTTGAGAAATTTGCGGTCGAGCACGCCGTCCATATTGCCCGGCGCGAACAGCCCGATCAGCTTCTGGGTGTCGGGTTTGGCTGCGCCGAGTTCGGCCGCATTGGTCGCCACCGCGTAGCCGGCGTCGCGGAACTTGGCGACGTAGTCGGTGTCGTCGTGGCGCTTCGATCCCGGCGTGCCCTTCGGCAGGAAATTCGCAGCACCGCCGCCCATCAGCACGTCGGGCTTGGCGGCGAAATATTGCGCGACGATTTCGTCATAGGCGGCGCGGCGCCTGGTATGCGCCAGCATCGCCGCCGGGGTGGCGTCCTCGATCTCGGTATTGGTGACGATGCCGATCGCCAGCCCCTGCTTGCGCTTGGCAAGGCTGCCGATGGTCTCGACCTGCGGATCGTCGAACGGGCTCGCGGTACGGTCGGCGTAGACGCCCATCGCATTGACCGCGGTCTTGTGGCCGGTGGCGTAAGCCGAAGCCGCATTGGCCGAATCGGTGATGATCGAGTCCGAGCCCGCCGTCGCCACCAGCGCCATCTGCGGCATGTCGTCGATCGCCAGCTTGCCGAGGCTCTTGCCCTCGCTGATTCCCTTGGACAACAGCCGCGCCGCGATGCGGTGCGCCGGGGACAGCCCGTCGCCGATGAACAGGATGACGTTCTTGGCCTTGCGCGGCCCGGTGTCGTAGACATTCCAGGCGATGCTGCGGCTCAAGCTGCCGTCGCCGGCCTCGATCACGTAGCGGCCGGGCTTGGTCAGCGCGACGTCGCGCAACAGCAGCGCCGATTGCTCCTTGCCCTCCTCGCGGGCGATGAACTCGGCCGCGCGGCCGAAGGCGGCGGTGGTGTCGGCGCCGTTGACGGTGACCTTGATCTTGGCCGGATCGACGACGCCGGGAAACTCGACTTTGAAGTCGAATTTGGCGCCGGCCAAGATCTCGGCGCGGTCAATCGGATAGATCGTCTGCGCCGACGCGGCCGTTCCCGACATCAGAATGGCAAAGGTGGCGGCAAGCGGTTTGATCATCGTAAAGGCCCCGGGCTGAGAAAGCGCGGAGCGTAGGATGGCTTTGTGACAGCTGGATTACGCAGCCGATGCCGTAAACGAGGCGTCATTCCGGGGCGCGAGGGCGCAGCCCGAGCGAACCCGGACTCTTGCGGCAAGCCGGAGTATCAAGGCTGAATACCGGGCGAGATTCCGGGTTCGCTTGCCGCTGGCGCGGCTCGCGCCCCGGAATGACAAATTTGAATGCGGCCTGATAGCTGCGCTTGCGCCGGCGGAACGTGCCGGCGGACGCCCGCTTCAGCCCTTGTCGCTCTCGAGTTTCGGAATGTGCGAGCCCTCGCCGGCCGAAAGAAGGCCCGACTTGGCGTAAAGATCGAGCTTGGCGCGAGTGTCGGAAATATCGAGATTGCGCATCGTCAACTGGCCGATGCGGTCCGCGGGCGTGAATGGCGCGTCCTCGACCTTCTCCATGCTCAGCCGCTCCGGCGCATAGGTCAGATTCGGGCTCTGCGTGTTCAGGATCGAGTAGTCGTTGCCGCGGCGCAGTTCCAGCGTCACCTCGCCGGTGATGGCGCGCGCCACCCAGCGCTGCGCGGTCTCGCGCAGCATCAAGGCCTGCGAATCGAACCAGCGGCCCTGATACAGCAGCCGGCCGAGCCGCATGCCGCTGGTGCGGTACTGCTCGATGGTGTCTTCGTTATGGACGCCGGTGACCAGACGCTCATAGGCGATGTGCAACAGCGCCATCGCCGGCGCCTCGTAAATGCCGCGGCTCTTCGCCTCGATGATGCGGTTCTCGATCTGATCGCTCATGCCGAGGCCGTGGCGGCCGCCGATCGCGTTGGCCTCGAGGAACAGCGCCACCGGATCGGTAAAGGTCTTGCCGTTCAGCGCGACCGGCTGGCCTTCCTCGAACCGCACCGACACCTGCTCGGCCGCAACCGCGCAATCGTCGCGCCAGAACGGCACGCCCATGATCGGGTTGACGATCTTGATGCCGCTGTCGAGGTGTTCGAGATCCTTGGCCTCGTGGGTGGCGCCCAGGAGATTGCTGTCGGTCGAATAGGCCTTCTCGGAGCTCATCTTGTAGGCGAAGCCGTGGGCGGTCATGAACGCCGACATTTCCGCGCGGCCACCGAGTTCGTCGATGAACTGCTGATCGAGCCAGGGCTTGTAGATCCGCAAGTCCGGATTGGTCAGAAGCCCGTAGCGGTAGAACCGCTCGATATCGTTGCCCTTGTAGGTGGAGCCGTCGCCCCAGATGTTGACGCCGTCTTCCTTCATCGCCGACACCAGCATGGTGCCGGTCACCGCGCGGCCGAGCGGCGTGGTGTTGAAATAGGCGATGCCGCCGGTGGAGACGTGGAAGGCGCCGGCCTGAATGGCGGCGATGCCTTCGTGCACCAGCTGCGCGCGGCAATCGACCAGCCGGGCCTTCTCGGCGCCGAACTCCATCGCCTTGCGGGGAATCTCGTCGTAATCGGCCTCGTCGGGCTGGCCGAGGTTCGCCGTATAGGCAAACACCCGGGCGCCCTTCTGCTTCATCCACAACAGCGCCGCTGAGGTGTCGAGCCCGCCCGAGAATGCGATGCCGACGTTTTCTCCCTTGGGCAGGCTCTTCAAGATCGTAGTCATGGACATTCCAATCGGCTGGGTCGGTTCGGGCGGGGCGTTTTCGGGCGAGGCGGACCGCTTCGCGGCAGGAAAACGCGTCAAAACAGGAGTCTGGCTGCGCGAATATCAAACTTCGCAGGCAGGGGCACGCGTTTAATCGCGGCGGGCCGCCGCAAAGGCGATCACGGCGCCGGCGCCGGGCCGACGTCGCGGCCGCGGCGTTTTTGCCGCCAGCGATAGCCCGGCCAGGCAAAGCGGGTCAGCGCGGCGTCGATCCCGGCGTCGGAGAACCGGGTCGACGCCCAGCGGTAGATCAGGCCGTGCAGCAGCCAGATCACCAGAAACGTCACTAGGCCTGCGATCGCCACGTCGGTGAAGAAATGCCCGCCGAACGCCATCCGCAAGCCCGAGGTGACGACGCCGAACACGGTCGCGGCCGCATAGGCGGCGGGCCGCCACGGCGCCGGCGCCAGCGAGGCCGGCGCATAGGTCCAGAACGCGGTGGCGCCCTCGCCGGAGAAGAACGAGCAGTTCTTCGGGCAATCGCCGCGCGGGTCCCACCACGGCACGAAATGGTTCTGGCCGCCGAATTCGGTGACGAAGATCGGCCGCGGCCGGCCCCAATGGCTCTTGAAGGTGAGGTTGGTGAGGATGCCGGCGGCGAGTGTCATCGACACCAGGAGGAACATCACGGTGCGGCCGCGCACCAATAGCGGTCTGTCCGGCCACACCAGCTTGATCACCAGGGCGATGATCGAGGGAGCGGCGAACGCCCAGGCGATCCACATCGCGGCGTCGCGGGCGAAACTCGCCGACGCCACCGATTTCAGCGGGAAGCTCTTGGTTTGCGCGTCATAAAACAGCCCGGCCAGCCAGAGGTCGAGCCCGGGAAAGATCCCGAACAGAAGGCCAATCCCGGCAAACAGCCCGAGCGCGATGAAAAGTCCGGTGCGGTTCATGAGCTGCGGTTTAGCCGAGCGGGCGGGACATGAAAAGGCGGGCGGGCGGGGAGGCTCAGCCTACGGCGTCGCTCGCGGCGCCGGCGGCAGCGCGCGCGGCGGTTCGCGCCAGGCGCCGGCGTTGCGGCCGGCGATTACCCAATACACCAGGCCGGCGACGATGCCGGCGCCGGTCATGATCTCGAGGTGGCGGCGGACGATGCCGTCGAACCGCATCGAGCCGGGATCGAACGGCAACAGGCCGAGATAGCAGGCGAGCCCGACCGCGGCGCCGCCCAGCGCATAGGCCAGGATGCTGCGGATGTTGAACGCCTCGGTGATCAGCACCACGATCAACGCCGGCAACAGCGCAAAGCCCGACACGAAGATGAAGCCGAAGCCGAAGATGATGTTGAGCGCGTCGGGATCGATCGGCTCGACGCCCATATCGCTGAATTCCGGATACAGCATCGCGCCGACCACGATCATGCCGGCGACCAGCGAGGCGCCGAGGAAGCCGAACAGGATCACGAACAGCCGGCCGATCAGCGCCATGATGGTCCATCCCAGCGCGAAGCAGGCGCCTTGCAACGTCCGATGCCCCTCATCCCGAGGAGCCCGGCGAAGCCCGCAGGGCGGAGCCGAGCGTCTCGAAGGATGAGGATCGTGCGCTCATGGTTCGAGACGCGCGCGAAGAGCGCGCTCCTCACCATGAGGGCCTCCTGAAAATCGCCCATCAATCCGTCATCGCCATCGCGCGCAGCGCCTCGCGCTCGCGCGCCGTCAGCTTCTCGGTTTCCGACTTCAATTGCCCGCAGGCGGCCAGAATATCGCGGCCGCGCGGCGTGCGCACCGGGGAGGAATACCCGGCGTTGAAGATGTATTCGGAGAATTTCTCGATCTGGTCCCAGTCCGAACATTTGTAGGCGGTGCCCGGCCACGGGTTGAACGGGATCAGGTTGATCTTGGCCGGGATGCCCTTCAACAGCTTGACCAACAGCTTGGCGTCGTCGAGCGAGTCGTTGACGTCCTTCAGCATCACATATTCGAAGGTGATGCGCCGCGCGTTGGAGGCGCCGGGATAATCGCGGCAGGCCTGCAGCAGCTCGGCCAGCGGATATTTGCGGTTCAGCGGCACCAGCTCGTCGCGCAATTCGTCGCGCACCGCGTGCAGCGAAATCGCCAGCATCACGCCGATCTCTTCGCCGGCGCGCACGATGTTCGGCACCACGCCGGAGGTCGACAGCGTCACCCGGCGCCGCGAAATGCCAATGCCTTCATTGTCGGAGACGATCAACAGCGCGTCGCGCACCGCGTCGAAATTGTACAAGGGCTCGCCCATTCCCATCATCACCACATTGGTGACGAGACGATTGCCGTTCGAGGTTTCGCGATCCGCCCAATCGTTCAGCCGATCCCGCGCGACCATTACCTGGCCGACGATCTCGCCGGCGGTGAGGTTGCGCACCAGCTTCTGGGTTCCGGTATGGCAGAACGAGCAATTCAGCGTGCAGCCGACCTGCGAGGACACGCAGAGCGTGCCGCGATCGGTCTCGGGGATATAGACGCACTCGACCTCGTGGGCCTTTTCGCCGGCGACGCCGCTCGGCAGCCGCAGCAGCCATTTCCTTGTGCCGTCGTTGGAGATCTGTTCGGCCACCACTTCGGGCCGCGCCACCGTGAAATGCTCTGCCAATTGGCCGCGCATCTCCTTGGAGATGCTGGTCATTTCGGAGAATTCCGCAACCCCGCGAAAATACATCCAGTGCCACAGCTGCTGCGCCCGCATCTTGCGCTGCGAGGCGGCGACGCCGATGCCGCCCAGCGCCTCGGCGAGTTCCGCGCGCGACAGCCCGATCAGCGACGGTTTTGCCGGCGGCACATAGGTTTCCAGCGCGGTCTTTTCGAGCAGGGCCGGGGAAGCTTGGGTCATTGGATCACATTCGTAGGGTGGGCAAAGCGAAGCGTGCCCACCAGCGGCACCAATGGTGGGCACGGCGCTGCGCGCCCTTGCCCACCCTACGCATCGGTTTCATCGACCACGCAAGAAACGTGTATGGCCGGGACGAGCCCGGCCATGACGATGGAATTTCAAACCCTATATAGCAGCCGGGACGGCGAATTGCGACCCTTTACCGGCGGCATTCCTGGGCCAGCTTGTCCAGCGCCTGGGCCAGCCCCTTCAGCGAGAAGGTGTCGATGGTCGACGTGCCCTTGGCCGAGACGCCCTTGACGGTAACGTCCGGCGCCCGGCGCATCGCCTCGACCATGCGCTCTTCCTCGGCGGCGTTCTTGATCCACAGCCCGTCGCCCTGGCTGTACATCGCATAATTGGCGCCACCGATTTCGAGGCTGGATTCCGAGCCGGGCTTCAGCGTGTAGCCGATCATCACCGAGACCTCGTTGACGACCTTTTCGGCCGGCCGGGTCGAGATGAAGGCATAGGCCGGATCGCGCGGCCGGTTCGGCGGATTGGTTTTCGACGATGAAGGCTTGGCCAGCGCGAAACACACCTTGCGGCCGTTCGGGCTCGCCACATAGGCGCCCCAGGTGCCGAACTGGCCGATCAGTTGCGGCTCCGCGCTGCCGGTCGACGCCGCAGCGGGCGCCGGTTTCGACACCGGCTTCGCCGCAGCGGGCTTCGCCGGCGCCGATTTCGCACCCTTCGGAGACGGCGTCTGCGCCAGCGCCAGGGTCGATACCCCGCACACCAGCCCGCTCGCCGCCAGACCTATCAACAATCGCCGCACGCACATAGCAGCCTCGTCCCTTATCATTGTGACTGCATAATGGCCCGGCACCCACAGCGAACTCGTCGTCCTGCCTTAACCGGATTGGGCGATTCTGGAAAGCCGGCGCGACGGCTTGTCCAAGCTCGGTCGCGCCGAGCGATTTTCAATCGGTGCGGTGATGCCACGCGGCGGAATGACGTCGTCGCTGCCGCCGATCGAATCCAATTGTCCGGGGCCGGCAAATCCGGCAAGAAGCGCCGAGGTTGAATAATCGACTGTCAAAAAAACGAACCTGGGTGGATTCATGAAGGCAATTCTGTGCTCCGACTATTGCGGCCCCGATGATCTGGTGCTCGCCGACATCGCCGATCCGGTTGCGGCCCCCGGCGAAGCGGTGATCGCGATTAAAGCCGCGGCGCTGAATTTCTTCGACATCCTGATGATCCAGGGCAAGTATCAGATCAAGCCGCCGTTGCCGTTCTCGCCGGCCGCCGAAGTCGCCGGCGTGATCGAAAGCCTGGGCGACGGCGTCAGCGATCTCAAAGTCGGCGACCGCGTGGTGGCGTCCTGCGGCTACAACGGCGCGCGCGACAAGATCGCGCTGCCGGCCGCCTCGATCGTGAAGATCCCCGACAATCTCGATTTCGACCGCGCCGCCGGCGTCATCATCACTTACGGAACCGCGCTGCATGCTTTGGAAGACCGCGCCCGCCCGAAGCCTGGTGAAACGCTCGCGGTGCTCGGCGCCGCCGGCGGCACTGGTTTGGCCGCCTGCGAACTCGGCAAGCTGATGGGGCTGAAGGTGATCGCCTGCGCCTCCTCCGACGAAAAGCTCGACTTCGCCAAACAGCACGGCGCCGAGCTGACGCTGAACTACGCGACCGAGGATCTCAAGGACGGCCTGAAGCGGCTGACTGGCGGCAAGGGTGCCGATATCATCTTCGATCCGGTCGGCGGCAGCTACGCCGAAGCCGCGTTGCGCGCGATCGCCTGGGAAGGCCGCTTCCTGGTGATCGGCTTTGCCGCCGGCGACATTCCCAAAATGCCGCTCAATCTGGCGCTGCTGAAAGGCTGCGACATTCGCGGCGTGTTCTGGGGCGCCTGGGCCAAGCTCAACCCGGCGAAGAACCGCGCCAATCTGGAGAAGCTGGTGCAGTGGACCGCCGAGGGCAAGATCTCCTCGCATGTCGACCGCAGCTTTCCGTTGGCGCAGACCGCCGACGCGCTGAAGGTGCTGGCCGGCCGTCAGGCGATGGGCAAGGTGATCCTGCATCCGTAAGCGCGCAATGGCGCGCGCGTCATCGCCGCGCCATCGCAACTTGCGTAGGATCGCCGACGAATCTGGAGACCGGCGATGTCACTGCCCAGCGAAGTCGATATCGCCATCATCGGCGCCGGCGCCGCCGGGCTCGGCGCCGCGCACGCGCTGCAGGGCTCCGGTCGCTCGGTGCTGCTCCTCGAGGCGCGCGACCGCATCGGCGGCCGCGCCCACACCATCCTCGCCGCGCCAAACATCCCGTTCGACGTCGGCTGCGAGTGGCTGCATTCCGCGGATCGCAACAGTTTCGTCGGCATCGCCACCAAACTCGGCGCCGCGATCGACCGCTCGCGCGCCTCGTGGCGCGAGCACGCCTTCGACGTCGGGTTTTCGGCGCGGGACCACGCCGCGTATTACGCAGCCCAGGACGCGTTCTACGAGCGGGTCGAGGCTGCCGCGGATTTGCCGCAAGACTCCGCGGCGGCCGATTGGCTGGAGCCGGGCAATCCCTGGAACCCGCTGATCGACGCGATCTCGACCTACATCAACGGCTGCGAGCTCGACCAGGTGTCGTGCTTTGATACCGCCGCCTATGAGGACAGCGACATCAACTGGCGGCTGCAGGCCGGTTACGGCGCGCTGATCACGGCCTATGGCGCGCCCTGCCCGGTGGCGCTGAACGCCGAGGTGACGCTGATCGATCACTCCGGTCCGCGCGTCAAACTGGTGACGTCGCAGGGCACGCTATCGGCCGAGAGAGTCATCGTCACCGTGCCGACCAATCTGATCGCCGACGAAGCGATCAGGTTCGCCCCGGCGCTTCCCGACAAGGTCGAGGCCGCGCGCGGCCTGCCGCTCGGCGTCGCCGAGAAAGTGATGCTGGCGCTCGACGAGCCGTCGCAGGCGCATCACGGGCTGCCGGTCGATGGTCATCTGCGCGGCGCCACCAACCGGGTCGGCACCGGCAGCTACAATCTGCGGCCCTATGGCCGGCCGGTGATCTCGGGATTTTTCGGCGGCCGCTTCGCGCGCGAGCTGATCGAGCAGGGCGGCGACGCGCTGGCGCAGGCCGCGATCGACGAACTGGTCGGGCTGCTCGGCGCGGACTATCGCAAACGGCTGCGGCCGCTGGCGCAGTCGCGCTGGCTGCACGACCCCTTCGCCCGCGGGTCCTACTCGCACGCGCTGCCGGGCCACGCCGACGCCCGCGCCGTGCTCGCAGCAGCGGTCGACGACCGGCTGTTGTTCGCCGGCGAAGCCACCTCGCCGCACGCCTTCTCCACCGCACACGGCGCCCGCGACTCAGGCGCCCGCGCGGCGCGCGAGGCGATCGGCTAGTCGCCGTGCGTCCCGCGTCGTACCGCAATGGTCAATTGCGCACGCCTTTGCCGGTGGATCTGTTCGGTTTTGGTACAGATCAGGGTGGACTGATGCAAAAAATCCACACGTTAACCGATAATTAACGATGGACCTTGATGCCGGGGCCGGACCTTGCTTTGATCAGCCCATGAGCACAACCCTGATCGAGGTTCGACCGGCCAAAGCTGCGGATGCGTCCGCGGTGGCCGCCACCCATGACGACGCCTGGCGGTCCGCCTATCAAGGCATCATCCCCGGCGCCGAGCTCGAAAAGCTGATCAACCGGCGCGGCCCGAACTGGTGGGACTCGGCGATCCGCAAAGGCAGCCGCGTCAGCGTGCTGTGCTTCGGCGACAAGGTCGCGGGCTACGCCAATTACGGCCGCAACCGCGCCCGCAGCCTGCAGTTCGAAGGCGAGATCTACGAGCTCTATCTGCGCCCGGAATTCCAGGGCCTGGGCTTCGGCCGCAGGCTGTTCACCGCGGCGAAGCGCGACCTGGTGCAGAGCGGGCTGAAGAGCATGGTGATCTGGGCTTTGTCCGACAACGAACCGGCGACGGAGTTTTATCGCGCGCTCGGTGGACGTATGGTGGCGCGCTCCTCGGAGCGATTCGGTGCGAAGTCGCTCGACAAGGTGGCGTTCGCCTGGTCACACTAATCACGCCAATCCCCTGACCCGCGCGGCGCAGCCCGCGGCGTCTTGATATCAACACGACCAATCTGGAGTTTATCGATGCGCATCGACGCAATTTCGCTCGGCGCCAACCCGCCGTATGACGTCAATGTGATCGTCGAGGTGCCGGTCGGCGGCGAGCCGATCAAGTACGAGATGGACAAGGCCGCCGGCACGCTGGTGGTTGACCGGTTTCTCTATACCGCGATGCGCTATCCCGGCAATTACGGCTTCATCCCGCACACGCTGTCGAACGACGGCGACCCCTGCGACGTGCTGGTCGCCAACACCCGCGGCATCGTGCCGGGCGCGATCATCAGCGTCCGGCCGGTCGGCGTGCTGCTGATGGAGGACGAGGCCGGCGGCGACGAGAAGATCCTGGCGGTGCCGTCGTCGAAGCTGACCCAGCGCTACGACCGCATCCAGAACTACAGCGATATGCCTGACATCACGCTGCAACAAATCCAGCATTTCTTTGAGCACTACAAGGATCTGGAGCCCAACAAATGGGTCAAGATCACGCGCTGGGGCGATGCCGACGAAGCCCGCCAGTTGATCCTCGAAGGCATCGCGCGGGAAAAGGCGGCGCAAGCGGCGAAGGGCTGAGCTCTCCGCCCTGCCCGAAAGGCCGCGAAGGAGATCTTCATGCGACGGCTCGTTCGGGTGATCCGCAATCTGGTGGCGGTGCTGGTCATCGCCACCTTGTTGCTCGCGGGCGGGCTCGCCTTCAACGCCTTCCGCCACGGCTCGCAACAGTTGCAGGTCGCAGCCCTGCCGCCGGTTCAGGTCGACGAAGCCGGCGCCGCCAAGCGGCTGTCGGAAGCGATCCGCTTTCGGACCATCTCCAATTTTCTCAATCCCGAGCAGGACGCCGCGGCGCTCGCCGCGCTGCAGGCGCATATCGTCGCGAGCTTCCCGGCGTTCCACGGAGCCGCCAAACGCGAGGTCGTGAACGGCAAGAGTCTGCTCTACAGCTGGGAAGGCAGCGATCCGGCGCAGAAGCCGTTCGCGCTGCTGGCGCATCAGGACGTGGTGCCGATCGCGCCGAAGACCGAGCAGGACTGGCAACAGCCGCCGTTCGACGGCGTCATCGCCGACGGTTTCGTCTGGGGCCGCGGCTCTTGGGACGACAAGGGCAACCTCTATTCGATGCTGGAAGCCGCCGAGGCGATGGCCAAGCAGGGCTTCAAGCCAAAGCGGACGATCTATTTCGCGTTCGGCCATGACGAAGAGGTCTCCGGGCTGCGCGGCGCCGGCGCGATCGCCAAGCTGCTGGCCTCCCGCGCGGTGAAGCTCGATTTCGTGCTCGACGAAGGCCTGTTGATCACCGACGGCATCATGACCGGGCTGCCCAAGCCCGCGGCGCTGATCGGCGTCGCCGAGAAGGGCTACGCCACCTTGGTGCTGACCGCGCGGGCGACGCCGGGCCATTCCTCGATGCCGCCGCGCGAGACTGCCATCGGCATGATGAGCGCGGCGCTCAGCCACCTCGAGGACCATCGGCTGCCGATGCAGATCCGCGGCACGGTGGCGGAGATGTTCGACACCCTGGCGCCGGAGATGAGCCCCATCAACCGCGTAGTGCTATCCAACCTGTGGCTGTTCAAGCCGCTGCTGCTGCGCGAATTCGAAAAGACCGGGCCGACCGAGGCGATGGTGCGCACCACCACGGCGCTGACCATCTTCAACGCCGGCGACAAAGACAACGTGCTGCCGGGCGTCGCCGAGGCCAGCGTGAACTTCCGGCTGGTGCCCGGCGACACCCAGGCCAGCATCACCGACCACGTCCGCGCGACTATCGCCAACGACAGGATCGCGATCGGCGGCTCCGAAGGCAATTTCGATCCGCCGCCGGTCACCGGCACCAAGAGCGTCGCCTACCGGCAGCTCAATCAGACCATCCGCGAGGTGTTTCCCGATGTCGTGGTGGCGCCCGGGCTGATGGTGGCGGCCACCGATTCGCGGCATTACGCCGCGATCGCCGACAACATCCTGCGATTCTCGCCCGTGCGGGCGACCTCGGAAGACCTGAAACGCTTCCACGGCACCAATGAGCGGCTCAGCATCAAGAATTACGCCGACATGATCCGGTTCTATCGGCGGCTGATCGAGACCACGGCGGGGTAGTCTGACTCGATGCGGCGCGCCCTCTTCCCTCTCCCGCTTGCGGGGGAGGGTGCCCTCGCGCAGCGAGGGCGGGTGGGGGATGCCCCAGGCACGGCCTGAGTTTTCTTCACTGCTCGGCTCGCCCCCTCCCCAACCCTCCCCCGCAAGCGGGAGAGGGAGCGCGCTGCCGTCGTTGCAGCGTGGTCGGGTCAATTGGGCAGGACGGTCCGCTTTACACCCCCGGCTTCGGCAACCCGTGGATCGCGCTGGCGGCGCGCAGCGTGTTGACCAACAGGCACGCCACCGTCATCAGCCCGACGCCGCCCGGCACTGGCGTAATCGCGCCGGCGATTTCCTTGGCCTCGGCAAAGGCGACATCGCCGACGAGCTTGTCCTTGCCGCCGTCCGGCGACGGCGTGCGGTTGATGCCGACGTCGATCACGGTGGCGCCCGGCTTGATCCAGTCGCCCTTCACCATCTCCGGCTTGCCGACCGCGGCGAACACCAGATCGGCCTGCCGGCACAGCGCCGGCAGATCGCGCGAGCGCGAATGCGCGATCGTCACCGTGGCGTTCTCGTTGAGCAGCAATTGCACCAGCGGCTTGCCGACCAGATTGGAGCGGCCGATCACGATCGCATTCATGCCCTCGAGCGAGGCATGCACCTGCTTGGCCATGATGATGCAGCCGAGCGGGGTGCACGGCGTCAGCGCGAACAGCCCCGACGCCAGCCGGCCGGCATTGACCGGGTTGAGGCCGTCGACGTCCTTGGCGGGATCGATCGCATCGATCACCGCGCTGCTGTCGAGCCCCTTCGGCAACGGCAGCTGCACCAGAATGCCGTGCACCGCCGGATCGGCGTTGAGCTTGGCGATCAGCGCCAGCAGGTCATCCTGCGGCACGTCGGCGGGCAGCCGGTGCTCGAACGAGGCCATCCCGGCTTCCTGGGTCTGCTTGTGCTTACTGCGGACATAGACCTCGGAGGCCGGGTCGCTGCCGACCAGCACCACGGCGAGGCCGGGCGTGATGCCGTGATCGCGCACCACCCGCGCCACCTCGTCGGCGACCTTGGCACGCAGCGCTGCCGAGATGATTTTTCCGTCGATGATGTGCGCGGTCATGCCGTCCCCTTTGTTATTCGATCGATGCGCTCCGCCATCGGAAGCGCGCTCCCTCTCCCATCGGGAGAGGCGAATACTCGCGGGTGCTATTGCCCAAGTTGGATGCCGAATCAATCCGGCTTTGGCGCAGTGAGTTTGCGCAAGGTCTCGCCGAGCAGCTTGGGATCGCCGTCGACCGCGATCTGCTTCAACCGCGAGGTGGTCCCCGACAGCACCCGGACGGCGCGTTTCGGCACGCCGAGCGCCTTCGCCAGCAATTCGGTCACCGCACGGTTAGCCTCGCCGCCCTCGGCGATGGCGCGGACCCGGACTTTCACCACGGTGCGGCCGTTGGCCAGCGTGTCCAGCCCGTCGATATCGTCGCGGCCGCCGCGCGGCGTCACCCGCAGCGCGACGCTGATGCCCTCCGCGGAATAGCGCCACGCCTCGGTCATGGCCGCGGCCAGGCTCCGCGCGTCACCGGCTCAGAACACGCTGGGATAGATGTAATAGGTGATCACCCGCTGCAGGAACATGATCAGCAGGATGACGATGATCGGCGAGATATCGAGGCCGCCGAGATTGGGCATGATGCCGCGAATCGGCGCCAGCACCGGCTCGGTGATTCGGTAGAGAAATTCCGAGATCGCCGACACGAACTGGTTGCGGGTGTTCACCACGTTGAAGGCGATCAGCCACGACAGGATCGCGGACGCGATCAAAAGCCAGATGTAGAGGTCAAGGACGATCAGAACGATGTCGAGAATGGCTCGCATGGCGGGGGTGGCTCGCGGGGTTCGGTCGCGGATTCGACTGCTTCGTAAATATCGGTTCGGCTGGGCGCAAACAAGGGAAGTTCCGAGTTAAAAACGCCGCGCAAAACATCGGGTTCAGCGTTCTTGACTTGGCCCGGGAGGGGACTGTAAATGGCGCCGTCTGCTGACTGCTTCGCTTGGTCGAGGCGGTCGCGACGGGGCCATAGCTCAGCTGGGAGAGCGCGTCGTTCGCAATGACGAGGTCGGCGGTTCGATCCCGCCTGGCTCCACCACGCTTCGCCTTCGGCTACGCGTGGCGCAGCCACGATAGCCGAAAGCGAAGCGTGCCCGGCATAGCCCGCAGGGCGACGACGGGCAGCCACCACCAGCTTTCGATCTTCCAGCTCACCTTACCCCGACCACCGCCCAGCGATCTCTCAAACAGCAGCGCTTATTCCGCCGCCTGCGCGATTCCCGCGTCGGGCATGATCAGCGGCATCCGCGCCAGCCAATTGTCGAGAAAATCCCGCAGCCAGGCGCGCTCGGCGAGGTCGTGGACGGCGCGGTCGATGAAGTGATCGTGGCGCGGCCGGGCGCCGGGCAGCTCCATGCGGGCGTGGCCGCGGGTGGTCCAGCGATGCATCATCGCGTAGGTGACGTCGGGGTGGAACTGGAAGCCGAAGGCGTGGCCGGTGCGGAACGCCTCGACCGGAAAATCGCTGCCTTCGGCCAGCAATTCGCCATCGACCGGCAGATCGAAGCCCTCGCGGTGCCAATGATAGACCTGCTCCGGCCAATTGGCGCAGATCGCGCGGCCGGCCGTGGTCGGGCGGATCGGGTAATAGCCGATCTGGGCGCGGCCTTCGGCATGCGGCGCCACCCGGGCCCCGAGCTGCGCCGCCAGCATCTGGGCGCCGAGGCAGATCCCGAGAAACGGCCGGTTTTCCTTCAGCGGCACCGCGATCCAGTCGATCTCGCGGCGGACGTAGTCGTCGGGGTCGTTGGCGCTCATCGGGCCGCCGAAAATCACCGCGCCGGCGTGATGCTCCAGCGTGGCCGGCAACGGATCGCCGAATCGCGGTCGCCGAATGTCGAGCCGATGGCCGAGCAGCCGCAGCGCGTTGCCGACCCGGCCCGGCGTCGACATTTCCTGATGCAGCACGATCAGCACCGGGCGCAGATCAGGGACGCGCGGCACGATCGACACCGGACTGACCGAGGTCGGAAGCCGCAACAGATCGTCAGGACCCATGTTCGTCGATTGCAACGACATCCGTTTTTCTGTTCGTCCGGGACAGCGTCATCATACCGTCGTTTTCGAAAATCCGGAGAGAAATATCTAGGCAAGCCGCCGGCCAAAAAGGCGCCAGCGGCGATCGATTCGTTTGCGGTCGCCTCAGCGGCGTTGTTGAACTCGCCGGACGCCCGCCAGCACGAAGCCGCGCGGAAAGATCCGCAGCAACAAGGGCACGATCTTGATCCCGAGCCCCGGCAGCACCGCGCGCTTGTTGGCCATCAGCCCCTCGAAGCCCTGACGGGCGACGTCGGCAGGGGAGACGTTGAGCACCGCGGTGTCGAAACCGGGCTCGAAGCCGGCATGCTGCTGGAATTCGGTCAGCACCGGCCCCGGACACAGCGCGGTCACCCGCACCCCGTGACGGCCGAGCTCGGCGTGCAGCGCCTCGGTGAACGACAGCACGAACGCCTTGGAGGCGTAGTAAACCGCCATTCCGGGGCCGGGCAGGAAGCCGGCGATCGAGGCGACGTTGAGGATGCCGCCGTGGTGCTTGATCACGCTGGCGGAAAACCGCAGCGACAGGTCGGTCAGCGCCCGGACATTGAGGTCGATCATGCCGAGCTGGGCGCCGCGATCGAGCTCGGTGGCCTGCCCGAACAGCCCATATCCGGCGTTGTTGACCAGGTACTCGACCTCGACGCCGGCCTCAGCGAGCGCCGCCGCGATGGTGTCGCCGGCGTCGGGCTGGCGCAAATCACAGGCGATCACCAGGGGCTTGGCGCCGCCGGCGGCGACGATCTCCTCGGCCAGGGCGTCGAGCCGCTCGGCCCGGCGCGCTACCAGCGCCACCCGATGATGGTGAGACGCAAATACGCGCGCCAGTTCGGTGCCGATACCCGCCGAGGCACCGGTTATCAACGTCACGCGTTCGGCCACGTTTGAGACTCTTCGATTATTGAACGTTACGATGCGCTGTGGAGATGACCATAGGCCTTAGGCGGGAAGCAAGAGCCGTGCAAGACCATTGGGTCATCCAAACGGACGAGGCATCGGCGTATGAAAAATCCTTAATGTGACCGCCGCGGGGTGGCCCTCGACGTAGCAGCGGCCGATTACACCGCGGCTTCTTATCAGGTCGGCGTGGCGCGCCGGCCTGGCTCAGGACGCGATATCGTCGGCCGCGCTCACCACGGCGCCGGCTCCGACAACCGGGCCATGGGCCAGCTGGGTTTCGGCAACCTGGCGTTTCAGGTTGATACGATCCCGCGCCGACACCGCCAACAGGTCGGCGGCGCGCCACACCACGTTCTCCTCGAATTCGGTGACGTTGCCGTCGGCATAGACCAGCTCCCACATCATCTCGATGATGCGCAGCCGGCCCTCTTCGTTGACCGTGCGCATGATGACGCTGGTGAAACGATACAGATCGACCGCGTCGCCCTCGGCCAGGGTGGCGGACTTGATCAGTCGCGATGTGGTCCCGGGGTCGAGCCCGAACCGGGTTTCCAGCAACTCGTGTAGCTTGCGCCGTTCCACGTCGGACGGCTCGCCGTCGAGCGAGATCACGTGAATCAGCAGCGCGGTCGCCGCCAGCCGATAGCCGGTGTCGTCGAAGGCGAGGTCGTCCTCGACTGTGGGGGCGACGACGTCGGCGATGAATTGGCGCAATTTACCCAGCATGACTTCACCAGAGGTTGGAACTAATTGCCGTCGTGCCCCAAAGAACCGATAATCTGCAAAAGATCCCTTAAAGGCAACGGGGCCGCGAGATAGCTCGACGCCCCATCACCGAACGCCCCGCCCGGATGCCGGTTCCCGCCCGCCAGATGACGGTTTGGCAATGCGGCGCCGGGAGATCGGCCTTACGGGATCTCGTACACCACCACCTTGTCGGCGATGCCGCGCAGCGCCGCCTGCTTCTGGATCGGGGTGATGCCGGCGTGGCGGAGCATTGCGGCGACCGCCGGCGCCGCGATGACCGTGCCGGTGATGTGGATCGCCTGCGAGGTGGCGAGCCCCTGCACCCGCGAGGCGATATTGACGGTCTGGCCGAAATAGTCCTGCCGCTCGTTCAGCATCACCGCGAGGCACGGCCCTTCATGGATGCCGATCTTGACCACCAGGTCGGCGGTGCCGCGCTCGGCATTGAGCGCGTCCATCGCCGCGCGCATCCTAAGGCCCGCGGCCAGTGCCTGCTCCGGCGTCACGAAGGTCGCCATCACCGCGTCGCCGATGGTCTTCACCACCGCGCCCTTTTCCGAGGAGATAATCTCCAGCAACGCGCGGAAATGCGCCCGCACCAGATCAAACGCGGCGAGATCGCCGACCCGCTCGTATAGCGCGGTGGAGCCCTTCAGGTCGGTGAACAGGAAGCTCAGCGAGGTGATTTTCAGCCTTTGATCGATGGTGAGGTTGTCGGCCTTGAAGACGTCGCGAAAGGTCTGGTTGCTCAGCATCCGCTTGGCGGTGAGGAACGGTTTGCGCTGGCCGAGCAGGTGATGCAGCGCGTCGGCGGCGATGAACACCGACGGCAGCACACGGCTGTCGGCGCGGTTGTCGAGCGACAATTGCAGGGGACCCGGCCGCAGCGTGATGGTCTCGGTCGGCTGCGCCAGCTTGTGATAGACCAACGACAGCTGCTGGATCTCGTCGGTCGGCTCGCCCTGCACGTCGATGAACTGCGCGGCGTGGGTCACCGGCTCGAACACGATGATGAACTGCGGCGGCAATTGCAGCGTCCGCATCACGCTGCGCCCGGTCGGCAGCTCGATGGCGTCCAGCGTCACTTCGCCGGTCAGCGAGGCGAATCCCTGCTCGTTGAAATCGACGCCGGAGCTCCAGAACATCTGCCGGAAATACTCCCAGATCGGCAGCGTGCCGGGATCGTGCGCGGCGATCCGCCTCACCCGCGGCGCCACGGTGAACGCCACCTCGACCTGCTTGTCGACCGAGGCCTCGTAGTCCGAGGCGCACAGCCCGCAATGATACTCGTCCGGACGCAGCGATTTCAGCGTGTTGTGGGCGTCGAGCACCCCGCCGCAGCCGGGGCACAACACGTTCCAGCTGAGGTCGAATATCCCCAGCCGCGAGGCCTGCAGGAAGCCGGAGATCACCCGCTCCTCGTCGAGTTCGCGCCGGGCGGAAAATTCCAACACGTTGATGCGATTGAGATCGCGGTCGTCGCCTTCGGCGACCAGCCGTTCGATCGCCGCGGCGACCGCGGGGTCGGCGGCCTGTTTCAGCGCGGCGAACTGCGCGGAGCTGTCGCCCATCGGCGCGATTGCGGGTGTCTCAATATCCAAGCAAAAACCTCAGCGCGGTGTCAGACGAAACATCGGGGAATAATCGGGTTGCGTGGTGACCACGCCGATCGGCATCACCGGGGCCGCATTGAGCAGTTCGACCCGGAAGCGGCCGACGATGCCGGACAGCGCCAGCGTGGCCTCGACCAGCGCGAAATGCGCGCCGATGCACACCCGCGCGCCGACCCCGAACGGCAGATAGGCGAAGCGGTCCGGCGGCGCACTGCCCGGCAGAAACCGCGACGGCATGAACGCGCCGGGGTCCTGCCACAGCTTCTCGTGGCGATGCAGCAGCCACGGCGCGATCAGCATGACGTCGCCCTTGCGCACCGCACTGCCGGCGACGACGTCCGGGCCGGCGGCGGCGCGCGCGATCAGGAACGCCGGTGGGTAGAGCCGCGTGGTCTCGTCGATCACCGCGCGGGTGAAGGTCAGATGCTCGACCTCGCGCGCGGCGCCTTCCGGTTGACCGCGCACTTCAGCGGCGACCTGATCCTGGCTGGGCTGATCGAGCGCCAGCAGATACAGCGCCCAGAACAGCGCGGTCGCGGTGGTCTCGTGGCCGGCGAGGATCATGGTGGCGACCTGGTCGCCGAGCTGCGGCTCGGAAAACGCCTCGCCGGTTTCCGGATCGCGCGCCGCGCCCATCAGGTCGAACAGGTCGCGCGGCGGCGCGCCCTCGAGCTTGCCGGCGGCGCGCCGCTCCGCCATCAGTTGCGCGATGAACGCGGTCCAACGCCGGCGAAACGCCGCGCGGGCGATGTCCTGCGGCGTCGGCCACGCCAACGGCAGCAAGAGATCGAGGAAGTTCGGCCGCGCCAGCCGTGTGCCGTACTCGATCACGAAGTCGCGCAGCGTGCGGCCATGCTTGCCCATCGCGAAGGAGAACATCGTCCGTCCGGCGATCTCCAGCGCCATCCGCTGCATCGCCTCGCGCAGATCGACCGGACGGCCGCGGGCGTCGTCGAACTCGGCGAGCGTCTCGTCGATCGCCGAGTGCATATGCGGCACCAGCGTCGCCACCGCGCGCGGCGTGAACGCCGGCGCCAGCGTGCGGCGCTGATGCTTCCAGGCGCGGCCTTCGGCGAGCAGCAGGCCTTGTTCGCCGAGCATCGGCCGCAGCACCCGGATGCCGGCCGCGGTACGGATGTAGTTCTCGTAATTGTCGACCAGCACGTGGCGGATTGCGTCCGGCGAATTCAGGATGAAGCTCGATTGACCGAAGAACCGGCCGCGGACCACGTCGTCCTGGTAGGCGCGATCGCCCCAACTGGCGATCACATTGTTGCGGATCGCCGCCAACCGGCCGAATGCGGTCATGGTCTCGGGCGCGCGCGGCGGCGACGGCGGCCGCAACGGCTGCCGGGTCGGCGACATCTGATGGGCTTCGGCTATGCTCACAAGGGCCTCGCTGGGCAGGAAGCGATCGGACGCGCCTGCCATAGCTAGGAACGCTTCGCGTGACCCGCAACGAAGCGCCGCCGATCGCTCACCGATCAGTGAAGTCGTGCCCGCAGCCACGCGGCGACGGAGCTAGCGGCCGTTGTCGGCCAAAGCCTTGGCGCAGGTCTTGCTGAGCTTGGCGCGGTGTTCCTGAAGGCAGGCCAGGATCACCATGTCGCCATCGTTCATCTGCGCCCGGCAGAACCGCTGCACGTCGCGCGCGCAGCCGGGGTCCTGACGCTGGCCCTGCTGGGCCTGCGCGGTCGCGGCCAGCAGCAGAAAAGGAAATGCCCAAACAAACCGTGCCATCAAACCACCCATAAAAATCGGTACGGACCAACGACGCGCACGGAGCCGTGCAGCTCAGGACCTTGTACCGCCGCCCGATTCGGCCCGCAACGCCTGCTGCGTCGGTCCGCGCGCAACGGCACCCGAACACCCGCCGTCACGACGCCCGGCGGCGGAGCCGGCCGCGGCTCGCCGGTGGTGGTGCCTGGGGAAGTGCCGGGCATATGACCCAAGTCAAAGAGCGCGCGAAAAACGCGGCTTAGATAAATTCGCAGCAACGCGTCGAAAGCCGACACTAAAAAGCGAGAAAACCCAAGATGACGACAAAGGCCCGCCTTGCGGAACTGGATCGACGACATCATGCCCTCAAACAGCAGCTCGAAGAGGCATTGAAACATAAGTCGCTCGACGATCTGGAGATCGTGGAGCTCAAGCGGCAAAAGCTCCATCTCAAAGACGAGATCGAGCGCCTGACACACGGTTAGCTTGAGCCATCGACTGCCAAATGGGAGCGACCGAAATGGTCGCTCCCATTTGACCAATATGACTTGTAACCAACTTGTAACCAATATGACTTGCCATCGAACGGCGGTGCGTTTTTTCCCGCCGCTGCCGAGCTGAGCCGGCTGATCGTGTTGGCCGTTCCGGGCGGCGTCGATCAGCGGAGCTGATGATGCCCGGCCGCTTGCCAGCGCCAGCACGAATCCCTCACCTCGCGACACGTTCGCGTTCAGGACAGGGCTGTCTCATGATCTTCATCAGGTTCGTCAACGGGGCTTTCCAAGCAGTCTGGCGTAATCCGTGCAGTCGGTCAGTTCCCGGACGCGGGCTTCATATTGGCCGCGGCGGACGGCTCCAATCTTGCCTTCCTGAATTGACTCAAAGGTTCGGAGAATCCGTTACGTGGTCGGAATTGAAGCAATCAATTGCGGATTCCGACGGACATTGTTCAACATCAAACTTGCACCCGTAACGCGTCGGTCCAGTCCATTGGACTGCACCGACGCGGAGAACGGAGCGCCTGCGCATATTTGGTGCTTCTGCCGCCAATGATGGCGCGCACAGGGCTTGGTCTCGAAACCCATGCTGCTGACCAATTCGTGAGTGGCGAGGCACCATTGCAGCGCCGCACAACACAATCAGCAGGTGTTTTTCACGAGTTGCCAAAGTGCGTCCCGTATAGTCATAATAACAACTTACTCATCAGCCTGCGCTGAAGGGAATGGGATGCATTTCGCGCATTCAACGAAGAATCCAAATCGATCCGACTGGCAACCGCTTTTCGAACATTTGGAGGAAGTGGCAGCGCTAGCGGCGACGCGCGCTGAGAAGTTTGGGGCCGCCTTGGCGGCGGGGCTGGCGGGCCGGCTGCACGACCTCGGCAAATATGCGGAAGCGTTCCAACGCTACATTCAGGGCCGCGGCGCAACTATTCAGCAGCGCATCGATCATTCGACCGCCGGCGCAAGGCTCGCTCTGGATCGGTCGAAGGCTGGCGCGCCACCCGACCGGCTGATGATGGACCTGGTCGCCTATCTCGTGGCGGGTCATCACGCCGGCCTGCCCGACCGGCTCGGCGGCGCGGCCAGCCTCGACGGCCGGGTGACGCAAGCGACCGTCGAGCCGCTCGATCCGATCTGGACCAGCGAGGTCACCCTGGCGACGAGCGGCCTGTTTCCGGCGAATTTCCGCTGGCATCCGGACCCGTCGCGTCGTGCCTTTCAAATCGCCGCCCTCGGCCGAATGATCTTTTCCTGCCTGATCGACGCCGACCGCATCGACACAGAGCGCTTCTATGCGAGGATCGAACGCCGTCAGGTGGACCGCGACTGGCCGCGCCTGCCGGATATCGCCGAGCGGCTGATCGTCGCCTTCGATGCGCATATGGCCGGGATGAAAACCGCCGACACGGCAGTCAACCGGCTTCGCGGCAATGTCCTCGCCCAGGTCCGCGCCCGGGCGGCGTCGCCGCGCGGCGTGTTCACGCTGAACGTGCCGACCGGCGGCGGCAAGACGCTGGCCTCGCTCGGCTTCGCGCTCGACCATGCCCGGCACCACGGCATGGACCGGATCGTTACGGCGATCCCGTTCACCTCGGTGATCGATCAGACCGCCGGCATTTTCCGCAGCGTGCTCGGCGAGGATGTCGTGCTCGAACATCATTCGGCGATCGAAGAAGAAAGGGTCAGCAGCGCCGCGGCCCGCGATAAACTCCGCCTCGCCATGGAGGATTGGGCGGCGCCGATCGTCGTCACCACCAATGTTCAGCTTCTCGAAAGCCTGTTCTCCGACCGTCCGTCGCGCTGCCGCAAACTGCACAATCTCGCCAATGCGGTGATCATCCTCGACGAGGCGCAGACCATTCCATTGCCGGTGCTGCGGCCCTCCGTGGCCGCGCTCGACGAATTGGCGCGCAACTACGGCTGCTCCATTGTGCTGTGCACGGCGACCCAGCCGGCGCTGGCCCAGCCCGATTTCATCGGCGGCTTTGAGCTCGGACCGGACAGCGAACTTGCACCGGATCCGGCGGAGCTGCATGGCGCGCTGCGGCGCTTCCGGCTGCAATTCGAGGGCGAGCTGTCCGACGACGATCTGGTCGCCGCGCTCGCCGAGCATGATCGAGCCCTGGTCATCGTCAACAGTCGCGCCCACGCGCTGGCGCTGTATTCCGCGGTGAAGGCGGCGGGCCTCGACGGCGCCATCCATCTGACCACGCGGCAGACCGCCGCCGACCGCCGCGTCATCCTCGCCGAGGTCAAGGCCCGGCTCGATCCGCGCAATGCCCGGCCCTGTCGCCTGATCGCCACCAGCCTCGTCGAAGCCGGCGTCGATCTCGATTTCCCCCGCGTCTGGCGCGCCGAAGCCGGCCTCGATCAGATCGCCCAGGCCGGCGGCCGCTGCAATCGCGAAGGCCGCAACCCGGTCGATGACAGCATCGTCACGGTGTTCTGTCCGGCCGAGGCGAAACCGCCGCGCGAGATCGCCGGCTTCATCGGCGATATGGCGCGCATGAAGAGCCATCATGGCGACGATCCGCTCTCGCCCGCGGCGATGCGGGATTATTTCGAGGAGGTCTATTGGCGCAAGGGCGATCAAGGCCTCGATCGCATCCGCGCCAAGGATCTCGACGGCGCCAACGCCACGATCAAGGTGATGGAGGCCTTCTCGGTCGGCTCGGGCACGACGAATTTCGCCTATCGCACGGTGGGCGAGGGGTTTCGGCTGATCGAAAGCGGATTAGCGCCGGTGATCGTGGCGATCGACGACGCGGCGAAGCAGACACTCGACGGCCTGCGTCATGGCTGGCTGACCCCCGGCGCTTGCGCGCGGCAGCTGCAGTCCTACACGGTTCAGGTGCCGCCCAAGGCGCGGCAGACATTGATCGAAAACGGGCACGTTCGTTTCGTCGCGGGATTTGGCGATCAGTTCGCCGAACTGATGACCGGCAGCCTCTACACGCGTGAAGTCGGGCTGCTCTGGGAGAATGCGGATTATCTGGGGACAGAAGGTGTGATAGTATAGGCGCCAAGGCTGCTACACGTATTGATAATAGTATTTTCTATCATCCCGTCTATTCTCCAACAGCTGCACGCCTCCTCGACTTCATCCACATCATTGGACGACAGTGCCATGTCGTACGGAATAAGGCTCCTGGTATCAGGCGACTATGCGTGCTTCACCCGCCCCGAGATGAAGGTCGAGCGCGTCTCCTATGACGTCATGACGCCGTCGGCGGCGCGGGGAATCCTGGAAGCGGTGCATTGGAAACCATCGATTCGCTGGATCGTGGAGGAAATCCACGTCCTCAAGCCGATCCGCTTCCAGTCGATCCGGCGCAACGAGGTCGCCACCAAGGCGCCGGCCGGCAAGATCAAGCAGGCGATGAATGCCGGCAGTCTCGACGGGCTCGGCCTGGTTATCGAGGACAACCGCCAGCAACGCGCCTCGACCGTGCTCGCCGACGTCGCTTATGTCATCGCAGCTCGCTTCGAGCTGACGGCCAAGGCGGACGCGACCGACAATGCCGGCAAGCACCTCGACACTTTCAGCCGTCGCGCGCGCAAAGGGCAGTGCTTCCACCAGCCCTCGCTCGGGACGCGCGAATTCGTTGCCCGCTTCAATTTGATCGAACCGGGAGCGCCGATGCCGGCGGCGATCGATGAGGCGCGCGATCTCGGTTTCATGCTGTGGGACATCGATCATGCCGGCGACCGCTCGTCGCTGTTCTTCCGGGCCAAGCTCGATCAGGGCATCCTGAAAGTGCCGCCGCCGGGCTCGCCGGAGATCCGCCGATGAGCGCGCTCGCCGCGCTGGTCCGCGCCTATGACCGGCTCTCCGCGAACGGAGAGGACGTGCCCGCATTCGGGTATGCTGCTCAAGATATCCAGATTTGCATTATACTTGCCTCCGACGGAAGCCAAGTGGGGGGCCCTGTCGTCTGGGACCGAGACAAGACTGGTAAACCGTTGTCTAGGACAATGAACGTTCCGTATTTTGGCGGCCGATCAGGGTCCAAAGCGCCACCATACTTTCTATGGGACAATACGGCTTATGTATTGGGTGTCTCTGCAAAAGCATCATACGATCCACTGGCGAGACATAGAGCCTTCAAGGAGTTTCATCTCGGAGCTTTAGCTTCGATTGACGATGAGGCCCTTCAAGCTGTGTGCAGATTTTTGAATCGGTGGTCTCCCGATCAGTTTTCGTCTGCCGGATTCACCGATGACCTCAAAGATAAGAACCTGGTATTTCGTTTCAAATCCGAACGAAATTTCATACACGAACGCAGCGCAGCCAAAGACTGCTGGGAAAAGATATATCAACCTGACGTAATCGGTGAAGGATTGTGCCTGATCTCTGGTGAACGTTCTCAGATTGCGCGCCTGCATCCTCCAATTAGGACCTTTGACAATCCCGCACGGATTGTTTCGTTCGACCTGGACAGCGATGCGTTCGCCTCCTACGAAAACATCCAGGGCGCTAACGCTCCCACCGGAATAAAGGCGGCATTTGCCTATACGGCAGTGTTGAACAGGTTTCTTTCGAAGGGCAGCGGCCACCGTATTCAGATCGGCGATGCCTCCTGCGTATTTTGGGCCGACGCTTCGGATACTGCAACTGCGGAAGCGGCGGAAGACGAATTCTCTTTCCTGATGGGCGCCAATGAAAAGTTGGAGGAAAAGAAACTCAACGCGCTGCTGAACGCCATCAGCCAAGGCCGCCCGAGTAATAATTTACCTATGATATTCGCTGGTGTGCGTTTTTTTGTAATGGGTCTCTCACCCAACAATGCGCGACTATTCTTGCGTTTCTATATAGAGGACGATTTCGCCAAGATCGCGCGGCGGCTGGCGCAGCATCTTGAGGACCTTTCCCTGGAACCTTTGCCGTTCAAACAGCCGCCGGCCGCTTGGGCGCTTCTCTACGAGACCTCAGTCCACGTTCCAAAGGCAGGCCCGAACGGGCGGACGATTTGGGAGCGCGCGAAGAACTCAAACCCGCCAGCCATCTTATCCGGCGATTTGATGCGAGCCGTCCTAACCGGCGCGCGCTATCCGCGCACGCTTCTTAGCGCCATCATTCGTCGGGTCCGGGCAGAAGGCGGCCGAGTCACCGGAAAGCGTGTCGCCATTTGCAAGGCAATCATTAATCGCGAAATTCGCCTCTCGACCCGACGGAAGGGCGTCCGCGATAGTCAGATAACACCTCGACAGGAGACCATTCCCGTGGCGCTCGATCGCGAAAATCCCAACACCGCCTATAGGCTCGGCCGGCTATTCGCTCTCCTCGAGCGACTCCAAGAGCTTGCGTTGCCTAATCTTAATGCGACGATTCGAGATCGATCATTCGCTGCTGCCAGCACAACCCCCCTCCGCGTATTTCCGCAGTTGATCAAGACGTCGCAGCATCACGCAAGTGCTGCTCGCAAGGACATAGCGAGCCGAAAATTATCCTTTTGGTTAGAGAATCAAATTGGAGATGTGTGGTCGGGATTGAGCCCTGATCTGCCCCGCACGCTACGCCTTGACGATCAAGCTCGATTCCACGCTGGGTACTATCACCAACGATTCGCTAAATCAGACAAGGCCGGTGAGAATAACTTGGCAACCGTTAGTAACCATGATTCTGGCTCCGAAGAGAGCGACAAGGAGTGAATTAATGACAGTACTTTTGGGACGCCACGATTTCGTCTTTCTGTTCGAGGTAACGGATGGAAATCCTAATGGTGATCCGGACGCAGGAAATTTGCCCCGCTCCGACCCAGAAACAAATCAAGGCCTCGTAACCGATGTCGCGCTCAAACGGAAGATCCGAGATTTTGTTCACCTAAAAGGGGGGCCGGGCAATGCGATCTTTGTTTTGGCGAAGGAGCCGCTGAACAGGAAAATTGCTGAAGCCTGTGAAGTCAATAAACTCCCGACTTTCCAAAGGAAGGACGGAAAATGGGAGACGAGCGAGGCTAAGAAGCGGAGCCAAGAGGACATCCGTCTCCTCCAGGAATGGCTATGCTCACAGTATTTCGACGTTCGGGCTTTTGGCGCGGTGCTATCCACGGGGCCGAATGCTGGGCAACTCCGCGGACCTGTGCAACTCACTTTCGCCCGTTCGGTCGAGCCAATTTCGATTGATACACATACGATTACTCGCGTAACCGATGTCGATAAAGAGGAGGGCGAAATCGGTCGCAAGCACACAATTCCTTACGGACTTTACCGTGCGCACGGCTTCGTGTCGGTGAACTTCGCCGAGAGAACCGGATTTTCTACTGAGGACCTCACGTTGCTTTGGGAGGCCCTCACTTCGATGTTCGAGCATGACCGCTCCGCCGCGCGCGGCGAGATGTCGTCGCGTAAGCTGGTCGCCTTCAAGCATGCTTCGCCACTCGGCAACGCCGCCGCGCATGATCTGTTCGACCGCGTCAAGGTGCAGCGCAAATTCGGCGACGACCTCTACGACCTCGACAGCAACCGCCTGGATAATCTGCCGCCGGCGCGACGTTTCGCCGACTATGCGGTGAGCATCGACCGCGACAACTTGCCTGAAGGCATCGAAATACTCGAACTCGTGTGACACGGAGTGCGGAATGGCGGGCCTCGACATCGACGACCCGATCCCGCTCTCCGCGCTGCAACATGCCGTCTACTGCCTGCGGCAGGCGGCGTTGATTCATATCGAGCGGCTCTGGGAGGAAAATCGCTTCACCGCCGAGGGACGCGTGCTGCACGAGGTTGCGCATGAACCAGGGCTTCGGCGCCAGAAGGGTCTGCGCCGCATCACGGCGCTGCCGCTCGCCTCGAAGCGGCTGAACCTTTCGGGCGTTGCCGATCTCGTCGAATTTCGCACCGGTCCAGACGGCGAAACCGCCTATCCGGTCGAGTACAAGCGGGGCCGTGCCAAGCTTCACCGCGCCGATGAGGTTCAACTCTGCGCGCAAGCGCTCTGCCTGGAGGAGATGACCGGGCGCCCCGTGCCCGAGGGTGCGTTGTTTTACGCTGCACCGAAACGCCGGCTCGCCGTGCCATTCGACGCGGAGCTGCGCCGGCTGACCGAGACGACGGCGCGGCAGTTGGGCGAACTCTTTGCGACCGGGCGAACGCCGCCGGCGATCTGGCGTGCCGACCGCTGCCGCGCCTGCTCGCTCGTCGAGCTCTGCCGGCCAAAAGCCGTGGCAAAATCGGCGATCAGCTTCCGGGATCGCGCGATTGCTGCCGCACTCGAAGAGGCCGCCGGCTGCGAAGCAGGCGGCGAGGCGGAAAAGGACCGACAGTGAAGAAGCTTCTCAACACGCTGTTCGTCACCACCGAAGGCGCGAGCCTACGCAAGGACGGCGAAAATATCGTCGCCGAGCTGGACGGCGCCGAACGCGCCCGCGTGCCGCTGCATATGCTCGGCTCGGTGATGGTGTTCGGCGCGATCTTCATGTCGCCGCCGCTGATCCAGGCGCTCGCCGCCGGCGGCATCACGCTGGTTCTGCTCGACCGCGCCGGCCGCTTCCAGGCGCGCGTCGAAGGGCCGGTCAGCGGCAATGTCTTGCTCCGGCGCGCGCAATATCGCGCCTCCGAAGCACCCGACGAGATCGTCCGCAGTTTCGTCTTGGCCAAGATCGCTAACCAGCGCAGCGTGCTGCAACGCGCGTTGCGCGACCATGCCGACGGCGCGCCGCCGGAGCAATGCGCGCGCATTGCGGCCGCCGTCGATCGCCTCGGCTTCATCCTGCGGCGCGTCGCTCATCTGAACGAGGGCGTCGAAGCGCTGCGCGGCGCGGAGGGCGAAGCGGCGCAGACCTACTTCGCGGTGTTCGATCATCTCATTCGCGCCGCCGACCCGGAGATCCGCTTTCGCGGCCGCTCGCGGCGTCCCCCGCTCGATCCCGTCAACGCGCTGCTGTCGTTTCTCTACACGCTGCTGACCCATGATTGCCGCAGCGCCGCCGAGGGCGTCGGGCTCGACCCCGCGGTCGGATTCCTGCATCGCGACCGGCCCGGCCGGCCGAGCCTGGCGCTCGATCTGATGGAGGAACTGCGGCCCGTGCTCGCCGACCGCTTGGCGCTGTCGCTCCTCAATCGCCGGCAACTCCGCGCCCGCGATTTCGAGATCCGTGATGGCGGCGCCGTTCTGCTGACCGACGATGGCCGCAAGACGGTGCTGACCGCCTGGACGGAACGCAAGAAAGAAGAGCGGCGCCATCCCTTCCTGGAGGAGACGGCGCCGCTCGGGCTGGTGCCGCATCTTCAGGCGCAACTGCTCGCGCGCCACCTACGCGGCGATCTCGACGCCTATCCGCCCTGGTTCTGGAAATGAGGGACGAGGGGGCGCGGACGAAACCGATCGGAGGCGATGATGCTCGTTCTCGTGACCTATGATGTCAGCACGGTCGAAGCGGGCGGGCCGGCGCGCTTGCGTCGTGTCGCTAAAGCCTGTCGTAACTATGGTCAGCGCGTGCAGTTTTCCGTGTTCGAGATCGAGGTTGATCCGGCCCAATGGGCCACTCTGAAGGCGAAGCTCGAGCGCTTGATCAAGCCGGAGCACGACAGTCTGCGTTATTATTATCTCGGCGCGAATTGGCAGCGTCGGGTGGAACATGTGGGGGCGAAACCGGCAACCGATCTGGCCGGGCCGCTCATTGTCTGAGCGTTGGCTGTCTGAGCGTTGGCTGTCTGAGCGTTCGGGCTCGCCGAGCCCGTGCGCGCGAACCTCAAGCATGACCCGATTCGTCGGGGGCTTCGCGCGGGCGGGAGCTGTTTGAAATCGTTTAGTTATCGGCAGGCCGCCGCCGATCAACGTCGATACTCGGTCGTTCGAGCTTCTCCATTCGCGCGTCCCGGCCAATTTCATTTGAAGACAGAAGAGCCTAGGAATAAGCCGTCGCTCCCCGTGCGGGAGCGCGGATAGAAACGGACGATCTGGCCCGGTTGCCGGCCTTGATGGCTGTCGCTCCCCGTGCGGGAGCGCGGATAGAAACCGCGACATCCAGCTCGACGCCGAAGCGCTTTCCGGTCGCTCCCCGTGCGGGAGCGCGGATAGAAACATCAATCCGGTTGCTGCCAGGCATCTGGCCGCCTGGTCGCTCCCCGTGCGGGAGCGCGGATAGAAACGTTGTATCCGTGGCAATCTCACCGCTGATCGCCCGTCGCTCCCCGTGCGGGAGCGCGGATAGAAACCTGGTGGTAGGCACCGGCCGCGGCGCCAACCGCTAGTCGCTCCCCGTGCGGGAGCGCGGATAGAAACCGCCTTCGGTTCCGGCTTCGCTTCGTTGTCAAGTCGCTCCCCGTGCGGGAGCGCGGATAGAAACAATGACTGCTGTCTGGGGTGTGGCAGCGGCGTGCGAGTCGCTCCCCGTGCGGGAGCGCGGATAGAAACAGCGACGCATAGGGAATCCACACGCCGCGGTTGGGTCGCTCCCCGTGCGGGAGCGCGGATAGAAACCTCTCTCCGTTACTAACCAGATCGCCGAAATGAGTCGCTCCCCGTGCGGGAGCGCGGATAGAAACCAGAACCCCGGCGTCACGCTGTAAGGACTGCACCGGTCGCTCCCCGTGCGGGAGCGCGGATAGAAACCCAGCAACGTCCGGATGGGATGGCGTCGGAGCAGGTCGCTCCCCGTGCGGGAGCGCGGATAGAAACAGTCCGGCTGCTTCCAGCCAGTCGTTGATTCTCGTCGCTCCCCGTGCGGGAGCGCGGATAGAAACGCCGCGGGCTTATCGCCGCCCAGCGAGACCCGCAGTCGCTCCCCGTGCGGGAGCGCGGATAGAAACTCCTCCGAGGTGGCCAGCGCGGCCGTCATCGGCAGTCGCTCCCCGTGCGGGAGCGCGGATAGAAACGCCCTCAACCCGGCGAACAAGTCGATCGTGATCGTCGCTCCCCGTGCGGGAGCGCGGATAGAAACTTGCCGGGCTCGCCGATGGTGATGCAGTTGCCGAGGTCGCTCCCCGTGCGGGAGCGCGGATAGAAACGGCTGCGTGGACGCACGACGCGGCCCCGAACACGGTCGCTCCCCGTGCGGGAGCGCGGATAGAAACCCAGACGCGATCGACCCCATGCGCCGAGACTATCGTCGCTCCCCGTGCGGGAGCGCGGATAGAAACAGGCAAGTCGAGGCGGCGCGTAAGGCTGACGCTAGTCGCTCCCCGTGCGGGAGCGCGGATAGAAACACCGCAGCGGCCATCAACGAAGATTGGATCCCTGGTCGCTCCCCGTGCGGGAGCGCGGATAGAAACCGAGAACGACGCATTCGAGCGTAACGAAGCTGCGCGTCGCTCCCCGTGCGGGAGCGCGGATAGAAACGTCGAGCCGGGCGCCGGTCTTGACGGCCGCCTCGTCGCTCCCCGTGCGGGAGCGCGGATAGAAACGCCATGCAGCTGATAACTGCCGTCGAGACGAAACGTCGCTCCCCGTGCGGGAGCGCGGATAGAAACGGTTAGCAAAGGCAACAAGGCTAACTAACCGCTGCGTCGCTCCCCGTGCGGGAGCGCGGATAGAAACGTGGTCTGCCGGCCGGCGAGCGCTGCGGCCCGGGGGTCGCTCCCCGTGCGGGAGCGCGGATAGAAACTTGTTCCACGGGTCGCCCTGCGCGATCGAGCGGGTCGCTCCCCGTGCGGGAGCGCGGATAGAAACGCGCCCGATGCAGGATATCGGGCGGTAGCCACGAGTCGCTCCCCGTGCGGGAGCGCGGATAGAAACCGGTGGTTACGGCCGAGCTGTTCACCAGGCCAGTCGTCGCTCCCCGTGCGGGAGCGCGGATAGAAACAAGGAGGCCTGCAAGGCGGCTGGGATCGATAAAGTCGCTCCCCGTGCGGGAGCGCGGATAGAAACATCCGACGACGCCAGCGATCCATGCAGTCCGTCGGTCGCTCCCCGTGCGGGAGCGCGGATAGAAACTGGTCGATCTATGGCACCGACGCCGTGTTGACCGTCACTCCCCGTGCGGGAGCGCGGATAGAAACGTCCATGACGTAATCGAGCGCCTGTCGGTCGGTGGTCGCTCCCCGTGCGGGAGCGCGGATAGAAACTCGGCCCGCTGCATCGACGCGTGGTGGGCATCTGGTCGCTCCCCGTGCGGGAGCGCGGATAGAAACTCACCGGCCCGGCGCGCCCCGGCGTCGCGCCCCTGTCGCTCCCCGTGCGGGAGCGCGGATAGAAACCTTGAAGGCGCGCTGGCGGTCCGGGTGCCATTGCGTCGCTCCCCGTGCGGGAGCGCGGATAGAAACGTTGCGGCGCCGGAGGGCGACGGCCAATTCTCGAGTCGCTCCCCGTGCGGGAGCGCGGATAGAAACATCTTCGAGAACGGCAAGCCGCGCTTCGAGCAGGGTCGCTCCCCGTGCGGGAGCGCGGATAGAAACGACGTCCAGGTCGATGGCGGGGCAACCAGCTTCACGTCGCTCCCCGTGCGGGAGCGCGGATAGAAACGCAACGTCGGTCACGATGCCATCGATCTTGAGAGTCGCTCCCCGTGCGGGAGCGCGGATAGAAACCACCGAAGTCGCTGACGTTCATTCCGGCCAAGCTGTCGCTCCCCCCGTGCGGGAGCGCGGATAGAAACAGATTGCCGATTGATGCATTGGCGCCGCGACTCGTCGCTCCCCGTGCGGGAGCGCGGATAGAAACCAGCTCAACCGAAGCAAAAACCCCGGCAGGCCGGTCGCTCCCCGTGCGGGAGCGCGGATAGAAACTTCCTGGAGGCAGCGGAATGACACAAGCAATCGAGTCGCTCCCCGTGCGGGAGCGCGGATAGAAACATGGCTTCCGAGGCGGCGTTGAACAGGATGCGCGCGTCGCTCCCCGTGCGGGAGCGCGGATAGAAACGTCGATAGCGAAGATCAAAAGCGCCTTGGCTGAGCGTCGCTCCCCGTGCGGGAGCGCGGATAGAAACCCTATTCGCCGCAAACCGGCGTCAACTTCGTCGGGTCGCTCCCCGTACGGGAGCGCGGATAGAAACGCCTACAAGCTCGCCCGCGTCACCCTATCGCGGCGGCACCTTTATGCGGCTTTCGGGGATGGTCCATATCTTCGTTTGGAGGTCGAATTCCGACCGTTCCGCGGCACGCAACTCGCCGGGTCGCGGGAACAGGAATGCCATGAGCTTCAGAGCGGCGCGCGTCGTCGGTTGTCCATCAAAACTGTCAATTGCACGCAGCAGCGCACCGAACGCCTGACGCTCCGTGATGGCCGCTCGCGGCGTTACAGTTGGACTCGTAAGCGCGCCCCGAAGGGAAAAAGTGGGATCGTTCTCCGCTCGCGCCGTTGCAATGGCATAGCGGAAGACGCACCCGATGGTGCTTCGGAGACGGCGAGCACTTTCGAGCCGACCCCGGACTTCGACCTTGCGACGAACCGTCAAAATCTGCCGCGGTGATTTCAGCAATGGGACGCTGACCGAGCATCGGGCGCGCGATGCCAAGGAGCCATTTGGTCTTCTCGATGGTGCGCTCCGAGCGGCCCTCTCGGGTTTGCTTATCAGTGTATTCGTCAGCGAGAAGCGCGAATGTGTTCGCCGCTACCGCCTGCCGCGCCAGCTTGTCGAGCCGATGTTTGACGCCGGGGTCGGCTCCAGCCGCCAAAACTCTCTTCGCATCATCTCGCTTCTCCCGCGCGTCCAGAAGGGAGACCTGCGGGTAGATCTCCAACGCGAGGGACTTCTGTTTGCCGGCGAATCGGCATGCGAGACGCCACAACCGACCGCCGGTCGGCTGCACCAGCAGATAGAGACCACCGCCGTCGCTGAGCTTGGACGGAGAAGGCCCCCTTGGACGGAGAAGGCCCCGGTTTAGCGTTGCTGCAGTGAGCGTCGGTAAGGGGCATGTGTTGGTATCGCCCTTGTTGGCCATCGCCGCGGACCAACAGAAAGACCAACAAATCCGGCGAATGCAGGGCAACGGCGACGACCGGCCATGTCCTGAAAATCGTTTATTGCCAATGCCTTATGCGACGACGGCGGATAATGGCGAACGCGGGCGCAGATGAAGATGGTGCCGCAAGAGGGATTCGAACCCCCGACCCCGTCATTACGAATGACGTGCTCTACCAGCTGAGCTATTGCGGCATATCAAGCAGTTAGCCTGATCTCAGAGCGTCGGACAGCGGCCGGGACGACGACGTCACGGCAGCGAAGCGGCGCGAGCCGCCGCTTCATAGCCGGAAAGCGCGCCGTGGTCAAAACCATGCGGGCGTATTCGACCGAATATCAAGGCTCATCCTAAAGTCACGATCCGACCGTGCGGAGACGCACGCCGGCGTCCGCTCAGTTGTCGCGGCGCGGCCGATAGCCCCGCCAATTGCCGCCCTGGCTGGCCGCCGGACTGGCTTTGTCGTCGAAATCGCCGTCGGCGGCCTCGTCGTCGTCGATCCCCGGATCGTCAGGGGCGCGGACGATCGGGATCACCGGGGCGGCGGTGGAACGCTGCGGCCGATGGAACAGCGGCGCCGAGGATGATTCGGTCGGGCCGACCACCGGCGCCTCGGCGGCGGGCTTGCCCTCCATCACCACCTCGACCGGCGCAGCCGGCTTCTCCGGCTTGGTCGACTCGGGCTTCGCGGAATCCGGCTCGGCCGGCTCCGGGGTCACGTCCGTCACTTCCTCGGACGGCGATTCGATCAGCGTCTCGTCGAACAGATCTGATTCCAGCACCACCGCCTTGTTGGTCGGCAATTCGGCGAGCGGCGTGGTCCACTGGAACGCGTCGAGCCGGCCGGTGACCGGCGACACCGGCCGCCAGCGATCGGAGACGCAGCCGTCGGCGGTCCACACCGGATCGCGCAGCGCCCGCACCGCACGCAGCGTCCAGGCCCGCGCGCTGCGCGCGTCCTTGCGCTCGGTGTGCTCGAGCTCCGCCATCAGCATGGCGACGCGCTGGGTCGGCGCGTCGACGAACGGCGTCAGCGCGCCGCGGGCGCGGTTGAAGTCGCCGGCGTCGATCGCCGCGCGGGCCACCGCCAGCGCGCCTTCGATATGACCGGAGGCTTTCGCGGCCAACAATTCGACGCGCTGCAGCCGCACCTGGGGGCTGTCGCCGGGCTTGATGTGCGCATAGGCCTCGGCGAGATCCGGATGCGGATGCGCCAGCCACGCGGTCTCGATGGTCTTCATGGCGCGGCGGATCTGATGCGCCTCGCTGAGATATTTGGCGGCCAGCACCGCGGCCGGCACCAACGTCGGCGCCAGCTTCACCGCCTCCAGTGCGCTGTCGCGCGACAGGTTGACGTCGGTTTCCTCGAATTCGATCGCCCGCGCCGTCAGCAGCACGCCGCGCAGCCGGCGATAGGTCTTCTTGTCGATCAGCCCCGAGGTCAGGTTGTTCTCGAGGATTTCCAGCGCGCCGGACCAGTCGTTGCGGGCGCAGCGGAAGCCCAGCACCGCCTGCGAGGCCCAGCCGGAAGACGGCGACAGCCGCAGCGCCTCTTCGGCGATGGTCAGCGCCGCATAGGGGTCTTCGGCGCGTTGCGCCTCGATGAACAGGCCGCGCATGCCGAGCGACTTGGTGTCGTCGCGCCCGGCCATCGCCAGGAAGGCGCGCTTGGCGCCGTCGCGGTCGCCGTCGAGCTGGGCGGATTGCGCCTGCAGCAGCAGCGCCAAGGGATCCTGCGGCGCGTGCCGCTTGGCGGCATTGGCGTGGGCGCGGGCGATCGCGGCATCGCCATGGCCGACCGCGAGCAGTCCCTGGGTGATGGCGCGGCGGGCACGGGCCTCGCGGCGCGCGCGACGGCTGCGGCGCAGCCGGCCGGGTGAGCGCAACACGCCAGCGAGGATCGTCCAACCGAGGGCGACCGCGACGATGGCGGAGAGCAGCGCCAGCGCGGCCACCGCCAGCGTCATCTCGGCCTGCCAGCCGCGCCAGGACAGCACAACATTGCCCGGCTGCTCGGCAAGCCAACCGGCTCCCGCCGCCGCCGCGGCAATCACGACAAGAAACAGAATGATACGGAGCATCGGAATCCTATGGTGATTTTTTCGGGAGCGCCGCCATCGCGGCGGCAGCGAACTGACGGGAGACGGCGAGAGCGGCGTCGCGCGCGGCGACCTTGTCGAGCCAGGGCTGCGCCGGCGCGCGGTCCGCCGGCTCGAGCAGATTGAGTTCGCGCACCGCTTCGGCAAGATCGTTGCGTTGCGCGGCGACCGCGATGCGCGCGACGATGGCGCCGCGGTCCTTGGCGACGGCGGCGTCGGGCCGCTGGATCCGGACCAGGCGGTCGGCGCCGGCCTGCAGCCGCTCGATAATGCTGGCGGAGGAATCCGGGCCGCTCGGGCTGGGCGCGAGCTTCGGCAGCAGCGCGACCAGTTCGCGGCTGAGCACGGTGATGCTCGGCACGCCGGTCGATGCGAAGGCGTCGAGCGGCTTCAGCGTCGCGGCGTCGGGAGAAAGCGGTTTGGCGACGGTGAGCACGCCGGCATAGGGCTCGCCCTGCCGCACCGAAACGTCGAGCAGCATCGCCGCCACCACCCGGCGCAGCGCGGTGTCGTCGGGGGCGGCCGGCAGCGCCACCGGCGTCTTGGCGGCGCGCTCCAACTTGTCGAGGCGCTCGTCGAGCGGCGCGAGATCGACGGTGGGCGCCGGCGTCTTGGCCGCCTGTTCGAGCTGGCTGAGCCGCTCGGTAAGCGGGCCGAGATCGACCGCGGCTGGTGGCTCGCCGGTGGCCGCGGCGGGCGCGGTGCCGTCGGTCGGCGCGGTTTTCAGCGCGTTCACGGCGGCTGACAGTTGCGCGGATTGGGTCCGCGTGGCGGCGAGGTCGTCGCGCAGCGCGGCGAGCGATTTTTCCACCGTGTCGATCCGGGGAGCCAGCGTCGGATCGGCGGGCGATGCCGACGCGGTCGGCGGCGCCGCAGCGCTCGACAACGCCGCAACCTTGGATTCCACGCCGGCGACTCGCGCCGTCAAAGCATCGAGCGCGGCATTGTCGGCCTGCGCGGCCACGGGGGCAGCCGGCGGCGGGGTCAGATTGGGGCCGAGCGCGAACCAGGCGGCGCCGACCACGATCGCGGCGGCCACCGCGCCGGTCAGCGCCGGCGCAACCAGCGAGGGCGAGCGCGGCGCAGCTTCGGACGCCGCGGAGGCGGTGCTCGCCGCAGCGACGGGCTCATTGTCCACGGCCTCGGCCGACTGCGGCGCGGCCTCGGACGAAGCCGCGTCCGGCGCGGCGGCATCGGCCGACGCGACCTCGCCGCTCGACTGCGAGACGGCCTGCAAGGCGAGATCCGGATCGATCGGCGGCGCCGCCTGCTCGGCGGCGGTCTCGGCATCGGTGGCGGGCGCCGGATTCTGCGGCCGCGACGCCTCCGACGCGGTCCGATGTTCGTTCGCGTCCGTCGCCGGGCGATTGTCGTGGGGCCTGACCTTGACCATCGTCACCTTCCTCATCACGTCGCGGCCGAATCCGTGTCGATTCGGCGTCTCTTCCTTTACCGTGCCGGCGGGCTCAGCGCACGATCCAGCACGTCGAACAACGCCGCCTCATCCGGGCTGCGGGCTTCCATCACCCGGGTCGCCCCGGCCTCGCGCACCACGCCGGCAACCGCCGCGGACAGACAGCATTGCGGCACTGCCAGCGCCGAAATCTCGATCCCCGCGGTGCGCGCCGCATCCAGAAACGAGCGTACACTGCGCCCCGAATAATGCAGCACGGCCTCGATCCGGTTGGCGGCAAAAGCCTCACACACCGCATCGGGAAGATCGTGCACTGGTACCATTTTATAGGCGGTCTGTGTGGCGATATTGAAACCCAGCGCGCGCAACTCGCCGGCGAGATCGCGCGCCACCTCGGCGCCCGACAGATACAGCAGGGCGTCGGCCTTTTGCAGCTGTTTGGCGCGGGCGCTTTCGACGATCTTGTCGCGCAGCGCACTGGCGTCACCGTCGGCGACGATGACGTTGCGAAAGCCGCTGTCGCGTGCGCTCTGCGCGGTGCGCGCGCCGACCGCGAACAGCGGCAGATCGAGCAATCGGGCAATCGCGGTCTGGCCGGCGACGGCGCGCAGCGCATTGGCGCTGGTGACGATCACCGCGCCATAGCGCGCCTGCGGATCGTCCTTCACCGCCACCGCCTCGAACCGCAGCATCGGCGCCAGCAGCACCTCGAAGCCCTTGGCCCGCAACGCCGCGGCGGTGGCTTCATTGTCGGGCTGCGGGCGGGTGACGAGCAGAGCCACGCTCAGATCTCCGCGTGCGAAGGCATCACTGCACAGCGATAGCCTGGCCGGAGTGCGGGCGCTGCGGCCACGGCTGCTCCAGCGGGGGATAGCAAACCAGACGATTGCATACACAGACCCCGCAATGCTACGCCGGGCAAGGAAAACGCCGGATTGGCGGCAAACGCAAGGGCTCAATTTGGCTACCGATACAGCGTCTCTGGTGCTGGGGATCGAGACCACTTGCGACGAAACCGCGGCCGCCGTGGTCGAACGCCGCAGCGATGGCAGCGGCCGCATCCTGTCCAACATCGTCCATTCGCAGATCGAGGATCACGCGCCGTTCGGCGGCGTGGTGCCGGAGATCGCCGCGCGCGCCCATGTCGACCTGCTCGACGGCATCGTCGCGCGGGCGATGCAGCAGGCCGCCGTCAATTTCAAGAATCTGTCCGGCGTCGCCGCCGCCGCCGGCCCCGGACTGATCGGCGGCGTGATCGTCGGGCTGACCACCGCGAAGGCGATCGCGCTGGTGCACAATACGCCGCTGATCGCGGTCAACCATCTAGAAGCCCACGCGCTAACGCCGCGGCTGACCGACGCGCTGGCGTTTCCCTACTGCCTGTTTCTCGCCTCTGGCGGCCACACCCAGATCGTCGCGGTGCTCGGCGTCGGCAACTACGTCCGCCTCGGCACCACGGTCGACGACGCGATGGGCGAGGCCTTCGACAAGGTCGCCAAGATGCTCGGCCTGCCCTATCCGGGCGGGCCGCAGGTCGAGCGCGCCGCAGCCAGTGGCGACGCCGAGCGCTTCGCGTTTCCGCGGCCGATGCTGGGCCGCCCCGACGCCAATTTTTCGCTGTCCGGCCTGAAGACCGCGGTGCGCAACGAGGCAAGCCGGCTGTCGCCGCTGGAGCCGCAGGACATCAACGACCTGTGCGCCGGCTTCCAGGCCGCCGCGTTGGAATCCACCGCCGACCGGCTGCATGTCGGCCTGCGGATTTTTCGCGAGCGGTTCGGCGCGCCACATGCGCTGGTCGCCGCCGGCGGCGTCGCCGCCAATCAGGCGATCCGCGGCGCGTTGCAGCAGGTCGCCACCGCGGCCGGCACTCAATTCATGATCCCGCCGCCGGCGCTATGCACCGACAATGGCGCGATGATCGCCTGGGCCGGCGCCGAGCGGCTGGCGCTGGGGCTTGTCGACAGCCTCGAATTCGCGCCGCGGGCGCGCTGGCTGCTCGACGCCAACGTCACCACGCCGGCAAAATTCGCCAACACCCGCGCGGGCTTCTAGAGATTTTCGATGGACGCCATCGCGCAGCGAGCACGGCTTCACCTCTCCCCGCTCTGCGCGGGGAGAGGTCGATCGGCGGCGCGAAGCGACGCCGGTCGGGTGAGGGGCGAGGCACTGCGCTCAACCCGTCCGCGGCATGCGCGGGTCTGCATCAGCCCCTCACCCCACCCCTCTCCCCGCAAGAGCGGGGCGAGGGAGCAGGCTGCCGCCACGGCAAAGTCCGCACCCACAATTCATGCAATTCACGCAGTCGATTCCATGAGGCCTTTCCATGCTGTCCTATAATTCCGTAGCGGTGCTCGGCGGCGGCGCCTGGGGCACCGCGCTGGCGCAGACCTGCGCTCGCGCCGGCCGTAACGTCGTGCTGTGGGAGCACGATGCCGGTAACGCCCAGCAGCTCGAGAGCCAGCGCGAGAGCCTGTATCTGCCGGGCGTCACGCTGGAATCCTCGATCCAGGTGACCCGCGATCTGCACGACGCCGCAAAGGCGCAGGCGATCCTGCTGGTGGTGCCGGCGCAGGTGCTGCGCCAGGTGGTCACATCATTGGCGCCGCTGATCGCCGACCGCACGCCGCTGGTGGCCTGCGCCAAGGGCATCGAACACGGCAGTCACAAATTCATGACCGAGATCATCGCCGAGGCGGCGCCGAACGCGACCCCGGCAATCCTGTCCGGCCCGAGCTTCGCCGCCGACGTGGCGCGCGGGCTGCCGACCGCGGTGACCATCGCGGCGACCGACGCCGGCATCGCGCAGGCTTTGGCGCTGGCGATGAACTCCGGCACGTTCCGGCCGTATCATTCGACCGACGTGCGCGGCGTCGAACTCGGCGGCGCCACCAAAAACGTGCTGGCGATCGCCGCCGGCATCGTCGAAGGCCGCAAGCTCGGCGCTTCGGCGCTGGCGGCGATGACCACGCGCGGCTTCGCCGAGCTGGTGCGGTTCGGCAAAGCCTGCGGCGCCCGGACCGAAACCATGATGGGGCTGTCCGGGCTCGGCGACCTGATCCTGACCTGCGGCACCTCGCAGTCGCGCAATTTCTCGTTCGGCGTGGCGCTGGGCCGTGGCGAGAGCGCCGCGGAGGCCTCGCACGGCAAGCTCGCCGAAGGCGCCTTCACCGCGCCGGTGCTCTTGGAAATGGCGCGGCTGAACAATGTCGAGATGCCGATCTCGGCCGCGGTCGCAGCCATCCTCGCCGGACAACTCAGCGTCGACGCGGCGATCGAGGGACTGCTGACGCGGCCGCTGAAAGCCGAGGAATAGGCGGATGGCGTACTGGCTGGTGAAGTCGGAGCCATCGACCTGGTCGTGGGAGCAGCAGCTGGCGAAGGGCGCCAAGGGCGAAGCCTGGACCGGCGTGCGCAACCACAGCGCCAAACTACACATGATGAAGATGAAGAAGGGCGACCGCGCCTTCTACTATCACTCCAACGAAGGCAAGGAGATCGTCGGCATCGCCGAGATCATCCGCGAAGCCTATCCGGACCCGACCGACGAGAGCGGCAAATTCGTCTGCGTCGACATCAAGGCGCTGCAGCCGTTGAAGACTCCGGTGACGCTGGTGGCGATCAAGGCGGAGAAGTCGCTGTCCGAAATGGCGCTGCTGAAACAGTCGCGGCTGTCGGTGCAGCCGGTGACCGCGGACGAATGGAAGATCGTCTGCAAGATGGGCGGGGTGTGAGGCGACGGACCTCGTCACCTTTGACGTCGTCCGCCGCGAAAGCGGCGGACCCAGTATTCCAGAGCGCCTGCGTGTGACCGCTGACTCTCTGGAATACTGGATCGCCCGATCAAGTCGGGCGACGGCGCGGGAGCATGCGGACGCGCCACGCCGCCGCACCAATCCGCGAACCCCATGGACATCGCCGCGGGATCCGCGCAAGACCCGGCGATGAGCTCCTCCGCGATCGCCGATCCGAGTGCCTTTATCGAGGCCAATACGCGGCTGCGGCCGGTGCCGCTGGTGCCGGAGGTGATGCTGCATGTCGCCGACGAGGCGCTGCCGCTGTGGAGCAAGACCGAGGAAGAGTTGGGCGAGGTCGGGCTGCCGCCGCCGTTCTGGGCGTTCGCCTGGGCCGGCGGGCAAGCGCTGGCGCGCTATCTGCTCGATCATCCCGAAACCGTCGCCGGGCGCGAGGTGATCGATTTCGCCTCCGGCTCGGGACTGGTGGCGATTGCGGCGATGAAGGCCGGGGCGCGACGCGTCACCGCGTTCGACATCGACGGCTTCGCCCGCGAGGCGATCGCCATCAATGCGCGGGCCAATGGCGTGACGATCGCGATCAGCAGCGAAGATCTGCTCGCCGCGCCGCAGTCCGCGCCGGCGCAGACCGTGCTGGCCGGCGACATTTTCTATCAGAGCGACATCGCCGCGCTGGCTTTCGGGTTTCTGCAGGGCCATGCGGCGCGCGGCGCCACCGTGCTGATCGGCGATCCCGGACGCGCTTACTTGCCGAAGGATCGGCTCGCGCAGCTCGCCAGCTACAACGTGCCGGTGACCCGCGACCTCGAGGACGCCGAGATCAAGGCCACCGGAGTGTGGACGTTGAAGGACGGACGCTAGCGGCAGCGTCATGCACCGACGAACCGCTGAAACGCAGCTGCAACGCGACGAGAATTTCCGGTGAACCAAACCGGGGGGTGTGTCGACCTTTAGGATAGCTGTTTTTCGCCACCAATCATTTCAGGAGGACGTCCATGACGACCGTCACTCTGAGGCCGGGCCACGGCACCGCCGGCCGGCACCCCACCCGCCTGTTTCTCGACTCACTATCCGGCAACGACGATCCCGGCATGTTCGGACGGATGTTTCCGCGACTCAATCCGCTCGCCGCCGACGACGCTCCGCTGAAGGAACTCGCCGCCGCGATGGTCGATGCGGCGCCCGGCGATCCCGCCGGCAACAACGACAAGGTGCCGGCGGGCTTCACTTATTTCGGGCAATTCGTCGACCACGACATCACCCTCGATCTGACCTCGATCGGCGACAAGGAGGAAGATCCCGACGCCACCGAAAACTTCCGCACCCCGGCGCTCGATCTGGATTCGATCTATGGCCTCGGTCCTGACGGCAGCCGTCAGCTCTATGCCCGCAACGCCGGCGACGGCAACAGCGGCAAGACGCCGGGACCGAAGTTCCTGATCGGCCGAACCATCAGCGTCGGACCCGGCGCCATTCCCGGCGAGCCTCGCAACGATCTGCCGCGCAGTCCGGAAGGCTTCGCGCTGATCGGCGACCACCGCAACGACGAGAACCTGGTGGTCGCGCAGACCCACGTCGCGTTCCTGAAATTTCACAACAAGGTTTGCGATACGCTGTCCGGCGGCGGCATGCCGGCGGAGACCGTGTTCAAGGAAGCGCGCCGCATCGTCACCTGGCACTATCAATGGCTGGTGCTGCACGACTTCGTCGAGCGGATCACCGAACCGGGCATCGTCGCCAGGATCCTCGACCAGGGACGGCAATTCTATCGGTTCAAGAAATTCCCCTTTATCCCGATCGAATTCTCCGCCGCCGCCTATCGCTTCGGCCACAGCATGGTGCGCGAAGCCTACAGCCACAACAAGGTCTTCACCTTCGGATCGACGCCGCCCGCGGTGACGCCGGCGACGCTCGGTCTGTTGTTTCAATTCACCGGACTATCCGGCGGCATCGTCGGCGAGTTGGCGCCCAATCCGCCGACGCCGCCGACGCCAATTCCGGTGTTGTCCAACAACTGGATCATCGACTGGCGGCGCTATTATGATTTCCGGCCGGGCTCGGCCAATCCGGCCAACGTGCCGCTCAACCTGTCGCGCAAGATCGATCCGTTCCTGGTGCAGACATTGCATCAACTGCCGGGCGGCGGCGGCGACCTCGCCTTCCGCAATCTGCGGCGCGGCGTGATGCTCGGACTGCCGTCGGGCCAGGACGTCGCGGCGGCGATGCATATCGCCAATCCGCTATCGCCCGACGAAATCGCCAGCGGACCGGACGGCGCGATCGCCAAGAAGCACAATCTGCATACCCGCACGCCGCTGTGGTACTACATCCTTAAAGAAGCGCAGGTGCGCGGCCACGGCTTGCGGCTGGGTCCGGTCGGTACCACGATCGTCGCCGAAGTCCTCGTCGGTTTGATCCACGGCGATCACGACTCGTTCCTGTGGATCAAGGGCAAGGACTGGAAGCCGGAGCTGCCGTCCGCGGTGAAGAGCACGTTCACCATGGCCGATCTCTTGCGTTTTGTCGGCGACATCAGTCCGCTGGACGGCGTCACGACGGCGTAGAAAACCTTGTGGCAAACCGAAGGCAGCCGTCACGCGGGGCTGCCTTCGGCAAAACCGACCCGTCAGCCCGCGGCGGCGACCACCTGGACCAGCAACTGCTCGCGCTTCGACTGCGAACGGGTGCCTTTCATGGTCGCGGCGAAGCGCTCCAGGATGCCGTCCTCGAACGCGGTGACGATGGTGTCGTGGACGTAGCTCTTGCGGCAGATCGCAGGCGTATTGGACAATTCATCGGCGGCGGCGCGCACGGCTTCGAGCACCTGCTTGCGGCGGCCGCGCTGGCTGGTGGCGGGCGTGATACGGGACAATGATTCCAGCACCACCGCCGACGCCATCAGGGTGCGAAAGTCCTTCAACGAAATCTTGATGCCGGCGATCTCGCGCAGGAAGCCATTGACCTGCGCGGTGGATACCAGGCGAATGGTGCCGGCGTCGTCGCGGTACTGGAACATCCGCTTGCCCGGCAGCGTGCGCAGGATGCCGAGCGCACGGACCAGCTTGGAGGCGTCGCATTCCTTGCGCACCGCCTTGCCGCCCTTGGCCTTGAAGCTCAGCACCACGCAATCGTCGTCGATCGCCACGTTGGACTTCAGCAGCGTGGTGGCGCCGCGGGTGCCGTTGAGCCGGGCGTAGGATTCGTTGCCGGGCCGGATCGCGGTGCGGGCGATCAGCTCGATCACCGTGGCGAGCGCGAAGTCCCTGGTCGGCTCGGAGCCGGCCAGCTGCTGCGACACCGCGCGGCGGATCTTCGGCAGCGCGCCGACCAGCGTGGCGAGGCGGTGCGCCTTGCGGGTCTCGCGGACCTTCTCCCAGTCCGAGTGGTAGCGGTATTGCAGCCGCCCGGCGGCGTCGCGGCCGACCGCCTGCAGATGCGAGGTCGGATCGGCGGCGTAGCGCACCTCCACATAGGCCGGCGGCATCGCCATCGCGTTGAGCCGCTTGATGGTGCCGCTGTGCCGCACCTTGGTGCCGTCGGCGCGGATGAAGGCATAGCCCTTGCCGCGCTTGATGCGGCGGATGGTCAGCTCGTCCTGCACGCCGAGCGTGAGGCCGAGATCGGTCGCCAGCGCCTCGACGGTCAGCCCGGCGGCGCCCGGCAGCTCGGTTGCCGACTCCGCCGAAGATCCGGGCCGCTCAAAATTCTGCTGATCCATCATGGTGTTGTACACCTCACCGGAGCCTGTCGCGGTAGTGCGGCGGCCGCCCGATTGGTTCCGAAGGGCGCCGGGGCCGCAGCGCATCTGGCGACGCGGCCCGCCGGACGCCATGCGGCAGGCTGCCAGAGACAGTTTCTGGTTACCGTTTTGGCTGCAAAGCCCGATCACGACGCCGGCATGTCGGCCTCCGCAACGGCATCGTGATCGCCGCGGCGCGACCGGCGGCCGCAGGGCGACGCCGCGATGACCGCCGACAAAGGCCAAAAGTCCAATGCATCCCCGCTTGTCGCCGCCCGGGGCGGCGACGCATAATCCTGCAACAAGAAAAGCCGACCGTGGAGCGATCGAATCACTCTTCGCCGGCGACGCTAATCCCTGGAAGGCTGCGCCCGTTTGCAGGGGCGGTTTGCGGGGATGTGCCGCCGCGGCGTGATTTCGACGTGAGGCACTGACGGCAATGCGCGGCAAACGCCGCTTTTGGGGTGGAGGAACGAATGTCCGAGAAGATCTACGACGTGTCCCCGGAATGGGCCAGCCGAGCCTTCATCGACGACGCGAAATACCAGGACATGTACGCCCGCTCGGTGAGCGATCCGAACGGGTTCTGGGGCGAGCAGGCGCAGCGGATCGGCTGGATCAAGCCGTTCACCAAGGTGGAGAACACCTCGTTCGCGCCCGGCCACATCTCGATCAAATGGTTCGAGGATGGCGTGCTCAACGTCGCCTGGAATTGCATCGATCGGCATCTGCCCGATCGCGCCGAGCAGACCGCGATCATCTGGGAGGGCGACGATCCGTCGGACTCCCGCAAGATCAGCTATCGCGAGCTGCACGACGAGGTCTGCAAATTCGCCAACATCCTGCGCAGCCGCAACGTCCAGAAGGGCGACCGCGTCACCATCTATCTGCCGATGATCCCGGAGGCCGCGTTTGCGATGCTGGCCTGCGCGCGGATCGGCGCGATCCATTCGGTGGTGTTCGCCGGGTTCTCGCCGGATTCGCTGGCGCAGCGCATCACCGACTGTCAGTCGAAGATCGTGATCACCGCCGACGAAGGCCTGCGCGGCGGCCGCAAGGTGCCGCTGAAGGCCAATGTCGACGCCGCCTTGAAGAAGTGCGAGGGCGTCGACTGGGTGGTGGTGGTGAAGCGCACCGGCGCCGACGTGTTCATGGATGACGTGCGCGACTTCTGGTACGCCGAGGCCGCCGAGATGGTGACCACCGACTGCCCGTGCGAGCCGATGCACGCCGAAGACCCGCTGTTCATCCTCTATACGTCCGGCTCCACCGGCCAGCCCAAGGGCGTGCTGCACACCTCCGGCGGCTATCTGGTGTTCGCCGCGATGACGCATCAATACGTGTTCGATTATCACGACGGCGACATCTACTGGTGCACCGCCGACGTCGGCTGGGTCACCGGCCACAGCTACATCCTCTACGGGCCGCTGGCCAACGGCGCCACCACGCTGATGTTCGAAGGCGTGCCGAACTACCCGACCAATTCCCGGTTCTGGGAGGTGATCGACAAGCACAAGGTCAACATCTTCTACACCGCGCCGACCGCGATCCGCGCTCTTATGCAGGGCGGCGACGAGCCGGTGAAGAAGACCTCGCGCAAGAGCCTGCGGCTATTGGGCTCGGTCGGCGAGCCGATCAATCCGGAAGCCTGGGAATGGTATCACCGCGTGGTCGGCGAGGACCGCTGCCCGATCGTCGATACCTGGTGGCAGACCGAGACCGGCGGCATCCTGATCACGCCGCTGCCGGGCGCAACCAAGTTGAAGCCGGGCTCGGCGACGCGGCCGTTCTTCGGCGTAGTGCCGCAGATCCTCGACGCCGACGCCAACGTGCTGGAAGGCGAATGCCAGGGCAATCTGTGCCTGGCGCGGTCCTGGCCCGGGCAGATGCGCACCGTCTATGGCGATCACGCCCGCTTCGAGCAGACCTACTTCTCGGCCTATCCGGGCAAGTACTTCACCGGCGACGGCTGCCGCCGCGACGCCGACGGCTACTACTGGATCACCGGGCGGGTCGACGACGTCATCAACGTCTCCGGCCACCGCATGGGCACCGCCGAGGTGGAATCCTCGCTGGTCGCGCACGCCAAGGTCTCGGAGGCCGCGGTGGTCGGCTATCCGCACGACATCAAGGGCCAGGGCATCTACGCCTACGTCACGCTGATGGACGGCACCGAGCCGACCGAGGAGCTGCGTAAGGAGCTGGTGGCCTGGGTGCGCAAGGACATCGGCCCGATCGCCTCGCCGGATCTGATCCAGTTCGCCCCCAGCCTGCCGAAGACCCGCTCCGGCAAGATCATGCGCCGCATCTTACGCAAGATCGCCGAGGACGAACCCTCGACGCTCGGCGACACCTCGACGCTGGCCGATCCGGCGGTGGTCGAGGACCTGGTCGAGCATCGGCAGAACAAGCGGGTGTGAGGCGGCGGAGCTGATCAGTGCCGGTTGGGGCCTTTTGACCGACCCGGCGGCTGAAAGGTTTGCGCCGACTGCAATGTCGAGCTGATCGGAGCGGTGCGGCATACGTCCCCTCGCCCCGCTTGCGGGGAGAGGGTGGCGTGACAAGCGAAGCTTGGCGCGCCGGGTGGGGGGGCGCCGCGTTATGTCGAGGCGCCCCCTCACCCGACCCGGCCTCGCTCACGCTCCGCCGGGTCGACCTCTCCCCGCACGCGGGGAGAGGTGAAGTCAGTGCTCGCAGCGAGGGCAATTTCGAGACACCACGCCAGAGGCTGGCAGATGTCACTCGCCCTTCAAGAAAATTTGTGAGCGCAACCTTCACCGCCGGACGAATTCCCGACAGGTGTTGTTTTCCAGCCATTTACTTTGTCGGCGGGATTTCCTTTTTTGGGCGGCGCAAATGCGGCGAGGCCGCCCGGCGCGCATGATTTGGTTACGCCCAGCGGACGATACTACCGAGTGCAGGATAGGCGAAGCTGGCCCACGAGAGGCCGGACGTAATTGCATTCAACCCGCTGCGGTTGCGGCGACATTGGATTGGAGACAACGATGAATTTGAGAATCAGCTTGGCCATTGCGGCCGTGGTCGGTGTGGGGCTGTTGAGCGCGCCGCGAGCCGAAGCCCGCCCGGACGTGGTGGCCTATCAGGGCGACTACTCACCCGGCACGATCGTAGTGAAGACCAACGAGCGTAAGCTGTATCTCATTCTCGACGAGCGAACCGCGGTGCGCTACCCGGTCGGCGTCGCCAAGGCCGGCAAGCAATGGGCCGGCGCCACCAAGATCGACGGCAAGTATCGCGAGCCGGCCTGGGCGCCCCCCGCCGACGTCAAGCGCGACAATCCCAACATCCCGGACGTGATCCCGGGCGGCTCGCCCGCCAACCCGATGGGCGTTGCGGCGATGACGCTGGCCGGCGGCGAATACGCCATCCACGGCACCAACCGCCCGGCCTCGATCGGCGGCTTCGTCTCCTACGGCTGCGTGCGGATGTACAACGAGGACATCAGCGACCTGTTTCAGCGAGTGCCGGTCGGCACACAGGTGGTGGTCACCGCGCGCTGAGCCTCGACATTTCGGCAATCCATTGAGAGAGAGCCGCGCCCCGTGCGCGGCTCAGACTGATTACAAACCCCTCGTGTTTCGGAGACACCGAGAAACGAGGGGTTTTGATTCTGAATTGTTCGCCGCGTGATTCCGAAACGTTCCGTGAATCTGTCCTCAGGGGGCACACCTCCGAGGTTTGTCAGCGGTCTGAAGCCCCGCGCGAGCGGGGCTTCTTGTTGTCGAAGGGCGGTCCGTGCCCGTTAGCGCGGCGTGGTGCCCGGAGGCGGCGGCGGCAACGACGCGGTGCCGCCGTTCAGCAGCGGCGTGATGCGTCGGATGGTGACGCGGCGGTTCTGGCGTTCCGGCCCCTGGGTCGGCACCTTCAGATACTGCTCGCCATAGCCCTGCGAGGTGAGGTTTTCCGCCGGCACCCCGAACTGCTGGGTCAGCAGCTGCGCGGCGGATTCGGCGCGGCGATCCGACAGCGACAGATTGTCGGTGTCGTTGCCGACCGCGTCGGTGTGGCCCTCGATCAAGAACACCTCGCGCGGGTTGCGGGCGATCGACTTGTTCAAGCCGTCGGCGATCACCTGCAGCTTCGAGGCCTGGTCCGGCGGGATGTCCCACGAGCCCAGTTCGAAGGTGATGGTGTCGAGATCGATGCTCGGCATCCGCTGCCGCACGCCGGCGCTGTAGCGGATCTCGTCGAGCGAGTAGCGTCGCTCGATCCGCTCCACCGGCGGGGCGTCCAGGGTTTCGTAGATCAGCTCCGGCGAGGCGTCTTCATAATCGACGATGTAGCGGTTCTGCGGAATCCGCAGCACCGGCGGCGGCAGATCGACGTAGAAGCTGCCGCGGTCGCGCGGGTCGCGATACGAGTTGTCGATGATGATGATCTCGCGGCCTTCGCGGTCGCGGCGGATCCGCCGCAGCAACTGGCCGTCGCGGCCGTTGACGGTGATGATCTCCGAGCCGTCGGGACGGATCACGGTGGTGCGGTTTTCATCGCCGACCTGCTGCACCCGGATGTCGCGCGCGCCGTAGCGGAAGCGATCGACCTCGTTGTGCCGGATGAACGACTGCCCGCTCGGATCGCGGACGATGACGCGGCCGGGCTCGGTGATCACGGTCCGGCCGCCTTCCTGCACCTCGCGGCGCTGGTTGCGGAAGTCGAGCATGTTGCGCGGTCCCGGCGCTGCCGCGCCCGGCGCGATCGGGGCCAGAGCCTGCGGCGGCGGCGGCGGCTGCGGGATCGGGGCGGTCACGGTCGGCGGCGGAGGCGGCACGCCGGCGCCGCGCTGCGGGGCACCCGGAGCATTGGGCGCGCCGGCGGGAGCGGGCGCGCCGGCGGGCGGCGGGGCCGCTCCAACGCCCGGAGCGGGCGGGGTTGCGGGCGTCGCAGCAGCAGGCGTGCCGGGCGCAGCGGGGGCCGCGGCGCCTGGAGCGCCGGGAGCCGGAGCAGCAGTACCAGGAGCACCAGCGCCCGGGGCGCCGAAGCCGCGACGTTCCATGCCCTGACGTTCACCGGGACCGGCGCCGGGGGCGGAGCGTTGTGCAGGAGACCCGGCCGGCGGCGTGGCTGCGGGCGGCGTGGCGGCGGCGGGAGGAGCAGCCGCGGGCGGCGCAGGCTGAGCCGGCGCGGCCGGACGTTGCGGCGCAGTGGCGGCAGGCGGCGGGGTCGGGGCTTTCGGAGCCGCGGCCGGCGGCGGCGCCATGCGACGCGGCGCTTCAGGGGATTCGGCGGCGGGCGGCGCGGGCCGCGCCGGCGGCTCAGCGCGCGGCGGGGCGGCCGGAGGCGGCGCGGGCCGCGCCGGCGGTTCGGCACGGGGTTCGGGGCGCGCAGGCGCGGCAGCCGGCGGCGCGGCCGGGCGAGCCGGCGGCTCGGCGCGGGCCGGCGGTTCGGCACGCGGCGCCGCGGCGGGCGGCGGGGCGGCGCGAGGCGGAGCGGCGCCGGGGCCAGCACCGCCCGGGCCACCGGGATGCGGCTGCGCCGCGCCGGGCGGACCCTTGGGCGGCTGTTTCGGAGCCGGCTTACCGTCGGGACCGGGCTCGGCAGCAGGAGCCTGCGCGAAAACCTGCGGCGAGGTTTGCGCGTGCGACGGCATGGCTGCGAATTGGCCCAGCGTCAGGGCGGTGGTGGCAAGCAGCGCGACGCGAAGTCTGATCATAGGGAGGGGTCCTCGAAAAGGTACTCGAAAAAGGTGCTCGAAAAGGCACTTGGGCAGCCGAGACGACTCTGTGCCGAGCAAATCGGCGGAGCAGATCAACGGTTAGCGGTGGGGCCGGAATGTGGCGATGGGTGAGGCAGCCGCAGATTATATATTCGGCAGCGGTGCCGCCGTGCCCGGCACTATTCATGAGGCGTTCAGACCAGGCGCGGTCACCGCCCGATCCGACCGCCTCGAACTACATGGTTGCGGGATTCGGCGTGGTCGGGCCGTCCGGTCCGCGGGTCGGAAGTTCTTCCGGCTGTTGACCGGGAAGCTCTTCGGGCGGCGCCGGTTCGCCGGGATCGCGCATCGGCGGCGGCACGTCCGGCATCGGATTGCCGGGCGGCGATTCGAACGGCGGCTCGGTCGGCGTACCGGGCGTGCTCGGCGGAATTTCCGGCGGCGGCTCGTCGATCGGACCGGGGTTCGGGACTTCCTGCGGTTCGGGCGCCATCAGATCGCGACCTTGCGGTTGTCGCCGAGATCCGGTCGGCCGCCGGTCACCGCGGCGACCGCCATCTTGACGTAGCTGACGAGCGTGCCGGGCGAATCCCAATATTCGGCTTCCTGCGGCGTCACCTTGAGCACGCGGATGTTGGGATCTTCGGCGCTGTCCCACCAGGCCTTGGCGGAGGTGGTGAACAGTTCGCGGATCTTGGCGCGGTCGTTCGACACCACGGCGGAGCCGACCACCGAGACGTATTTCTGGCCGCCGGTATCGGCGAAAGCGAGATTGACGTGATGATCGCGCGCGATCTCCTCGTCCTTGTGGCGCCGCGCGTCGGTGAGGAAGTAGATGGTGTTGTTCTCCGGCTCGACATAGGCCGCCATCGGCCGCGAGCGGATCTTGTCGCCGTCCTTGGTCGCCAGCATGGCGAAGGTGATCTTCTTCATCATGTCCCAGGCGTGGGTCACGTCGCCGGAATTGGACTCGGCCGCCATCATGCGATCTCCCTTGAGGTTCGCTCGATAACGGGGTGGGCGCGGCGATGTTCCCGACTGCGGCGAACGAGCGGGGGCCCAACGCGTGCACGGCTTCACCTCTCCCCGCTTGCGGGGAGAGGTCGACCCGGCGAAGCGTCAGCGAAGCCGGGTCGGGTGAGGGGGCGCTCCGGCATAACGCGGCGGGGGGGCCCACCGCCCCCCCCCCACCCCAGCGGGGGAACACACACA
>NZ_JACHIH010000001.1:169545-395540 GCF_014203125.1 Rhodopseudomonas rhenobacensis
CCCGGCCCCCTGGCGGGGGGGTGGGGGGGGCGCCGCTCCGGCATAACGCGGCGCCCCCTCACCCGGCGTGCCAAGCTTCGCTTGTCACGCCACCCTCTCCCCGCAAGCGGGGAGAGGGGCGGATGTTGCGCCGCTGCGATAAACTTCGATATTGGTCGATTGGGTTCGCCCTAGCGGTGCCGAACGCGCAATCACGTTCTGCAACGCCGATTGCGCGGCGGAAGGCCGCGCGCGTCAGATCTGCCGTTCCACCAGCTTCAGCTTCAGATTGGCGATGGCTTCCGAGGGGTTCAGGCCCTTCGGGCAGGCCTTGGCGCAATTCATGATGGTGTGGCAGCGATAGATCCGGAACGGATCTTCCAGATTGTCGAGCCGCTCGCCGGTGGCTTCGTCGCGGCTGTCCTTGACCCAGCGGGTGGCCTGCAGCAGCGCCGCCGGGCCGAGGAAGCGGTCGGAATTCCACCAATAGCTCGGGCACGAGGTCGAGCAGCAGGCGCACAGGATGCATTCGTACAGCCCGTCGAGCTTTTCGCGGTCCTCGTGGGTCTGCCGCCATTCCTTCTGCGGCGTCGGCGTGATGGTCTGCAGCCACGGCTCGATGGAAGCGTATTGCGCGTAGAAATTGGTGAGGTCCGGCACCAGGTCCTTGACCACCGGCTGGTGCGGCAACGGATTGACCTTGACCGCACTGTCCTTGACGTCGTCCATCGCCTTGGTACAGGCCAGCGTGTTCTCGCCGTCGATGTTCATCGCGCAGGAGCCGCAGACGCCTTCGCGGCAGGAGCGGCGGAAGGTCAGCGTCGGATCGATGTTGTTCTTGATCCAGATCAGGCCGTCCAGCACCATCGGCCCGCAGTCGTGGGTGTTGACGTGGTAGGTGTCGACGCTGGGGTTCTTGGTGTCGTCGGGATTCCACCGATACACCTTGAATTCGCGGGTTTCGGTCGCGCCCTCGGGCTTCGGCCAGGTCTTGCCGCTGGTGACCTTGGAATTTTTCGGAAGCGCGAATTCAACCATTTGTCTCACCTTTCGTCAGTCGGGTGCGCTCGCTCGCCGCTCGCGCCCCGCATGACGGGCTGTGTTGCTGCTGTCGATCAGTACACCCGCGCCTTCGGCGGGATGTACTGCACGTCGTTGGTCATGGTGTAGTCGTGCACCGGGCGGTAATCGATCGTGGTCTCGCCACTGTGATCCATCCACGCCAGCGTGTGCTTCATCCAGTTCTTGTCGTCGCGCGCCGAGAAATCCTCGCGGGCATGGGCGCCGCGGCTCTCGGTGCGGTTGGCGGCGGAGTCCATCGTCACCACCGCCTGCACGATCAGATTGTCGAATTCCAGGGTCTCGATCAGGTCGGAATTCCAGATCAGCGAGCGGTCGGTGACGTGGATGTCGGAGATGCCGCTGTGCACGTTGTGGATCAGGCCCTTGCCTTCCTGCAGCACTTCGCCGGTGCGGAACACCGCGCAATTGTTCTGCATCACGTGCTGCATGTTTTCGCGCAACCGCGCGGTCGGCGTGCCGCCCGACGCGTAGCGATAGCGGTCGAGCCGGCTCAGCGACAGTTCGGCGGAATCCGCCGGCAGCTCCGGCTGCTTGCCGTTCGGCGTCAGCTTCTCGGCGCAGCGCAGCGCCGCGGCGCGGCCGAACACCACGAGGTCGATCAGCGAATTGGAGCCGAGCCGGTTGGCGCCGTGCACCGAGACGCAAGCCGCCTCGCCGAGCGCCATCAGGCCGTGCACCACCGCGTTGTCGTCGCCGTCCTTCTTGGTGACGACTTCGCCGTGATAATTGGTCGGGATGCCGCCCATGTTGTAGTGCACGGTCGGAATCATCGGGATCGGTTCGCGGGTGACGTCGACGCCGGCGAAGATCCGCGCCGATTCCGAGATGCCCGGCAGCCGCTCGTGCAGCACCTTGGGATCGAGATGATCGAGGTGCAGGAAGATGTGATCTTTCTTCTTGCCGACGCCGCGGCCTTCGCGGATCTCGATGGTCATCGCCCGCGACACCACGTCGCGCGACGCCAGATCCTTGGCGGAGGGCGCGTAGCGCTCCATGAAGCGCTCGCCTTCGGAATTGACCAGATAGCCGCCCTCGCCGCGGGCGCCTTCGGTGACCAGACAGCCCGAGCCGTAGATCCCGGTCGGGTGGAACTGGACGAACTCCATGTCCTGCAGCGGCACGCCGGCGCGCAGCGCCATCGCGCCGCCGTCGCCGGTGCAGGTGTGCGCCGAGGTACAAGACGCGTAAGCACGGCCGTAACCGCCGGTGGCCAGAATCGTGGTCTGCGCCCGGAAGCGGTGCAGCGTGCCGTCGTCGAGCTTCAGCGCGATGACGCCGCGGCAGACGCCCTGATCGTCCATGATCAGGTCGATGGCGAAGAACTCGATGTAGAATTCGGCGGAATGCCGCAGCGCCTGGCCGTACATGGTGTGCAGCATGGCGTGGCCGGTGCGGTCGGCGGCGGCGCAGGTGCGCTGCGCCTGGCCCTTGCCGTAGTCCAGCGTCATGCCGCCGAACGGCCGCTGATAGATCTTGCCGTCGTCGGTGCGCGAGAACGGCACGCCCCAATGCTCCAGCTCGTAGACCGCCTGCGGCGCGTTGCGCACCATGTATTCGATGGAATCCTGGTCGCCGAGCCAGTCCGATCCCTTGACGGTATCGTACATGTGCCAGCGCCAGTCGTCCTTGTGCATGTTGCCGAGCGCCGCCGAGATGCCGCCCTGCGCCGCCACGGTGTGCGAGCGGGTCGGGAACACCTTGGTGATGCAGGCGGTGCGCAGGCCCGCCTCGCTGCAGCCGACCACGGCGCGCAGCCCGGCGCCGCCGGCGCCCACCACGACGACGTCGTAGCTGTGGTCTTCAATGGGATAGGCGTGGCCGTTGATGGCCGGCGCGCCGTTGCCGTTCGCGGCCATGCGTTACACTCCGGATGACAGTTTGAAGATCGCGAAAATCGCGGCCAGCGCCACGGCGATCGAGAAGAAATTGTTGGCCATGATGGTGACCAGCTTCAGCTTTTCGTTCTGCACATAGTCCTCGATCACCACCTGCATGCCGATCTTCATGTGCACGGCGCTGGCGATGATGAACAGGATCAGGGTCAGCGCGATCAACGGCGAGCCGATGATCTGCGCCGCACCAGCCTGGTTGCGGCCGAGCAGCATCATGACCACCACCACCACCGGCAGGATCAGCAGCGTCATCGCCACGCCGGTGATGCGCTGCTGCCAGAAATCGGATGTGCCGGAGCCGGCGGGGCCGAATTTGCGGACCTTGCCGAGCGGCGTCCGCATGGTCTTGGCGCGGCGCGGCGTCGGGCCGTGGGATTCCTCGACGCTCATCGTGCGCCTCCGAGCGTGAAAGCGACGATCCACAGCAGCACGGTGAGCACCACGCCGCCGATCAGCGCCGCCCAGGTCAGCGATTCGCGTTCCGCGGAGGTGAAGCCGTAGCCGAGATCCCAGATGAAATGCCGCACGCCGCTGAGCATGTGATGGATCAACGACCAGGTGTAGCCGAACAGGATCAGCCGGCCGATCCAGCTGCCGGTGAAGGCCTGCACGGTGGCGTAGGCGCTCGGGCCCGCCGCCACGGCGATCAGCCACCAGGCCAAAAGGATGGTTCCGAAGTAAAGCGTAATGCCGGTGAGCCGGTGCACGATGGACAACGCCATCGTCAGGCTCCAGCGATAGGCTTGCATATGCGGCGAAAGCGGACGTTCGATCCTGGCTGTCATCGGCTGCTTACGGTTTGCGGGGAGCGGACAGCCCCGGCCGGGGCTCGCCTTAAACTCGGGTCTATTTACGAACAGGATACAATCAGTGCAACGGCGAAATCACATTATACGAATGGCGGTTCAGACTTTGGTCGATACGGAGTTGTTCGTCGCGTTTGCATTGCACTGCAGCATGAAATTCGCACAGGCCGCGCGGTGAAGCGGCCGGATTTGTGAAGCGCGATTCACAACCCACGGCAGTCGACCGCCCCTGTCGGCCCCGGCGGCGCTGTCTTGCCCGCGCGGGGTGATAGTATTCGTTTGTGAATGTTCTTATGTCGGCACGTGTCGCAGCGCCGCGGCATCGCGCGTCAGCAGGACCGATGAGCCAACATCAGCATCACGATCACGACGGCCATGACCATGATCAGCACGATCACGACCATAGCCCCGGACATTCGCACGCCCACGGGCCCGGCGGCCACAGCCATGCGCCGAAGGATTTCGGCACCGCCTTTGCCATTGGGATTCTGCTCAACACCGGCTTCGTGATCGGCGAAGCGGCGTTCGGCTACGCCAGCAATTCGATGGCGCTGGTCGCCGACGCCGGCCACAATCTGTCCGACGTGCTCGGGCTGTTGGTGGCGTGGTCGGCGGCGGTGCTGTCGAAGCGGCCGCCGTCGCAGCGCTATACCTATGGGCTGCGCGGCTCCTCGATCCTGGCGGCACTGTTCAACGCCGCGTTCCTGCTGGTCGCGGTCGGCGCGATCGGCTGGGAGGCGATCCTGCGGCTGTTCGATCCGCAGCCGGTCGCCGAGGTCACCGTGATGGTGGTGGCGAGCGTCGGCATCCTGATCAACGGCGCCACCGCCTGGCTGTTCGCCTCCGGCCGCAAGGGCGACCTCAACATCCGCGGCGCCTATCTGCACATGATGGCGGACGCCGCGGTCTCCGCCGGCGTGGTGATCGCCGGTTTCCTGATCCTGCTCACCGGCTGGAGCTGGCTCGACGCCGTCACCAGCCTCTTGATCAGCGCGGCGATCTTCTGGGGCACCTGGGGATTGTTGCGCGACAGCGTCGCGATGTCGCTCGCCGCGGTGCCGCGCGGCATCGATCCGGCTGCGGTGCGCGGCTTTCTCGAGCGTTGCGACGGCGTGGCGCAGGTGCACGACCTGCACATCTGGCCGATGAGCACCACCGAGGTGGCGCTGACCTGTCATCTGGTGATACCCGCGGGCCCGCCCGGCGACCGCTATCTGATGCAGATCGCGCGCCACCTGAAGCAGGACTTCGCGATCGACCACGCCACCCTGCAGGTCGAGACCGACCCCGCCTCGGCCTGCGCGCTGGCGCCGGATCATGTGGTGTAGCAAGCGGCCAGGAAACGCGTAGAGCATTTTCGGTTGAGATTGAAGAATCCAAGACAAATGCCGTCGTCATTCCGGATCGCGAGTTCGAAGAACGAGCGAGCCCGGAATGACTGCCGGGGGGACTCTTGAAGCGCATCAATCCAACCCGAAAAGTCTCCTAAGTGTCTGACCGAAAAGCAGCGAGTAAAATCAGGGGTTTTTGTCATTGCGAGCCGAGCACGGCGCGTAGCGCTGGCCGAAGAGCGAAGCAATCCAGGGGCTTCTTGCGTGGCCCTGGATTGCTTCGTCGCAAGAGCTCCTCGCAATGACGGGTTGAATGCCTGATTTCATTGATCGCTTTTTCGGTCAGACACTAAGAAACGGCCAAGAAACGGCCAAGAAACTGCTGGGCAGCCGCAAAATTCTAAAATAGCCTGCCGATAATCAAAAATATCGGGAGGCTTTAATGAAATTCGGAATTCGGTCGATCGTTGCCGCGGCATCTGTGGCGTTGCTCGCCGCGCCAGGATCGATCCAAGGCGCGGTGGCCCAAAGCGCCGCCGGTCAAGGCGTCAAGATCGGCATCCTCAACGATCAGTCCGGCGTCTACGCCGATTACGGCGGCAAGTGGTCGCTGGAGGCCGCCAAGATGGCGGTGGAGGACTTTGGCGGCGAAGTGCTCGGCCAGAAGATCGAACTGGTCTCCGCCGACCACCAGAACAAGCCGGACACAGCCATTTCCATCGCGCGAAAATGGTACGACGTCGACGGCGTCGACATGATCACCGAGCTCACCACCTCGTCGGTGGCCCTCGCCGTGCAGGATCTGTCGAAAGAAAAGAAGAAGATCGACATCGTGGTCGGCGCCGCGACCTCGCGGATCACCGGCGACGCCTGCCAGCCCTACGGCTTCCACTGGGCGTTCGACACCCATGCGCTCGCGGTCGGCACCGGCGGCGCGCTGGTCGAAGCCGGCGGCGACACCTGGTTCTTCCTGACCGCGGACTACGCCTTCGGCTACGCGCTGGAAAAGGACACCAGCGAGATCGTCATCGCCAAGGGCGGCAAGGTGCTGGGCGCGGTGCGGCATCCGCTGAATTCGTCGGACTTCTCCTCGTTCCTGCTGCAGGCGCAGAGCTCGAAAGCGAAGATCGTCGGGCTCGCCAATGCCGGGCTCGACACCGCCAATTCGATCAAGCAGGCGTCGGAATTCGGCATCGTCGCCGGCGGCCAGAAACTCGCCGGTCTGTTGATGACGCTCAGCGAAGTGCACGGCCTCGGGCTGCAGGCGGCGCAGGGTCTGGTGCTGACCGAAGCCTATTACTGGGATCGCGACGACACCTCGCGGGCCTTCGCCGAGAAATTCTTCAAGCGCACCGGGCGGATGCCGAACATGATCCAGGCCGGCACCTATTCGGCGACGCTGTCCTATCTCAAGGCGGTGAAGGCCGCGGGCTCCAAGGACACCGAGGCGGTCGCCAAGAAGCTGAAGGAATTGCCGGTCGACGACGCCTTCGCCAAGGGCAAGGTGCTGGCCAACGGCCGTTTCGTCCACGACCTCTATCTGTTCGAGGTCAAGAAGCCGTCGGAATCCAAGAAGCCGTGGGACTACTACAAGCTGCTCGCCACCGTGGCCGGCGACAAGGCGTTCCCCACCGCGGCCGAGTCGGGCTGTCCGCTGACCAAGTAGCATGCTATCCGATCGGTGTCGTCCCGGGGGCAATGGGACGACACCGATCGGCCGTCGCGAAAGGCGACATGCTTCGCGGAGGGCTACATCGCAAGCCCGACCTGATCCGGCAGCGCGGCGAACTGATCCGCAGCAAACCCGAGCGGCGGCGCGCCCGAGATCTCAGCGTCGGCGGCCGCCGCGCGCGACAGATAGCGGGCGCATTGCATTTCGCGATCGTAGCCGAGCAGCACGCCGAGCATGAAATCATGCTCGGCCGACAACTCGCACAACGGCCGCACCATGAACTGGCGCACCGCTTTCACCGCCGGGCGGCTGCCGAACACCACATTGACCCGCTCGGGACAGGCCTCGTGGACGTGGTGGGCAATGCCGACGGCTTCCAGCCGCGCGATCACCTGCGCCGCGGCGGCGGCGCTCAGCGTCATCATCGCCAGCGGCCGCAGCCCTTTCGACAGCTCGTACAGATGATGGTTGAAGATCTTCAGCGCCGCGCCGTTCAGATCAATCGACTGACCCATTCTGTAATCCTCTTCTCGGTCTTGGAGGACTGGCTGTCCTGATCGAGCGCCAGGCCGACGAACTGGCCGTCGCGCTCGGCCCGGGAGCCGGTGAAGTCGTAGCCTTCGGTTGCGGTGAAGCCGACCACGGTGGCGCCCTGCTCGACGACCAAATCATAGAGCACGCCCATGGCGTCGACGAAGCAGTCCGGATAGCTGACCTGGTCGCCGGTGCCGAACAGCGCCACCTTCTTGCCGGCGAGCTTGGCCTGGGTGAGCTTGTCGAGATGGGCTTCCCAATCGGTCTGCAGATCGCCGGCGCCGTAGGTCGGCGAACCGAGGATCAACAGGCCGGGGCTCTCGAAGTCGGCGACGCTCGCCGCCTTGATGTCGATCGCGCGACCCTGGATGTGTTTGGCGATGCGCGAGGCGACCGCCTTGGTGTTACCACCGTCGGAACCGAAGATGACGTTGACGCTCATTGGTCTTCTTGTCGCAGGAGGGCGGATGAGAAGCCCGCGGCGGTTAGTCCGCGGCAACCCGGTGAAATCGAAGTCACGCGACCCTACGACTGCTGCGAGCAGGTCTCAATTTCAAAAATCAGTCTTTCTGAGTAAGTTTTGCTCACAACTACTTTTTCATCATAATAATTCCAAAGTAACAACGCGGACTATAACGATTCCAAAGTGATCGCGCGGGGAAACATCCGCAGAGTCGGGCTCTGAGGAGGGCTCGTGATTCGTGGTGGAGGACGTGATTGCGAAGGAGCAGCACTCCGGCGATGCGACGGTTAGTTTCCGCGGATCCTCACCAGCCGAATACCCGCCAGACGATGCCGACCACCGCGCCCGCCCATAGCAGCAGTGCGGCGACGGTCTGTACCGCGAAGCCGGCGCCGCGTTTGTTCGCGGCCTCGGCATATCCGACCATGTAGATGATGCGGCCGATGACCCACACCACGCCGAGCCCGGCGGCGAAGCCGTCGCTGAGATAGATCGCGAACAGCCACAGCGACGGCAGGAAGATCGGCATCCATTCCAGCGTGTTCATCTGCACCCGGAACACCCGCTCGAAGTCCGGCTGCCCGGTGGTCGCCGGCGCCTTGACGCCGAAGGTCATGCGCGCCCGGCTGACCTGCACCGTGGTGTAGAAGTAGAACATCACGGCCAGACAGGTGACGATCGCGGTGAAGTGGAACATGGCAAGGACTCCCTGACGTTTCTTTTGTTGTGGTTCGATGGATTGTCGAGTCGCGGGCTGTGGTTCAACAGCTTGGACTCAATATCCCGTCATCTCAAGATAGCCGACCCCGGCGTGGCTGCCGCGAATCGCGATCGGACCTTCCCAATAGGGAAAGCTGGTGCCCATCCAGCTTTGCGGGTTGAGCGGCGTGGTGTCGATCGCAAGCCGGCGCGGCGCGATCGCAATGCGCCAGGCGGTCGGCAGTTGCCGTTGCCCGATCTGGGTGGTGGCGGTCGGCGTGATGGCGATCGCGTCGGGCGCGAGCTGGACCGATTTGCCGTCGGTGCCGATCCAGTTGCCGGCGAAATAGTTGGCGCCATCGCTTTGCCGCAAGCGGAACAGCATCACCTTGTCGCCGGTTTCGAGATGCAGCGAGAACCAGTCCCAACCGGTCTGATCGGACGCCAGCGGCTGGCTCGACCATTCGCGGTCCATCCAGGCTTGACCTTTGACCTCGACCGCCTTGCCGTCGAGCGTGACGCTGCCGCTCGCGGCGAAATACGGCTGGCTGTAGTAATACGACGCCTGGCCGCGCTCGGACTTCTTGCTGTAGCCGCTGTCGCCCTGCAGCACCAAGGGACGCTCGGCGGTGAGCCGCAGCGCGTAGCTGAAATCCGCACCCGATGCGGCAACATCCAGCGGCGACAGCGTCGCGGGCGCCATCGCCTCCCCGCCCTGCATCTGCCAATTGTCGATCCAGGCGCGGAACGGCGTGGCCGTGACGCCGGCCTGGCCGACGCCGCCGCGGGCGAAGCGCTCGGCGGTGCGGTGCGTATCAGCGCTGGTCAATGCCGCATGCGCCATCCAGATCTGCTGATTAGCCCAGCCCTCTGGTTGCTCGCCCGGCCGCATCGCCTGGCGAAACAACGTCCACTGCACGCCATAGGCTTTGCCGGCTGCGTCCTGCAGGTTCGCGGTGAGGTACCACCACTCGATGCGAAACTCCGGATGCGCGCCGTGATCGAGCGGAAACGTCAGCGCGCGACCCGGCTCGACCTTCGCAAACTCGCCGGCGTCGCGGCCGAGCCCGGCAAAACCCTGCGCGCGCGCGTTGCGGCCGAGCGCCAACAGCGCGAGGCCGGCGGCGAAGCCGCGGCGCGACAGGCGGAAAAGACTATCGCTCATCGGCGAACACCTTGACCAATTGCGCCGGCTGCATCCGCAGCAAGTTCAGAATCGGCAACAGCGCCGCGAGCAGCGACGCCAGCATGGCGATGCCGACCAGTTGCACGAGTTGCTCGGGAAACACCTGGAACGGCAGCCGCCAGCCGAAGGCTTTGACGTTGACCACCGCGATCAGGCACCACGCCACCACGAGGCCGAGCGGCAGCGCCAGCAGCGCGGTGATCAGCGCCACAGATAGTGTCTTCATCAGTTCGATCACCGCCAGCTTGCGCCGCGTGATGCCGATCGCCCACAACGGTGCCAGCTGCGGCAGCCGCGACTGGCTTAGCGTCAACAGGCTGGTCAACAGCGCGACGCCGGCAATGCCGAGCGTGAAGGCGTTCAGCGCATTGGTCACCGCGAAGGTGCGGTTGAAGATTTTTCGCGACTCCGCTTTCAGCGCGGCCTGGTCGGCGAGGCTGCGATTGTCCAGCGCGAATTTCTCACGCAACGCGGTGACCAGCGCCGGCACCGCCGCGGGCGTGACCCGCAACCCAAATCTGGTCTGCGCGATGCCGGGAAAATGCGCGACCAAAGCCGCGATGGCGACGCCGAGCTGGCCGCGCGGATTGCCGTAATCGGCGTAGATCGCCACCACCTCGAGCGGCCACGAGCCTTGCGGCGTCGGCACCGCGACGCGGTCGCCGAGCTTGAGCTTCAGCCGCAGCGCCAATTGCTCGCTGATCAGCGCCGCCTCGCCGCGCGCCACCAGGTCCCAGGCGCCGGGAGAGGATTCCAGCAGCGGCCATTGCTCGCGATAGGTGGCGTGGTCGGCAAAGCCGATCAGATCGATCGGCCAGCCGCCGAGTTGCGCCTCGGCGCGGCTGCCGGGCAGCACCGCCTGCACCTCGGGACGATCGCGCAACCAGGCTTTGATCTCGACCGCCTGGGCATCGCTCGCGGCATTGAGATAGACCTCGGCGGCAAGCCGTCCGTCGAGCCAGCCGGTGAAGGTCTTGCTGAAGCTCTGCACCATGGTGCCGACGCCGACATTGACGCCGAGCGCCAGCAGCAGCGCCATCAGCGCCAGCGACAGCCCGGACAGTTGCATCCGGCTGTCGGCCCAGAACCATTTGGCGAGCGGTTTTCGCGCGACGCGTTCGCTCAGCAGCAGCACCAGCCCGAGCACCGCCGGCAGCGCCAATGCGGCGCCGAGCAGGATCGCCGCCAGCACCGCGAAGCCCGCCACCAGCGAATCGCCGAGCAGCAGGCAGCCGACGCCGCCGGCGAACACGATGAGCGCCAGCGCGCCCTGCACGATCAAGGCGGTCTGCTGCGCCTGCTGCCAGGCATAGGGCTGCGCGGCGGCGAGCACCGGCAGCCGGATCGCCTTGAGCAGACTGGCGGAGGCCGCACCCAAAGCGCCGATCACGCTGATCGCGAGGCCTGCGGCCCACCATTGCGGGCGCAGCGTCAGCTCGCCGGGAATCTGCGCGCCGTAGAGACCGCGCAGGCTGGCGGCGACGTCGGGCAGCAGCGTCGCGGCGATGAAGTAACCGCACACCAGACCGATCAATCCGGCGAGCAGCGCCAGCCCGACCAGTTCGACGATCAGCACGCTGTTGAGCTGCAAGGCCGAGACGCCGCAGGCGCGCAGCGTCCGCAGCATCGGCCGGCGCTGCTCGAAGGCAAGGCCAATGGCCGAATTGACGATGAACAGCCCGACCAGGAACGACAACAGCCCGAACGCGGTGAGGTTGAGGTGGAAACTATCAGTGAGCCGCTCCAGATCGGTCTCCGCATCCGGCTCGACCAGCCGCAGCGTCTCGCCGCCGGCAATCGACGCGAGCGGCGCGCGCGGGCCGAGATCGCGTTGGCCGAGCAACAGCTGGGAGATTTTTTCCGGCATGTTCAACAGCCGCTGCGCCACGCCGATATCGACCACCAGCAATCCCGGCACCGACTCGTTCTGCGGCGTCAACGGCGGCAGGGTGAGGCCAGTGTTGGTGAGCGGCGTATCGCCGGCCGCGGCTTTCAGTTCGGCGAGAGTGTCCGGCGCGATCAGGGTCTGTCCCGGCGGCGACAGAAAGCCCTGCAGCCCGGAGGTGCCGATCGCCGGCGCCGCGCTGGCCTCGATCGGCAAGGATAGCGGCTCGACGCCGAGCAATCGCAACGATCGCCCGCCGATCTGGATGCGGCCTTCCAGCATCGGCGAGACCGGCCAACCGGCGCGGCGCAGCTCGACGAAAATCTGCTGCGGCAGGCTCTCGCCGTTGCTGCCGACCAGCGTCGCGGTGCGGGCGCCGCCGAGCGCGGAGGCGGCGCGGTCGTAGCTGATGCGGGCCTGCTGGTTCAGCGCCTGCACGCCGCTCCACAACGCGGTGGCGGAGATCAGCCCGACCAGCAAGGTGGCGAGTTGCATCGGATGCCTGCGCCAATGGCTGAGCAGCACCGCGAGAATCCAGAGCGCGCGCTTCACGCGATCAGCCCGGCATGCAGATGCACCCGGCGGTCGAGCATCGCGGCGAGCCGCGCGCTATGCGTCACCATCAGGAAGCCGCAGCCGGTGCGGCTGACGAGATCGCGCGAAAGCGACATCACCTCGTCGGCGGTGGCCTCGTCGAGATTGCCGGTCGGCTCGTCCGCGAGCAGCAGCAGCGGCTTCACTGCCAAGGCGCGGCCGATCGCGACGCGTTGTTGCTGGCCGCCGGAGAGCTGCTCCGGATAACGCTTCAGCAAGCTGCCCAGCCCGAGCCGCTCGATCAGTTCGGCCTGCCAGGCCGCGTCGTGGCGGCCGGCGATGCGCGACTGGAACGCCAGATTGTCGGCGACGCTGAGGCTCGGGATCAGGTTGAACTGCTGGAACACCAGGCCGAGGTGATCGCGGCGGAACGCGGCGCGGCCGGCATCGGACAATTGCGAAATCAGCGTGTCGCCGAACCGCACTTCGCCGGCGTCGGCGGCGTCGAGCCCGGCGATCAGATGCAGCAAGGTGCTCTTGCCGCTGCCGGATTCCCCGGTCAGCGCGACGCTCTCGCCCGGGGCGACGTCGAGATCGACGCCGCGCAGCACGCTGACGCGGTCCGGCCCCGAGCGATAGGATTTTTGCAGCGCGCGCACGCTCAACATCAACGACACCAGGGGGGACTTGCCGTGCATCACGGCCGCGGCGTGCGAGCGGTCATCGGAACGAGCTTTCCTGCCAATGGCGTTGCACGGTCATATCGTGCGGCGGTTGCGGCATCGCAACTCGCGCGAGCCGCAATCGTGGCGAAATCGCCGCCTTAGGTATCTGGCGCCGATCCTGCGGATGGCTTGATCTCGGCCGCGGTTTCCCGCACATCGGCGCCATGGCCGATGCTCCGAGGCGACCGTTGCGGGTGCTGCTGTCCGAGGGCGGCAGCACCTCCGCGCGTGAAGCCATCACGGTGCTCGGGCTTGCTGGGCATCGCGTCGAGATCTGCGATCCGTCGCCGCGCTGCCTCGGACGGTTCTCCCGCTTCGTCGCCAAATTCCACCGCTGCCCCGGGCTCGGCCGCGATCCGGCCGGCTATCTGGCGTTCGTCGAAGATCTGCTGGCGCGCCGACAATTCGACGTGCTGCTGCCGATCCACGAGCAGGGCCTCTTGTTCGCCAAAGTGGCGCCGCGACTGCAGCGACGCACCGCGCTGGCGCTGCCGAGCTTTGCGGCCTACCGCCGCGTGATCAGCAAGGCCGGCTTCAGCCGTCTGCTCGACGAACTGGCGCTGCCGCAGCCGCCGACCCGCTTGGTCAGTTCGCCCGATGAGTTGCGCGAATTCGCCCGCCCGCCCTGCGTGATCAAGACCGCGATCGGCACCGCCAGCCGCGGCGTCTGGCTGGTGCGCGACACGGCTCAGCTCGACGCCGCGCTGCGCGAGCTCACCGCCATCGACGGCTTCGCCGACGACGTGCTGCTGCAGGATTTCGTCGAGGGGCCGGTCGAACACGCCCAGGCGGTGTTCGCGGACGGCGAATTGCTGGCGGTGCATGCCTATCGGCGGATCGCCGACGGCGCCGGCGGCGGTGCCGCGATCAAACAGAGCGTGCGGCGCGACGCCGTCCGCGCCGATCTGGCCAGAATCGGGAAGCGGTTGGCTTGGCACGGCGCGCTGTCGGTTGATTACATCCTGCCGTCGGAGAACGCTTCGCCGCGCTACATCGACTGCAATCCGCGGCTGGTCGAGCCGATGGGCGCGACGCTCGCCGGGCTCGATCTGGTCGATCTATTGCTCAGAATCTCGCTGGGGCAAAAGCCGCCGCCGCCGGCCGACAGCCGCGCCGGCGTGCGGACCCATCTTGGCATGCAGGCGCTGCTCGGCTGCGCGCGCCATGGCGGCAGAAGGCGCGAGCTGTTGCGGGAATGCGGAAATCTGCTCTCGCGACGCGGCCGCTACGCCGGCAGTCGCGAAGAACTGACGCCGGTCGGGCTGGATTGGCCGAGCGGCGTGCCGCTGGCGATGACCGCGGCGCTGCTGCTGGCGGCGCCGAGCCTGGCCGGGCCGCTCGCGGCGAAAGGATGGGGCGATCATCTGCTCGATGCCGGCGCGGTGCGCCGGATCGACGGCGACGAGGTCGGCTAGCGCCGCGCCCTAGAGATCGCGCTGCTCGTCGTCGCGGTCGGGTTCCGGCGCGCAGATGTCGCCGGCGGCATAGATGTCGTCGTCGTCGCTGGCCGGCCGCGGCGGCGGTTTATTGGGATCGATCTTGGCCGGTTTGGGCTTTTCGGTCTTCGGCCTGATTGCCATCAGTCCAAACATGATTAAATGGTCCTGTCTCACCCGGAGCGACAACCGGCTTTCCCCGGTCAACGTTCCGTGAACCCCAAATGTAACCTCTCTTGCTGTGCATCCCACCCCGGATCGGGCAGATCTTCCCTGCATTTTCCGCCGGATAGCTGATAAGCAAGGCACCGCCTGCAACGGATTCGCAAGGCCTACTGGAGTCACAATGAAGAAGCCGAAACTCGAACTCGACGAGCCGCAGCCCCGGAAAATCATTCGCGCCGACAAGGCGCCGACCGAGGGCTATTCGCTGGTGGTCGACGGCCATTTCAAATCGCATCACGACACTGTCGAGGCCGCCGAAGAGGCCGGCATGGCGCTGAAGAACCGCTATCAGATGCTGCAGATTCAGGTCTACGACGCGGTCACCAAGACCCGCTCGATGATCGAGTGGCCGGCGCCGGTCTGAGCCGTCGATGCTGCGATCTGCAGCCTGACGTCAAAGCCTGACGAATGCGCTTCAAGATTCCCAGTCTGTCATTCCGGGGCACGAGCAGCGTGAGCTGCGAGTGAGCCCGGAATCCATAACCACCGCAGGGGTTATGGATTCCGGACTTGCTCGTTCTTCGAACTCGCAATCCGGAATGACGGCTGCATTTGGGTTGGTCGCTTCAATCCAAAACGAAAATCTAGAATGCCACCAGCATAAAAAACCTCATCGTATTCCGGCGCTTCCGTCAGGTGCGGCGGCCGCCATTGACCTGGCTGGCCAGCCACTCGCCGAGCGCCGGGGTCTTGGCCGAGCTTTTGCCGGACTTGGCGCCGGATTTCGGCGCGCTTTTCTTCTTCGCCACCACGGTGCGCGCCGGTTCGGCGGCCTCGCGGGCCAGTCGCAGCGCCTTCAGCCGCGCCATATTGTCGATCACCGCCTTGGCCGCGGCATCGCGGTCGCTCCTGCTCGACTTGCCCTCGTCGGCAGCCTTGGCGGCTTTGTTGAAACGCGCTTCCGCGCGGTCGCGATCGTCTTTTGTCATCAGGTCGATTTCTTTTTCTTCGCTTTGGTTGGTTTCGCCGGCGGCGGATTGGCGCGGTCGGCCTCCTCTTTGGCCAGCCGGATGGCCCGCAAATTGGCGGTCCGCTTGCGGATCGCAACGTCGGCGGCGGCAATTTCGGCCATCGCCTTGACGCCTTCGGCGTCCTGGTTGCGCTTCCGGGTCTGGCGGATCTCTTTCAATTCGAGGGCCGATTTGGGTTCGTCGTTCATCGATATCCTCAAATCCGGGGGGAAGGGAGCGCGACAAAGGCCGCAGCTGCGCTGTTCTAACACGAAACGCCGCCCGATGCGATCAGGGAACCGGCTAAAATCGGCCTCATTTCAAAAAGGTAGCGAAGACGGCCCCGGCCGCCGCGACGGTGAAACCGGCGGGCGACCGGGGGCGCGGGTCAATTGGTCAATCGGACGCCGGCAAACACCCCGATGCCGGGCTGCAGGAAGCCGACCGGCACCTCGTAGGTCTTGTCGAACAGGTTATCGATCCGGCCGAACACCGTGACGTTTTGGTCGATCGTGTAATTGGCGGCGAGGTTGACCGTGGTGAAGGCCGGGGCGTCGAGCAGCGCGGTGCCGAAGCGGTCGTAGTCGAGCCACGAACTGGTATGAACGATCGAGGCGGAGACGGTCGCGCGCTCGACCGGGTTCCAGATCGCCGCCAGCGTCACCTTGTTGTCGGGGCGCCGCCGCAGCCGCAGTCCGGTGTTTTCATCGCGGGTCTGCGTGTAGGTGTAATCGGCGCGGAAGCGTAGCGTCTCGGTGGCCTGCAGCGCGACGAAGGATTCGACGCCGTAGGCCTTCGCCAAGCCGACGTTCTCGTAGGAATAGCCGCCGAGCGCCAGGTTGAACCCGGTCATCGAAATCAGGTTGGAAATCTCGTTGTTGAAGTAGGCGGCGCCGAAACTGGCGCGGTTCTGCCACAACGGCTGTTCGAAGCCGACGTCGAAGCCCTTGCTGGTCTCCGGCTTGAGATTCGGATTGGCGATGGTGTAGTAGGCCGGATTGTTGACATAGAGCTCGGTCAGCGTCGGCGCCTTGAATCCGGTGCCGTAGGTCGCCTTCAGCTTGGTATCGGTGAACGGCAGGATGAAGGTCGGCGCCACCCGCCAGGTGGTGTGGCCGCCGAAACTGTCGTTGTCATCGTAGCGGATGTTGGACACCAGAAAGACGTTGTCGGTGAAGGCCGACTGCAATTCGACGAAGCCGGCGCTGTCGCCGGTGAAGGCCTTGGTGTTCTTCTGCTGGTAAGCCCCGCTCAGATCATAGTCGCCGACCGAATCGGTGTGGATCGAGTCGTTCTGGCGCTCCAGGCCGAGCACCACCGTCTGGCCGTAGCCCGCCTCGACCACGCCGGTCCAGTCGAACTTCGTGCGCTCGCCGCGGTACGAACTCGGCGGCCCCACCCCATAGGTATAGGTCAGATTGTTGGTGGTGAAATCCGCATTGGGATTGACGGTGCGGTTCCACTGGTTGGCGTAGCTGACGCCGAACGTGCTCTTGAAGCGATCGCCGAGCGGAGTCCACACCGCTTCGCTGCGCGTCAGCAGATCGCGATTGGCCATCGAGCTCTGCAGATATTCCGGAAACGCGTTCGGATATTGCGAATAATCGTCCCCGGTGAAGCCCTTGTGCGCGTCGGTGTAGCGCCCGACGAAGCTGAGCGCGAGGTCGTCGCCAGCCCGCACGCCGAGCTTGGTCGAATAGGTCAGGTTATCGTAGATGTCGTTGTTGCGCTTCTCGCCCGGCGCCAGCAGGTTGAGCGGCGTCACCGCGACGTCGGTCGAGCGATAATGCGCGACGTTGAAGGCGTAGTCGAAATTGCCTTCGGAGCCGGAGGCGCGGGCGGTCTGGTTGAAGGTGCCGAACGAGCCGCCCTCGATGGTGCCCGTCAGTTTCGCGGGTCCCTGGCCGCGCTTGGTGGTGATCGAGATCACGCCGCCGATCGCGTCGGAGCCGTAGAGGCCGCTCTGCGGCCCGCGCAGCACCTCGATGCGTTCGATGTCCGAGGTCAACAGATTGGCGAAGTCATAAGCGCCGTTCGGCTTGCTGGGATCGCCGGCGTCGATGCCGTCGATCAGCACCTTGACGTGGTTGGAGTTGGTGCCGCGCATAAAGATCGACGTCGCGCCGCCCGGGCCGCCGGTGCGCACCACGTTCAGCCCCGGAACCATGGTCAGCGCGTCGCCGACGGTTCGGCGCTGGTCGCGCTCGATGTCGGCCGCGGAGATCACCGTCACCGAGCTTGCGATCTGGTCGACCGGGGTCGCGAGGCCGGTGGGGCTGACCACGATGGTCGGCAGCGCGGTGGACTGCTGTTGCGCCTGGGCGGCGCCGGTGGCGAGCGACAGCGCCGGCACCAGGCAACTCGTCGCCAGCAGCGCGTGGAAACGCCGCTGCGGCCGCGATGCGGCGGAAAGACAAAACGACATGGGTGGAAAACCTCGGGTCAAAGTCTGTGGCACGTCACAGCGACCAAAGCTTCACCCTCCGCTGCGCGGACCGATGAGGCCAATGTCTGCACCCCCCGGCCGACATCGTCGCGTGTGACCACGATTGACGGCAGGTCTCCTGGCTCGCGGGTCGTGGACCTTCCGTCGCCTTCCCAGGACCGAGTTTCCCAGTGGCATCAGACGAAAGACTAGCCGCTTACAGTTGCGGGGGCAGCCGCGGCATTGGACCTGCTCCGAGTGAGAGCCGGCCCGCACCGCATTCCCTTTTGATTCTCCGTAGAGGAACCGTCGCGACGATCTAAAGGCAGCGCCGACGCCCAAGTCAATCCGGCATTTTGGCGGCGTCGCGGTTCCCGCGGCGGCGTTGCAGAAATCTGGAGCGGCGGCTTGTTCCTGCTCGCAGGGCCTGTAAGAGCATCGGGCATGGCGCAACGCGAGGATGAGACGTGACCGAAGGCGCGCAACAGCTGGCGACGATCGAGACCGCGGCGGCGCGGCCGCGCGGCGTGATCACGCTGGCGCTATTGCTGATCGTCGGCCTCCTGATGCTCGGCTCGCTCGGCGTCGGCCCGGTGCGGCTATCGCCGCTCACCGTGCTCGGCGCCTTGTTCGGCGGCGGCGGCGAGGTCGAGCAGGTGATCGTGCAGCAGATCCGGCTGCCGCGCGCCATCCTCGGGCTCGCCATCGGCGCGATCCTCGGATTGTCCGGCGCCGCCCTGCAGGGCCTGCTGCGCAATCCGCTCGCCTCGCCGTCGCTGTTCGGCGCGCCGCAGGCCGCGGCGTTCGGCGCGGTGCTGATGATCGCGCTGGGCCTTGCCGATGTGCGGTCCTACGCGCTGCCGGTGGCGGCGATCCTCGCCTCTTTCGTCTCGGTATTCGCGCTGTTGGCGGTCGCCGGCGGCAACGCCGGGATGCTGCTGCTGATTCTCGCTGGGTTAGCGATCTCCAGCCTGGCGGGAGCGGCCACTGTGCTGGTGATGAATCTGGCGAGCAATCCCTATGTGGCGCTGGAGATCGCGTTCTGGATGCTGGGCTCGCTGGAAGACCGCAGCTTCCATCATGTCATGCTGGCGCTGCCGTTCATCGCGATCGGCGCGCTCATCCTGTTCAGCCAGCGCCACGCCTTCCGCGCGCTCAGCCTCGGCGAGGAGACCGCGCAGAGCCTCGGCGTCGACGTCGGACGGTTGCGGCTGTTGGTGATCATCGGCGTGGCGCTCGGCGTCGGCGCCGGCGTCGCGGTCACCGGCACCATCGGCTTCATCGGCCTGGTGGCGCCGCATCTGATGCGGCCCTTGGTCGGCCATGATCCGGCGAAGCTGCTGCTGCCGAGCGCGCTGTGCGGCGCCGCTTTGCTGCTCGCCGCCGACATCGCGGTGCGGATCATTCCCTCCTCGAGTGATATCAAGGTCGGCGTGCTGACCTCGCTGATCGGGGTGCCGTTCTTCCTCTACCTGATCGTGCGCGAACGCCGTTCGCTGGGCGGAGGCATGGCATGAGCGAGAGCGCCTTCCTGCTAGCCCGCGGGCTCGGCGTCGAACTCGCCGGCCGCGCCGTGCTGCGCGACGTCTCGCTGACATTGGCGCCGAAACATCTGGTGGCGCTGGTCGGACCGAACGGCGCCGGCAAGACCACGCTGCTGCGCGCGCTGGCCGGTCTGCTGCCGTCAACCGGCGACATCACGGTCGGCGGCGCGGCATTGACGGCGCTGTCGCTACGCGAACGCGCGCTGCGCTTCGCCTATCTGCCGCAAGGCCATGTGGTGCATTGGCCGCTGCCGGCGCGCGATATCGTGGCGCTCGGGCGCTATCCGCACGGCGCCACCGATCCGTCGCGGCTCGGCCCCATCGACGACGCCGCGGTGCGCCGCGCCATGCTGGCGACCGACACGGTTGGGCTTGCGGAACGCCGCGTCACCGAACTGTCCGGCGGCGAGCGCAGCCGGGTGGCGCTGGCGCGGGTGCTGGCGGTGGAAGCGCCGGTGCTGCTCGCCGACGAACCGACCGCCTCGCTCGATCCGCGCTATCAGCTCGACGTCATGCAATATCTGCGCGACGCCGCCGACAGCGGCACGCTGGTGATCGTGGTGACGCACGACCTCGGCCTTGCCGCGCGCTTCGCCGACAGCGTGCTGGTGCTGGCCGACGGCCGGCTCGCCGCGCAGGGCGCGCCGGCGGAGGCGTTGACCGACACGGTGCTGACCAAGGTGTTCCGGGTCAGCGCCTATCGGGCGCAACACCAAAGCGAAGCCGTGATCGTGCCGTGGGACGCCGCGTGAGCCGGCGCGTACCGCTGGCGGTTTTGGCATTGCTCGGCGCGATCCCTCAGGCCGCGGCGCAGCCGCTGCCGCGGATCGCCTCGACCAATGTCTGCACCGATCAGCTGTTGATGACGCTGGCCGATCCGGCGCAAATCATCGGCCTCAGCCCGTATTCGCGCGATCCGGCGCAATCCTTCGCCGCAGCCGAGGCGCGGCGCTACCGGCTGTTGTCCGGCGGCGCCGAAGACATCCTGATGCTAAAGCCCGACGCGGTGGTGTCCGGGCAATACGACAAACGCGCCACCCGCGAATTGTTGCGCCAGCAGGGCGTCCGCGTCGTCGAATTCGACGTGGTGCCGCCGTCGCTCGACGCCATCAAGCAGCAGATCGTCGCGATGGCCGCACTGGTCGGCCACCCCGAGCGCGCCGCACCCGCCGTCGCCCGGCTCGACGCCTCGATCGCGCGGGCGCGCGCGATGGCGGCCCACAATCCGATCCGGGTGCTGCCGCTGTGGCGGCGCGGCTGGGTGTCGGGCGCAGGCAGCCTGATCAGCCTGCTGTTCGCCGAGACCGGCCTCGTCAACGCCGCCGCCGATCTCGGCATCGCGTCGGGCGGCTTCGCCTCGCTGGAGGCGATCATCGCCGCCAGGCCGGATATTCTGCTGGTCTCCGACGGCGGCGATTTCGCCGAGGACGAAGGCACCGCGCTGTTGCTGCATCCGGCGCTGGAGCGGTTCTATCCGCCGTCGAAGCGGATCGTGCTCCCCGAGCGGCTCACGGTGTGCGGCGGCGCGATGCTGGCCGATGCGCTCGATCTCTTGGTGGCGGAATTGACGCGGATGTCTCGCTGACGCTGTTACGCGCGCCGACACATCACACAGCACCGTCATTCCGGGGCGCGAGGCCGAAAGGCCGAGCGAACCCGGAATCTTGCGCCAGGCACCGCGCTCCCCCAATTGCAGCGAGATTCCGGGTTCGCTCGAGCTGGCGCTCTCGCGCCCCGGAATGACTCTTCACCTTTGTTTGAGGGCAGCTTAGCTCGGGAATGCGCTAGCAAGGTCCGATGCCTGAGATCCCCGTCGAATTTGGTCAACAAGCACGCGGCGACAGCTGTGGCCGGCTCGACGCCGCCGCGTTCCACCGCAACCACGCGCCGATCTGGGAAGCGTTGGCGCCATTGCTCGGCGAGCAATCCGGCGACGTGCTGGAGGCCGGCAGCGGCACCGGCCAGCACGTCATCGCCTTCGCAAGGCAAACCCCGCGCATCACCTGGTGGCCGAGCGATTTCAATCCGGCGCATCTGACCAGCATCGCCGCCTGGCGTACGCAGGCCGGGCTCGCCAATGTGCGTGAGCCGCTTGCGATCGATCTATCCGATCCGGCCTGGCGCCCGCAGCTGCCGGACGGCAGCGGGCCCGGGCCGCTGCTCGCGGTGTTTTCCGCCAATGTGGTGCACATCGCGCCGTGGCGCGTCGCCGAGGGGCTGTTCAAAGGCGCCGCGCGCCATCTTCGCGACGACGGCCACTTGATCCTGTACGGACCTTTCAAGCGCGACGGCGCCCACACCGCGCCGAGCAACGCAGCCTTCGACCACAGCCTGCGCGCCACCAATCCCGAGTGGGGCGTGCGGGATCTCGCCGAACTCGAAGCGCTGGGGCGCGTCCGCGGCTTGATCTTGAGCAACATCGTCGCGATGCCGGCGAATAATCTGCTGCTGGTGTGGTCGCGCGGCTGAGGCGGTGCGATGCCGGCGCATGACCGCGCCCGCCGGGCGTCGGTTGGATTGCCGAACCGTCAAGCCTATAGTGCGCGGCAATCGATGCGGCCGGAGGGGGAACCGGACGACAAAGCGGACGAACCGATGGTGGACGCAATCATGATCGACGAAGCCGCCGGCGATGCGCGGGCGCGGTCGAATCTGTTGCGGCTCGGCATCGCGCAGGCGCTGACCGGCGCCAATGCGGCGGTGATCTTCGCCACCGGCGCGATCGTCGGCGCCACGCTGGCGCCGGACGCCGCGCTCGCCACGCTGCCGGTGTCGTTTTATGTGGTCGGCATGGCGGCAGGCACGCTGCCGACCGGCGCGATCTCGCGGGCGTTCGGCCGCCGCATAGCCTTCCTGCTCGGCGGCGGCTGCGGCGCGCTGTGCGGCGTGCTCGCCTGTTTTGCCATCCTGCACGGCTCGTTCGCGATGTTCTGCGTCGCCACCTTCCTCGGCGGGCTCTACGGCGCGGTGGCGCAATCCTATCGCTTCGCCGCCGCCGACGGCGCCAGCGTGGCGTTTCGGTCGCGCGCGATCGGCTGGGTGATGACCGGCGGCATTTTCGCCGGCGTGATCGGTCCGCAGCTGGTGCAATGGACCATGGATATCTGGCCGCCTTATCTGTTCGCCTTCAGTTTCGCCACCCAGGCGGTGGTGGCGCTGATCGCGATGGCGGTGTTGGCCGGGGTCGACGCGCCGCGGCCGAAACCCGCCGAACTCGCCGGCGGCCGGCCGCTATGGCAGATCGCCCGGCAGCCGCGCTTCGTCATCGCGGTGATCTGCGGCGTGGTGTCCTACGCGATGATGAACATGGTGATGACCTCGGCGCCGCTGGCGATGCAGATGTGCGGGCTCACGATCAGCGATTCCAACACCGGGATTCAGTGGCACATGGTGGCGATGTATGGCGCGAGCCTCATCGCCGGGCCGATGATCGCGCGGTTCGGCGCCGCGCGCACCGCCGCGGTCGGGCTGCTGCTGGAGGCGCTCGCCGCGGCAATCGACCTGTCCGGCGTCACCGCGCTGCATTTCTGGGCCGGGCTGATCGCGCTCGGCGTCGGCTGGAATTTCGGCTTCGTCGGTGCCTCGGCGCTGGTGCTGGAGACCCACCTGCCGGCGGAGCGCAACAAGGTGCAGGCGTTGAACGATTTCCTGGTGTTCGGGGTGATGGCGCTGGGCTCGTTCGCCTCCGGCGGCGTGCTGGCTCTGTACGGCTGGTCGACGATCAATTGGGTGGTGTTTCCGCCGGTGCTGCTGGCGCTGGCGGTGCTGGGATTTGCGGCGTGGGGCCAGCGGCGCGCGGTGCCGCACGGCTCATGAATATTTTGCGCGGGTCGTCGGCCTCGCCGCGAAGCCGGCTGCATCCGATTGCCTCGTGTCCCGGACAAGGCGCGCGCCAGCGCGCCGCAGAGCCGGGACCGTTTCAGATGCCGCGGTCCGTAACGGCCCCGGCTCGTCCACGCCGCTGACGCGGCGTCGGACGTCCGGGGCACGGGATTTCATCGGCTTTAATGCGGCGCGATCCACAGCCGCAGGATGAATGACACCAGCCCCACCGCGCCGACGCCGGCGGCCCACAGTGCCACGAACCACAACATCCGCTTCGCCAGCGGGCGCGGGCGATCCGGCGGGATCAATGATAGCCGCTTTCGGCATTGACCTTGCCGCGAAACACCCAATAGGCCCAGGCGGTATAGATCAGGATGATCGGCACCAATATGGCGACGCCGACCAGCATGAAGATCTGGCTGTTCTCCGGCGCCGCGGCCTGCCAGATGGTGATGCTGCGCGGCACGATATAGGGCCACATCGAAATGCCGAGCCCGGCATAGGCCAAGGCGAACAGCGTCAGCGACAGGAAGAACGGCCGGTAGTCCTGCCGGTTGGCGAGGGCGCGCAGCAGCAGCACGGTGACGCCGGCGACCGCGATCGGCACCGGCGCGGTGGCGAGCACGTTGGGCCAGGCGAACCAGCGCTGGGCGTATTCGAAATTCAGGAACGGGGTGGCGATCGACACCGCGCCGATCGCGATCAGCATCGCGATCAACAGCCACCAGCTTAAGCGATAGGCCTCGTCGCGCAATTCGCCCTCGGTCTTCATCACCAGCCAGGTAGCGCCGAGCAGGCTGTAGCCGGTGACCAGCGCCAGCCCGGTGAGAATCGAGAACGGCGTCAGCCAGTCCCACCAGCCGCCCGCATAGGCGCGGCCTTCGACATGGACGCCCTGCAGCATGGCGCCGAGCGCCACGCCCTGCGCAAATGTCGCCAGCAGCGAGCCGCCCGCAAAGGCGATGTCCCAGCGGTTGCGCTCGCGCTGGGTGCGCCAGCGGAATTCGAACGCCACGCCGCGAAACACGAGGCCAAGCAGCATGATGATCATCGGCGTGTAGAGCGCCGGCATCAGCACCGCATAGGCCAAGGGAAACGCCGCGAACAGCCCGCCGCCGCCCAGCACCAGCCAGGTTTCGTTGCCGTCCCACACCGGGGCGACGGAGTTCATCATCACGTCGCGATCGGCCTTTTTCGGAAACAGCGGAAACAGCATGCCGAGCCCGAGATCGAAGCCGTCCATCACCACATAGACGAACACCGCGAACGCGATGATGAAGGCCCATACCGTGGCCAGGTCGACGTCGACGCCCAGTCCCATCAGTTGAACCTCCGGCTGGCGATCGCGGCCGGCGCCGGCGTGATGCCGGCGGCGCGCGCCGGGGTGTCGCCGCGCGGGCCCTGTTCGCCGTGATGCGGCGGTTGTTTCATCAGCCGCAGGATGTAGACGGCGCCGGCGATGAACACCGCGAAATACACGATGATGAAGGCGATCAGCGACGAGCCGACCGCCGGCGCCGCCAACGGCGACACCGAGTCAGTCGTGCGCAACAATCCGAACACCGTGAAGGGCTGCCGCCCGGTCTCGGTGGTGACCCAGCCGGCCAGCACCGCGACGAAGCCGGCCGGACCCATCACCAGCGCGTAGCCGTGCAGCAACCGCGAGCTGAACAGCGTGCCGCGCCACCGCGTCCACAGGCTGAACAGGCCGAGCCCCAGCATCAGGAAGCCGATCCCGACCATGATCCGGAACGACCAGAACGTCACCGGCACCGGCGGCCAATTTTCCCGCGGCACCGTGTCCAGGCCGGCCAACGGCGCATCGAGCGCGTGCTTCAGGATCAGCGACGACAGTTTCGGGATCTGCAGCGCGTAGCGCACCACCGCTGCATCCTGGTCCGGCAGCCCGAACAGGATCAGCGGCGCGCCTTCGGGATGGCTCTGGTAATGGCCTTCCATTGCCATCACCTTGGCGGGCTGGTGCTCCAAGGTGTTGATGCCGTGCTGGTCGCCGGCGAAAATCTGCAGCGGCGCCACGATGGTCGCCATCCACATCGCCATCGAGAACATCACGCGGGGACCCGACTTGTGGGAATCCCGCATGAGGTGGAATGCACCGACCGCGCCGACCACCAGAGCAGTCGTAAGGTACGCCGCCAGCACCATGTGCACGAGGCGATAGGGAAACGACGGATTGAAAATCAGCTTCAGCCAATCGGTGGCGACGAACTGGCCGTCGGCATTGATGGCGTAGCCGGCCGGGGTCTGCATCCAGGAATTCGCCGACAGGATCCAGAACGCCGAGATCAGCGTGCCGATCGCCACCATCAGCGTGGCGACGAAATGCAGCTTGTGGCCGACCCGCTCCAACCCGAACAGCATGACGCCGAGGAAGCCCGCCTCGAGGAAGAACGCGGTCAACACCTCATAGGCCATCAAGGGACCCAGCACCGGGCCGGTCTTGTCGGAAAACGCCGACCAGTTGGTGCCGAACTGGTACGACATCACGATGCCGGAGACCACGCCCATGCCGAAGGCGATGGCGAAGATCTTCAGCCAGTAGTTGAACAGGTTGATGTAGACCTCGCGTTTGGTCCACAGCCACAGCGCTTCCAGCACCGCGAGATAGCTGGCGAGCCCGATCGAAAAGGCCGGGAAGATGATGTGGAACGACATCGTAAACGCGAACTGCGCCCTGGCGAGCACCACGGCGTCGAAATTTTCAAACATCCAGCGCACCTGTCATTCGAAGCTTGCGGTCTAACACGCCTGGTGCGGCGAACCCATCGGGCGAGGTGTCGCGCGTGCGGCGCACCAATCGACGGGAACCCGGCAGGTTCCATCGCCGGCGCGGGATGCAGGCATGCCCGAGCCCGGCATCCTTAGTCGGGCCTTGGTGGAATCTCTCGGATGCGGTGATCCGGCGGTCGACGGGCCCGAGGTCAGCGCCCATTCCCGCCCGCAAAAGCAAGCCGACCCGGACGGGGGCGCGTCCGGGTCGATGGAGGTCGATGATTGAAATGTCGATCGTGCTTAAATCTTGCTCGTCAGAAAATCGCTGGTCACTCGAATGAAATCAGCGGGCGGCGACGTCGCCGTCGAAAGCGATCACGCAGACCTCGGCGGGGCTGGTGCGGCTGCAGTCCACCACCTGGCGAACCATCATGCTGCCGCCGTCACGCGGCGCGCGTTGCGGCGCGTTCTGGCTGGACAGCGTCGCCAGCGTGCAGATCGCGCCGAGCGGGATGATGAAAGAACGAAGACTGGGCTTCAGCATGATCGGCTCCTCTGCTTGGCATTGACGATGATCGATGTAGCAGCGACGTCTTTCCGGGCGATGTCGCCGATTGTTTCAATTGTGTCGTTGCTGTTAGCTTCCGCTAATTTCCGGCCCCGGCGCGCCGCCGCGCCGACGATTTCTCACGCCGCCAGATTCTCGATGCCCTGGCTTTTCAGCAGTTCGGCCAGCTGCTTGCGGGCATAGAACATCCGCGTCTTCACGGTGCTGGACGGAATGCCGATGATCTGGCCGGCCTCTTCCACCGACTTCTCGTGATAGTAAACGAGGGTGATGATCTCGCGATGCGCCGGCGACAGCTTGGCCACGCAGGCGCGCAGGATGGCGTTGGTGCGGCTGCGGTCCAGCGCGGCCTCGGGTGTCTCGGCACCATCGGCGATCTCCAGCACGTCGTCCTGGTCGAGATCTTCGTGCTGGCGTTGCCGCAAAGCGGTCAGCGCCTTGAAGCGCGCGATCGACAGCAGCCAGGTGGAGACCTGGGCGCGGCCCTCGAACTGGCCGGCGGTGCGCCAGACGTCGAGGAACACCTGGCTGACCAGATCCTCCGCCACCGAGGCGTCGCGCACCATCCGCAGGATGAAGCGATAGACCCGGACATTGTGCCGGGCATACAGCGTGTGCATCGCCGAACGATTGCCGGTTGCGATCTCGCCGAGCAACATCTCATCGGTGGTCGCCCGCGCGGCGACGATGCCTTGGCGGCCGGCGTGGTTAAGGGCGATGACGTTCTGCATGACGGGCTCCCGTTGATCACCGCTAGGGGCGATTTCGTGGGGAGCATTACTAGTCAGCACGCGTTTCAGGACGTCTGCGCCAAAACCCCAAAATGGTTTCGTGAGCAATCAGAATTGTTTCGCGCGCCGCGCCGGCACGAAACACTGCCGCTCATAAGTGTGCAAAATCAGTGGGTTTATTCCCGATCGTCGCGGCAGCAAGGCGCTCAGGCGCGCTCGCCCGAGGGCGAGAACAGGTAACCGCCGCCGCGAATGGTGCGGATCACCGCCGGTTTGGTGGGATCCGGCTCGATCTTGCGCCGGATCCGCATGATCCGCAGGTCGACGGCGCGGTCGAAGGCTTCGGCGTCGCGGGCGTTGGCCAATTCCAACAGCCGTTCGCGGGACAGTACCCGCTTCGGGTTGGCGGCGAACACTTTCAGCAGGCCGAATTCCGAGGCGGTCAGCGGGTGCTCGTTGCCATCGTCGTCGCGCAGCGCCTGCGCCTCGAGGTCGAGCCATTTGGTACCGAACCGCACCAATTGCTGCTTGGCTGGCGCGACGGCGGCCACGGCGGCGACCGGCACCGGCTTGGCCGGCGCGCTCCGCCGCAGCACCGAGCGGATCCGCGCCATCAATTCGCGCAATTCGCAGGGCTTGGCGACGTAGTCGTCGGCGCCGAGTTCGAGCCCGACCACGCGGTCGATCGGGCTCGCGGTGGCGGTCAGCATGATCACCGGAACGTTGGTGCGGGCCTTGAGATCGCGGATGATCGACAGCCCGTCCTCCTCCGGCATGTTGAGGTCGAGCACCACGAGATCGGGCACCGCCTGTTCGATCGAGGCGCGCAAGCTGGCGCCGCCGTCGCACAACGTCACCGCAAAGCCGTGCATCTTCAGATAGTCGCCGACCATTTCGCGGGCCGGCGCCTCGTCGTCGACGACGATGATGTGCGGGTTCTGGCTCATGCGCCCACCGCTGCCGCCGGCAGCGTGATGGTGAAGCTCGCGCCCTCGCCCGGTCCGGCGCTGTCGGCGCTGACCTTGCCGCCGTGCATATCGATGATCTTCTTGACGATCGACAGCCCGAGCCCGGTCGAGCTTTCGCCGGCGGTCGGCTTGGCGGACAGCCGCTGGAAGCGGCCGAACAGCCGGCCGAGATCTTCCGGCGACAGTCCGGCGCCCTGATCGGTGACGCGGATCACGGTGTTGTCGCCGGCGCGGTCGACCAAGAGCGCGATCTTGCCGCCGATCGGGCTGTATTTGATGGCGTTGCTGACCAGGTTGTCGATCGCCTCCCGGATCCGATCGGAATCGCACACCGTGACCTGATCCTGCGGCGCCGACACCGTGATCTCCTGCTGCTTGTTCAGCGCCAGCGGCCGGTTGGCCTCGGCGACCTCGGTCACCAGCGCCGAGATGTCGACCGGCTCGCGCCGGATGGTGATGTCGAAGGCATCCGCCATGGCGTCGGAAATCAGGTGATCGACCATCGAGGTCAGCCGCTTGGTGGCGTCGCGGATGTGTTCGACCTGGGCGCAGACGCTGTCCTTGGAGGCGTCGGCGCCGATCAGTTCGGTGAGCATTTCGGTGCGGCCGAGGATGACGCCGAGCGGGTTCTTCAGGTCGTGCGCCACGGTGCCGAGGATTTCGTTCTTGAAGCCGTTGGCGCGCTGCAGCCGCAGCCATTGCGTCGACAGCCTGCGGTTGGCCTGCGACAGCGCCCGGGTGCGCTGCGCGACGCGGTCCTCGAGCTGGGCATTGGCATGGTTGAGCTGCTGATAGAGGATCACATTGTCGAAGGCGATCGACAGCCGGCTGCCGAAAATCTCCACCAGCGCGCGGTCGGTGTCGGACAATTCGCGCTCGGCCTGCAGCAGCACCACCACCTCGCGGCCTGAGCCGGTGCGGACATAGAGCACGGTGCGCTGATCGTCGAATTCGTGCTTGCGGCGGCGGAACGCGGCCTCGACCATGTGGCGGACGTCGTCGTCCAACGCGCCGGGGCCGCAACTGCCGATGAAGCGGCGGTAGCAGCCGGAGCCCGCCAGCACCGCGAAATCGTCGCTGATTTCGCCGCCGTCGCGCAGCACCAGGATGCCGGCGCAATCGACATTGAGCAGCGAGGCGATCTGGGTCAGCACGCCCTCGGCCAGCCGCTGCATCGACTTGAAGTCGTACAGCGTCGAGGCGGCGTCGATGATGATCTCCAACCCGCGCCTGGTCTGCACCATCCGCTCGAGCTGCTGATAGCTGCGCAGCGCCGCGGTCAGCGAGGTGAACAGCTTGTCGGCGGTCAGCTCGGTCTTGGCCTTGTAGTCGTTGATGTCGTAATCGACGATCACCCGGCGCTCCGGCGCCTGCCCGGGCTGGCCGGTGCGCAGGATGATGCGCACGGTCTCGTTCTTGATGTCGTTGCGGATATATTCCACGAGGTCGAGCCCGGCGGCATCGGTTTCCATGATGACGTCGAGCAGCACCGCGGCGATGTCGGAGTGCTCGCGCATCAACACCCGGCCCTCCGCCGCCGAATAGGCCGACAGGATCTCCAGGGTCTGGCCGTTCAGGCAATAGTCGCTGAGCGCGAAGCGGGTGCCGTCATGCACCGCCTGATCGTCGTCGATCACCGCGACTTTCCATTTTTTCGCCGACGACGGCTCCGGCGCGAAGCCGGTGTCGTCGATCAGTTGGAGGACATCGTCCTGGTCGGCCATTGCGGGGTCCCGTCGCTGTCGGTCTCGGCTGGTGCGGCGCCGCCGGTCGCGGCGCGCGGCATGATAATGCGAAAGATGGTACCTTGTCCCAGCCTGGATTCCAGCATCATCCGGCCGCCGAGCTGCTGAGTGACCAGATTATAGACGATGTGCAGGCCGAGCCCGGTGCCGCCCTCGTTGCGCCGGGTGGTGAAGAACGGATCGAACGCCTGGCGCTGCACCTCCGGCGTCATCCCGATCCCGGTGTCGGCGAAGGTGATCTCGATGTCGTCGGCGCCGCGCGGCCGCGCCGAAATCGAAATGCCGCCGGCGCGGCCGGCCGGGAAGGCGTGGTTGACGGCGTTGAGGAACAGGTTGGTGAGAATCTGGCCGTAGGAGCCCGGATAGCCGTCGATCACCAGACCTTCGGGAACATCCAGCGACAGCGTGATCGGCGCCCGCTTCAACACCGGCCGCAGGCTGGCGACGATCTGGTTGGTGGCCTCGGCGAGGTTGAACTGCCGCCGTTCGGCGTGCGAGCGGTCGACCGCGACCTGCTTGAACGACTGGATCAGCTCGGCGGCGCGCTGCAGATTGGCCATCAGCTGCTGGGCGGCGTCCTTCGAGGTGCGGACGAAGTCGTCGAGCTGCGAGCGGCGCAGCGGCGTCGCGGAATTCAGCTCGGCCTCGAACTGCCCGGCCTTGCGGACGAAGGACGACGCCACCGTCAGGCTGATGCCGATCGGATTGTTGACCTCGTGGGCGACGCCGGCGACCAGCCCGCCCAGCGCCGCCAGCCGCTCGGCGTCGATCAAATTGCGCTGCGCGGCATTGAGCTCGAGCAGCGCCCCTTCGGCCTTCTCCTTGGAGGCGCGCAGATCGTCCTCGGCCCTGCGCTTGTCGATGGCGTTTTCGCGAAACACTTCCACCGCGCGGGCCATCGCGCCGACCTCGTCGCGGGCCGAGGTACCGGCGACGCGGCGATCATAGTCGCCTGAGGTGATCGCCTGCATCGAGCGCATCAGCTGCTGCAGCGGCCGGCGGATGCTGAGCGCGATCACGATCCCGGCGATGACGATGATGCCGAGAAAGATCACCGCGATCCACATCACCTGGCGGGAAATCGCCCGCAGCGTGCGGGCGAAGGTCTCCTGCGCCTTCTGCTCGCGCTGCCGCATCTTGACCGACAGCCCGTCGATCGCCCCGATGGTGGCGGCCTGGCTGGCGTCGATCGAATTGCGCAACAGATCGGTGCGGCTGACCAGCTGCGTCGAGAGCTGGCCGAGCCCCTCGCGCAACGCCTGGGTGCGGCTCTTCAGCCGCTCCAGCGCCATCCGTTGCAGGTCGTTGTCGGCGAATTCGATCATCACCGGGATGGTGCGCTCGATGGTCTCGGTGTTGGCGCGGGCCTGTTCGGCGGAGGCGGTGGACAGCGACAGGTAGTAGGAATTGGCGGCGACCAATAGCGCGGTGAAGGCCTCGCGCGACCGCCCGAGCGGCGGCCAGATCGCCGCCTCGCGCCGCCCGGTCGCGCCCTCGATGATCGAATAAAGCCCCGCCATGTCCTTGGCGGGCGCCAGCACCTGCTCCTGATAGGTCTTGGTGATGGTGGCCTGCAGCGCCCGCAGGTCGCCGAAGCCGTTGAGGAAGCGCTCGGTGACGCGCTCCAGCTCGTCGACCGAGCCGGACAGCATCGGGTCGGTCGAGGCGCGGCTGGTCAGGGTGCCGAGCACCGCCTCGCGCAGCAGCAGGATCTCGGCGAACAGCTCCGGGCTCGGCTGGTTGATGTAGCGGTGGATCAGGTTCTGCAGCCGGCCGGTCTCGCTTTCCAACAGCGCCAGGATCTTGTCGGATTCCCGCACCTGGCGGACGTCCTCCCAGGCCGAGCCGAGCACCTGGGAGCCGCTCCAGATCAGCCCCGCCAGCACCAGCACCACCGCGGAATTCAGCGCCGCGATCGACATGATGCGCCAGCGGATCGGCACCGCCCGCACCAGCCTGACCAGGCCGCTGCCGCTCAGCGTCGTCCGTCGGGCGGAGCCCTGCTCCGGCTGCTGCGTTACCGGGTCCAAATCAACTCACCTTGCCTCGCGCGGTCCGCGGCCCCGCCCCGCGCGCGGTGATCGCGGCGGGACGCAAGTCGGCTGGACACGGACGAGCACAGTTTCATATGGTTTACGTCGATCGAGCGGATAATAAGGTTTGCCAATCTAGCAGACTGTCGGAATTGGCCAATGGGAGGCGGCGCTGAGCATCCGGTCCAAGGTCTTGCAGGCGGCACTGGCGCTGGGGCTGTTCGGCCTGGCCGGGGCCTCGCCGGCCCACGCGGTGGTCGAGGTGGCGTGGTGGCACGCCATGTCGGGCCAGCTGAAGCTGCGGCTGGAGCAGCTCGCCGCCGACTTCAACGCCAGCCAGGCCGAATACCGCATCGTGCCAAGCTACAAGGGCAACTACACCGAAACCGTCACTTCGGCGATCTTCGCGTTCCGCTCGCATAGCCAGCCGGCGATCGTGCAGGTCAACGAGATCGGCACCGCCACCATGATGGCGGCGAAAGGCGCGGTCTATCCGGTGTTCGAGCTGATGCGGGACGAGCAGGAGGCGTTCTCGCCCGCGGCCTATCTGCCGGCGGTGACCGGCTATTACACCGACATCGACGGCAACATGCTGTCGTTCCCGTTCAACGCCTCGACGCCGATCCTGTACTACAACAAGACGTTGTTTGGGCGCGCCGGGCTCGATCCCGGGCAGCCGCCGAAGACCTGGCCGGAGGTCGGCGCCGCGGCGAAGCGGCTCTTGGCCGCAGGCGCCGCCTGCGGCTTCACCACGTCGTGGCCATCCTGGATCAATATCGAGAATTTTTCCGCCTATCACAATCTGCCGCTCGCCAGCCGGTCGAACGGGCTCGGCGGCCTGGATGCGGTGCTGACCATCGACAATCCCACGGTGGTGCGGCACATCGCCCAACTGGCGGAATGGCAGACCAGCAAGGCGTTCGACTATAGCGGCCGCGCCACCACGGCGGAGCCGCGCTTCCAGAAGGGCGAATGCGCGATCTTCATCGGCTCTTCGGCGACCCGCGCCGACATCCTGGCCAACGCCAAATTCGAGGTCGGCTTCGGCATGTTGCCGTATTGGCCGGACGTCGCCGGCGCGCCGCAGAACACCATCATCGGCGGCGCCACGCTGTGGGTGCTGCGCGGCCGGCCGAGCGAGGAATATCGCGGGGTGGCGAAATTCTTCGGCTATCTGTCGCAGCCGGAGATCCAGGCGGCCTGGCATCAGAACACCGGCTATCTGCCGATCACCCGCGCCGCCTATGAGCTGACCCGGGCGCAGGGCTTCTACGATCGCAATCCCGGCACCGATATCTCGATCGAACAGATCACGCTGAAGATGCCGACAGAAAATTCCAAGGGGCTGCGGCTCGGCTCCTTCGTGCTGATCCGCGACGTCATCGAGGACGAGCTGGAGCAGGCCTTCGCCGGCAAGAAATCCGCCAAGACGGCGCTCGGCTCCGCGGTGGAGCGCGGCAACCGGCTGTTGCGGCAGTTCGAACGCGCCAATCCGTAGACCGCGGGGCGGCGCCGGCCGGCCTCAGATCGCCGCGCGGTGCGCGCCGAACGCGCAGGCGTCGCGGCACAACACCGGCGACACCATCGCGATCAGCCGCTCGGCGGCTTCGTCGACGCCGAACCCAGCGGTATCGAGCACCGCGGCGGCGCGGGCGTAAAGCGGCTCGCGGCTTCTCAGGATGGTGCGCAATTCGTCCATCGCGCCGTGGTCGTCCGCCATCGGCCGCAGATCGCCCTGGCTGCGCACCCGCGCCATATGCTGTTCCGGCTCCGCCTTCAGCCACACCGTGTATAACGACGACAGCACCAGATCGAAGGTCAACGGCTCGGCGACGATGCCGCCGCCGGTCGCCAGCACCATCAGCTGCTTGCGCGCCAACAGCTCGCTCAGCGCCGATTGCTCCATGCGGCGAAAGCCCTCCTGGCCGTACAGCGCGATGATTTCCGGCACCGACAGCCCGTTCTGCTGCTCGATCTCTTTGTTGAGTTCGACGAAGCGCCAGCCGATATGATCCGCCAGCCGCCGGCCCAGCGTCGACTTGCCGGCGCCGCGCAGCCCGATCAGCGCCACGCCGCAGAACGCCGGCAGCCGCCGCGCGCCGGCGCCGAGCCGGCCTTCGCCGGACAACAGATCCCGCACATGGCCGAGCTGCACCGGCGAGGCGCGGCGCAACAATTCGCGCAGCACCGGCCAGTCCGGCACCGGGTCGGCGGCGGGGATCAGGTCTTCGGGATGACTGCCCATCGCCTGCGCCACCCGGCGCAGCAGCACGATCGACACGTTGCCCTTGCCGCTCTCCAATTGGGCGATGTAGCGCTCGGAAATCCCGGAGACTTTCGCCAGCACCTTGCGCGACATGCCGTGCAGCCCGCGCATCGTGCGGACGCGCTGGCCGAGCCGCTCGAGAAAAACCGCTTCCGACTCCAGATGTCCGTCCATGTCCCGCAGGTCCGATGCTGGCCGTCAGCGGGTGGCAAGATATTGCCGGCCTGCGGCGACGGCAAGCCAGCCGAAGGGCGATATGGAATTATAGTGCCTGACGCGCCGGGCGGCGCCCGCCTTACGCCTTCAGCCGCGCCGCGTGCCAGCGCAGGTGGTCCTCCATGAAGCTGGAGATGAAGTAGTAGCTGTGATCGTAGCCGGGCTGGCGGCGCAGCGTCAGCGCGATGCCGGCCTTGGCGCAGGCCTGTTCCAGCAATTCCGGGCGCAGCTGCAAGTCGAGGAACGGATCGGCATCGCCGACGTCGACCAACAGATCCGGAATCCGCGCGCCGTCCTCGATCAGCGCCACCGCGTCGTGCGGGCGCCAGGCGGCGCGGTCCGCGCCGAGATAGCCGCCGAGCGCCTTGATGCCCCATGGCACCTGCGAGGGCGCGGCGATCGGCGCGAACGCGCTCGCGGCACGAAACCGTTGCGGATGGCGCAGCGCCAGCGTCAGCGCGCCGTGGCCGCCCATCGAATGGCCGAGCACCGATTGCCGATCGAGATCGGCGGGAAAATGCCCGGCGATCAGCGCCGGCAGCTCGGCGGTCAGGTAGCTCCACATCCGGTAGTTCTTGGCGAACGGCGGCTCGGTGGCATCGACATAGAACCCGGCGCCGAGACCGAAATCATAGGCGCCCTCGGGATCGCCCGGCACGCCGTCGCCGCGCGGGCTGGTATCGGGAGCGACGAAGATCAGCCCGAGGTCGGCGCAGGCTTTGCGAAACTCGCCCTTTTCGGTGACGTTGGCGTGGGTGCAGGTCAGGCCGGACAGATACCACACCACCGGCAGCGGCGCATCGCCGCGGCGCGGCGGCACGAACACCGAGAACGTCATGGTGGTGCCGGTCTCGCGGCTGGGGTGTTTGTAGACGCCTTGCGTTCCGCCATGCGCCTGATTGAGCGAGACCGTTTCCATCGTCATGGGTGGGGGATGTCCTTGAAAAAATGGTCACTGCCAGATCAGGCGTGTCCCGGGCGCACGCAGCGCCTCTTGGCGCTGCGTGCAGAACCGGGACCGTTACGGATGCAGCGTTAGCTCGCGTCGCGTTCCGTAACGGCCCCGGCTCACACTGCAGCACGCCGCCAAGGCGGCGCGCTGCAGTGCGTCCGGGGCACGGCTTTTTTCCTCGCGCGTCTCAGGCCGCCTTCTGCTGCGATTTGGCCACCGAGGTGGCGATCGCGTCCATCAGTCCGGGCGACAGGCAGTCATAAGGCTCCAACCCGAGCTCCTTCAGCCGAGCGCGGATGCCGGGCATTTCCGACGGATCGACGCCGGATTCGATCACCGAGGAGACGAACGCGGCGAATTCCGGTGCCGCCGAGCCGCCTTCCTGGAACAGCTCGGGGTGGATGAAATCGAGCCCGTAGAACGGGTGCGATTTGTTTTCGATGCGGCCATACATATGCGTGCCGCAGACCTTGCAGGCGTGGCGCTGAATCGTCGCCGAGGCGTCCACGACATGCAGCTTGTCGCCGTTTTCCAGCACGGTGACGTTGTCGCGCGGCACCACCGCGACCACCGAGAAGGTGGCGCCGTCCGGCTTCCAGCACTTGGTGCAGCCGCAGGCGTGATTATGCGCGACGTCGCCCTTGATGCCGACCTTGACCGGACGATCCTGGCATTTGCAGACCAACGTTCCGCCGGCAAAGCTGCCGGAGCCTTTCTTCACGCCACTATCGACCGAGGGATGGATATGAACAGTCATGGGTCATTCCTCCTTGTTATGTTGTTGATGAGCTCAGCGTGTCGCGTCGTCTGGTCATGGGGCTTTCGTCGAGAATCAGAACACGACGACCGAGCGGATCGACTTGCCCTCATGCATCAGCTCGAAGCCCTTGTTGATCTCCTCCAGCTTGAGGACGTGGGTGATCATCGGGTCGATCTCGATCTTGCCGTTCATGTACCAGTCGACGATCTTCGGCACGTCGGTGCGGCCGCGTGCGCCGCCGAACGCCGTGCCCTTCCAGACCCGTCCGGTCACCAATTGGAACGGACGGGTTGAAATCTCCTTGCCGGCTTCCGCCACCCCGATCACCACCGAGACGCCCCAGCCGCGATGGCAGGCTTCCAGCGCCTGGCGCATCACCGTGGTGTTGCCGGTGCAGTCGAAGGTGTAGTCGGCGCCGCCGTCGGTCAGCCCGACCAGATGCTGGACGATGTCGCCGTCGATCTTTTTCGGATTGACGAAATGCGTCATGCCGAAACGGCGGCCCCATTCCTCCTTGTCGTCGTTGAGATCGACGCCGACGATCTTGTCGGCACCGACCATCCGGGCGCCCTGGATCACGTTCAGCCCGATGCCGCCGAGCCCGAACACCACGACGTTGGACCCCGGCGTCACCTTGGCGGTGTTGACCACGGCGCCGACCCCGGTGGTGACGCCGCAGCCGATGTAGCAGCTCTTGTCGAACGGCGCGTCCTCGCGGATCTTCGCCACCGCGATTTCCGGCAGCACGGTGAAATTCGAAAACGTCGAGCAGCCCATGTAGTGGAAGATCGGCTGGCCCTTGTAGCTGAAGCGCGAGGTGCCGTCGGGCATCACGCCCTTGCCCTGGGTGGCGCGGATCGCGGTGCAGAGATTGGTTTTCTGGCTGAGGCAGCTTTTGCATTGCCGGCATTCCGGCGTGTAGAGCGGGATCACATGATCGCCGGGCTTCACCGAGGTGACGCCGGGGCCGACCTCGCGAACGATGCCGGCGCCTTCATGGCCGAGGATCGAGGGGAAGATGCCTTCGCTGTCGAGACCGTCCAGCGTGTAGGCGTCGGTGTGGCAAATGCCGGTGGCTTTGATTTCGACCAGCACCTCGCCGGTCTTCGGTCCTTCCAGATCAACGTCGACGATCTCAAGCGGCTTCTTGGCCTCGAACGCAACAGCGGCGCGGGTTTTCATCCTGTCGTTTCCTCTCAACGTTTATCGTGTCCGGATTGGCCTCCGGTATTGCAGAAAACCGTGCCGCGGGGAACGGCGAATGTCACTTGATAGATCGACCCTGACATAGCGACGATGGCACGATGACGCCCCGTTGAAGAGGACGCCCCGTTGAAGAAACCAGGTGCGATAAATTCGTCATCACGAGGTTTGCGCCGCAACAAGTGATCGCTCACGCCTGTCCCCGGCACATCGCGGGAAAATGCTGCAGCCGCGAGAAGCATCCTTTCCAATTGCAGTCCGGTGGACGGGCAAATCATTGCACGCCCACGCGCAACGTCAAGCCGTGGATTTGCATTCGCGTTCCGCCGAGGCTGGCAATGCATACAACGCGACGCCGTCGGCCTGCTATCAGGTAAGCATACGTCGCCTTTACGACAGCTTAGTTGGGTGCAGCGCCACGCCGCCGAAATCAGTTTCGCGTGAGCACGCCGCATAAATGCCCACAACCGGGGAGAGAGTCGTATGATCGCCAACTGGTGAGCATCCGCCCCGTGCCAGGCGCGGCGCGGGTACGCCCTTTCGGAACAGGAGCAAAGCTGATGTGTGACTACAGTCTGCACGCCGTTGCGTCCCGACCGGCCAAGATCGGAGAGACCCTAATCACCACCACCTTCCGCGGCACCTCGACCCGCGGCTTTGCCGCGATCAACGAGCCCGAGGTCGCGGTCTGCCTGTTGCCCGGCACCGAGCTCGGCTTTCAGGATGACGTGCGCTACGAGCAGCGTTGGATCTGGAGCCGGTCGACCGATTTCAAGGTCGGCAAGTTCGGCCAGATCGACAAGGCCGTTCCGGCCACCCACCACGACGCGATCGAGTTTCCCGATGGCAGCCACGTGCTGGTGACGCATCTGGTCACCGGCCAGCGAGCGACGGTGCTGCAATTGCCGGTGCAGGCCACGCCGCGCGCGGAGGTCGAGGCGAGTGCGGACAGCGCAGTGCCTGCGGTGAGCGCCGACGCCCGCTAGGACATCGCTGCAGGCCCATCGCCCGGGCAGCGCAAAACGCGAGGCCGGCCACTAAGTTTGGCCGGCTGACCGGCCGCACCCGGAACTCGTGATCCGTTCTGATCCAGAACGGATGACGAGCGGCATCGGCTATCTTGGACTGGCATCCAGCCAGAGCTCGAGCACGCCGGGATAGTTGCGGCTCAGCGGCGGCGCGATCGGATCGACCACCTTGGTCGGCGGCAGCTTCAACCCGCGGGCGCCGAGCATCTCGGTGACCGCGGCGGCGAGCCTCGTGGCAGCGGCCTTGTCCGGCGGATAGAAGTAGCGCACCTCATTGGTGCCCTTGGCGATGTCGAACTGCTGGATTTCGGCGATCCGATAGCCTTTGCCTTGCACCGCGTTGGCCAGCTGCTCGGCGTCGGCGCGAGCCCCGGCGGCGTATTGATAGTAGACGATCGGCTTGTCGGAGGGGTCGACTTGCACCGGCAGCCAATATTGCTTGGTGCCGCTCGGCCGGTCGTAGGCGACCGCCGAGCCTGCCGAGGTGACCGGCGTGCCGCTCAACACCAGGCCGAGGCCCTGCGATTGCGCGTAGCCGTCGCCCGGCTTGTCGCTGCGCAGCACCACGTTCTTGGTCATCACGTAGCGGCGGTCCGGCGTGATCGCGGCCGGCAGCACCGGGTCGGAGGTGGAGGCGTCGCGCAAATTCGGTTCCTGATCGGAGCCGATCCACACCCAGCCGCGCTGTCCGGATTGCGAAATGTCGTTGGCGACGCTGGTCGGCCGCGGCGCCGGCGCCGGCCGGCTGGTTTCGCCGAGCCGCGATCGCAACTGATCGAGCTGACGCTGCTGTTGAACGATGATCTGCTCGGCCTCGGTCAGGCGCTGCTGGCTGGCCTCGGTGATCGACACCTTGTCCTGCAGTTCCTGAATCCGGCGGTCCCGCTCGTCGTAATCCTGCCGCAGCACGTCGCGATTGGAGATCACTTCGTTGCGGTTGACGACGGTCAGATAGTAAGTCACCGCGACGATGGCGGCGATCACGACGAACAGCGCGGCGAAAATCCGCTGGCGACGCCCGTAGCGTTCGCTGGCGGCGATCAATTCGCGCAATTCCGGCGCCGCCTCCCGATAGGGCAGCGCGTCTTTCAGCGCCTTGCCGGTCAGCAGATAGCCGTTGCCGCGGCCGGATTCCTGCCACAGCCGGGCGGTGGTGATCAGCTGCAGCTTGGTCTCCGATCGCTGCCGTTCGACCTTGAGCCAGCCTTCGAGCCGGGTCCAATTGGTGACCAGCGTTTCATGCGCCACTTCGAAGCGGTCGTCGTCCGGCTCGAACCCCTTGGTGCGCCGGATCAACTCGGCTTGTTCGAAGCGCTGCAGCACGGTGGCGACCTGCGAGGCGCTGGCGCCGGTGCGCTGCACCAGGCTGTCGCAGGGCAGCCGGCGGCGGCGCACCTCGCCGGTGACGCCGGGCTGCACCAATTCCAAGAAGACGCGCGGAGCGACGTCGCGCTGCTCCTCGGTCAGGCTCTCGAACGCCGCCTCCGCGGCGCGGGTCAACGCCACCCTGGGCTTGCCGACCCGGCGATAGATGTCGCGGGTGATCCGGTTGCTGTCCTGCGGCAGCGCGGCCCACAGCCGCGACAGCGTGAACTGCAGCGTCGGCAGCGAGGCCGGATCGCCCGCCACGTCGTGCGCCAGATCCTCGATGATGCCGTCGTCGAACCGCAAATTGCCGGCGGCGGCGGTGGCCGACAGCGTCCGCACCAGCTCCGCCACGGTCGGCAGCGGCGGCGAGAACCGGGTATCGGCCTGGTCGGCGAACCGCTTCAGCGGCGTCAACGCGTAGCTGCGCTGCGCGTAGTCCTCGCGGATGATCAGAATCGCGCGGTTGGGCGCGGTTGCATCGGTCACCAGGCCGGCGACGGCGGCGGCGAACTGATCCCGCACCGCGGGGTCCTCGCACTGCGTGAACACTTCTTCGAATTGATCGACCACCAGGATCACCGCGGCGGCGTGCACCACGGTGGCGACGATCTCCTTCAACGCCGCCGGATTGCGTTGCAGCTTCGGCCGTTGCGCGGCGATCCAGGCTTCGGCGTCCGAGGGCTTGGCGGTCGCCACCTGGACGATCGCCTTGAGCAACGCGGCGAGCGGGTCGACGCCGGGAATCACCACCGGAAACACCGGCTCCTTCTTGGTTTCCAGCACCCCGCGCGAGCGCAGCCGCGGGATCACCCCGGCGAACACCAGCGAGGTCTTGCCGCAGCCGAGCGGTCCGCTGATGAACATGATCGGATCGCGCTGCAGCCGCTCCAGAATGTCGCGGGTGGCTTCTTCGCGGCCGATGAACAGCGAGGCGTCGGCCTCGGCGAACGCCCGCAGCCCGACAAACGGGTTTTCCGCCGGCTTGCCCTGCGGCGCTTCGGACGGCACGAACTCGGCCAGCGTCGGCGGCGCCGCTGACAGCGACTCGATGTTGTCCGCGGAGAACTGCCAGGCCGCCCAATAGTCGATCACGCCTTGTGCCGAGTCGCGATCATTCTGGCTCTCGATCCGCGTCCCCGTCGCCTGCGCCCGCCTGATGAAGCTTGCGACACGACCGGCGATCGCCTGCCGGCTCTCCTTGCGCGCATCCCGCATCAGCGCCGAATGCGCAGATCTGAGATCGGCCAGCGATTCGAACGCTTCGTCACTCCGCGCTTCCAAGACTTCGGACTGCATGGTCACCCCACTCTGCTCAGCAGCGATTTCAAGGGCACGGCCAGCGTCTGAATGGCGCCGCAGCGGACTCGCAACGCGCGGTCCAACTGGAAGAAGTGGAACAGCACGTTATTGCGAAACAGCGCAAAATTGCTCCGCGCTCCGTCCATATCGGCGGGCACTACGGCGTCGATTGAAAGTGCCAGCGCCTGCGATCGCTTCGCCCATTGCGCCTCCGGTTGCGTCCCCGCGAGGGCGGCGACGCTCTGCTTCAACGCGTTCCAAGTATCCCGGAAATCGAGCACCGAATCCGGGGAGCCCTGTTCGAGGAAATCCTCGGCCGCGAACAGCTCCATTTCGACGGCCTGCCACTGATCGTGCTCGATAACCTGCCCCTTCAACAGCGGCAGCATGCTCTGCAGCGACTGCAGCCCGTTGCGGATCTCGACCGACGAGGCGTCGTCGCCGGGGGTCGCCTTCACCACGTCGGTGACGATCACCACCAGTTGCTCGAGCGGCAGTCCCCCCGCGGTCCCCAGCAACAAGCTGTTGATGCGATAGGATTGCAGACGGATCAGCGCGCGCAACGCCCGCAATGCACGGCTGCCTTCGCGGTCGTCGCCGGCTTCGACGGCTTGGCGGATTTGATCGATCGCCGATTTCAGCTTGTTGACCCAGCCCAATTCCGCCGCCGGCACCGCGGCCACGGTCGGCAGGGCCGAGGCGGCCTTGAAGGCGTCGTCGCAGAGATCCTCGAGTTGGACGACATGGGTTTCCAGCGTCGCCACCGCAGTCGGGTCGGTGCGCAGCCGCAACATATCTGCCGTCATCTGCGGCAGATGCGTCAGCTGGATCGTCTGCACGATGTCGTGCAGGTTCTTGTAGTTTGCCAGCACCTCGATGTCGATCATCAGTCGGGCGAGCTCGTCGCGATGCGACGTCACCAGACTGCGGACGTTCGGATCGTCCAGCCGCTGCTTGACGGCGTCCAGCCCGACCGCAGCGATGTCGGCCGTCACCTGTGCGGCGGGCGCGGCATCGAGCGCCTGCGGGACATAGGTCTTGACCACATTCCTGAAGTCGGTTCGCAGCGGCCGCGCAACAAGCAAACTGCGCAGGAATTCAACGATGATGCCGAGCTGCATCAGCCGCAGGATCAAGGCGAACACCAGGGCATCGTATGCCTTGGACGTATCGAGCTCGCGGGCCAGGATGAAGTTCAATTTGACTCGGAGCAGGTAATCCAGATCTTCACGATCGATCAGCTTGGCTATCCATTCGCACAGTTCGCCGATCGCCTCGCCCTGGAGGTCGACCGCTACTGGCGCTGAGGCTACCACTGGAGGCATGGCTCGATCTCTTCTATTGCATCGCTATGGCGCTTGGATATCCATCTTGCCGGCCAGTCGCGCCTCGATCAGGCCGATCGGAATGCCTTGATTGTAGTCCGGCACTTTCTTCCAGTTCGGGTCGCCCATGTGGTGCAGCGCCACCAGCGTCCAGTCGATGTCGAAGCACGGCGAGCCCGAGGAGCCGAATTCGGTGTTGGTGGCGTAGCGCACCCGGCGGCCCTCGCCGGAAAGCCCGATCACGCTGTCGGTGTCGAAGGCGAGTTTCATCGGGCTGCCGTCCGGATGCTGGGCGATCAGCAGCGGCATGTGCGGCGCGAGCGGCGCCAGCGTCTTCGGCAAGCCGACCCAGCCGCGCTTCGGCCCGCCCGGCGGCGCCGCCTTGTCGATGGGCTCGCTGCCGACCGGCCGCGCCAGCCGCAGCGCGGCGAAATCCAACTCATCGGCGGTCGGCGCCACACGGTCCGGCTCGGAATCGGCCTCCGCCTTGCTGTAGGGCGCCGCATCGATCTTCCATTCGGTGCTGTGCAGCCGCACCACCGTGCCCTCGGAACGCGAGTCGTCGCTGAGCACCTTGTAGTCGAAGCGGCAGGCCACCTGTTCGACCGGCAGCGCGCCGGTCAGCGGGCGCTCCATCACGTGGTAATTGGTGAGCAGCACGTCCGGTCCGATCAAAAAGCCGGTGCCCATCGCCTGATTGTTGAACTCGATCCGGCAGACCTGGCCTTCGACCCGCGCCATCCGCTCGCGCCACACCGCGATGTCGACGCTCTTCAGCCGCGGCCGGACGTTGGATTCGAACGCGAGCGAGGTGGCGCGCAACGATCCGTTGGAGACCGTCTGCCCGCCTTCCTGCACCGAGGCCGCCGGCGCCAGGCCGTATTTCTCATAGACCCGGCGGATCCGCTCGTTGTTGGAGCGCTCGAGATACGCCGCCCGCGCCAGTTCGGCCTCGCGGCCCTGCCGCTCCGACCATTCGACGAGTTTGAAAGTGACGCTATTGAGCGAGCCGGGGCCGACGATCTTGCTGAGTCCGACATTCATCCGCACGCGGAGCAGCCGCGCCAATTCATCCTGGTCGAAGGCCTCCGCGAGACCTTCTTGAAATTCGCCGAGATCGACACCTGGCATGGGCACGTGACGTCCCCCGCTCATCATCTGCTCCGCGCGCGGCGGGCGAAATATCGTCGTCAGAATTCGATGCTATCAACACCGCGTGGCACGACGTCATCGCGGTTACGAAATATCTCCGTTACGAAATCACGCCGGTGCGAGACAGGCCGGCAGACGCTATCAATGGGACCAAGGAACCAAAAGGCGAAATCAAGAAACCAAATCGAAAAACCACGAAACCAAAATCGCGAAATCACAGACACACGTTGAAGACACGAAGATCGATGGTGCCAAAATAGCCTACTACGCAGGCATAGCCTACTACGCAGGCAACGTGTCGCAAGCAGGTCGCAAGCAGGTCGGCGGAAATACTCTTCCAAGTTGCATGATCTTGCGTTAGCATCCAGGCATATTCAAGAGGCAATTTCCCATGAGAGTCGATTTGTCAAAGACGGTCGAGCTTGAAGGAATGCTGCACCTCGGGGGGGCGGACGGCATTGCCGAAGGGCTCGAAGCAGCCGAAACCGTCGAGATCGAAGTCGCCAGCGCGCTCGAAGCCGCCGGCACCAAGAAGATCCGCGTGCAGGTCAGCAAGCCGGAGAGTTTCGCCGGCCGCGACGGCTATCGGCCGGACTTCCTCGACGGCTGGCCGATTCCGCTGCCGGAACCGCAGGGCAGCCTCAAGAACGACGTGCGGCGACTGCGCCGCGGCGGCGACGGCTATGAGCTGAAATACCAGCACTTCTCCACGGTGCAGTCGATCTCCCGGCGGATGCCGATGTTCGTCGGCGTCAACATCGACGGCAGCAAGGAGCGCAAGATCGTGCGCACCTCGACGCCGTGGCGGTTCGACGGCCGGCTCGATGTCGCCGACCAGATCGGCGACGACGTCTATTCCGAGGAGAACAACGTGCTCGATCGCGGCCACATGGTGCGCCGCGAGGACCCGATCTGGGGCCCGATGAAGACCGCCGCGCAGGCCAATATCGATACCTTCCATTTCACCAATGCGGCGCCGCAAATGGCCGCGGTCAATCAGCGCACCTGGCTCGGCCTCGAGCAGTACATTCTGCGCAACACCCGCGACGACAACATGGCGGTGACGGTGTTCACCGGGCCGGTGTTCACCGACGACGACTTCCCCTACCGCGGCGCGCTGGTCCCGAAGAGCTTCTGGAAGGTGGTGGCGGTGGTGACCGACGACGGCCGTCCCTCGGCGACCGCCTACGAGGTCAGCCAGGAGAGCGCGCTGTCGGCGCTGGAATTCGTGTTCGGCGCCTACCAGACCTTTCAGGTTTCGATTCGCGAGATCGAGGAGAAGACCTCGCTGTCGTTCGGCGACCTCGCCAAATACGACGGCTTTTCCGCCACCGAACGCACCCACGGCAAGCGCACCCGCGCCAGGCTGGAAAGCCTGGAGATGGTGCGCGTGTAGTATTTCGAATCCGACCTGCGCCGACCGATCGGCCGGCGCGGTGCCCTCTCTCGACGATCCGTCGGATTCGGGTCAGCAGACCCGCGCCTGCGCCGCGCGGCCAACGGCGACGCGGCGTCGCGCCAAAAGGTGAGGCAGCCAGATGACCACGCGAACCGAGGTGCTCGCTCGTGTGCGCAACAAGCAGCAGACGCTCGAAACCGTCACCCCGGAGGAGGCCGGCGGCGCCAACCGCCCGCTGCGCATCATCCTGGAATTCGAGCGGGCGCGCGATCCCGCCGAGGTGGCGGCCGAGATCCGCGAGGCGCTGAACATTTCGATCGAGGCGGCGCCGCTGTCCGAGGCGCATGGCGAGACGGTCGACAGCGCCGAAGACGGGCTGGCGCGTTTCACCGCGGTCACCATACCGGGCGTCACCGCCGCCGAGGTTTCCGACGCGCCGTTCGAACTCGGCTACGCGCTGGCCGACGCCACCGGCGCGCTGACCGCGGAGCCGGAGCTCGGCACCGATTTTTTCGTGGTCCCCCGCCGCGGTGAAGCCGAGGGCCTGGACAATTTTCCGCCGGGCTGCTGGGTCGACGATTCCGGCGATCCCACTCCGGAAGCGCCGCATTGGGCGGTGCAGAAGATCAAGGCCACCGAAGCCTGGCAATTGCCGCCGCCGGCCGGCGGCAAGGCCAAGGGCGAAGGCGTACGGGTGTTTCAGCCGGACACCGGGGTGGCCGATCATGTCGAGCTCGAAGCCGGCATGGTCGACACCGCGCGGGCCTATGATTTCGTCGAGGGCAAGAGCGGCGCGGTCGATCCGATGAACTACAGCGGCAATCCCGGTCACGGCACCGGGACGGCGAGCGTGGTGGCGAGCCGCATGGCCGGGCTGATCGCCGGGTCGGCGCCGCTGGCGACGCTGGTGCCGTTGCGCGCCGTCACCAGCGTCGTCGTGCTCGACCACGGCCGGGTCGCCGCCGCGGTGGAGTACGCCCGCAAGAAAGGCGCCCATGTGATCACCATGAGCCTCGGCGGGCCGTGGAGCAGTTCGTTGCGCGCGGCGATCGACAAGGCGATCGCCGACGGCGTGATCGTGCTCGCCGCCGCCGGCAATTGCGTGCGGATCGTGGTGTGGCCGGCGCGCTATGAGGAAGTCATCGCGGTCGCCGGCTTCAACATCGCCGACCAGCCCTGGATCGGCAGCTGCCGCGGCGACGCGGTCGATATCGCCGCGCCCGGCGAGTTCGTGCCGCGCGCCAACCGCTCGCCGTCGAACGGCGGCAGTCCGACCGATGTGCGCGGCGGCCAGGGCACCTCCTTCGCGGTGGCGCTGACCGCCGGCGTCGCGGCGCTATGGGTCGCGCATTTCGGCCTGCCCGCCATCAAGGCGCAGCTGCGGCCCGGCGAGACCGTGCAGGACCGCTTCATCGCGTTGCTCAAGGCCACCTCCTGGCGACCGCCCGGCCCGTGGCAGGCCGATGAGTTCGGCGCCGGCATCGTCGACGCCAAGGCGCTGCTGGCGCACGGCCTCGCGCCGCCGGCCGGCGTGGTGGAATCGGTGGTGGCCGCCGCCGACAGCCTGCGCTCGGTGTACACCGCGCTGGCGGAGGCGGTGCCCGGCTCGCTGGAAAGCGTCACCGAGGCGACCAAGGGGCCGCCGTCGTCGCGCCGCTACGCCGCGGAGCTGAGCCATCTCGCGCTGGCCAAGCAGAAGCGCCGCAATGCCGGCGGCGTGGTGGAGGGCCTCGCAAGCGATCCGCCGCCCAGCGAAACCTTGCGCCGAGACTTACAAGCCGCCGGCCGATTGGATCTGCTCGAAGCGCTGAGCTGATCGAACGGGCCTCAACCGAGGAGCGATCATGTCGATTCAGGACAAGGCATCGGACCAGCATAACCCCACCGTGGCCGAGCAGGATCCCGCGGCTCATTACAAGCGGCTGCTGGCCGGCCCGGCCGCCAGCGGCGGCGCCGAGGGGCCAATGGACAGTGGCAGCGCCGCCGCGCCGGATCTCAGCGACGGCGGCATCAAAGACCGGGTCGGCGCCGGTCGCGGCGAACTCAACCGCATCGTCAAACAGCATCTCGGCGATGCGCCGGAACTGCACGCGATCGTCGAGCAGATCACGCGCCAAGCCGAGACCGCGCTGCACGCGGTCGCTGACGACGACACCGCCGCGCTCGCCCGTCCCGGGACGCTCACCGCTCTCGAAGTCATCGTCCGCACCGACGGCTCCCGCCCGTCCTTCATGGTCCGCAACGGCGAGCCCGACCGCAGCACCAGTCCGATCGGCAACTGGACCGCGACGCTCGACGACAGCGCGGCGCGGCTGGCCGAGGCGGTGCGCTGCGTCGGCCGGATCGACGATCCGAGTGGAGCGCAGGGATTCCAAGGCACCGGCATCCTGGTCGGCGAGAATGTGGCGATGACCAATCGTCACGTACTGCAGGCCATCGCCACCGCGCAGCCGGATGGCAGCTGGAAATTGAAGCCCGGCATCGCGATCGATTTCGGTCACGAATTCCGCGCGGTCGAAACCGCCGGCCGCCGCAAGGTCACCGCGGTGCTGTTCGCCGGGGTGGACCCGATCAATCCGATCGCGATCGATCACCGCAAGCTCGATGTGGCGTTGCTGGCGCTGGAGCCTGTGGCGGCGGGCGCCAAGTGGCCGACGCTGGGGCTCGACATCTCGCCGGACTGGGGCCAGGCGCAGAGCGGCGTGTTCATCTGCGGCTACCCGGGCAATCCGGGGTTCTCCGAGGCGCCGAGCCTGCTGGAGCAATTGTTTCGTTCGACCTACGGCTGCAAGCGCGTCGCGCCCGGCCTCGTCACCACCACCGCCGTGGCGATGGACGACAGTCCGAAACACTGGACGCTCGGCCACGATGCCACCACGCTCGGCGGCAATTCCGGATCGGTGGTGATGGTGATCGGCCGGGAGCAGGCCACCGCCGGGCTGCATTACGGCGGGCGGCGCAGCGAGCCGCGCGAAAACTGGTGTCACGTGTTGGGGCTGGCGCTGGAGCAACCTGGCGGCGTCGGCGGCAAGACGCTGAAGGAAATCTTGCAGCAGGAAGGCGTCAGCCTGGTCGATCGCGTGCTGAGCTAACGCCCGATCAATGGAAATCAGGCATCGAACCCGTCATTGCGAGGAGCTCTTGCGACGAAGCAATCCAGGGCCACGCATCAGGCCTCTGGATTGCTTCGCTTCTCAATCGGCGCTGCGCGCCGCCCTCGGCTCGCAATGACGAAAACACCCTGATTTGCTCGCTGCTTTTTCGGTCAGACTCTCAGGTTCGGGCGTATTCAGTCTGCCCTGCTTCCCTCATTTGGCCGCCGCGACTTCAAATGCTTTGAGGCTGCTGAGCGCTGTCGAGGGCGTCGGTCTTTAGTGGCGGTCATGCGCCGCCAGGCGGCGCTGGCGATCCCACGCTGCCTAATTCCTCATCATGCATGATTGCAAATTAATCAGGCCCGCATTGCGTTTCAATATGCAAAAACGCACACTGCATTGCACAACTCGGTATTCCCTTCCCGCCTGATTGGGCGACACTCGCCGCACCAAAAACCACTCGATCGCGCCCATGATCGATCCGGTTTGGAAGAAGGTCTTTAGCGAATGGCCGAGGTTCTCTCAAAGTTGACTTCGAAGCGGCTGCGCCGCGCCGCCGAGCTGGCGTTCGGTCCGATCCTGCTACTCGCGGTGTGGTGGCTCGCCGCCAAGGGCGGCTGGGTCAACAAGGATCTGTTGCCGTCGCCGATCGATACGCTGCGCGACACCGCAGCGAATATCTGGTCCGGCAGCATGACCAAGGATTTCACCCGCACCATGCTGCGGGTGGCCTATTCGCTGGTGATCGCCATCATCGCCGGCGTGCCGGTCGGGATCGTGCTCGGCGCCAAGGCGGCGGTGTATCGCTCGGTCGAGTTCATCATCGATTTCTTCCGCTCGACGCCGGCGACGGCGATGTTTCCGCTGTTCCTGCTGCTGTTCGGACTCGGCGATCTCGCCAAGATCGCGGTCGCGGCGTTCGCGGCCTGGCTGGTGATCGTGTTCAACGTCGCCTACGGCGTGATGAACGCGCGGCAGACCCGGATTCTCGCCGCCCGCTCGATGGGCGCGTCCTCGCTGCGGATCTTTCGCGACGTGATCTTCTTCGAGACCTTGCCGCAGACCTTCATCGGGCTGCGCACCGCGGTGTCGCTGGCGCTGGTCGTCATCATCGTGGCGGAGATGTTCATCGGCGCCACCGACGGCATGGGCCATCGCATCATCGACGCGCAGATCTCCTATTCGCTCACCGACATGTACGGCTCGATCCTGGTCGCCGGCGCGATGGGATACGGACTCAATCTGATCCTGCTGTTCCTCGAACGTTCGGTCATCCACTGGTCGGGCAAATAGCGCTTCACCGCCCTCTCAAGGAGTTCATGATGTCGAAATCAGTTGTGTTCGCGGCCGCTCTCTCGGTCGCCGTCTCCAGCGCGGGCGGCGCGCAAGCGGCCTGCGACAAGATGGACAAGGTGACCGCAGCCTGGCTGCCGATCATGCAGACCACCGCTTACTTCGTCGCGGTCGACCAGAAGCTGTTCGAGAAGGCCTGCATCGAGATCGACTCCAACAAGATGGAATCGCCGAACCAGATCATCGACGCGCTGATCGCCGAGCGCGCCGATTTCGGCCCGCCCGGCGCCGCCGCCGGCATCGCGATGATCGCGGAATCGAAGTTTCCCGGCAAGCTCAAGGTGTTCGGGCTGCAGGGCGGCGGCATCAAGGTCGACCGCATCAATGACGGGCTGATCGTCAAGCCGGACAGCACCATCAAGAGCTTCGCCGACCTCAAGGGCAAGACGCTCGGCCACGTTCCCGGCATCCAGTGGCGGACGATTTCGCGGCACATGGTGCGCGCCGCCGGCCTCGATCCCGACACCGACGTCAAGCTGGTCGACCTCGCAGTCGCGATGCAGGTGCCGGCGGTGATCGGCGGCACCGTGGACGCCACGCTGTCGCTGGAGCCGGTCGGCTCGATCGCGGTCGCCTCCGGCAAGGCGAAGCGGGCGATGACCAATCCGGTCGCCGGCGTGATCGCCGACCCGTTCTATTCCGGCGCCTCGATCATGACCACCAAGTTCCTCAAGGAACGACCCGACGTCGCCAAGCGCGTGGTCGCGGTGATCGATCAGGCCACCGACCTCGTCAATGCCGACTTCGCCAAATACAAGACCGTGCTGCCGAGCTACACGCCGATCAAGGCCGACCAGCTCGAACTGGTGGCGCAGCCCTATCTGCGCGGCTTCAAGGATCTCGACGACACCGACATCAAGTCCTATCAGGCGCTGATCGACATCTTCATCAAGGAAGGCGTTCTCACCGGCCCGCTCGACATCCGGCAGAAGCTGTTGACCAAGGCGGAGCTCGGCAATTGAGCGGCAGCAACGCCAGGATCGCGCCGGTCGAACCCGGCGCGCCGACCGCCGACGCGCCGGAACTCGCGTCGAGCGCGCGGCCGCGGCGGCCGCTGATGACCATCCGCGGCCTGCGCAAGAGCTTCGACGATGCCGTGGTGTACGACGATTTCGGCGTCGACCTGCCGCTCGGCCAGTTCATATCGATCTTCGGTCCGAACGGCTGCGGCAAAAGCACCTTGATCAACATGATCTCCGGGCTGATGCCGATGGACGCCGGCGAGGTGCTGTATGACGGCCAGCGCATCAGTGAGACCCGGATCTCCTATGTGTTCCAGAATTATCGCGAGGCGTTGTTTCCGTGGGCGCGGGCGATCGACAACATCCACTATCCCCTGAAAGTGATGGGGGTGCGGCGCGCCGAGCGGAAGCGCCGGATCGACAAGCTGCTCTCCGATTTCGAGGTGCGGATCGACCTCAACGCCTATCCCTACCAATTGTCCGGCGGCCAGCAGCAGACCGTCTCGATCCTGCGCGCGCTGGTGACCGAGCCGGAGGTGCTGTTCCTCGACGAGCCGTTCTCCGCGCTGGATTACGAGATGACGATCGCGATGCGGGCGCAGCTGCAGAAGATCTTCATGAAGACCAAGACCACGATGCTGCTGGTGTCGCACGATCTCGATGAAGCGATCGAGCTCGCCGACAAGGTGGTGCTGCTTAGTCGCCGTCCCACCAAGGTCGCCGAGATCGTCGAGATCGACCTGCCCTGGCCGCGCACCCTCGACGTCACCACCGGCGAGCCGTTCATGGCGCTGAAGCGCCATTGCCTCGATCGGTTCTGGCAGGAAGTGAAGAAATGAGCCGCTGCCCGCGCTCGCCGTCACGGATCGACGGCCTGTAACCGACATAACCACTGGAGTGATCAGATGACGAAGCGACGTTTTCGCGCCGCCGCGGTGCAGACTCTCGCCCGCCTGGGCGATTTCGACTACAACATCGCGCTCGCCACGCGCTATGTCGAGGACGCGGTGCGGCAGGGCGCCGAGCTGATCGTGTTCCCGGAATGCATGGACACCGGCTATTTGTTCGATTCCGCCGAGCATTGCCGCGAGCTCGCCGAGACGCTGGCGGACGGCCCGTTCGTCAAGGCGCTGGCGGCGCTCAGCCGCAAGCACGGCGTCTACATCGCCAGCGGCATCACCGAATGGGACCCGGCGAAGCAAAAGATCTTCAACACCGGCATCATGTTCGACCGCAAGGGCGAAGTGGCCTGCCACTATCACAAGCAGTTCCTGGCGACCCACGATCAGAACTGGTTCGCGTTCGGCGAGCGCGGCTGCCCGGTGGTCGACACCGACCTCGGCCGCATCGGCCTGCTGATCTGTTTCGACGGCCGGATCCCGGAAATCTTCCGCGCGATGGCGATGCAGGGCGCCGAGGTGATCGTCGACATGGCGAATTTCTTCGCGATGGATCAGGCCGACATGTGGGGGCCGGCGCGCGCTTACGAGAACGGCGTCTGGCTGGTCGCCGCCACCAAGGCCGGCTATGAGCGCTCGATCTACTATCCCGGCGGCAGCATGATCGTCGACCCGAAAGGCCGCGTGCTGTCCAAGGTGCCCTACGACACCCACGGCATGTCGATCGCGACCATCGATCTCGACGCTGCCGCCGACAAATCCATCTACACCGCCAACGACAAGATCGCCGACCGCCGGCCCGAGACCTACTGCATCATGGCGCTGCCCTATGAGCAGACCCCGGTCTGCGGCATCGCCGACCGGCCGCTGATTCCGTCGAAATCCGTCACCAAGGTCGCCGCGGTGCAGATCCACGTCACCGACACCACGACGGTCGCGGATGTGCTCGACATGGTCGACCACACCGCCAAGCTCGGCGCCAAGGTGCTGGTGCTGCCGGACTACGCGTTCTCGCCGCAGTACATCCTGTCGGCCAAGGAAGCCGCGGCGCTGGCCGACCAGGCTTCCGCCCATCTCGCCGGCATCTCGGCGATCGCCGCGCGCTACCGCTGCCTGATCGCCGCGCCGATCGTCGAGCGCGCGGCGGCCGGACTCTATGTCACCACGGTTCTGACCGGACCGGACGGGACGGAGATCGGCCGCTATCGCAAGACCCATCTCACCGCCGAGGAGCGCCAATGGGCGGTCGCGGGAGACGCCTATCCGGTGTTCGAGACGCCGTTCGGCCGGCTCGGCGTGATGTCCGGCTATGACGCGGTGTTCCCGGAGAGCTCGCGCTGCCTGGCGATCGGCGGCGCCGATATCATCCTGTGGCCGGCGTCGCTGCGCGAAGCCTTCGAGCGCGAACTGCTCGCGGTGCCGCGCGCCGAGGACAACCGCGTCGCCGTGGTGTTGGCCAATCGCGTCGACTGTCCCTATCCGGGCGGCAGCGTGGTGATCCCGCCGAACGGCTTTCCGCAATGGGACATCAACGTCGCCGCGCCGCGCGTGCTGCGCAACGGCGCGGTGATGCCGAAGCACATCGACCTCGCGGTGTGCCGGCAGAAGCTGATGATCCCCAAGGTGGACATGTTTGCAAACCGGCTGGTCGAGACCTATGCTTCGATCGTCGCGGCCTAGCTGAGCCATCGTGGCGCCGGCGGATCGCGCAACGAAAGCCGCTGGCTCACGCCGGCGGCAGCCGCGAAGGACGGTCAACGGAGTGGCCAAGCCGCAGCGCCAGCTTCGATACGACTGGAATGACGTCGTCTATTTCCTCGAAGTGGCGCGGCAGCGCAATCTGGTTCGCGCCGCGACCAAGCTGAAGGTCGACCACACCACGGTGAGCCGGCGGATCCGCGAATTGGAGCGCTGTCTCGGATCGACGCTGTTCAAGCGCAGCAAGTCCGGTTTCACCCTCACCGAAACCGGACTGCGGCTGCTGCAATATGCCGAAGGCATGGAGAGCCAGGCCAACGCCATCGTCGAGGCGATCGGGGTCGAGACCGCGGAAGCCGGCGGCGCGGTTCGCATCGCCGCGATGGAGGGCATCGGCAGCTTCTATCTCACCCAGTGCATCGGCGACTTCAACAAGATCTATCCGTCGATCCAGATCGAACTGATCACCGACACCCGGCTGCTCGATCTCAGCCGCCGCGAGGCCGATATTTTCGTCAGCTTCTTCCGCCCGCAGGGCAAGCGGCTGTCGGTCAAGAAGGTCGGCGAATTCCGGATCTCGCTCTACACGTCGAGCGCCTATCTCGACGGCCGCGCGCATCCGAAGACGATGAAAGACCTGGAGGAGCACGCCTTCATCGATTTCATCGAGGATCACATCTACAGCAAGGAAAACCGCTGGCTGTCCGACATCCTGCGCCCGGCGCGCACGGTGTTTCGCAGCACCAGCCTGGTGTCGCAATATATCGCGGCGGCGGGCGGCCAGGGCATCGCGATGCTGCCGTCCTATGTGGCGGCGAACCACAGCGGCCTGCGGCCGGTGATGCCGGAATTGTTCACCACGCGCGACATCTGGCTCTCCGTGCACGAAGACCTGCTGCACATCGGGCGCATCAAGGCAGTCACGACATTTCTCGAAAAGCGCTTCGCGGCCGACAAGGCGTTCCTGAATTCCACCTGGAATAAAACCGGCGGCCCAACCGCAATCGCAAAGCCCCGGCGACGCAGCGAGTCAGAGGGCCGGGCAGCCGCGAAGACCTAGATCCTGCGGAGGCCGCGGCCTCCCTGCTGATCCATGGCGGCGCGATCGAAACGCAGATGCGTCTCAGCCAATCCAGCACCTGAGCAAAGGATAACCGCTCCGGTTCGATGACGTCGACCTCGATGGGTCAGCTCAGACGATCCGGGTCTTGCTGATCAGGACACCAACGATGGTCCCGACGCATAACGGGGCTCCCAGAAAGGTCATCGGCCACATGAACACGCACAACATCGTATAGAACTGGCTTATGGTCATGACTGACGCAACAAGCGGAGCGGTGGCCCACGTTGCAGCGTAGGCGAGCAGCAAGACGCCGGCGAAGGTGATCTTCGCCCACGTTATGGACGGGGGATCCAAACGGGTGAAATACGCTGACCCGTAGGCCGACGCCGCGGTCAGTACCGCCCACCATATTGCGAGCAACACCGTCTCTTGCTGGTCCAAGCCCAACGCCTCCGACCAGGCGCTCCCAACGCCCTGCTGCACCGGTCTGATCAAGGCATACTATAAGTACACGAACTACGCCATTCCGTGTCGAGAGCCCCGGACAACATGCCTGGCATCCGGCGGCAGTGAGAGACGCTTTTCAACGGCTTGGAAGGTGCTGGCGGAGAGGGAGTCCGCCCAGAAATGAGAGAAAAGCCCATTCTATTGATATCGAAAGTGCACGCCTTTTGGCTACATACACCTACGCATACACCATGCGCCACGAGAGCTGCAACCCGCGACCGCCATCGCCCCATCCCCATTGTCGATTTCGGTCAAGAACACGGGGAGGTTTTGACCGAGACACGCAATTTGGCGTGTAGTTTGATGGCAGCAAAGGGCCAAGAGCAGGCGCAAGCACACTGCGGCAGAGTGGCTAAGTAATTGTGATTGCAGCGTTCTATCTACATGCTCTCACACCTGCGGTTCCCAATGGGGGAGATCTCGGCTTCCCTCACATCCGGAAGAAATAAGGACGGGCGAGCACGTCATCGACTTACAGGGCGACCATGACGTCGTGCGGTCTATCAGGGCTGCAGATTTGGATCCAACCAATCTTGAGGCACCAGGGATCCGCCCTCCCACCAGTCGTGCTTGAGGTGATCTGTGAAACGCGGGTCGTTCTCGAATTTGGCGTGGTCGGTGACGATAATCTGCATTTGGCCATCAAGTTTCTCGACAACGTCGAAAAGCCACTCGTAGATTTTGCGGACCTCCATCCAGTCATTGTCTTCTTCTCGCTCCCCGTTAGCTGAAGGGAAATATACCTGCGACGGCTGATCGAGGATCAAAAAATTAGGTACAGGACGCTTGTTCGAGGCAAACCATTCGTGGAGAGCCAGATGACCAAGCAAGTGATACCAAACCCAGTTCCGTCCGCTGCCAAATCGCGAAAACGGAATCGTCTCGTCTGCCGTCTCGCTGACAAGCCTCGGCCCACGGAGATCAAATGTGAGAAAGCCGTTCGCATATTCGAGATGCTGCTCGCGAGCCCAATGGGTAATCTGCTGCCCAATACCGCCGAGAAAGGTCGCAGTCTTCGCACGTAAGTCCGACAAGTTAGTCTCTGATTCTAGTTCTTCGATGTCCGTGACCAAAGCGGCCTTCTCAAGTGCTAGCGCCACACGCGACTCGTCGTCGTCGGTCGATATCAGCCGGCGGAACATGTCGATCATGCCAGACAGCCGGGCAACCTCGTGCTTCTGTTCCAACAACGACTTGATCGAGGCTTCCTCTTCCTTCAAGCGTTGAACCTCGCGCCTAAGGGAAGCGATTTCCGAAGTGAGGTTGATAACTTCCGCACGGCGCTTGGAGAGTTGTTCCCGGACATCGATTCTGTCCGAGCTGACCATCGCAAGTTCGACGTTAAGCGCTTCCAAAGAGTGTTTCATTTCCGCCACAGCCGGCGTTACATTCTCCAGCCTACTTTCGCAAACCGGGCACTGCTTGGAATCGTGGTCACCTGCGAGAAGATGCAACGCCGTCAAACGTCGTCGTTGTTCGTTGAGTGCGCGGTCGACGACGTTTTGGTCGTTATCAAAACTCTCCAGAGCTTCAATCTCTTTCTTGATATCCGACCTTTCACGAGTCTTGTTCAGCAGCTCCGTATTAATCTGCTTCAGGAGGTCAAGTTCCGGATCGTCGGTTGATTGGCTATCGGCGAAAAGAGTGGCTTGGAGCCCCAAAGAAACGCTCTCAAGTATCTGCGCCGCCGAACTCCTCGCTGGAATGCCGGTTGGTGTAATTAGACCCAGTCGGGTGCTTTCCGCCACGATTGATAAGAGTTCCGTGTCACGATTGGCGCCGACCGATACACTGCGTTCAAGACCCCGCTCGACCTCTCGCAGTCTCTTCCGCTTGTTGCGGAGCTCGGCTTGCTTTTCGATAATGACGGGGGAGATCGCCCCTAGGTAGTATGGCAACGTTTCTCTTATAGTCTGAGCCAGTTCGCTCTGACGATGAAAAAACAGGTCCGGATTGGCAATCTCATTTTGCTTTTGGAAGCTGTAGATAAGACCTGACCGGAACGTCAACTTCTGTCGCTCGGCCGTGCCGTCGGCCCGAGGAAGAAGTGTGACCCCTACGCCTAGAAGCGATCCGATCTTTTCTATAAGATCATCCCGGCGAGCATTTGGCTTCAAATCACTTATAGGCGGCGTTTCGTGGTCCGGGTTTGGCCGTACGAAGAACTCGTTGCTTGCCGTCCTCCGCACAGGGACGCCACGGCGGGCTACAAACAACCTTTCCGTACCAAAATCGAGCTTCAACGCGAACCATGACACGGAATTCGAAATCACGCCTGCCGGGACTTCGAAACGCGATGCTCCAAGACAGTAATCAACCACGCTTAGCAGTGCAGATTTTCCGCGGCCGCTTGGGCCAGTTAGGATGTTCACGCGACCCAAGTCGAATGGGATTTCGTTAATCCTGCCGTCGAGAGAGTAAAGGACCACGCTCTGGATTTGCATTATGGTCTTACTCCTATCTGTTGGTAGATTTCTCTGTCGTCTCCTGCCTTCGCTAACCACTTCCCGACGAATGCGGCCGCCTTCTGATCGTCATCAAAGGTTTTGTCTGACTTCAAGATCGGGGGGGCCTTCGCCGCTGCGATCAGTCGGCCGTTTTCAACCGAAACCCAGTTAGAGCGCAGCGACGTCAGAACGGCTTCCTTGACCTGCGGAACCAGGGACAGCGTGGACGAGAGCAGGTCGGCTCGAAGTTCTGGGTTATCCCTCAGCCACTTCGAAAACCGGGTTGCGATACTGCGGGGAAGAGCATTGCGGATATCGGGATGCAAGGCCATGGCGACGCCGGGAAACGCAAGGGCTATAGACATGCCCCCATTCGTGACATTGTAACCTTTGGCCACGCTATACACGAGGACACCGAGATAGGCCGGATTAAAATAGTTGGCAAAATCTGTCTGCCGATTGTTCCAGGGAGCAAACGTCATATCATTCGCTCGGCTTGAATTTCGCGATCCAGTGAGGGTGCCAACCGATCATTGTTTCGTTCGCCATGATGTGTAAGACGCCGCGCCGCAGATAATCGAGCTCGACGTCCTTGAGCTTTGCCTGACTTCCCGAGAGTGAGCCGCTTAGAGCGGTTCGGCCGAGCTTTGCCAATTCGGATTCTTCGTCGTCCCGGCCAAGGCAAGCTTCTGCGTCAGGTTCGATCGCACCGAATTTCGCTGCCCAGTGACCGTAAAGCTGATCCTTGAACTCTTGCAATTCCTTAGGCTGCAGCCGCAGACCCTCGAGCCAACGCTTTATGTGCCCATCAGCCTTGTAGACATCGACCAGCGCCCCGGCGACCGCGAATTTGTCCGGAGCATGCCCTATAGCCATCAATTGCTGAACGAACAGCCTCTGCAACAGGCGGGCCTTTTGGTCGGCGTCCGGGTTTGTGATGTCCTCGAATATAGGCAGGCTCGACACGACATACTGGGAAACTAGATCCGTGATTCTCTCTTGGAGCAGCTCCTTACCGATCGCTAATTTCTCCTTCGATCTGAGGCGCTCGATCAAAACCCAGTACCACCAGCCAACTAGCGACTGAGCCAAGCACTCCAGATTTCCGGTCGTGGCGCCGGTGAGGCTTAATCGCTTAACGATCTTCTTGCGAAGGCTTTCAATCACCGCCACGCCGGGCACTATGGTCATGTTCCCAATCAGCACGTCGCGGGTAGCCTCTGGCAATGCCAAGAATGGCTCAACGTTCTTCTTCATGCTACCCGTCGCTCCGGCCGCTATCTGCGTGAGCAAGCCTTTCGCCGCCTTTATGTCCCTCGTTCCTCTCTCCGTCGGTGCTAGAAATTCGACCAGCTTCGCGGAGGGCGACGCTTGGGCAGTGGTAAGCAAAAAGAACGAGGTTTTGCTTGGATCGACAGCGTCGTCCCTCACGAGAGAGGACCAGATGCGAATCGTTTTCCACAAATCAACGCTTCTGTCGGTGAAGGCCTTTGCCTTGGCGGGATCGTGGTGTTTCAGCTGCAAGAGCTCAAAAGCGTCGTCCCTCCCTTCGACGACCACGTCGTCGAAGGTTTCCACTATGAAGCCCTCTGCCGGATCATCCGTGTCCAAGGCTCGGAATAGCGCATACTCACATTGGTAGACATATCCCACCAAAGAATCTGCAGCAGAAAAACTCTCCATCCCAGACAATCGCTAGCTGCCACCCAAGTCGAATCGACTTTGCCGTTAGATTGGCAATCTCCCGCCGCAATTGCAACTTCAAGGCCAGACTGTTGGAGTTTTGCCATAGTAAAAAGCGGTTGGACCGAGGTGCCTAGGCTTTCCGACAACGGACGAGATAGGGTAGCTCGGAACAAGTCATCGCCTAGTTCTTACGCCGATCGCGGGTACCACGCGTTTGAGCCACTAGGGGGCTTTCGACAGCCCCCGCTGCAACGTCCGAGAACGGAATACCGTCCGGGGGTGCGACCTTCCCCGCGAATCCCTACCAAAGGGCTACCTCCATATCGACAAGGTGGGGTTAAGCTCGACTGCGAGGCACCGCCGCCGGTCATCTCCGCCGCGATGATGGTCGTCCCCGAGCCGCTGAACGGCTCCGGGTTCGAATTATTCTCGATCGGGCGCTTCATGCACTCGGCGGGCTTTTGCGTTGAGTGGCCGACCTTCTCCTCGCCGCCTCCAACCAGCGGGTTATTGCTTGGAATGTCCCAGATCGTGCTCTGCTTGTGGTCGCTGGCCCAGTGGGGGCCCCGCCTTTCCAGACCACGTACCAGCACGGCTCGTCCTTCCAATGATAATCGCCGCGGCTGAAAACGCTGATCCGTCGCCGACCATCGACCAAGTCGTCAACGGCGGATTCGCCTGGCTGGAGATCCAGATTGCGCGCAAGGCGCTGAGTGGCGTCGACTTTGTGGTCATCGACGCCAGGCGCGAGAAGATCACTGTGCTACAGAGCAAGCTGGGCCTGGTTCCACCGAGCATGACGAACCGGAGCGGGAAGCCGCACGGGACGCCCTCGTTGAGGTGCTGCGCGGCGATGCGATGGAGGCCCTTACAGGTCTCATCTACATAGACGAAGTGTCGGTCACCTATTGCAACAGTTCCTCTCACGACATCTGGGAGACAGTCGAGCGGGTGGTCGGCTTCAGCCTCGTGACGGTCAGGTTCCTGTAGGACTAGCCCCGGGTGAGCGGCGAAACGCGTGCACCTTCGAACGGCTGTTGTCCAGAATCTAGGCCAGACGCGTGCACTCAACTGTTCCAGCCCAACATGCCTTAATCAAACTACCTACATCGATAGTATGTCGTATTGCCCTTAGCGCTCGACCAGGACAGCGCGATCCCAGCAACAGCAAAATTGATCGTAGCTGGCCACCTATCTGCTCCAACCTGGCAATGGCCCCGCACCGTCCAGCCGGATCGGTTGGGAAGAAAGGCGTCGAATATACATATTCCTCCCTCCGTCCGAGCTTCCTGAGCCGAGATCGTGAGTTGCGAACCGTGCGTACACGTTGGATCGATGGCCCATCCGCCAAGAAATGAGTGATTGCGAGCGATTGCCTGAGGCGATTGTAATACCTGGGTTGTCACCGCATCCAAACGGCTGTCGGTCGGCAAGTGATTGACGATCTTAAATTCTCGCAGTCCGCTTAGCGCGGCGGCACTCCAAAAAGGCTCAATAGACACGGTAAAACCAAGGTCTTTTAGTCGGCCAAACGCTGGATCTGGCGCCGCAACGGTCTGTGTAGTTTGGGCAATGCTTAGGCTAGGATCAACTGGCGGCTGCGGCAGAGGCTTGACCTCACGAGGCGGATCGAGCGGCGGCACCACCGGCGGAGCTACTGCCGTCTCGACGGCGCCATTGTTTGGCTCCTGAGCGGGTCGTTCGATCCGCCGTGGAACCTGTTTCATCGAATCTCCAACCTGCAGCGACCCCGTGGGTTGTAAGGGCACCCATCCAGGCAAACTGACATTAGGCTGAGCGTTGTTCGGTGCGGTTGAGATCTTCGGAGCCGCGGAAGGCACGATTGTCGTCGATCGCGTCGGAGGAGGCGCTGAGGGTGCCGTTGCCGCACTCGGGCCATTACTATTTGCGCCCGCGACGATGAAAGCGGCGAAGCACGCTACCCCGAATACCCAGCGTCGGGCGGCAACGTCGCCGAACACTCGCGCTTTCTCGTCAGCTTCGGCCTGCTTAAACTCAACCCAGATTGCCCGCGCGCGATTGGCAAGATCTGTCCGTGCACGTTGTATTTCAGCCGCGGCTGTCCTAATAGTGATCAAGTCGGCCTTCAATGCCGACTCAAGTGCAACACGCCTTTGAGCGATGTCGGATCTTACTTGTGCAGTATCGCTGGGATTGATCGGTTGACTGGGATTGAAGACAAAACGCCGCTCGTGATCAGAACGCCATGACAGCAGCAATCCTGCAGTCGCGGGCCCGAAACCAGGGATCTGCTCGATTCGTTGTCTCGAGATGTCTGCCGCGGTATAGATACCGTGCGACCGCAACGTCGCTTTCCTTGCGCTACCGACGCTCTTTATTTTCGCGTTTACGAGGCTAAACCGTTCGAGAAAATACTTGAGTTGCATCTCCCGCTGCCTGTGCGAAAGATCCGCCAGGCGCAGCGATTCTTCGGCCGGGAGATCGTTGTGTTCACGAATTCTTAGCTCGGATTGCCGCCTCGCTTCGTTAAAGCGCGAAGCGTCTCCCTCGGTCCTGTAGCGCTGATCCATCTGATCCCAAGCTTGCTTGAGCTGATGTGAACGAGGGCTGTTGGCGCGGGACTGCACCGGATTTCTAAACGCGAAGTATGCGGACGCGCCGAGAGCTCCCAGTCCAATCCAGGGCGGAACATATCCCGATCTCAAAAGAATTGCCGCCGCAACCCCGCCAAGGGTCGACATCACGAACTGTCCAGCAGAACTATCAAGGGAGCCTTTATTCTGAGTGTTTGGCGCGGCCTGGACGGTCGGCATTGCCGAATACAACGACGGCGCGCTTCCCGGATCAGTCACCCCACGAATCGCAGCGATGAGTTGGCCGAGGTCTGGCGGAGTAATCGTATTAATGTTGAGCGGAGATGGAAATGTGACGAAGCCCGGGATGGCCTTTTCGAGCCCGCACCAAGGGCAGTTTGGTGCTGACGAGAAATAAAAATGAGTCGCCGTCGCGCCGCACTTGACTAGCTGCGTCTCGGCTTGCTGCAACAGCGAAATCCAGTCGGCCGATTTAGGTCGCCCGCTATTTGCTCCGCCGGGGCCAAAGCAGGTCTCGAATGCGGTCGCCAGCTCCTTTGGAACATAGGAGAGCGTCGGTGCAAAAGGTGGAGGCTCAGTTTGGGTGCGCGACTTGTCTGCTGAATACGCAAAGCGATACTCAGCGATCGCCCGCTCTTCGGGCATGTCGCCGCGACCAAGGTATCGACCAGAAAAGGGATGCCGACCTAAAAACAGCAAACTGAAGATGGCGACGCCCAATCCAAATGCGTCGTGGTTTGGCGTTCGGTTGATATTTTCCAGTGACTTGCCTTGCAGTTCTGGCGGCGTGTAATCGGGCACTCCTACCGCGCAGTAGAATGTTTTGCCTTCCTTTGAAAACTGAAAGGAATCGCAGTCGATAAGAGTGGCGGTGGCGTCGGCGCCAACTAAGATACCCGAGTGATTCAAATCGCCAATAACACAACCCGCCGAATGTACGGCGGCTACCGCTTTCGCAATGTTCAATGCTGTCCGGAGCAACAATCTATAGTCTGCGCTCGGGAATTCATTCCGCCGACTTGCTGGAGAATACAATTGGTGAACCGGCTTCTGCTTCCCGACGCGCCGCATCGTGAAACCTGCGAACGTGCCACCGCCCTCAAATAGCAGAGAAATCGGGAACGCCGCGTTAATCACCTTCGCCTGCATTCCGGTAGCGACCATGGCAGAGATCTTTTGCTGCCGCTCTCGTGCTTTGTCGGGGTGATAGATTTTAGCTGCGAGTTCTGGTTCGCCGACGATCTCGAAGACAGCCCCTTCGCCACCGCGCCCCAACAGCTTGCCGAGCGGGACCGCTCTCCTCTGCTGATCAAAGATGCTTTTGAGGCGCGACATTGAGAATTCGGCGTGCGAGCAATAGCGTTTTGTCGTCATCCGTCCTGTCGCACACGGACGGACCGTTCAAATAGTTGCACAGTTGTCGCGACAACTTGCGATTCTTCCGAATCCCACCGGACCTGAAGTCGGAAAACATCCGGTTGAAGAAGGGAGGAAACGCACTGCGGGTGGAATAATTCAGAACAAGATGCTCGATACCGTCTGTAAAGACGGCTAGTTCAGACACATAACCTTCAATCTCACTTAACTGAAATGATGGCTCGGGATCGTCAGTTACAAAGTAAGTCGTTGATGCATATTCCCCGTTTGAGGGCCAACTGGCTACGGCCCATTCGTCTGAATTTGTTGTACGATAGACGGCGGCCCCGTCTCCAACATGCAGAACTTTAGCTTTCCCCTCGCCGACTATGCAGCCGACTAGCGTCGCGGCATAGTCGCGGGGAGTAAGCCCAGCAGATCTTGAAATTACCTCAATCCGTCCGCGCATGTCGTCGAGCCAATCGCTCACAATGTCGCGAGAAAGGTCTGCTAAGGTTCCCCCGCCCTGCAGATAGGTCCTAACGTTTCGACAAAAGGCGCGGACAATAATGCGAGAGCCGATAGAGGATCGTTGCGCGGATCCTGCTCCATCAGAACAGACCGCAACCAGCGCGGATTCGTCTCTGCCTGGCACAAAGATGCATGCGCCAGAGTCGTCACAACCTCGGTTTACGCGAAGGTGCGACGTACCGATTGCACTCGCCGTAACCCATTCCCAATCGGGTCCGGTCATCCCGCTGTAGCCCACCCGTCAGGAGCCGTGGGATTTTGCAACGGCACCTGATCGCCTGGATTTGACTTTGAGACAGATGAAAGCGAGGCCGAGAGCCACTGGAAGAACTCTTTGAACTGGAGGCCCTTCAGCTTCAGAGGCTCGCGAACCGCAATCGTACGTAAAATGCCGATATCAGCACCTTCGACGCCCACGGCATAAAACATGAAGGATTTCGCGGCCTCGCCCTCGTGAACGAGATGCGTGGCACGACTCACCGAGTCTGTCGGCGATCCGTCTGTGATCAAAAAGACCCAAGGGCGATAGTGCTTTACGCCAGCGGACCGGTAGGTCGCCTTCCTCTCCCTCAGCATATCGAGCGCTCTCTCGACGGCCTCGCCCATCGGGGTGGCACCCGCGCTTTCGATTTTGGGCGGATAGAAATTATGGATCGTCGCAAAGTCGGATTCGACCTTAACGGGCCCGAAGGTGACGATGGCGACCTCGACTCGCTTGGCCGCCAGGCTGTCCGCCGATAGCTCATCCCGAAATGCCTGAAGACCGTCGTTGAGCTGTTGTATAGGGGCACCGCTCATTGAGCCAGAATTGTCGAGCACAAGGATAACCGGGCATCGATTCTCGGGATTCTCTACGAATTCCACGGCATTGAACGGCTGTTGTGCAAAATCAGCTTCCGACATGTTCGCCCCCAAAAATCGACCAAGTCGTGCATCTCTAAACGATGCGCGAGGCTTTACAACCAAAAGAGGAACGCTGGCTGCCGTTTCCGCCCACTCCACCGCATCCGTAACGCAAACAATGGACGAGGTGGTTGGGCCCGGAGCACCGCTGCGTGGTCCCGTTCAAAAGTTCAGCTAGTTCAATAAGGCCGAGGGCGGAGACATTTGGTTCTCCCTGAAAGAGAGCCGCCCCCTCGCCTGCTTCGCTGGCATCTGGCGAACTGGACGTCAGTGCGGAAGGTCAAGGAAGGCGAAACCTATTCGCCTTCCTGGCGACGGAGCCGAACGCCGAGGTCAAGCGTCGTTCGCCCCAAGGCTATGCCAGTGATCCTGAAGACCCCGGCTGTCAATCTGACATCGGATCTTATTCCACGCCGAAACACAACACATGGGCGGGAAGGCTCACCACTTCAAAGTGCTCTTCAACTCCGGACCGTGGTCAAACCTCCCCCGAAACGTCGATGACGATGACGGTGAGACGGCTGCGCATCCTTTCCGGCATCAGGTCTCTTAGCATCTGTTCCATTTCGCCTGGGCTTTGCGGCGCCGCCAAGCCTTTCGGATGGGGCGGAATACCGTGCGGTTTTTTTCTGCCGAACCAAAAAACGCAATAGATGCCAAAGCCCCTGGCATCCGGGTCATGGGCATAGAACCGCTCAAGCTGCCCCTCGATGGCCGTCCACACCTCAGCATGATAGTCGCGTTTCAGCTCGCACAGGATTTTTCGCGAGGGCATCGACACCGAGATATCGGCGCGCTTGTCCGCGACCATGTGGCCTTCCGGCTCAGCCGTGATTCCGAGCGGCAACAGTGATGGGCGCAAGAGCGTCACGAGGTTGTCGCGGCACGCTTCCTCCGGCCGCGGCTCCGCCGTGCGCGCATAGGAATCGAGATTCCAGAATTGCTTGAAGATGTCCGTGTTCGCCCGCGCGATGCTGTGTGCGAGGCCGCGGAGATGCGCAACCAACAGGGCGTAAAGGTCAGCCACCGTCGAGGGCGCCGCATTGCGCAAGGCCGCTATGGCTTGCGGCCAGTCGGGCCGATCGTATTCGGCGTCACGCCGCCTTTGCCGTTGGTTCGCCAGCGCATGAAGGATATGCGGCCGGTACGAGGTTAGCCCAGGGTCCGCGTTAAGGCGACTCAGGGCATCGGTTGCGACTTCGCTTGGTGATGCTGAAATGACATTAATCAAGCTCCGAATATAGTCGGCCGCATCCCACGCGTTGGTGTTGCCGCTCCAACCGTCCGACGGATGCGGCGTCTCGGGAAATAAACTTCCCGCGAGACGCGCAATGAACTCAGCAACCGGCACAGCTAAAGCCCGGGAAGGCTGGCGGTCGTCGCCGAAGCCACCCTTGTCGCGAAGGTCAAAAATAAAATCCGGATGTGCCCGGGCGCGCTGGCCCACGTCCTGCTCGAACGAAGCGGGTGCGAGAACATATGCTGAGGCAAGCCAGAGATCTCGCTGGCGGTGCTCGACGGGTATCGCGCCGGAACGCACCTGCTGCGCCAGCACCAGAAATTCCTGGTGCGCCGCAGGAAGCTTCAGCGCGGCGGCAAGCAAATCATCAAGGCGGTACGGGCTCGCATTTGGGAATTCACGCAAGAGGCCAAGCACGATGTCCGCCCGGTACGGCTCGAACGCAGCCTCGGTCAAAAGCTCGCTCAACCCGTCGGAAAATTGCTCGTTCCGCGAAAGCCGCAAGCGTAAGACCGCGAGATATACATCCCGCACAAACTCGGGACGGCGTTCCGTCAGGGACTTCCGCCATGGATGGACAATCCAATGCTCGGTCCCATCCTGCAGCTGGGAGACAGGGCATGTGATATCGAAGGCGAGCATGCCCCGCAGGAAATCATCGGAGAGACCCGAAAGGTCCTGCCCGGAGGCCCAGCGCTCATTCATCCCTGCTACCATGGCGCTCCACCAGTCGTAGTGCTGATGCTGGGCGGCTAGCGCCATGACGTCGGCGTAGGATGGCAGGTCATTCCGCGACAGCGACGCCATCAGCGCATCGAGCGCGGCGCCGGTTCGCTCTTCACCCAGCCACGCTGCCAGCCGCTCCCGCGGTGTCGCCGCCCGTTCGACATCGCCATAGTGCGCGAAATAAATCATGCCGAGATGCTTGAGCCAGCCCATATGGACGCCGCTGCGGATTTGTTCGAAATCGCGATCGAAATCCTGCCGCTGCTGCTCGCGGCTTTCCTCGACGTCAACCTCCTCACGGCTGGAACGGCCCGCGAAGTAATCGGGCGGAAGATTAGTGACAATCGCCCGCGCCAGCGCTGTCGCCAGTGCAGCCTCACCGGTCCCCCTTGACCAAAGCGTCTCGAATACCGTGGCGGCATGAGGGTGGCCGGCGTGGTATGAAAGCGAGAGCGCGATCTCATACAGAAAGACCTGCCGTTCACCCGGTTCAGCCGCGGCCATTTCCTCGGCCGAGATATCAAGCAGCGTGTCGACATTTGGCTCAAGAAGTAACGCTTCGCGAAATCGGTTATAGGAGAGCCAGCGATCTTCATCGATAATGACGGTACGGAGAAAATGGCGCGCGATTGCGGTCATACGTTCCGGCGCGTCTCGTGAGGCATCGCGAAGGCCCCGAGCCCGGCTCTCGCTTGTGCCGCCCTTCAACGCGGCGCGCTTGCGCAGCCACTCCAGCGCGCGGCCGGGGTCGAACGGAACCGGCGAGCGCCACGCCCGAACCAGAATACGGGCGTAAAACGCAGCCACTTCCCAGACACGGCGGTCGAAACCGCGCCCACTGTTCATCGGGACCGCGATGCCGTCGAGTATTTCCGGCACGTCGCTCTCCGGCAATTTGTCGGCGAGCGTCCAGAGCAGTCCCGAGCCGGCCATGTCGTCAACGTCAAGGCAATCGCCGATTAGGGTCACGACGTCAGCAACGCCGAACGGATGCCCGTAGAGCTGCGTGATGATTTCGGCACGCAGACGGACCTCGTTGGACGTGTTGCCAAGCTGGGTTTGGCATGCATCGCGCAAGGCGGCCTTGCCCGGATCGTCAAGGCGAAGAAGCGCGGCAAGCGCGTGGGCACGCTCGGCGAATGGTGAATTCTGCCGCACCAGAACCGCCACCAGATCGGGGAGCATCTCGGAAAGGGGCGTGCCCAGCATTAGCGCGTCCACCACCACTGACCGGATGCCGGAAGCCGATGCGGGGTTGTTCAGGATGGCCCGAAATTCACCTATCATGTCGGGCCGTGCCAGCGCGCCGATGGAGCGCGACTGCCAGTTGCCGGAACGAAACCAGGGATTCTCCTTCGAAAGCCGGTCGAGCGCCTGCACAAGACAGGCACATGATGACGGCGCAAGCGACGCCGCATCGCCGTAGGTCAGAACCCCATAAGGGTCAGCTTCGATAAGTTCGTCTGCATGTTCCGGCAGGTGAACCGCAAGCCAGGCGTGCAGGCCACGCAATTCCGCCGCGGGATGCCCATCGACGCCCATGAGGGCGAGAACCCGCCCGAACGGCAACCCTTCGCGAACCAGCCGGGCTAGGAACTCGGCCGCGAGGAATTCTGCCGTGGTGCGGTGCGCATAATCGACTGTCTCGGCTTCAGCGCCCGCATCGAATACCCGGCGGCCCAGCGCAGCCTGCACCATCTCGGGCGCGAAGAATGAAACGGAGCGATACCCCGGTATGTCCGCCGTGCCCTCCTGGTCGGTCAGGCTGACCGCATCGACGTCGCTGATAAGGCGCGCCGCGCAAATGGCGCCGGCGACGGGCCGAAGCTCCGCCACCGACAGTGACCCGCCGCCCGAGCGCGCGTGCTCCTGATTGCATTCCTGGAGCATGAGGCCGGTCGACATCTCGAATAGCTGCGTGCGCGTCGCCGGCCATGAGCCCGTCTGGACTGCGCGCCACAGCATGATGAGGTTTTGCGGGTTCTCAAGGAAATCCGCGAGGCCACGTTCTTCGGCTTCAACCAGGAAGCCATCAGCGACGGCGTCCTCAACGCCCTGCCCGGCGAGAACCTCTCGCTGCTCTGCCGCGGAGAGCATGTCGAGCTGGAGCACGGGCGCATCTCCGTGCTGGTCGAAATAGGGGCGAAGCGCGGCGAAGTCGCTTTCCCCCAGCCAATCCGCCACCCGGCACGAGATGCGGACCCTGGCCGGCTTTACGTCCCACAGCTTCGAGACCAGCGCATCGATGATGCCTTGGTCGCTCCGCCCACCGCGCTTTTCATCGAGACCGTCGATAAACAGCGCCTGCCCCGCAAGCGCATGCGCCGGCATGTTAAGGAAGGCGCGCGCCTTGAGAAAGCGTGCACCTTCGGTGGCTGCGGCTTCCTTGAACAGATGGGTCTTGCCCGAGCCCGGGTCGCCCAAAAGCACAAGGTTCGGCTCACCCGCGAAGTCCGAGAAGGTACGAGGCTTTGCTTCTTCCTCCTTGCCAGGGGCGGCGTTTGTCTGACGAACGATTCGGGTCATGCCGGGAGCTGCAGATCTGAAAATGCGAGGCTGGCTGTGATTCCCGGCGCCTGTCAAGTATAGCGGCCCCAATTGCCGTTAGTTCTCAGCGCAAGAGGTGGAAATCACACCCTCGTCGCGAGGCACTGGCCTCAGTCGCTCATTCTTAAATCGGGCTATTGTAGCATGTTAGCGACGAACCGCCGGACCAGTTGGATCCGTCTTGCTGTGAGTGGCCGAAGCCGCCTCGAACGCGTTCTTCCCCTTCGTGGTCCAGACACCGCGCGCGTGTTCGCCATCCTCACTCTGGAGCTTGTCGGCCATCCAGAGGAGCGCGCCGAGGATGGTGGCGCGGTCGTCGCCGGTCAGCTCCACGATACCGGCCGTGACGACGAGACCGCCGAGTTCGATCAGATGCCGCGTACGCTTGCGGCGCTCGACCTGCCAAGCGCGCATATCATGCCGCGCCATTGCGGCTTGGTGTCGGTTGCGCGCCGCTCGGTTGTGCAGGAGTGCCGTTAGTGTCGCGGTCAGTTGATGGCGCACTTCGCCGCGCCCGGCTTTGAAAGAACGCAGCCCCGCGCTTGGCCCATGCCTCCCTCTTTCCGGCATCCTTGGTTTCGGCCAACACGATCAGCCCGCCGGCCAGTTCGTCGGCGCTGAGTGCGTCCGCCCCGGTTGCAATCACCAGCTCACCGAGTTGCTGTACCTTGCGAATTTTCAGTTCTCGCGCCTTGTCCTGAAGTGCTTTCAGTTCCCCGTCGAAATCCCGTGGCTTGCGCATCACGTCCTCCAGCAATGTCGATGCAGCGATGATAGTTGAGCCCTGGGCACAAAGCTGTAAGGTTGCCGGGACGGTTTGAGACGGCGTAGTCCCGTACGAGAATTTTTCGAGGGAGGGCGCGCTTATACGTCGTTCCGACGTTCGCTTCGCCGTGGCAATGATCCGATCGCGATGGCGATCTATCATCTTCACGTCAAGGTCATTGGCCGCAAGTCTGGCTCAAGCGCGGTGGCGTCGGCCGCCTACCGCTCGGGCTCGCGGTTGCGCGACAAGCGCCTGGACCGCAGCCATGACTTTTCCGCGAAGCGCGGCGTGGTCCATTCCGAGGTCATGCTACCGGACAACGCGCCCGAGGCGTGGAGCGACCGCGAACGGCTCTGGAACGATGTCGAGGCGTTCGAGATCCGCAAGGATGCGCAGCTTGCCCGCGAGGTCGAGTTCGCCATTCCGCGCGAGATGACACAGGTGCAAGGCATCGAACTCGCCCGCGACTTCGCGCAGTCGGAGTTCGTGGACCGCGGCATGATCGCCGATCTCAATGTGCATTGGGATATCGGCGAGGACGGCATGCCCAAACCTCATGCCCACGTCATGCTGACGATGCGGCAAATCAACATCAACGGGGACGACAATGGCTTCGGCCCGAAGGTGCGGGATTGGAACCGCACGCAGATGGTCGAACGCTGGCGCGAACGTTGGGCCGAGCTCGCCAACGAGCGGCTGGCCGAACTCGATATCGACGCACGCATCGACCACCGCAGTTTTGAGGCGCAGGGCATCGGGCTGGAGCCGCAAAGCCAGATCGGCGCATCCGCGCAGCGGATCGAACGCGAAGGGGGCGAGGCCGCCGACCGCGCGGAGATGCACCGCGAAATCGCGCGCGGCAACGGCGAGCGCATTATTGCCGATCCTTCCATCGCACTGGACGCGATCACGCATCAGCAATCGACCTTCACGCTGCGCGACATGGCAAAGTTTGCGCATCGGCACAGCGACGGGGTCGATCAGTTCAACGCAGTGATGGGCGCGATGCGCGGCGCGCCGGATCTGGTGGAACTCGGACAGGACGGACGCGGCGAGGACCGCTTCACCACCCGCGACATGATCGAGTCCGAACAGCGCCTGCACCACGCTGCCGAACTGATGGCCGAGCGGGAACGCCATGCCGTGGAGGACGCTGACAGGCAAGCGGCTCTGGCGCGTGCGGAAGCGCGCGGCCTTGTCCTGTCCGGCGAGCAGGCCGATGCGTTGGCGCATGTCACGGACGGGCGCGATCTCGGGATCATGGTCGGCCATGCCGGGACGGGCAAGAGCGCGATGCTGGGCGTGGCGCGGGAGGCATGGGAGGCGGCGGGTTACGAGGTCCGGGGCGTGGCGCTGTCCGGCATCGCGGCGGAAAACCTCGAAAGCGGATCGGGCATTGCGTCACGCACCATCGCCAGCATGGAACATGGCTGGGGCCAGGGCCGCGACCTGCTCAGCGCGCGCGACGTGTTGGTGATCGACGAGGCGGGCATGGTCGGCACGCGGCAATTGGAGCGCGTGCTGTCCCATGCCGCCGACGCCGGCGCCAAGGTGGTGCTGGTCGGCGATCCGCAACAGCTGCAAGCAATAGAAGCGGGCGCGGCCTTCCGCTCGATTCATGAGCGCCACGGCGGCGTCGAGATCGGCGAGGTGCGCCGCCAACGCGAGGATTGGCAGCGCGACGCCACCCGCGACCTGGCGACCGGCAAGACTGGCGCAGCGATCCATGCCTATGCGAGAGGCGGCATGGTGCATGCGGCGGCGTCCCGCGAGCAGGCGCGCAGCGAACTGATCGACCGCTGGGACCGCGACCGGCAGACATCGCCGGACCGCAGCCGCATCATCCTCACCCATACCAACGACGAGGTTCGCGAACTCAACGCGGGGGCGCGGGAACGGATGCGGGCCGCCGGCGATCTCGGCGGGGATGTGCGTGTCACGGTCGAACGCGGCGCGCGCAGCTTCGCCAGTGGGGATCGCGTCATGTTCCTGCAAAACGAACGCGGGCTTGGCGTGAAGAACGGCACGCTCGGCGCCATCGAGCATGTCAGTCAGAAATCCATGTCGGTGCGTACCGATGACGGGCGCAACGTCTCGTTCGACCTCAAGGATTACAACCGCATCGACCATGGCTATGCCGCGACCATTCACAAGGCACAGGGCATGACCGTGGACCGGACCCATGTGTTGGCGACGCCGGGCATGGACGCCCACGGCAGCTATGTCGCCCTTTCGCGCCACCGCGACGGCACGGACCTGCATTATGGCCATGACGACTTCACCAGCCAGGAGCGGCTCACCCGTACCCTGTCGCGCGATCGGGCCAAGGACATGGCGTCTGATTACGATCGCGCCGATCCGATTCAGGGCTACGCCGAGCGTCGCGGCATCACCTTCCGCGAGCGTGTCGCCGAAATCGTCCAGAGACTCGTGCCGGAGAAGCTGCGCGGTATGTTTGAGGGCCTGCGCTTTCCGGGAGATGTACCCGGCACGGATGGCGAACGGAGGCCAGAGCGGGAAGCGCCGGAAAGGGAAAGCGCCGCGGCGGCAGTCCGGCGAACGACGGATACGCCGGAAAGGACCGTGGCAGCGGACACGGACGTGGCACTGCGTCAAGCTCCTACCAAGGCGCTCATCCGCCACGCCCGCGCCGTGAATGCGATCTTCGAGATGCAGCAGCAGGGCGGCAAGGCCAGCTCGGAGCAGGTGAAGGAATTGCAGGAGGCCCGCAAGGAGTTTGAGGCGGTACGGCCCTATGGCTCGCACGACGCCGAAGCCGCCTACAAGACGAACCCGGAACTCGCAGAGCTAGCCGCTTCGGGCAATCCCGCCCGCGCGATTTGCGCTCTCCAGCTCGAAACCGAGCTGCGCACCGACCCGGCCCGGCGCGCCGACCGCTTCGTGGAGCGCTGGCAAAAGCTCGATCAGACCAGCCAGCACCAGTATCAGGCGGGCGACATGTCGGGCTACAAATCCACGCGGGCGGCGATGGGTAACATGGCCAAGAACTTAGAGCGCGATCCGCAGCTTGAATCCATTCTCGCTGGCCGCAAGCAACAACTCGGCATCGCGTTCGAAACAGGCCGCCGGCTCGGTCAGGAATTGGCCTTCACCCACGGCATCGACCTCGGCAGAGGCCGGGGCATCGGGATCTGATCTGATGCATGTCGTTGTCCCCAAACCTCGCCAAGCCTTTTGGCTGGCATGCTTCGATTCCGCCGATCAGAAGTATTTGCCGCCGATTTTACGCCGGGCTTCGACGACGCGAAAAATAGTCTTGCGTGCGCGTCACTGCTTGCTCTGACTGGATCAGGAGCAGTCACAAGGAGGCGGCGCGACGATGCCCGAACCAGACCGGATCATCCGCCTGAAAACCGTTCTGTCCCGAACCGGACTGTCCCGATCTACCATCTACCGCAAGATTACTGAGGGGACATTCCCGGCGCAGATCAGGATCAGCGTTAACGGCGCAGGCTGGCATGAATCCGAAATCAACCGCTGGATCGCCGATCCCGCGGCGTGGCGGCCGAAACACGAGTTCGATGATGCCCGGTGAGTTCGGTGGTTGTACCATGTTCTCGCAGGCCCTTCAGTCTCCGCAACCAAACCAGATCGCCGCGTTTTATCTGACGCCTGCTTCCCCGGTTTCGTGACTACGCCCGGAACGCCACGACGGTGTCACCGCTGCTGGAAGGTCGGGCGCAATAGTCGGCCCAGTCTTCCATCATCCGGTTGCGTAGGTCGAGGAAGGTCGTGCGCCGATAGGCCGCGACCACTTCGTCGCCGACCTTGTGCGCGAGCGCAGCTTCGGCAACGGCATCGTCATAGCCGTGCTCTGCAGCCCAGTCGCGGAACGACGACCTGAAGCCGTGCGGAACGATATCGCGGTCGAGCTTGGGATCGATCCAGCGCCGCTCCAGCTCATTCATCCTGTCGATCACCGCGGCCATCGAAGCGTCACTCAGAGGCTTGCCCTTGGTGTTGGGGAAGATGTACTCGCTGTCATCCTTCGTGGCTTCCATCCGATCAAGCACAGCGAGCGCCGCCTTGCTCAATGGCACTCGATGTTCAGCGTCGCTCTTCATGAGTGCGGCTGGAATGGTCCAGACTGATGTCTGCCGATCGATCTGGTCCCATTTTGCCGCCACTGCGTTGCCCGGCCTGACGGCCGTCAAGATTTGAAACTCAAGAGCCGCCGCAGCGGCACCATCACGCTCGCGCAGCTTGCGCATGAAGTCGGGCAATTGCCTGTAAGGCAGCGCCGGATGATTGCGGACCTTGCGAACCTTCGACGTGGCCGGGAGCAGGTTATCGAGATGCCCCTTCCAGCGTGCCGGGTTTTCGCCGTTGAACTCGCCCTTCGCCTTGGCGGCATCGATCACCTGCTCGATGCGACTGCGAATGCGGGTGGCCGTTTCGGTCTTGCTTGCCCAGATCGGCTCGATGATCCGCAGGACCAGCGTCGTATCAATCGCGCCGATGGGAAGATCACGGATCGTCTTGCAGTAGTCGTTCTTGCTTGGCTTGCCCTTCTGGTCGACGCCTAGCAACGTCATCACCCATTGGTCGGCGTGCTTGGCATTCTTCCAGCCGGCCCGATTGGCTTTGATGAACCGCTTGGCCGCCTCTCCGAACGTGATCGCCTTGGCCGCTTCGATGCGGGCGGCGGCTTCCGCTTGGCGCTTTGCCTGGATGGGGTCGCCGCCATTGAGGCGGACCTTGCGCGCTCCGGTCGCCTTCTCCCGCGCCTCTTCAAGGCCCACGTCACGCAGCGAACCCAGGCCATGCCAATGTGTGCGGCCGTGGAGCTTGTATCGAAACAGCCAGCTCTTTGAGCCGCCCTCGGCGATCTGCAGATAAAGCCCGCCGCCGTCAGCGTGCATACCTCGCCGAGACAAATGCTCGATCGTCTTGACCGTTAGTTTTCCGAATCCCCGCGCCATAATCTGGCACCCTGGAGCTACATACACCCTTACATACACTTAGGCGTGAGATCTGGCGAGACACGGTGGAGCGGAGTGGCACGCCAATCTATTTGTATGAGCCTGTTATTACAGCGATTTATGTCGGAAATTGGATTTAATGGAATTTCCTGGAACAGCATTTTGGCGGAGAGGGAGGGATTCGAACCCCCGATAGGCTTGCACCTATGCCGCATTTCGAGTGCGGTGCATTCGACCACTCTGCCACCTCTCCGCGGTGCAGGGGCAGGCGCGAACGCCTGCAGTCGCGCGGAGTTCTAGGCGAGCCGAGCCGATCAGACAAGGCGGGGGACGCCGGATATTTTTCATATCCCGCGTTTGATCCGCCGACGGGCCACTGACGGGGACCGCCATATTCTCTGCGCTGCGTGAGCTTCCCCGTCGGATTGACGAGAGCGCCGCCCCGGTCGACCGCCGCGCCGGCGTCGGCCCACCGCCCCAAGAGACCGCTGCGCCGCCCCGGCTCAGTCCTTGTCTTTCTTGTCTTTTTTGTCCTTGCCGTTGTCTTTCTCGCTGTCTTTCTCCTTGGCCTTCGGCTTTTCGGCGTCCTTGTCCTTCTTGCCCTTGGACTTGCGGTTGGTGAAACGGGCGTTGCCGAGCCCGGTGCCGATGGTCAACACCCCCCAGCGCTCGAATTCCTGCATGAACGGCACTTCGCTGAGCCCTTGGGCGACGCCGTCATTGTGCATCAGCACCGCGGTATCATGGTCGCCAATGACCGGAATGCCCTCGATCAGGCTGGTCGGCAGGTGGAAACGGCTGCTTTCCCAATTGCCGGGCAGGTTCTGCGCGCCCTTTTCGATCGAGCCATCGGAATTGATCACCCCCGGGCAGGAGATCCCGATGAACGGCGCCAGCTTGAAGCCTTCAGCCTCGGCGGCGCTGATCAGGTCCTTCAGCATCTTGGTCAGCCGCTTCACCGCGCCTTCGCGGGTCGGTTCCTCGTCGGCGTGCCGCCACAGCTCGGATTTCCAGACCACAGCCTTCGACAGGTCCGGCGCCTTCTTCCAGCGCGTCTCGACCACGCCGCAGCGGATGTTGGAGCCGCCGATGTCGACCGCCAAGATGCTGTCATGGGCCTCGAAGATCCACGACGGCGCCAGATGCAGGCAGCCGATCAGCCCGGCCTCGTCGGGATGATAGCGGATCGGCACCAGATCGACGTCGATGCCCTCGGATTTCAGGATGATGTCGGTGCGCGCGATCGCCAATTCGCCGAGCCGGCTCTGCCGGAAGCCGCCGCCGACCACGATGCATTCGGTGCCGGCCCAGGCCTTGGTCTTCATGAAGCGGCGGGTGACATAGGCCAGTTCCTGGGCGAATTCCTCGATCGCGCTGTGCACCACCGCCACGGCGGCGACGTCGTCGCCGGTCAGAATGGCGTCGAGCTCGTGCTTGGTGATGTCCTCGGTGGATTTCTTGCCGAACGGATCGTCGCCGTTCTTGCGCAGCGGCTTGCGCCAGCTGTCGAGAATCTTCTGGAAGGCGCCTCTGCTGGCGCGGTCGCCGAGAAAGCCCTCGTCGTCCTTGAGCTCGATGTTGTAACTGTCGACCTCCACCGATGGCAGGCGCGTCGCGCCGTGATTGCCGATGCCGGTTGCCGTCAGTGTGTCGTCAGCCATTCTGAAATGCCCCCTGTGGATCCGTTGCGGACCGCAGACAACATCTTGGGAACCTGTTGGTTTCGCAGCCGCGGAAGCCCGGCCCGGATTCCCTGGCTTTTGTGATCGGACGAGGCGCGCTCTGGCCGGACGCAACTTGACTCGCCGCCGACGCGGGCTATAAAGCCAGCGTCCGGCGCGGGGTGTCTCTCGCGCCGTCGTTTTTGCGTGGCCGAAGCAATCCGGCTTACGCCAAGATCGGACGGTTTTTGACCGCCGGCACATCCATGGCATCCCGGCCAGGCGACGTCAGCTTGCCACCCCAGGACGCTGCACTTTAACGACTGAACAAGAAGCCAGCCCGGCTCGATCCGAGGCTGGAATCGAACACGAAGGAATTCAACGATGTTCGCAGTCATCAAAACCGGCGGGCGGCAATACCGCGTCGTTCCGGATGATGTCTTAGAGATTGGCAAGATCGCCGGCGATGTCGGCACCATCATCCAATTGGGTGAAGTTCTGGTGCTGGGCGGCGAAACCCCGGTGCTCGGCCTGCCCACCGTGGCGGGCGCCACCGTGGCCGCCGAAGTGCTGCAGCACAAGCGCGGCCCGAAGGTGATCTCGTTCAAGAAGCGCCGCCGCAAGAACTCCAAGCGCAAGCGCGGCTATCGCGACGAAATCACCGTGCTGCGGATCACCGAGATCCTCGCCGACGGCAAGTCGCCCACCATCGGGCCGCGTCCGCCGCGCGAGAAGAAGCCGGTGGTCGAAGCCTCCACCGAGGCCGACGACGAAGCCGCGTAAGATTTGCAATGATTCCGTCAAGGAATTGATTTACACATACCTTTGCAGTTTGGAGACGAGCCATGGCTCACAAAAAAGCAGGCGGTTCCTCGCGCAACGGGCGTGATTCGGCGGGCAAGCGGCTCGGAATCAAGGCCTATGGCGGCGAACGCGTGATTCCCGGCAACATCATTGCGCGTCAGCGCGGCACCACCTGGCATCCCGGCCTCAATGTCGGCATGGGCACCGATCATACGTTGTTCGCCAAGATCGAAGGTCACGTCGAATTCCGCGCCAAAGCCAACGGCCGCACCTTCGTATCGGTCCTTCCGATCGCAGTAGCCGCGGCCGAATAACGGTGGACATAAAATCGTCCGCCGGGTCCTGTTGAACCGGCGGAGCAGATCAGGCTCCAAAGGGGAGGCGGGAAACCGGCCTCCCCTTTTCGTTTGTTGCGTTTGCTTCCACGCACAGGAGCCCGACATGTTGCAGGATATCCCGACATCCAGGTTGCGCGAGACCAGTAGCTGCGTCCTCGAGACCGAACGGCTCGCTTTGCGCAAGCCGACGCTCGCGGACGTAAAAACCATCGCCAACCTCGCCAAGGATCGCCGGGTCGCGGAAAACACCCGCCGGCTGCCGCATCCCTATCGGCCGGACGACGCCACCCGCTTCATCAAGGCGCTGGCCGAGGCCGGCAACGAGACCGTGTTTCTGATCGAGCTGGATTTCCGTCCGATCGGCATCGTCGGCATCGACTGGCGCGACCAGGACGCGCCGGAGCTCGGCTACTGGCTCGGCGTCGATTACTGGGGCCAGGGCTACGCCACCGAGGCCGCGCGCGCGGTGATCGACTTCACCTTCGAGGAGTTCGAGGACGTCGAGCAACTGATCTCCGGCGCCCGCGTCGCCAATCCGGCGTCGCGCAACGTGCTGGAAAAGTGCGGCTTCCAGTGGAGCGGCGTCGAACTGCATCGCTTCGAGGCGCTCGGCGGCTCCACCCCGGTGGACTGCTTCCGGCTGACCCGCGGCGTGTGGTCGTCGCTGAAGAGCTGGAGCAATTCGAAGAAGCGGCTGGTGTAGCGCTAGCCAAAACATCTTCTGTTGCGTGCGATGCCCGGCCCTGTGCCGGGCATTTTGGTTTTGCGCCGCCGCATTTGCCGGGCATTTCGGTCGGCCGCTTAGCAGACGTTTAATCACGCCGAGCTGCGCCCGTAGCGCTCCGAGTACGCGGTTCCCTCCGCGCACGCTAGCAAGATCGTGCAATAGGAGAATGCACATGGATCGATATCTGAACGCCCTGCTCAAGCGCGACATGCTCGACGAATTCCAGCACGAAGTGGAGGCTGCCGATCGGCGCCACGCGCAGTTCGTCGCACAGCAGAACACCTCGGGCATTCAGCCGCTGCAGCTGGTGCTGCCCGGCTTCGAGGCGTCGCGCGCCAAGTAAGCGTCTCAGGCGCCGGGTGCTCGTTCGCCCGGCGCCGCACCGCGGCGTTCGCGGAGCAGGATATAAAATCCTGCGCCGATGATGATAGCGGCGCCGATCAGCATGGCGGGCGACGGCCAGTCGCCGAACACCAGATAGCCGAACACCACGCCCCACACGATCATCGTATATTGATACGGCACCACCACGCTCGCCGGCGCCAGCCGCAGCGAACGGTTGACGCAGAGTAGCCCCAGCGCCGACACCGCGCCGGCGATCGCGAACAGCGCAGAATCAAATAGGTCGGGCGTGATCCAGCCGGCGGGCGCCGAGGGGATCAGCACCGCACCGAGCGCCAGGGTGCCGATGAATTGCTGCGACGCCAGCACCATGTCCGGCGTGCCGCGCAGCGAGCGGGTGATCAGTAACAGACCCGCGAAGAACACGCTGGCGCAAAGCGCGATCAGCGCCGGCCAGGTCATGGTCTGCGCCGACGGCTGCAGCGCCACCAGCACGCCGACGAAGCCGACCACGATCGCGATCCAGCGCGGCGCATCGACCTGTTCACGCAGGAACAGCGCGGAGCCGACGGTCACGAACAGCGAGGACGCCAGGTAAAAGGTGATGACGTCGGCGAGCGGCAGATAGGCGGTGGCGAGGAAGAATGTCGCCACCTCCAGCGTGGCGATGATCGTGCGCGCCAATTGCAGCCAGGGCCGCGGCAAGCGGAGGAATTCCGCGCGCTGCCGCCAGATCAGCGGCGACAGCACGATCAGCCCGGCGCAGGCGCGCAGCAACAGCAATTGCCCGATCGAATAGCTCGCCACCACCAGCTTGCCGAGCGCGTCGCCAAACGAAAACAGCGCCATCGCCGCCAGCATCAGCCCGATGCCGGCCAAGTGCGCATTGCCCGGCGCGGTAGCGCTCGAAATTCTGGCAAACAACCCCATATGTCAGGAAACCTTATGCAACGAGGTCAGGCCGCGCGCGGCGCGGGTCGGCCGCGGCCCACCCCATCCTTTTCAAAATCCGGGCCGCCGGCAAGCGCGGAAAGCGCGGCATTTACAGGCCTTTCGGCATTGAATCGGTTGCCGGTTCAGCCCCCCTGCGATAGGGATAGACATGAAATTTCTTGACGAAGCCAAGGTTTATATTCGCTCCGGCGACGGCGGTAACGGCTGCGTGGCGTTCCGCCGCGAGAAGTATATCGAGTTCGGCGGCCCGAGCGGCGGCAATGGCGGCCGCGGCGGCGACGTCATCATCGAGGTCGCCGACGGCCTCAACACCCTGATCGACTATCGCTATCAGCAGCACTTCAAGGCCCAGAAGGGCACCAATGGCATGGGCAAGGACCGCCACGGCGCCAACGGCAAGGATATCGTGCTGAAGGTTCCGGTCGGAACCCAGATCCTCGACGAGGACCGCGAGACGCTGATCCACGATTTCACCAAGCTTGGTGAACGTTTCGTGCTGGCCGAGGGCGGCAATGGCGGCTTCGGCAACGCGCATTTCAAATCCTCGACCAACCGCGCCCCGCGCAACGCCAATCCGGGCCAGGAAGGCGAGGAGCGCTGGATCTGGCTGCGGCTGAAGCTGATCGCCGACGCCGGGCTGGTCGGACTGCCCAACGCCGGCAAGTCCACCTTCCTCTCGGTGGTGAGCGCCGCGAAGCCGAAGATCGCCGACTATCCGTTCACCACGCTGCATCCGCAGCTCGGCGTGGTCGACGTCGACGGCCGCGAATTCGTGCTGGCGGATATTCCGGGCTTGATCGAAGGCGCCCATGAAGGCGCCGGGCTTGGCGATCGTTTCCTCGGCCATGTCGAGCGCTGTCGCGTGCTCTTGCATCTGGTCGACGCCACCTGCGAGCACGCCGGCAAGGCCTACAAGACCGTGCGCAACGAGCTGATGGCCTATGCGGGCGAGCTCACCGAGAAGGTCGAGATCGTGGCGCTGAACAAGATCGACGCGGTCGATGCCGACGAACTGAAGAAACAGAAGGACCGGCTGAAGCGCGCCGCCAAGAAGACGCCGCTGTTGATCTCCGGCGTCGCCGGCACCGGCGTCAAGGAAGCGCTGCGCGCGCTGGTCGAAGTGATCGGCGAGGCCCCGGTGTCGGAGAAGGCCAAGGGCGCGGCGCAGGCCGAACCCTGGGCGCCGCAGAACGTGTAGCGTCGATCGATGGATCTGCAGTCGAACGCGCCGCACGCACGGCCTCACCTCGCCCCGCTCTTCGCGGGGAAAGGTCGGATCGCTCTTGCGATCCGGGTGAGGGGCGAGGCACCACGCGCGATCGAGCTCGGCTTCCGCAGGTCGGCAAGAGCCCCTCACCCCACCCCTCTCCCCGCAAGAGCGGGGCGAGGGAGCCTGCTGCCGCCTTGGCGACGTTGAATTGCTTGTTGTTAGCTGATCCAGAAGTCCCCATGCACCGTCCCGAACTGAAGAATTTCCGCCGCATCGTCGTCAAGGTCGGCTCCTCGCTGCTGATCGATTCCGAGGCCGGCGAGGTCAAGGCCGGCTGGCTCGCAGCGCTGGCCGCCGACATCGCCGAACTGCATCTGCACGGCCGTGACGTGCTGATCGTGTCCTCCGGCTCGATCGCGCTCGGCCGCAGCCGGCTGAAGCTGGCGCGCGGGCCGCTGAAGCTTGAGGAAAGCCAGGCCGCCGCCGCCGTCGGACAGATCGCGCTGGCGCGGATCTGGTCCGAGGTGCTCGGCGATCACGGCATCGGCGCCGGCCAGATTTTGGTGACGCTGCAGGATACCGAGGAGCGCCGGCGCTATCTCAACGCCCGCTCCACCATCGCCAAGCTCTTAGAATGGCGCGCGGTGCCGGTGATCAACGAGAACGACACCGTCGCCACCGCGGAAATCCGCTACGGCGACAATGACCGCCTCGCCGCCCGCGTCGCCACCATGAGCAGCGCCGATCTCTTGATCCTGTTGTCCGACATCGACGGGCTGTATGACGCGCCGCCCGGCGCCAATCCCGACGCCAAGCTGATTCCGGTGGTCGAGCAGGTCACCGCCGAGATCGAGGCGATGGCCGGCGGCGCCGAATCCGAATTGTCGCGCGGCGGCATGCGCACCAAGATCGAAGCCGCCAAGATCGCCACCACCGCCGGCACCCACATGCTGATCGCGTCCGGCAAGATCGATCACCCGCTGCGCGCCATCGCCAAGGGCGGCGCCTGCACCTGGTTTCTCACCCCTGCCAATCCGGTCACCGCGCGAAAACGCTGGATTGCGGGCTCGCTGGAGCCGAAGGGCACGCTGACCATCGACGCCGGCGCGGTCCTCGCCTTGCGCGCCGGCAAGAGCTTGCTGCCGGCCGGGGTGATCCGGGTCGACGGCCATTTCGCCCGCGGCGACGCCGTGGTGGTGCGCGGCCCCGACACCGACGAAATCGGCCGTGGTCTCGTCGCCTACGACGCCGACGATGCCGACCGCATCAAGGGCCACTCCTCGCCCGACGTGATGAGCATCTTGGGCATCACCGGCCGCGCCGAAATGATCCACCGCGACGATCTGGTGATGGGCGCGGTGCCGGGCTGAGGTTACTGCAGGTCTTCAGGTGAGATATCCTGTCGGCAATGCATAACTCGCGTGATTTCAATGGCGTTGGCCACGATGCCGTAGAAAATCACATAGTTGCCGACAACAAAGCTTCTTAACGCGCCGTCAAACTCCGGTCGCGCGCGGCCGACCAATGGATTTTCTACGAGCAGTTTGAAGGCCTCTCCAATCTGGTCCAGCAGTCGGTCGGCAGCGTAGCCGTTGTTGGTGGCGACAAATTTCCAGATCGCATCGAGGTCCGCTTCGGCTCGCGGCCGTTTACGGAATTCACTTGCCATTTTTCGCGGCAAGTTCCTGCCGACCCCGGGCCTTGATCCGCTCGACGAATTCTCTGGGATCGATCGCTTCCGCCGGCCCGCTATCGATCCCCTTTTGGATCTCCGCGCGCAACGCTTCCAGCTTGGCGGCGCGAAGAAACTCGCGGTCTTCGAGCAAGGCCAGCCCGTCGCACATCACCTCGCTCGGGGTGGAGTAGCGACCGCTTTTGACCAATTCGTCGATCAGGTCTTCGAAATGCTTGCCGATGTGATAGCTCGTTGCCATGCGCGCCTCCGGTCACCGCAAAAATAGATACGAATCCGGCCGATGGGAAGACCGCCGCGCCGCCACCGCCGGCCCGCTTTCACTGAGCCGCTTTGACCTGCGGCGCGGGACACCCTATTTTGACGGCAGTCACAAAACTGACGATTTGAGCCCGACATGACCGCCTCCCTGAAAGCCATCGACGGCGCCGCCGATCTTCCCGCGATGATGACCGCGCTGGGTGCCGAGGCGCGTGCCGCGGCGCGGGTGCTGGCGATCGCCTCGACCGCGCAGAAGAACCGGGCGCTGGCGGCGATGGAACGGGCGATCCGGGCTCATGCGGCGGAGATTCTGCGAGCCAATGCCGAGGACGTCGCCGAGGCCAAGGCCGGCGGCACCACCGACGCCTTCGTCGATCGTCTCACCCTGACGCAGGCCCGGGTCGACGCCATGGCCGACGGCATCGGCATCATCCACGACATCGCCGATCCGGTCGGCGCCGTCACCGAGCGCTGGCAGCGGCCGAACGGCATGACCATCGAACGGGTCCGGGTGCCGCTCGGCGTCATCGCGGTGATCTTCGAGAGCCGGCCCAACGTCGCCGCCGACGCCGGCGTGCTGGCGCTGAAGTCCGGCAACGCGGTGATCCTGCGCGGCGGCTCCGACAGTTTCCGCTCCTGCCGCGCCATCCATGATGCGCTGGTCGAGGGGCTGCGCGAGGCCGGGCTGCCGGAGGCCGCGATCACGCTGGTGCCGGTGCGCGACCGCGCCGCGGTCGGGCTGTTGCTCAGTGGCCTCGACGGCAATGTCGACGTCATCGTGCCGCGCGGCGGCAAGAGCCTGGTGGCGCGGGTCGAAGCCGAAGCGCGCGTCCCGGTGTTCGCGCATCTGGAAGGCGTCAATCACGTCTATGTCGATCGCGCCGCTGATCTCGATATGGCGAAATCCATCGTGCTGAACGCCAAAATGCGCCGGCCCGGGGTGTGCGGCGCCGCCGAGACGCTGCTGGTCGACCGCGCCGCGGAGTCAAATCTCGCGCCGCTGGTGACGATGTTGCTCGCGGCCGGCTGCGAGGTGCGCGGCGACGAAGCCGTGCAGCGCGTCGACCCTAGGGTCAAGCCGGTGGTCGACGCCGATTGGGACACCGAATACGAAGCCCCCATCATTTCGGTGAAGCTGGTCGACGGCGTCGACGACGCGCTTGCCCATATCGCGCAGCACGGCTCGCACCACACCGAAGCGATCGTCACCGCCGATGAAACAACCGCGGCGAAATTCCTCAACGAGGTCGACGCCGCGATCGTGCTGCATAACGCCTCGACGCAATTCGCCGATGGCGGCGAATTCGGCTTCGGCGCCGAGATCGGCATCGCCACCGGCAAATTCCACGCCCGCGGCCCGGTCGGCGCCGAGCAACTCACCAGCTTCAAATACCGGGTGCACGGCACCGGACAGATCCGCCCGTGAACCGCCCCTCGCGCGCGCGCGGAGCCTGAAGTGCCGCCACGCTCAGTTGCGCCGTCCTCGCGGATTCCGCCGCACAGCGACGGCATGCGCATCGGCCTGCTCGGCGGCTCGTTCAACCCGCCGCATCAGGCGCATCGCGACATCAGCCTGCTGGCGCTGAAACGGCTCGAGCTCGATCGGGTGTGGTGGCTGGTGACGCCGGGCAATCCCTTGAAGGACGTCAGCGGGCTGCAGGATCTCGCCGTCCGCGCCGCTGCCGCGCAGGCGATGGCCAATGATCCGCGCATCGTCGTCAGCTGTCTCGAGAGCTTCATCGGCACCCGCTATACTGTCGACACCATCGATTATCTGCGCCGCCGCTGCAGCAAGGTGCACTTCGTTTGGATCATGGGGGCCGACAATCTCGGGCAATTCCACCGCTGGCAGGGCTGGCGGCGGATCGCCGCGCAGGTGCCCTTCGCGGTGATCGACCGGCCGCCGCAGAGCCTGCGTGCGCTCGCCGCCCCCGCCGCGCGGGCGCTGGCTTCGTCACGCATCGCCACCCCCGACGCCGCGCGATTGGCCGATCGCAAGCCGCCGGCCTGGGTGTTTCTCACCGGCATGAAATCCCCGCTGGCGTCCACCGGGTTGCGGAACCCGGACGGCAGCTGGAAGAAATGACCGCCGCCACGATTGGAATATTGAACCAGTCACCCCATTTGCGTAAGATCACCGCGAGCCGCCGGGATTCGGCGTTCGCGATACAGTGAAAGGAATGGTCCCTGACCGCATCTGTATTGTCCAAGACTTTAGCGTCGAAGTCTTCGTCGAAGTCGGTTTTACCGAAGCCGCGTAAAACATCGACTGCTCTTGAGGCATCGACTCCTGTCGCGGTGCTGTCGGCGCGGCCAGACGCCGACCAGACCTTGCAACTGATCCTCTCCCGCCTCGACGACATGAAGGCGGAAGAAACGGTCACCATCGACCTTCGCGGCAAATCCGCCTTTTCCGATTACCTGGTCGTCACCAGCGGGCGCTCCAACCGCCACGTCGGTTCGGTCGCGGAAAACGTCGTCAAGGGCCTCAAAGAGGCCGGCGTCGTCAGTCCGCACGTCGAAGGCCTGACCAATTGCGACTGGGTGCTGATCGATTCCGGCGACGTGATCGTGCACGTGTTCCGCCCCGAGGTCCGGGAGTTCTACAATCTCGAGCGATTGTGGACCCAGGTCCCGGCCGCGGCGAAGACGCTGTAGGATCGTCTCCCTCGCCTGCCCGGCTCGCTCGCGCGCCATGCGAGCTTGGTGCGAAGCGACGCGCGGTGCTAGTTTGCGCCGATGCGCGTTGTTGTGATTGCGATCGGCCGTCTGAAGCAGGGTCCGGAACGGGAATTGGCCGAGCGTTACCGCGAGCGGTTCGACGATCTCGGCCGCAAGCTCGGCTTTCGCGGCCCGGAGATTCATGAAATCGCCGAAAGCCGCGCCGGCGACGCGCCGAGCCGGATCGCTCAGGAGGCTGCCGCGATCGCGGCGCTGATCCCTGACAGAGCCGTGCTGGTGACGCTGGACGAGCGCGGCGACAGCCTCGACAGCGCCGCTTTTGCCAAGAAGCTCGGCGGCTGGCGCGACCAATCCACCGCGCAGGCGATTTTCGTGATCGGCGGGGCGGACGGACTTTCGCCCGAATTGCGGCGCAAGGCCAAGCTGAGCGTTTCGTTCGGAGCCGCGACCTGGCCGCATCAGATGGTTCGCGTCATGCTCCTGGAGCAACTGTATCGGGCCGCGACAATCCTGTCGGGGCACCCCTATCATCGAGTCTGACGAGAGCGCCGACCCCTTGATGCAGACACCGCGGCCCCCCATGACACTGGGTCACACGGCGGCTTTGCTCCGTCCGGGCGCGGCTGCGCTGATGGCGGGCGTGATCGCCGCCGGCGCGATGCTGTCGCAGGCCCAGGCGCAAAGCGCCGCGCCGCCGGTCGATCTGATCCGGCAGCGCGAGCAGGAGCTCGAAGCCGCCCGCGCCCAGCAGAAGAGCGCCGCGGAATTGCGCGACAAGCTCAAGGCCGAGATCACCGCGATCGGCGAGGATCGCACCAAGCTCAACGAGCAACTGATCGATATCGCCGCACGCGTGCGCGGCATCGAGACCAGCATCGGCGAGGCCGAGGCGCGGCTGCGGCCGCTCGACGTTCGCGAGCAGCAGGTCCGCGGCTCGCTGGAATCCCGTCGCGCCGAGATCGGCGAAGTGCTGGCGGCGCTGCAGCGCGCCGGTCGCCGCGCCCCGCCGGCGCTGTTGGTGCGGCCGGAAGACGCGCTGCAATCGCTGCGCACCGCGATGCTGCTCGGCGCCGTGGTGCCGGAGATGCGGGTGCGCGCCGATCAACTGGTCGCCGACCTCGGCGAACTGATCAGTCTGCGCAAGACCATCGCGGCCGAACGCGATCAGCTCGCCGCTGACCGTGCCAAGCTGAACGAAGATCAATTGCGGCTCGCCTCGCTGGTCGAGGAACGGCAGAAGAAACAGAGCGCCGCCGAAAAGGACATGGAAGCCGAACGCGCCCGCGCCGTGACGCTGTCGCGCCAGGTCGACAGCCTACAGGACCTGATCGGCAAGATGGAACAGGATCTCAAGAGCGCCGCCAAGGCGGCGGCCACCGCCAATCTGCAGGGCGCGCCGACCGCGGCGAACGGCAAGCCGAATCTGGCGGCGCTGCGCGATCCCGGCCGGCTCAGCCCGGCGATCTCATTCGCCTCCGCCAAGGGACTTTTTGCGCTTCCGGTTAACGGCAGCAAGATTCGCGACTTCGGCCGTCCCGACGGCGTCGGCGGCGTCGAGAAGGGTATTTCGGTGGCAACGCGCCCCGGCGCCCAGGTCACAACTCCGTGCGATGGCTGGGTTGTGTATTCGGGACCGTTTCGCAGCTATGGACAACTCTTGATCCTGAATGCCGGTGGCGGGTATCATGTGTTGATCGCCGGGATGGAGCGCATTTCGGTTAACATCGGCCAGTTTGTGCTCACGGGAGAGCCTGTCGCAACTATGGGATCGAGCTCCCGCGTTGCTTCCATCCTCGCGGCGAATGCGAGCCAGCCCGTGCTCTATATCGAGTTCCGTAAAGACGGCACTCCGATCGATTCAGGCCCATGGTGGGCCGCAAATGAAGGCGAAAAGGTTCGCGGATGATGCGCAAGACTTCGGTAATTCTGCTGAGCGTTGCCACCGGCGCGGCGCTCACATTGTTCGTGACCCAACCGCGATCGATCCTGATGGGATCCTCCGCGCGGGCCGCGACCTCCGACACCTATCGCCAGCTCAATCTGTTCGGCGACGTATTCGAACGGGTGCGCAGCGACTACGTCGAAAAGCCCGACGACTCCAAATTGGTCGAATCCGCGATCAGCGGCATGCTGACCGGGCTCGATCCGCATTCCAGCTACATGGATGCCAAGAGCTTCCGCGACATGCAGGTGCAGACCCGCGGTGAGTTCGGCGGTCTCGGCATCGAAGTCACCATGGAAGACGGCCTGATCAAGGTGGTGTCGCCGATCGACGATACCCCGGCCTCGAAGGCCGGCATCATGGCCAACGACATCATCACCAATCTCGACGACGAAGCGGTGCAGGGCCTGACCCTCAACCAGGCGGTCGAGAAGATGCGCGGCCCGGTCAACACCAAGATCCGGCTGAAGATCGTCCGCAAGGGCCAGGACAATCCGATCGACGTCACGCTGGTGCGCGACAACATTCGCGTCCGCTCGGTGCGCGCCCGCGTCGAAGGCGACGACATCGGCTACATCCGCATCACCACCTTCAACGAGCAGACCACCGAAGGCCTGAAGCGCGAACTCGCAGCGCTCACCACCCAGATCGGCAGCGACAAGCTGAAGGGCTGGATTCTCGACCTGCGCAACAACCCGGGCGGCCTTTTGGAAGAAGCCGTGACGGTGTCGGATGCGTTCCTCGATCGCGGCGAAATCGTCTCCACCCGCGGCCGCAACGCCGAGGAAACCCAGCGCCGCGCCGCCCATTCGGGCGACCTCGCCAAGGGCAAGCAGATCATCGTGCTGATCAACGGCGGCTCGGCCTCGGCGTCGGAAATCGTCGCCGGCGCGCTGCAGGATCACAAGCGCGCCACGCTGGTCGGCACCCGTTCGTTCGGCAAGGGTTCGGTGCAGACCATCATTCCGCTAGGTTCCGGCAACGGCGCGCTGCGGCTGACCACGGCGCGATACTTCACGCCGTCCGGCAAGTCGATCCAGGCCAAGGGCATCACCCCGGACATCGAAGTGCTGCAGGACGTGCCCGACGAGATCAAGTCGCGCACCGACACCAAGGGCGAAGCCTCGCTGCGCGGCCATCTCAAGGCCGAAGGCGACGAGAAGACCGGCTCGCAGTCCTACGTCCCGCCGGAAGCCAAGGACGACAAGGCGCTGAAGATGGCGGCCGACCTGTTGCACGGCGTCAAGGTCAACGCCACCGCGCCGGCGGCCGCGCCCGCCACCGGCGACAAGGCGGCGATCGACAAGCCGGCCGGCAAGGTCGAGAACTAAGCCGCGCTCGCCGCGCCCGACCGAGACTGGCATGATCCAAGAGGGCGGCTTCCGGGCCGCCCTTTTTGCTGTCCGCAGGCGTCAGCCGATTCGCCGACCCATGGTATTGTCGCCGCGGCTGATTCGGGAGGTCCCTTGCCGTGACAACGGACGAACTGAGCGCGCCGCTGGGACAAAAGCGGCCGGCGAAGCGGGAGTTTCGGCTGCCGTTCTCCGGAACTCAGGCGATCGCCGCGCTGCTCGGCCTGGTGCTGCTGGCGTTTTTCGGCTTTGCGATTTTCAACAGCAATCCGCAGGGCGGCGAACCGATGGTGCGGATGGCGATCCGCCCCGAGCCCGCCGCCGACAAGCCGCCGGCTGCCGATGCCGCCAAGGCCGGCAAGACCGAAACCCACGACACCGCCGCCAAGGCCGAGAGACACGACAAGGCCCCGCCCGCCGAACTGCCCGGCCAGAAGACCGTCACCATCATCGACGGCTCCAGCGGCGCGCGCCAGCAGGTGGTGATTCCCGGCGACGGCAGCGAGGCTGCCGCCGCGCCCGCGGCCAATATCGATCCGAAGCTGTTGGAAAAGAGCCGCTACGGCATGATCCCGGTGATCGCCGACGGGGTGAAGCCGTTCAACGCCTATGCCAGCGCCAGCGACGCCGATCGCGCCAAGGCCGCGCGGCTGCCGAGCATCGCCATCGTGGTCGGCGGGCTCGGCGTCGGCGCCGCCAAGACCACCGACGCCATCATGAAACTGCCCGCCGCGGTGACGCTGGCGTTCACGCCCTACGGCTCCGATCCGGCCAAGCTGGTGGAACGCGCCCGCGCCCAGCGCCACGAAATACTGCTGCAGATCCCGATGGAGCCGTTCGACTATCCGGACAACGATCCGGGGCCGCAGACGCTGCTGACCTCGCTGCCGCCGGAGCAGAACATCGACCGGCTGCATTGGCACCTCAGCCGGTTCCAGGGCTACATCGGCCTCACCAATTTCATGGGCGGCCGCTTCGTCACCGTCGATGCGTCGCTGCAACCGATCGTCCGCGAGGCCGCCAAGCGCGGGCTCGGCTATCTCGACGACGGCGCCTCGCCGCGCAGTCTTGCGACCACGATCGCGGCCGGGCAGCCGCTGCCGTTCGCCAAGGCCGATCTCAGCATCGATGCGGTGCCGACTGCGCTGGAAATCGACAAGGCGCTGTATCGGCTGGAAAGCCTGGCGCGGGACAACGGCAACGCCGTCGGCGTCGCCTCGGCGTTGCCGATCTCGATCGAGCGAATCGCCGCCTGGAGCCGATCGCTGGAAAGCCGCGGCCTGCTTTTGGTGCCATTGACAACCGCGATGCTGAAATCAAAATCCGGCCAGGGCGGGGCTGCGCAGGTTCCGGCCGCCGCCGCCGAGCCGGCGGGACATGCGGCCAAATCACATTAGCTCCGACAGATCCGGAGATTGATTGCTGTCTGTTTCGCTGCGCTTTGCGCATAAGATGTCGTGAGGTCAGGCGCGGCCGACGAGATCTGACCCGAACGTCTCACTGCAAAGGCTCTGATCGCATGACCCGTTACGATGACCTGCCCTACCGGACCTGTGTCGGCATGATGCTGCTCAACGCGGAGGGGCTGGTGTTTATCGGGCGCCGTCTCGGCGGCATCGAGCACGTCGACGAATCGCACGTCTGGCAGATGCCGCAGGGCGGCGTCGATCCCGGCGAAGACCCCTGGTCTGCGGCCAAGCGCGAGCTGTACGAGGAAACCAGCGTCAAATCGGTCGAGAAGCTCGGCGAGATCGCCGACTGGCTGATCTACGACATCCCCCGCACCGTGGCGGGGCGCAGCTGGAAGGGCCGTTATCGCGGGCAGCGGCAGAAGTGGTACGCGGTGCGCTTCACCGGCGACGATTCCGAGATCGACGTGGTGTCGCCGGGCGGCGGCCACAAGGCCGAGTTCATCAGCTGGCGCTGGGAGCCGATGCAGAATCTGCCCGAGCTGATCGTGCCGTTCAAGCGCCCGGTCTATGAGCGCGTGGTCAAGGAATTTGCCGCGCTGGCGCAGGGCGGCAAGGCGAAGGTCTCCGGCGGCGGCAGCTGAGCGCAAAAGTGGAAACTGTCATTCCGGGGCACGAGCAGCGAAGCTGCGAGTGAGCCCGGAATCCAGTATTCCAGGGCGGTGATTACTGGATTCCGGGTTCGCTCGGCCTAACGGCCTCGCGCCCCGGAATGACGGCCTCATTTTCGGTCGAACGCCATCAATCAAATCGACCAGCCACTCACAACACTCCGGTCTAAATCACCGCCGCCGCACCATCCCGCTCCGGCGCCAGTGCCGCGCGCAAAATGTGATCGCAATACGCCTTCAGCACGTGATGCGTAAACGCGTTGTCGCGCGCCGCCTTCGCCATGCTGAGCAGCCGATCCTTGTCGGCGAGCGCCGCCACCACCGCGCGCTCCAGGCCGCCCGGCTCGACGTCGTAGTAGACCGCGTGCACGCCGCCCAGCATCGGGGCGTGACGCAGGATGGTCGGATGATTGATCACCGGCACCGCCTGCACGATCGCCGCTTCGTAATGCCGGTAGCAGTCCCAGCCCATGCCTTCCGGCGACCACGCCAGCCAGGAATGCGACATCCGCTCGAGAAAAGCCTCGTAGGGCAGCCGCTCGGTCGGCTGATCGATCCGGTAGCCCAAAGCTCTCAGCCGCTCCAGCTCCGGCACGCCGGCGCTGCGCACCGTCGAATTGCCTTTGACCGAACCCGAGAAGAAGATGTCGTGGGTCTTCTCCGGAAACGCCGCGTCGCGCCAGCGCTCGTCATATTTGAACTGCGGCAGCGAGATCGGCTGCAGCTTGTCCATCCGCGCCCGCCATTTGTCGCTGTTACGATAGCGCAGCGTCGGCAGATGCGGATGGATGGTGCCGTACAGCACCTGCCACTTGTCGACCGGCAATTCGCGCTTGAAGAACACCTTGGCCCTGTCGAGCAGGAACACCGAATCGGTGCCGATGCCGAACGAATCGTCCATGTCGATGGCGACCAGCGGCACCGGGACCTTGGCCCAGCGCAGCACCTCGACGCCGAATTGCCGCGTCAGCGACGCCCACGGATGCCGCGGCGTGTTGAACGGCGCGCGCGCCCAATAGCGCGGATGCCACGGCGAGTAGCGCACCGTATTGGCAATCACCACGTCGTAGCGGCCCTCGGCCGCGGCGCGCAGTTCTTGCAGCACGCGGTCCGGCGTCGAGAAGCCGTCGATGTCGGGAAAATCCTCGGAGCGCTTGGTCGCGGTCCACAATAGCGTGGTCTGCGCGGGATACTGTTTCTTGAAATAGCCGCTGCCGATTTCCAGGATCCGGAGCCGCGAGACATCGAACTGCGGGGCCGCGCGCTCTGGATTGCCTGACACCACCATCACATCCCAACACTGCGCCGGCGCCGCCGGCCTTCGCCGAGCCGTGGCCCGGCGGCACGCGGCTTCGGTAGCACGCGGCTTGGCGGCGTTCAATGAAACGGCCGGTCCCGCCACGGCTGGGCGGATCTTGCGTTAGCGCAATGCCACGGGCCGCCGTCGCGATCACATTATCCGGGCGCACTTGATCGTCGCTGGCGTTTGCGACAGCGTGTCGGTGTCGCGATTGCCAGCCTCCGCTGGAGAACCAGGATCCCATGAACGCAAGTCTCGATGCCGATTCGGCGGTGTTGAACGAAACGGCAGCGTATCGCCGCAATGTCGGCATCGCGCTGTTCAACGCGCAGGGCCGCGTGCTGATCGGTCATCGCTACCGCGACGACGGCCCGGAGATCGTGCTGCCGGGGCTCGACTGGCAGATGCCGCAGGGCGGCATCGACGCCGACGAGGAGCCGCAAGTCGCGGTCAAGCGCGAGCTCTGGGAAGAGACCGGCGTCAACCACGCCGAATTCCTCGGCCAGACCGATTGGCTGAGCTACGATTTTCCGCCCTATCTCGGGCCGCATCACCGGCTCGGGCATTTTCGCGGCCAGCGGCAGAAATGGTTCGCGCTGCGCTTCACCGGCAGCGACGCCGAGATCGATCCGCTCGCCACCCGCAACGGCCAGCCGCCCGAATTCGACGCCTGGCGCTGGGAGCGGCTCGACCGCGTCGCCGACCTGGTGGTGCCGTTCCGCCGCGCGGTCTATCTGGAAGTGGCGCGGAGTTTTTCGCGGTTCGCCGATCGGCCATGATCCTCACCAGCCTTGCTTGGCGATGTCGCGGGCAAAATAGCTGATGATCAGATCGGCGCCGGCGCGTTTGATCGCGCCCAGCGTCTCGCGCACTCGGATTGGTGCTCTTGCCGAGCGAAGCGGCCTGGGGCGGCATCGTGCCACTCACGAAGGCGCCGGCGGGACGATCAAACGCCCGGAGGCGCAACGCGACCGCGAGACCGGCGGCCATCGGGTGAACGGCGCCGAGGCGCCGTTCTCGTCAGTGCATCGCGGTGGCGTTGAGCTGATGCTGGATGCTCTTGTAGTGGTCGAGCCGCTCGATGGCGCGGTCGAGCTCGGAGCCCTGCTTGCCGGCGAGACCAGCTTCCATCGAGGAGACGGTCTGCGCGAATTGCGCGGTGTCGAGCTCGGCGACCGAGGTGGCGACGTCGGCGAGCACGGTGAGGCCCTTGTCGGAGACTTCGGCCAAGCCGCCGAGCACCACGATCTTCTGCTGATTGCCGCCCGCGGTAATCGTGAGCAGGCCGGGGCGGATCACCGCGACCACCGGCGCATGGCCGGCGAGCACGCCGAAATCGCCCTCGACGCCGGGCACATCGACCTGGTCGACCTGGCCGGAGAAGGCCAGCTTTTCCGGCGAAACAAGATCGAATTGGAAGGTGGACATCGGGGAAGCCTATCGATTGGAAACGGTGAGTGGCGAATAGCGAATAGCGAATGGCGAATAGAACAATGGCTCGCCGATCTTCCCTATTCGCTACTCCCTATTCGCTATTCGCTCGCGATCCTTACGCCGCTTCGGCGGCCAGCTTCTTGCCCTTTTCGACCGCCTCTTCGATGGTGCCGACCATGTAGAAGGCGGCCTCCGGCAGGTGATCGTACTTGCCTTCGCAGATCGCGCGGAAGCCCTTGATGGTGTCGGCGAGCTCGACGAACTTGCCCGGCGAGCCGGTGAAGATTTCGGCGACGAAGAACGGCTGCGACAGGAAGCGCTCGATTTTTCGCGCGCGGGCCACGGCGATCTTGTCCTCTTCGGAAAGCTCGTCCATGCCCAGGATGGCGATGATGTCCTGCAGCGACTTGTACTTCTGCAGCACCTGCTGAACCATACGCGCGGTCTGGTAGTGCTCCTCGCCGACGATCAGCGGCGACAGCATGCGCGAGGTGGAGTCGAGCGGGTCGACCGCCGGATAGATGCCCTTTTCCGAGATCGCGCGGTTCAGCACCGTGGTCGCATCCAAATGCGCGAAGGAGGTGGCGGGCGCCGGGTCGGTCAAGTCGTCGGCCGGCACGTAGATCGCCTGCACCGAGGTGATCGAGCCCTTATGGGTGGTGGTGATGCGTTCCTGCAGCGCGCCCATGTCGGTGGCCAGCGTCGGCTGATAGCCCACCGCCGAGGGGATGCGGCCGAGCAGCGCCGAGACTTCCGAACCGGCCTGAGTGAAACGGAAGATGTTGTCGACGAAGAACAGCACGTCCTGGCCCTGGTCGCGGAAATGCTCGGCGACGGTCAGACCCGACAGCGCGACGCGGGCGCGGGCGCCCGGAGGCTCGTTCATCTGGCCGTACACCAGCGCGCACTTCGAACCTTCACCGCCGCCCTTCTTGTTGACGCCGGATTCGATGAACTCGTGATAGAGGTCGTTGCCTTCGCGGGTGCGCTCGCCGACGCCGGCGAACACCGAGTAGCCGCCGTGGGCCTTGGCGACGTTGTTGATCAGTTCCTGAATCAGCACGGTCTTGCCGACGCCGGCGCCGCCGAACAGGCCGATCTTGCCGCCCTTGGCGTAGGGCGCCAAGAGGTCGACGACCTTGATGCCGGTGACGAGAATTTCAGCTTCGGTGGACTGGTCGGTGTAGGTCGGCGCTTCGGCGTGGATCGGGCGGAGGCCTTCGTTGGCCACCGGGCCCTGCTCGTCGACCGGCTCGCCGATCACGTTCATGATGCGGCCGAGCGTGCCGACGCCGACCGGCACCATGATCGGGTTGCCGGTGTCGGTGACTTCCTGGCCGCGCACCAGACCCTCGGTGGTGTCCATCGCGATGGTCCGCACCGTGGATTCGCCGAGATGCTGCGCGACTTCGAGCACCAGACGGTTGTTGCCGTTCTTGGTCTCGACCGCGTTGAGAATCGCCGGCAGGTGTCCCTCGAACTGCACGTCGACGACGGCGCCGATGACCTGCGTGATCCGTCCGGTCTGGTTGGCGGGTGTGGCCATGAAAACTATCTCCCTGAAGTCCGAAACTTAAACGACGGTCAGCATGACCGAAATGTGTGGGGTCAGATCGCCTCGGCGCCGGAAATGATCTCGATCAGTTCCTTGGTGATCATGGCCTGGCGGGTGCGGTTGTAGATCAGTGTCTGCTTGCGGATCATGTCGCCGGCGTTGCGCGTGGCGTTGTCCATCGCGCTCATCTGCGCGCCGTAGAAGGATGCATTGTTCTCGAGCAGCGCGCGGAAGATCTGCACCGCGAGGTTGCGCGGCAGCAGGCTGGCGAGGATCTCGTCCTCTTCCGGCTCGTATTCGTAAGACGGCGCCGGCGCGGCGTTGGCGGCCGGGGCCTCCACCACCAGCGGGATGATCTGCTGCGCGGTCGGGATCTGCGAGATCACCGACTTGAAGCGAGAATAGAACAGCGTGCAGACGTCGAATTCGCCGTTGTTGAAGCGCGCCACCACCTTGTTGGCGATGTCTTCGGCGTTGACGAAGCCGAGCTGGCGCACCGAGCGCAGCTCGATGTTCTCGACGATCTGGCGGTCGAAGGTGCGGCGCAGCTGCTCGTAGCCTTTGCGGCCGACGCAGAAGAACTTCACTTCCTTGCCCTGGTTCATCAGGCTGAGCGCGCGCTCGCGCGCCAAGCGCACGATCGACGAGTTGAACGCGCCGGACAGGCCGCGTTCGCCGGTGCAGACCAAGAGCAGATGCACCTGGTCCTTGCCGGTGCCGGCGAGCAGCACCGGGGCGCCGGGCGAGCCGGCCGCGGCGCTTGCGATGTTGGAAATCACCGCATCCATCCGCTCGGCATAGGGCCTGGCGGCTTCGGCGGCCAATTGCGCGCGGCGCAGCTTGGAAGCCGCCACCATCTGCATGGCCTTGGTGATCTTCTGCGTCGCCTTGGTCGAGGCGATGCGGACGCGCATGTCTTTCAGTGACGCCATTCTCAGTTCACCCCGACGATCCGACCCTTGGCCCGACCGCAAATCCCTCGTTGGTCATGCCCGACCTTGCGCCGGGCATCCGTCTCGCATTGCTTACACGCGCGAAAATGCGGATGGCCGGGCGAACCCGGCCATCGCGGCATTTAGGCGAAGGTCTTGGCGTAGCTTTCGACCACCGACTTCAGCTGGGCGGCGGTCTCGTTGGAGAGGTCGCGGCTGTCACGGATGGTGTTGAGGATCTCGACGTTCTTGCCGCGCAGCAGCGACAAGAGACCGTCCTCGAAGGCGCGAACCTTGGAGACCGGCAGCGGATCGAGATAGCCGTTGACGCCGGCGTAGATCACCACGACCTGCTCTTCCATCTTCAGCGGCGAGAACTGCGGCTGCTTCAGGAGTTCGGTGAGGCGCGAACCGCGGTTCAACAGACGCTGGGTCGAGGCGTCGAGATCGGAGCCGAACTGCGCGAACGCCGCCATTTCGCGGTACTGCGCGAGCTCGCCCTTGATCTTGCCGGCGACCTTCTTCATCGCCTTGGTCTGCGCCGAGGAGCCGACGCGCGACACCGACAGACCGACGTTCACGGCCGGACGGATGCCCTGGAAGAACAGGTCGGTTTCCAGGAAGATCTGGCCGTCGGTAATCGAGATCACGTTGGTGGGGATGTAGGCCGAGACGTCGTTGGCCTGGGTCTCGATGATCGGCAGCGCGGTCAAAGAGCCCGAGCCGTGATCTTCGTTGAGCTTGGCCGCGCGTTCCAGCAAGCGGGAATGCAGATAGAACACGTCGCCCGGATAGGCCTCGCGGCCCGGCGGGCGGCGCAGCAACAGCGACATCTGGCGGTAGGCGACGGCCTGCTTGGACAAGTCGTCATAGATGATGACGGCGTGCATGCCGTTGTCGCGGAAGTACTCGCCCATGGTGCAGCCGGTGAACGGCGCGATGTACTGCATCGGCGCCGGGTCGGAGGCGGTGGCGGCGACGACGATGGAATATTCCAGCGCGCCCTGCTCTTCCAAGACCTTGACGAACTGCGCCACGGTGGAGCGCTTCTGGCCGATCGCGACATAGACGCAATACAGCTTCTGGCCTTCCGGAGCGCCTTCGACGTTGAGCGGCTTCTGGTTCAGAATGGTGTCGAGAGCGATCGCGGTCTTGCCGGTCTGACGGTCGCCGATGATCAATTCGCGCTGGCCGCGGCCGACCGGGATCAGCGCGTCGATCGCCTTGAGGCCGGTGGCCATCGGCTCGTTGACCGACTTGCGCGGAATGATGCCGGGCGCCTTAACGTCGACCCGCTTGCGTTCGGCGGCGACGATCGGACCCTTGCCGTCGATCGGATTGCCGAGCGCGTCGACGACGCGGCCGAGCAGGCCCTTGCCGACCGGGGTGTCGACGATGGCGCGGGTGCGCTTGACGGTCTGGCCTTCCTTGATCTCGCGGTCGGCGCCGAAGATCACGATGCCGACGTTGTCGGTCTCGAGGTTCAGCGCCATGCCGCGGGTGCCGTTCTCGAACTCGACCATTTCACCGGCCTGGACGTTGTCGAGACCGAAGACGCGGGCGATGCCGTCGCCGACGGACAACACCTGTCCGACTTCGGTGACTTCAGCTTCCTGGCCGAAGTTCTTGATCTGGTCCTTGAGGATCGCGGAAATTTCCGCGGCGCGGATGTCCATCAGCCTGCCTCTTTCATCGCGTGCTTGATCGAGTTGAGTTTGGTGCGGAGCGAACTGTCCACCATGCGGCTGCCGAGCTTGACCACAAGCCCGCCGATAATCGCCGGATCGACATTCACGTTGAGCGCGACATCCTTGCCCGTCACTGATTTCAGCGCGGTCTTGAGGGCGTCGAGATTTCTTTCGCTGAGCGGCTCGGCGACGGTGACGTCCGCCGTGGCCTCGCCCTTGAACTTGGCCACCAGCGCGCCGAATCCGCGAATCACGTCGGTGACGGCGAACAGCCGGCGGTTGGCGGTGAGCACTTTCAGGAAATTGGCGGTAATGCCGGTGAAGCCGGCCTTGTCGAGCACCGCGGCCAGCGCCCTCGACTGCGTCTCAGACGAGAACACCGGGCTGCGCACCAGCCGGGTCAGATCGGCGCTGCCCGCCAGCATGACCTTGAAGCGGTCGAGATCGGCCTTCACCGCATCGACGGCTTTTTCGTCACGCGCGAGCTCAAACAGAGCCGTCGCGTAACGCCCTGAGACTCCTGAAACGGATGGATTTTCGGCTGCCACGGCACGCTCTTTTTTGCTGTCAAATTCGCAAGGGAAAAACCGTCGCCACATGCGGCGCCGAGCGATTCAAGCCCTTGAAATTCAAGCGGGACTTCGATTTCAAGCCGATACGAGTGAACCGGCTGCGTAAAAATCGCGGCTTTGCTAACATAGCGCGCGCGCAGGTGCAACACGACGCCGCCGGCTTGCGACGTCTTGGCCGCGGCCTTCTCGTCGCACGCGATTTGACCGCGGCGCGGTCCGCGCACCGGCACGGGCGGGCGCAAGGCGACGCGCCCAGCAAACCCCGACCCAGTTGGTTCCTGCGCCTGGCGCATGTCTCCCTTGCGGTTTACCCGGCTTGACGGCCTCACAGGGTCGGTTTTGGCGAATCACCCGATTACTTGCCGTGCCCGCTGACGGCGTCATGAAAACTTCAAACATCAGTATTGGCGTGCATCCTAAAGTAATTCGTAAGTAAATTATCTGTGAACAAATAGATTTCGTATTATTTGATCCAGATCAACCGCGCGTTGCGTCGCCCCGAAGGGGGGATTGACCGCCAATCTTCGGCCTCATTACAACGCCACCCGTTCGCCAACGAAACCGGGACGGGGGTTCCACTTGCCATAAATGTGGCAATACTCAACTACTGAGGAATTAATATGGTTGCATTGAAAACACCGGCGCTGCGGATCACGACCCGGCCCAAGACGGCCATGGCCATGATCGTCGCCTCTGTCTTTCTGGGAGGGGCGATCACCGAAGCCTCGGCTAAGTCCAGGCACCATCGACACCACCACAGCCACAGCCATCATGCCGGCCAGAATTCCTGGCGCGCCGCCAATGCGTCGTTTGTCGAGGGCTCCGGCGGCCGCAGCTTCGCCGGCATGGCGTCGTACTACGGCAACGAATCCGGCAGCCGCACCGCCTCCGGCCAGCGCATGAATGCCAGCGCAATGACCGCGGCGCACCGCTCGCTGCCGTTCGGCACCAAGCTGCGCGTCACCCATGGCGAGCGCAGCGTCGTCGTCACCATCAACGACCGCGGCCCGTTCATCCGCGGCCGGGTGCTCGATCTGTCGACGGGCGCGGCCCGCGCGATCGGACTGACAAGCCGCGGCGTCGGCCGGGTGGTCGCGGAAGTCATGTAACTTCCCAAGGCGCGGCCCCGCTCGACCAGAGGCGGTCGCGCCTCTCAATAGTTTGCGTAAGCGTTGCGTTACGTTGCGTACGGCGAGGACGTTTCGTCGCCGAAAACAAGCCTGCCGTCGCCAATGACGGCAGGCTTTTTCTTTGCAACGGTGTCATTCCGAGGCGCGAGCCGCCTCAGCGGCGAGCGAACCCGGAATCTTGCTGCAGGCAAGAGTCCTACCGCGCGGCAAGATTCCGGGTTCGCTCGAGCAGTCGCTCTCGCGCCCCGGAATGACGGGGTTTTCTTGCCCCGACGCACGTGCCCCGGACGCAGTGCAGCGCGCCGCACTTGCGGCGTGCTGCGCTGCAGATCCGGGGCCGTTACGGAACGCGGTGCTTGAAACGGTCCCGGCTCGCCGCACAGCGCAAGCGCGCTGCTCGGCGTCCGGGACACCGAGCCGGTAGGGTGGGCAAAGGCGCTCTTGCGCCGTGCCCACCACCATCCCGTTCGACGAATTGCGGTGGGCACGCTTCGCTTTGCCCACCCTACAAAGAGCTACAAAAAACTCTGCGGATCGACGTCGACCTCGAGGTTGAGATTGCCGGTGGTCTTCGGCCCCGACGCCAGCCACTGCCGCAAATACGTCGACAGATCGACGCCCCGCGCCGACTTCACCAGGATGCGGAATCGATAGCGCCCCTTGATCACCGCCAGCGGCGCCTCCGCCGGTCCCAGCACCTTGATCCGCTCGTCGGGCGGCGACATCGCCACCAATTTGCGCGCAAAGCCTTCGGCGGTCGGGCGGTCTCCGGCCGAGACGATCAGGCTGGCGAGCCGGCCGAACGGCGGATAGCCGGTGCGCTCACGGGCGTCGATTTCGCTTTCATAAAACGCCTCGCGGTCGCAGGCGACCAGCGCCTTCATCACCGGGTGCTCCGGCTGATGGGTCTGCAGATAGCCTATGCCATAGCCCTGGTCGCGGCCGGCGCGGCCGATGACCTGGTTGAGCAATTGATAGGTGCGCTCGGCGGCGCGCGGATCGCCGTTGCCGAGCCCGAGATCGGCGTCGACCACGCCGACCAGATTGAGCCGCGGAAAATTGTGCCCCTTCGCCACCAGCTGGGTGCCGATAATAATGTCGACGCGCCCCTCGGCGATCTCGGTCAATTCCGAGCGCATCGATTCGATCGAGGTGACGAGGTCGCTCGACAGCACCATCGTCCGGGCGTCGGGAAACAGCGCCTGCGCCTCTTCCTGCAGCCGCTCCACGCCGGGGCCGACCGCGACCAGCGATTCCTCGGCGTTGCAATGCGGGCAGAGTCTTGGCCGCGGCATCGAGAAGCCGCAATGGTGGCACACCAGCCGCTGCCGGAAGCGGTGGTCGACCAGCCAAGCGTCGCAGATCGTGCAGGCGAAGCGATGGCCGCAGGCCCGGCACAGCGTCAGCGGCGCATAGCCGCGGCGGTTGAGAAACAGCAGCGCCTGTTCGCGGCGCTCGATCGCGATGCCGATCTGCTCGGCCAGCCGCGGCGCTATGTAACGGCCGCGCATTGGCCCTTCGCGGCGCAGATCGATGGCCTCGATCTGCGGCATGTGCTGGCCGCCGAACCGCGACGGCAGCGCGACGCGCTGGTAGCGGCCTTTGCGGGCGTTGACCTCGCTCTCCACCGACGGCGTCGCCGAGGCGAGAATGATCGGGATTTTCGCGATACTCGCCCGCACCACCGCCATGTCGCGGGCGTGGTAATGCGCGCCCTCGTCCTGCTTATAGGCCTGGTCGTGCTCCTCATCGACGATGATCAGCCCGAGCTTGGCGTAAGGCAGAAACAGCGCCGAGCGGGCGCCGACCACGACTTGCGCTTCGCCCGCGGCGATCGCCGCCCAGTTGCGGGCACGCGTGCGCGGCGTCAGTTCGGAATGCCATTCCAAAGGCCGCACCCCGAAGCGTTGCGCGAAACGGTCGAGAAACTGCCCGGTCAGCGCGATTTCCGGCATCAGGATGAGGGTCTGTTCGCCGCGGCGGACGATCTCGGCGACCGCCTCGAAATACACCTCGGTCTTGCCGGAGCCGGTGACGCCGTCGAGCAGCGCGACCTTGAACGCGCCGCCGGCGGCGAGCGCCCGCAGGCTGTCGGCCGCCGTGGTTTGCTCCGGCGAAAAATCCGGCTGCGCGAAATCGGGATCAGGCTCCGGCGCAGCCAGCGCGCGGGCCATCGGCTCGACCGCCAAGGTGCCCTCGTCGACCAGCCCGTCGACCACGCCGGCCGAGCAGCCGGCCTCTTTGATGGCGTCGGATTTGCCGTGCAGCAGCCCGTCGGAGAGAATCTCGATCAGCCGCGCCCGCGCCGGCGTCATCCGTTGCGGCTTTGGCCCGACCAGCCGCACGCCGAGACGGACTCGTTCCGGGCCGAGATGCTCGCCCATCCGCAGCGTCATCCGCAGCACCTGGCCGCGCGGCGACAGCGTGTAATTGGCGACCCAGTCGACCAGCCGGCGCAATTCCTCGCGAAACCGCGGCACCTCGAGCTTGGAGTCGACGTCCTTCAGCCGGTTATGCAGCCGGGGATCGGGGTTGGGGTTGTCGGCCCAGACCACGCCGATCACCTCGCGGGCACCGAGCGGCACGCAGACCACGTCGCCGGGCGCGAGCTCCACCCCGCGCGGCACCCGGTAGGAATAAGCCTGATCGAGCGCAACCGGCAGCAGCACGTCGACCACGCGGGTCGCCGAGGAACTGGAGGAGCGCGTGGAATGGTCCATCGGAGACTCTAGCGGGAGCAATGTCGCTCCAACTTAAGGACTTGCCGGCGGTGTCACCAGCGGCAACCGGGGCCCGTGCTTCACCTCCGGGTAACCCTGCGGATGTGATAATCTCACGCAACGGCGCATCGCGCCTTGTCGAGCACCCTCATGGCCAAAACTCCCATCTCCGCCCCCGCGCCGCTGGAATTGCCCGGCGCCGCTGCCGATCTGGTGGCGGAGGCGACGCGCTGGCTCGCCTACCTGCGCAGCGAGCGGCGGTTGTCGCCGAAGACGCTGGAGGCCTACACCCGCGACCTGCGGCAGTGCCTGGCGTTCCTCAACGAGCATTGGGATGCGCAAGTGTCGATCAAGCGCTTCGCAGCGCTCGAAGCCGGCGACATCCGCGCCTTCATGGCGTGCCGTCGCGCCGACGAGATCGGCGGCCGCTCTTTGATGCGGGCGTTGGCGGGGCTGCGCTCGTTCGGCCGGTTTCTGGAGCGCGAGGGCAAGGGCAAGGTCGGCGCGCTATCCGCGATCCGCGCGCCGAAGGTCGGCAAGAGCCTGCCGAAGCCGATCCAGATCGCCGGCGCCAAGCGGCTTGCGGATGCCAGCGAACGCGCCGGGGAAAACCGCGAGCCGTGGATCTGGGCGCGCGACGCCGCGGTGATGGCACTTCTTTATGGCTCGGGCCTGCGTATCTCCGAAGCGCTCGGGCTCAAGCGCCGCGATGTGCCGTTGCCGGGCAAGGGCGACACCTTGATCGTCACCGGCAAAGGCAACAAGACCCGGATGGTGCCGGTGCTGCAAAACGTTCTTAGTCTCATTCAGGATTACGTCGCGGTCTGCCCGCATCCCTTGCCGCCACAAGGCCCGATCTTCGTCGGCGCCCGCGGCGGCCCGCTCAGCCCGCGAATCATCCAACTCACCATGGAGCGGCTGCGCGGCGCGCTGGGCTTGCCCGACAGCGCCACGCCGCACGCGCTGCGGCATTCCTTTGCGACGCATCTCTTGAGCCGCGGCGGCGAATTGCGCGCGATCCAGGAATTGCTCGGCCACGCCTCGCTCTCCACCACGCAGATCTATACCGGGATCGATTCCGAGCGCCTGTTCGAGGTCTACAAGACCGCGCATCCGAGGGCGTAGGCCCGCGCGGCCAATTCGCGGCAACCAATAAGCCGTCATTCCGGGGCGCGAACAGCGTCAGCTGTGAGCGAACCCGGAATCTTGCCACTTGCATGCGCTGCTTCGCCCGCTGCGAGATTCCGGGTTCGCTCGGCCTACGGCCTCGCGCCCCGGAATGACGAATGGACTATCCAAAAGATTACTCGCCGACACATCCTCGTCACAGCGATCTGCGCCCTTGCGCGCTTTGGGCTGATCGGTCAATCGTCGACGCCCGTTAGCATGGAGACGAATCAATGGGCGCGCACGAGAGCATGGAGCACGCCGAGCATGCCGAGCATGCGTCGGGCTCGAACAAGAAAATCGCCTTGCTGATCTCGGTGATCGCGCTGTTTCTGGCGCTGTCGGAAACGCTCGGCAAGGGCGCGCAGACCGAATCGATTTCGAAAAACGTCGAGGCCTCCAACCTGTGGGCGTTCTTCCAGGCCAAGAGCATCCGCCGCACCGTGGTGCAGGCGGTCTCTGAAAACGCCAAGCTCGGGCTCGGCCCGATCGCCGACGAGACCGCCAAGGCGGCGCTGCAGAAGCAGATCGACGAATGGCAGAAGACCGCGCAGCGCTACCGCTCCGAGCCGGAGACCGGCGAGGGAAGCGAACAGCTCGCCGAACGCGCCAAACACGCCGAGCACGACCGCGACCTGGCGATGGCGCGCTATCACCACTACGAAGTCGCTTCGGCTGCGTTCCAGATCGGCATCGTGCTGGCGTCGGCGACCATCATCACCGGGATGATCATCCTGGCCTGGCTGTCCGGCGCGCTGGCGCTGACCGGCCTCGCCTTCACGGCGATCGGCCTGTTCGCCCCGCACGCCGTGCATTTGATGTAGCGCGGTCGCTGACAACAGAGATGGCGTCATTCCGGAGCGCGAGAGCGAAGCTCGAGCGAGCCCGGAATCTCGCAGCGCGCACTGACTCATCACCCCGCCGCGAGATTCCGGGCTCGCTCGCAGCTCACGCTGCTCGCGCCCCGGAATGACAGGTGGTGAGTCTTGAAACGCGCCAATCCAACTCGAAGAGTCTCTCCAGCCCCGGAATGACAGTCTTCTATCGCGTCGCGCGCACCCGACGCCGCAACCGCCCGATCATCCGCAGCGTTCGCGCGCCGAAGCCGCGGCCCTCGCCGCCGAGTGCGGCGGCAATCTTCGCCTTGATCGCCGCGATGGTCGGGGCGACCAGCGCGCGGGCCTTGTCGCGCAGCTCGATCAGCCAGCGATACGCCGCGGCGAACCAGCGCATCTGCAACAGCTTCGGTTTGGTGACGTCGAAGATGAAGGCGACCACGCCGAGCCCGACCACCTGCAGGAATGCGAACATCGCAACGCCGGCGACGATCTGGCCCTGCGCGATCAGCGCCAGCGCCAACAGCTTCAGCGGATAGAGCGGCGCCACCGGCACCAGGAACACCGGCAGCGTCATCGCCGGCGACAGCGTGCTGATGCGCTGCGCCAACCACGCCTTGAACTGGCGCAGTGGAATCAGCGCGACGATCCGCGCCACGATCGGCTCGAGGTGATCCCAGCACCACGCCTCGATCAGGAACGCGACCGCGAGCAGAAACCACAGCGACTGAGAAATCCGGCGCATCATGGCTGGTCCAATCCGGACCGCGCCGGAACTCGTTCACATATGGATGGCGCGTTTGCCGACCGCAAGCGCGGCTTCCTTGACCGCCTCCGAGCGCGTCGGATGGGCGTGGCAGGTGCGCGCGGGATTGCCGAGTTACCGAAGCACAAACCGAGGCGGCTCTCCCAACGGCGGCGCCTCTTCATAAGCACTGTACAATTCTCTTAACAGCCGCCCCTGACTTTCATTATTCGCTCCATCCGTCTTCCACGTCACGGCATATACACCCTGAAGAAAGCGCGGCAGATCGGCAGGCCGAACTGTGTCAAACACAATAGGTATATATTTCTTTGGATTGGATTGCTGAGATTGCAGCAGATCGCCTTGCACTATCCGAATTTCCCAACCAACGCCGCCGACTCTACCGTCGGCGCGTTTTGCGTAATCTTCGTTGCATATGATGAGAACTCGATCGGCAAGATCCAACTCATTCGACATCCATTGAGGGAGATCCATGCCTGGCCTGAGAAGCCAAATATCTAATCGCGCATCCACGCCGTTCGCGCGAAGAAAAGTTGCTAGATCCCGGACGCGTGCCTCGTGTTCAACGTCGGTCTTGGTATAGCTTATGAATACTCGAACCGCCTCGCGCCGCTTCGTCCGGCTAACGTGATCGCCTGATCGATGACGACCTGTTCTCGGTAGGGAACTCGTCTCTCTTGATAGATGTCGGCTTAGGGCCTCGAAATCATCTTTTCTGTACACGAATATATTGTACACTTTATCAGCAGCATCGACCCGTTCAATTCCTTGGATAAGCGCTTCTGCAGACTCCGTCTGACTCAAACCTCCTGCTCCGCTACCTAACAGCGGAAGGGTTATATTGCGAATTTCTGGCTTGTTTTGAGCGAAGAGCGCGGTTTTCTCGGAGATTGACGAGATGGCCGCTTTATTACTTCTCATACCGAGTACTGAGGCAGCGTACCCAACATAGGTAGCTATGTTAGCGGCGCCCCTAAATATCTCGAATTTCACCTCTCCAAGCTGCATGGCCTCCGGCGGGGGGCTAATATCGAAATTTTCCAGCTCTTGGGCCACATGGCTGGTGATACTCCCTCCCGTTGAGCATGGAATTATAATCAGATCGCTCGGTTGGGCAAACATGTTGCCCTCACGAAGTTGAATGGTCGCTGTCATGTCCTCTCCGCTCAAATCAGCAGATGAGTCGGTAGAATACATCGAGACGGCCGGTGGCGCGCATATCGTTCACATATGGATGGCGCGTTTGCCGACCGCAAGCGCGGCTTCCTTGACCGCCTCCGAGCGCGTCGGATGGGCGTGGCAGGTGCGCGCCAGATCTTCCGCCGAGCCGCCGAACTCCATCAGCACCGCGGCCTCGTGGATGATCTCGCCGGCCTCGCGGCCGACGATATGCACGCCGAGCACGCGGTCGGTCTTGGCGTCGGCGAGAATCTTCACGAAGCCGTCGGTGGTCTGGTTGACCTTGGAGCGGCCGTTGGCGGTGAACGGAAACTTGCCCGCCGTGTAGGCCACGCCGGCCTGCTTCAGCTCTTCCTCGGTCTTGCCGACCGAGGACACTTCCGGCGTGGTGTAGACCACGCCCGGGATCACGTCGTAGTTCACATGGCCGGCCTTGCCGGCGATGATTTCGGCAACCGCGACGCCCTCGTCCTCGGCCTTGTGCGCCAGCATCGGACCCGCGACGACGTCGCCGATCGCATAGACGCCCTTCACGCTGGTGAGGAAATGCGCGTCGATCGCGATCCGGCCGCGCTCGTCGAGCTTGATTCCCGCGTCCTCGAGGCCGAGCCCCTTGGTGTAGGGAATCCGTCCGATCGCCACCAGCACCACGTCGGCTTCCAGCGTTTCCGGCTTGCCGCCGGCGGCCGGCTCGATGGTCGCCTTCAGCATTGCCCCCGACGAATCCACCGCCGTCACCTTGCTGCCGAGCTTGAAGTTGAAGCCCTGCTTTTCGAGGATGCGCTGGAATTGCTTCACCACCTCGCCGTCCATGCCGGGCAGGATGCGATCGAGGAATTCCACCACGGTGACTTCGGCGCCGAGCCGCCGCCACACCGAGCCGAGCTCGAGCCCGATCACCCCGGCGCCGATCACCAGCAGCTTGCCCGGCACTTTGCCCAGCGACAGCGCGCCGGTCGACGACACGATGCGTTTCTCGTCAACCGCCACGCCCTTCAGCGGCGTGTAGGTCGAGCCCGAGGCGATCACGATCGATTTCGCCTCGACGGTCTGCGTCTTGCCGTCCGCACTTGTCACCTCGACCTTGCCGGTGCCGAGCACGCGGCCGGAGCCGCGCAGCGCGTCGATCTTATTCTTCTTGAGCAGGAACTCGACGCCCTTGACGTTGCCGTCGATGCCCTGCTGCTTGAAGGTCATCATCGCCGGCAGATCGAGCGACGGCTTCGGCACCACGACGCCCATCTTGGCGAAGGAATGCCCGGCCTCCTCGAACATCTCCGAGGCGTACAGCAGCGCCTTCGACGGCATGCAGCCGATGTTGAGGCAGGTGCCGCCGAAAGTGTCGCGCTTCTCCACCACCGCGACCTTGAGGCCGAGTTGGGCGGCGCGAATCGCGCAGACATATCCGCCGGGACCGGTGCCGATAACAACGAGATCGTAAGACGCCATATCAGGACTTCTTCATGGTTTGGATTTCTTCGGAAAGGGAGCGGAAGCTGGATTTCAAGAGTTCAATCTGCTGATCGAACCGATCATCGACCGATTCGCGGAAGGCTTCGAGCTGTCGCTCCATGCGGCTCAGCGCTGTGCCCAGCGCCCCGACGTCGCTCTTGACCGCAACGCTATCGGCCCGCACCTCGGCCATCCCGGACTTGACCTGCCGGACATCGCCCTGCAGCCGTTTGATCTGTTCGCCCAGAAACCTCAAGTCGATCTCGTCGGCCATGCGCCCCTCCGGTCATCTGTTGCCGCAGTCTATAACCCTACCGTCCGCCTGACACGTCGAGAATCGCCGAGGTGACGTAGGACGCCTCGTCGGAGATCAGCCAGACCACGGCGTTGGCGATTTCCTCCGCGGTGCCGACCCGTTGCATCGGCACGTTGTGGGCGAGCCGGTGGGCGCGGTCGGGCTCGCCGCCGGAGGCGTGGATCTCGGTATCGATCAGCCCGGGCCGGATCGCCGCCACCCGGATGCCTTCGCCGGCGACCTCGTGGCCGAGCCCGATGGTGAAGGAATCGATCGCGCCCTTCGACGCCGCATAGTCCACATAGGTATTGGGCGAGCCGAGCTTGGCCGCCACCGACGACAGATTGACGATCACCCCGCCCTCGCCGCCATGGCGGGTCGACATCCGCTTCACCGCCTCGCGGGCGCACAGCATGCTGCCGGTGACGTTGACCGCCATCATCCGCTGGATCCGCTCCGCCGACATCTCATCGACCCGCGCGGTCGGCCCGACGATGCCGGCATTGTTGACCAGCGCGCCGAGCCGGCCGAAGCCGTCGGCGGCTTCGAACAGACCGACGATGTCGGTTTCGAAGCCGACGTCGCATTGCACCGCCATCGCTCGGCCGCCGCTGTCCGCGATTTTCGCCACCACCTCGTCGGCCGCGGCCTGGTTGCTGGCGTAGCCGATGCACACCCGGTAGCCGCGCGCCGCGGCGGCAAGCGCGGTGGCGCGGCCGATGCCGCGGCTGCCTCCGGTGACGATGACGACGCGATCCTGCACGGTGGGCTCCGATCGACGGGTTGAAGCCTGATCAACGTGATCAGGTGGTAGGTGCGGCAAATCTCAAGACAACAACAGCCGCGCCAGCATCGCCAGCAGGGCCAACAGCGACGCAAACCACAGCACGCTGCGGGCGAACGGAAAATGGATCAGATAGGCGGGCACGTAGAGAATGCGCATCACCAGCCAGATCTCGGCGCCGAGCGCGCCCCAGCCGCCGCTGCGGCCGGTGACGACGAGCGCGAGCGCCAGCGCCACGAAGACGGGGTAGGTCTCCAGCAGGTTGCGGAAGGCGCGCGCGGCGCGACCGGCGAACACGCCTTTGGCAGCGCGCGGCTGGTCGCGCGGCCCGGCCTGATAGGCGCCGCCGAGTTCCAGCGTGGTCGGCACCGAAGCCAGAAACAGCTGCACGATCAGCAACACGACGCTCAGGCCGAGCACGAAGATTTCAGTCGGCAGAGGCGGCATTGGGATTCCTTACGGCCGTTTACTCGGCGGCAGAACGACTCACGCGATAGCGATCCGCGAGTTCGGCGACTTTTTGCTCTTCGATATGGATGCGCGTCGCATCCGGACAGAAGTCGATCTCGTGGCCGGGATCGTCCAGATTCCATCCGAACGTGCGGCCATGCGGATCGACTGCGACGCGGGCGAACAACGCTTCATCGCGCAAAGCTGCGAAGGCAGGGCCATTCGCGATCATGTCCGAGAGGTCGTATTCGCCGGAAAGACCGTCGGTGAAAGTGATCCGCAGAACGGGGTAGCGCACGACGGAGACGTCGGCGATGCGGTAATTCACTGATCGATCCTCCCCCCGCTGTAGCGCAGCGCGCGGACTTCCTGCCAAACATAGGCGACCTGCTCGCGGTTCGCCGCGAGCCAGGACTGCACCTCCCGTAATTTCGCCGCTGGAAGCGACCCTTCCAAGACATCCCCCGTCAGAATCGAGATCAGAACCTCGAACTCGGCGAAACGGGCATGCAGATGCGGCGGCAGGTGATCCTTCGGATAGATGACAATGCGAACGCCGGCGATAATAGCAATCGTCGGCATCGCTTGCGAATCCTTACAGATCCAGCACCAGCCTTGTCGGATCCTCCAGGCTTTCCTTGACCCGCACCAGGAAGGTCACGGCGTCCTTGCCGTCGATCACGCGGTGGTCGTAGCTGAGCGCCAGATACATCATCGGGCGGATCTCGACCTTGCCGCCGATCGCCACCGGGCGTTCCTGGATCTTGTGCATGCCGAGGATGCCGGACTGCGGCGCGTTCAGGATCGGCGTCGACATCAACGAGCCGTAGATGCCGCCATTGGTGATGGTGAAGGTGCCGCCCTGCATCTCGTCGATCTTGAGCTGGCCGTCGCGGGCGCGCTTGCCGAAATCGGCGATGCTCTTTTCGATCTGCGCGATCGACTTGTGGTCGCAGTCGCGCACCACCGGCACCACCAGGCCCTTGTCGGTGCCGACCGCGACGCCGATGTGGTAGTAATTCTTGTAGATCAGGTCGGTGCCGTCGATCTCGGCATTGGCCGCCGGAATGTCCTTCAGCGCCTGCACGCAGGCGCGGACGAAGAAGCCCATGAAGCCCAGCTTGGAGTGATGGCGCTTCTCGAACACCTCCTTGTACTGCGCGCGCAGCGCCATGATGTGGCTCATGTCGACCTCGTTGAAGGTCGTCAGCATCGCCGCGGTGTTCTGCACGTCCTTCAGCCGTCGCGCGATGGTCTGGCGCAGCCTGGTCATCTTGACGCGCTCTTCGCGGGCGGCGTCGTCGGCCGGCGAGGGGCTGCGGACCTGCACGGCTGCGGCCGGCTGATCGACCGGGGTCGGCGCCGAGGCCGCCTTCTCGATCGCCGCCAGCATGTCGCCCTTGGTGACGCGGCCGTCCTTGCCGGAGCCCGGCACGGTGGCGGCGTCGATGCCGTTCTCGGCCGAGAGCCGGCGCACCGACGGCGCCTGCGGGGTGTCGGCCGGCAGCGGCTTGGCCTCGGCGGTCTGCGGCTTCGGCTTGACCTCTTCCGGGCCGGCATTGATCGGCTTGGTGCCGTCGGTCTTCAGATCCGGGCGGCCGGTGGTGGTTTCCGGCGCGACGCCGGAAGCCTTGGCGGCTTCCTTCGGCGCGGCTTTCGCGGCGCCGTCGGTGATCTGGCCGAGCAGCGCGCCGACCGCGACGGTCTCGCCATCCTTGGCGACGATCTCGCCGAGCGTTCCGGCGGAGGGCGCCGGCACCTCGATGGTGACCTTGTCGGTTTCCAGTTCGACCAACGGCTCATCGACCGCAACGGCGTCGCCGGCCTTCTTGAACCAGCGGCCGATGGTGGCCTCGGTCACCGATTCGCCGAGCGTGGGAACGCGAATTTCAGTCATTGCTTCTTTCCTCTTGCGAGATCGCCGGTTCAGCTCCGGCGCCTCGCCAATCCCTTGGAGTCATGAAAATCTTGGCGGACGGGGCGGCACCGACGCGGACGTCAGTGCAGCGCCTCGTCCAACAGAGCCTTGAGCTGGGCCAGATGTTTCGACATCAGCCCGGTGGCGGTCGCGGCGGAGGCGGCGCGGCCGGCGTAACGCGGCCGGCGATGCACGGCGCCGATCTGGTTCAGCACCCATTCGATATAGGGCTCGATGAAGTGCCAGGCGCCCATGTTGCGCGGCTCTTCCTGGCACCAGACGAACTCCGCGCCCTTGAACCGGGTCAGCTCCTGCACCAGCGCCTTCAGCGGCACCGGATAGAGCTGCTCGATGCGCATCAGATAGACGTCGTCGACGCCGCGCTTCTCGCGCTCCTCATAGAGGTCGTAATAGACCTTGCCGGAGCACAGCACGACGCGGCGGATCTTGCCGTCCGGCTTCAGCTTGATCTTTTCCTCCGGCAGCACTTCGGCGCTGTCGTAGAGGATGCGGTGGAACGTGGTATCGGCGCCGAGCTCGTCGAGCGACGACACCGCGCGCTTGTGGCGCAGCAGCGACTTCGGCGTCATCAGGATCAAGGGCTTCCTGATCTCGCGCTTCAGCTGGCGGCGCAGCACGTGGAAGAAATTCGCCGGTGTGGTGGCGTGCACCACCTGCATGTTGTCTTCCGCGCACATCTGCAGGAAGCGCTCGAGGCGGGCCGAGGAATGCTCCGGGCCCTGGCCCTCATAGCCGTGCGGCAGCATGCAGACCAGGCCCGACATGCGCAGCCATTTGCGCTCGCCCGAGGAGATGAACTGGTCGAACAACACCTGCGCGCCGTTGGCGAAGTCGCCGAACTGGGCTTCCCAGACCGTCAGCGCGTTCGGCTCGGTCAGCGAATAGCCGTACTCGAAGCCGAGCACGGCTTCTTCCGACAGCAGCGAGTTGATCACCTCGTAGTGGCCCTGATCGGGTCCGAGATGATTGAACGGCGTGTAGCGGTTCTCGTCTTCCTGATCGAACAGCACCGAATGGCGCTGCGAGAAGGTGCCGCGCTCGCTGTCCTGCCCGGACAGCCGGACCCGGTGGCCTTCCTGCAGCAGGGTGCAGAACGCCAAGGCTTCGCCGGTCGCCCAATCGATGCCGACGCCGGTGTCGATGGCGCGGGCGCGGTTTTCCAGATAGCGCTGCACGGTGCGGTGCAGCCGGAAGCCGTCCGGCACCTTGGTGATCTTGCGGCCGATGTCCTTGAGGAGAGCGACGTCGACGCCGGTGATGCCGCGGCGCGGATCCTCTTCCTGGTCGGCGGTCTTGAAGCCCGCCCATTTGCCGTCGAGCCAGTCGGCCTTGTTCGGCCGATAGCCGGTGCCGGCCTCGAGCTCGGCGTCGAGCCTCGCGCGCCAGTCCGCCTTGGCCTTTTCGATCTCGCCTTCGGTGATCACGCCGTCGGCGACCAGCCGCTTCGAATAGATCTCCAGCGTGGTCGGGTGCGCGGCGATCTTGCGGTACATCGCCGGCTGGGTGAACGCCGGCTCGTCGCCTTCGTTGTGGCCATGCCTGCGGTAGCAGAACATGTCGATCACCACGGGCTTGTGGAATTTCTGCCGGAACTCGACCGCGATCTTGGCGGCGAACACCACCGCTTCCGGATCGTCGCCGTTCACATGGAAGATCGGCGCATCGATCATCTTGGCGACGTCTGACGGATACGGCGAGGAGCGCGAATAGCGCGGATAGGTGGTGAAGCCGATCTGGTTGTTGACGATGAAGTGGATCGAACCGCCGGTGCGGTAGCCCTTCAGGTCGCTCAATCCGAAGCATTCGGCGACCACGCCTTGCCCGGCGAACGCCGCGTCGCCGTGCATCAACAGCGGCAGCACCGAGACGCGCTCTTCCGGGGCGTCGCCATGCTGGTCCTGCTTGGCGCGGACCTTGCCGAGCACGACGGGATCGACGATCTCCAGATGCGACGGGTTGGCGGTCAGCGACAGATGCACCTTGTTGTGGTCGAACTCGCGGTCCGACGAGGCGCCGAGATGATATTTGACGTCGCCGGAGCCCTCGACCTCGTCGGGGTTGGCGGAGCCGCCCTTGAATTCGTGGAACAGCGCGCGATGCGGCTTGCCCATCACCTGGGTCAGCACGTTGAGGCGGCCGCGATGCGGCATGCCGAGCACGATCTCGCGGACGCCGAGATTGCCGCCGCGCTTGATGATCTGCTCCAGCGCCGGGATCAGCGCCTCGCCGCCGTCGAGACCGAACCGCTTGGTGCCGGTGAATTTCAGGTCGCAGAACTTTTCGAAGCCTTCGGACTCGACCAGCTTCATCAGGATGGCGCGGCGGCCTTCGCGGGTGAAGCTGATTTCCTTGTCCGGGCCTTCGATGCGTTCCTGGATCCAGGCCTTCTGCGCGCCGTTGGAGATGTGCAGAAATTCGACGCCGAGCGTCTGGCAATAGGTGCGCTCGCAGATCGCGACGATCTCGCGCAGGGTGCCGTATTCCAGCCCGAGCACGTGATCGAGGAAGATCCTGCGATCGACGTCGGCCTCGGTGAAGCCGTAGGTGCGGATGTCGAGTTCTTCGTGGTCCTTGGCGGGCTCGAGACCCAGCGGGTCGAGCTTGGCGTGGAAATGCCCGCGCATCCGGTAGGCGCGGATCAGCATCAAGGCGCGGACCGAATCCCGGGTGGCCTGGTTGACGTCGGCCGGCACCGTCGGGGCGCCCTTGCTCTGCGCCTTCGCCTGTTCCTTGGCCTGCAGCTTGGTGCCGATCGCCTTCTCGACTTCGACCCAGTTGCCGTCGAGCGCCGAGGTCAGGTCGTCACGCGGGCTGATCGGCCAGTCGGTTCTGGCCCAGGACGGGCCTTCGGCGTTGCGCTGAATGTCCGCCGGGCGGTCTTTCAGGCTCTTGAAGAATTCCTGCCATTCGGCGTCGACCGAGGACGGATCGGCCTGATAGCGGGCATAAAGCTCGTCGATGTAACCGGCATTGGCGCCATCGAGAAATGAAGAAAGGGCAAAAGCAGCATTCGCGTCCTGGCGAGACATGATTCCGTCCTGAATTTCTCGTCGCACATCAAAGTGCGAACGCTGACCCGGGGGCCCGGATCAGCAACATAGTGCACCTTTACCCCCAAAAAAGGGAAATGTAAGCGACGAAAAACGCTAGGACTGAATTACGACTTCAACTTTTCGGCAAGCGTCTTGCCGAGCCGCGCCGGCGACGGTGACACCACGATGCCGGCGGCTTCCATCGCCGCGGTCTTCGAGGCGGCGTCGCCCTTGCCGCCCGAGATGATCGCGCCGGCATGACCCATGCGGCGGCCGGGAGGTGCGGTGACGCCGGCGATAAAGCCGACCGTCGGCTTGCTGCGGCCGCGCTTGGCCTCGTCGATCAGGAACTGGGCGGCGTCTTCCTCGGCGGAGCCGCCGATCTCGCCGATCATGATGATCGAGGTGGTGTGCGGGTCGGCCAGGAACATCTCCAGCACGTCGATGAACTCGGTGCCCTTGACCGGGTCGCCGCCGATGCCGACCGCGGTGGTCTGGCCGAGCCCCTCGCGGGTGGTCTGGAACACCGCCTCATAGGTCAGCGTGCCAGAGCGCGACACGATGCCGACCGAACCCGGCTTGAAGATATTGGCCGGCATGATGCCGATCTTGCATTCGCCGGCGGTCATCACGCCGGGGCAATTCGGGCCGATCAGCCGCGACTTCGAGCCCTGCAGCGAGCGCTTCACCCGCACCATGTCGAGCACCGGGATGCCCTCGGTGATGCAGACGATCAGCGGGATCTCGGCGTCGATCGCCTCGCAGATCGCGTCGGCTGCGCCCGGCGGCGGCACGTAGATCACCGAGGCATCGGCGCCGGTGCGCTGCTTGGCCTCGGCCACGGTGTCGAACACCGGCAGACCGAGATGGGTGGAGCCGCCTTTTCCGGGCGAAGTGCCGCCGACCATCTTGGTGCCATAGGCCATCGCGGCTTCGGAATGGAAGGTGCCGTTCTTGCCGGTGAAGCCCTGGCAGATCACCTTGGTGTTGCTATCGATCAGAACCGACATTTATGCAGCCTCCTTGACGGCTTTGACGATCTTTTGCGCGGCGTCGTCGAGATCGTCCGCCGACAACACGTTGAGGCCGGATTCCTGGATGATCTTCTTGCCGGCGTCGACATTGGTGCCTTCCAGGCGCACCACCAGCGGCACCTTGAGGCCGACGTCCTTGACCGCCGCCACCACGCCCTCGGCGATGATGTCGCACTTCATGATGCCGCCGAAGATGTTGATCAGGATGCCCTTCACGTTCGGGTCGGCGGTGATGATCTTGAATGCCGCGGTGACCTTCTCCTTGTTGGCGCCGCCGCCGACGTCGAGGAAGTTCGCCGGGGTCATGCCGTACAGTTTGATGATGTCCATGGTCGCCATGGCGAGGCCGGCGCCGTTGACCATGCAGCCGATGGTGCCGTCGAGCGTGACGTAGTTGAGGTCGTATTTCGACGCCTCGATTTCCTTGGCGTCTTCCTCGGTCTCGTCGCGCAGCGCGGCGATGTCGGGATGGCGATACAGCGCGTTGCCGTCGAACGACATCTTGGCGTCGAGGCACTTCAGCTCGCCCTGCTTGGTGACCACCAAGGGGTTGATCTCGAGCATTTCCATGTCCTTGGAAATGAACGCGGAATACAGCTGCGCCACCAGCCGCTCGGCCTGCTTGGCGAGGTCGCCGGAAAGCCCCAGCGCCTTGGCGACGGTGCGGCCGTGATGGCCCATCACCCCGGTGGCCGGATCGACCGAGAACGAAATGATCTTCTCCGGGCTGTCGTGGGCGACGTCTTCGATATTCATGCCGCCTTCGGTGGAGACCACGAAGGAAATCCGCGAGGTGACGCGGTCGACCAACAGCGACAGGTAGAATTCCTTGTCGATGTCGGAGCCGTCTTCGATATAGAGCCGGTTGACCTGCTTGCCGGCGGGGCCGGTCTGGATCGTCACCAGCGTCGCGCCGAGCATCTCGGCGGCGTATTGCTTGACCTCTTCGACCGACTTGGCGAGCCGCACGCCGCCCTTGTCGCCGGCGGTGGCTTCCTTGAACTTGCCCTTGCCGCGGCCGCCGGCATGGATCTGGCTCTTCACCACCCAGATCGGCCCGCCGAGCTGCTTGGCCGCAGCCTCGGCGTCGGAAGCCTTGAGGATCGCGACGCCCTTCGACAGCGATACACCGAACGGCTGCAACACCGCTTTGGCCTGGTATTCATGGATATTCATTGATTGCCCCTCGCCAGAATTCGTCCAGCCGAATGAACCTAACTCGTCTCACCACCGGCCACATATTGCCTCTCTTATCGGGAGAGGATTGGGGCGAGGGATACGGTCCGTCATTGGCCCGCGTCCCACACCCGACCGGCTTCGCCGCACGTCAACGCTCATGAAAGCATTGACGGCGGCGCCGTCGTCCGATTTTCAGCCTCAGTGGCCGAGCAGTTCGGGCGCGATCTTCTTGCAGGCTTCGACCAGGCCCTGCACGGCGGCAACCGACTTGTCGAACGCCTCGCGGTCCTTGCCGGCCAGCTCGATCTCGACGATGCGCTCGACGCCCTTGTCGCCGATCACCACCGGCACGCCGACATACATGTCCTTGACGCCGTATTCGCCGTTGAGATAGGCCGCGACCGGCACCACCCGCTTCTTGTCCTTGAGATAGCTCTCGGCCATCGCGATCGCCGAGGCCGCCGGCGCATAGAACGCCGAGCCGGTCTTCAACAGGTTGACGATCTCGGCGCCGCCGTTGCGGGTGCGGTCGACGATCTCGTCGAGCCGCGACTGCGAGGTCCAGCCCATCTTCACGAGGTCAGGCAGCGGGATGCCGGCCACGGTGGAATACTTCACCAGCGGCACCATGGTGTCGCCATGGCCGCCCAGCACGAAGGCGGTGACGTCTTCGACCGAGACGTTGAACTCGTCGGCGAGGAAATAGCGGAACCGGGCGGAGTCGAGCACGCCGGCCATGCCGACCACCTTGCGGTGCGGCAGCCCGGAGGCCTTCTGCAGCGCCCAGACCATGGCGTCGAGCGGGTTGGTGATGCAGATCACGAAGGCGTCGGGGGCGTATTTCTTGATGCCGGCGCCGACCTGCTCCATGACCTTGAGGTTGATGCTGAGCAGATCGTCGCGGCTCATGCCGGGCTTGCGCGGCACGCCGGCGGTGACGATCACCACCCGAGCGCCTTCGATCGCCTCGTAGGAATTGGCGCCGGTCAGCTTGCAGTCGAAGCCGTCGACCGGGGAGGACTGCGCCAGATCCAGCGCCTTGCCCTGCGGCACACCCTCGGCGATATCGAACATCACCACGTCGCCGAGTTCCTTCAGGCCGACCAGGTGAGCCAAGGTTCCGCCGATCTGACCGGAGCCAATCAAAGCAATCTTGTCGCGCGCCATGGGAAAGCTGTCCTTTGAGCAGGGTGGGGGAAGGGGAGGAAAAGCTGGGGCGTGGGTTATCCCGTTCGCAGGAACCGTTCAAGTCGCGGTTCGCTCATAAATAGTTCAGCCGGCTCGATAACGACGAAACGGCGTTCGACTTAGGTTTCGACCAGGCCGGTGGAGGACCCGCTGGCGGTGGAGTCGCTGCGGCCGTGCGGCAGCGCCAGATAGGATTCCGACCCCATCTCGATCAGCCGCGACGCGGTGCGCTGGAACTCCATCGCCTCGACGCCTTCGGTGGCACGGTACAGCGCTGTGGGGTCGGCCGCCGCCGAGGCCATCAGCTTCACGGCGTTGTCGTACAACGTGTCGATCAGCGTGATGAAGCGTTTGGCGGCGTTGCGGTCGGCGATGTCCATCATCGGAATCTTGTCGATGATGATGGTGTGATAATCATGCGCCAGCCGCAGATAATCCGACGCCGCCAGCGGCTGCTCGCAGAGGTCGGCGAAGCCGAACCGCGCGACGTGGTGGTCGGCGCGCGGCACGTGCAATTTGCGGCCCTTGATCGAGATGTCGCGCGGATGGCCGGGCGCGCCCCCGGTCAAGCGCAACCAGGCCTTGTCGAGCGCGGCGGTGGCTTCCGCATCCGCCGGCACCAGCCAGGTCTTCACCCCGGTGAGCTTTTCCATCCGGTAATCGGTCCGGGCATCGAGCCGCAGCACCTCCATCCGGGCCTTCAACAGCCCGATGAACGGCAGGAACAGCGCGCGGTTGAGGCCGCCTTTGTAGAGATTGTCCGGCGCCACGTTGGAGGTCGCCACCACCACGGTGCCGAGCTCGAACAGCTTTGAGAACAGCCGGCTCAGGATCATCGCATCCGCAATGTCGGTGACGTGGAATTCGTCGAAGCACAACAGCCAGGCTTCCTCGAAGATCGAATTCGCGGTCAGCGCCACCACGTCGGCGCTTTCGCCGAGTTCGCCGCGCTTGATGTTCTGCCGGAAGGCGTAGATCCGCTCGTGCACCTCGGCCATGAATTCGTGGAAATGCGCGCGCCGCTTCAGCGTCACCGGGCTGGTGTCGAAGAACAGGTCCATCAGCATGGTCTTGCCGCGGCCGACCTCGCCATGGACGTAGAGCCCGCGCGGCGGCGGCGGGTCCTTGTCGGCGCCGAACAGCCGGCCGAACAGCCCGGGCTTCTTCGGTGGCTTGTAGCCGGCGAGATTGGCCTCCAGCACGCTGAACGCCTCGACGGCGCCGGCCTGCGCCGGATCGGGCTCGATCGCGCCGGAGGACACCAGCGCCTGATATTGTTCGGAGAACGAGACGGGGTCGGGAGACAGCATGGCGACACTTACGTCATTACCGCGCGGAAAAATGCAAGCCGGGATTCACGCAGGCGGCCATGCGGAACGCGGTCTGCGCAAGAGCTGGGCTCGGCGCCGATCCTCAATAGGCCGTCATCCCCGCGAAAGCGGGGACCCAGTATTCCAGAGCCCCCGAAATTTCGGCGCTCTGGCATACTGGGTCGCCCGGTCAAGCCGGGCGATGACCTCCGCGGATGCTGCGAAGCCGCCTATCCCGCTAGCGCGTACGAATCCTCCACTACATAGGGCCCGCCGCCGGTCGAGGCGCGCGACGAGAACAGCACGAAGCGCGAGGCGGTGAACACCCGGGTCGGAAAATAGCCGCGCACCGAGAGATAATCCGCGACGTCCTGGTTGGAGGCGTCGCGCAGCCGCGCCAGCGTGACGTGCGGGGTGAATTTGCGCCCTTCCGGGTTGAGCCCGAGCCGCTGCATCAGCCGCTCCAGCTCGGCCTGCAGCTCGATCAGCGGCCGCGACGGCACCACCGAGGCCACCACCGCGCGGGGCTTCTTGCCGCCGAAGCTTTGCAGTCCCTGCAGCGCGACGTCGAACGGCTTGCGGTTGATCCGCACCAGCATCGAGGCGATCTCGTTGGCGGAGACGCCGTCGATATCGCCGATGAAGCGCAAGGTGACGTGGTAATTTTCCGGGTCGATCCAGCGCGCGCCGGGCAGACCGCCGCGCAGATTGGAGAGCGTCTGGCCGATCTCGGCCGGGATTTCCAGTCCAGTGAACAAACGCGGCATCGCAAACCCTCGATGCAGAAGCACGGCAGGAGGACGAACGAATCAACGACAATTAGTCGTAACGCAGAACTGCGACACTGCGAAGTCTGGTAGGTACAACGCCCTGTGAATACCTCATGTTGAGGGCGGATTGCCGGTTTTTCAACTGCGTTGCCCAGCGACGGTGCTGAGAAATGCCTCCACGGTGGGCAGGATATTCTTCACTACGGTGTCGACGCCCGCCGCGGTCGGATGCAGCCCGTCAGCCTGGTTCAATTTGGCGATGGTCGCGACGCCCTCAAGAAAGAACGGATACAGCGGCACCTGATAGGTCTTCGCCAGCTCCGGATAGATCGCGTTGAACTGCGCCGCATATTGCGTGCCGTAATTCGGCGGCGCGTACATCCCGCACAACAGCACCGCGATGTTGCGCGCCTTCAGCTTCGTCACGATCTGGTCAAGCGCCTCGCGGGTGACCTTGGGGTCGGTGCCGCGCAAGGCGTCGTTGGCGCCGAGTTCGACGATCACCGCTTCGGTATCCTTCGGGAGCGACCAGTCGAGCCGCGCGAGGCCACCTGAAGCGGTGTCGCCCGACACCCCGGCATTCACCATCTCGGTGGCGATCCCCTTGTCCTGCAAGGCCTTTTGCAGACGCGCCGGAAACGCCGCGGCGGCCGGCAGGCCGTAGCCGGCGCTCAGCGAATCGCCCAGCACCACCAGCTTGATCGGCTTGGCGGCAGCGACCGTCGCCGTCTGCGCCACGCTCGCTCCGCTCATCAAACCTCCGAATAAGACCGCGGTCACCATGCCGCGCAGAAACATCGCCCCGCGCCTCTCGACCGCGCCGAACCAATCGCCATATGAGCCAGCCATGGACAAGTTCATCAAAACCTCATCGCCGCAGGGCCAGGCACCCGACACCCGAGCGCCCGACACCATTGTCATCTCCAATGTCGACCTGTCGCTCGGCTCCGGCGCGGCGCGCGTGCATATCCTGAAGGATATCAGCCTGCGCGTCGGCTCCGGCGAGGCGATCGGTCTGATCGGGCCTTCAGGATCGGGGAAATCCACGCTCCTGATGGTGATGGCGGGGCTGGAGCGCCCCGACAGCGGTGAGGTGGTGGTCGACGGCACCGCATTCAATGCCCTCGACGAGGACGCGCTGGCGCGGTTTCGCGGCCGCCATGTCGGCATCGTGTTCCAGTCGTTCCATCTGATCCCGACCATGACAGCGCTGGAAAACGTCGCGGTGCCGCTGGAATTGGCCGGCCGCGCCGACGCCATGGAACGCGCCGCGCGCGAATTGACCGCGGTGGGCTTGGGCGAACGGCTGCAGCATTATCCGACGCAACTGTCCGGCGGCGAGCAGCAGCGCGTCGCCTTGGCCCGCGCGCTGGCGCCGGACCCGACGATCCTGGTCGCCGACGAGCCGACCGGCAATCTCGACGAGACCACCGGCAAGCAGATCGTCGATCTGTTGTTCGCGCAGCACGCCCAGCGCGGCATGACGCTGGTGCTGGTGACCCACGACACGTCGCTGGCGCAGCGCTGCGACCGCGTGGTGCGGCTGCGCTCCGGCCGCATCGACGTCGCCGCACCCGATCGCGTCCGCGTGCAGACGGCTTAAGCGATGACAACGATCTCCGAACCCATGCCGCAGCGCCCGGCACTGTCCTGGCCGTTGCCGCTGCGTTACGCGCTGCGCGAATTGCGCAGCGGCTTGCGCGGCTTCTACGTGTTCATCGCCTGCATTGCGCTCGGTGTGCTGGCGATCGCCGGGGTCGGCTCGGTCGCGGGCTCGTTGAGCGAAGGTCTCGCCCGCGAGGGCCGCGCGCTGCTCGGCGGCGACGTGGCGTTTTCCTTGATGCAACGCGAGGCCTCGCCGGACGAACTGGCGTTTTTGCGCGGCCACGGCCGGGTTTCGGTGGCGGCAACCTTGCGCGGCATGGCGCGCACCGCCGACGACCGGCTGGCACTGGTCGAATTGAAGGCGGTCGACGACACTTACCCGATGCTGGGCACCCTGACGCTGGCGCCGCCGATCGCGGTGCCGGATCTGTTGGCCGAGCGCGACGGCGTGTTCGGCGCCGCCGCCGACGCAGCCCTTTTGGCCCGGCTCGATCTGAAAGTCGGCGACAAGGTCCATGTCGGCAACGCGCCGTTCGAAATCCGCAGCGTGGTCGGCGCCGAGCCGGACAAGCTCTCCGGCGGGGTCGGTTTCGGGCCGCGCTTCCTGGTCAGCGAGCAGGCGCTGCGCGCCACCCAGTTGCTGCAGCCCGGCAGCCTGGTGCGCTGGACCTATCGGCTGCTGCTGCCGGACAACCAGGCCGACGACCGCGTCGCCAACGCGCTGGCCGATGAGGCCCGCGCCGCGCTGCCGCAGGCCGGCTGGGAAATCCGCAGCCGCGGCAACGCCTCGCCGCAGCTCGAGCGCACCATCACAAGGTTCACCCAGTTTCTCACGCTGGTCGGCCTCGCCGCGCTTCTGGTCGGCGGCGTCGGCGTCGCCAACGCGGTGAAAAGCCATATCGACCGCCGCCAGGACGTGATTGCCGCGTTCAAGGCGCTCGGCGCCACCGGCCGCGACGTGTTTGCGATCTATCTCACCCAGGTGATGGTGCTGGCCGGGATCGGCTCTTTGATGGGGCTCGCGCTCGGCGCCGCGCTGCCCTACGCGATCGTCGGGCTGTTCGGCCAATTGCTGCCGCTGCCGGTGGTGCCGACGCTGCATCCCGGCGAACTGGCGCTGTCCTTGGTTTACGGTCTGTTAACCGCGCTGACCTTCGGGCTGTGGCCGCTGGCGCGGGTGCATGACGTGCCGGTGGCGGCGCTGTTCCGCGAGGCGGTGATCAGCGAGCGGCATCGGCCGCGGCCCAAACACCTGATTTGGATGGCGATCGTGATCGCCGTCACGGTCGCGGTGGTGATCGGGCTGTCCTACGACAAGCGCGTCGCCGCGGCCTTCGTCGCCACCTCGGTGGTGGTGTTCGCGCTGCTGCGCGGCATCGCCGCCGGGTTAATGGCGTTGGCGCGCAAACTGCCGCGCGCCAACTCGACCATGCTGCGGCTGGCGATCGCCAATATCCACCGCCCCGGCGCGCTCACCCCCTCGGTGGTGATGTCGCTCGGCCTCGGTCTCGCGGTGCTGGTCACCGTCACCCAGATCGACGGCAATCTGCGCCGGCAATTCACCGCGGCGCTGCCGGACAAGGCGCCCTCGTTCTTCTTCATCGACATTCCCTCTACCGAGACCGATCGCTTCAATGCGTTCCTGAAAGACCAGGCGCCGGGCGCCAGCATCGAGGACGTGCCGATGCTGCGCGGCCGGATCGTGTCGGCGCGGGGCGTCAAGGCCGAAGACCTCAAGCCCGCCACCGACGCCGAATGGGTGCTGCAGAGCGACCGCGGCCTGACCTACGCCGCCGAGGTGCCGCGCGGCTCCAAGGTGGTCGAAGGCCAATGGTGGGAGCCGGGCTATAGCGGCCCGCCGCTGGTGTCGTTCGAGAAGAAGCTCGCCGACGGGCTGGGCCTCAAGATCGGCGACGAGGTGGTGGTCAACGTGCTCGGCCGCGACATCTCCGCCAAGATCGCCAATCTGCGCAGCGTCGACTGGCAGAGCCTCGGCATCAATTTCGTCGTGGTGTATTCGCCCAATGCGTTTGCCGGCGCGCCGCACACCCATATCGCGACGCTGACCGAGCCGAACGGCACCGCGGCCGGCGACGGCGCCATCATCAAGGCGGTGGCCGACGCGTTCCCGATGGTCACCAGCGTGCGGGTCCGCGAGGCCTTGGAAACCATCGGCACCGTGGTGACCAATCTGGCGCTGGCGGTGCGCGGCGCCAGTTCAGTGACGCTGATCTCGGCGATCCTGGTGCTCGGCGGCGCGCTCGCTGCCGGCCATCGCCACCGGGTCTACGACGCGGTGATCCTGAAGACGCTCGGCGCCACAAGGGCGCGGCTGCTCGGCGCCTACGCGCTGGAATATCTGATGATCGGTTTTGCAACCGCAGTGTTCGCGGTGCTGGCGGGCTCGGTCGCGGCCGGGCTGATCGTCTCCAAGCTGATGACGCTGAGTTATGTCTGGCAGGCCGGCAGCGCCTTGGCGGTGGTGGTGGCGGCGCTGCTCGTCACCGTCGGGATCGGCCTCGCCGGCACCTGGCTGGCGTTGAATCAGAAGCCCGCCACGGTGTTGCGTAATCTGTGAAATTGCGGCACTCCGACGCAACCGCGTCGGCGGTGCCGGAATTCGCCGAAACCGCGGGTTTTCGACGCCTCGGCGGCAGAATTTCCTTAACCTCCTTGGCGTAGCGACATTCGGCCGCGCATCGGAGCTTGCGTGGAATGTGTTAGTTTCCCACATATCGGATTGGGTCAGACACCGCACGGATGACGCAAGTTGCAGACTTGATCTGCAAATTGATGTCAGCCAGCACGCGGGGTTTGAGATAGATTTCGCACTCGGCCGCAGCCCTTAGGCGGCCATACAACACGGGATTTCGACCATGTCGGACTTCGACCGTAACTATGCTTCTCCTTTCGGCCGGGCGGCCGGGCGCGTTGATGCCGCGGCCGTCGATGCCGGCCTGCGCGCCTACATGCTGCGCATCTACAACTATATGACGATCGGCCTCGCCATCACCGGCGCGGCCGCGCTCGGCGTCTATATGGCCGCCGTCACAGGTGACGTCTCGGCGGCAGCGATCGGCGCCAAGGGCCTGCCGTTCTCGGTGAGCGGAGGCCAGTATCTGACCGAGTTCGGCGTCATCATGTTCGCCAGCCCCTTGAAGTGGGTGTTCATCCTCGCCCCCTTGGTGATGGTGTTCGCGATCTCGTTCGGCATCAACCGGCTGAAGCCGGCCACCGCGCAAATGCTGTTCTGGGCGTTCGCCGCCCTGATGGGCATCTCGCTGTCGTCGATCTTCCTGGTCTATACCCACACCTCGATCGTGCGGGTGTTCTTCATCACCGCGGCCTCGTTCGGTGCGCTGAGCCTCTACGGCTACACCACCAAGCGTGACCTCACCGGGATGGGTTCGTTCCTGATGATGGGCCTGTTCGGCATCATCCTGGCGAGCCTGGTGAACCTGTTCGTCGCCTCGACCATGCTGCAGTTCATCGTCTCGGTGGTCGGCGTGCTGGTGTTCGCGGGCCTCACCGCCTGGGATACCCAGCGCTTGAAGAACGACTACATCTACGGCTACGCCTCGCAGGGCGGCGACGTCGCCGAACGCGCGGCGATCACCGGAGCACTGTCGCTGTACTTGAACTTCATCAACCTGTTCACGCTGCTGTTGCAGCTCCTCGGACAGCGCGACTGACGGTTTCCATCGTCCATCCATCGGACAAACATCGAGCCCCGGCCTTGCGGCCGGGGCTTTTTTCTTGGGTTTTTCAGGACCCGGATGTCGCACGCGCCCAGATGCCGTGCCCCGCAGCCTTCGTAACGGTCCCGGTTCTGCGAAGCCGCGCGTAGCGCACTGCTTCGCGCCCCGGACACGAGCCGGGGTACGCATCCCGTCGCGCAGCGCACGCCCTCCCACCGAAATCCGGCTTCACATTTGCCGGCGCGAAACTATGGTTCGCGCCATGTCCGAACTCGATATCCGGCCGACCGCAGTGGCCGACCTTCCCGCCATCACCGCAATCTATGCCGAAGAAGTGCGTTGCGGCACCGCCACCTTCGAACTGACGCCGCCGGATCTTGCAGAGATGACCCGCCGCTTCGAGGCGCTGACCGGAAACGGCTTTCCCTATCTGGTCGCCCGACGCGACGGGGAGCTGCTCGGCTACGCCTATGCGGGGCCGTACCGGCCGCGGCCGGCCTATCGCTTCACCGTGGAGAACTCGATTTATCTCGCGCCGGCGGCGCAGCGCCAGGGCGTCGGCTCGCGCTTGCTCGGCCGCCTGATCGCGGAATCCGAGGCGCGCGGCTACCGCCAGATGATCGCGGTGATCGGCGGCTCCGACAATCTCGGCTCGATCGCGCTGCACGGCCGCGCCGGCTTCCAGATGATCGGCGTGCATCCAAGCGTCGGCTTCAAATTCGGCCGCTGGCTCGACAGCGTGCTGATGCAGCGCGCGTTGGGCGAGGGTGACGCGACGACGCCCGCGGATCAGCCGACGAGATAGAGCACAGCGCCGGCCACGCCACCGACCGTCACCCTCCGCGAAAGCGGAGGGCCCAGTATTGCAGAGCGCCGGTGATCCATCGCAAGCGCTCTGTAATACTGGGTCGCCCGGTCAAGCCGGGCGATGACGGCTACGGCAGGTGGCCGGCGCGGCCTCGAATACCGAGACCACCCCTCACACCACCGCGAGCTTGCGGTCGATCGCCAAGAGCACGCGGTCGAGCTCGTGGCCGCGGCGCAGGATCAAGCCGGTGGCGGAGATCACGCTGTAGGCGCCCTGCTTGCGGGCCAGCCGCGGATCCTTCTCGATCCGGTAGATCGGCACCTCGGAGGCGCGGCGAAACACCGAGAACACCGCGCGGTCCTTGAGGAAGTCGATGGCGTAGTCGCGCCACTCGCCGGCGGCGACCATGCGGCCGTAGAGATTGAGGATGCGATTGAGTTCAATGCGATTGAACGTCACCAGACCAGGCGGCGCGACCGCGGCGCCGCCCGCCGGCCGTATCCCGCTAGGGTCGGCCTCCCCCGACATCGAACTCATCGGCACCTCCTGTCACGACGCAGACATGATCGCGCCGACCGCGCTCCGCCGCAAGGGGCCGCGACGGGCCGCGAGCGAGATCATGCACGTGGCAGGATCGGGCATTGATACGATCGGTCACAGGATCGTTAGTTAAATCTTATTGCCGCCCGATTTCCGTCCAACCGCGGCCCTGCTGGCTTGCGAGATATAAGCCTTGCGTTGGCCCGGTCTTGTCGGCGTCGGATTCCTCAGCCCCCAGCCCCCCGGGGTCTTCAGGATCGGGCCTGTTCGCAACAATCAATCCCCATACTGAGGGCCAACGCGAGTTGGTCCTTTTTGTTATGGGGATTGATTCGTGTCTTGAGCTGATCGCTTGAGCGCTGCCAAAGCAGCATCTGCAAAATCATCATTTCGAAATGCGGCGCGCGCCCGCACCCCCGCGTCATTCCGGGGCGCGAGCCGGCTTGCGGCGAGCGAACCCGGAATCTTGCCGCGCGTGTGTGCTGCGCGCCCAAGAGTGCGGGTAGCGAGTGCGGGTGGCGAGATTCCGGGTTCGCTCGAGCTGACGCTCTCGCGCCCCGGAATGACGGAGTATCCCGAATGGCTGCGTATCCCGGTATGAGCAACTGTGGAGATTGGTTCGGCCGCGCCGCTCAGTCGAGCGAGGTCAAAGCCGCGCCGAGCATCGGGCCGGGCTGCTCGCGGCTGCCGCTCTGCACATACACCACCGCGGCATCGACGCCGGCGCCGGCGAGGTTCTCGATCGGCACCGTCCAGCTCTGGGCCTTGCCGGTCCAGTCGCCGACCTTCAGCCAGGTCCGCACCACGTTGTGATAGGTCACCTCGCGGCCGCGGTTTTCGCCGCGCGTGATCGCGATCGGCACCGCCTTGGAGATCGAGCAGATCCACACCTCGGCCGGACTCGGCGCACCATCGGCGGCGGCCGCCGCCGCGACCGCGACCTTGAGCTGCTTGCCGTCCAGCGTCACCTTGACCGGCACCGACATGATGCCCGCAGTCTTCTCGGTATCGCTTATCGCGCCGTCGATCCGCGCGCGGTCGTTGCCGACCACCTGCATCGCGCCGTTGACGATCATCTGCGGGGTGTAGACGTCGCGGTCGCCGCGCCGCGCCGAATAGGCCTTCTGCCTTGCGCTGAAGCGGGAATCCGCCAGCGTGTCCTTCCAGCCGAGATAGTCCCAATAGTCGATCGGCATGCTGAGCGCGATCACCGACGGATCATTGGCGAGATCGCCGATGATCTTGTCGGCGGCCGGACACGACGAGCAGCCCTGCGAGGTGAACAGTTCGACCACGGCGCGCGGTTGCGCCACGGCGGGGGCGATCGTGGTCAGCAGCGCGCAGGCGGCGAGCGCGCCCGATCCGTTGAGAAATCCGCTCCACGCCATCATCAGTGTCACGCCGGATCATGCAAGACGGAGCCACGGCACGCTACGCGCGCCGTCTCCAAATTCCTGCCTTCGCAATCGGAAGGCGCCTTGTCATAGGCGGCCTTCCGATCACTCGCCACTCACTTCGCAGTGAGGCTTTATCCGACTTAAGCAGCAAGCCTGCGCAGCACGTAATGCAGGATGCCGCCGTTGCGGTAGTATTCCAGCTCGTCGAGCGTATCGATGCGGCACAGCAGCGAGACGTCGCGTTTGCTGCCGTCGCTGGAGGTGATTTCCGCGGTCAATTGCTGCCGCGGCTTCAAATCTCCTTGAAGCCCGCGGATCGACACCGTCTCGTCGCCCTTGATGCCGAGCGAGGCCCAGGAGTCGCCCTCGGCAAAAGTCAGCGGCAACACGCCCATGCCGACCAGGTTGGAGCGATGGATGCGCTCGAAGCTCTGGCAGATCACCGCGCGCACGCCGAGCAGCCGGGTGCCCTTGGCGGCCCAGTCGCGCGACGAGCCGTTGCCGTATTCGGCGCCGGCGAACACCACCAGCGGCACCTGCTCTTGCTGGTACTTCATCGCGGCCTCGAAGATCGACATCTGCTCGCCGTCCGGCCAATGCTTGGTGAGGCCGCCCTCCGGAATATTGCCGTCGGCGCCCTTCAGCATGAAATTCTTGATGCGGATATTGGCGAAGGTGCCGCGCATCATGATCTCGTGATTACCGCGCCGCGTGCCGTACTGATTGAAATCAGCCGGACGCACCTGGTGATCCGACAGATACTTGCCGGCCGGCGAGGTCAATTTGATCGAGCCCGCCGGCGAGATGTGGTCGGTGGTGATCTTGTCGCCGAACACCGCGAGAATCCGCGCGTCGACCACGTCGACGATCGGCTCCGGCTGCATCTTCATGCCTTCGAAGTAGGGCGGGTTCTGCACATAGGTGGAGCTCATGTTCCACTTGTAGGTCTCGCTATCGACGGTCTTGATCTTGCGCCAGTTGGTGTCGCCCTTGAACACGTCGGCGTATTTCTTCTTGAAGATCGCCGCGGTGACGTACTTCTTGACGAAGGCGTTGATCTCCTTGGTGGTCGGCCAGATGTCCTTCAGGTACACCGGCTTGCCGTCGCGGCCCTCGCCGATCGGCTCGACATTGAGGTTCTTGGTCACGGTGCCGGCCAGCGCATAGGCGACCACCAGCGGCGGCGAGGCCAGGTAGTTGGCCTGCACGTCCGGCGAGACGCGGCCTTCGAAGTTGCGGTTGCCCGACAACACCGCGGCGCCGATGATGCCGTTGTCGTTGATCGACTTCGAAATCTCCTCCGGCAGCGGCCCGGAATTGCCGATACAGGTGGTGCAGCCGAACCCGACCAGATTGAAGCCGACCTTGTCGAGGTCGAGCTGCAGCCCGGAATTGGCGAGATATTCCGCCACCACCTGCGAGCCCGGCGCCAGCGAAGTCTTCACCCACGGCTTGGCTTTCAGACCCAAGGCCGCCGCCTTGCGCGCCAACAGGCCGGCGCCGATCAGCACGCTCGGATTGGAGGTGTTGGTGCAGGAGGTGATCGCGGCGATCACCACGTCGCCATGGCCGAGGTCGAAATTGCGGCCCTCCACCGGGAAGCGCGCCGCGGGATCGGCGGCCTTCTTGTATTCGCCGGCGAGTGCTGCGGCAAAACCTTCGGCCACCGCCGGCAGCGCGATGCGGCCTTCGGGGCGCTTCGGCCCGGCCATCGACGGCTCGACCTTGCCGAGATCCAGAATCAGCTTCTCGGTGAACACCGGGTCCGGCGAGACGCTGGTGCGGAACAGGCCCTGCGCCTTGGCGTATTTGGCGACCAGCGCGACCCGGTCGGCCTTGCGGCCCGAGGTCTTGAGGAAATCGATGGTTTCGGCATCGACCGGGAAGAAGCCGCAGGTGGCGCCATATTCCGGCGCCATGTTGCTGATGGTGGCCTTGTCGGCGACCGACAAATGGTCGAGCCCGGGGCCGAAGAATTCGACGAACTTGCCGACCACGCCCTGCTTGCGCAGCATCTGGGTGACGGTCAGCACCAGGTCGGTGGCGGTGACGCCTTCCTTCAGCGCGCCCTTCAATTTGAAGCCGACCACTTCGGGCAGCAGCATCGACAAAGGCTGGCCGAGCATCGCGGCTTCCGCCTCGATGCCGCCGACGCCCCAGCCCAACACGGCCAGACCATTGACCATGGTGGTGTGCGAATCGGTGCCGACCAGGGTGTCGGGATAGGCCACCTCGAAGGTGCCTTTGGTGCGGCCGATGGTCATCTTCTCCTTGCGGGTCCAGACCGTCTGCGCGAGGTATTCGAGATTGACCTGGTGGCAGATGCCGGTGCCGGGCGGCACCACCGAGAAGTTCGAAAACGCCTTCTGACCCCATTTCAGGAACTCGTAGCGCTCCTGGTTCTGCTTGTATTCCTCGACCACGTTCTTGCCGAACGCCTTGTTGTCGCCGAAGAAATTCACGATCACCGAGTGGTCGATGACGAGATCGACCGGCACCAGCGGGTTGATCTTGTCGGGCTTGCCGCCGAGCGCCTGCATGGCGTTGCGCATCGCCGCCAGATCGACCACCGCCGGCACGCCGGTGAAGTCCTGCATCAGCACCCGGGCCGGGCGGAACGCCACTTCATGCTCGAGCTTGCGCTTTTTCAGCCATTTCGCCACCGCGACGATGTCGGCCTTCTTGACGGTGCGGTCGTCCTCGTTGCGCAGAAGATTTTCCAGCAGCACCTTCATCGAATAGGGCAGGCGGGAAATGCCTTTCAGACCGTTCTTCTCGGCGGTGGGCAGGCTGTAATAAACATAGGTCTTAGCGCCGACCTTGAGGGTCTTCCGGCACTTGAAGCTGTCGAGAGAGGTCATGAGGCGGTCCCAATTTATCGTTTACAACCGCCGCGCAACATCGACGCACCGCGTAGAAAACGCGGGCCGACTGGCTTGCGGGGGCCGATTGTGTGCTGCATCAAGTTCCGGCTTATAGAATCTTTCCAGAGACACCGCCACATCGACAATTGATCCATGACAATGCGGCGGGATCGATCTCGGCGGTGATCCGCGCGGGCAGGGAACGGCATTGATGCGGCTGACAGGGCGCGGGCTGAGATGTGTGCGGGGCGGCCGCGAGGTGTTCGCGGACCTCGACTTCGACGCCGTGGCCGGCGAAGCCGTCGCCGTGGTCGGCGCCAATGGCGCCGGCAAGACCTCGCTGCTGCGGCTGATCGCCGGATTACTGGCGCTGGCCGGCGGCAGCATTGCGCTGGAAGGCGGCGATAGCGAACTGACGCTTCCCGAGCAGGCGCATTATCTCGGCCACCGCGACGCGCTGAAGCCTTCGCTCAGCGTCGCCGAGAATTTGATCTTCTGGCAGCAGTTCCTCGGCGGCGAGCCGGCCGACGCGCAGTCGAGCCTCGCGGCGGTCGGGCTCGGCCACATCGCGCATCTGCCGGCGGCGTATCTGTCGGCCGGGCAGCGCCGCCGGCTGTCGCTGGCGCGGCTCACCGCGGTGAAGCGCCCGCTGTGGCTGCTCGACGAGCCGACCTCGGCGCTCGATGCCGAAGGCCAGGCGATGTTCGCTCGCCTGATGACTGCGCATCTTGAGAGCGGCGGCCTGCTGGTCGCCGCCACCCACACCCCGCTCGGCATCGCCGCCCGCGAATTGCGGATCGGGGGTGCGGCGTGAGGGGGTTTGACGGGGCGACAAAGATTCAGACGTCGAATTGCGCGCACCGCATCGCGGCAATCCTCCCCTCCCCCTTGCGGGGAGGGGTCGGGGGTGGGGGTCTCCGGGCACTGAGGCAGAGGTGCCGCTCATGACCGCCCTCCTCGCGATGATCCGCCGCGACATCAAAATCGCGCTGCGCGTCGGCGGCGGCGCGCTGATCGGCGTGCTGTTCTTCCTCGCCGTGGTGGTGCTGATGCCGTTCGCGATCGGCCCCGACCTGGCGCTATTGCAGCGGCTCGGTCCCGCGGTGCTGTGGCTCGGCGCGCTCTTAGCCAGCCTTCTCACGCTCGACCGGCTGTTCATGGCCGACCACGAGGACGGCTCGCTCGACCTCATCGCGATGAGCCGGACCCCACTGGAATTCGCCTGCGCCGCCAAGGCCTTGGCACATTGGCTGGCGGCCGGCCTGCCGCTGGTGGTGGCCACCCCGGTGCTCGGGTTGCTGCTCAATCTCGACGGTTCCGCCTCGCTGGCGATCGCTGCGACGCTCTTGGTCGGCACCCCGGCGCTGACCTTTACCGGCATGATCGGCGCGGCGCTGGCGGTGACGCTGCATCGCGGCGGGCTGTTGATGGCGGTGCTGGTGCTGCCGCTGTCGATCCCGGTGCTGATTTTCGGCGTGGCCGCCGCCGGCGCCGCGATCACCGGGCCGGTGTCGTTCGGCACCCCGTTCCAGATTCTCTGCGCCCTGTCGCTCGCCAGCATGGTGATCGGACCGTTCGCCGCCGCCGCCAGCCTGCGGCAGGGGCTCGATTGATGACCGCCTTGACCCCGATCAACTCTCCCGGAGCCGCAATCCGTCACACCGACAGCAATTGCTTGCAGCCCCGCCGCCGATTATCAGGAAGCCCATGACGCTGATCGATCTCGCCAATCCGACCCGGTTCCTGAAGCTGACGGAGCGCCTGCTGCCCTGGCTGGCCGGCCTGACCGCGCTGTTGCTGGCGATCGGGCTCGCCCAATCGGCACTGGCGCCGGACGACTACCAGCAGGGCGCCACCGTCAAGATCATGTTCGTCCACGTCCCCAACGCCTGGCTGTCGATGTTCGTCTGGGGCATCATGAGCCTGTCGGCGCTCGGCACGCTGGTGTGGCGGCATCCTTTGGCCGACGTCGCCGCCAAGGCCGCCGCCCCGATCGGCGCCGCTTTCACCTTTCTGGCGCTGGTCACCGGCTCGTTGTGGGGCCGGCCGATGTGGGGCACCTATTGGGAATGGGACGCCCGGCTCACCTCGATGCTGATCCTGTTCCTGATGTATCTCGGGCTGATCGCGCTGTGGCGCGCCGTGGAGGATCCCTCCCGCGCCGCTCGCGCCGCGGCGATCTTCACGCTGGTCGGCGCGATCAATCTGCCGATCATCAAGTTCTCGGTCGACTGGTGGAATACGCTGCACCAGCCGGCCTCGGTGCTGCGGGTCGGCGGGCCGGCGCTCGACAAATCCTTCCTGATCCCGCTGTTGGTGATGGCGATCGCGTTCTCGCTGTTGTTCATCACGCTGCACCTCGCCGCGATGCGCAACGAGATTTTGCGCCGAAGGGTGCGGGCGCTGCAGATGCTGCAGGCCGCCGAACAGCAGGGCCAACTGCGATCGGGAGCGCTGTGATGACGCTCGGTCCCTACGCCTCGTTCATCGTGTGGTCCTACGCGGTCTGCGCGTTGGTGGTCGCCATCCTGATCGTCTGGGTGGCGCTGGATTATCGCAAGCAACAGGCCAAGCTGCGCGCGCTCGACGCCGCCGGCGTCAGCCGCCGCTCCAAGCGCAACGCCGCGGAGGTCTCATGAGCGATCAACCGATAGAGCCCGCCGCCTCGACGCGCCGCTCCTGGCTGGTGGCGCTGCCGCTGCTCGGCTTCACCGTATTGGCCGGGCTGTTCTGGCTGCGGCTCGGCGCCGACACCACCAGGATCCCCTCGGCCTTGATCGGCCGCCCGGCGCCGCAGGTGACGCTGCCGGCGTTGCCGGGGCTTTCGCGCGACGGCGCCGCGGTGCCGGGGCTCAATCCGGCGGCGTTCAAGGGCAAGGTCAGCGTCGTCAACGTCTGGGCGTCGTGGTGCGTGCCCTGCCACGACGAGGCGCCGCTGCTGATGGATCTCGCCAAGGACCCGCGCATCCAGCTGGTCGGCATCAACTACAAGGACGCCGCCGACAACGCCCGGCGCTTCCTCGGCCGCTACGGCAATCCGTTCGCGCTGGTCGGCGTCGACGGCAACGGCCGCGGCGGCATCGAATGGGGCGTCTACGGCGTGCCCGAAACCTTCGTGGTCGGCCGCGACGGCGCCATCGCCTACAAGCTGGTCGGCCCGGTGACGCCGGAGAATATCGACAAGGTGCTGAAAGCCCAGATCGACAAGGCGCTGGCGGCGGGCAGTTAGCACCCCGAAAAAGAATTTTCCGGTTTTATCTGCCGTTCATTTGCCGGCCACGGCGCCGCCATGGTTCCAAGCGCTACTCACTGCGCGTTACTAACAACGTCCCAGGAGGACACCCTATGCGCACATTCAAACTTGCTTCGCTGACCGCCGCCGCCCTCACCCTCGGCCTGCTCGCTGCCGCGCCCTCGATGGCGCAGACGCCCGCGACCACCGATCACAAGATGGATCACATGGCGCCGACGACCAAGCCGTCGGAGTCGAAGATGGCGCCGGCGAAAGCGGAGGCCACCAAGACCGAGCTGCTCGATATCAACTCGGCGACCTCCGATCAGCTCGACGCGCTGCCCGGCGTCGGCAAGGCTTACTCCGCCGCGATCATCAAGGGCCGTCCCTACAAGGGCAAGGACGAACTGGTGCAGAAGAAGATCGTGCCGGAAAAGACCTATGACGGCATCAAGGACAAGATCATCGCCAAGCAGAAGAGCTGAGGCGAGACGCTGCTTGTTACTTGAAGCCGTGCCCCGGACCAGACGCAGCGCGCAGCGCTGCGTCGCAGAGCCGGGGCCGTCTCAAGCGCTGAATTCGTAACGGTCCCGGCTCGTCGGCGCGGCGTGAACAACGCCGCCCCGGCGTCCGGGACACGCATTTTTCTTGTGACATTCTTGCGGCGAAGCTGCCTGAACTTTGCCGCAAGAAAAAACGCGGGATTTTCAGCCCTTGCTGACGTCGCCGGCGTCGGCCTCGCTGGTCTCCAGCGTCACCGGCTCGAGGTGATGGCGCTTGATCAGCGGCATCTGCGTCAACGCGAACAACATGGTCAGCGGCACCATGCCGAACACCTTGAACGCCACCCAGAAATCGGTCGACTGGGTGCGCCAGATCACTTCGTTGAGCACCGCCATCGCCAAGAACCACAACGCCCAGCGCAGCGTCAGCTTGCGCCAGCCGCGCGGCGTCAGATTGAACATCTGATCGAACATGATCGCGATGAAGGAGCGGCCGAACAACAGCCCGCCGCCGAGGATCGCGGCGAACAGGCAATAGATGATGGTCGGCTTCATCTTGATGAAGGTCTCGTCGTGCAGCAGCAGCGTCAGCGTGCCGAACACGATCACCACCACCGCGGTGACGATCGCCATGATCGGCACGTGCTTGGTCACCACATAGGACACCGCGATCGCGATCAGCACCGCGACCATGAAAGCGCCGGTGGCGACGAACAGATTGAACTTGGAGTTGACGAAGAAGAAAATCAGCAAGGGTCCAAGCTCGGTCGCGAGCTTGAACAGCGGATGCGGCCGGTTGGTCGCGAGTAGCTCGGGCTTGTCCATGGTGGCTATCAGCTCCCGCTGTCGGTGCCGGCGATCGCCTTGGCGAAATCCGCCGCGGTGAACGGCGCCAGATCCTCGACGCTTTCGCCGACGCCGACGAAATGCACCGGCAGTTTGTATTTCTCCGCCAGCGCCACCAGGATTCCGCCGCGGGCGGTGCCGTCGAGCTTGGTCATCACCAGGCCGGTGACCCCAGCGGTACGGGAAAATGCTTCGACCTGCGAGAGCGCATTTTGTCCCACCGTGGCGTCGAGCACCAGCAGCACCGCGTGCGGTGCCGAGGCATCGACCTTCTTGATCACCCGCACCACCTTTTCGAGCTCGTTCATCAGCTCGGCCTTGTTTTGCAGCCGGCCCGCGGTGTCGATCAACAGCACGTCGCGGTGGTCGTCCTTGGCGGCGGTCAGCGCGGTGAAGGCGAGGCCTGCGGAATCCGATCCTTGCGTGCCGGAAATCACCGGCGCGCCGGTGCGCTCGCCCCAGACTTTCAGCTGCTCGATCGCCGCCGCCCGGAACGTATCGCCGGCGGCCAGCATCACCTTGCGGCCCTCGGCGGAAAACTTCGCCGCAAGCTTGCCGATCGTGGTGGTCTTGCCGGAACCGTTGACGCCGACCATCAGGATCACGAACGGCTTTTTGGCCGCGTCGATCACCAGCGGCTGCGCCACCGGCGCCAGCACCTTCTCGACCTCGGCGGCGACGATGGTCTTCACATCGCCGGCCGAAATCATCTTGTCGTAGCGGCCGACGCCGACCGCGGCGGCGATTCGCGCCGACACTTCGGTGCCGAGATCGGCGCGCAGCAGCACGTCCTCGATCTCGTCGAGCATCGCCCGGTCGAGCTTGCGCTTGGTGACGAATTCGGCGAGCGCCGTCCCGATCGAACTCGAGGTTCGCTTCAGGCCACTGGACAGCCGGCGCCACCAGCTCGGTTTTTTGGTTTCAGTCGTGTCGTTCATGATGAGGCTGTGTTAGCGGTTTCGCGCCATGAGCGAAAGTCACCCTGAACCAACGGCTATGCCGGAACTGACCGCCGAGGAGATCCTGGCGCGGGTGCTGTACCGCGACGGGCTGATGCTGGTGATCGACAAGCCGGCCGGGCTGCCGGTGCACCGCGGCCCGAAGGGCGGCGCCAACCTGGAATCCTCGTTCGAATTCCTGCGCTACGGGCTGCCGCGGCCGCCGGTCTTGGCGCATCGGCTCGACCGCGACACCTCCGGCTGCCTGGTGCTCGGCCGCCACCGCAAGGCCACCGCGTCGCTCGGGCTCCTGTTCAAGCATGGCCGGATTTCCAAGACCTATTGGGCGGTGGTCGAAGGCGGCCCGGTCGAGGACGAGGGCACCATTGAATTGCCGATCGGCCGGCTCAACGCCGAACGCGGCTGGTGGCAGAAGATCGATCCGGAAGGCCAGCCAGCCACCACCAAATGGCGGGTGCTGGGGCGCGGCGACGGGCTCACCTGGCTGGCGCTGCAGCCGGTCACTGGGCGCACGCATCAGCTCAGGGTGCACAGCGCGGCGATGGGCTGGCCGATCGTCGGCGACAATATCTATGGCAACGGCCCGCGGTTCGGCGAGCCGACGCTGCATCTGCACGCCCGCGAAATCGTGATCCCGATCTCGCGCAACAAGCCGCCGATCGTGGTCATCGCACCTGCCCCGCCGCATCTGCATCAGCGGCTGCGCGCCTGTGGGTGGAGTGGCGAATAGCATTTATCGCCGCGAAGCCTCGGAGGACATTTGTCAGCGGAGGACATTTGTCACGTGGCGCGGCAAGCGGCGGCGCACGGCGCCGCAAGGCTTGCTGTCGTCATCACCCGCGAAAGCGGGTGACCCAGTATTCCAGAGCCATCGTGGGTAGGCCAAGCCCCGGCCACCAAGGAACACCCTGGAATACTGGGTCGCCCGGTCAAGCCGGGCGATGACCGCGGGGTGTGAGGTGGCCTCACACCGTCAATCCTGCCCCGCCATGCAATCTTGCCCCATCATGCCCCGTGATCGTCAGCTGGCGTACCGCGCCCGGGGTGTCGCCGGCGATCGCGACCGGGAGGAAATGCTCGGTGCGGCCTTGGATCGGACTCTCGATCAAAACCTCGCGCGCCGCGCCGATCTCAGCATCGAGCCGCCGCCGCAACGCCGCGTCGCCGGCGTCGCGGAGCTGTTTGGCACGCTCTTTAACAAGGACTCCATCGACCTGCGGCATCTTCGCCGCCGGGGTGCCGGGCCGCGGCGAATACGGAAACACGTGCAGGAAGCTCAAGCCGCAGGCCTCGACCAGATCCAGCGAGCGGGCAAACATCTCGTCGGTTTCGGTGGGAAACCCGGCGATCAGGTCGGCGCCGAGCGCGATGTCGGGCCGCAGCCGGCGCAGCTGCGCGCAGAATTCGATCGCCTGCGCGCGGGAATGCCGCCGCTTCATTCGCTTCAGGATCAGATCGTCGCCGGCTTGCAGCGACAGATGCAGATGCGGCATCAGCCGCGGCTCATTGGCGACCGCGTCGAGCAGGTCGGGATCGGCCTCGATCGAATCGATCGATGAAATGCGCAAGCGCTGCAGTTCCGGCACCTCGCGCAGGATCTGCTTTGTCAGCAAGCCCAGCGTCGGCGCGCCGGCGAGATCGGCGCCGTAGCTGGTCAGATCGACCCCGGTCAGCACGATCTCGGCGTGGCCGCGCTCCGCGAGCGCGCGGACCTGCTCGACCGCGGCTTTGAGCGGCACCGAGCGCGAATTGCCGCGGCCGAACGGGATAATGCAGAAGGTGCAGCGATGGTCGCAGCCGTTTTGGACTTGCACGAACACCCGCGGCAGCCCGCTCTGGTAGCCGTCGAGCAGATGCGGCGCCATTTCGCGCACCGCCATGATGTCGGCGACCGCGATCTTTTCGCCGGAAGACACGCCGGCCGGCGCCGCGAAGGCGCTCTGCGCCGCGCGCCAGGCGTCGCCGCGCATTTTGTCGTCATTGCCGAGCACGCGGTCGACTTCGACCATCTCGGCGAACATCGCCGCCTGGGTCTGCGCGGCGCAGCCGGTGACGACAATGCGCGCGCCCGGACGCTCCCGCTTCAGCCGGCGGATCGATTGCCGCGCCTGCGCCACGGCCTCGTTGGTCACCGCGCAGGAATTCACCACGATGGTGTCGGTGCAGCCGGCGGCTTCCGCCTGGCGCCGGATCACCTCGGATTCGAAAGCGTTGAGCCGGCAGCCGAAAGTGACGACTTCGACGCTCACGAGGAGGCGGCGGCGAACAGCGCCGGGTCGAGGCGGCCTTCGAATTCGAACGCCGCGGGGCCCGTCATCAGCACGTGGTCGTCGCGCTCGCGCCATTCGATGCCGAGTTCGCCGCCGGGCAGCGTGATGTGCACGGTGCGGTTGGTGCGGCGCAGCCGGGCGGCGGCGACCGCGGTGGCGCAGGCCGCCGAGCCGCAGGCCTTGGTCAAGCCGACGCCGCGCTCCCAGGTGCGGATCACGATGTGGTCGCGATCGACGATCTGGGCCAGCGTGATGTTGGCGCGCTCGGGAAAGATCGGGTGGTTTTCCAACAGCGGCCCGAAGCGCGCGAGATCATGGGCGTTGACGTCGTCGACCCAGAAGATCGCGTGCGGATTGCCCATGCTGACCACCGACGGGGTGTGCAGCACCGGCGCGTCGATCGGGCCGATCTGCAATTCGATCGACCTCGTGTCGCGGAATTCTTCGGCGAGCGGAATGTCCTTCCAGCCGAGCTTCGGCGGTCCCATATCGACGGTGTAGAGCTCCGGCGAAGCGCCGCGCCAGCAGTTCAGCAGCCCGGCCTTGGTCTCGAAGGTCAGCGCGTCGCTGGCGCTCTCGGCGAACACCTGGCGCGCCACGCAGCGCATGCCGTTGCCGCAGGCGGCGGATTCCGAGCCATCATTATTATAAATGCGGACAAAGGCCTCGGTGCCTTGGGTGCGCGGCGGCTGCAACACCATCAGCTGATCGTACGGCACTTCAGAAGCGATGGCGCGGGCGTCCGCCGCGCTGACCGCGACCGGCCGGGCGCGCAGATCGAGCACGACGATCTCGTTGCCGATACCGTTCATCTTGCTGAAGCTGCGATGTGCCAGTGCGCTCATGACCATGATCCTGCCGGAGTTATATGGCGAACAACGCCGGCTTGACCAGTGCGGCAAATCCGGGTCGGAGCGTCCTGAACCAAGGGCGCGGCGCATCCCAGATCTGGCAGGGGACGAAATCCGCCGCCGCGTGTTAGCATGGCGGCGGATGGTGGAATGATCGAGCATGATCTTAACCCAAGCCGGGATCCGGTTTTCGGGATCATGCTCTATCGCGAGTAAGGCTGCGGTCGCCGGGCGCAAGTTCGGGCATGACCTTGGGGAGATCATGAGAATGGACGTTGCGCGTTGTTTTCGCCTGGCCATGGCTGCGCCGCTGGCGACAGCTGGAATTCTGATCGGCATCAGCGGGGCACTGGCGCAGTCGCCGCCCGCGGTCCCCGCGCCGACCGCCTCGGAGCCCACCAAATCCGCCGCCGAGGAGCCGGCCAAGCCGGCTGCTGCGGCGCCGGCGAAACCCGCCGACCCCGCCAATCCGCCCGCCGCAACGCCGGCCACGCCGCCGCCCGCGGCCGCCGAGGCCCCGGTGACGCCGGCGCCGGCGACCCCGCCGCCGGCCGCGCCGGTGCAGACCGCCGATCCGTTCGGCGAGGAAATCACCCTCACCGGCAAGAGCGTTGTGGTGCTGAAGGGCAGCGCCAATTGGGATTCCGCGTTCGAGACGCTGATCGAGTCGTTCAAGACGCTGACCGCGCTGCTCGACAAGCAGGCCATCAAGCCCGCCGGCAATGTGATGATCGTCTACACCTCGACCGACGACACCGGCTTCACCTATCAGGCGGAAATCCCGGTCGAGCAGGAGCCGAAGGACCTCGCCAAGAACATGAGTCTCGGCAAATCACCCGACGGCAAGGCGCTGAAATTCGTGCACCGCGGCTCCTACGACAACATGGACAACACCTACGAGGCGATCACCAATCACCTCGACGACAAGAAGCTGGAAGCCAAGGACACTTTCGTCGAGGAATACATCACCGATCCGCTGAAGACCGCGGAGGACAAGCTGGTGATCAACGTCTACGTGCCGCTGAAATGACGCCGGTGAACTCCCGCCTGATCGGGCTCGTCGCCCTCGCCGCGCTGACCGCCGCCCCGGCGCTGGCGCAGACCCCGCCGCCGCCGGCGATTTCGGTGACCGGCGAGGCCAGCGTCTCGGTGCCGCCGGATCTGGCGATCGTCGACGGCGGCGTCACCACCGAGGCGAAGTCCGCGCGCGAGGCTTCCGAGGGCAACAATGTCGCGATGGGCAAGGTGCTGCAGGCGCTGAAGGCTGCCGGCATCGACGACAAGGATCTGCAGACCTCGCGGCTGTCGCTGCAGCCACAATACGCCAACCAGAACCGGCCCGGCCCCAACATCGTGGTCGGCTACCGCGCCAGCAACCGGGTCAGCATCCGGCTGCGCGACGTCAGCAAGGTCGCCGGCGTGATCGACACCCTGGTGTCGTCCGGCGCCAACGAGGTCGGCGGCATCGATTTCGCGGTCGCCGCCGCCTCCAAGCTGCTCGACGACGCCCGCGATCAGGCGTTCGCCGATGCCAGGCGCAAGGCCGAGATTTACGCCCGCTCGGCCGGCGTCACGCTCGGCGCGCCGCTGAGCATTTCGGAAGAAAGCGCGCCCGGCCCGATGCCGATGCGCAAGATGATGCTGGACCGCGCCGCCTCCGCGCCGGTCGCGCAGGGCGAAGAGACGCTGCGGGTCTCGGTCAGCGTGTCGTTCGCGATCAAGCAGCCGACGCCGTAATCTCCATCACCTGTCCGGGCTCGAGCACCGCGAATTTGTCGCGCGGCGTCCCTGCCGCATCCAGCGCGGCGCGCAGATCCTCGACCGGCGCGTCGATCGCCTCGTCGGTGAGCTGGAAAGTGCCGTGATGATGCGCCACGGCCTGCGCGGCGCCGCAATCGGCCAGCGCCTGTACGGCGTCGGCCGGGTTCATGTGCTGGTCCTGCATGAACCAGCGCGGCTCGTAGGCGCCGATCGGCAGGATCGCCAGCCGCAGCGGGCCGTGCGCTTCGCCGACCCGGCGGAAGTGCTTGCCCTCGCCATAGCCGGAGTCGCAGACGATATAGATGTTGCCGGCCGGGGTGTGCAGCACGAAGCTCGCCCACAGCGCCTTGTTGCGATCGAACAGCCCGCGCGCGGTCCAGTGCCTGGTCGGCACCAGCGTCACCGCGACGCCGTTGCCGAGCTCGACGCGGTCGTGCCAGTCGAAGGCTTCGGCGCGGATCGCCTTGTCGTGCGACGTCATGGCGAGGTCGTTGCCGAGCGGGGTGATCACCCGGGGCGAATGCCGGGCGGCGAGCCGCGACAGCGTCGGCAGATCGAGATGGTCGTAATGGCCGTGCGAGACCAGCACGGCATCGATCGGCGGCAACGCCTCGAAGGCGATGCCGGGCGCGTTGTGGCGCTTCGGTCCGGCGAAACTGACCGGCGAGGCGCGCTCCGACCACAACGGATCGATCAGGATGTTCAGCCCGGCGGTCTGGATCAGCCAGCTGACGTGGCCGACGAACGACAGCCGCACCTTGCCGCCGTCGACCCGCCGCGGCGGGGTGTCGGCGAAACGGTTCGGCACCCAGTCCGGCCATGTCGCCGCCTGGCGTTTGGACTGCCAGCGCAGCACATCGAAGATGCTCCGCGGCGGCACGCCGTCGGGATCGAAGAACCGCGTGCCGTCGAAATGATCGGAGCGCGGGCCGCTGTAGTTGGGCATGCGGGAGATCCAGAATGATGACAGGGCGGCCGCCGCGGCGCCGCCGCCGGCAAGGATGGTCAGCAAGGAGCGTCGGGTCAGCGGCAAGATTGGGCGTGGGGTTCGGGGGATTTCGGGCGAAACCGGCGATACGGCATAGGGGCTATCTAGGTGATTTCCCGCCGAGCGCAAACTATTGCCGGATCATACTACCGGGCGGGCGCTCCAGATGTCCGGCAAAACCCTGACAAGTCCTAAGTGTCATAGAAGATTGACAAAACCAGATGTCATGCTGGATTGACAAAGATCTTTGTCAGGATAATCATGAATCACTTGATCGTGAAAAGCCGACAGGCGGTTTTGCAATCAAGCCGGAGAATTGCATCGGCGGGCGTTGCTGACACGGATTGATGCGCGGCGCAGGCGTGGCGATTCCCCGAACTAACCGAAGCTGAGACCGGGCGAACTTGGTTCGCGTAGCAGCAGGAATACCCACGTGCGGGTTCAGCACGAAACTGGTCGTAGTCTCTCAGGAGGTTAAGTTATGGCAGAGGATCTGAACAAGGTCTGGCCGACGGGTCTGACAATCGCGGAGTCCGAAGAGCTCCATAAGCATGTGATCGACGGCACCCGCGTGTTCGGCGCGATCGCGATCGTTGCTCACTTTCTGGCGTACGTCTATTCGCCGTGGCTGAAGTAAGGGGGATCGAACATGAACCAAGCTCGTATTTGGACTGTCGTTAACCCAACCGTTGGCCTGCCGCTTCTGCTGGGCAGCGTCACCGTGATCGCGATCCTCGTTCACCTCGCGCTGGTCGAGAACACCACCTGGTTCTCCGGCTACTGGAATGGCGCCGCCAAGACCGCCGCTGCCGCTCCGGCCGTGGCCCCGGTCGCCGCTCCGGCGAAGAAGTAACAGCCTGTTCGCAAGCTGAATTCCTAGAGACCCACCGGAAATTCTCTGGCAACGGGGGATTTTCGGTGGATAGGACCGCAGCGCGTCAGCGCGAGTGTCCCGGCTGCGGCCCTTCCGATCTGGATCGGTCACGCCAAATCGTCTTGGAGACCGGCAATTTCGGTTATTTTCTAAGACGTTGCGCCGCCGCTCGCGTGAGCGCGGCCGAGAGTTTCTTGACTTTCCCCGGCTTCGTCCTGTAAATCCGCCGCACTTCTCGAAGAGTCTTGCTTTTCGACCCGCCGCCCGGTCCCGGAGACCGGAGGTCAACGCCCGACAGCGCTGTGCGCCCTCGGGCGCGAATTTGTTTTGTGCAGGCCTTTCGCCGAAGGGCTGTTGTCTGGATTTGTGCCGATGTTCGACAATCTGTCGGAAAAACTTGGTGGCATTCTCAATCGGCTGACCCGCCGCGGGTCGCTGACCGAGGCCGACGTCGACGCCGCGATGCGCGAAGTGCGCCGCGCGCTGCTCGAGGCCGACGTCTCGCTCGAAGTGGTCAAGAGCTTCACCGACAAGGTCCGCGAGCAGGCGATCGGCGCCACCGTGGTGAAGTCGGTGACGCCCGGCCAGATGGTGGTCAAGATCGTCCATGACGAGCTGGTCGCCACGCTCGGCTCCGACGCCCAGATCATCGACCTCAACGCCGTGCCGCCGGTGCCGATCATGATGGTCGGTCTGCAGGGCTCCGGCAAAACCACCACCACCGCCAAGCTCGCCCGCCGCCTCACCCAGCGCGACAAGCGCCGTGTGCTGATGGCTTCGCTCGACGTCTATCGCCCGGCGGCGATGGAGCAATTGGCGATTCTGGGCCGCGATCTCGAAATCGACACGCTGCCGATCGTCGAAGGCCAGCAGCCGGCGCAGATCGCGCGCCGCGCCATCGAGGCCGCCAAGCTCGGCGGCTACGACGTGGTGCTGCTCGACACCGCCGGCCGCACCACGCTCGACGACGAGATGATGGCGGAAGCCGCCGAAATCAAAGCCGTCGCCAGCCCGCACGAAGTGCTGCTGGTCGCCGACAGTCTGACCGGCCAGGACGCCGTCAATCTGGCGCGCGCCTTCGACACCCAGGTCGGCCTCACCGGCATCGTGCTGACGAGGGTCGATGGCGACGGCCGCGGCGGCGCCGCGCTGTCGATGCGCGCCGTCACCGGCAAGCCGATCAAGCTGATGGGCACCGGCGAAAAGACCGACGCGCTGGAAGACTTTCATCCGAGCCGGATCGCCGGCCGGATCCTCGGCATGGGCGACGTGGTGTCGCTGGTCGAGAAGGCCGCCTCGCATCTCGACGCCGAGAAGGCCGCCGCGGTCGCCGAGAAGATGCGCAAGGGGCAGTTCGACCTCTCCGACATGCGCGAGCAATTGCTGCAGATGACCAAGATGGGCGGCATCGGCGGGCTGATGGGGCTGATGCCCGGCATCGCCAAGATGAAGAGCCAGATCGCCGCCTCGCGGATCGACGACAAGGTGCTGAACCGGCAGATCGCGATCATCGATTCGATGACCCGGCAGGAGCGCAAGAACCCCGACATCCTCAAGGCCAGCCGCAAGAAGCGCATCGCCGCGGGCGCCGGGCTGAAGGTCGAAGAGGTCAACAAGCTGCTGAAAATGCACCGCAACATGGCCGACATGATGAAGGCCGTGGGCCGCGGCAAGGGCGGCCCGATGGCTGGTCTCGCGCAAGCGATGGGATTCGGCGGCGGCATGCCGTCGCCCGAGCAGATCAAGGCGATGCAGGAGCAGCAGGCGCAAGGCGGCGGATTGCCGGAGCTGCCGAAGGATCTGCCGCCCAGCCTGCGCGGTGGGCTGCCGAAGCTTCCGGGTCTTACCGGCCTCAGCGGGAAACCGACGTTGCCCGGGCTCGGCGGCTTCCCGGGCTTCGGCAAGAAGAAATGAGAATTTTGCCCGACCCGATCACTTAAGGCGCGCGATCTGCGCGCCTCAGGCTGACCGGCCGGGCTTCCACCGTTCACTAATTTTTCGAAACACGTACGAGACACCTCAAAGGAGACATCATGTCAGTCGTTATCCGCCTCGCCCGCGCCGGCACCAAGAAGCGCCCGGTCTATCACGTCGTCGTCGCCGACTCGCGCTTCCCCCGTGACGGTCGCTTCATCGAGCGGCTCGGCCATTTCAATCCGCTGCTGCCGAAGGATAGCGAAGCCCGCCTGAAGCTCGACATCGACAAGGTCAAGGCCTGGGTCGAGAAGGGCGCGCAGCCGTCGGATCGCGTCGCCCGCTTCCTCGACGCCGCCGGCGTCAAGAAGCGCGAAGCCCGCAACAACCCGGAAAAGGCCGTGCCCCGCAAGGAGCGCAAGGCCGCCGCTGAAGCCGCCGCCAAGAAGTAAGCGCGTGCTGATCGCCTCATGCTTTGCCGCGCGCGGCTTATGCCGTGCGGCTCGGCATGAGGTCAGCAGGTCGTTGGCGCACACCGTCATGGCCGGGCTCGTCCCGGCCATCCACGCCCACAGGCGAAGCTTTCGATGTCTCTTCGTGGATGGCCGGGACAAGCCCGGCCATGACGCGGAGAGGATGCCGATAGCCGCGCGCGGCGTTGCCCGCGTCTCGGGGAATGCGCGCTGATGCCGGCGGAGAAAATCTGCGTCGCCAGGATCGGCGCGCCGCATGGCGTGCGCGGCGCGGTCAAGCTGTGGCCGTTCACCGCCGATCCGTTGGCCGTGCTCGATTATGGTCCGCTCTCCACCAAGGACGGCAAGCGCAGCTTCGAAGTGGAAACCGCGCGCGAAGCCAAGGGCCATCTGGTGGCGACGCTGCAGGGCGTCGTCAGCCGCGAGGACGCCGAACGGCTGAACGGCATCGAACTCTACATCGATCGCGACCAATTGCCGCCGCCCGAGGAGGGCGAGTACTACCACGCCGATCTGATCGGGCTGGCCGCCGTCAATGCCGCCGACGAGCCGATCGGCAAGGTGCTGGCGATCCATAATTTCGGCGCCGGCGACATCATCGAGATCGCGCCACTGCAAGGCCCGACGCTGCTATTGCCATTCACCAATGCGGTGGTGCCGACCGTCGACATCGCTGCCGGCCGCGTGGTGATCGAACTGCCCGCCGAGATCGAAGGCGACGACCCGGCGCAGGCGGATATTTGAAGCGGTTCTGACGTCGATCAGCCCATCTTCGAGCTTCCCGTGTCCCGGGCGCGTAGCGCTGCTCCGCAGACCCGGGACCGTTCCAGATGCTGCCGTCCGTAACGGCCCCGGCTCGCGACGCAATACTGCGTATTGCATCGCGTCCGGGGCGCGGCGCTCCATTCCGAATTCACTCATCGTCCGATTTGACGGCGCGGGTCCGGCGCGCCAAGGAAAGCCATGAGCTTTGAACCGACCCCTTGGCGCGCCACCGTGCTGACGCTGTTTCCCGAGATGTTTCCCGGCCCGCTCGGCGTCAGCCTGGCCGGCCGCGCGCTGGCGTCCGGGCTGTGGGCGCTGGAAGTCTGCGACATCCGCGATTCCGCGACCGACAAGCATCGCAGCGTCGACGACACCCCGGCCGGCGGCGGCCCCGGCATGGTGCTGCGCGCCGACGTGCTGGCGGCGGCGATCGATGCGGCTGACGCCGGCGAAACCCGCCCGCGCCTCGTGATGAGCCCGCGCGGCCGCCCCCTGACCCAGGCGAAAGTCGCGGAACTCGCGGCCGGGCCCGGGCCGCTGATCGTCTGCGGCCGCTTCGAGGGCATCGACCAGCGGGTGATCGACGCCCGCGGGCTGGAAGAAGTCTCGATCGGCGATTACGTGCTGTCCGGCGGCGAGATCGCCGCATTGGCGCTGCTCGATGCCTGCGTCCGGCTGCTGCCCGGGGTGATGGGCAAGCAGGGCTCGGCGCTGGAGGAGAGCTTTTCCGACGGGCTGTTGGAATATCCGCAATACACCAGGCCGCAATTGTTCGAAGATCGGCCGATTCCGGAAATATTAACCAGCGGCGATCATGCCAAAGTTGCGGCTTGGCGGCGCGCCGAGGCGGAAAAGCTCACGCGCGCCCGACGGCCGGACCTGTTCGCCACGCGGCCGCAACCGAATCGCCAAAAACCGCCAAAAAGCACGACGGACGGGTGACAAAGCTTCGTCTTTGCCGTATAGCACCGCCAAATCCGCGCACTGGCAGGATAACTAGATAGTCGCGCAGCCCGCGCCGGGATGGCTGGGCGCGCCGCCGATGGAGAATTGCAATGAATCTCATTCAAGAGCTCGAAAAAGAGCAGTTCGACAAATTGTCCGCCGGCAAGGTGATTCCGGAGTTCGGTCCCGGCGATACCGTGATCGTCAACGTCAAGGTGATCGAAGGCGAGCGCTCCCGCGTGCAGGCCTATGAAGGCGTCTGCATCGGCCGCTCCGGCGGCGGCATCAACGAGAGCTTCACCGTGCGCAAGATTTCCTACGGCGAGGGCGTCGAGCGCGTGTTCCCGCTGCTGTCCCCGATGATCGACTCGATCAAGGTGGTGCGCCGCGGCAAGGTGCGTCGCGCCAAGCTGTATTACCTGCGCGACCTGCGCGGCAAATCCGCCCGCATCGTCGAGAAGAAGACCGAACGCCCGGCCAAGGTCGTTGCCGGCGCTGCCGAGTAAGCTTCTCGTCAAATCCAATTCAGACGAAAAGCGCGGGGTTTGCCCGCGCTTTTTTCGTTGCGACAGCAGACATCCGTGTCCCGGACGCGGTGTGGCGCGCAGCGCCGCGCCGCGAGCCGGGACCGTGACGAAGGCTGTGTCCGTAACGGCCCCGGATCTGCAGCGCACCACGCCGCTACGCGACGTGTTGCACTGCGTCCGGGGCACGGGCTCGTTGGAACCGCGCGGCGCAGCGCAGTCGAACCGTTGTCCCATCGCCGCATCGTGCTATATGAGTGGAATGTTTCCAATCCGTCCGCTGGCAGCACGTATCGTGCTCGACGACCGCAGCCGCCTGCCCTGGCGGTTCTTCGGCCGGCTGACCACGGCTGCGCTTACGGCTTGAGCCGACGACGCCTCGCGTCCGCTCGCCGTTGCTCTCTTTCCGTTTCGACAAGGTTGAAATCTCATGACCGATTCAAAATCCGCCGGCCCGACCACGCTGTACGACAAGATCTGGAACGACCACCTGGTGCACGAGGCCGACGACGGCACCTGCCTGCTCTACATCGATCGCCACCTGGTGCACGAAGTGACCAGCCCGCAGGCGTTCGAGGGGCTGCGCACCGCCGGCCGCAAGGTGCACGCGCCGGAGAAGACGCTGGCGGTGGTCGATCACAACGTGCCGACCACCGATCGCTCCAAGCCCAACCCGGATCCGGAAAGCGCCGATCAGATCGCCGCCTTGGCCGAGAACGCCCGCGAATTCGGCGTCACCTACTACAACGAATTCGACAAGCGCCAGGGCGTGGTTCACGTCATCGGCCCGGAGCAGGGTTTTACGCTGCCCGGCACCACCATCGTCTGTGGTGACAGCCACACCTCGACCCATGGCGCGTTCGGCGCTTTGGCGCACGGCATCGGCACCTCGGAAGTCGAGCACGTGCTGGCGACCCAGACGCTGATCCAGAAGAAGGCCAAGAACATGCGCGTCACCGTCGACGGCGCATTGCCGGCCGGCGTCACCGCCAAGGACATCATCCTCGCCATCATCGGCGAAATCGGCACCGCGGGCGGCACCGGCTACGTGCTGGAATACGCCGGCGATGCGATCCGCGCGCTGTCGATGGAAGGCCGCATGACGGTGTGCAACATGTCGATCGAAGGCGGCGCTAGAGCCGGCCTGATCGCGCCCGACGAGAAGGCCTATGCTTACTTGAAGGGCCGCCCGATGGCGCCGACCGGCGCCGATTGGGACGCCGCGATGCGCTATTGGGACACGCTGCGCTCCGACGAAGGCGCGCATTTCGATCACGAGCTCCGGCTCGATGCCGCAGCATTGCCGCCGATCGTGACCTGGGGCACCAGCCCTGAGGACGTGGTGTCGATCTCGGGCTACGTGCCGAACCCGGCCGACATCGCCGACGAGGCCAAGCGGCTCTCCAAGGAGCGCGCGCTGGCCTATATGGGGCTCACTGCCGGCACCAAGATCACCGACATCAAGATCGATCGCATGTTCATCGGCTCCTGCACCAACGGCCGGATCGAGGATCTGCGCGCCGCGGCGAAAGTCGCCGAAGGCAAGACCGTCAACGGCAACGTCAACGCCATCATCGTGCCGGGCTCCGGGCTGGTGAAGGAACAGGCCGAAGCCGAAGGCCTCGACAAGATCTTCATTGCGGCGGGCTTCGAATGGCGCGAGCCGGGCTGCTCGATGTGCCTGGCCATGAACCCCGACAAGCTTTCGCCGGAAGAGCGCTGCGCCTCGACCTCGAACCGCAACTTCGAAGGCCGTCAGGGCTTCAAGGGCCGCACCCATCTGGTGTCGCCGGCGATGGCGGCGGCGGCGGCGATCGCCGGGCACTTCGTCGACATCCGCGACTGGCGCTAACTACGCCAGGCCAAACAACGCTGCCGAGACCTAAAACAAATTCAGGCGCCCATCGGGCGCCTGTTTCGTTTCAGCGGGTGCTCACCAGTAGACAACCGCCCGATCGCCTCGCAGCACACGCATGGGTCGCCTGCATGTGCTGGACCGACTTGTTACCAGGATGGTTCCAGGCCGTAGCCGAGCCCAAACGGGAAGAACGGCGCGATGCCGTGCGGCCGGTAGTATGTCGGGCGCGCGTAGTAGGTCGGCGACGTCACCGCGCGCCGCAGGTGGCGGTGATGGCGGACGTGGCGGCGCGCTGGGCGACGGGCGCTGACATCGGTGGCGGAAACCGCGTCGGGCCTGCGCGCCACTTCCGCCCCAGGGCCGGTTTCGGATGCAGCCAGCGCCGGCGCGCCAGGTGCCAGCAGGATTGCAACGATCACGGCTCCGAGCCAATTCCTCATCGCAACCCCCATTCGTCAGCCGCGCCGCCAGAAGCAATTCATCCGCGGCGTGATCACCGTGCCGCTCGGCCGGAATTCCTCCACATAGGTCGCGGTGCAGTCGCGCACCGCATTGGGGCCGGGGTTGTAGCGCGGATACACCCCGTAGGCCCCCGGCCGGTAGATCGGATAGACCCGCAGCCGGGTCGGCGGCCGGCGGGTGACGCGGCGCTGCGCCGAGAGGTCGGATGCGGCCGGCGCGAGTGTCTGCGCCTGCTGCACGGCTGAACCGCTCTGCGCAGCTGCGAGTTGCGGCGCGCCGAGGCCGATCGCCAACAGCGCGAGCCCGATCGCGATGGTTCTGTCCCTCATTCCCCGCTCCCGCATCGAAAGAAACCCCGCCGCTACGCTCTCCGATTGCCGCGCCGGCGTCAACCGGGCGCCGCGATCGCGCTTTGCGGAAACGGTTCCGATCTTCTAAGAGAGGCGGATGTGGTCGTTGGCAAAATCGCCGTCGCTGGCCGAGATGGAAGCGATGGCGCACGAGATGTTCGGCCAGCTGCCGAAGGGGTTTCGCGACCTCTGCGACGGCGTGATCATCCGCGTCGAGGATTTCCCCGCCGACGAGGTGCTGGAAGAGATGCAGGCGGAGAGCGAGTTCGACCTGCTCGGCCTGTTCCAGGGCGTCGGGCTGCCGCAGCAGAGCCAGGACGACATCGCCCGGCTGCCGAACATGATCTGGCTGTACCGCCGGCCGATCCTGGATTACTGGGCCGAGCACGACGAGAGCCTCGGCCATATCGTCCGCCACGTGCTGGTGCACGAGATCGGCCACCATTTCGGGCTGTCGGACGACGACATGGAAGCCATCGAGGCCGAAGTCGCGGATTGAGCCTCGCAGCAGGTGCACACGGCCCCGCGGAAATTGCCCTTGGAGCCGTCGCGCGATCGGGCTAAACTCTTGGCTTCATTCAGGGATGTATCGACATGGACAAGTTCACCACGCTGGAAGGCGTTGCCGCGCCGCTGAAGATCATCAATGTCGATACCGACATGATCATCCCCAAGCAGTATCTGAAAACCATCAAGCGCACCGGGCTCGGCAAGGGGCTGTTCTCCGAGCAGCGCTACAATGACGACGGCAGCGAGAACGTCGATTTCGTGCTCAACAAGCCGGCTTATCGCAACGCCAAGATCCTGGTCGCCGGCGACAATTTTGGCTGCGGCTCGAGCCGCGAGCACGCGCCCTGGGCGCTCTTGGATTTCGGCATCCGCTGCGTGATCTCGACCTCGTTCGGCGATATTTTCTACAACAACTGCTTCAAGAACGGCGTGCTGCCGATCCGCGTCTCGCAAGAGGATTTGGACAAGCTGTTCGACGACGCCGAGCGCGGCTCGAACGCCACCGTCACCGTCGACCTCGGCAAGCAGGAAATCCGCGGCCCGGACGGCGGCACGGTGAAATTCGAGATCGACCCGTTCCGCAAGCACTGCCTGATGAACGGCCTCGACGACATCGGGCTGACCTTGGAAAAGAAAGCCTCGATCGACGCTTACGAGGACAAGGCGAAGACCGAACGCGCCTGGGCGTAGGTTGGACGCGCGCCTCTTTACCTCTCCCTTCTTTGCGGGGAGAGGTCGACTTTCACGCGCTTTGGCGCGGGAAAATCGGGTGAGGGGGCGCCTGAGTTCAACCGAGACGCCCCCTCACCCGACTCGAACGCGCTACGCGCATTCGAGCCACCCTCTCCCCGCAAGCGGGCGAGGGACGCGCGCTGCCGATGCCGCCACGCCATCACAGGTCGGACCGTCTCACGCCGCCTCGTCGCCGCGGGTCGGGCGGATCAGCACCTCCGCGGAGATGCCGAGGTGCTCATGCAGCCGGCGTATCATCTCGATTGACAGGCTGCGCCGGCGATTCATCACCTCGGCGACGCGGGCGCGGGTCCCGATCAACGGCTCGAGATCCTTGCGGCTGAGGCCCTGCTGCTCCATGCGAAATTGAATCGCCTCGATCGGGTCGGGTGGGTCCATCGGATACTGCCGGGCCTCGTAAGCGTCGATCAGCGTCGCCAGCACGTCGAGCCGGTCGCCTTTGGGCGTCCCACTCTTGGCGCCCCAAAGCTGCTCGACTTCGACCAGCGCGTTCTGATAATCCGCCTCGGTGCGGATCGGCTTCAGTTCAGTCGCCATGTTGCACCTTCCTCACGTCGAGCGGGTCGTAGGCTTGGCCTACCGCCCCATCGCCGCAATCGCATCGGCGATCGCGATGGTTTTTTGCGCCATTTCGGCGTGCAGCCGCTCCACCATCCGGCCGTCGAGCTGGATCGCGCCGCGGCCGGCGTTCTCCGGCTGCGCGAACGCGGCGATCACCTTGCGGGCATAAGCCACGTCCTCGGCCGGCGGCGTGAAGGCGGCGTTGCAGGCCTCGATCTGCGCCGGATGGATCAGCGTCTTGCCGTCGAAGCCGAGATCGCGCGCCTGCGCGCATTCGTGCGCGAAGCCCTCGATATTGCCGATGTCGCTGTAGGGGCCGTCGAGAATCGACAGCCCGTGGGCGCGCGCCGCCAGCACGCAATGCGTCATCATCGGCAGCATCGCGGCACGGCCCGGCAGCATGCGGATGCCGGTCTCCCGCGAAATATCGTTCGGCCCGAACACGAAGCCGGCCAGCCGCATCTCGGAATCCTGCGACGCCGCCGCCAGCCCCTCGGCATGCAGCACGCCGCGCGCGGTCTCGATCATGATCCAGACCTTGATGGAGATGTCGGCGCCGATGTCGGTCAGCCGGTCGGCGATCGCGGTGAGATCGGCGACGCTCGACACTTTCGGCACTAGCACGCCGTCCGGCCTGGCCTTGCCCGCCATGGTGAGGTCGTCGACCCACCACGGCGAGTCCAGGCTGTTGATCCGGATCAGCACCTCGCGCTTGCCGTAGCCGCGGTCGGCGACCGCTTGGGCGATCTGCGCCCGCGCCGTGGCCTTGGCGTCCGGCGCCACCGAATCCTCGAGGTCGAGGATGATGCCGTCGGCATGCAGCAGCCGGGCCTTCTCCAGCGCCCGGGCGTTCGACCCCGGCATGAACAGCAGGCTGCGACGCGGACGGATCATGGACTCACCCTCGGTTGCACATTTCGCAGCCGATAACATTTCGCGCGGCGCGCCGAAAGGCTTGTTCCGGAACGCATCCTATGGTTATCCCGGGCGGGATCTCGCGAGGCGCGCACCGATGGCATCGTTTCCGCAACATCTGCTGCAAGGCTACCAGAACTTCACCACGCAACGGCTGCCGACCGAGCAAGCGCGCTATCGAGAACTGTCCCAGCGCGGCCAGGCGCCGGAAGTGATGGTGATCGGCTGCTGCGATTCCCGGGTCTCGCCCGAGGTGATCTTCGACGCCGGCCCCGGCGAATTGTTCGTGCTGCGCAACATCGCCAATCTGGTGCCGGTCTATGCGCCGGACGGCGCGGTGCACGGCGTCTCCGCGGCGCTGGAATACGCCGTGCAGGTGTTGCGGGTGAAGCACATCGTGGTGCTCGGCCACGCGCAATGCGGCGGCATCCGCGCCTTCGTCGACAAGACCGCGCCGCTGTCGCCCGGCGATTTCATCGGCAAGTGGATGGCGATGTTCGCGCGCGCGGCCGAGACCGTCGAGCCGCGCGACCAGGAAACCATGCAGGAGTTCATCACCCGGCTGGAAAAGGCCGCGGTGAAACGCAGCCTGGAGAACCTGATGACCTTCCCCTGCGTCGAGATCCTGGTCGGCCGCGGCAAGCTGCAGATCCACGGCGCCTATTTCGGCGTCGCCGAAGGCTCGCTCGCCGTGCTCGACCCCGCGACCGGCAAGTTTCACGCCGCCAGCGAGCTCGCGCTCGGCTGATCGGGGACGGGAACGGATCGAGAACCGTCGCGTTACATCGCGACGGAGGCGGTGATGAGCAAACTCGACAGCGATCCCAAAACCAATCCCGGCTCCAACACCGAGAAGGACCCCGACGAATGGGTCTCCGGCGACGATCCGATGACCGGCGCCCAGGCGTCCTATCTGAAAACCTTGAGCGAGCAGGCCAAACGGCCGGAGGCGTTCAGCGACAAGCTCAGCAAGGCCGAGGCGTCGAAACTGATCGATGAACTGCGCCAGGCCGCCGGCGTCGCCGACTGATCAGTGCGCGGCTTGTCAGTGCCTGGACTTGTCCGCGCTACCGTGATCGCCGCCCCAGCGGTCGGACAGCGCAAGAAGGACCGTGGTGATCACGAACACCAGATGCACGCCGACCAGCCAGCCGAGCTTCTGGGCGTCGAATGAAGCGTCGATATTCATGAACGCCTTCAACACCTGGATCGCCGAGATCGCCACGATCGAAGCCAGCAATTTCTGCTTCAAGCCTGCGAAGTCGACCTTGGTCATCCATTCCGGCCAATCCGGATGCTTGCCGGGATCGATCCGCGAGACGAAGTTCTCGTAGCCGGAAAATACCACGATCAGGATCAGGTTGCCGGTCAAGGACACGTCGATCAGCGAAAGCACCCCGAGGATGATGTCGGATTCCTTGGCCGCCGGCGCGTGCAGGATGAACTCCCACAGCAGCAGGCCGAATTTGTACAACAGCACCGCCAGGCTGATCACCAGCCCGAGATAGAACGGCGCCATCAGCCAGCGGCTGTTGAACAGCACGGCTTCCAGCCCCCGCTCGACAGGATTGGTGCGGTGTTTTGATGGCTGGTCCGTCATCATAGCCCCCGAAGCTTCATCAAAACATGCACCGAGCGAGGCCTCGTGTCCCGGGCGCGGAGCCGCGCCTTAGCGCGGCTGCGCAGAACCGGGACCGTCGCAAATACCGCGTTCCGTAACGGCCCCGTTAAGTAGTAGTAGGATGGGCAAAGCGAAGCGTGCCCACCGACCGTACGTCAGTCAGGTGGGCACGGCGCAAGGACGCCTTTGCCCACCCTACAGGTTTACGCCGCTTTCTTCTTCGCGGTGATCAGCTTGCGGTTGATCAGGCATTCGGCGATCTGGATCGCGTTCAGCGCAGCACCCTTGCGAAGATTGTCGGACACGCACCACAGCACCAGACCGTTCTCCACCGTCGCATCCTCGCGGATCCGGCTGATGTAGGTGGCGTCTTCGCCGGCCGCCTCATAGGGCGTGACGTAGCCGCCGGGCTCGTGCTTGTCGATCACCAGGCAGCCCGGCGCGGTGCGCAGGATGTTGCGGGCCTCGTCGGCCGAAATCGGGTTCTCGAACTCGATGTTGACGGATTCGGAGTGGCCGACGAACACCGGCACCCGCACGCAGGTCGCCACCAGCTTGATTTTGGGATCAAGAATCTTCTTGGTCTCCATCATCATCTTCCACTCTTCCTTGGTGAAGCCATCTTCCATGAACACGTCGATCTCCGGGATGACGTTGAAGGCGATCCGCTTCGGAAACTTCTTGGAGTGGACTTCCTCGACGGTGAACACCGCTTTGGTCTGCGAGAACAATTCGTCCATCGCATCCTTGCCGGCGCCGGATACCGACTGATAGGTCGACACCACGACGCGCTTGATCACCGCGTGATCGTGCAGCGGCTTCAACGCCACGACGAGCTGCGCGGTCGAGCAGTTCGGGTTGGCGATGATGTTCTTCTTGCCGAAGCCCGCGACCGCATCGGCGTTGACTTCCGGCACCACCAGCGGCACGTCGGGATCCATCCGCCAAGTCGAGGAATTGTCGATCACCACGACGCCCTGCGCGCCGATCTTCGGCGACCATTCCTTCGACACCGCTCCGCCGGCCGACATCAGGCAGATATCGACGTCCGAGAAGTCGTAGTTCTCCAGCGCTTTCACCTTGAGAGTCTTGTCGCCGTAGGACACTTCGACGCCCATGCTGCGGCGCGACGCCAGCGCCACCACCTCGTCAGCAGGGAATTTGCGTTCGTCCAGAATGTTGAGCATTTCCCGCCCGACATTGCCGGTCGCCCCGACCACCGCGACTTTGTAACCCATCGTTGACTCTCCGAAGAAAAAGGCTTCGCCGCCGCCATCCGCGGAAGGGAAGCGGCAGCGCTTCTATGCGAGAAACGCCGCCGACACAAATAAAGTCCCTCCTACTACCCTACCAGAGCCCCTCGATGCGAACGATTTCGGCCGTCCGCGCCGCCATGGATCCGCCCCGGATCCACCCGGCGCTGCGCAGCTTTGCCGACGACTGCCGCGCCACCTTGCTGCACGGGCTGGCCTATCTGGCCGCCTTGGCGCTGGTCACGGTGATCGTGTTTCACGCCGCGCAGCCGTTTGCCGCAACGCTGCTTGGCGAGGAGTCCGCCCCCGCCGCCAAGCCGGGCTTTGTCGCCGCCACCCGGTCGCATCCGGCCTTCGCCGTCAGCCAGTTCGATTCATCCGGCAAAACAGAGACTTATGAAGTCCTGCGGCACCCCGATGGCGGCCGCAAGGACGTCCTGCGCTGGGCTGCGCCGGGCGAAGCGCCGATCGCCGAGCTGGAAATCTATCGGCCCGGCACCGAAGCGAGCCAGGGCTTGCCGCCCGCGGCCGAGCTCGCGGCGCGGATCGACCCGAATGGCCTCCGGCCGTTGGAAGCCGCCGGGCTGATCGACAGCAAATTCGGCGCGGTGGCGCTGTTTGCGGTCCGCGACGACGACGCAGGGCAGCCCCGCGCCTGCCTCGGCTTTCTGAAGACCATCGCGCAGCCCAGCCTGCGGATCTCCGGCTGGTCGTGCCAGGGCGAGACGCAGCCTGCGCGGCGCGCCGGGATCTCTTGCCTGCTGAACCGGCTGGTGCTGCTCAGCGCCGGCGGCGATCCGACGCTCGCCGAATTGTTCGCCCGCGCCGAATTGCGCCGCGGCAGTTGCGGCGCGCCGTCCGGACCGGCCACGGCCGATTGGGTGATGGGGCTGCAGAACCCGCGGCTGCGGGGCAGCCTGTGAGCGGGCGGCGCCGGGACCTTCCCGCGACGCCGTGCAACATTTTGCGTCAGCAGGCATTATTGTCCGGCACTGTGTCCCGATTGAGCTTGTGGCGCGATGCTCCGGGCAGCTAAAATGCGATTGAATCGGACAATGCCCTACCTGCCTGACTGCCATGAGGACATGATGACCTTGAAATTCCCTGCCGCGAGGAAACTCACGGTGCTTCTCGCGGCGGTCGCCGTTGTCGCAATCGGCCTCACCAGCTCCGACGCCAATGCGGCGAAACGCAAGTATTACGATCGCTCCAGCACCGCCTACGGGCCGCGCGGACCGAATTCGTCCTACCAGGCCGGGCCGCGGACGCGGATCTACGTTACCAAGCGCTCCTGGCTCGACGCCGGCACCGAAGTGCTGCCCGGCGACCGCAAGTTCTCCGATTACGCCTTCCCGCCCGGCCGCTCGTTCGGCATGGAGAACCTCAACCGCCCGCTGGACCGCCAGCCGCTCAACCCGGCCTCCGATCTCGGCGGTTACCCGGAGCGCTTCCCGCTGTACTGATTCGCTGCCGTTCGGCGCGATCGATCGAACCGATACCAAAATGCCCGGCTCGCGCCGGGCATTTTTGTTGGAGCATGATCGAAATGGCCTGTGCCCCGGATGCAGCGCAGCGCGCCGCTCTTGCGGCGTGGTGCGCTGCTAAGCCGGGGCCGTTACGACGGCAGCATCTGGTACGGTCCCGGCTCTGCGGAGCAGCGCTTCGCGCTGCACCGCGTCCGGGACACGGGACCCACTGGAGCGCGCGCCGATCCTGCCACAGCCGCGCCGCCGCGCTTAGGCGTGCAGCGCCTGCATTTCCTTCAGCACCGCTTCGCCCATCTGCGAAGTGGAGATCACCGTGGCGCCTTCCGACTTGATGTCGGCGGTGCGCAGGCCCTTGGCCAAGACCGCTGCGATCGCGGCGTCGAGCTTGTCGGCCAATTCGCCCATATCGAGCGAATAGCGCAGCGCCATGCCGAACGAGGCCAGCATCGCCACCGGATTGGCCAGGCCCTTGCCGGCGATGTCGGGGGCGGATCCGTGCACCGGCTCGTACATCGACTTGCGCTTGCCGGTCTTGGCGTCGACCGCGCCGAGCGAGGCCGACGGCAGCATGCCGAGCGAGCCGGTCAGCATCGCGGCGATGTCGCTGAGGATGTCGCCGAACAGATTGTCGGTGACGATGACGTCGAACTGCTTCGGCCATTTCACCAGGTTCATGCCGCCGGAATCCGCCAGCTGATGCTCGAGCTGGACGTCCTTGTAGTCCTTGGCGTGGACCTCGGTGACCACCTCTTTCCACAACACGCCGGACTTCATGACGTTGTGCTTTTCCATCGACGTCACCTTGTTGCCGCGCTTGCGCGCCAGGTCGAAGGCGACGCGGGCGATGCGGTCGATCTCGTAGCTGTCGTACACCTGGGTATCGACGGCGCGCTTCTGGCCATTTCCGAGGTCGGTGATGGTCTTCGGCTCGCCGAAATACACCCCGCCGGTGAGTTCGCGCACGATCATGATGTCGAGGCCTTCGACCACCTCGCGCTTCAGGCTCGAGGAATCCGCCAGCGCCGGGTAGCACACCGCCGGACGCAGATTGGCGAACAGCCCGAGGTCCTTGCGCAGCCGCAACAGGCCGGCTTCCGGGCGCGCCTCGTAGGGCACCGCGCTCCACTTCGATCCGCCGACCGCGCCGAAGATCACCGCGTCGGAGGCGTGCGCCTTGGCCATGGTGGCGTCGGTGATCGCCACCTTGTCGGCGTCGTAAGAAGCGCCGCCGACCAGACCGTCTTCGGTCTCGAAATGCGCGATGCCCTGGGCATTGAGCCAGTCGATCAGCCGCTTCACCTCCGCCATCACTTCGGTGCCGATGCCGTCGCCGGGAAGAAGCAGCAGTTTGTGGGTCGCCATGGTCAATTCCTCAAGATGCGTCATGGCCGGGGCGGTCCCGGCCATCCAAATCGGCCTGCTCGTTGTGAAGAAGGCGCGGGATGCCCGACGCGGCCGGGCATGACGAGTGAATGAATGCGGCGGAGTGCTAAAACGGCGTTGCGCGATTGGCAAGACACCGTTCCCGCCGCCGGCCGTTGCGCTGCGGCGCCGAACCCTGCAAGAAAGGGCAAAAGGCGACGGAGAAACGCTTGCCCCTGATCGATCGCACGCCGGCGCAGCCGCACCCGACACGGCTCATCCTGATGCTGGCGCTGTCGCCGACCATCAGCCTCGGCCTCGCCCGTTTCGCCTATTCGCTGGTGCTGCCGGACATGCGCGACGCGCTGGGCTGGTCGTATTCCGCCGCCGGATTCATGAATACCGTCAATGCCGCGGGCTATCTCGGCGGCGCGCTGGTCGCGGCCTTGCTGGTGAAGCGGTTCGGGCTGTTCCGGGTGGTGCAGGGCGGCACGCTGGCCTGCGTCGCCTCGCTGCTGGTGTGCGGACTGTCCGGAAACTTCGCGCTGCTGGGGCTTTCGCGGCTGCTGGCGGGGTTCGGTGCCGCGGTCTCCTTCGTGGCGGGCGGCGCGCTGGCAGCCACCGTGGCGCAGACCGTGCCGGAGCGCTCCAGCCTGCTGCTCAGCCTGTTCTATGCCGGGCCGGGGCTCGGCATCGTGCTGTCGGGCCTCCTGGCGCCGCTGCTGCTGGGGCTGCTCGGGCCGGGCTCGTGGTGGGTGGTGTGGCTGGCGCTGACCCTGGTCGCGGCCGTGCTGAGCCTGCCGCTGCTGCTGCGGCCGATCGCGGCGCAGGCGGCGCGCTCCGAGGCCAAGCCGGCACGCTTCGCGGTCGGCCCGGTGGCGATCTACCTGACCAGCTACTTTCTGTTCGGCGCCGGCTACATCGCCTACATGACCTTCATGATCGCCTATGTGCGCGATGCCGGCGGCGGCGCTGCGGCGCAGAGCGGCTTCTGGTGCCTGATCGGCGCCAGCGCCTTCGCCTCGCCCTGGCTGTGGCGGCGGCTGATCGCGCGCGGCAAGAGCGGGGTCAGCCTGGCGATCGTGATGGGCGTCAACGGGCTCGGCGCGGCGCTGCCGCTACTGTCGTCGTCGCCCTGGATGCTGGCGCTGTCGGCCGCGGTGTTCGGGGTGGCGTTCTTCGCCGTGGTGACCACGACCACCGCTTTCGTGCGCTTCAACTATCCGCCGCAGGCCTGGCCGAGCGCGATCGCCGCGATGACCATCGCGTTCGGGATCGGCCAGATCATCGGCCCGATCGCCACCGGGGCGATCACCGACGCCACCGGCAGTCTCGGCGCCGCGCTCAACGTCTCCGCCGCCGCACTTGCGCTCGGCGCGCTGCTGGCGGCGCTGCAGCGCCCGGTGGGGTGAGGGAGCAAGATGCGCTTCACCCGAAGAGTGTCATGACCCAAAGGCTGTCATTCCGGGGCACGAGCCGCGTGAGCGGCGAGGCAACCCGGAATCTCGCAACGACCGCGGCGCTACACATCCCGCGGCAGGATTCCGGGTTCGCTCGGGCTGTCGCCCTCGCGCCCCGGAATGACCGCCTGATGTTGGTCGGATGCATCAACCCGCACTCATAAAGCGGGCGCTACTCCACCACGCCGCAGGCGATGCGGCCGCCGGCATTGCCGGTGGGATCGGTCTGGTCGTCGTCGGCGGCGGCGTGGACCCCCTCATGGTTCGAGACGCGCGCAAGCGCGCTCCTCACCATGAGGATTTAGCTGCCGCTGAAATCATTGTAGCCCTGGTCTTCCCAATAGCCGCCCTTGTAGTCGTTGGTGACGTCCATCGCGACGACGTATTTCGGGTTCTTGAAGCCGAGCTTGGTCGGCACCCGGATCTTCATCGGATAGCCGTAGGCGCGCGGCAGGATCTTGTCGTCGAACTTGAAGGTCATCTGGGTCTGCGGATGCAGCGCGGTCGGCATGTCGAGCGAACTCGCGTAATCCTCCGCGCAGCGGAAGTGCACCCACTTCGCGCTGGTGTCGGCGCCGATCAATTTCAGGAAATCGCGCAAAGGCGTGCCGGACCACGAGCCGATCGCGCTCCAGCCCTCCACACAGATGTGGCGGGTGATCTGCTTGACCTCGGGCAGTTGATGCAGCTCGGCCAGCGTCCAGGATTTCTTGTTGTCGACCAGGCCAGAGACCTCGAGCTTCCAGGCCTCGCCGTCGATGTCGGGGGCCTCGTCCTCGCTGTAGAACGCGTTGAACGGGAACGGCCGCTTGATGTCGCGCTCGGTGTAGGTCGGCGCCAGCACGTTCGGATTGAAGATCTTCGCCTGCACCGCGTCGTTGAATTTGGAGATCTGCGTCAGCATCGATTCGGCGGAGAACGAATCCGAGACGTCGCAGCCGGTCAGCAGCGTCAGCGCGCCGAGGCTGGCGCCGCCGGCGATGAAGCGGCGCCGCGACGGCTCCGGCAGCAGCTTCGCCGCGTCGCGCACCAGCAGCGTCTTGTCGACGCCGGGGATCAGCAGGGATTTCAAGCGGCGCATGGTGGTCTCCTCAGCGCGCTGTCATTGCGAGGAGCGAAGCGACGAAGCAATCCAGCAGCCCCGCACCCGGAGCCCTGGATTGCTTCGCTACGCTCGCAATGACGGCTCTTCATTACGATCTTCAACTCAACGTCCGATGATCATCGCGCGCAGCGCCTTCGGCACCAGCAGCGACAGCGCGACATGAATCACCAGGAAGCCGCAGATCGCCGCCATCGCGGCAAAATGCACGTAGCGCGCGACGTCGTAGCCGCCGAACAGCGCGGTGAGATACTGCAATTGCACCGGCTTCCAGATCGACAGCCCGGACAGCACGATGACGATGCCGACCGCGATGATGCCGGCATAGAGCAGCCGCTGCACATAATTGTAGGTGGTGAGATCGGCGTGCGACAGCCGGCCGGTCAGCGCCGCCCTGGTGTCGGCGAGCACGCCGGACGGCGTGATCGGCAACAGCTTGTTGCGGAAGCGCCCGGTGGCGAGGCCGAGCGCCAGGTAGATCGCGCCGTTGACCATCAGCAACCACATCGCCGCGAAATGCCACTGCAGCGCGCCGCCGAGCCAGCCGCCCAGCGTAATGCTGCGCGAGAAGGTGAAGCCGAACAGCGGCGAGGCGTTGTAGATCTGCCAGCCCGATAGGATCATCATGATCACCGCCGCGGCGTTGATCCAATGCAGCAGCCGCACCCAGGCCGGCTGGATCGCCTTGCCGGTTATCGCCTTGTCGTCGCTGACCGTGATGCTCGACATCGTCTCATCCCATCGCGAGGGCTCATACAGGCCTTACGCGCCGCCAAGCCGTTCGTTACGCGGCTTACACCAACAATTTCACATTGCCAGCATGGCGCAATCACGAAACAGCGAGCCGGGTTGCCCCGGCTCGCTGGCGCATCCTGTTTCAGGAGCGCACACCGCATCCCGCGGGGGACGACATCGGGATGCGGTGGGACCCTTGTGGCGTTACGACGCGGGCATCAGCACGGTGTCGACGACGTGGATCACGCCGTTCGACTGGTTGACGTTGGCGATCGTCACCGTCGAGCTGCCGCCCTTGGCATCGGTCAGCATCACCTTGCCGCCGGCCGCCTTCACGGTCAGCACTTCGCCTTCCACCGTGGTGAGCTTCTTGCCGTCGGTGAGATCGGCGGCCTCGAGCTTGCCCGGCACCACGTGATAGGTAAGGATCTTGGTCAGCGCCGCCTTGTTCTCCGGCTTCACCAGCGTGTCGACGGTGCCGGCGGGCAGCTTGGCGAACGCCGCATTGGTCGGCGCGAACACGGTGAACGGTCCCTTACTCTCCAACGTCTCGACCAGGCCGGCGGCCTTCACCGCGGCGACCAGCGTGGTGTGATCCTTGGAATTGACCGCGTTCTGCACGATGTTCTTCGACGGGAACATGGCGGCGCCGCCGACCATCACGGTCTTCTCGCCGCTCATTTCGCTCTTCATCATCTTCTTGTCTTCGGCGCTGGCGGGCGCGATGACGCTGGTGGCGAGGGCAAGGGCGCCGAAAGCCGCGGCGGACAGCAAGGCAATGCGCTTGGACATGTGTTTCTCCCGTTTTGAATTCGACTGACCGGCGGAGTTCCGCAGGCATGATTGAAGGGGCAGCACGACCACGCCGCTCGTTCGCGTGGAGCTTTACGTCGTCGCTGGCCGAGTTACGCGTGCAGTTTCGGTCAGTTTCAGAAAGTTCTTTTTTGCCGCAGGCTGAAACTAATCGCGCGATGTCACGTGGCGGTCGCATCGACGGAACAACGAGCGCTGGACTCCCCTCCACGCAAGGGGAGGGGAGCGCGCTGCCGCTGTGGCCGCGTCGGCGATTCAAAGCTGGCGCCCAACGTCCCCGGCTCGAGCAGGCCCGCCTCGTCGCCCAACGTCTCCGTTGCCTTGCCGCGCGCGTTCTTGCTATCACCGCCATCATCTCGCGCGATCGCCCTTCGCCCGCCCCTACCAATTGCCTGAAGCATTCCAGGATCCCTCATGAACGCCAATCTGTTTGCCCAGCTGTTCGACGGCCTCGATGATCCGGACCGGCTCGCGATTGAAACCGGGGACGGCGGACGGATCGGCTATGGCGAGTTGGTCGCGCGCGCCGGGCGGGTGGCGAACGTGCTGGTGGCGCGCGGCGTCAAGGCCGGCGACCGCGTTGCGGCGCAAACCGAAAAGTCGGTTGAAGCGTTGGTGCTCTACCTCGCCACGGTGCGCGCCGGCGCGGTCTATCTGCCGCTCAACACCGCCTATACGCTGCACGAGTTGGAGTATTTCATCACCGACGCCGAGCCGAAGCTGGTGGTGTGCGATCCGGCCAAGCGCGACGGCATCGCGGCGATCGCCGCCAAGGTCGGCGCCGGCGTGGAGACGCTCGGCGCCGACGGCCAGGGCTCGCTGACCGAGGCCGCAGCCGCCGCCTCGCCCACGTTCGAGACCGTCAAGCGCGACGGCGACGATCTCGCCGCGATCCTCTACACCTCCGGCACCACCGGGCGCTCCAAGGGGGCGATGCTGAGCCACGACAATCTGGCGTCGAATTCGAAGACGCTGGTGGATTACTGGCGCTTCACCGAGCGCGACGTGCTGATCCACGCGCTGCCGATCTATCACACCCACGGCCTGTTCGTGGCCAGCAACGTCACGTTGTTCGCCCGCGCCGCGATGATCTTCCTGCCGAAGCTCGATGCCGAGCGGATCATCGAGCTGATGAGCCGCGCCACCGTGCTGATGGGGGTGCCGACGTTCTACACCCGGCTGCTGCAGAGCGAGAGATTGACCAAGGACGCCGCGCGCAACATGCGGCTGTTCATCTCCGGCTCCGCGCCGCTGTTGGCCGACACCCATCGCGAATGGGCGGCGCGCACCGGCCACGCCGTGCTGGAGCGCTACGGCATGACCGAGACCAACATGAACACTTCGAATCCCTATGACGGCGCGCGGCTGCCGGGCTCGGTCGGCCCGGCGCTGCCCGGCGTCGACGCCCGGGTGGTCGATCCGGAGAGCGGCGCTGAATTGCCGCGCGGCGAAATCGGCATGATCGAGGTCAGGGGCCGCAACGTGTTCAAGGGCTATTGGCGGATGCCGGAGAAGACCCGATCCGAATTCCGCGACGACGGTTACTTCATCACCGGCGACCTCGGCAAGATCGACGCCGACGGCTATGTCCATATCCTCGGCCGCGGCAAGGATCTGGTGATCACCGGCGGCTTCAACGTCTATCCGAAGGAAGTCGAGTGCGAGATCGACGCGCTCGCCGGCGTGGTGGAATCCGCGGTGATCGGCGTGCCGCACGCCGATTTCGGCGAGGGCGTCACCGCATTGGTGGTGCGCGACAAGGGCTCAAGCGTCGACGAGGCCGGCATCCTCACCGCGCTGGAGGGCCAGCTCGCCAAATTCAAGATGCCGAAGCGGGTGATCTTCGTCGATGACCTGCCGCGCAATACCATGGGCAAGGTGCAAAAGAATATTTTGCGCGAGACGTATGCAGGACTCTACGCGAAGTAGCGCGCCGTCGGCGCGACCGCTGCAGCTCTAAAGTTCGAAAGACGACGCCGAGTTCACCTCTCCCATTGGGAGAGGTCGGCGCGTAGCGCCGGGTGAGGGGTTACGCCCTCTCGATAGACCGTACCCCCTCACCCCAACCCTCTCCCCATGGGAGAGGGAGTTCGCTGCCAATGTTGCACCACTGCATTCACAACGCCGAACACTCTCACCGCCGTTCCTTGACAGCGGCGGCGCGGCACCGCAAACCTCCGGCAAAATAAACCGGAGGATGCATGTTCAAGGATCTGTTTTCGCTGCACGGCCGCGTGGCGCTGATCACCGGCGGTTCGCGCGGCATCGGCAAGATGATCGCCGCGGGCTTCCTCGCCCAAGGCGCGGCGCGCGTCTACATCACCGCGCGAAAAGCCGGACCCTGTGAAGCCACCGCGCAAGAACTCACCGCGCAATATGACGGCGAGTGCATCGCGCTGCCGATCGATATTTCCACGCTGGCCGGCATCGAGTTGCTGGCCGCCGAATTCGGCAAGCGCGAACCCAAGCTCGACATCCTGGTCAACAATGCCGGCGCCGCCTGGGGTGCGGATTTCGACGAATTTCCGGAAAGCGGCTGGGACAAGGTCGTCGACCTCAACCTGAAGACGCCGTTCTTTCTCACCAAGGCCTTGCACGCGCCGCTGCGCGTTGCCGCAACCGCCGAGCGGCCCGGCAAGGTGATCAACATCGCCTCGATCGACGGCATCTTCGTCAATCCGCTGGAGACCTACCCCTACGCCGCCAGCAAGGCCGGGCTGATCCACCTGACGCGGCGGATGGCGGTGCGCCTGATCAAGGACCACGTCGTGGTGACCGCGATCGCGCCGGGGCCGTTCTCCTCCGACATGAACAAGGCCGCGCGGGACAACGCCGACGCGGTGGCGAGCCGGGTGCCGGCGGGCCGCATCGGCAGCGACCAGGACATGGCGGGGGCGGCGATCTATCTCGCCTCGCGCGCCGGCGACTACGTGGTCGGCGCTACGCTCGCGGTCGACGGCGGCATCGTCTACGCCAATCCGGGCTTCCAGGGCGAGGGCTGGGACTGAGCGCGACGTCGCCCGCGGCTATTGCGGCTGCGGGCGGCCGTAGTCCGGCGCCAGCAGCCGGTTGCGCAGCAGGAAGTTCACCGCGCGGGCCCAGGAATCGTCGGTGTTGCCGCGGAAATCCGCGCTCATCGCCGTCACCAGGTGCCCGGTCCGGGTGTTGCGCAGATAGACGTTCATATTGAGGATCAGGTTGGAGACCTTCTGCACCTGGCCGGTAATGGCGATGTCGGCGCCGAGCTGTTGCGCCAGCTGCACGTCGCAGCCGCCGCAGGCCTGCAGGTTTTTCGCGTGCGCCGCAGAATTGATCGGCGCGATATCCAGCACCTGATACTTGCCGGAGGCCGCCAGCCCCTTGCGCAGCTGATCGCCGGAGCGCATCAGCCGCGCCTGTTCGTCGGCGCGCGCGCCTTCGATCTCGCCCTGCAGGCTGGTGTCCAGCAGCTCGAAATCGAACACCGCGACCTTGGGCGCGTCCTCGGCCTGCGCCGGCGCCCCAAGCAACAGCAGCGCGATCAGCCATCCAGCATTTCGCATCAGCGAGATCCGTGTTCGGCCCGCGGGCAAATTGTCACTTGCAACGTAGCCCGGTTCAGCCATCCTTCAAGCTCCAAGGTCGCTCAACGGTTCCCAACGAAGCGGCCCAGCAGGGAGACGTCATGATCCGAGCGATGGCCGCCGCGCTGCTGCTCTGTGCGCTCGGCGGCATGGCGCGGGCGGCGGAGCCGGTCGAGATCCGGATCGGCTATCTCGGCCGCGCCGCGAGCACGCCGACGCTGTCGCTGCTCGATCAGCCGGCACCCGACGACGGCCTCGCCGGCGCGCGGCTGGCGATCGAAGACAACAATACCACCGGCCGGTTCCTCAACCAGCGTTTCACGCTCGACGACATCCGCCTGAAGGATGGCGACGACCCAGCCAAGGCGGCCGTGGCGCTGGCCGATCGCGGCACCGGCTTCATCATCACGGATTTGGCCGCCGACGATCTGCTGCAGGCTGCCGACGCGGTGCACGACCGCGGCGTCATGCTGCTCAACGCAGGCGCCATCGACGACCGGCTGCGCGAACAGGACTGCCGCGGCAACGTCCTGCACACCGCGCCGACCCGCAGCATGCTGGCGGATGGCCTCGCGCAATATCTGGTCTGGAAGCAATGGAAGCGCTGGCTGCTGGTGGTCGGCTCGCATGACGAGGACAAGGCGTTCGGCGATGCGCTGCGCCGCGCCGCCACCCGGTTCGGCGCCAAGATCGTGCAGGAGCGGGTGTTCGAGGACACCGGCGGCGCGCGGCGTACCGACAGCGGCGTGACGCTGATCCAGCGGCAGATGCCGGTGTTCACGCAATCCGCTCCCGCTTACGACGTGCTGGTCGCCGCCGACGAGAGCGAGGTGTTCGCCAACTACCTGCCATATCGCACCTGGGATCCGAGGCCGGTGGCAGGCTCCGCCGGGCTCAAGCCGGTGAGTTGGGACGCCGCGCAAGACCAATGGGGCGCGGTGCAGATGCAGAACCGCTTCATGAAGCTGAATGCGCGGCGGATGAGCGCGCGCGACATGCAGGCCTGGATCGCGGCGCGGATGATCGGCGAGGCGGCATCGCGTGGCAACTCCGCAGAGCCGAAGGCGTTGCGCGCTGTGCTGCACGGGCCGGATTTCGCCATCGCCGCGTTCAAGGGCCAGCGCCTCTCGCTGCGCGACTGGAACGGGCAGTTGCGCCAGCCGATCCTGCTGGTCGACGGCCGCATGGTGGTGTCGGTGTCGCCGCAGGAGGGATTCCTGCACCAATTCTCCGAGCTCGACACGCTGGGCGTCGACCGTCCGGAAACCAAATGCAAGTTGAAGTGAGGACGGGGCGGATGAGAAACGAGTCGCGCATTTCGAAGCTCGTGTCCCGGGCGCGGCGCAGCGCGAAGCGCTGCTCCGCAGACCCGGGACCGTTCCAAGCGCTGCGGTCCGTAACGGCCCCGGCTCTGCAGCGCACCACGCCGCAACAGCGGCGCGCTGCGCTGCGTCCGGGGCACGATTCCATTGCTAAAGCCGGTCATCGGGTCACCGAACGCGCAATGACCCGCGGCGTAATCGCAGCAACCTTCATCCTCTCACTCGTCGTCTCGACGCCCGCTTCTGCCTATGTCGCCTATGTCTCCAACGAAAAGAGCAACACCGTCTCGGTGATCGACACCGACACATGGGCGGTGACCGCGACCATCAAGGTCGGGCAGCGGCCGCGCGGCATCGAATTCACCCGCGACGGCAGATTCGTGCTGGTCGCGGTCGGCGATGACGACACCATCGAGCTGATCGACGCCGCCACCCACCAGATCGTCGACAAGCTGCCGTCCGGCCCCGATCCGGAACTGTTCGTGCAGGACCAAAGCGGCAAGACGCTCTACGTCGCCAACGAGAACGACAACACCGTCACCATCATCGATCTGGAGAAGCGGGTGCGCACGGGCGACGTGCAGGTCGGCGTCGAGCCGGAGGGCATGGCGATCAGCCCGGACGGCAAGATCCTGATCAACACCTCCGAGACCACCAACATGGCGCATTTCATCGACACCGCGACGCGGCAGATCGTCGGCAATGTGCTGGTGGATTCGCGGCCGCGCTTCGCCGAATTCAAGCGCGACAATTCCGAGCTCTGGGTGTCGTCGGAAATCGGCGGCACCGTCTCGGTGATCGATCCGGGCAAACGGGAAGTCACCGGCAAGATCAGCTTCGCGGTGCCGGGGATGCGGCGCGAGGCGATCCAGCCGGTCGGCATCGCGATGACGGCCGACGGCGCCACCGCCTTCGTGGCGCTGGGACCCGCCAACCGCGTCGCGGTGGTCGACGCCAAGACCCACGAGGTGAAGAAGTATCTGTTGGTCGGGCAACGGGTCTGGCACATGGCGTTCACCCCGGACGAAAAGTATCTGCTGGTCACCAACGGCGTCTCCAACGACGTCTCGGTGATCGACGTTGCCGCACAAAAGGTCTTCAAGACCATCCAGGTCGGTGAATTGCCTTGGGGCATTACGATTGCGCCGAAATGACGGTGGCCGATTTGCCCAGGGCCGGGATCGACAGCGCCGCTGCGCCGCGCAGCTCCGCCGCGGTCGCGGCCTTATCGATAGAGGGCGTCTCGTACAGTTATGGCGCCCGCCGCGCACTGCATGACGTGTCGTTCGCCGTGCAGCCGGCCAGTTTCACAGCACTGCTCGGCCTCAACGGCGCCGGCAAGTCGACGCTGGTGGCGCTGATCACCAGGCTGTTCGGACTGCAGTCCGGGAGGATCAGCATTTTTGGTGACGACATCGCCAGCGCGCCTGGAGAAGCGCTGCGGCAGCTCGGCGTCGTGTTCCAGCCGCGCACCCTCGATCTAGACCTGTCGGTGATGCAGAACCTGCAATATCACGCCGCGCTGCACGGCATCGGCCGCGGCGAGGCGCGCAGCCGCGCCGACCAGCTGCTGACGCGGATCGGCCTCGCCGATCGCGCCGGCAACAAGGTGCGCGATCTCTCCGGCGGACAGATGCGCCGGCTGGAGATCGCCCGCGCTCTGCTGCACCGGCCGCGGCTGTTGCTGCTGGATGAAGCGACCGTCGGGCTCGACGTCAAGGCTAGAGCCGATCTCATCGGCCACGTCCGCCGGCTGGTGACCGACGACGGCGTGAGCGTCTTATGGACAACGCATCTGTTCGACGAGATCGAAGCTTCCGACGATCTGGTGATCCTGCATCACGGCGAAGTGCTGGCGCGCGGCGCCATCGCGAAGATCGCAACCGACACCGGCACGGAGGGTCTGCACGCCGCGTTCCGGCAGCTCACCGGCACCGACCATCTGGGAGGCGCTTCATGAGTGCGCCCGCGCTCGAGCGGCCGACCGGATTTACCCCGGCGCAGTATCTGATCTGCCTCAACGGCATCGTCTGGCGCGAGGCCTTGCGCTTTCTGCATCAGCGCGAGCGCTTCGTCTCGGCGCTGGTGCGGCCCTTGGTGTGGCTGTTCATCTTCGCCGCCGGCTTTCGCCAGGTGTTGGGGATTTCCATCATCCCGCCCTACGAGACCTACATTCTCTACGAGGTCTATATCACCCCCGGACTGATGGCGATGATCCAGCTGTTCAACGGCATGCAATCGTCGCTCTCGATGGTGTACGACCGCGAGATGGGCAATATGCGGACCTTGTTGGTCAGCCCGTTGCCGCGCTGGTACCTGCTCAGCTGCAAGCTTCTGGCCGGCACCGCGGTGTCGATCCTGCAGGTCTATGCGTTTCTCGCGATCGCCTGGTTCTGGGACATCGAGCCGCCGCACATCGGCTATCTCACGGTGCTGCCGGCGCTGGCGTTGACCGGGCTGATGCTGGGCGCGCTTGGGATGCTGATTTCGTCCGGCATCAAGCAGCTGGAGAATTTCGCCGGGGTGATGAACTTCGTGATCTTCCCGATGTTCTTCGCCTCATCAGCGCTGTATCCGCTGTGGCGGGTGCTGGAAGGCAGCCCGGCGCTTTACTATGTGTGTCAGTTCAACCCGTTCACCCATGCGGTCGAGCTGATTAGGTTCGCGCTGTACGGCCAGATCAACTGGATCTCGCTGGCGGTGGTCGGTGGCTCTACCGCGGCGTTCCTGATCGGCGCGATGCTGGCCTATAATCCGTCGCGCGGTCTCGGCCGCCGCGGCGCCGCGGGAGGCGAAACGTGAGAGTGATTTCGCGCTTGATGTCGGCCTTGATGATGCTCGCGGGCGCGATCGACGCCGCACACGCCGTCGATCCGCGCTATCCGGATTGGCCCTGCGTGCAGGCCAAGGTGCCGGAGATTTCGCTGAGCGCGGTGTGGACCGGGCCGCCGCTCGACGAGGCCAGCGGCAAATGGAAGGACAACGCCAAGATCAGCGCGCTGGTGGCGCGGCTGGCGCCGCGGCGCACGCCGATGGACGAAGCCGAAAAGCTGGTCGCGGATTTTCTCAAGCAAGCCGGCGCCGACAAAACCGCCACCGGGACGTTGATTTTCGCAGGACTGTTCGACACCCTGAATGCCGAGCGCGGCTCGGTGCTGAAAGGGCTGGAGCGCGTCACCCGCAAGCAGCGCGCCGCCGCGGAGCGGATTCGCGCCGATACGCTGGCGTTGCAGGCGCTGCAGGGCGCCACGCCGCCGGATGCCGGCAAGATCGAGCAGCTCGGCAATCAGCTGGTGTGGCAGACCAGAATCTTCGACGATCGCCGCCGCGTCGTCAGCTTCGTTTGCGAAGTCCCGGTGGCGATCGACCGCCGGCTGTTCGCGCTGGCCCGGGTGATCCAGCAGGAGATGGAGTAGCTCGCGGACGAAACCGCGGCCATGTCCTACTTGCCGGCTAAGGGTACATTGAGCGCGCAGCTTGATCACGGGCACTGACTCACCTCTCCCCGCTTGCGGGGAGAGGTCGACCCGGCGGAGCGCAGCGAAGCCGGGTCGGGTGAGGGGGCGCCTCGGCAAAACGCGGCGCCCCTTCACCCGGCGTGCCAAGCTTCGCTTGTCACGCCACCCTCTCCCCGCAAGCGGGGAGAGGGGCCGATGCCGCGCCGCTTCGATTAACTTCGAGCTTGAATTACCAGCGAGCTTTTTCATCCACTGCCCCGTAGCAAGATTCCGGGTCCTCTCGCAGCTTCGCTGCTCGAACCCCGGAATGACAGCCTGGGAGTTAGCGAGGGCTGCACCCAGCGGAGGCTGCAAACTTTGATGGCGTCGGTTACGTATTGCGTCAGCAGCAGCGTTATTGCGCCGGCGCCGGCTGCTGCATCCGCGGCATCGGCTCGGCCTCCAACAGCGGCAGGTGAGCGGCCTGCCAGCCGTCGGTGCCCTCGGGATACCAGGCGACGTTGCTGTAGCCGTAGCCGAGCGCGCGCTTTGCCGCGTTCCACGACATCCAGCAATTCGCCTGACAATAGAACACCACCAGCCGCGCGCGATTGCCGCCGGTGGCGCGTTGCAGGCCCTCGCGCAGATAGTCCTCCATCGTTGATGCGAGCGCGCCGTAGCCGGTGTCGGGCAGCCACAGGCTGCCGGGAATGTCGAGCCGCGGCCGGTCGCGCCACACCGTGCCCTCCGGCAGGTTGGCGGGCTTCGGCGGCCGCGGCATGGCGTCGATGAACGCGGCTTCGCCTGCGCGCCACAGCGCCTGTGCCTCCGCGGTCGACAGCACGCGGGCGCCTTGCAGCGTTGCCGGCACCGGCGCGCGATATTCCTCCATGCGATAGCCGGAGGGCTCCGGCGGCGCGGCGGCGCCGTCTTCCGCCGCAGCCGGCGCCGTCAGCGCCAGCAGCAGCCACAGGCCGGAGAGCAGCCGCTTCATCACGGCTGCTTCGCGGCGGTTGCGGCGCCGAGCGGCCGGTTGTTCTCATCCAACAGCGGCACGCCGAATTCCAGCAGGATGTTGTTGATCTCCGGCTGGCTGTCCTGGATCAAGCGGTTGAGCTGCCGTTTCCAGTTCTGGTCGGCGGCGCGCACCCCCATGCCGATCCGGTAGGCGAGCTGCGGACCCCGGGTTTCCTTGACCAGCGGCGTGACGTGCAGCGGCGGGTTGGCCTCCTTGGCGTAGTAGCCGGCCATCGGTCCCCACAGGATGCCGGCGTCGATCTCGCCGGATTTGATGTCGCCGATCATCGCCGCGGCGGAGGAATCCACCCTGGTGTCGATCATCAAGGGATACGGCTTGGCGGTCGCCATCATGCCGTTGACCGCCATGTTGGTCGCGGGCGGGGTGCCGGCGACGATGCCGATGTGCTTGCCCTTGAGCCGCGGGTCGTCGAGCGTGGTGACCTGGTCGAGCTCGGTCCCGGGCTTCGCCACCAGCGCATAGGCCGTGCGGTAATACGGATTGGTGCCTTGCGCCAAGTCGTCGCCCTGCGGGAAGCCCATGATCACGTCGCAGCGATGCGCGGCGAGCGTCATCCGCACGAAGCCGGTGGCCTGCGGAAAGAACACATAGTCGAGCGATTTATGCAGCTTGGCGGCGAACAACTCAGCGATTCTGTTCTCGAAGCCCTCGCCCTTGTCGTTGGAGAACGGCAGATTGCGGGGGTCGGCGCAGACCCGCAGCACCTTGGGATCGATCAGCTCGATCGACAGATCCGCAGAGTCCGGCGGCGGCGCCGGGGCTTGAGCCTGGACTTGAGCCGGGGCTTGCACTTGGACTTGCGCTTGGACTTGCGCCTGGGCGCTGCTGCCGATCAGCAGCGTGGCGCAGGCCAGGGCGGCGGCGCGGGCGCGCCAGCCGTCGGGCTTCAATCTCATCATCGCCGTTGCCTCGTTGATCGAACCCCCGCGCCCGCCATGACCGCAGCGCCGGGCCGGCCCGCCGCGCCCGCTCAACGCTGATCCATGCATGAGTTTTCCTGTAGCGCCGCGGCGACCGGCTTGCCCTCATGATTCGCCGGCCGCACCCGGCCGAGCGCGCCGGTGGAGCGCGCGCGCAGATAGATGTAGAGATCGTCGATGTGGCAGGCGACGTTCAGGTTGTGGCCGAACGCCGGCATCACGTTCTCGGTGGAGGAAGTGACGTTCTTGCGGCCGTTGGCGACGGTGGTGAGGAAATCGCCGTAGCTCATGTCCTTGACCGAGTCCTTCAGCGCCGGCGCGTAGCTCGAGCCCTCGCCATAGGGGCCGTGGCAGACGTGACACTCCGAATGATAGTGCCGGAATCCCGAATAGGTGAACCAGTCGACGGTGCCGTCCGCGGTGATGTTGAACGTCGGATTGCCTTCCTTGTCGAGATATTTGCCGTCCGTCGACTTGATCGGGGTGGGCTCGGGCGGCGGCGTCGACACCTTGCCGACCGTGGTCGCTTCGTTGCTGGGGGAAGCGGCGTCCTCCGCGAAAGCGAGACCCGCACACGCCACGATCCCGATCGCAGCCAAACCGAAATGCATCATACGCAAGGGGTTCTCTCCGACGTTTCCGAATGTTGACGTTTCTTGTGGAGCTTTTTTGGTCGTAGCCGAGTGGCCGCCGCATCGCCGCTCGCGGCGGCGCTCGGCCGGCGGGCCCGCTGGGCCCGCAACGATCATCCCGGCGCGAGGAGCAAGTCCCCACGCCGGGATGCGGTTTTGGAGCGCTACTGCGGCAACGCGAACACCGTCAGGGCGCCGCCGAGCGCGGTGTAGTTGTTCAGCGAGGCATAGCCGCCGACCGCGCCGAGACCCGCGGTCGGATCGGTCAGACCCGCCGCCAGACCGATCCCGGCCCAACCGCCGACGCCGGACAGGATCGCGATATATTGCCGGCCGCCGTGCTCATAGGTGGTGACATTGCCGATGATGCCGGAGGGAGTCTTGAACTTGTAGAGCTCCTTGCCGGTCTTGGCGTCGACCGCCTTGAGGTAGCCTTCCAGCGTGCCGTAGAACACCACGCCGCCGGCGGTCGCGAGCGCACCCGACCACACCGAGAACTGCTCCTTGTTCGACCACACGATCTTGCCGGTCTTGTTGTCCCAGGCGATGAAATTGCCCATATGGGTGTCGCCGGGAGGCGGATACATCGACAGCGTCGCCCCGACATAGGGCTGGCCGGCGGTGTAGCTCACCTTGAACGGCTCGTAGTCCATGCAGACGTGGTTGGTCGGCACGTAGAACAGCTGGGTGTCCGGCGAATAGGCCGCCGGCTGCTGATCCTTGGTGCCGAGCGCGGCCGGGCAGATCCCCTTGTTGTTGAAGTCTTCGCCCTGCTTGTCGGTCGAGTACTGATCGACCACCTTGGGCCGGCCATAGGTCGGCGAGGCCTTGTCCATGTCGACGCCGGAGGTCCAGTTCACCTTCGGGTCGTACTTTTCGGCCACCAGCAGTTCGCCGTTGGTGCGGTCCATGGTGTAGGCGAGACCGTTGCGGTCGAAATGCGTCAACAGCTTGCGGTTCTGGCCGTTGACCTGTTGATCGCTGAGGATCATCTCGTTGACGCCGTCATAGTCCCACTCGTCGTGCGGCGTCATCTGGTAGGCCCACTTCGCCATCCCGGTATCGGGATCGCGGGCGAAAATGGTCATCGACCATTTGTTGTCGCCGGGCCGCTGCTTCGGGTTCCAGGTCGAGGGATTGCCGGAGCCGTAATACACCAGGTTCAGCTCGGGATCGTAGGAGGTCCAGCCCCAGGTGCAGCCGCCGCCGACCTTCCACTGATCGCCCTGCCAGGTCTTCAGGCTGGAGTCCTTGCCGACCGGCTTGCCGAGCACGGTGGTCTTTTCCGGATCGAACATGATCTGATCGTCCGGGCCTTCGGAGAACGCCCGCCAGACCTGCTTGCCGGTCTTGGTGTCGTAGGCGGTCATGTGGCACTGCACGCCGAATTCGCCCCCCGAGATGCCGATCAGCACCTTGTCCTTGATCACCAGCGGCGCCGAAGTGCCGGTGCCGCCCTTGGTCGGATCGCCGTTTTGGACCGACCACGCCACCTTGCCGGTCTTGGCATCGAGCGCCACCAGCGTGGTGTCGGCCTGATGCAGGAAGATCTTGCCGTCGCCATAGGCGACGCCGCGATTCACGGTGTCGCAGCACATCACCGGAATGACGTTGGGATCCTGCTTCGGCTCGTACTTCCAGACGATCTTGTTCTCGTCGTTGAGGTCGAGCGCGTAGACCTTGTTGGGGAACGGGGTGTGGACGTACATCATGTTGCCGATGATCAGCGGGCCGCCCTCGTGGCCGCGCAGCACGCCGGTCGAGAACGTCCAGGCCACCTGCAACTTGGCGACGTTGTCGGCGGTGATCTGCTTCAGCGTCGAATAGCGCGTACTGGCGTAGTTCCCGGCCGGGATCACCCAGTCCTTCGGGTTCTGCTGCATCTTGATGAGTTCGTCATTGGCCTGGGCACCGCCCGAGGCCATAACCGCCGCAGCACTAAAACAGGCGGCGAATAGCACCTTGTGCATCTCGAATCCTCCCATGTGAAGTTTTTAGGTCGTCTTGGTCTTTTTTGGTCTTTTTGGTTTCTTGGTCTTGGTGTCTTTGCAGCGAAGCCTGTTATCGGCCCCTTGTCGCAGCGTTTGTATTTTATGACGTCTTTATTTTATGACGTCTTGGAGATCCTGCGGCTCGATCCGCGGCCCGGATCGAAGCGCTTATGTCGTCTTGCGAAATGTACGATCGAACCCGTCAGCTCGGGCTGTCGCAGTCGGCTGCTCTTGGCGGCGGTCGATTTTGACAGTCGATTTAGGCGGTCGATCCAGGCAGTCGATCCAGGCAGTCGATTGAAGGCTTGGCGTCGATTGGCTAAGTCCGGTTGCAGCAAGCACCACTCGAGGTGACGCGCCCAGCATCACCCCGTCATAAGCGGACGTCGGTCGCGAACTACGCGATCCTGCAGCAACCTCATTCGCAGCACTTGATTCGGCGTCTTATCCGTTGCGGCTCAAGACGGCTGCCAATCCAGCTTCGCCTGCAGAAGTCGAAGATCCCTCACGTCGTCGGTCGAAACGCGTTCGTCGAAACGATCAGTCGCACTCTCAGATCGAGGCGATCAGGGATGGCGCGCTCTTGTCGAAAGACCGCTCCTCGCCGCCTCAGCTTCCGCCCGTCCCGGCTTTCGCGTGTCCCGAGGCCATGGTTGGTGTCGGATGCAGGTAAATGCTATTCTGGCCTCTCGCAGCGTGCAACAAAAATAATAATCATTCCCTGATAGGCAGATGCACTGCAGCATTCTCCGGAACTACTAACAGGTCGATCGCCCATGCGTGTTCGCCGCCTGCTGACCACTCTATTAGTATGGGCAGGTCTCGCTGCGCTGCAATGTCAGGCAGAGCCGCTGTCCGCGCCGCTGCCGGTCGACGAAGTGGCGCCGGGCGTGTTCGTTCATATCGGCGCCATCGCGTTGATGCGGAAGGACAATGACGGCGGCATCGGCAATCTCGGTTTCGTCGTCGGCAACGACGCCGTCGCGGTGATCGATAGCGGCGGCAGCGTCCGCGAAGGCCGAAGGCTGCGCGCCGCGATCCGGGCGCGGACCGACACGCCGATCCGCTACGTGATCAACACCCACGGCCATCCCGATCACGTCTTCGGCAACGCAGCATTCGTCGCCGACGGCGCCACGTTCGTCGGTCACCATCGATTGCCGGCGGCGCTGAAGCTGCGCGGCCCCTATTATCTCGAGGCGTTTCGCCGGCTGTTGGGCGATGAACTGATCGACGAAGTCAGGATCATTCCGCCGACCCTGCTGGTCGATCAGACCATGACGCTCGACCTCGGCGGCCGCAAACTAACACTGGCGGCCTGGCCGGTCGCGCATAGCGACTGCGACCTGACGGTGTTCGACGAAACCACCGCCACGCTGTTCGCCGGCGACCTTTCGTTCGTGACGCACATTCCCGTGATCGACGGCAGCCTGAAGGGATTGCTCGCGGTGCTCGAGCAGCTCGACAAGATCCCCGCGCAACGTCTGGTTCCCGGCCACGGCCCGGTCGCCGAACCGCATCAGGCCTTCGCCGCGCAGCGGCGCTACTTGCAAACACTCAGCAATGATACACGCGCGATGATCGCCCGCGGCGCGAAATTGTCGGAGGCGGCCGACACCGCGGCGGCGTCGGAGCGCCCGCGCTGGCAGATGTTCGACGACTACAACGCCCGCAACGCAACTGCAGCATACTCTGAAATTGAATGGGAATAGCACCGCGCATCGCGTAGCTTGAGCGCGCGGATGGCAGATCGAGAGGAGGAGCGCATGCTGGCGAACCGCTTGCTGAGCCTGATCGCGGGGGTCGCGATGCTGCAAGGAGCCGCCTCGGCGGCGCGCGCCGATGCGCCGGCGCCCTACGATCCGTGGCCGAGCCTGCAGCAGGAAATCTTCAAAGGCCGGGCGATGCAGGACGGCAATGGCGTGCTGGCGATCGAGATGCCCGGCCGCGCCGAGGATGCGGCGATCGTGCCGGTGACGCTGCGGCTTAAGCTGCCGCCCGGCGACGCGCGAAAAGTCAGCGCCATCACTTTGGTGATCGACCAGAATCCGTCGCCGCTGGCGGCGCGGTTCGAACTCGGCCGCGACGCCGGGGTGTCGGAAATTTCCACCCGGGTGCGGGTCAATTCCTACACCGACGTCCATGCCATCGCCGAGCTCAGCGACGGCCAGCTCTACATGGTGAAGACCTTCGTCAAGGCCTCGGGCGGCTGCTCGGTGCCGGCCGCCAAGGACGCGGTCGAAGCCCGCAACAATCTCGGGCAGATCCGGTTCCGGCAATTCGCCAAGGCCGGCGACGGCCACAGCAGCGGCGCCCGCGAGGCGCAGATCATGATCGGCCATCCCAACAATTCCGGGCTGCAGATGGATCAGCTGACCCGGGCCTACACCCCGGCGTTCTTCGTCAACGAGATGCAGGTCTGGCTCGACGACGCCCCGGTGCTCTCCATGGAAGGCGGCATCTCGATTTCGGAAAACCCGAATTTCCAGTTCAGCTACGTGCCGACCGGCGGCAAGCAATTCCGGATCGAGGCCAAGGACACCGAAGGCCACGTCTTCCAGGGCGAGTGGAAGGCGGAGACGTCGGGGATGTGAGCGCGGTTGCTTGCGATTTCCGGCGCATGACCGGCCTAACTGGCGCGTTGCGGCGCCCGACCCAATAACCCGGCGCCCGGCCCAATAAGATTGTCATTCCGGGGCGCGAGAGCGAAGCTCGAGCGAGCCCGGAATCTCGCTGCGGGCACGGCGCTATTCCCGTCGCAAGATTCCGGGTTCGCGCGCCGCTGACGCGGCTCGCGCCCCGGAATGACCGCCTTTTTATGCGCTGGAAATCACAATTAGTGAGGCGTGTTTGGCAAGCCGCCCGCTTCCGGATCGCCTTCTCAAAAACACCGCACCTCGGCTTCGGCCTGGGCGCGGCGGAGTTCGTTGAGCGCGGCGGTGGCCTGTTCGGAGGAGCGGAACTGGCCGCCGAGCGTGCCGGGCACCTGCGCCATGCTGAGCACGGTCTCGGCGGTGACGTAGCGGTCATAAGGCAGCAGCGAGGCGACGACGTCGACCGAGCAGGAGCACTGGTCGAGCGCTTGCCGTGTTTCGCCATTGGCCTTCATGCAGCCGAACACATAGTCGGCGCGCGCCGCGGTCGGGAAATCATTGACATCGTCGGCATAGCTCGCCGCCGTCATGGCGCCGAGCACGATCACTGCGCCGACAACGCGTCGCATCGACTCTGCCGCCCTCATAAGGTCCTCCTGCTTTCATTTCTCGTTGGCGCATGATCTTCTGCGGAAAACGCCAGCCGGCTTCGGGATCACGCGCGATCTTAAGACCGTGCTACCATACGAACAACAAGCCGGCGGGCAAAGGTTTCGTTGCAGCGCGCGCTTTCGCACCGCAACACGGCTCGCCCAACAAGAAACTAACGTGACACCTTGGGAGGCACATCATGATGTTCGCACGCATCCTGCTGGCCGGGCTGCTGCTCAGCGCCAGCGCGGCGGCGCACGCCGCCGATACCATCCGCCTTGCGGTGCAGAAGACCGGCACGGTGTCCTGGGAGCTGAAAGTAATCCGCGACCGCGGCCTCGATCGCGACGCCGGGCTCGATCTTGAAGTCACTGAACTGGCGAGCCCGGAGGCCGGCAAGATTGCGCTGCGCGGCGGCTCCGCCGACGTCATCGTCACCGACTGGCTGTGGGTGTCGCGCGAGCGCGGGCTCGGCGCCAGGCTGTTGTTCTATCCCTATTCCAGCGCGGTCGGCGCGGTGATGGTGCCTTCGGCCTCGCCGATCACCACGCTCGCCGACCTCAAGGGCCGCAAGCTCGCGGTGGCCGGGGGGCCGATCGACAAGAGCTGGCTGCTGCTGCAGGCCGCGGCGAAACAGGACGGCATCGATCTGCGCTCGCAGGCCAGCATCGCCTACGGGGCGCCGCCGCTGCTGGCGCAAAAGACGCTCAGCGGCGAAATGGACGCCACGCTGAACTACTGGAATTTCTGCGCAGCACTCGAAGCCAAGGGCTTCCGCCGCCTGGTCGGGATCGAAGAGCTGCTGCCGCGGCTCGGCGCCAAGGGCCGGGTGGCGATGATCGGCTATGTGTTCGACGAGGGCTTCGCCGCGGCGCATGGCGACGCCGTCGCCCGCTTCATCGCGATGAGCCGCGCCGCCAAGGAGATTCTGGCCAGCTCCGACCAAGCCTGGGACGCCATCGCCCCGCTCACCGGCGCGCCGGACGCGGCGACGCTGCGCGCCTATCGCGATCGCTACCGCGAGGGCATCCCGCGCCGGCCGATCGCCGATGAGGAGGCCGACGCCCGGGCGCTGTATCGGGTGCTGGCCGCCACCGGCGGCGCCGAGATCGTGGGACCTGCCGCCGAACTCGACCCCGGCACCTATTATCGCGGCCTGCCCGGCGGCTGAGGGGACGCCGCCATGCTGAGGCTTTGGTCGTTCGCCACGTTCCTCGCCAGCTGGTGGGTCGGCTCGCTGTTGGCCGGTGAGACGCTGCTGCCGTCGCCGCTCACCGTGCTCACCGCGATCGTCGCGGAAGCCCGCAGCGGTGCGCTGCTCTTCAATCTCGGGGTGACGCTGTTGCGGGTGGCGCTGGCCTTCGCGCTGGCGATGTCGCTCGGCACCGCGCTCGGCTATCTGATGGGCCGCGTCCGCGCCGCCGACCGCTTCGGCGATCCCTGGCTGATCCTGCTGCTGAACCTGCCGGCGCTGGTGGTGATCGTGCTGGCCTATATCTGGGCCGGGCTGACCGAGACCGCAGCGATCGCGGCGATCGCGATCAACAAGCTGCCCAACGCCGTGGTGACGATCCGCGAGGGCACCCGCGCGCTCGATCCCGCGCTCGACGAGATGGCGCGGGTCTATGCGATGCCGCGCTGGCGCGCGTTCCGCCATGTGGTGCTGCCGCAGTTAGCACCTTTCATCGCCGCGGCGGCGCGCTCCGGGCTGTCGCTGGTGTGGAAGATCGTGCTGGTCGCCGAACTGTTGGGCCGGCCGAACGGCGTCGGCTTCGAGATCGGCACTGCGTTCCAATTGTTCGATATCGCCCGGATCCTCGCCTATGCGCTGAGCTTCGCCGCCTTGGTGCAAGCGATCGAGACGCTGCTGGTGCAGCCGTTCGAACGGCGCGCGTCGCGCTGGCGGCGCCATGCTTGAGGTTGCCATCGCGGGCAAACAACTGACCAATGCCGCCGGCGAACGCTTCGACGTGCTGGGCGCGCTGACGTTTCGGCTCAGCGCCGGCGAGGTCGGCGCGGTGGTCGGACCGAGCGGCTGCGGCAAGACCACGCTGCTGCGGATCATTGCCGGGCTCGACCGCGACGTTCAAGGCCGCGTCGCGCTGCCGCCCGCCGCGCGGATCGGCATGGTGTTTCAGGAGCCGCGGCTGCTGCCGTGGCGCTCGGTCGAAGACAACATCCGGCTGCTCGCACCTGACGCCGACGAGGCCACGCTGGCGAAACTATTCGTCACGCTCGAACTCAGCGCACACCGTCATCACTTCCCGGGCGAATTGTCGCTCGGCCTGGCGCGGCGGGTGGCGCTGGCCCGCGCCTTCGCGATCAAGCCTGACGTACTGATCCTCGACGAGCCCTTGGTGTCGCTCGATGCCGCGCTCGCGGCGCGGCTGCGCGACGAGATCGCCACCCTGGTCGATAGCCGGCCGGTGACGACGCTCTTGGTCACCCACAGCATCGACGACGCAGCAAAGCTCGCCGACCGCATCGTGCTGTTGTCGGAGCGCCCGGCGCGAATTCTCGCCGAAGTTCCGATCAGCGTCCCGCGCGCGGCACGCAGCGCAACCGACATCGCCGCGATCAGTGCAGAGATCGCGCGGCTCGGCGGCGGCATTGGCCCGCCGGCAGATTTTGCTGCGCCGTCGCGATTGACGGCGCCGCGGCGCTGACGTGTAGTCGGCGGCAACAGCAACGACCTTGGGGAGGATTTCATGCCGCGCCTTGCAACCATCGCCGTTCTCGCCGCCGCGGCTGTGCTGTCGGGTTCGCTGGCAGCGTCTGCGCAAAGCAAGGGCAAAGGCATCCGGCTGTGGAATCTGACCGCCGAGACCATCTCCAGCTTCCAGCTGTCGCCCGCCGGCAAGGACGCGTTCGGCGCCAACCAGACGCTGAACGACAAGGACAAAGAGGTCGATCACGACGAGCGGCTGAAGATCACCGACGTGCAGCCCGGGCATTACGACGCCAGGGTCGGCTATCCCGACGGCCGGCAATGCCTGGTGCACGGCATCGAGATCCGGCCCGACGCGGTGTTTTCGATCGCCGACAAGGATCTGGTTCAGTGCAACAAATAGCCGCGCGTCGACGCGACTAACTGCCCAACAATAAGAAATGTGCCCCGGACGCAGCGCACCGCGGAGCGGTGCGCTGCAGAGCCGGGGCCGTTACGGAACGCAGCATCTGAAACGGTCCCGGCTCGCGGCGCAGCGCAGAGCGCTGCACCGCGTCCGGGACACGCGGTGATGGGGCTTTGAATTCAGGCGCTCACGCCCGGCTGTGCGGAAGTTCGCAACGCCAGCGCACCGCGGTCCATTTCGGATGCTCGCCGACCCATTGGGCGATGTAGGGCGGCGCGCCCATCACGCATTGCTGCAGCGACACGCTTTCGGAATACGCCAGCCGGGTCTCTTCGCAGGTCGCCGGCGACAGCACCGCGCAGACCGTAATGATCAGGTCAATCGCATTCATGCCAGATCCTCATGCGTTGCAGCAATGATAGCACAGAAACGGTATTTTGATCCGCGAGTTTCAAAGAAAACCGAACAGATGCTCGGTATCGATGCCCTCGGCCTGAGCCGGCCACGACCAGGCGACCGCCAGCAATAGCGTCGCGGACAGGGTCCTGATACGAAGGGACATCGACGCTCCGGGCTCGAACGGTAAAATCATTCTCACCGGCCGCGGCGGCAAATTCAAGCTGAGGCCGTCCCGCAGTGCGGTGCGCGCGGTGCTCGCCGGGCTGGCGTAACCCGCCGTAGCGGTTGATTTTTTCGGGAAACAGGCGGATAGACCCGCGCGGCGGGCAGGGATGGCTCGCACCTCCCGGGTGATCTCATGAAAATCCTGCGACATCGGATTGAGCTCGAAACCACCGCGCCGATCCAGATCATCGACGTCACCGATCAGGTCCGCGGCTGGGTCACATCGACCGGGATCAAGGACGGCCTCGTCACCGTGAGTTCGCTGCACACCACCGCGCGGATCAACGTCAACGAGCGCGAGGCGCAGCTCGAGCGCGACATGATCACTTATCTCAAGCGGCTGGTGCCGCGCGACGGCGACTACCTGCACAATCTCGATCCGATCGACGGCCGCGACAACGCGCATTCGCATCTGTTGGGCCTGTTCATGAATTCGTCGGAAACCATTCCGGTCGCCGCCGGCGCGCTGGTGTTGGGCGGCTGGCAGTCGATCTTCTTCATCGAGCTCGACGGCCCGCGCGAGCGCCGCGGCATCGAACTGCAACTGCTCGGAACGGACTGACTCATGACGCCGGACGATATCGCGGGCTTCTACGCCGAGCGCAGCGCGCTCAACCTCGACGACTACATCGAACTCGATTTCAGCTTCGAATGCGCCGGCGATCCGCGCGAGGCGGCGGCGCATCTGTGCAGCGAGCAATCCACCGCGCAGTGGCGCCGCGTCGGCGTCGACGAGGATTTTCGGCCGCGCTTCGCCGCCAAGGTGCTGGCGCTGGAGGCCACGCCGCAGCCGACCGGATTCAGCATCGCGGTGGAGTGTGCTGCGACCGGCCCGGTGCACGCGGTGCGCGTCACCATCGCGCATCCGCACGGCAATTTCGGCACCAAATTGCCCAATTTGTTGTCGGCGGTGTGCGGCGAGGGCGTGTTCTTCTCGCCCGGGATTCCGCTGATCCGGCTCGAGGACATCCGTTTTCCGGACTGTTATCTGGCCGCGTTCCAGGGCCCGCAATTCGGCGTGCAGGGTCTGCGCGAACAGCTGCAGGCGTTCGAGCGGCCGATCTTCTTCGGCGTCATCAAGCCGAATATCGGGCTGCCGGCTGCACCCTTTGCCGAGCTCGGCTATCAGAGCTGGATAGGCGGGCTCGACATCGCCAAGGACGACGAGATGCTGGCCGACGTCGACTGGTGCCCGCTGGCCGAGCGCGCCGCGGCACTCGGCGACGCGCGCCGCCGCGCCGAGCGTGAGACCGGCGTGCGAAAAATCTATCTCGCCAACATCACCGACGAGGTCGACCGGCTCGTTCCGCTGCACGATCTCGCGGTCGAGCACGGCGCCAACGCGCTGCTGGTCAACGCCATGCCGGTCGGGCTCTCGGCGGTGCGGATGTTGCGCAAGCACGCTTCCGTGCCGCTGATCGCGCATTTTCCGTTCATCGCGGCGTTCAGCCGGCTCGCCGCCTACGGCATCCACTCAAGGGTGTTCACCAAGCTGCAGCGCTTGGCCGGCTTCGACGTGGTGATCATGCCGGGCTTCGGCCCGCGGATGATGACGCCGGAGCACGAGGTGCTGGACTGCGTGCGCGCTTGCCTGGAGCCGATGGGGCCGATCAAGCCGTGCCTGCCGGTGCCGGGCGGCAGCGATTCGGCGGCGACGCTGGAAGGCGTCTACCGCAAGGTCGGAAGCATTGATTTCGGCTTCGTGCCGGGCCGCGGCGTGTTCGGCCATCCGATGGGCCCGGCGGCCGGCGCCGCCTCGATCCGCCAGGCCTGGGACGCCATCGCCTCAGGCATTGCGGTCGCCGACTACGCCACGACGCATCCCGAGCTGGCCGCCGCGCTGCAGGCGTTCGGCGCGAAGAAGTAGCGCGCGCCGTCGCATAGGGTGCGGCTGTCATTCCGGGGCGCGAGGGCGCCAGCCCGAGCGAACCCGGAATCTTGCCGCGGCGTGGGAAGCCGCCCCAGCTTGCGAGATTCCGGGTTTGCTTGCGGCTAAAGCTGCTCGCGCCCCGGAATGACTCTGTTTGTTGGTTGAAGGCGCGGCAGAACGCGTACTTGCAATTCGTAGCAATTCGTAGGGTGGGCAAAGCGAAGCGTGCCCACCGCAACGCGTCGAATGGGTGTTGGTGGGCACGGCGCAAGTGCGCCTTTGCCCACCCTACACATCTCGCGCGCGCCGCTACCCGCGCCGGCGCAGATAGGGCCGCAGGATGCCGGCGACTAGGCCGGCGCCGATCAACAGCCCGACGATCGGGATCCACAGCAGGAAAGCGCCGAGCAGCAGCACCAGGACCACCGCGAACACCACCCCGATGGTCAGCACCAGGCCGATCATGCCGAGCGGGCCGATCTTGGTGACGTAGATCCGCTCGCTGAGGCTCTCGTTGAAGAAGCCGCGGTTGCGCGCCGGATCGTAGGCCGCTCCCGGCGGAATGATCTCCGGCTCGACCCGCGGCTGCTCCGCCTGCGGCTTTGGTGTGGTGTCGCTCATCGACGGCGTCCTTGCTGGCCGATCACGCGCAATCGGCGGATCGGCGCAGCATAACCGCAATGACGCCCAAAGTCTGGCATGCGAATCGTCGCGCGCCCAAGTCCGCGCCGAAGTCGCGCGCCGAAGCCGCGATCCGCGGTCAGCTCACCGGATGGATCGCGCGCAGCGCCTCGTCGAGCAGGTGCGGGGTGTGCTGGCCGGTCGAGCCGCGGCGCGCCCGGTCGAAATAGTCCTGCAGCACCGGCTTGAAAGTCGGATGCGCGGTGTTTTCGATGATCACCTTGGCGCGCTGCCGCGGCGCCAGGCCGCGCAGATCGGCCAGCCCCTGCTCGGTGACCAGGATCTGCACGTCGTGCTCGGTGTGATCGACATGCGTCGCCATCGGCACGATCGACGACAGCGTGCCGTTCTTGGCGGTCGACGGCGTCATGAAGATCGACAGATAGGCGTTGCGGGCGAAGTCGCCGGAGCCGCCGATGCCGTTCATGATCCGGCTGCCGCGGATATGGGTGGAATTGACGTTGCCGTAGATGTCGGCCTCGATCATGCCGTTCATCGAGATCACGCCGAGCCGTCGAATCACCTCCGGATGGTTGGAGATTTCCTGCGGCCGCAGCACCACGCGGTTCTTGTGCATGGCGGTGTCGCGGTTGAACAGCTCGGCCTTTTCGGCGCTGAACGACAGCGCGGTGGCCGAGGCGAAGGTCATCTTGCCGGAGCGGATCAGGTCGAGCATGCCGTCCTGCAGCACCTCGGTATAGGCCGTGAGCTGCTCGAACGGGCCGCTCTCCAGCCCGGCCATCACCGCATTGGCGACGTTGCCGACGCCGGATTGCAGCGGCAGCAGTTCCGGCGGCAACCGGCCGCGGCGCACCTCGTGGCCGAGGAATTCCAGGATATGGCCGGCGATCGCCTGCGAGGTGGCGTCCGGCGGCGTGAAGGTGTTGTTGCGGTCCGGCGCGTGGGTCTCCACCACCGCGATCACCTTGTTGGGATCGCAGCGGAAGGTGGTGTCGCCGATGCGGTCGCCCGGCGTCACGATCGGAATCGGCTGCCGATAGGGCGGCAGCTGGGTGCCGTAGTAGATGTCGTGCATGCCCTGCAGCGCCGGATTATGCCAGGAATTGACCTCCAGGATGATGCGGTCGGCGCGGTCGAGCCAGGTCTTGTTGTTGCCGACCGAGGTGGTCGGCACCAGGCTGCCGTCCGGCAGGATCGCGGCGACTTCGACGACGGCGACGTCGAGATGGCCGAGGAAGCCGAACCAGACGAACTGCGCGACATGGCTGAGATGGATGTCGATATAGTCCATCGAGCCGGCATTGATGCGTTCGCGGGTCACCGGATCGGACTGGTACGGCAGCCGCAATTCGATGCCGTCGACCTTGGCGAGCGCGCCGTCGAGTTCGGGCGCCGTCGAGGCGCCGGTCCAGACCCCGATGCGGAACGGCTCGCCGCGGCCATGCGCGGCTTCGATATGACGCGCCAGCGCCAGCGGGATCTCCTTGGGGTATCCGGAGCCGGTAAAACCGCTCATCCCGACATTTTCGCCGTGCTTCACCAGCGCTGCGGCGTCTTCGGCGGACATGATCTTGGAGCGAAGCGCGGCAGACATCACCCGGGAATCATGGCTCGGCATGGCAAATCCGTTGTTGTGAAGGTTCCATCTACCGTTGGGGTATCAAGCCTCGGCCGACGCAACAATCCCACCAAAGGATGGCGTGATGCAGTAATAATGTTGCCAGGGCCGCTCGCACAGATTGCCGACGCCGCCGCAGCCATTCGGCAGCGCGTGCTCATGCTGGCCCGCGATTTAGCTCAAAGTGAGTTTGCGTCCGAACGGCTGCACCGCCGCCGCATAGGCCTCGGGCACCGCCCAGATCACCGGGAAGCGCGGCCGGAGATTCGCCGGGCCTTCGAGATCGGTCAGCACCACGGCGATGTCCGGGCGGTGCTTGCCGGCTTCTTCGAGCAGCGGGGTGAAATCGGTGCCGCCGCCGCCGGTGAAGGCGATGTCGCGCAGGTTGATCTTGCCCGGCTCGAACAGCGTCACGCTGCGCACCTTGTCGTCGCCGATGATCAGGATCGAGCCGGCCTCCTGGCGGCGGCTGATCGATTCGATCTCGCGGGCGAACCGCTCCATCAGGTCGTCGGCAATCGAGCCGGAGACGTCGACGATCACCGCCAGCCGCGGCACGTTCTTGGTCGGGCTGAAGCCCGGCTCGAACGGCAACCGGCGATTCGGGCCGGCGCGGCCCTGATTGGCGATGTAGGAACGCGACGGCCGCGACCAGGAGATGTCCGGCTTGCGCGCCAGCGCCCGCGCCAGCTGGGTGCGCAGCATCTGCTCCCACGGGGTGCGGGTCTTCGCCAGGTCGGCGATCAGCGTGCGCAGCATCGAGAACGCGCCGTCGCCGGCGTGGCCGCGCAGGATCCGCTCGCTCCATTCCCGCGCCTGCTCGGCCTCGGCCTCCGGCGCGCCCTGCGCCTCTTCGCTCGGCGCCAGGTCCTGCTGGGTCTGGCCGCCGAGTTCGCGCACCTTGGAGGATTTCGGGCCGTCCTGGCGCGAGCTCGGGCGTTCTTGCGTCCCGTCCGATTTCGGCGCGCCGTCGCCCTGCGCGCCGCCCTCGGAGGCCTCGCCGCCGGACTGGCTGCGGCTGCCGGGCTTCTGCTGCCGGCCGTTCTGCTGCTGCTCGGGACGATCGTCGATCGCGCGATACAGCTTCTCGACGTCCCACTCCAACAGCGCCGCTTCGACGTCGAGCTTCTGCTGCAGCACCCGGCCGAGCAGTTGGTCGAGATACACCGACGACGCCGGCAGCCGCAGCCATGTCAGGTGGCCGAGCGTGGAATTGACGATGGCGTCGGCGCAGATGTTGAACAGCTGCAGGTCGACGTCGCCGATCTGGCGGCGCAGGTCGAGGAAGCGCTGCGGATGCCGCAACGCGATGTGCAGCACCTCGTGCGCCACCAGCCCGACCTGGTCTTCGAGCGGCATCACCTCGAACTCGACGCCGTAGAACACGGTGTTGCCGTCGGTCATCACCGCCGGCGCCTCGGTGTCGACCGGCAGGTCGTGATGATTGACCCACAGCGCCAGCCCGCCGGTGGAGGGCGCGAACTCCACCATGCGCTGGACCGCGCGGGTGCCGCGGTGCTGATACAGCACGCTGAGGTCAGGCATGCTGGCTTTCCCGACGATGCTCGTCGTAGCGATGATAGGACGGGCTCTCCAGGATCGCGGCCTCGAGCCCGCTGGACAGCGCCCGCTGCATCAGAAGCTCCATTGCCAGGGTCTGGATCTCGCGGATCGGCAGCGGCACGCCGCGGATGTCCGGCAGCTGCTCGACGATCTCCAGCGCGCGGGCCAGCGTCCGGCCGTCGACGCAGGCGGCGAGCAGGCCGTAGGTCATGCCGTAGAGGCCGTCGAGGCTCTTTGGAAACAGCGCCGCGGTCTCCGGACCCGGACGCGCCGCGAGCAGCTTGATCACGTCGGTGCCGGCCTGGATTTCGCGCAACACCCCGAAAAACTCGGCCGCATTCGCGGCGCCGATGCGGCCCTGCACGAACACCCGCTTGGCGCCGTCCGACAGGCTGGACTTCAGCACGTTGGAGATATCCTCCCAGCCGCGTGGAGACGCGCCGATCAGATGCTCGCCGGCGAGCTGCGCCTGGGTGTCGTCGAGCTTGTCCGGGCGGATCTTCAGATAGGCCATCACCTCGGGCGCGAAGTTGCGCTCCAGCGCGTGGGCCAGGAAGGCGTCGATCACGGTCTGCACATTGAAGTGGAACATGCGGTCGGCGAGCGCCGTGCCCATGTCGTGGCTGATCGCGCCGTGGAACGAGGCGTTGCCGGCGGCGACCACCTGCCAGCCGTCCGGCAGTTGGTAGTTGCCGACGCGGCGGTCGAGGATCAGCGAATAGGCCGAGATCTGCAGCCGCTGATCGGCGGCGGTGAGTTCGTCGAGGAACAGGATGCCGTCGTGCTGATCCGGCGAGGGCAGAAATTCCGGCGGAAACCACACCGTCTTGGCGAGCGTGTCGTCGGCATAGATCGCGCCGCGGATATCGACCGGCTCGATCGTGGTCAGCCTAAGATCGACCAGCGGAATCCCGAAATGCTCGGCGACCTGCCGCACGATGGACGATTTTCCGACCCCGCGGGTGCCCCACAGCATCGAGGCGCGGCGTCGCAAGATGGGATCGCCATATTGCTCCACCAGGGCCGCCTTGGCGCCGGCAATCGAGATCGGAGGAATGTTCATCGGATTACTGAGCATCGAGCATCACCTTCGGTTCGGTGGACTGATTGTCCGGCAGTGGCGTTGCGGCGGCCGGGACCACGGCCGGCGCGGATGCGACGAGCGGCGGCGCGGGCATGGGCTGCGACGCGGGCGCGGGCTGCGGCGCCGGCATGGCCGCTGGCTGTGGCGCGGCGGGCCGCGCCGGCATCCAGGCCGCGGCCTTGGAGCGCCGCGGCAGCGGCGGGATTTCCAGCGGCGGGGTGTCGCGCATGCCGAAGGCGAGCATCAGCAGCAGCGGCGGCGATCCCATGATCAACAGGTTGATGATGGAGTCCTTCGGGATCTCCACAAAGGTGAGCCCGGCGGCACCGCCGATCAATGCGGCGAAGAACAGCAGCGGAATCGCGCGGCGCAGCGTCACGCCCCAGCGCGCGCGGCGCAGCGTATCGTGGAAGGCGCAGGGCGGATGCGCCAGGATCTTGCTCAGATGCGCGACGGTGCGCTGCAGCCTGGCTTCGGCTTTTTCGCTGAGATGCGGCTCGTGGCCGCGCACCTTGAGCTTGCCGTTCCAGCCGAGCTGGGTCTTGCGCAGCGGACCCCAGGCCCAGCCCATCACCGCGAGCAGATCTTCCGGCAATTCCACCCCGGGACTCTTCGGCACCAGGTCGATGTCGGCCGGATAGCCCTTCACGCTCGGGGCATGCAGGATCACCGTCAGGCACTCGACCTCGGCCTCGCCGCGGGTCAGCATCAGGTTGAGTGTCTCGGCGCCGTGCGCCGCGGCCGGGTCGCTCGGAGCAAGCCGATAACTTTGCGCGATCACGGTGTCGCCGTTGCGACGGAAATGCCGCCGCGGCGGCACCGTCTCGATCCGCTCCAGCAATTCGCCGGGGTCGGCGCCTTCGGTGGTGAGCGTGGCATGCAGGCCGCAGCGCCGCGTCAGCGTGCGGGTCAGGCGATACAGGCCGGTGCGCGGGTTCTCCAGCAGCAGTGTCTCGCGGACGTCGGCCACCTCCGGCTCGCCGTCGCCGCTGTGGTCGATCGGCTTGAACACCAGGCGGCGATTGAGGCGGTCGCTGGCACCGAGATCGACGTGGCGCTCGCGCCGCGTGAACGGCGCGATCAGGCCGAGGATTTCATGATGCGTGAGTGGGTGCGTTGGCTTGTCATAGCCCGATCCGCCGCTCAAAAGAGTTGCCAAGCTCATTCCCGTTCACCGAACCCCATGTCCCGGGAGCCCGCGCGTTGCGAACTCCACCTGATGCAAGTCGATTCCAAGAGCCTAAAGCAAGTGGCCGTCGGCGAAGGTTATCCGCAACGCCGACGATCCGTGTAGCTGGCAATTACCAAACCGCGGCGACCGCCTTCACATTCGCGTCATACCGGGTTTGGAACGACAACGCGGCGTGACACTTGGCCGACCTTGGCGAGGAAGGCATCGTACGCATTGGTGACCTGGCCCAACACTTCGAAGTGCGGGAAGGCGCCGGCCTCGAACACGTCGATGGTCCAGTTCAGCCGATTGGTGACGCGCTTCTTGTGGCGATAGTCGGTGAAGCTGCCCTTGGTGCCGTGCGACATCCACACCGGCATCTTCAGGGCCTGGTAGATCCGCAGGATGTCCTTGCTGAACATGTAGCCGGCGACGAAGTAGAACGCGGCGTGCTCGGCGCCGGGCTGGTGCGCGGTGATGTAGTCGTAGTCGAGCAGCGGCTCGTCGATCGTCTTCGAGCCCCAGGCGCTTTCCAGAAACTTGCGCATCACCGGGCGGAACGTCAGCAGTCCGAACACCCCGCGCTTCCACGAGGTCGCCTTCAAGCCGTCGAGCAGCCAGCGCTTGCCGAGCGTGCCGTGGGTGACGTCGTCGCGCGCCTTGCCTTCGAAGCCGGTCGGGCTGATGAAACCGAGCGAGCGGAACGCGTCCGGCGTTTCCAGCGCCGCACGGGCCAGAAATTCGCACGACAACGACAGCGCCAAGGCGTCGATCGGCGCGCCGCCATGGGCCTCGCGCAATTTCTCGACCGCGGCATGCACCGCGTCGGTCATGGTGCGCACGGTGTATGCGTGATCGCTGCGCTCAGACTGACCGAAGCCGGGAAGATCGAGCGCGAACACGCGGCGCTTGCCGGAGTAGAAATCGTACAGCGGCTTGACTTCGAACGCCGAGCCCGCGGCGTTGATGCTGTGGATCAGCAGCAGCGGCGGCGCATTCTCGCCTTCCGGATTCTGCCCCGCCGCGTAGGTGGCGATGCGGCCGCTGACGCTGACGATATCGGTGCGCGATCCCGCCAGCGGGTTAGCTAAGGCTGGCCCATTGTGGCCACTCTTGGCCGCTCCGGCTTCACGAAAGGCTGCTGTCTCCGACATCGTGCGATCCTTCTGAAACAAATTCGATGATCACACAAAGGATGAAAGAGCAGAACAGTTCCAGCTTGGGAACGACTCTTTTGCGGCTTCTGTCGTTTTGGTATCACCTTACAGCGCGCGCGCGGTTTCCAGCTAACTACGCGGTCAAAGTGTCAGGTCGCGACAACACGAAATCGCGCGATCCGTCAGCTTCGCCTGACAAAACTGCAGCGCCGAACTGGTAACGCTACGAGTGATCACGAATCACAGCGCGGTGACCGCGCCGTTGACGCGAGGCTTGGCGGTTCAGCGATCGCGCAACAGCATCCCGGTCGCGGCTTCGCGTTCGGCGATCGCGATCCGCGGATCTATCAGCAGAGGGTGGAGGCGCTCGGCATCGATCCGAAGGCGTGCGTCGATCTCGACGACATCGGCATCAATCTGAAGCCGGCGCGTGCGCTCGGCATGACCACCATCGAGCTGCTGGACGCGGGCCGGGAGCTAGCGCCGGCCGGGCTTGTCGGGCTTGCCCTTCTCGTTGGCGCGCGCAAAGGCTTCGGCGAACGCGCCGCCGCCACTGGACGGCTGTTGCTTCTTCGGCGCGTAGGCGGCGACGGTGGACTTGCTGGCGCCGCCGCGCGGCGCGGCCTGCACGCGGTCGGCCTTGGCGCCGACCTCGTCGTCGAGCCGCAGGCTGAGCGCGATGCGTTTGCGCGCGACGTCGACCTCGAGCACCTTGACCTTGACGATGTCGCCGGGCTTCACCACTTCGCGCGGGTCCTTGATGAAGCTGCGCGACATCGCCGAAATGTGGACGAGGCCGTCCTGGTGCACGCCGATGTCGACGAAGGCGCCGAACGCCGCGACGTTGGTGACGGCCCCCTCTAGCACCATGCCGGGCTTCAGGTCCTTCAGGGTCTCGACGCCCTCCATGAACACTGCCGCCTTGAAGGCGGGGCGCGGATCGCGGCCGGGCTTTTCCAACTCGCGCAAAATGTCGGTCACGGTCGGCAGGCCGAAATGCTCGTCGACGAAATTCTGCGGCCTGACCTGGCGCAGCGCCTCGGCATTGCCGATCAGCGCCTTGATGTCGCTCTTGGTGGCTTCGAGAATTTTGCGCACCACCGGATAGGCTTCCGGATGCACGCCCGACGCGTCGAGCGGATCCTTGCCGTTCTGAATCCGCAGGAACCCGGCGCATTGCTCGAACGCCTTCGGCCCGAGCCGCGGCACCTTCTTCAAGGCGCTGCGCGAATCAAACGGGCCGTTGGCGTCGCGGTGCTGCACGATGGATTGCGCCAAGCCCGCGCCGATGCCGGACACTCGCGCCAGCAGCGGCGCCGAGGCGGTGTTGGCGTCGACGCCGACCGCGTTGACGCAGTCTTCCACCACGGCGTCGAGCGAGCGCGACAGTTTCGCTTCGCCGAGGTCGTGCTGATATTGGCCGACGCCGATCGACTTCGGATCGATCTTGACGAGCTCAGCGAGTGGATCCTGCAGCCGTCGCGCAATCGACACCGCGCCGCGCAAGGTCACGTCGAGCTCGGGCAATTCCTCCGAGGCGAAGGCCGAGGCCGAATACACCGAGGCGCCGGCTTCCGACACCACGATCTTCGACATCTTCAGTTCGGGCAACAGCTTCACCAGTTCGGTGGCGAGCTTGTCGGTCTCGCGCGAGGCGGTGCCGTTGCCGATCGAGATCAGTTCGACGCGGTGCTCGCGGGCGAGCTTGCCGAGGATCGCCAGCGCCTCGTCCCAGCGCCGCTGCGGCTCGTGCGGGAAGATCGCCGTGGTGGCGACCACCTTGCCGGTGGCGTCGACCACCGCGACCTTGACGCCGGTGCGGAAGCCGGGATCGAGCCCCATCGTGGTGCGCGCGCCGGCCGGCGCCGCCAGCAGCAGGTCGCGCAGATTGGAGGCGAACACCCGCACCGCTTCCTGCTCGGCCGCGGTCCACAGCCGCATCCGAAGATCGATGTTGAGATGCACCTGGATCTTGGTGCGCCAGGCCCAGCGCACGGTGTCGATCAGCCAGCGATCGCCGGGGCGGCCGCGATCGCTCACCGCGAACCTGTTCATGATGCGCAGCTCATAAGAGCCGACCGTCGCCGACGTTGCACCCGGCGCGACCACTTCGGGCTGGATCGAGAGGTCGAGCACTTCTTCCTTTTCGCCGCGGAACATCGCCAGAATCCGGTGCGACGGCAATTTATGTAAGGGCTCGGAGAAGTCGAAGTAATCGGAGAACTTCGCGCCGTCGTCCTTCTTGTTGTCGCGCTGCTTCGACACCATCACGCCGTTCGACCACATCAATTCGCGCAACGAGCCGATCAGGTCGGCGTCTTCGGCGAAGCGTTCGACCAGAATCGCGCGCGCGCCGTCGAGCGCCGCCGCGACATCGGCGACCAGCTTGTCGGCGTCGACGAACGGCGCGGCAACGGCTTGCGGATCATTCTCCGGCTGCGTCAGCAACATTTCGGCGAGCGGCGCGAGCCCGGCCTCGCGGGCGATCTCCGCCTTGGTGCGGCGCTTCGGCTTGAACGGCAGATAGATGTCTTCGAGCCGGCCCTTGCTGTCGGCGGCCATGATGGCGGCCTCGAGCGCGGCGTCGAGCTTGCCTTGTTCGCGCACCGAATTGAGAATAGCACTTCGGCGTTCTTCCAACTCGCGCAGATAGTTCAGCCGCTCTTCCAGGGTGCGCAGCTGCGCGTCGTCGAGCGCGCCGGTGGCTTCCTTGCGGTAGCGCGCCACGAACGGCACGGTGGCGCCGCCATCGAGCAGATCGACCGCCGCCTGCACCTGCTGCTCGCGCACGCCGAGTTCTTCCGCGATCTGTCGATTGATATTTGCCACGCGCGAATCTTTCTTCGAAGAGGGGTCGTTCACCAGGGTGTCGCTTATGGACCGAGGCCGGTTCGGACATCAAGCCTGCCGCGGCGTCGTCCCGTCCGCTGTGGACGGCGCGGCGCCGCGCGCGGCATGCCCGCGATTTGATCACCAGATCATCGCAGCATTGCGGCAAAAGATAATGCTAGATCGACGCCGCCGAACTGTGTAGACGGACGTTCCTTTTCAGGAGCGATGATGTCGGCGTGCGGACTTGACTTTGGAACGTCGAACACGACGCTCGGCACCATCATCGACCAGGTTCCGGTGCTCTGCGCGCTGGAAGCCGACCACACCACGATTCCGAGCGCGATCTTCTACGGCGCCGACCGCAGCGTGCTGATCGGACGCCGCGCAATCGACGCCTATGTGGAGGGCGTGCACGGCCGGCTGATGCGCAGCCTGAAATCGGTGCTCGGCACCTCGCTGATCGACGAGACCACCATGGTCGGCCGGCAGCGGCAGAGTTTTCGCGACGTCATCGGCTATTATCTCGGCGCGGTGAAGCGGCGCGCCGAGCAGGCCACCGGGCGCCCCTTACGCAATCTGGTGCACGGCCGCCCGGTGCATTTCGTCGACAATTCGCCTGAGGCCGATCGGCGGGCGGAGGCGACGCTGCGCGACATCGCGCGCGAGCTCGGTTTTGAGGACGTCACCTTCCAGTTCGAGCCGATCGCCGCGGCGCTGGATTACGAACGCGAGGTCACAGGCGAAGAGATCGCGCTGATCGCCGACATCGGCGGCGGCACCTCGGATTTTTCGATCGTGCGGCTCTCGCCGCAGCGGCATCTGAAGACCGACCGCAAGGCGGATATTCTGGCCAATGACGGCGTCCGGATCGGCGGCACCGATTTCGACCGCCAGCTGTCGCTCGGCGTGATCATGCCGCTGTTCGGCTATCGCAGCCCGATGCTGCGCGCCGGGCTCGACGTGCCGTCGCGCTATTTCCACGAACTGTCGACCTGGTCGGACATCAACAAGATGTACGACCCGAAAGTGACGACCGAGCTGCGGCAGATCCGCCGCGAGGCCAGAGAGCCGGAGCTGCTCGATCGTCTGCTGCGGGTGGTCGACGAGCAGCGCGGCCACACGCTGGCGATGGAGGTCGAAGCCGCCAAGATCGAACTCGCGGGCGCGACGCAGGCCGCCATTCCGCTTGAGTGGGTCGAGCCGGATCTCGCGGTGACGATCGGCCGGCCGCAACTGGTGCAGCACACGCGGCTGTTGGCCGAGCGGATCGCGTCCCGGATCAAGCTGTGCCTGGCGCACGCGCAGCTCGAGGCCAGCGCGATCGACGCGGTGTTTCTCACCGGCGGCTCGGTGCGGCTCGCCCATGTCCGCAAGGCGATGACCAAGGTGCTGCCGGACGCCCGGATCGTCGAGGGCGACACTTTCGGCGCGGTCGGCAAGGGGCTGACCATCGAGGCCGGGCGGCGCTACGGGACGGGTTAGCTTAGTTTGCGCAATCGCCGCGACGTGCCATGGAGGCTGCGCCTCACAGCTACTGGCCGTCATTCCGGGGCGCGAGAGCGAAGCTCGAGCGAACCCGGAATCTCGCTGCGGGCACGGTGCTAACCCCGTTGCGAGATTCCGGATTCGCGCGCCGCTGACGCGGCTTGCGCCCCGGAAGGACGGCCTTTTTTGGTGAAGCGAAATGAGCGCGATCGGCTGCGCCCGCCTACAGCCCGCGCAGCCGCTCGGCGTCGGTCAACCGCGCCGAGTAGCTCTTGATGGTGTAGAGCGCGGCGACCGGATTGTGCCCGAGCACGCGGTCCTTGACGATCAGCACCGTCACCGGCGCCTGCGAGTGGCGGATGAACAGCGAGTCGTGGCCGACGCACAGCCCGATGATGACGTTGAGGTCGGTCGATTGGCCGTTGAGCACCTGCGCCTGCAGCGCCGGATTGCACGCCGCCTCGAAGCCGCCCTTGCGGATCTTCAACTCGTCCGGCACGCCGATCGCGGTCTTGTCGACCGAGCCGATTTTGCAGGCCACCGTATAGGGCTCGAAGCCGGCGAGCCGCACGATCTTGGCGAAGGTGCGGGCCTCCTCGATCAACCCGACGCAGGAGGCGACGCCGATCTTCTTGGCCTTGATCCGCCGCGCAAACGCCAGCGTCTCCTCGACCCTCGTCAGCTTGCCGTAATACAGCCCCTCGACTTCGGCGGCGGCGTGCGCGAAGGCCGCGTCGGCACCGTCGCCGCGATAGAGGTCGCAGACCTCGCCGACCGCGTCGGCGTCGAGCTGCTTGGTGAGGCAGAATTCCGGAAAGGTCTTGTCCTGATAGTTGCAGGCGGTCCGGGTGCATTCCGAACAGCTCGGCTCCGAGATCTTCGACATCACATGCGTCCGATTGAGATTCAAAAGCGCCGGCGCATGAGACAAACAGATCAGCATCGCGTCGGCATTTCGTCTGCGGTGAATGTGACCGAAGCGGCGCCGTGGTCAATGGAATGACTTGGCGAAATACTGCGGCCGGCAGCTGGTTTGTTCCGTCCGCCACGACGCGCGCAGATAAAAAAACGGACAGGCGATCGGCCTGTCCGTTTGGTGTCGAATCGCCGCGACGAAAAGCGTCAGCGCGCAAGCTCGGTCAGCTTGAGCACGACGGCTGTGCGGCGGCCGGCGCTGACGATGCCGTCGCGATGGATGCCGGTCGGATCGTACAGCACCGCGCTTTCCTCGTCGCTGGTGACGCGCCACTGGTCGTCGAGGATCGAGCGGGCGTAGTCGTTTTCGGCGACCAGGTCGGCCCCGAACGAGGCCTTGCGGCGCCAGCCTTCCGGCAGCGCGAAGAACAGTTCGCGGGCGCTCGGCGCGGTCGAGGACAGCCCGGCGAAGTCGTTGGCGCGGCGCACCAGGCCGTCCCAGAGTCCCTTGGCGGCGCGCTGGCTGCCCGGCACGTAACTCAGCGGCCCGTTGGCGGGGCCGGTGTCGCCGAGATAGATCACCAGCTTCAAGAGGTTGCCGCTGGTGTCGATGTGAAAGTGCTTGGTGGCCGAGGAATCCACCCCGACATCGGCGAATTCCGACGCGCCTTCGACCGGATCGTTGATCTGCACCGCCAGATGGCCGACGCCGACCGGGCGCTTCAGATAGGCGCTCGCCGCCTCCAGCACGCCGAGATCGGCCGCGGTCTGGTTGAACGACTTGTAGATCTCGCCATTGGTTTCGGGATCGAGCCAGAGCCGGGCCTCCTCGGCATCCGCCGCGATCGCCGGCTTCAGCGCCAGCCGCTGCTCCAGGATGGTGATGTGCGGGGCGAGCTCTGTGCGGATTTCCAACAGCTTGTCGGGCGCGATGCGGACGCCGGCGACGCCGTCGCGCTCCAGCGGCGCCAGGATGTTGGCGCCGCGCTCGGTCTTCGGCTGATAGGCTTTGCCGGCGGCGAGCCGGCTCAGTCGCTGCAGGATGATCAGCCGCAGATAGACCGGCAGATGGCGCAGGATCCAGCCGAGCTTCGGCTCGCCGGCGGGCGGGCGCGGCAGGTTTTCGGCGTCGATCAGCCGCCGGGCGACCGCCAGGATCAGCCCATAGGCGAAATAGGTCACCGCCTTGAGACGGGAGCCGAGCTGCGCCATCGGCAGGACGCGGCCGTAGGCGGGATGCTTGTCGTAATCGACCACCGGGAGCTGGTCGAATTGATAGGTTTTCGCTTCGGATCGCATTGGTCGCCCCTTTTGAATCCAACCGGTGCCGTTGAAGCACAGAGAATATGATGGATGTGGTGGGGCTATGTCACGTCGTACGCTAAGTCACGTCGTACAATGGCGTGCGGTTCCTGTCCGCTGTCGGCGCCGCCCACCGCCACGCTCGGCGCAGCGGGCGCAATGCGAGGTCCGAACCCGATTCGTCGCATTGACGTGCATCAAATCGACGCATCATAGCTGTTGATGACGCGGCGTCGCCGCGCGCAGCCGGCGGCGGTGGCGTTGCAAGCGCAATCGCCGCTCAGCTCCAGGCGAAGTTGGCCGGACGCCGCGCGGCGTAGCGCGCCAGCACCAGGCGCTGAATCAGGGCTTCGATCTGCGCGGCGGACTCGCACGCCGCATCGGCGCCGATCTGTTCGCCGATCTCGGGGCGCTCGGCGAACACCCGGCCCGACACCACGATGGTGATGGCGGGGTTGCGCGAGGCGCGGCGGGTCTGCCGCACGGTTTCGGCGAGCCGCGGCAGCCAGTGTTCGCGGCGCAGCGCCGGGCTCAGCGACAGGTCGATGGCGTCGAACCAGGTGCGGGCCACCAGGTCCTTCAGCGCAAGGTCGCAATCCGGAAATTCGCAGGACGTCGCCCAGCCGGCCTGGCGCAGCAATTCGCCGTTCAGCGCCGCACAGAACAGATGCGGTTCGCCGGGCTGCGGCGCCACCAGCACGGCGAGCGGCGCGGCGGAGGCCACCGGCGGCGCCATCCGATCGACGCTGATGCGTCGCATCGCGCTTTGCAGATGGCACAGCGCGATGGTGACTTCGAACTCGCTGCAATCGTCGGCGCTCCACAGATCGCCGAGGTGGCGGGCCGCCGGTTCGAACAGCGCGGTGAACAATTGGGCCGGGGTTTTTTCGGTGGCGAGGCTGCGGTCGATCAGCCGGAACGCGTCGTCGGGTTGCGGCGCGAGCAACAGCCGCGCCAGCTCGGCGGCGCGCGGATGGGCTTCCCGGGAAACCGCGACGCGCGCCAGCGACGGCTTGACGAACAGCCGCGGGATGATGGTCGGAACGATGTTTTCGATATTCACGATGCCAGCACGATCAGGTTGCCCTTGGTCAAGGGGGACACACGTCGGATGTCGGTATCCAGGCTATCGGACGGCGATCAGCCGTCTGATCATCCGGTTCCGCCTCAAGAAAGCCGTAGCGAATTTCGTAGTTTGTGGGGCAGTGCGGCAAGGAAACGCCAAACGCGCGGGGAGTCTTTGCTCTGGATCAAACCATGCCCTGCGCTGCGGTAATTTTTCCGGGGCGCCGCGGCCGCCGGCGCGCACCCAAATACCGCTCGCGAGATGCCGTGAATGAGGGGCGGACCCGGCTGCGCGGCGAGGCCGGGCACGAGCGGCGGTATCGCGATGGCGTGGCGGCGCCGCCGATAACTACACCCCGCGTAGTTGCACGCTCTTCCCGGCTTCGCTGAACCAGTTTACCGCTACTCGCGAGCGGTATCCTGAGAGCGACAAACCCTTGTGGCGTCTTTGTTTTGGATCAAATAGCGGGATGAAACGGATCGTATATTTACTAGTGTGCGAATCAGCGCAAGATTGATTCGGCGACCGACCTTTGCTGGAGCGACAAATCTAGGTTGAAGAACAACTTAGTCCTGTTTTTGCTCTGAGTGATTCGGTGGACGAGTCCTGCTTGCTCACAACTGCGTCGTGTTCGCTATGTGGCGTGTGATGCGTATTCAGCGTTTTTAACGAAAAGTTTGCGCTGAAATTAACCTTTTAATTAACCATGAAGGCTATGCGTCAATTCACGCCTGTCACCTTAGAGGGGCAAGCCGCCCGCAAAATCGAAGAAAGTTGGAGAAAGACGATGAATTTCGATCTCTCAAATCGCAGTCTCGCCCAGAAGATCTCAATCCTGGTTTTGGGCATCACCTTGTTTGTGACGCTGACGATCAGTGGCGTCGGTCAGATGGCGCTGCAGAAGGTCAGCGCGGAGAAGGCAAAGAACTCGAACAGCGTGGCCTCGCTCGGCCGTCTGGTCGATCAGGGCGGCGCGGTTTTGTCGCCGGTGACGAATTCCGACGGCAGGGTCGTCGGCATGTTGGTAATGAGCAAAGACGCAGGCGCCGCGGTGATGCCGGCGTCGTATGATGGTAGCATGGTGATCCAGACCGCCGACTCGGTGGTCACCTCGGATCCGCAGTACGGCCTCGGTGCGGCGAACACGCTGCTGCTGCTGGCCGGTATCGCAGTGTTCGCGATCGTCGGCTTCGTTGGAACCCGGATCGCCCGTGGCCTGCTGGAGCCGCTCGGTCAGCTCGAACAGGACATCGACCAGTTGGCCAAGGGCAACACCCAGGTTCGCCTGCACGCCCTGAGCCGCACCGACGAGATCGGCCGGATCGCCCGTTCGATCGCCAAGATCCAGGAATCGCTGGTTGAACTCGCCCGCATCAAGACCCAGCGCTTCGTGTCGGATCATCCCAGTCTGATGAACAATCTGAAGGAATTCTGGAACGACCTGAAGGGCGCGGTGCGCAACGCCAAGACCATGCTGTCGTCCGACGGGCAGATGGTCGGCCAGCACATGCGGCAGTCCTGGTCGAACTGGATCCACAACAGCCTGGGCATTCCCAAGAGCGCCTGACGGCCTCCTCCCGGCGCGTCGACTTTCACAGCCGCCGCGCCGCGAGGCTTTCGAGACCTCCAAGAGACAGAAATAGCCCGCGCTCGCCGCGGGCTTTTTTGCGTCCGGAGGGAGCGTCTGCGCCGCGCCGGGCGCGCAACGACGGTCTCTCGCCGATCCTTGACGAGATCTGCGCTGGACCCGCAAGAGGGCCCGCATCGGCTATGGAATGTGGTGGGGAGGGACGGTCAACGGATCAGCCGCGCCGCAGCGCTGCGTAAGGATCCGAGACTGCCGAGAAAACTTGGAGCGGGCGAAGGGATTCGAACCCTCGACCCCGACCTTGGCAAGGTCGTGCTCTACCACTGAGCTACACCCGCATCCGAGTGGCTGGCGACGCGCGGTCACCAGCGACGCGGAGACCTATGCCAAAAGCCGCCGACGAATGCAACAGCGAGGCGACGCAATCTGCTCCGCAATTTGGCGGAATCGACCAACTGCGCCGAAATTGCCGCCGGCGGCGGCTTTTCACCGCTGCGCCACGGCCCGGACGCGGAAATTTGCGCCGCAATGGCGGCATCTGGAACCCGATGCTGCGCCAGGCGATTGAAATTGTGCGCTCAAGCGCCACCTAAGATGCGGTTCGAGGCCGACATCGCGACGCTTTATCGCGCCTCGCCCTTCGCGCACAAAACCATGTGCCGCGGCGGTCGGGGCGATTCGGTGCGAGAGCCAGGTTATGCGTGCAGGTTGTGGCCGTGCTAGAACGGCCGATCTTTGGAACAAGGCGAGGGCGACGTGACGATCATCGAGCAGGGCAACGGGGCGGCGGCGGCCGATCTGATCAAGGACACCTCCACCCAGACCTTCGTCAAAGACGTGATCGAGGAATCCAAGCGGCAGCCAGTCTTGATCGACTTCTGGGCGCCGTGGTGCACGCCGTGCCGTCAGCTGACGCCGTTGATCGAGAAGGCGGTGCGCGCCGCCAAGGGCAAGGTCAAGCTGGTGAAGATGAACATTGACGAGCATCCGTCGATTCCGGGCCAGATGGGGATCCAGTCGATCCCGGCGGTGATCGCCTTCGTCAATGGCCAGCCGGCCGACGGCTTCATGGGCGCGGTGCCGGAGAGCCAGATCAATGCCTTCATCGACAAGCTGACCCAGGGCGCCGGCGGCGGCGCGCCGGGGGTCGGCGAACTGATCGAGGAGGCCGAGGCCGCGCTCGCCGCGGGCGATGCCGGAACCGCGGCTGCGGTCTATGCCGAAGTGCTGGCGGTCGAGGCCGACAATCTGCCGGCGCTGGCTGGCCTCGCGCGCTGCTACGTCGAGACCGGCGCGCTGGAACAGGCCAAGCAGACGCTGGCGCTGGTGCCGGACAGCAAGCGCGAGGATGCCGCCGTGAAGGCGGTGCAGGCCGCGATCGATCTCGCCGAACAGGCAAGCGCGCTCGGCCCGATCACCGAGCTCGAACAGAAGGTCGCCGAAAACCCGCTGGATCATCAGGCCCGCTTCGAGCTCGCCGTGGCGCTGAATGCCGCCGGCCGCCGCACCGAGGCCACCGACCACCTCTTGGAAATCGTCAAGCGCGACCGCAAATGGGACGACGACGGCGCCCGCAAACAGCTGGTGCTGTTGTTCGAGGCCTGGGGCGCCACCGACGAGGCCACCGTCGACGGCCGCAAGCGGCTGTCGACCATTCTGTTTTCGTGATTCGGGTGTCGTGACCACGCGCGCAGCCAGACCGGGGCCGTCCATGCCGAGCAATGCCGACTATCGCGGACCGGGCGACCTTCCGGAGCGGATTCCGGTGTTTCCGCTGCCCGGCGCGCTGCTGCTGCCGCGCGGCCAGATGCCGCTCAACATCTTCGAGCCGCGCTATCTGGCGATGGTCGACGACGCGCTGCGCGAGCACCGGCTGATCGGCATGATCCAGCCGGATCTGTCGCATTCCAGCAATGAGGCCAAGCCGGAGTTGTTTCGGGTCGGCTGCGTCGGCCGCATCACCCAGTTCGCCGAGGCCGGCGACGGCCGCTACATCCTCGAACTGACCGGGATCGCCCGCTTCAAGGTGGTGGAAGAACTCGCCGCGATCACGCCCTACCGGCAATGCCGGGTCGACTATGGGCCGTTCGTCGACGACTTCACCGCCCGCAAGGGCGAGGAGGCGGTCGACCGCGAGACGCTGCTTTCGGTGCTGCGGGAATTCCTCAAGGCCAACCGGCTCAAGGTCGATTGGGACGGCATCGAAACCGCGCCGAACGAGGCGCTGGTCAATGCGCTGGCGATGATGTCGCCCTACGGCCCGCCGGAAAAGCAGGCGATGCTGGAAGCCCCGGATCTCAAGACCCGCGCCGAAATCCTGGTCGCGGTGACGCAGATGGATCTGGCGAAAAAACGCACCAGCGGCGACCCGCCGTTACAATGATGCGTTACAATGGCCCGACCGCGCCGCGTGCCCATGGTGCGGCGCGCGCCGCCGCGCCGTGGTGCATGATTGCCCGACGCGCGAAGCCTTGATTGAACTTTGCTGGAGCCTGCCATGACCACCTCTGCCTCCGACCGGCCCGAAGCCGGCGTCGACCGCAAACTGCTGGACATCCTGGTCTGCCCGATCACCAAGGGACCGCTGGAATTCGACGCCTCGCGCCAGGAGCTGATCTCGCGCGGCGCCAAGCTCGCCTATCCGATCCGCGACGGCATCCCGATCATGCTGCCGGAAGAAGCCCGCAAGCTCGGGTGAGGGTTTGCTGAAGCGATCGGCGTCTGGAAATTGGCGCCGCTCCAAACTCAGCCGTCATCCCCGCGAAAGCGGGGATCCAGTATTCCAGTGCATTGCGTTCAGCCATCGACGCTGCGGCGTACTGGGCCACCCGCTTGAAGCGGGTGGTGACGGCTTTGCGCGCGGCAACGCTGCGGCGTCACTTATGCCCGCTACAGCGCCTCGCCCTTCAGCAGCCGCGGCACCTCGCCGCCGAGGCCGGCGGCCTGGCGGATGAACAATTCCTTCAACGGCGGCAGCCGGTCGACCACGCCGAGGCCGATGTCGCGGACGCTGCGCAGCAGCGTCGACTTGTTGGAGAACAACAGGTTCAGCGAATTGGTCGCCACCCCCATCGCCATGGTGTCGAACCGCCGCCACACCTGATAGCGCTCCAGCACGTCGGCCTGGCCGAAATCGATGCCGAGCCGCGCCGCATCGACGATCACCTCGGCCAAGGCCGCGACGTCCTTCAGCCCCATATTGAGACCCTGGCCGGCGATCGGGTGGATCACATGGGCGGCGTCGCCGATCAGCGCCAGCCGCTGCCCGATGAACGACTGCGCGACGAAATAGCCGAGCGGAAACGATTTCGGCTTGTCCAGCGCCTTGACCTCGCCGAGCCGCAGCCCGAAGCGCTGTTCGAGCTCGCGGTGAAATTCGGCGTCGGACAACGCGACGATCCGCGCCGCTTCGGCGCGGCTTTCGGTCCACACCAGCGACGAGCGCTTGCCGGTCAGCGGCAGGATCGCGAACGGGCCGGCCGGCAGGAAGTGCTCTTCGGCGCAGCCCTTGTGGTCGCGCTCATGCTCCACCGTGACCACGATGCCGGCCTGATCGTAATCCCAGCCATAGGTGGCGATGCCGGCGCGCTCGCGCAGCTTGGAGCGGGCGCCGTCGGCGGCGACCAGCAAGGCTGCGTCGATCACGCTGCCATCACCGAGCGTCACGCTGGTGGCCTCGAGCCGGGATTCATAACTCACCACCGCAGTGGCGCGCAGCTCGACGCCGGCGGCCTCGGCGCGTTCGGCGAGAGCGTCGATCAGATGGCGGTTCTCCACCATATGGGCGAACGGTTCGCCAGGCTCGATTTGTCCCGCGAAGGTCAGGAACACCGGCCGCGTGGCGTCCTCCAGCGCCGAATCGGTCACCACCATGTCGAGGATCGGCTGGGCGAGCGGCGCCACCGCCTGCCACACCCCGAGCGTGTCGAACAGCCGGCGGCAGGCGGCGACGATCGCGGTGGCGCGCGGATCGCGCGACGGCCGCAGCGAAAGCGCCGGATCGGCGACGATCACCGGGACGTCGGGGCCGAGCCCCTGGCGCAACGCCAAGGCCAGCGCCAGTCCGGCGAACGCGCCGCCTCCGATGACAATGCCTCGCTGTGCCGTCATATCGATGGTTCTCACTCTTGCCAGGGAAACAGAGCTTTGCGAAACAGGCAGCGGGAAGACGCGCCGCTCCGCCTTTGGTTCTATCAGACATCCGATGCGGAGTGAAACCGCGGCGGGCAGGGCGCGCAATGCTCGGAAGGCCGTGAATGCCGATGTCCAGAAGCCTGATTGACCTGATTTCGATCCTCGACCTCGAGCCGCTCGAGGTGAACCTGTTCCGCGGCACCAGCCCGAAGACCTCGTGGCAGCGGGTGTTCGGCGGCCAGGTGATCGGCCAGGCGATGGTCGCCGCCTGCCGCACCGTCGAGGGCCGGCTGCCGCACTCGCTGCATTGCTATTTCATCCTGCCGGGCGATCCGCAGGTGCCGATCATCTACGAGGTGGAGCGGCTGCGCGACGGCAGGAGCTACGCCACCCGCCGCATCACCGCGATCCAGCACGGCCATGCGATCTTCTCGATGATGGTGTCGTTCCACAACGACGAGGAGTCGTCGTTCAACCATCAGGACAAGATGCCGGACGTGCCGCCGCCGGAGAAATTGACCGCCGAGGAGATTTCCAAGCAGCCGTTCTTCAAGGAGATGCCGGAATTCATCCGGCGCTATTACGAGAGCGACCGGCCGATCGAGCTGCGCCCGGTCGAGCTGTCGCGCTATTTCGGCAAGAAGATCGAAGACGGCAAGATTCACGTCTGGATCCGCACCGCGGCGAAACTGCCGGACGATCCGGCGCTGCATCTGTGCGCTTTGGCCTATGCGTCGGATTTTTCGCTGCTCGATGCCGCGATGGCGCGCTACGGCCGCACGCTGTTCGACAAGCGGATGATGCCGGCCAGCCTCGACCATGCGATGTGGTTTCATCGCCCGTTCCGCGCCGACGAATGGCTGCTCTATGTGCAGGACTCGCCCTCCGCACAAGGCGCGCGTGCGCTGGCGCGCGGCACCATCTTCAAGGCCGACGGCACGCTGGTGGCGTCGGTCGCGCAGGAGGGCTCGATCCGCGAACGGCGGGAGAAGCCTGAGAGCGAGACGCCTGCAGGCTAGGCGAGTCAGCTCGCCCGCTCAAATTTTGGGCTGCCGCTGGCTTTGGCGAAAATGCGTTTCGCGGCCGTCCATTCGCTTATTTTCCAAGCGCGCTGCCGCCAAACCCGGCATATAGAGGGGACAAACCCGCTGGCCATTCTGCCGGCCGGGGTCGTTTTTTCAAACCCAGGTTGGTCCATGAAACTCGTTGTCGCGATCATCAAACCGTTCAAGCTTGACGAGGTGCGTCAGGCGCTCACCGAGATCGGGGTCCACGGCATGACCGTGACCGAGGTCAAGGGTTATGGGCGCCAGCGCGGCCACACCGAGATCTATCGCGGCGCCGAATACATCGTGAACTTCCTGCCCAAGCTGCGGATCGAAATCGCGGTCGAGGCCAGCCTCGCCGACGCCGCGGTCGGCGTCATCACCAAGAGCGCCCGCACCGGGCAGATCGGCGACGGCAAGATCTTCGTGACGCCGATCGATCACGCGCTGCGCATCCGCACCGGCGAAACCGACAGCGACGCGCTTTGACGCCGTCACGCTAACCGGCGCGACGCACCCAGCGTCGCGACGCGACACGAGCTGGGGGGCTCACCAATGACCATGATCCGTCGCGCAGCGCCGACCGCGCTGGCCGCTTGCTATGCGGCAACGAGTTTTTCCAGCGCAGCGCTCGCCGACGACGGCACCATCAACGGCGCCGACACCGCCTGGATGATCGTCGCCACCGCGCTGGTGCTGATGATGACCATCCCCGGCCTGGCGCTGTTCTATTCCGGCATGGTGCGCAAGAAGAACGTGCTCGCCACCATGGCGCAGAGCTTGGCCGCCGTGGCGCTGATCTCGATCCTGTGGGTGGCGTTCGGCTATTCGCTGGCGTTCACCGGCGACGGCGCGCTGATCGGCTCGTTCGACCGGCTGTTTCTGTCCGGCATGACCATGGAGGGCGTCAACCCGCTCGCCAAGACCATCCCCGAAGCGCTGTTCATGCTCTACCAGATGACGTTCGCGATCATCACCGTGGCGCTGGTGGCGGGATCGGTCGCCGACCGGATGCGGTTCTCGGCCTATCTGGTGTTCTCGATCGGCTGGTTCGTGGTGGTCTATGTGCCGCTGACGCATTGGATCTGGGGCGGCGGTTTCCTCGGCTCTGCGGGGGTGCTGGATTTCGCCGGCGGTCTCGTGGTGCATCTATCGGCCGGGATCGGCGGGCTGGTCGCGGCGTTAGTGATCGGCCGCCGCCAGGGCTACGGCGCCGACAACCTGTCGCCGTTCGATCTGTCGCTGGCGGTGATGGGCACCGGGCTGTTGTGGGTCGGCTGGTTCGGCTTCAACGGCGGCTCGGCGCTCGGCGCCAATGCGCACGCCGTGATGGCGATCACCGCCACTCACCTGTCGGCCTGCGCCGGCGCGCTGACCTGGGGCGCGATCGAATGGATCACCCGGCGCAAGCCCTCGGTGCTCGGCATGATTTCCGGCGCGGTCGCCGGGCTCGGCACCATCACGCCGGCCTCGGGCTTCGTCGCGCCATGGCATGGCATCATTATCGGCATCGTCGCCGGGCTGGTGTGCTTCTGGGCCTGCACCAGCCTGAAGCAGCGCTTCGGCTATGACGATTCGCTCGACGTGTTCGGCGTCCACGGCGTCGGCGGCCTGGTCGGCACGCTGCTCGGCGGGGTGTTCGCCACCGCGGCGATCGGCGGCACCGCCGGCCTGATCGAGGGCAACTGGATGCAGCCCTTGATCCAGCTCTACGGCATCGCCGTCACGCTCGCGTGGTCGGCCGCCGCCACCTTCATGCTGCTGATGCTGGTCCGGCTCATGGTGCCGCTGCGGGTCTCCCGCGAGCACGAGCGCGAAGGCCTGGACATCTCGCAGCACGGCGAAGCGCTGCAGTAAGGCGAGGGCGCTGGGCCCGTTCTGCGCAAATAATAACCGGGCGGCGGGCCGAAGCGCCAGAACCCGCCCGGTCAGGCGGATTTGCCGCGAGAAAGCCGCGCAATCTGCCTTCCCCATGAGCAGCGATTATGGTCGAACCCTGTCATGCCCGATTCTTGATCAGGAATGATCACGCTTTAGGCGGGTTGCATTGGCGCGCTGCAACCAAATCCCGGTCGAGCCCGAAAAACTACGTAGTCATAAACTGTTAGGGAATATAGCCGTTCTGGCACGGCATTTGATTATAGGGCGGCGGCTGGCCCGCGTAGTGAGACTCCGCGTGGTGAACCTCAGTCGAGATCGCCCGGTCTTGTTCAGGCCGGGCCCAAGCGGGGATAGGACCCATGAAAATTGTTATGGCGATTATCAAGCCATTCAAACTGGAAGAAGTCCGTGACGCTTTGACCGCCATCGGCGTTCACGGTTTGACGGTGACGGAAGTCAAGGGCTATGGCCGGCAGAAGGGCCATACGGAGATCTATCGCGGCGCTGAATACGCGGTGAGCTTCCTGCCCAAGATCAAGATCGAGGTCGCGATCGCCTCGAACCAGGTCGACAAGACCATTGAGGCCATCACCAGCGCGGCGAAGACCGGCCAGATCGGTGACGGCAAAATCTTCGTCATCGCACTCGACCATGCGGTTCGGATCCGCACCGGCGAGGCCGATGCTGCGGCCCTGTAAGATCTCGCGCTCACCCAAAATTCAATCAGGAGTAAACCATATGACGTCTAAACGTCCCTACAGTGCGGGACTGGCTGCGCTTGCCGTCGGCATGTTTGCCGCGACCGCAGCCTATGCCGAGCCCACCGTCAACAAGGGCGACAACGCCTGGCTGATGACGTCGACAGTTCTGGTGCTGTTGATGACGATCCCCGGCTTGGCGCTGTTCTACGGCGGCATGGTTCGTTCCAAGAACATGCTCTCGGTGCTGATGCAGGTGTTCTACACCGTCTGCGTCGCGATCATCCTGTGGGCGCTGTATGGCTACAGCCTGGCCTTCACCGGCGGCTCCGATTTCATCGGCGGCTTCTCCAAGGCGTTCCTGGCCGGCGTGACCACCGATTCGAAAGCCGCGACCTTCAGCGTCGACGCCAACGTCTCGGAACTGGTCTATATCTGCTTCCAGATGACCTTCGCGGCGATCACGCCCGCGCTGATCGTCGGCGCCTTCGCCGAACGCACCCGCTTCGCCGCGGTGGCGCTGTTCATCCCGCTGTGGCTGACCCTGATCTACTTCCCGATCGCCCACATGGTTTGGTACTGGGCCGGTCCGGACGCCATCGACGCCGCCGCCAAGGCGCTCGCCGCTGCGACCGACGACGCCAGCAAGGCCACCGCGCAGGCCGCACTTGATGCGGTCAACGCCGACGCCGGCTGGGTGTTCAAGAAGGGCGCCATCGACTTCGCCGGCGGCACCGTGGTGCACATCAACGCCGGCATCGCCGGTCTGGTCGGCGCGCTGTTGATCGGCAAGCGCACCGGGTACGGCAAGGAACTGATGTCGCCGCATTCGCTGACGATGTCGATGATCGGCGCCTCGCTGCTGTGGGTGGGCTGGTTCGGCTTCAACGCCGGCTCCAACCTGGAAGCCACCGGCGGTGCCGGCCTCGCCATGACCAACTCGTTCGTCGCCACCGCGGCCGCGGCGTTGTCCTGGATGTTCGCCGAGTGGATGATCAAGGGTCACCCCTCGGTGCTCGGCGCGATCTCCGGCGCCGTCGCCGGTCTGGTTGCGGTGACGCCCGCGGCCGGCTTCTCCGGTCCGATGGGCGCCATCGTGCTCGGCCTGGTGGTCGGCGTGGTCTGCCTGTTCTTCTGCACCGTGGTGAAGAACGCGCTCGGCTATGACGACTCGCTCGACGTGTTCGGCGTGCACTGCATCGGCGGCATCGTCGGCGCGCTCGGCACCGGCATCCTGGTGAACCCGGCGCTCGGCGGCACCGGCATCATGGACTACGCGGCCGGCAAGATCGCCGATTACGACATGGTGGCGCAGCTGATCGCGCAGAGCTGGGGCGTCGGCACCACCTTGGTGTGGTCGGGCATCGGCTCGGCGATCCTCTACAAGGTCGTCGACGTGATCGTCGGCCTGCGCGCCACCGTCGAGGTGGAACGCGAGGGTCTCGACGTCGTCGAGCACACCGAGCGCGCTTACAACATGTAAGGGTCTCCCGAGGGCGCGACCGAAAGGCCGCGCCCCGACTTCCGGACCGGGCACCGCCCGCTCCGCCAGGGCTCCGGCGCAAGCTGGAGCCCTTTTTTTGTTTGGGATTCGTAGCCCGGATGAAGCGAAGCGAAATCCGGGAGTGCTGCGGCGACAGCCCCGGATTTCGCTTCGCTCATCCGGGCTACGGGTGCATCGGGTCCCGGACGCGGTGCCGCGTACTTCACGCGGCGCCGTGAGCCGGGACCGTTGCAAGCGCTGCGTTCCGTAACGGCCCCGGATCTGCAGCGCACCACGCCGCAACAGCGGCGCGCTGCGCCGCGTCCGGGGCACGCCTCGCGAGAGGGCTCTCCTGCAGAACTCCTTCACCCAAAAGTCGATGGTTAATCGCGTCTTAACCTCGCCGTATCTATGGTGGCTGATCCGTTTTTCGCTCGATCCCGCATGCGATCGATCGCCTGAAAGTGCTGGCGCCTCGAATGGCCAAGACCGCTTCTTCCCGCGCGGCGCAGGACGCCGGCCACCGCTCCGGCGCGACCGGCACGGAGGCCGAACGCTCGCCGTTCGCGCGGCTGACCGAGTTGCTGGCGCCCTATCAACCCGCCTTGCCGCTGATCAATCTGTCGGTCGGCGAGCCGCAGCACGCGCTGCCGGACTTCGTCGGCCCGGTTTTGGCGCAGCATATCGGTGAATTCGGCCGCTATCCGGCGGCCAAGGGCATTGCGCCGTTCCGCGAAGCCGCAGCCTCATGGCTCGGCCGCCGCTTCAAGCTGCCGCGCCCGATCGATCCGGAGAGCGAAATCCTGGTGCTGAACGGCAGCCGCGAGGGGCTGTTCCTCGCCGCGCTTGCCGCTGCGCGCTACGTCGGTCCCCGCGCCGGCACGCCTGCGATCCTGCTGCCGAACCCGTTCTATCCGGCCTATGGCGCCGGCGCCCGCGCCGCCGGCTGCGAGCCGATCTATCTCGAAACCACCGCCGCGACCGGGTTTCTGCCGGACCTCGACGCGCTCGACGAGGCGACCTTGGCGCGCTCGGTCGCGATCTATCTCGCGTCGCCGGCCAATCCGCAGGGGTCGGTGGCGAGCCCGGCCTATTTTGCCAAATTGAAAACGCTGGCGGATCGCTACGGCTTCATGGTGCTGGCCGACGAATGCTACTCGGAGATCTACACGCGCGAGGCGCCGGGCAGCATGCTGGAGGCGGCCGGGCCGGATTTCGTCAATGTCGTGGCGTTCCAGTCGCTGTCGAAGCGCTCCAACCTGGCCGGGCTGCGCGTCGGCTTCGTCGCCGGCGACAGGAAATTCCTCAACCTGTTCCACGAGCTGCGCAACGTCGCGGCGCCGCAGGTGGCGATGCCGCTGCAGCACGTCGCGGTCGCAGCCTATTGCGACGAAACCCATGTCGAGGAGAACCGGCGGCTGTACCGACAGAAATTCGACCTCGCCGGCCAGATTCTCGGCAACCGCTACGGCTATCGGCGGCCCGCCGGCGGCTTCTGCCTGTGGCTCGACGTGTCGCGGCACGGCGGCGACGAGACCGCGACGGTGAGTCTCTACCGCGACGGCGGCGTCCGCGTGGTGCCGGGCAGCTATCTGGCGCGTCGCCAGCCCGACGGCAGCAATCCCGGCGCCGGCTATATCCGCCTCGCCCTGGTGCAGGACGCCGACGCCACCGCCGAGGCGCTGCATCGGCTGGTGCGCATTCTCGATGAGCAACTGGGTCAATGAGCATGCCGGCGATCGAACGCGTGATTCCTCTGGTCGGGCATCTGCCCCACGCCATCCGCGAGAGCCTGGCGCGGCGGCTGCGCGAACTCGCCGGCGTCGGCCTCGTGGTGCTGGCGATGATCTGCGCCGCGGCGCTGATGACCTGGTCGGTGCAGGACCCCAGCCTCAGCCACGCCACCTCGCGGCCGATCCGCAACATTCTGGGTTATTCCGGCGCGATCGGCGCTGATCTGGCGATGCAGATCTTGGGCCTCGGTGCCATCGCCACCATCCTCACCGTCGCGGTGTGGGGCTGGCGGATGATCACCCATCGCGCCTTCGACCGCGAAGCGCTGCGGATCGCCTGCTGGATCCTGTGCACCGTGAGCGCCGCCGGCTTCGCCAGCTGCTGGCCGCCGGTCGGCGCCTGGCCGCTGCCGACCGGGGTCGGCGGCGTGGTCGGCGACGCTTTGGTGCGCGCCCCCGCGGTGGTGTTCGGCCCGCCCGGATTTCTCTACCGGCTGGTGCTCGGCCTCATTCTCGGCTCGGCGATGCTGGCCGCGTTCGTGATGGCCTGCGGGCTCGGCGCCCGCGAACCGGAACAGACCTCGATCGTGGTCGACGACAGCCACGAGGAGGAAGACGACAAGGACGGCGGCTCGGTGTCGCTCGGCTTCATGGTGCACGCCGCGATGAGCGCCAAGGCGCGGCTCGCGCGTCTCATGACGCTGGCCTATCGGTCGCTGGTGTCGAGCGCGCCGACCGGCCGCGCCGCGGCGTTCGAACGCCAGGAGCCGCGGCTCGGCGGCAGCCGCAGCCCGTCGATCGCGCCGCAAGCCGACGCCGATCATGACGAGGCCGAGCACGACGACGTCGTCGAAAACGACGAGCCCGAGCCTGAGGACGACGAGGAGGACGAAGCCCCGGTCGCCCGCGCGCCGCGCAAAAAGGCCGCGCCGCGGCAGCCGCTGCGCAAATCCGCCGACAAGTTCGAACTGCCCGCGGTGTCGATGCTGACCTCGCCGAAGGCCTCCGACCGCCAGCCGCTCTCTAAGACCGAGCTGGAAACCAATTCCCGCGCGCTGGAAGGCGTGCTCGGCGATTTCGGCGTCCGCGGCGAAATCGTCAAGGCGCATCCCGGCCCGGTGGTGACGCTGTACGAATTGGAGCCGGCGCCCGGCATCAAGTCGTCGCGCGTCATCGGGCTCGCCGACGACATCGCCCGTTCGATGAGCGCGCTGTCCGCCCGCGTCGCGGTGGTGCCCGGCCGCAACGCCATCGGCATCGAGCTGCCGAACCCGCACCGCGAAAAGGTTTACCTGCGCGAACTGCTCGTGGTGAAGGACGGCAACGAATCGGTGGCGAAACTGCCGCTGTGCCTCGGCAAGAACATCGGCGGCGATTCGATCATCGTCGATCTCGCCCGGATGCCGCATCTGTTGATCGCCGGCACCACCGGCTCCGGCAAATCCGTCGCCATCAACACCATGATTCTCAGCCTGGTGTATCGGCTCAGGCCGGATCAGTGCCGGCTGATCATGGTCGATCCGAAGATGCTCGAACTGTCGGTCTATGACGGCATCCCGCATCTGCTGACCCCCGTCGTCACCGACCCGAAGAAGGCCGTGGTGGCGCTGAAATGGGCGGTCCGCGAGATGGAGGAGCGCTACAAGAAGATGTCGAAGTTGGGCGTGCGCAACCTCGACGGCTACAATTCCAGGCTCTCCGAAGCCAAGGCGCGCGGCGAGGAATTGACCCGCACCGTGCATACCGGCTTCGACAAGGAAACCGGCAAGGCGATCTACGAGGCCGAGAAGCTCGACCTCGAGCCGTTGCCCTACATCGTCATCATCGTCGACGAGATGGCCGACCTGATGATGGTCGCCGGCAAGGACATCGAAGGCGCCGTGCAGCGCCTGGCGCAAATGGCGCGCGCCGCCGGCCTCCACGTCATCCTCGCCACGCAGCGCCCCTCGGTCGACGTCATCACCGGCACCATCAAGGCGAACTTCCCGACCCGCATTTCGTTTCAGGTCACCTCGAAAATCGACAGCCGCACCATCCTGGGCGAGATGGGCGCCGAGCAACTGCTCGGCCAGGGCGACATGCTGTACATGGCCGGCGGCGGCCGCATCAGCCGCGTGCACGGACCGTTCGTCTCCGACGAGGAGGTCGAGAAGGTGGTGCGCCACCTCAAGACCCAGGGTCAGCCGGAATATCTCGAGGCGGTCACCGCCGAAGAGCCGACCGACGAGGACGGCGCGGTATTCGACGCCACCGGAATGGGCGGCGAGGGCGGCGACCTGTTCTCGCAGGCGGTCGCCATCGTCAAGCGCGATCGCAAGGCCTCGACCAGCTATATTCAGCGACGGCTGCAGATCGGCTATAACCGCGCCGCGTCGCTGATGGAGCGGATGGAACTGGAAGGCATCGTCGGCCAGGCCAACCATGCCGGCAAACGCGAAATCCTGGTCGAGGAAGAGGAAAGCGGATTTTGACCGTGAACCCGCCGATCGATCCCGTCCCGGAGTCGCGAAATCGCCACAGCGCTGGCTTAGCCGCAGGGCGCGCGACGGCCGACGAGCCGGTCGATGGGATTGCAGGATCTCCGGTGGCCGTCCCGTTGCAGCGCGCGAAATCGGTCCCCACCCGGACCGCAACCGATGTAAAATGCCGCAGTCTCGCCGACCAGGACGACGCAGTGACGATCAACGCTTTGAGAACCGACCGCACGCCCCGGATCTCGCGGCGCAAGGCAGCCGCGCAGCGCGCGCTGGCGCTGGCGCTGGCGCTCGGGCTGTTGGCGGGGCCGGTCGCGGCGCAGACCGTGCCGTTGCCGAAGCCGTCGCCGAAGCCGCGCGACGGCATCCAGCTCACCGCCACCACCACTCCCACTCGGGGTCCCTCGAGCGCCGCCACCCAGGCGCCGCCGGAGCCGGTGATTCCCGATCCGCGCCGCAACGTGCCGAGCCCGCTGTTCGTCACCTTCGACGCGGCGCAGAAGGCGCAGGCCGCCAAGGTCAGCAGCTATCTGTCGTCGCTCTCGACGCTGGTCGGCAACTTCGTCCAAGTCGGGCCCGACGGCAGCCGCACCAAGGGCGACTTCTACATCCAGAAGCCCGGCAAGGTGCGCTTCGAATATGACGAGCCGAGCCCGATCGCGATCATCGCCGACGGCTCCTCGGTGGCGGTGCGCGACCGCAAGCTCGCCACCCAGGACATCTATCCGCTATCGCAGACCCCGCTGCGCTACTTGCTCAGCGACCGTATCGACTTGCTGCGCGATACCAACGTGGTCAGCGTCACCGCCGACGATCTGTTCATCTCGGTGGTGATCGAGGAAAAGCAGGTGCTGGTCGGCACCAGCCGGCTGATGCTGATGATCGGCGCCAAGGACAATCAGCTCAAGCAATGGACTGTGACCGATCCGCAGGGCTACGACACCACCGTCGCGGTGTACAATCTCGACGCCACCAAGCGGCCCGATCCCGGCATGTTCAAGATCGACTTCACCAACTACGCGACCCCGCCGGGGTAGCGCGTTTTCGTTTTGAGGCGTCCAATCAAGACCACAGCCGTCATTCCGGATTGCGAGTTCGAAGAACGAGCAAGTCCGGAATCCATACTCCTGCCGGGGTTATGGATTCCGGGCTCGCTCGCAGCTTCGCTGCTCGCGCCCCGGAATGACGTCGTGAGTTTTGGGCGAGCGCATCAATCCATTTCAAAGAGTCTCTAGCGCCATCCAAGCTTTATCCCTCGAGACGCGCGCAGGGGCGCGCGCCTCGGGATGAGGCCTCCTCGTTTTACGCGATCGGATCCCCATGCGCTTTTCGCTCTCGACCTGGAATATCAATTCGGTGCGGCTGCGCATCGATCTGGTGGCGAAGTTTCTCAAGAGCGAGCGGCCCGACGTGCTGTGCCTGCAGGAAACCAAATGCCCCGACGACGCCTTTCCGCTGAAGCGGTTCAAGCGGCTCGGCTATGAGCACGTCGCGCTGAACGGGCAGAAGGGCTACCACGGCGTGGCGATCGTTTCGCGCCTGCCGTTCGCCTCCACCGACATCCGGGTGTTCTGCGAGAATTTGGATTCCCGGCACATCTCGGTGGCGTTCGCGCCCGAGCACACCGCGTCGCCGCTGGTGGTGCATAATTTCTACGTGCCGGCCGGCGGCGACATTCCGGATCCCGCGCTCAATCCGAAGTTCAAGCACAAGCTCGCCTTCCTCGACGAGATGAAGAGTTGCGAACCGCTGCATCCGCAGGGCGACGCCCGGCACATCCTGGTCGGCGACCTCAACGTCGCGCCGCATGAGCACGACGTCTGGTCGCACAAGCAATTACTTAAAGTGGTGTCGCATACCCCGGTCGAATGCGAGAAGCTGTTGGCCGCGCAGCATCAGGGCGGCTGGCTAGACGTCGCGCGCGAACGCATTGCGCTGTCGGAAAAAATCTACACCTGGTGGAGCTACCGCGCCGCGGATTGGACGATCGCCAATCGGGGACGGCGGCTCGATCATATCTGGGTGTCGCCGGCGCTCGGGCCCTGCGTGCAGGACTACAAGGTGCTGCGCGACGCCCGCGGCTGGGACCGCCCGAGCGACCATGTGCCGGTGACGGTGGTGATGGAGTTGTAGTGGAAGCGTAGCTTGCCTCAGTGCCGAATCAGTATGCCGAAGCCGTGTCGTGAAGTAGGATGCTGAAGCCGCGGCGACGGCAGCGCGCTCCCTCGCCCCGCTCTTGCGGGGAGAGGGGTGGGGTGAGGGGCTCTTCCTTGTCGAGGCGCCCCTTACCCGACCCGGCTTCGCTTGCGCTACGCCGGGTCGACCTCTCCCCGCAAGCGGGGAGAAGTGAACAGGAGAGGGCTGCTACGACCCCAGCTTCGCCCCAGCCTTGGAAATCTCGCTGGCGATTCTCGTGGTGCGGGCGGCGAATTCGTCGCGCAGCCGGACGGCGGCGGCGGGATCGGCTTCCAGCACGCGCTGAAACAACCCGCGTCCGATGCGAATCACCGAGGAATATTCCTGCGCCACCGCGGTGGAGGGCCGCGGCATCGCCAGCAGCAGCGCCAGTTCGCCGATCAGCGCGCCGGGCTGCGCGATGATCTCGTGGCTGCCGGCGTCGTCGGCGCTGATCTTGAACGAGCCGCGCTGCACCACATAGCCGGCATCCGCGGTGTCGCCGGCGCTGAACAGCACGTCGCCGCGGGCATAGACGTGCTGATCGGAGCCGATCGCCAGCATGCGTAGCGAGGCGTCGCCCAACAGGCGCAATGTCGGGACGCGCTCGAGCAGGGCAACATCATCTTCGATCGACATCAAGGACCGGCTGATCGGGACGCAGGGACAATGTTCGCTAAAAAGCGAATCGGCGCCCGAATCGTATCACGGCACCAGCTTGTAGCCACCGGCTTCGGTGACCAGGATCTCCGGATTCGCCGCGTCCTTCTCGATCTTTTGGCGTAGCCGGTAGATGTGGGTTTCCAGCGTGTGGGTGGTGACGCCGGAATTGTAGCCCCACACCTCCTGCAGCAGCGTCTCGCGGGACACCGGCGACAGCCCGGAGCGATACAGGAAGCGCAGGATCGCGGTTTCCTTCTCGGTCAGCCGCACCTTCTTGGCGTTGGCGCCGGTCAGCATCTTGGAGCCGGGGCGGAAGCTGTAGGGGCCCACCGTGAACACCGCGTCTTCGCTGGCCTCGTGCTGGCGCAGCTGGGCGCGGATCCGCGCCAGCAACACCGCGAAACGGAACGGCTTGGCGACGTAGTCGTTGGCGCCGGATTCCAGCCCGAGCACGGTGTCAGAGTCGGTGTCGTGGCCGGTCAGCATGATGATCGGCGCCTTGAAGCCGCCCTTGCGCAGGCTGCGCACCACCTCGCGACCGTCGGTATCCGGCAACCCGACATCCATCAGCACCAGGTCGGGCGATTCGGCCTTGGCGGCGATCACCCCCTTGGCGCCGGTATCCACCGCCGAGGCTTCGAACTCCTCGTGCAGCGACAATTGCTCGACCAGCGCGTCGCGCAGGTCGTTGTCGTCGTCCACGATCAGGATCTTGCGAGCGTTCGGCATCGATGAGGTCCTTTGGGCGGCGTCGGGATCGCGTCGGGACGAGCGGGGGCCTTCGTCGGATCGCGCTCCCAAGCGGCGATTCGCTGGGGTAGTGTGGTCCAGATAGGAACGTTTGCCGCCAAATATAACTCCACAGCCGTGAAATTTTAGTTCGCGGCGACCGCAGGAAAGCCCGCGATCCGGTGCAACCCGTTACTTTATCGACGATTCGTCCGATTCTGCGGCACCCGCCGAAGCGCGGCGCCGCGCTCTCCGTGGTGCTGGTCCACGCCGCCGCCGGCAACCCGCAACGCGGCTGGCTGACCGCCGGCGGCATCACCATCCCGGTCGCGCTCGGCCGAAGCGGCCTCAAGGCCAACAAGCGCGAGGGCGACGGCGGCACGCCGCGCGGCAGCTTTCACCCCAAACGGCTGTGGTGGCGCGCCGACCGGCTGCCGCGGCCGCCGACGTTTCTGCCGGTACGCCCGATCACCGCGCAGGACACCTGGTGCGAAGACCCCGCCGACCGGCATTACAACCAGCCGGTCCGGCGGCCGCCCGGCGGCCCCGGGGATCGGCTCCGGCGCGACGATCATCTCTATGATCTTATTATCGAAATCGACCACAACGCGGGGCCGCGGGTGGCCGGGCGGGGCAGTGCGGTGTTCCTGCATCTCGCCCGCGACAATTTCGGCCCGACCGCCGGCTGCGTGGCGATGCGCCGCGGCGCGCTGCTGCGGCTCTTGGCGCGGATCGGGCCGCGGACCAGGATTGTGATCGGGTGAGCCTTCACACGCGGGTCGCGTCATCCTGAGGAGCCCGGCGAAGTCCGAAGGACGAAGCCGGGCGTCTCGAAGGATGGGCCGCAGGCACCGTCGTTCGTCATCCTTCGAGGCTCGCCGCAAGTGCGGCGAGCACCTCAGAGTTTGTGAATCTATTCGAATTTCAGCGTCTTTGTGGCAGCTAAGTGCTTGATTTGACTCAACTCGAAAAACGCAAAATCTAATAGATTCACAGGCTCTCAGGATGACGACTCACGACAGCCGGCAATCACCGATGCCCGAAAATCGCCGAGCCGACCCGCACATGGGTGGCGCCGAACTGGATGGCGACGGCGAAATCCGCGCTCATCCCCATCGACAGCTTGGTCAGGCCGTTGCGGGCGGCGATCTTGGCGGTCAGCGCGAAATGCGGCGCCGGCGCCTGGTCGACCGGCGGAATGCACATCAGCCCGGCGATCGTCAGCCCGTAAGTGTCGCGGCAGGCTTTGATGAACGCGTCGGCCTCGGCCGGCACCACGCCGGCCTTTTGCGGCTCCTCGCCGGTGTTGAGCTGCACGAACAGCTCGACCGCACGACCCTGCGCGGCGATTTCCTTGGCCAGCGCCTGGCACAGGCTTGGCCGGTCCACCGAATGGATGGCGTCGAACAGCGCCACCGCCTCCTTGGCCTTGTTGGATTGCAACGGCCCGATCAGATGCAACTGCACGCCCGGATAGGCCGCGCTCAGCGCCGGCCATTTTGCCTTGGCCTCCTGCACGCGGTTTTCGCCGAACACCCGTTGCCCCGCCTCGAGCACCGGGGCGATGCCCTCGGCCTCGAACGTCTTCGACACCGCGATCAGCGTCACGTCGGCGCGCCCGCGGCCGGCATCGGCGCAGGCCCGCGCGATCTGCCGCTCGACCTCGGCCAGTCCCGCCGCGTCGCTCATGCCGGCGCTCCCGCCCGGCGCGTCGGCACCGATGGTAAACAGAACATTTCCGGACTTCGGACGACGGCTGCGGACCCGATCAAGGCAGTTGAACCTAGGTAATGCTACGGGGATGGATCGAATTGTAGCGAATTGCAGAAAGGCTTCTTGAACCCTTTCCCATAGCCTATCCGGCGGGGAATGGGGATGAAGATGTCACGCGTCGGTCTCAACCGCAAAAAGGCGAAACTCAAGGGCATATTCGGAATTCGCGCCCGGCTGGTGCTGCTGGCGCTGATTCTGGTCGGCCCGTTGATGGTCGAACGGATCCGCTCGCTGGAGGACACCCGCGTCAAGCAGGTGACGATGGCGTCCAGCGAACTGGCGGCGCTGGCCGAGCGCACCGCCGCCTCGCAACGCGAGATCATTTCCTCGGTCGAGGCGGTGCTGAAGTCGTCCGCCTATATCCACGCCTCGGCGTCGCGGATCGGCCGCGGCTGCGCCACGCTGCGCGCCAGCCTGCGCGTCGACCTGCCGTCGATCCGCATGCTGATGGTGGCGGGCGCCGACGGCATCGTGCGCTGTTCGACCTCGGCGATCTTCGTCGGCACCAACATCAGCGACCGCGCCTATTTCAAAAGGGCGATCGAGACCCACGATTTCGTGGTCAGCGATTTCCTGGTCGGCCGGCAGACCGCCAAGGGCACCATCCTGGCGGCCTATCCGGTGTCGGCGATCGACGGCGGCGAAGAGGCCGTGGTGGTCGCCGGCCTCAACCTCGACTGGATGTCGGGGGTGATGGGCAACCTCGCCGGCCGCCCCGGCGTCACCGCGGCTTTGGTCGACGGCGACGGCACCGTGCTGGCGGCCCCGCCGGACCAGATGGAGCTGATCGGCCGCCCGTTCTCCGCTCCGGCCGAGCCGGTCGGCTCCGGCGTCAACGATCTCGGCGCCGAGGAGCGGGCGTTCTTCGCGGAGCCTCCCGCCAACAACCGGGCGGTGTATTTCGCGCCGATTCGCGGCACCACGGCGCGGCTGGTGGTGGCGGTCGACGAGACCAAGGTGTCGGCCGGCATCAACCGCGATATCCGCACCGCCTATCTGCAGCTGTTCCTGGTCTGCTTCATCGTGCTGCTCGGCGCCTTGATCGCCGCCGAACGGCTGATCGTGAAGCCGATCAACCTGATGACCGAGGTGGCGCAGAAATTCGGCCAGGGCGATTGGTCGGCGCGGGTCTGCCGCAAGCAGCTGCCGTCGGAGTTCGTGCCGCTGGCGCGGGCCTTCAACGCCATGGCGGCGCATCTGGTGGAGCGCGAGCGCGGCTTGGTGGCGATCAACAACCGCCTCACCGTGATGGCCTCGATCGACGTCTTGTCCGGGCTCGCCAACCGCCGCGGCTTCCAGAGCCGGCTCGACTTCGAATGGATGAAGGCCGAGCAGAACGGCTCCGATGTCGGGCTGTTGATGATCGACGTCGACCATTTCAAGCCGTTCAACGACACCTATGGCCATCCCGAAGGCGACGCCTGCATCAGCCGGATCGGCGAAACTCTGGCGGCGATCGCCAACGAGATCGGCGGCTTTGCCGCGCGTTACGGCGGCGAGGAGTTCTGCCTGCTGCTGGCGGAGGCGGACCGCGCCTCCGAGGTCGGCGAAATGGTGCGCAGCGCCATCGCCCACCTCGCCATTCCGCACCAGACCAGCATTTTCCAGCAGGTGACGGTCAGCGTCGGCGTCGCCCGCACCGTGCCGCACCCGGCCAATGCGCCGCGTGACCTGATCGAGGCGGCCGACGCGGCGCTGTATGCCGCCAAGCATCGCGGCCGCAACGCCGTGGTCGAGCACGGTTTCGTCCGCGGTTCGGATTCCGGGCTGTCGATGGCGAGCTGAGGCAAGCCCGCCAGGCAACCCGGCACCGTCTCGCGGCTTGTCGCAAGCCATTGACCCGCCACCGGCTTTTGTGGCCTAGTCGCCCGCCTCACGCGCCGAGCGAGCACCGGTTTGCGACCTCATTCGCGCATCCTCCTTTTGCTGCCACAGGCGCTTGAACCGGCCGGCCAGTCTTCGAACAGCCCATGATCAACGAACGCTACAACGCCCGCGAATCCGAGCCGCGCTGGCAACGCCAGTGGGACGACCACGCGATCTTCGCCACCAAGAACGACGATCCGCGGCCGAAATACTACGTGCTGGAGATGTTCCCCTACCCGTCCGGCCGGATCCACATGGGCCACGTGCGCAACTACACGATGGGCGACGTGGTGGCGCGGACGATGCGGGCGCGCGGCTACAACGTGCTGCATCCGATGGGCTGGGACGCGTTCGGCATGCCGGCGGAAAACGCCGCGATGGCCAACAAGGTGCACCCGAAATCCTGGACCTACGCCAACATCGCCACCATGAAGGCGCAGCTGAAATCGATGGGGCTGTCGCTGGACTGGTCGCGCGAATTCGCCACCTGCGATCCCGGCTACTACAAGCACCAGCAGCGGATGTTCGTCGATTTCCTGGCCGCCGGGCTGGTCGAGCGCAAGCAATCAAAAGTCAACTGGGACCCGGTCGACAACACCGTGCTGGCCAACGAGCAGGTGATCGACGGCCGCGGCTGGCGCTCCGGCGCGCTGGTCGAGCAGCGCGAATTGACGCAATGGTTCTTCAAGATCAGCAAATATTCCGACGATCTGTTGAGCGCGCTGGACCGGCTCGACCGCTGGCCCGACAAGGTGCGCATCATGCAGCGCAACTGGATCGGCAAGTCCGAAGGGCTGCGCTTCAATTTCGGCCTGGTCGGCGCGCCGGAGGGATTTGATACGCTGCCGGTGTTCACCACCCGGCCCGACACCATGTACGGCCCGACCTTCGCGGCGATCTCGCCGGATCATCCGCTCGCCAAGGCGCTGGCTGAAACGAATCCGCAAATCGCCGCCTTCAACGAACAGTGCCGCAAGATGGGCACCTCGCAGGCCGAGATCGACACCGCCGAAAAGCTCGGCTTCGACACCGGCATCAAGGCCGCGCATCCGGCCGACCCGTCCTGGCATCTGCCGCTCTACATCGCCAATTTCGTGCTGATGGATTACGGCACCGGCGCCATCATCGGCTGTCCGGCGCATGACCAGCGCGACCTCGACTTCGCCCGCAAATACGGGCTGCCGGTGATCGACGTGTTCAAGCCGCTCGGCAGCGACGAGAGCGTGCAGGACACAGCCTTCGTGCCGGCCAAGACCGAAACCGTGCAATATGTGCATTGGGTCGGCGAACCCGGCGTGATGACCTGCGAACAGGCGATGGCGCGCTCGCTGGAGATCTTCGAGCGCGACGGCTGGGGCCAACGCGAGATCAATTTCCGGCTGCGCGACTGGGGCATTTCGCGGCAGCGCTATTGGGGCTGCCCGATCCCGGTGATCCATTGCGAGGTCTGCGGCGTGGTGCCGGTGCCGATCAAGGATCTGCCGGTGCAATTGCCCGACGACATCGAATTCGATAGTCCGGGCAATCCGCTCGACCGCCATCCGACCTGGAAGCATGTCGCCTGCCCGCAATGCGCTGGCCCGGCGCGGCGTGAAACCGACACCATGGACACCTTCGTCGATTCGTCCTGGTACTTCTCGCGTTTCACCGATCCGTGGAATACCGAAGAGCCGACCACCCGCGCGGTGGTCGACCGCATGATGCCGGTCGACCAATATATCGGCGGCGTCGAGCACGCGATTTTGCATCTGTTGTACAGCCGGTTCTTCACCCGGGCGATGCAGGCCACCGGCCATGTCGGCTTCGACGAGCCGTTCCGGGGCATGTTCACCCAGGGCATGGTGGTGCACGAGACCTACAAGACGCTCGACGGCACGTTCGCCTCGCCGGCGGAAATCCGCATTCTCGCCGACGGCGACAATCGGCAGGCCAGCCTGTTGGACAGCGGTCAGCCGGTCGAGATCGGCCCGATCGAGAAGATGTCGAAGTCTAAGCGCAACACCGTCGACCCCGACGACATCATCGGCAGCTACGGCGCCGACACCGCGCGCTGGTTCATGCTGTCGGATTCGCCGCCGGATCGCGACGTGATCTGGAGCGAGGACGGCGTCAAGGGCGCCAGCCGCTTCGTGCAGCGGGTGTGGCGGCTGGTGTCGACGCTGGCGCCGCATCTGCCGGCGCCGGGCGGCAAGGTCGACGCCGCGAATCACCCCGCCGCGCAGGCGCTGCGGGTCGCGGCGCACCGGGCGCTGTCCGACATTCTCGGCGGCATCGACCGGCTGCGCTTCAACACCGCGGTGGCCAAGCTCTATATCTATGTCGGCGACCTCGAGACCATGCTGGCCAACGCGCCGGAAGGCCTTGCCGCCGATCCGGTGCTGGCCGCGGCGGCGCGCGAGGCGGTCGACATCCTGGTGCTGTTGATCGCGCCGATGATGCCGCATCTGGCGGAGGAGTGCTGGAGCACGATCGGCCATAGCGGCCTGGTGTCGGAAGCACGCTGGCCGGAGATCGAGACCGGCTTGCTGGTCTCGGACAGCATTACGCTACCTGTTCAAGTCAATGGCAAGAAGCGCGCGGAAGTCACAGTGGCCAGGGATGCGCAAAATCCGCAAATTGAGGCTGCCGTTTTGGCGCTCGATGCGGTAAAACAGGCCCTGGATGGAAAACCTGTCCGCAAGATTATCATTGTTCCGCAAAGGATCGTGAATGTCGTGGGCTAGTCCCCGCCTTGCCGCCCGACTGATCGTCGTCGCCGCATTGGCCGCGCTGACCGCCGGTTGTTTCCAGCCGATGTATGCCGAGCGTAGCGCCGGCGCGCCGGGCTTGCGCGACAAGCTGGCCAGCATCGAGGTTCCGGCGGTCGACGCGCCGAACGGCTCGCGGGTGGCGCGGCTCGGCGTCGAGATCCGCAATGCGCTGATGTTCAAGCTCTACGGCAATGCCACCGGCATGCCGCCGACGCATCGGCTGGAGATCAAGCTCGTCACCTCGCGGTCCTCGCTGATCGTCGATCCGTCGACCGCGCTGCCGTCGATCGAGAACTACGGCATCGATGCGTTCTTCGTGCTGAAAGACAACGCCACCGACAAGGTGATCCTCACCGGCAACACGTTCGCGCGGGTGTCCTACGACGTCCCCGGCCAGATGCAGCGCTTCGCGCGGCAACGCGCGTTCCGCGACGCCGAGGATCGCGCCTCGCAGGAAATCGCCGAGAACATCCAGACCCGGCTGGCATCGTTCTTCTACGCCGGCATCTAGGCGATCGGCTCGGCGGCGATTAGCAACGACGAACCTGGCCGCGAGGTTGCTTCACCTCTCCCTTTGGGAGAGGTCGACCGGCGTAGCGAAGCGAAGTCGGTCGGGTGAGGGGTTAAGACCTATCGAGGGATCGTAACCCCTCGCCCCACCCCTCTCCCCATGGGAGAGGGAGCAGGCTGCCGTCGCCGATGCACCAGTTTCGATTCTGATCCAAAGAGGCTTGTGATGGTCGCGCTGCGCGGACGAGAAGTCGATAGTTTTCTCGCCCGGCCGGACTCCGGCCGTCCGATCATTCTGCTGTACGGCCCCGACGCCGGCCTGGTGCGCGAGCGCGCCGAGGCGCTGATCGCCTCCGCGGTCGACGATCCTTCCGATCCGTTTTCTACCGTGCGCCTCGACGGCGACGAACTCGCCGCCGAGCCGTCGCGCCTGGTCGACGAGGCGATGACGATTCCGATGTTCGGCGGCCGTCGCGCCATCCGGGTGCGCGCCGGCTCGAAGAATTTCGTCAGCGGCGTCGAGACGCTGGCCGATTCCGCGCTGAAGGATTGCCGGATCGTGATCGAGGCCGGCGACCTTAAGCCCGACGCAGCGTTGCGCAAGGCCTGCGAGCGCGCCAAGACCGCGGTGGCGATCGGCTGCTACACCGACGGCGAACGCGACCTCGCCAAACTGGTCGACGACGAATTCCGCAACGCCAATCTGCGTATCGCGCCGGACGTCCGCGCGCTCTTGGTGTCGCTGCTCGGTGGCGACCGCCAGGCCTCGCGCAACGAGGTGCGCAAGCTGGTGCTGTACGCCCACGGCCAAAGCGAGGTGACGCTGGACGACGTGATGGCGGTGGTGGCGGACGCGTCCGAACTGAAGCTCGATCCGGTGATCGACGGCGCCTTTGCCGGCAAGCCGTCGCTGGTGGAAACCGAGTTCACCAAGGCGATGAACGCCGGCTCCAATCCCGGCAGCATCATGATGGCGGCGCAGCGCCACGCCGCCCTGATGCACAAGGCGGCGCTCGCGGTCGACGCCGGCGCTTCGGAATCCTCCGCCGTCGAAGGCGGCTTTCCGCGGCTGCATTTTTCCAGGAAGGCGATCGTCGAAGCGGGCTTGCGCAATTTCACCGCGCCGCGGCTGCTGGCGATCGTCGATCAGCTCGGGGCCGCCGCGCTGGAGATGCGCAAGCAGAATGCGCTGGCCCCGGTGATCGCGCAGCGCGCGCTGCTGGCGATCGCGGTCAATGCAAGGCGGCGGAGCTAATCCGCTGAGGAACTAACCCGCTTTCGTGCGCGCCGGTCATTCCCGCCTTCGTGCGCGTTGGTCATTCGTGAGAGAAGTTGCGGCCAACCACACAAAGAGCCGTCATCCCGGGGCATGAGCGGCGTAAGCCGCGAGTGAACCCGGGATCCAGTACTCACCGCCCTGGGATACTGGATTCCGGGTTCGCTCGAGCTACGCTCTCGCGCCCCGGAATGACAGCTTGTTGTGTGGTCGGGCAGATCGACCAACCGCAACTCCCGTTGCCGTTGATTGCGGCGACGCGAACTAAGCGTCGTCATCCTGAGGTGCTCGCCGTCTTCGGCGAGCCTCGAAGGATGCGGCTACGAATACGCGCGGCACATCCTTCGAGACGCCCGACGTCGCGCTATCGCGCTCCGCCGGTCTCCTCAGAGCCTGTGAATCTTTCATTTTGGTTGGCATGTCTGCTTTGGCATGATTCAATTTTGCAGCGATCAGGGAGTTGCTGCGATGGCCGAGAAGGAATTGTTTTCCGAGCTTTCTGTTCAGCATTCGGCGAAGGTGTTGGACGCAGGACGGGCGCGGCTGCGCGAGCCGGTGCGCGATCAGATCGAACTGCGGTCGGTGGACCTCGACGCGCTGCTTTCGGCG
>NZ_JACHIH010000002.1 GCF_014203125.1 Rhodopseudomonas rhenobacensis
CGTGCTCGCCGCCGCCGGCTACAACTTCAGGCTCCTGGTCCTCTGGCTCAGCCTTTTGCGCGCCTGGTTGGCCGCCATCATGCGAACCAAACCGCTGCCATCAACGAGCCGTCAGGTCGCTTGATTGGCCTTCTTCACGGACGACTATTTATCTTGATTTCATGGTGAGCGCGGAGGGACTCGAACCCTCGACCCCATGATTAAAAGTCACGTGCTCTACCGTCTGAGCTACGCGCTCACGTGGCGTGCTGTGTAGGGGGCGGGACGGGGCGGGTCAAGCCCGTGCCGGATCGCGACAGCAACGTTGTGGACGCCGAAACGGCTTGGCGTCCCATGGTCTTATCCGGCGGGCTTCGCCCGGTCCGTGAACCGCCCAGGAGGCGATTACACGGTATCGCGGTGGATTTCCGAGGCCACCGGCTGCGGCGCCGGCATCGCCGCCGGCACGGTCTTGGGCAACGCCACCGGCCGCAGCCCGATCAATTCGGCGGTGCGCACGCCGGTGTTGGTCCAGAACGCGAAGGAATTGATCCGCGAGTTCTCCAGGATGGCGATCGCCACCGCGGCCAGGAACGGCAGGCTCTGCAGCACCAGCACGGCGGCGAAGATGTAGATCTCGTGGACTTCCTTGTAGGCGTTGGAGGCCACCAGCACGGCGGCGCCGACCAGCAGCAGCACGCCGATCACCGCTTCCCAGAACGCCTGGAACTCGACCGACATCAGCGAGAAGCCGCCCTTCGAGGTGCGGGCGAAGGCGAGGTGCTCGGTGATCAGGCCCTGCGCCACCGCGCGCGACACCGTCCATTGCACCGACATCGCCGCGATCATCGCGCCCAGCATCCGCGGCACGGTGATGTTCACCCGCAGCCGGTACAGCACCAGGAAGTGCGCCAGCGTCACCACGAAGGAGGCGATGATCGGCAGCGTCAGGATCTTGTCGGGGATCGCGATGTCGGCGAATACGACGATCGGCACCCAGATCAGATTGAGGATCGCCACCACCACGCCGAGGCTTTCGGCGCCGAGCCAGTTCAGCCAGCCCAGCGCGAATTCCCGCCTTTGATCCGGCGTCAGCCGGCTGGCGCCCGGCAGGAAGCGCCGCCAATGCTTCTTGATGATCTGGAAGCCGCCATAGGCCCAGCGATGCCGCTGCTTCTTGAACGCCTCGTAGGTGTCCGGCAATAGGCCATAGCCGTAGCGGCGGTTGGTGTAATGGGTCAGCCAGCCGTGCTCGATGATCTCGAGGCCGAGGTCGCTATCCTCGCAGATGGTGTCGCCGGCCCAGCCGCCGACCATCTCCATCGCGGCGCGGCGGATCAGGCACATCGTGCCGTGCACGATGATGGCGTTGAGCTCGTTGCGCTGCACCATGCCGATGTCGAAGAACCCGGCATATTCGCCGTTCATGATGTAGTGCATCAGCGTGCGGTCGCCGTCGCGGTGGTCCTGCGGCGCCTGCACCAGCCCGACCCGCGGGTCGTCGAACGCCGGCACCAGGTCCTTCAGCCAGTCCGGCTCGACCATGTAGTCGGCGTCGATGATGCCGATGATCTCGGCGTCGACCGCGGTGCGCTCCATGGCGATGCGCAGCGCGCCGGCCTTGAAGCCCTCGACCTTTTCGGCATTGATGAATTTGAAGCGCTCGCCGAGTTCGCGGCAGTGGTCCTGGATCGGCTGGGTGAATTCCGGATCCGGCGTGTTGTTGATGATCACCACGCATTCGAAATTCGGGTAATCCAGCCGCGCGACGGCATCCAGCGTCTGCTTCAGCATATCCGGCGGCTCGAAATAGGCCGGGATATGGATCGACACCTTCGGCATCTTGGGCGCGTCGGCCGCGGCGCCAGCCGCGGCGCCGGCTTCGCCCGCCTCGGCCTGCACCATGTCGGCGGAGGGCGCGGCTGCAGCCAGCGCGAGCGGCGGCGACGCCACGGTCGGCGGCGGCGCGAGCGTCGCGGCCGGCTTTTTCAACAGCCGGATCGGCGCGCGGCCGAACGCGACCGCGGCGATTTCCTCGATCCGCGCCATCGCGATCAGAACCAGCGGCACCAGCAGGATCAGGCCGAGCGTCAGCGCCAGCGCCGAGCCGAACACGAAATAATGCCCGGTCCAATAGGCGAACACGGTGGCGACCCAGGCGCCGACACCGTGGGCGGCCGCCGACAGCAGGAACGACTGCATCGCGCTGGGCTGCGCCAGCCGCAGGATCGGCGTCGACAAAAGGATGCCGACCAACAGCGCGATGCCGGCGAGTTTCCAATAGGCCGGATCGACCACCGGGCCGCTCCAGGCGAATTTCGGTTCGCGCGCCGCGTTGAGGATGCCCCAATACGGACCGACGCCGCCTTCGAAGAACTTCCAGGGCTGATCGATCGCCTCGACGATGTTGTATTCCATGCCGACGGCTTCGGCGCGGTTGACGAAATTGCGCAGCGTCACCGCCTGCTCGAACGGGCCGGGCACCGCGTCCTTGAGATTGTAGCCGGCGGAGGGCCAGCCGAATTCGGCGATCACGATGCGCTTGCCGGGAAACGCGTCGCGCAGCTTCTGATAGATGATCAGCGCCTGGTCGACCGCCTTGGTGTCGGAAAAACCTTCCCAATAGGGCAGGATGTGCGCGGCGATGAAGTCGACCGAGGAGGCGAGCTCGGGATGCTCGAGCCAGATGTTCCAGATCTCGCCGGTGGTCACCGGGACGTTGACCTGGCCCTTGACGCGCTGGATCAGCTTGATGAGGTCTTCGACCTTCTGCTCGCCGCGGTAGATGGTTTCGTTGCCGACCACGATGCCGTTGACGTTGCTGTTGTGCTTGACGAGGTCGATCGCCGACAGCATCTCGCGCTCGTTGCGGTCGACGTTCTTGTCGATCCAGGCGCCGACGGTGACCTTGAGGCCGACTTCGCCGGCGATCGGCGGCACCAGCTCGACGCCGCCGGTCGAGGAGTACAAGCGGATCGCGCGGCTGATCGGCGCCAGCGTCTTCAGGTCGGAGCGGATGCGCTCGGCATTGGGGATGTTGTCGACGTCCGGATGCCCGGTGCCGTCAAACGGTGCGTAGGAGACGCTGGGAAGGATGCCTCGGAAATCCGGCGCCTGCTGCTGTTCCCTGAAGATTCCCCAGATAGCAGCATGAGCGGCGGTGACAAAGACCAGAACGGCGACGACGGCGCGCATCGCGACAAAACCATACGGGGCCAACATGGCAGGGAAACGGACCCGTCCCCGAGGTCCGACCAAGGCTGCGGCAAACCAAGCATAGCTCTGCCACGTCAACAAACAACTGTTATGGCGCCGTGGCGATTTGAGGGCGGCGGCGTTTTCAACCGCCGGAATCTCGCATCGTTCCGGCGTTAGCTCATTTCGCCGCAGGCGGCGCCGGGGTCGGCGCGGGAGCCGCGGCCGGAGCCGGCGTGCTGGCGGCGGACGCTGCCGGCTGCGGCTGCGCGTTGGGATTGATCCAGCAGGCGTGAACCCGGCCGGTCAGGCTGTCCGGCGCCTTCGGGTCGATCGCGCCGAATCGCACCAGGCAGCGGAAGGTCGCCTGCACGTGGCCGCCGGGGCAGCCGAACCGATCGTACAGATCGAGGTGGCGGAACGCGGTGTCGAGATCGTCGCGCCACATCAGGCCGACGACGCGGCGGCCGAGCCAGACGCATTCCGGATTGCCGGCCGGGCCGTTGATCGCCTGCGCGGCTTCGACGAACTCGTCGGTCTTGCGCTGGCTGTCCTTCAGGGCATCGGCGGGGGCAGGGGGGGCGGCGTTATTGGCGGGGGCGGCGGGTTTGTTGCCGGATTGGTCCTGGGCGCGCAGGTCGCCGCTCTGGGCGATCGCTCCTCCGACCCCGATCAGCAGGGCCACTCCACTCACGGCAAGGCAACGCAGCACGGCGTTCTGAAGCTCGATCAGCAGTCCACGCATAAAATCCCCGATTTTTTGCTCTGGCCCGACCGGTCAGACGTCGCAGTCTGTGGTCGTCAATTTAGTCCCGAATACGGCGCAGGCCCTGAGAAATTCCATGACGGACATTTTGGAATTTGTCCAGCAAAGCCGCAATAGATCTTCGCGGATGACTGCCGGGTGAACAACGCGGTGCCGGTGCGAAGTTTCGATTTGCAGCAATCCGGTCTTGGCAGATCGCCGATGACCGGCTAATCGACGGGTCCTCGTGGAGGATGGAACCGATTTCACTTCGCACGCCGCTGGCGCTTCTCCTGGTCTCGTTGGGTCTCATTGTCGCGGCGTGGTGGTGGCTGGCCACGCCGGTCGCCTTGGTGCGCGCGCCGATCGACCCGTCCGACAAATTGGAATGCGTTTCATATGCGCCGTTCCGCGGCAGCCAGACGCCGCTGATCGCCTCGACGAAGATCGCGCCGGAGCAGATCGCGCAGGACCTCGCGCAGCTGGCGACGATCTCGAAATGCGTACGGACCTATTCGGTGCAGAACGGCCTCGACCAGGTGCCGGCGCTGGCGGAGAAGGTCGGCCTGAAAGTGCTTCAGGGGATCTGGCTCGGCAGCAACCGCTACAAGAACCTGGCCGAGATCGCCACCGTAGTCGGGCTGACCAAGGAATATCCCGGCGTGATCAGCGGCGTGGTGGTCGGCAACGAGGTGCTGCTGCGCGGCGAGATGACCGCGGCCGATCTCGCCGCCATGATCCGGCTGGTCAAGCCGCAGGTCCAGGTTCCGGTGACCTATGCGGACGTCTGGGAATATTGGCTGCGCAACCGCGAGGTCTATGAGGCGGTCGATTTCGTCACCATCCATATTCTTCCGTATTGGGAGGACATGCCGGTCCGCGCCAAATACGCCGCAGCCCATGTCGATTCGATCCGCAAGCGGATGGGGGTCGCGTTCCCCGGCAAGGAAATCCTGATCGGCGAGACCGGCTGGCCGAGCGCCGGGCGGATGCGCGAAGGCGCCTTGCCGTCGCGCACCAACCAGGCGCGCGTGGTGGCGGAAATTCTCGATCTGGCCAAGAAGGAGAAATTCCGCGTCAACCTGATCGAGGCCTACGACCAGCCCTGGAAGCGGCAGCTCGAAGGCACCGTCGGCGGCTATTGGGGTCTGATCGGTGCCGACGAGCGGGCGCTGAAATATCCCGCCGGCCAGAGCGTCAATAATTATCCGTTGTGGAAGATCTATCTCGGCTGCGGGCTGGGCTTGAGCGCGCTGGTGTTCGGCGCGGCGATGCTGACGATGCGGCGCCGGCCGTGGTCGCCGCGGCTATTGTCCTGGCTCGGAATCACCGCCTCGGCGACGTCGGCGGGTGTGCTGTTCGGCGTGGCGGCCGACAAGATGATTTATGAGAGCCTCGGCATCGGCGGCTGGATGGCGTGGGGCGGGCTGCTGGCCGCCGCGACGCTGGCGCCTGTTCTGTCGGCCAGTGCGCTGATCTCGGGTCGGGCGCTGCCGACCTTCCTTGAGCTGCTCGGGCCGCGCGAGGGCCGCACCACGTCCTGGCTCGCGCGTGGGCTCGGGCTGACGCTGTTGATCACCACGCTGATCGCCGCGATGACCGCGCTCGGCTTCCTGTTCGATCCGCGCTACCGCGATTTCCCGTTCGCCGCGCTGACCATGGCGGTGGTGCCGTTCTTCGCCTTGATGCTGTTGAACCGGCCGAAGACCGGCACGCGCCCGATTGCGGAGGCGGTGTTCGCCGGGGTGTTGGTGGTGACCGCGCTGTACACCGGCTTCAACGAAGGTCCCAACAACTGGCAGTCGTTGTGGACCTGCGCCGGCTACGTTCTGCTCGGTCTTACGCTGTGGCAGGCGCGGGGCGAGCAAACCCCAAAATAAGCAGGCCGATCGCCAGGCCCGACAGCCCGATATTGTACAGCACGATGCCGAAGCCGGCGGCGACCAGTCCCGCCGTGAGCAGCACGATCGAGGGCCGGATCACGTGCAGCACCGCGATCACCAAGGCGGCGATCCCGAACACCGAATTGCGGAACAGATAGGTCATCAGGATCCGGGTCTTGCACAGCATGGTGGGCAAGCCGGCGTCGCAGGCGAGCGCCACGGTGGACAGCTCGATCGCCAGATAGCGAAGATACAGCGCATAGCCGACGGTGAGAAAGCCGACGATCAGCAGCCATTGCACCTGATACGGGGTCAGTCGGAAGGGTTGTTTTTTCATCCGGCGATTATGCGGCGGTTCGCGCGCCAGGACAACCCGATGCGGCCCTAGCAAGTCGTCGGGGCATCCGTCGCTGCGGGCATCCGTCGATGCGGGGCGTCAGCGGACGCCGAGCAGCGTCATCAGCGGGGATGGTGACGCGGCGGCGGGCGGCGGCGGCGGCGGTGGCGGGTTTGCCGCAACCTGCTCCGGTTCGGCGACCGGCAGCCGCGCGCTGGTGCGCTTGCGGCTCGGCCGTGGCGCGGCCGCTGGTGCGGCGCCACCAGTCGTCCCGGCGGACAATCGCTGTCCGTCGTAGACCGCGGTCTCGCAATAGCGCTCGGCCGCAGCCATCCCGGCGCACAGCTTGGCGGCGGTGGAGGCATCGCTGATCGGTCCCGCGACCAGCCGCAACTGCATGCCGGCGCCGGACGTCCGCTCCTTCACCACCAGCAGCGGCCGCAGCGCCGTCAGCGAGGCGTTGGACTTCAGCAGCCGCTGCCACAGGATCCGCAGCCCCTCGACCGAGTTCGCGCCACCGAGATCGACGCCGAACGCGGTGCGCGGCGCCGCCACCGGCTGCGCCTCGGGTTCGGTCGGTTCAGGATCGACCGCGGCGATCACCGCGGGCGGCGATGCCGGCGACGACGTCGCGGGCGGCGAGGGCGCGGGCGATGCGGCTGCAGACGGCGATGGCTCGGTGAGTTTGGCCGCGGAGGGCTCCGGCGGTCCCAACATCGACTTCGCGGCCACCAGCGGCGCCGGCGGTTTCGGCGTCACCGCCTGCAACTCGGTGAGCGGCCGGCGCGGCGCGGCATCGACCGCCGCGGGGGGCGCGACCACCGCTGGGCTCGGCGCGGCGGTCGCGGCGGCAGTGGTGGGGGGAGCGGGCGGGTTGGCGGTGGGCGGTGCCGAAGCGGCCAGCGGGATCAGCGAGGCGGCCTGGGCGGGCCGCAGCGGCGCCGGCTCGCGCGGCGCGGGCGGCGGCTCGCCGGCGTCTGCAACCACCGTCGCGGGCGGCGGCGGCGCCTTCGGCGGGGGAGCAGGCGTGGCGGCGGCGGCATGTTGCGCCGGGCGCGGCTCGGTGGCGGCTGCGGCGGGCGAAGCCGGGGGGCTGGCGGCCTGGCGCTTGATCGAGCCGGTCACGGTTTCCACGTTCTGTTCGAGCATGGTGATGCGCGAATACAGCCGGTCGCGGTCGCCGTTCAGGGTGTCGATCGCCGACGCCAGCCGATTGGTCTCGGTCTGAGCCTCCTTGGCGATGCGCTGGATCTGCTGCGACTGCCGCGCCAGATCGGCGGCGGCGGCCTGTTCCTGCCGGACCTGGATCGAGGACTGGCTGGCCAGAATGGCGAGCACCAGGGCGCCGATCGACCCGACCGCCCAGGAGCCCAAGCGCCACAGCGCGCGGCGGTCCAAATCCTCCTCCTCGGCGAGCAAGCCCATCAGGCTGCCTTCCGATTCGGTGTTCAGGCTTGCCGCCAGCTCATCGCGATTTTTTGCCATACGACGTCTGCTGCCCCCTCGCAGCAAGGCGAATCACACCTTCGACATTATCAGGGAAACTGCGCACGATTGTCGCTCGTACGACTCCGTGGATCCGGTCGGAGTTTGCAGCGCGGCGAAAAACCCATATGAACGCCGCAGCACCGCAGACCGCCACGGGAATCCGAAAAGCATGTCGCGTCGAACCAGCCTGACTATCGTCCTTGCCGCGGGCGAGGGAACGCGGATGCGCTCCTCGACCCCCAAGGTGCTGCACCCGGTGGCCGGTGAAACCTTGCTCGCCCATGTGCTGAAGGCCGCGCCGCACGGCGACGGCGCGTCACTCGCCGTGGTGGTCGGCCCGGATCACGGTGCGGTGGCCGCCGAGGCCAAGCGGGTGCGGCCCGATGCGGCGGCCTTCGTGCAAGGCGAGCGGCTCGGCACCGCGCATGCCGTGCTGGCCGCGCGCGACGCGATCGCCGCCGGCGCCGACGATCTGCTGATCGCGTTCGGCGACACCCCGCTGATCTCGGCCGACACCTTCGCGCGGCTGCGGCAGCCGTTGCGCGACGGCGCGACGCTGGCGGTGCTCGGGTTTCGGCCCGCCGATCCGACCGGCTACGGCCGCCTGCTGGTCGAAGGCGATCGGCTGGTCGCGATCCGCGAACAGGCCGACGCCAGCGCCGCCGAGCGCGCCATCGGCCTGTGCAACGCCGGAGTGATGGCGTTCGACGGCCGAGCCGCGCTCGGCATCCTGGACAAGATCGGCAAGGCCAACAGCAAGGGCGAATATTATCTGACCGATGCGGTCGCGATCGTGCGCGACCTGGGACTGGAGGCCACCGTGATCGAGACCAGTGAGGACGAAGTTCGCGGCATCAACACCAAGGCGCAGCTCGCCGAGGCCGAAGCGGTGATGCAGGCCAAGCTGCGGCGCGCGGCGCTCGACGCCGGCGTGACGATGATCGCGCCGGAAACGGTGTTTCTCGCCGCCGACACTCAGTTCGGCAAGGACGTGACCATCGAGCCCTTCGTGGTGATCGGGCCCGGCGTCAGCATCGCCGATGGCGCGGTGATCCATTCGTTTTCGCATATCGAGCAGGCGACGATCGGCAAGAAGGCTTCGGTCGGCCCCTTTGCGCGGCTGCGGCCCGGCACCTCGCTCGGCGACGGCGCCAAGATCGGCAATTTCGTCGAGACCAAGGCTGCGATCATCGACGCCGGCGCCAAGGTCAATCACCTCACCTATATCGGCGACGCCCATATCGGCGAGGGCGCCAATATCGGCGCCGGCACCATCACCTGCAATTACGACGGCTTCGGCAAGTACAAGACCGAGATCGGCGCCGGCGCGTTCGTCGGCTCGAACTCCTCGCTGGTGGCGCCGGTGACGATCGGAGCGGGCGCCTATATCGGCTCCGGATCGGTGATCAGCCGCGACGTGCCTGACGATGCCTTGGCGGTTGCGCGCGGCCAGCAGGCGATCAAGCAGGGCTGGGCGAAGCGGTTTCGCGAGGTGAAGTCGCGCGGCAAGGCCAAGCCCGCCGGCGCCGACAAGGACGCCAAGTAGTTCGCCAACGGGTCGGCAGGGTTTACCGTTAAAATTAACGTTGTCTTACTCCGCAATGATTATTGATTAGCTTCGCATTCGCCGAAGCTCGTAAGACCCATTCTGGTTTATCAACCGTGGAGTGATTGATCCGCATGTGCGGCATTGTCGGCATTCTGGGAAATGGTCCGGTAGCGGATCAACTGGTCGATTCGCTGAAGCGTCTTGAGTATCGCGGCTATGATTCCGCCGGCGTCGCCACGCTGGAGGGGACGCATCTGGCGCGACGCCGCGCCGAAGGCAAACTGCGCAACCTGGAAAAGCTGCTGAAGACCTCGCCGCTGCAAGGCCACATCGGCATCGGCCATACCCGCTGGGCGACCCACGGCAAACCGACCGAAAGCAACGCCCATCCGCACGCCACCGCGCGCGTCGCCGTGGTCCACAACGGCATCATCGAGAATTTCCGCGAGCTTCGCCAGCAGCTGGAGAAGCAGGGCGCGGTGTTCAGCAGCGAGACCGACACCGAGGTGGTGGCGCATCTGGTCGACTCTTATCTCGCGATCGGCGCGTCGCCGGAAGACGCCGTCCGGCAGGCTTTGCCGCAACTGCGCGGCGCCTTCGCGCTGGCGTTCATTTTCACCGGCCACGACGATCTCTTGATCGGCGCCCGCAAGGGCTCGCCGCTGGCGATCGGCTATGGCGACGGCGAGATGTATCTCGGCTCGGACGCGATCGCGCTGGCGCCGTTCACCGACACCATCAGCTATCTGGAAGACGGCGACTGGGTGGTGCTGACCCGCAACAGCGCAGTGGTGCGCGACGAGTTGGGCGTCGTCACCGTCCGCGACACGTTGAAATCCGGCGCCTCATCGCTGGTGGTCGACAAGGCCAACTATCGGCACTTCATGGCCAAGGAAATTCACGAGCAGCCCGAAGTGGTCGGCCACACGCTGGCGCGCTACGTCGACATGGCGACCGAGCAGGTCGCCATGCCGGTGACGCTGCCGTTCGATTTCAAGGATATCCAGCGCGTCTCGATCACCGCCTGCGGCACCGCGAGCTACGCCGGCTTCATCGCCAAATACTGGTTCGAACGCTTCGCCCGGGTGCCGGTCGAAGTCGACGTCGCCTCCGAGTTCCGCTACCGCGAGGCGCCGCTGCGCAAGGGCGATCTGGCGATCTTCATCTCGCAGTCCGGCGAAACCGCCGACACGCTGGCGGCGCTGCGCTACGCCAAGTCGCAAGGCCTGCATACGCTGTCGGTGGTCAACGTGCCGACCTCGACCATCGCCCGCGAAAGCGAAGTGGTGCTGCCGACGCTGGCCGGCCCGGAGATCGGCGTCGCCTCGACCAAGGCGTTCACCTGCCAGCTGATGGTGCTGGCGGCGCTGGCGGTTGCGGCCGGCAAGGCGCGCGGCGAATTGTCCGCCGAGGACGAGGGCCGGCTGGTCCATGGCCTCGTGGAAGTTCCGCGGCTGATGGCGGCGGCGCTCGGCACTGAACCGCAGATCGAGAAGCTGGCGCGCGACATCGCCAAGCGCCAGGACGTGCTCTATCTCGGCCGCGGCACCAGCTATCCGCTGGCGCTGGAAGGCGCGCTGAAGTTGAAGGAAATCTCCTACATCCACGCCGAAGGCTATGCGGCGGGCGAACTCAAGCACGGCCCGATCGCGCTGATCGACGAGAACATGCCGGTGGTGGTGATCGCGCCGTTCGACCGGGTGTTCGAGAAGACGGTGTCGAACATGCAGGAGGTGGCGGCGCGCGGCGGCAACATCATCCTGATGACCGACGCCAAGGGCGCCGCCGAGGCGACCATCGAGTCGACGGTCACCATCATCCTGCCCGACATGGCGGCGGCGTTCACGCCGATGATCTACGCCATCCCGGTGCAGCTTCTGGCCTACCACACCGCCGTGGTGATGGGCACCGACGTCGATCAGCCGCGGAATCTCGCCAAGTCGGTGACCGTCGAATAGGCAAACCGTCGCAGGCCGCCCGCGGCGGATCTTCGCCAAATTTCGATCCGTGGCAATAATCTTCTGATTACAAAAGGTTATCGCGCGTTTGCGATCGATAATATTATCCCCGGGAAGGCTCTCGGTTGGCATTCGACATGCAATAGTCTGCACGATGGTCTGCTAGAATGCGCGGCAGCGCCGTCGGCTCGGACGGCGTTGACGATTCGTGGTCCAGCCACGATGTTCTTCCAAATGACCTGGATCCATGATGACCCGTAACGATCAATCCCCCACCGAAGGCCCCCTCGAGCTCCCGCACGACCCGCCCCGCGGCTTCATGGCGCGGATCCGCAACTATTTCCTCACCGGGCTGATCGTGGCCGGCCCGATCGCCATCACGTTCTATCTGACCTGGTCGTTCGTGACCTGGGTCGACGCCTTCGTGCGGCCGTTCGTGCCGGCCGACTATCGCCCGGAAACCTACCTGCAGCACTACCTGCCGTTCGGCGTGCCGGGCTCCGGGCTGGTGGTGGCGTTCGTGGCGCTGACGCTGCTCGGCTTCCTCACCGCCAATCTGATCGGCCGCACCCTGGTCGATCTCGGCGAGCGGCTGCTCGGCCGGATGCCGGTGGTGCGGGCGATCTATCGCGGGCTGAAGCAGGTGTTCGAGACGCTGTTCTCGGCCACCGGCTCCAGCTTCCGCAAGGTCGGCCTGGTGGAATTTCCGGCGCCGGGGATGTGGTCCTTGGTGCTGATCTCGCAGCCGCCTGGCGAGGAGATCGCCACCAAGCTGCCGGGTCGCGACGAGCACATGTCGGTGTTCCTGCCTTGCGCGCCGAACCCGACCACCGGGTTCTTCTTCTACGTGCCGAAGAGCAAGGTGATCGAAGTCGACATGACCGCCGAGGCCGCGGCGACGCTGATCATGTCGGCGGGCGTGGTGCAGCCGGGCTCCGATCCGCAGAAGAAGATCGCCGCCTTGGCCGGCACCGTGATGGCCGCCCGCGCCGTCAGCGATGCGCCGGAATCGGCGTTCTCGCGGCGGCCGGCGAAGGTCGATTAGAGATTTGTGGAATTGATTTGAGTCATTCCGGGGCGCGCGCAGCGATAGCTGCGAGCGAACCCGGAATCTCGCTCCACGCTCTGGCTGCCGCAAGATTCCGGGTTCGCTCGGCCTTTCGGCCTCGCGCCCCGGAATGACCGCGCATCGAGATAATCACCCCGCGCCGATCAGCGGCAGCGCCTCGTCGCGTTCGAACAGATAGAGCAGGCAGCGCAGCGCCTCGCCGCGCTCGCCCTTGAGCTTCGGATTGTCCTTGAGGATCTGCAGCGCCTCGTCGCGGGCCTGCGCGATCAGCTGCGCATGCACCTCGGGCCGCGCGATCCGGTAGCCGGGCAGGCCGCTCTGGCGGGTGCCGAGCACGTCGCCTTCGCCGCGCAGCTTGAGATCCTCCTCGGCGATCCGGAAGCCGTCGGTGGTCTCGCGGATCACCCGCAGCCGCGCCGCCGACATTTCGCCGAGCGGCTCCTTGTAGAGCAGCAGGCAGGTTGAGGATTCCGAGCCGCGGCCGATGCGGCCGCGCAGCTGGTGCAATTGCGCGAGGCCAAAGCGCTCGGCGTTCTCGATCACCATGATGGTGGCGTCAGGCACGTCGACGCCGACTTCGACCACGGTGGTGGCGACCAGCAGGCCGATTTCGTGGGCAGCGAATTGCGCCATCACCCGGTCCTTGTCGGGGCCGCGCATCTTGCCGTGCACCAGGCCGACGCGGTCGCCATAGCGGAATTTCAGGCTCTCGAAGCGCTGCTCGGCGTCGGTGAGATTGACCGTTTCGGATTCCTCGACCAGCGGGCAGATCCAGTACACCAGCTTGCCGGCGCCGAGCGCGCGGCCGACCGCGTCCATCACCTCGGCGAGCCGGCTGTTCGGCACCGCGCGGGTGTCGATCGGCTGCCGGCCGGCCGGCTTCTCGCGCAACTCAGAGAGGTCCATGTCGCCGAAATAGCTCAGCACCAAGGTGCGCGGAATCGGCGTCGCGCTCAGCACCAGCACATCGACGGCGGCGCCCTTGCTGGTGAGCGCGAGGCGCTCGCGCACCCCGAAACGATGCTGCTCGTCGACCACCGCCAGCGCCAGGTCGTTGAACAGAACGTCGTCCTGGATCAGCGCGTGGGTGCCGACCAGGCAGTGAATCTCGCCGCTCGCGAGCGCGGCGAGAATCTCGCGGCGCTCCTTGCCTTTCTCGCGCCCGGTGAGAATCGCCACCCGCAAGCCGGCATGTGCCGCGAGCGGCGCGATGGTCTTGAAATGCTGCCGCGCCAGAATTTCGGTCGGCGCCATCAGCGCCGCCTGTTTGCCGACTTCGGCCACCGCCGCTGCGGCGAGCAGCGCCACCACGGTCTTGCCGGAGCCGACGTCGCCCTGCAGCAGCCGCAGCATCCGCACCGGCTGGCGCAAATCCTCGGCGATCGCCGCGGCGGCGGCCTGCTGCGACGCCGTCAGCGCGTAGGGCAGCGCGTCGATGATCTTGGCCCGCAATCCGCCATCGCCTGCGTTGCGGGTGCCGGCGGGCCGGCGCAACTGCGCACGCACCAGCGCCAGCGCCAATTGCCCGGCGAGCAATTCGTCATAGGCGAGGCGCGACCAGAACGGCCCGTCGGGCAGGATGTCAGTGAGCTCAACCGGGCGATGCACCCGCTCCAGCACCTCGGCGAACGGCGGAAAGCCGCAACGCCGCAGCACTTCCGGCGCGGTCCATTCCGGCAGCGTCGGCAATTTCAGCAGCGCCTGCGCGACGGCGCGGCGCAACGATCCGACCGCCAGGCCCTCGGTGAGCGGATACACCGGATCGATGCCGGAGAGCAGCGCGAGGCCGGCCTCGTCGACCACGCGGTCCGGATGCACGATCTGCAGCGTGCCGTCGAACATCTGCGCGGTGCCGGAGACGTAGCGCTTCTCGCCGACCGGCAGCAGCTTTTCGACATAGCCCGGCTGGGCGCGGAAATAGGTCAGCACCACGTCGCCGGTGTCGTCGCTGGCATAGACCAGATGCGGCGCGCGGGAGCGGCCTTGCGGCGCCGGCCGATGCCGGTCGACGGTGACTTCCAGCGTCACCACCGTGCCCGGCACCGCGTCGCGGATTTTCGGCCGCGCCCGGCGGTCGATCACGCTGACCGGCAGATGCAGCAACAGATCGACCAGCCGCGGCGTCTCGCTGCGGTCGAGCAGATAGCGGAACAGCTTGTCCTGCTTCGGCCCGACACCGGGCAGACTGGTGATCGGTGCGAACAAGGGATTGAGCAGCGGAGGGCGCATCGAACGACTCTGGGCCACGGAACGTGCCGGCAATCGACGACGATTGAATGCATTTTGCGCCGAATGCAATGCGCGATCAGAGGCTGACAGCGGCGGAGTGGGCCGCTATATCAATCGCGCCCGGCACGTCCGGGCTTTCGGCGTTCAGACAGGTTTGACAATGACAGGAACGACACGATCCAGCGGCGATCTCGACGTCCGGCGCAAGCGGCTTTTGTTCCAGTGCTGGCACCGCGGCACCCGCGAGATGGATCTGATCCTCGGCCAGTTCGCCGACGCCGAGATCGGCACTTTGACCGATCATGAAGTCGACGAGCTGGAGCAACTGATCGAGCTCACCGATCACGAGCTCTATGCCGCGGTGACCGGCGACGCCGCGCTGCCGGCGCAATTCCAGGGCGGGCTGTTCGAGCGCATCAAGACCTACGGCAACATGGACCGCGACGCATGAAATCACCGACCCGCTCGCCCGCGGAATTGCTCGCCCCCGGGCAGGCTCTGACCTTCGCCAACGTCGCCGAGAGCGCCGAGGGGCTGATCGTTTCGGATCTGGCGCGCGCGGTCGCGGCGCGGCCGAAGCCGCCGGCGGTGTCGCTCGCGGTGATCTGCCGCGACGGCCCGCGGATGCAGCAATTGGCGCGCTCGCTGGAGTTCTTCGCGCCGGACTTGGCGGTGATGCAATTCCCGGCGTGGGATTGCCAGCCCTACGACCGGGTGTCGCCGCATGGCGGCGTGCTGGCGCAGCGCCTGACCACGCTGGCGCGGTTGTCGCGGCTGAAGGGCAGCGACAAGCCGCTGATCGTGCTGACCACGGTCAACGCCGTGGTGCAGCGGGTGCCGGCGCGCGAAGTGATCGCCGCGCAGGCGCTGTCGGTGGCACCCGGCCACGCGGTGTCGATGGAGTCGATCGTCGCCTGGCTCGAGCACAACGGCTACAGCCGCTCCTCGACGGTGCGCGAGCCCGGCGAATACGCGGTGCGCGGCGGCATCCTCGATCTGTTTCCGGCCGGGCTCGATCAGCCGGTGCGCTTCGACTTCTTCGGCGATACGCTGGAATCGATCCGCACCTTCGACGCCGAGACCCAGCGCACGCTGCTCGACATGCGCGCGCTCGATCTGGTGCCGATCTCGGAATTCCAACTGGTCACCGACACCATCCGCAAATTCCGCATGGGCTATGTCGCCGAATTCGGCGCGCCGCTGCGCGACGATCAGCTTTATGAAGCGGTCAGCGAAGGCCGCCGCTATCCCGGCATGGAGCACTGGCTGCCCTTGTTCCAGGAGCGGATGGACACGCTGTTCGACTATCTCGACCGCACCCCGATAGCGATCGAACCCCAAGGCGAAGACGCCGCGCGCGAACGCTTCAAGCAGATCAGCGATTACTATCTGGCGCGGCGCGAGGCGCGGGACATTCCCGGCGGCGGCGCGATCTACAATCCGCTGCCGCCGGATCGGCTGTATCTGGCCGAGCCCGAATGGGAGAAGCGACTGCAAGGCGTGGCGCTCGCCCGGCTGACGCCGTTCGCGGTGCCGGCCGACGACGGCCACGTCATCGATGCCGCGGCGCGGGCCGGCCGCAACTTCGCGCCGGAGCGCGCCGACGCCGCGGTCAACGTGTTCGCGGCCGTGGTGGCGCATGTCCAGGCGCTGCAGGGCCAGCGCAAGAAGGTGGTGGTGGCGCTGTGGAGCGAAGGCTCGCGCGACCGCATGGCGAGCATGTTGAAGGACCACAAGCTGCTCAACCTTACATCCGTGAATTCCTGGCGCACGGTGCAGGCGACGCCGCGCAACGAGGCGATGCTGGCGGTGGTCGGAATGGAGGCCGGCTTCGAGACCGACACTATCGCGGTGATCAGCGAGCAGGACATTCTCGGCGACCGCTTGGTGCGGCCGCGCAAGGCCAGCCGCAAGCTCGACAACTTCATCTCCGAAGTCACCAGTCTTTCGGCCGGCGACCTCGTGGTTCATGTTGAGCACGGCATCGGCCGTTTCGTCGGGCTGCAGACGCTGGAGGTCGGCGGCGCGCCGCATGACTGCCTCGAGCTGCACTACGCCGCCGAGACCAAGCTGTTTCTGCCGGTCGAAAACATCGAGCTGTTGTCGCGCTACGGCTCCGACCACGCCCATGTCGAGCTTGATAGGCTCGGCGGCTCCGGCTGGCAGGCGCGCAAGGCCAAGCTGAAGAACCGCATCCGCGAAATGGCCGGCGAGCTGATCAAGATCGCCGCCGAACGGCATCTGCGCGAAGCGCCGAAGCTGGTGATACAGCCGCATCTCTACGACGAGTTCTGCGCGCGGTTTCCCTATGACGAGACCGAGGATCAGCTCGGCGCCATCAACGCGTCGCTGCAGGATCTCGAAAGCGGCAAGCCGATGGACCGGCTGGTCTGCGGCGACGTCGGCTTCGGCAAGACCGAAGTGGCATTGCGCGCCACCTTTGCGGTGGCGATGGAAGGTAAGCAGGTCGCCGTGGTGGTGCCGACCACGCTTTTGGCGCGGCAACACGCGCGCAATTTCACCGAGCGGTTTCGCGGTTTTCCGGTCAATGTCGGCCAGGCCTCCCGGCTGGTGCCGCCGAAAGAACTCTCAAAGGTCAAGAAGGGCATTGCGGAGGGCGCCATCGACATCGTGGTCGGCACCCACGCGCTGCTCGGCAAGTCGATCAAGTTCAAGGACCTCGGCCTTATCGTGGTGGATGAAGAGCAGCATTTCGGCGTCAGTCACAAGGAGCGGCTGAAGCAATTGCGCGCCGAGGTGCACGTGCTGACGCTGAGCGCCACGCCGATTCCCCGCACGCTGCAACTGGCGCTGACCGGGGTGCGCGATCTGTCGATCATCGCCTCGCCGCCGGTCGATCGATTGGCGGTGCGCACCTTCGTGGCGCCGCACGATCCGTTGATGATCCGCGAGGCGCTATTGCGCGAGCGCTATCGTGGCGGCCAGGCGTTCTATGTCTGCCCGCGGATCGAGGATCTCGCCGGCGTCAAGGATTTCCTCGACAAGCACGTCCCGGAGATGAAGGTCGCGGTCGCCCACGGCCAGATGCCGCCGACGGTGATCGAAGACATCATGTCGGCGTTCTACGACGGCAAATACGACATCCTGCTGTCGACCACCATCGTCGAGTCGGGTCTCGATATTCCCAACGCCAACACGCTGATCGTGCATCGCGCCGACATGTTTGGTCTGGCGCAGCTCTATCAGCTGCGCGGCCGGGTCGGGCGCTCGAAACTACGCGCCTATGCGCTGTTCACGCTGCCGTCGCAGCACCAGATCACCGCGCAGGCGGAGCGCCGGCTCAAAGTGCTGCAGTCGCTGGAGACGCTCGGCGCCGGCTTCCAGCTCGCCTCGCACGATCTCGATATCCGCGGCGCCGGCAATCTCTTGGGCGAAGAGCAGTCCGGCCACATCAAGGAGGTCGGCTTCGAACTGTACCAATCGATGCTGGAAGAAGCGATCGTCAACCTCAAGGCCGGCGTGGTCGAGCCGGTCGCCGACCGCTGGTCGCCGCAGATCACCATCGGCATGCCGGTGCTGATCCCGGAGGAGTTCGTCGCCGATCTGTCGGTGCGGCTGTCGCTGTATCGCCGGCTCGCCGATCTCGACACCGACGAGGAGATCGACGCCTTCGCCGCCGAACTACGCGACCGCTTCGGCCTGTTGCCGGACGAGGTGCGCTATCTGTTCAAGGTCGCGGCGATCAAGGCGTATTGCCGCCGCGCCAATGTCGAGAAGGTCGATGCCGGCCCGAAGGGCGTGGTGATTTCGTTCCGCGACAACTCGTTCGCGCAGCCGGATCGCTTGGTGTTCTTCATCAAGCAGCACGGCAAGGCCGCCAAGGTGCGGCCGGACATGAAGGTGGTGTTCCTGCAGGACTGGGAAACCCCGGAAGAGCGCCTGATCGGCACCACCGAAATCCTGCGCCAGCTCGCCAATTTGGCGGAAGACCGCAAGGCGGCTTAGGGCGGGCGCGGTCACAGGTTTGCCACAAGGAAAATGGCCATCGGCATCGGCGCCGATGGCGCGTTCGACGGGTATCAGGATGCCGCGCGCTGGCCGTCCTGTGACAACCGCCCGAGCACCGCACGCGCGGAATCGTTCGGCAGCAACGTGGCGACGCTGACAGTGGGATCGATGCGGGATTCCCGCCGCGTGCTGTGCGAGGTCTGCCGCATCACGCTGGACAGCCGCCTTGCGATGGCGTGGGCGTTGCGCAGATCGGTCGCGGCGAACACCACGACGATCGAGCCGTCGTCCTGCAGCGTGCCGAAATCCATCTTGCGCATCAGCCGGCTGACGATCCGCGCGGCATCGAGCAGCACGCGCTCGTCGTGCTGATCGAAGGCGAAGCGCGCCACCGACAGCCCGCTGCCGCGGTCGTGCGAGTGATACACCGCGGTTGCAAAGTCGCGGTCGAACGCGGCCGTGGTCAACAGCCCGGTACGCGAATCGAGCAGGCCGCCGGCGTCGATCGATTGCAGGGTGCGGCCGAGTCTCGCCTCAAACGCGTGCTGGCGGATCAGCGGCAGCGCTTCGTCGACCGCGCGCATCGGATCGCCGGATGCGAGTTCGAGATTGGGCAGGTCATAGATCGCGGTGACGCCCGGCACGGTGACCAGGATCGGGAAGTTGCGGAAGCGGGCGTCCTCGGACAACACCGTGAGAAAGGCATCGACCACGCGCGGGCTAAAACCTTCGCCGAGGATGATGCCGTCGAGGTCGCGCGCATTGAGGTGCTTGGCAGCGCCTTCGATGCTCAGCGTGCCGACCACGCCGAGCCGTTCGCCGAGCGCGACCGAGAGCGCCGGGTAGCCGGAGCCGCGGCCGATCAGCAGCACCGTGGCTTCGTCGAGCGGATCGGTCTGCAGCAGCGACGCGCGCAAGTCGGGGTCGGAATCCAGCCGGCGCAGCACCGTGGCATGCAGCGTCCGCACCCGCAGCGCGGCGCTGAGCCGCGGCGCCAGCCGGTCGAACCGGCCGTCGTTGGAAGCGAAGCTGATCGCGTTGTCGGGCAAGGGCCCGGTGGGATCGGTGACGATCAACGGCACGTAGGGCTGTTTGCGGGCGACCTGCGCGGCCAGCGCGGCGAGGGCGCGCTCGTCATAGCCGCCGGACACCACCACCGCGGCTGGTTGCAGCCGCTCCACCGCCTGGGCGACGTCGGACCAGGTGGCGTCGATGACCGGGAATAACTTTGCATCCGACAACGCCGCCGTCAGCGACGCCGGTGTCGACGAGGAGAGCAGGATGATCGGGCCTTGATGGGACATGGACTACCGGCGATGGGTTCGGACCCGCCGAACCTAACCCGGTGCACTTAATGGCCCGTCAACGCCGCTTGCCGATTTGAATCGGACTGCGAAGAACTGTCCCGAAACGCTTCAACCATGAGCGGGTTCAGCCCCAGTTCAGCCAACGCCTCGCGCGCTCGCGCGTTGTCCTTGGCGCGGCCGGCCAGCCGATAGCCGCTGAGCCGGTCCGGCAGCGCGGTCAACAGCGCGCCCTGGCCGAGTCGTTTCGCCCATTCCAGCAGGTCCTGCGACAGGAAGCGATAGCCGCCGACCGCCATGATGCCGGCGGGTGGCGCGGTCACGCACAGCGCGCCGGTGGTGCGATCGGTGCGCGCCGCGTAGCCGGTGTCGACATAGTCGGGCGGGGCGCTGTCGATTTCGAGCCGGCTGGACGCGTCCGGCGCATAGGCGGCGAGCGGCACCATCGGGCCGCGCAGCGCCAGGGTGCCGGCCGGCGTCAGCAGCAATTCGCCGGCATTGGACGATCCCGCAGCGTCGCGCGGCGCGCCGTGGACGCCGAGCTTGATCGGCAACGGCAGGCCGTTGTCGGGCCGATGCGCCGCGAGCAGTCCGGCTTCGCCGAACAGATAGACGTCGGTCAGCGTCGAGGTGCCCTCCGACCAGGCTGGGCTGGAGACCACCTGTTCGGGCGCCCGCCACAGCGCCATCACGCTGCCGAGCTTGGGCGAGCGCTCCAGCGTGCCGTTCTCGGCCAGACGCAGCGCGAGGCCGGCGGGGGCGCTGAGCGCGTCGCAGTCGAGTTCGGCGATCTGGCGTTCGAAACTCTCGTCGTCGAACGGATGGTGCAGCGCCAAAGTGCCGCCGGTGAGCAGCCAGACCACCAGCGAGGCGGTGAGCCCGGCGAACGAGGAGGGCACCATCGCGGAGAGCAGCGTCGCGCCCTGCGTCAGCCGGCTTTCCAGCGACAGCACCAGGCCGCCGGCGATCAGGTTCAGATGGGTGCGCGGCACCGGGCGGAAGCCGTCGGCGGTGACGTCGAACGAGATGATCGCGGCGCGGCGGGCGTCCTGGCGGACGATCGGCGACTCCACCGGCTCGGCGATCACGGCATCGAGCGACGCCATGCCCTCCGGCAGGTCGCTGCCGAAGCCGCAGACATGGCGGATCGAAAACGCTTCCGCCGCGGCGTCCATCGCCAGATTGGCATGGCTGACGCCGTCGATTTTGCTGGTGGTGACGATCGCGCGCGCGCCGGTGCGGTTCAGCGCCACGGTCAATTCCGCCTGCCGCCACAGCTGCGGCAGCAACGCAACCACCAGCCCGGCGCGGTGCGCCGCCAGCACGGTGAGGAAGAACTCGACGCAGTTCGGTAGCTGCACGGCGATCACCGCGTTGGCCGGAAGGCCCGCGGCGATGAAATGCGCCGCCAGCGCGGAGATCGCCTGGTCGGCCTGTGCATAGGTCATCCGCTTCGGCAATTCGCCGGTGATGCGCGGGGTGTTGTCCGGATCGACCAGCGCCAGCGCGTTGGGTTGGCGGGCCAGGATCCGGCGAAACAAGCCGTCGAGCGTGGGTGACGCGTTGCTCTGGTTCACGGGATCACCTTTGCGACGTCGGCGGCGCGTGCCACCAGGTTTCGGGCAGATAACCGGTCAGGGCGTTGACCTTAGGCCGTTCTATCCGATTCCAGCGAGCGATCCATTGCTGTTGCACGTTATACGCTGGAATCGCGTAGAAACCTGCGGTCAGTACGCGGTCCAAGGCGCGCACGGCGGAGACGAAATCGGGCCGCTCGCGGGCTTCCAGCAAGGCCGCGATCATCGCGTCGATCGCCTCGTCCTTGGCGCCCATGTAATTGCGGGTGCCCTGATTGTCGGCCGCGGCACTGCCCCAGTAGAAGGATTGCTCGTTGCCGGGCGACAGCGACTGGTCCCAGCGGTTCTGGATCATGTCGAAATCGAAGGCGAGGCGGCGCTGGTCGAACTGCACGCCGTCGACGGCGCGGACGTTGGCCAGGATCCCCGCGCGTTTGAGGTCGCGGACGAACGCCAGCGCGATGCGTTCCTGATCGCGCGCGGTGACCAGAATCTCGAAGCTCAGTTGCTGGCCGGTCGAGCGCTGCCGCAACATCGTGCCGTCGAGCTCATAGCCTGCCTGCGCCAGCAATGCCAGCGCCTGCCGCAGCGCTACGCGGTCGCGGCCGGAGCCGTCGCTCGCCGGCAGCCGATAGCTGCCGTCGACGATTGCAGCCGGCAGCCGGGACAGGAACGGTTGCAGCAATTCGCGCTCGCGAGCGTCCGCCGGGCGGGTATAGGCTGACAATTCGGAGCCGGCAAAGTAGCCGGCGGAGCGGGCATAGAGGCCGTAGAAGTAGTTGCGGTTGATCCACTGGAAATCGAACAGCAGCGTCAGCGCCTCGCGCACCTTGATATCGGCGAACACCGGCCGCCTGGTGTTGAACACCAGATATTCCGACGGCTGCGGTAGCCCGGTGCGGATGGTGTCGCGGATCACCTCGCCATGGCGCGCCGCCGGGAAATCATAGCCCTCATGCCAGCGCAGCGGTTCGTTCTCGACCCGCGCATCGTACAGCCCGCGCTTGAAGGCTTCGAACAGGCCGTTCGACTCGCGATAGTAGTCGAGCCTCACCTCGTCGAAATTCCACAGCCCGCGATTGATCGGCAGGTCGCGGCCCCAATAATTCGGGTTGCGGGTCAGCGTGACGCTGGCGCCGGCGCGTACCGCCGAGACTCGATAGGGTCCTGAGCCGAGCGGTGGGCTAAGCGAGGTCTCCTCGAAGGTCTCGGCATTGACGGCGTGCTTCGGCAGCACCGGCATCAGCCCGAGAATCAGCGGCAGCTCGCGGTCGCTGGTGCCGCCGAAATCGAATCGCACGGTGAGCGGATCGAGCGCTTCGGCCTTGGCGACCTTGGCGTAGTACATCCGGTGATTGGGCCGGCCCTTGTCGCGCAGCAATTGCCAGGAGAAGATCACGTCCTCGGCGCGCAGCGGGTGATCGTCGGCGAACCGCGCCCGCGGGTCGATCCGAAAGGTCACGTAGCTGCGGGCGTCGTCGGTCTCGACGCTCTGCGCCAACAGGCCGTACAGCGTGAAGGCCTCGTCGTTGCCGCGCGCCATCAGGCTTTCGATCACGTAGCCGCGGATCTGCTGCACCGCGAGACCTTTGACGATCAGCGGGTTGAGGCTGTCGAACGCGCCGAGTAGGCCGAGGATCAGGCGGCCGCCCTTGGGCGCCTGCGGGTCGACATAGGGCATCTCGGCGTAGTCGGCGGGCAGCGCCGGCGCGCCGTGCATCGCGATGCCGTGAGTCGGTGCGGCGGCGGGCGGATCTGCCGACACCGGCCCACACCCTGAGATCGCGACCACGCAAGCCGCAGCGAGCCGGATCATCGACCGGCCGGCGGCCTGCAGCAGGGAACGATGTGATTCGCTTTCTCCCACAAGAAATTTTACCACAGCCAGCGGGGAGGGATCGGCTATGTCAGCAGAGAGTTGTGGCCGGCATTGATCTTTTCGCCTGCCGTTGTATTGAATGCGGGCCATTGACCACGCCGCCGGTCCTGTCACGTATCCGCCCCAATTGGCACCGAGACAGCCGCCGACCGGTGAGATGTCAGCGTCCGCGATGATTTGCGGGTGCGTTACCGCTTCAGAAAGGGTCTCCGCAATGAATTTCCGTCTCTTGGCCGCGTCGGCCTTGCCGCGCGGGCGGGCTATCGCCCTGCTGGCGGCAACAATGACCGCCATGACCGTAATTCCTGCGGCGCAGGCGCAGCAGCCTCCCGCGGCCGCGCCCGCCGCTCCCAAGGCGGCTCCGAAAGCCGCGCCCGCGGCCAAGGGGGCGCAGAAGGCAGCGCCCGCAGCCCCGGCTGCCGGCGCCCCCGCCGCTACGCCGCCGGCCGACCAGCAGGTGCAGCTGATCTACGCGCCGTGGACCAAGTTCTGCCTGAAGGGGCAGGACGCCAACGCCAAGCAGGTCTGCTTCACCGGCAAGGACGGCCGCATCGAATCCGGCCAGCCGGTGATCGCCGCGGTGATCATCGAGCCGGAAGGCGAGCCGAAGAAGATCCTGCGCGTCACGCTGCCGCTCGGCATGCAGCTGGTGCACGGAACCCGGGTGATCGTCGACAACAACCCGCCGGCGCAGAGCCCCTATGTGATCTGCTTCGCCAACGGCTGCATGTCGGACTACGAGGTCACCCCGGAACTGCTCGGCAACCTGAAGAAGGGCCAGAACCTGATCGTGCAGGCGATCAACTCCAACGGCGCGCCGCTGACGCTGCCGTTGCCGCTGGCGGAATTCGCCAAGGCCTATGACGGCCCGCCGACCGACCCCAAGCAGTTCGAAGAGACCCAGAAGAAGCTGCAGGAAGAGCTGCAGAAGCGCGCCGAAGAGCAGCGCAAGAAGCTCGAGGCGCAGCAGCCCGCGGCCGCCGCTCCGGCGGCGAAGTAAGCCGACACGCAAACAGCAAGGGGAGCTCACCAGCTCCCCTTTTATTTTGCCTGGTGAAATATGCCCGGAGAAATGTTGACGGCGAGGGCTGCGGCCGAACGGCGCCGCAGCTGATCAGTTCGACCGGGTGATCAGTTCAGCGACGGATTGCGCGGCCGGTAGCTGCCGGATTTGTCCTTGACGAAAATCTCGGCGACTTGCGAGTGGCGGATCGGCTCGCCGGAGTCATCCGGCAGCAGGTTCTGCTCGGAGACATAGGCGACGTATTCGGAGTCCGAATTTTCCGCGAGCAGGTGATAGAACGGCTGATCCTTGTGCGGCCGAACCTCTTCGGGGATCGACAGCCACCACTCCTCGGTGTTGTTGAATTCCGGATCGATATCGAAAATCACGCCCCGGAACGAGAAGATCCGGTGCCGTACGATCTGTCCGATCTGAAACCTGGCGGTTCTGGTTTTGATCATCCTTCGTCGAATAAACCAGGATTGTGGCCGATGCTAGGGGTAAACCGATGAATCGTGGCGCGCCCCGGACCCCCGAAGCCGCCCGGCCGGGCGCCCTTCGCCAGAAATAACGTCGATTCGTCAATGCTCGACGTCCTCAACCTGGCGCTTCCCTATTTCGGTCTGATCTTTGTCGGCTTCGCCTGCGGTCGCTGGAAGCGGCTGCCGGAAAACGGCCTGGCCTGGATGAATTTCTTCCTGCTGTACGTCTCGCTGCCGGCGCTGTTCTTCCGCATCATGTCGCGGACGCCGTTCGAGGAACTCAACAACCTGCCGTTCGTGGTGGCCACCACGCTCGGCACCAGCTGCGTATTCCTGCTGTCCGGGGCGGCGGGGCGCTGGATCGGCGGGCTGTCGCTGCGCGAGACCACGATCGCGGCGTTGGCCGGCGGTTACGGCAATATCGGCTACATGGGGCCGGGGCTGGCGCTGGCGGTGCTGGGGCCTAAGGCGGCGGTGCCGACCGCGCTGATCTTCTGCTTCGACAGCATCCTGTTGTTTTCGATCGTGCCGCTGCTGATGGCGCTGACCGGGACCGACCGCGGGCCGCTGCTCTCGACGATCGGCATGGTGCTGCGCGCTATCGTCTTTCATCCCTTGATCGTCGCGGCCTATTGCGGCGCGCTGGCCGCGGCGTTGCACCTGCCTGTTCCGGTCGCGGTCGACAACACCCTGCAGTTCCTGCAGAACGCCGCAGCTCCAGTGGCTTTGTTCGTGCTCGGCGTGACGGTCGCGCTGCGGCCGTTCGGGCGGGTGCCGTGGGAGATCCCCGGCGTCGTCGCGATCAAGCTGGTGCTGCACCCGTTGATCGCAGCCTCGCTGATGATCGCGATCGGACCGTTCCCGCCGGAATGGGCGGTGACCGCGGTGCTGATGGCGTCATTGCCGCCGGCGCTCAACGTGTTCGTGATCGCCCGGCAATACGACAGCTGGGTCGAGCCGGCCTCCGTCGCGGTGCTGACCGGCACGTTCATCTCGGTGCTGACGCTGACCAGCGTGATGTGGCTGATCAAGACCGGCCAGATCGCGTTTTAGATTGAGTTGCCTCAGTGGCGGCCGGGACGCCAGGCCAGCGCCAGGCCTTCGCGCATCGCCAGCCGCCGCAATAGCCCGACGCCGCCCAGCAGATGCATGCCGAGCGCGCGCGCCGCCTGCACCGGCAACAGGTCGCTCAGCAGCGAGCGGTTGGCGACGTCGATCGCCATGGTGCGGCTGGCGACGTCGAGCCGGCGGGCTTTTTCGAACCGTGCCAGCACCGCGGCCGAGCCAAGATCCTCGCCGGCGGCGAGTGCTGCGCGCACGATCTCGGCGATGTCGGCGGCGTCGCGCAGGCCCAAGTTCAGCCCCTGCGCGCCGATTGGCGGGATGACGTGGGCGGCTTCGCCGACCAACGCGATGCGCTGCGCGGCGAAGTGATCGGGCTTTTCGATCGCCAGCGGAAACAGGTTGCGGCCGGGCTCGACGCACATCGTGCCGAGGATCGAATGCGACTGCCCTTCGGCGGCGGCCGACAGGTCGGCGTCGCTCAGCGCCATCAGCCGTTCGGCGTCGCCCGGATCGGCGACCCAGACCACGCTGGAGCGTTTGCCGGGCAACGGCACGAATACGCAGGGACCATGCGCGGTATGAAATTCGGTGGAGATGTTCTGATGCGGCCGGGCGTGGCTGACGTTGAAGGTCAGCGCCGACTGCTGCAGCGCGCGGCTCGTCACCTTGATGCCGGCGGCCTCGCGGCTGGCCGATTTGCGGCCGTCGGCGCCGACCACGAGCGGCGCCGAGATCGCCTCGCCCTGCCGGGTGCTGACCGTCGCGACGGTCTCCTCGGGAACGATGCTCGCCGCCTCGTCGTCGAACCGGGTGAGGCTGGGCAATTCGGCGGCGCGCTCTTCCAGCGCCAGCATCAGCGTGCGGTTCTCGATGTTGTAGCCGAACGCGTCGAGGCCGATCTCGTTGGCGGCGAACCGCACCTCGGGGGCGCGGATCAGCCGGCCGGTGTCGTCGACCAGCCGCATCACCCGCAGCGCCGCCGACTTGCCGGCGCAGCGCCGCCACACGTCCAGCCGCTCCAGCAGATCGACCGAATCGCCGAGCAGGGCGGTGGTGCGATTGTCGGCATAGGGCAGGCGGCGGGCCACCAAGGCGGTGTTCGCGCCGGTGATGGCGATGGCGATCGCCGCGGCGACGCCGGCGGGGCCGCCGCCGACCACGATGACGTCGAAATGGTTCGGCTTGGGGAGAATATCGTTCATGGCTCACAATTGACGCTCGCGGGGGCTTTTTCAAGCCCGCGTCGGAGCAGAATCGGCGGCTTCGGAGGCGGGCGGCGCGGTGCCGGATATGCAAAGCCGGCAATTTCCTGATAAGCAGCCGAGCAATGACCCCAGAAGGCCAGCCCGAATCGCCGTCCCCATCCAGCGCGCGGCGCGCCGCCGCGTTCGGCGTGCATTTGTTGACGGCGCTGGGCGCCGGGCTCGCGCTGCTCGCTCTGCTGGAAGCGGTCCGCGAGCATTGGGCGGCGATGTTCGGTTGGCTCGGCGTGGCGCTGTTGGTCGACGGGCTCGACGGACCGCTGGCGCGGCGGCTCGACGTGGCGCGGCTGCAGCCGGACTGGTCCGGCGATACGCTCGACCTGGTGGTCGACTTCGTCACCTACGTGTTCGTGCCGGCCTATGCGATCACCGCCAGCGGCATGCTCTTGCCGCTCGCGGCCCCGCTGCTCGGCATCGGCATCGTGATGAGCAGCGCCTTGTACTTCGCCGACCGCCGCATGAAGACCGCGGACAATCACTTCCGCGGTTTTCCGGCGCTGTGGAACGCGGCGGCGTTCTACCTGTTTCTGCTGCATCCCGCGCCATGGCTGGCGAGCCTCGCCATGGCGGCGCTGATCGTGCTGACCTTCGTGCCGTTCCATGTGATTCATCCGGTGCGGGTGCAACGGCTGCGGATCTTCAACCTTGCGCTGATCGCGCTGTGGGCGGTGCTCGCGGTATACGTGCTGGCCGAGGATTTCCGCGTGAGCCTTGCGGTCGCCACCGCGCTGTGCGCGATTGCGCTTTATATCGGCTGCGGCGACGCGGTCATTCGGCTATTGAGCCGACTCCGCCGATGAGCGTGAGCGAGCGCTGATAGGCCCGGAAACTAAGCCGAGCAAGGCCGGCGCGACATGATGCGACTCGGTTGACAATGCTGCGACGATAGCCTTCGTTTGGCGCGACGATTTCGAGGAGGACGGGATGACGAAGGCGGTACGGGTGCACAAGGTCGGAGGACCGGAAGCCCTGGTCTATGAGGCGATCGATCTGCCGGAGCCGGGGACCGGCGAGGTGCGGATTCGCCAGCACGCCGTCGGCCTGAACTTCATCGACGTCTATTTCCGCACCGGCCTCTACAAGGCGCCCGGGCTGCCGTTCATTCCCGGCAACGAGGCGGCCGGTGAGGTGGTCGCGGTCGGCCCCGGGGTGACCAATTTCCACCCCGGCGACCGCGTCGCTTATTACTACAACCTCGGCGCCTATGCCACCGAGCGCAACATCCCGGCCGACAAGCTGGTGAAGCTGCCGGATCACATCACCTACGAGCAGGGCGCCGTGCTGATGCTGAAGGGGCTGACGGTGTGGTACCTGCTGCACAAGACCTTCAGGGTCGAGCCCGGGCACCGCGTGCTGATTCACGCCGCGGCCGGCGGCATCGGGCTGCTCGCATGTCAGTGGGCCAAGGCGCTCGGCGCCAACGTGATCGGCACCGTGGGCTCGAAGGCCAAGGCGGAGCTCGCGCTGCAGGCGGGCTGCGACCACGTCATCATCTACACCGAGGAAGACTTCGTCGCGCGAATCAAGCAGATCAGCCGCAACGAACTCTGCGACGTGGTCTATGACGGCGTCGGCAAGACGACGTTTCCGGGCTCGCTGTCCTGCATCAAGCCGCGCGGACTATTCGTCAGCTTCGGCAACGCGTCGGGCCCGGTGCCGCCGTTCGCGCTGACCGAGCTCAACAATCACGGCTCGCTGTTCGCCACGCGGCCGAAGCTCAACGACTACATCAGCAAGCGTTCGGAACTGATCGAAGGCGCCGACGCGCTGTTCTCGGCGATCATCGAGGGCACGCTGCACATCCAGATCAACCACGCCTACGCGCTGAAAGACGTCGCCAAGGCGCATATCGATCTGGAGAGCCGCGCGACCACGGGCGCGTCGATTTTGAAGCCGTAGAAGAGGATCGTCGTTCATCCCGGCTACACTCTTCGAGCTCAGGAAACGTGCCCCGGACAAAGCACGCCACGCCCATGGGCGTGGTGTGCTGCAGAGCCGGGGCCGTTACGGAACGCGGCACGCGTAACGGTCCCGGTTCTGCGGAGCAGCGCCAAGGCGCTGCGCCGCGCCCGGGACACGACGCCTTCTGGTTTGCTCTAAAACCCCGCCACCGTGCCGTGCAGATCGTAGGCGTCGGCGCGTTCGATCTTGGCGGTGACGATCTCGCCGACCCGCAGCGGGCGGCGGCTGGTGAGGTACACGCTGCCGTCGATCTGCGGCGCGTCGGCTTTCGAGCGGCCCTTCGACACCGTCGGTCCGACCTCGTCGATGATCACCTGCTGCCTGGTGCCGACCTTGCGCTTCAGCCGCCGCGCCGAAATCTTCTGCTGCCGCGCCATCAGCGCGTTCCAGCGCTCGGTCTTGACCTCGTCGCTGACCTGACCCTGCAGCGCGTTCGAGGTGGCACCGCGCACCGCTTCGTATTTGAACGCGCCGACGCGATCGATCTCGGCCTGCTCGAGCCAATCCAACAAGTAAGCGAAGTCGCTGTCGGTCTCGCCGGGGAAGCCGACGATGAAGGTCGAGCGCAATGTTAGTTCAGGGCACTGCTCGCGCCAGCGCTTGATCCGCGCCAGCGTCTTGTCCTGCGCCGCAGGGCGCTTCATCTGCTTCAGCACATCGGGGCTGGCGTGCTGGAACGGGATGTCGAGATAGGGCAGCACCTTGCCCTGCGTCATCAGCTCGATCACCTCGTCGACATGCGGGTAGGGATAGACGTATTGCAGCCGGACCCAGGCGCCGAGTTCGCCGAGTTCTTTGGCGAGATCGTAGAACCGGGCGCGTACGCTGCGATCCTGCCACGGGCTCTCGGCGTATTTCAGATCGACGCCGTAGGCCGAGGTGTCTTGCGACACTACCAGCAATTCCTTGACGCCCGCCTTCACCAGCTTCTCGGCCTCGCGCAACACCTCGCCGGCCGGGCGCGACACCAGATCGCCGCGCAGCTTCGGGATGATGCAGAAGCTGCAGCGATTGTTGCAGCCCTCGGAAATCTTCAAGTAAGCGTAGTGCCGCGGCGTCAGCTTGATGCCCTGCGCCGGCACCAGATCGAGATGCGGATTGTGCAGCGGCGGCAGCGCGCGATGCACCGCGTCGAGCACGCTCTCATATTGCTGCGGGCCGGTGATCGACAACAGGTTGGGGTAGGCGGCCTCGATCTGTTCGGGTTCGGCGCCCATGCAGCCGGTGACGATCACCTTGCCGTTGGCGGCCATGGCTTCGCCGATCGCGCCGAGCGACTCTTTCTTAGCGCTGTCGAGAAAGCCGCAGGTGTTGACGATCACCAGATCGGCGCCGTCGTGCTTGCGCGCGAGCTCATAGCCCTCGGCGCGCAGCCTGGTGATGATGCGTTCGGAATCCACCAGCGCCTTCGGGCACCCGAGCGAAACGAAGCTGACTTTGGGCGCAGCCGCCTGGTTCATGATCTGATCTGTCCGGTTGAAGGGCAGGAGCTAACCCCGATCCGGACACAATACAAGGCTGCACCGGGTTCCGGAGGCGGTCGGGGCGGCGAATGAAACCGCTGTGGCAAACCTAAGGCAGAGAAAAATCGCCCCGTTTGCGGCCCCGGCGCGGCGCCGGCATCGCTATTTTCGCGGTCCCCTTGTCCGTCGCCGCTTCGTCGTTTCCTATGCGGGGACGATGTGGAGACGGACCATGAGCGAGTCATCTTGGGAGAGCAGGTTGGAGCTGCCGGCGGCGCCGGCGCGGCTGCGCCAGCAGATCGCCGAGCTGGTTCCCTATGCGGCGCTGGCGCTGATCGCTGCGGTGATCTTCGGAACCCTGTCGACCCACCCGTTCTGAGCGCTCAAGCCCCGGCGAACGGCGCGACCGCGATCCCGGCGGCTTTCAGTGCTTGCCGAACGCCGCGGGCAATCTCGACTGCACCCGGCGTATCGCCGTGGATGCACACCGTGTCGGTGCGCATCTTGATCAGCTTGCCGGTGACCGAGACCACGGCGCCGTCCTCGACCATCCGCACCACGCGCTCGGCGATCTTCGAAGGATCGTGCAGCACCGCGCCGGGCTTCTTGCGCGACACCAGCGTGGCGTCGTCCTCATAGGCGCGGTCGGCGAACACTTCATGCGCCAGCGGCAGCCCGGCGGCTTCGCCGGCCTTCACCAGCCGCGAATTCGCCAGCACCACGAAGATCAGATTGCGGTCGACCGCCTTGATCGCGGCGGCGATGGCGTTCGCCGTCATGTCGTCCTCGCAGGCGACGTTGGACAACGCGCCGTGCGCCTTGACGTGGGTCACCTTGTGGCCGGCGAGGGAGGCGACCGCCTGCAGCGCGCCGATCTGATACGCCACCAGATTTTCGATCTCGGCGGCGCTGAGGCCGGCGACCGGGCGGCGGCCGAAGCCGTGCAGGTCGCGGTAGCCGGGATGCGCGCCGATGCTGACGCCGCCGGCTTTCGCCAATGCCACGGTGGCACGCATGATGTCGGCGTCGCCGGCGTGAAAGCCGCAGGCGATGTTGACGCTGCTGGCGAGCTCGATCATCGCCGCGTCGTTGCCCATCTGCCAGGCGCCAAAGCCCTCGCCGAGATCGCAGTTCAGATCGATGGTGGTCATGTGACTACTTCATTCCGTTGGATTTGACGGATTGTTTGCGCACGATCGTGTGCGAAAATCGAGAGCGATTTTCGCACGTCATGCATCAGCCGTCGAACGCGCTGACCGCGATGCCGGCGACGTTGGCGCGATGCAAGGCCTCGAGGTCGAGCCAGGAGCTGCGCGCGGCGCGGACCAGGCCGGGCAGGCCGCGCAGCAGCTTGGCCATCGCCCGGTACTCGGCCTGCGCTTCCGCCATGGTAACGGCCTTGAAGCGGAAGCCGCGTCCGGCCTGGGTCTGCGCCAGCCGGCTGAGATCGGCGGTGATCACGGTGGCGATCTTCGGATAGCCGCCGGTGGTGCCGCGATCGGGCATCAGCACGATCGGCAGGCCGTTGCCGGGAATCTGGATGCTGCCGTTCACGGTGCCGTCGGACACCACGTTGTGGCCGTGCAGATGCGGGATGCTCTCGCCTTCGAGCCGGTAGCCCATTCGGTCGCTCGCCGCCGAGACCCGCCACTCGGCGTCGAGAAACGCCTGCACGGCGTCGCCGAACTCGTCATGCTGCGGCCCCAGCACGACGCGGATCGGCTGCTCGGATTGGACGGGCAGGTCGATGCTCTGATCGGGCAGCTCGCGGGCGAAACTGGCGGCGATTTCGTCGCCGGGCTGCAATGGCCGCGGATACGGACTGCCGAGCCCGGCGCGGGCGTTGACCGCGAGGCTGCCGAACATCAGCTCGCCCTTGATGCCGCCTTCCAGTGCCAGATAACTGAACACCCCGCCGCGCGCGACGCCGAGCGTCAGCACGTCGCCGTCGGCGAGCGTGACGGAGCTGTTATGCGGCAGCGGCCGGCCCGAGATATCCGCAGGACGCTGCGCGCCGCTGAGTGCCACGCGTAGCGCGCCGCGCGCGGTGAACGAAGCGCCGAGCGGGCCGATTTCGATCGCGGCTGCGAACGCCGCGTTGCCGAGCAGCGCATTGCCGGCGGCGAGCGCCAGCGGATCCATCGCGCCGCTCGGCGGCAGGCCGTAGCGTTGCGTACCGTGCCGGCCGGCATCCTGCACCGAGGTCGCGGGCCCGACGGCGTTGATGATCAGCTTGCTCATCAGGCCACCAGTTCGGCGACGACGGCGCCGCGCTCGGCGGCGGCATCCTGCTCGGCGAATTGCCGAGCGTCGATTGCGAAGAACCGCACGATGTCTCCTGGCTCCAAGAGAAAGATCGGGTCGCGATGCAGCTGATAGGTTCGCACCGGGGTGCGTCCCAACAGATGCCAGCCGCTCGGGCCGGGCAGGCATTGCACGCCGGCCTGCACGCCGCCGATCGAGATCGTGCCGGCGGGCGTGAGTAGACGCGGGCTTTGACGGCGCGGCATCGTCAAGCTCGGATCGAGCCCGCTGAGATAGGACCAGCCCGGCGTGAAGCCGATCATCGCCACCCGGTAATCGCCGGCGGCGTGGCGCCTGACGACTTCCTCCGGCGACAGGCCGAGCGAGGTCGCGACGTCGTCGAGATCGACGCCGTACTCACCGCCGTAGCACACCGGAATCCGCCAATGCCGGATGCTGGCCGCGGTGGATGGCGTTTCGGCTTGCGCCAGCGCGGTGAGGCGTTCGCCGAGCTCGTCGAAGCCGATTTGTTCGGGATCGTAGTGCACCAGCAGCGAGCGATAAGTCGGGACGGTTTCGCTGACGCCGGTGATCGGCGCTTCGGACAGCGCGCGATCGAGTTGAAGTACACGTTCACTGGCGCGCTGATCGATCTCACGTCCGAACTCGACGGTGATCGCGGCGTCGCCACTGGGCAAAATGCGGGGCGGGGAAAGGGGTGCGACCATAGCCTCCAAGCTCACTCGTTGAATGTCTCATAGCGCGTTTCAACGCCGAGTAAAATTCACATCGCGCGGAGCGCTGTGGGCATAAGTATGCGGGCCACACCCCGATAAACTCCGCTGATGGGTGGTTGGTTTCACAGCGCAGTTGCCTGTTTACGCGGCTTGACGCCGCATCCGTCAGCAGCAAGATGCGGCTCCAGTTCATCTCACCGGAAGCTCATTCATGTCGTTGACCGCCGAAGCCAAAGCCACTCTTTCTCGCATCTCCACCGCGACCATCACCACCGTGCTGCTGAAGAAGGGGCTGCGCAATGTCTGGATGCGCGGCGCGCGTCCGCTGCGTCCCGGGCAGCAGCGTCTGGTCGGCGAAGTGTTCACGCTGCGCTTCGTGCCGGCGCGCGAGGATCTGGCGACGCCGGCGTCGTGGTCGTCGCCGATCTCGACCCGCACCGCGATCGAGGCGATGCCGGAAGGCTGCATCGCCGTGGTCGACGCGATGGGCGTCAGCGATGCCGGCATCTTCGGTGACATTCTTTGCGCGCGGATGGCCAAGCGCAACGTCGCGGCATTGATCACCGACGGTGTGGTGCGCGATCTCGAAGGCGTGCTTGGCACCGGACTGCCGGTGTGGTGCAACGGCGCGGCCGCGCCGCCCTCGGTCGCCGGTCTCACCTTTGTCGGCTGGGGCGAGCCGATCGGCTGCGGCGGCGTCGCGGTGTTTCCGGGCGACGTGGTGGTCGCCGATCAGGATGGCGCGGTGCTGATCCCGCAGGCGTTGCTCGATCAGGTCTTGGCCGAAGGCGAAGAGCAGGAACGGATGGAAGGCTGGATCGTCAACGAGGTCAACGCCGGCGCCGAGCTGCCGGGCCTCTATCCGATGAACGACGCCACCAAGGCGCGCTACGCCGCCTGGAAGGCCAAGGGGTAAGCAAGGGCTAACCGGGCGACTCGGCACTGCAATCAAAAACAAGCGCGGCCAATCATGGCCGCGCGCAGGGAGGTCACCATGGAGATCTATCAGGCCGGCTCGCGGCCGACGCGCCGCGCGCCGACGGACTATTTCACCGGCACGGTGTGGCAGGATGCGATCGTGGCGGCGCCGGCGCCGGCACGGGTGATGGCGACCCGGGTGGCGTTCGAGCCCGGCGCCCGCACCCATTGGCACACCCATCCGCTTGGCCAGACGCTCTATGTGGTCGACGGCGTCGGCCGGGTGCAGGTCGAAGGCGGTCCGCTGCGGGAGATCCGCGCCGGCGACACGGTGTGGATCCCGCCCGGCGAAAAGCACTGGCATGGTGCGGCGCCCGGCAACGGCATGACCCATATCGCGATGCAGGAGGCGCTGGACGGCAGCTTCGCCACCTGGCTGGAGCAGGTCAGCGACGCCGATTACGCGGCTCCCGTGGCGTCCTGACGGCTTGCCCGATCGGTTCGGGAGGCCGCTGGCGTTCCGGGCGCAATGAGACCGACGCAGGGGTGGCGATCCGGAGACGGACCTTTCGCCGCCGCGGCAGACCCGGTATGAATTGCTTTGAATTTAGTCAGGCGCGGCGCGTTGATGCGAAGCCGCGACGAGTCAGGAGAATAGCTTTGGCCACCACAGCCGCATTTCGGGGGTCTTTCACCGCCCTGGTCACGCCCTTCAAGAATGGTTCGCTCGACGAAGACGCGTTTCGCAAGCTGGTGGACTGGCAGATTTCCGAAGGAACCGCCGGCCTGGTGCCGGTCGGCACGACCGGAGAGAGTCCCACGCTCAGCCATGCCGAGCACCACAAGGTGGTGGAATGGTGCGTCCAGGAATCCAAGGGCCGGGTTCCGGTGATCGCCGGCGCCGGCTCCAATTCCACCAAGGAGGCCGTCGAACTGGCCAAGCACGCCGAAGCCGCGGGCGCCGACGCGGTGCTGGTGGTGACGCCGTATTACAACAAGCCGACCCAGGAGGGCATGTATCTGCACTTCAAGGCGGTGAACGATGCGATCGGCATTCCGATCATCATCTACAACATCCCGCCGCGCTCGGTGGTCGACATGTCGGTCGAGACTATGACGCGGCTGTACGAATTGAAGAACATCGCCGGCGTCAAGGATGCCACCGCCAATCTCGCCCGGGTGTCGCTGCAGCGCCATGCCATGGGACCGGATTTCATCCAGCTCTCCGGCGAGGACATGACCGCGTTGGCCTATATGGCGGCGGGCGGCCATGGCTGCATCTCGGTGGTGTCGAATGTGGCGCCGAAGCCCTGCGCGGATCTGATGACGGCCGTGTTCAAGGGCGACTATGCGGCGGCGCTGAAGGTGCAGGACCGCTTGGTGCCGCTGCACGACGCGGTGTTCAAGGAGCCCGGCGTCTCCGGCGCCAAGCACGGCCTGGCGCTGCTCGGCCGGATCCAGGAAGAGGTGCGGTTGCCGCTGATCCCGGTGACCGAGCCGACCCGCGCGGTGATCCGCAGCGCGATGATGCATGCCGGGCTGATCAATTAGCCCGCCCGGCCGCGGCGTCGGCGCGCAACCACGCGGGAGGATCGCCGTGCTGAAGGAATTCCGCGAATTCGCCATGAAGGGCAACGTCGTCGATCTGGCAGTCGGCGTCATCATCGGGGCTGCGTTCGGCGCGATCGTGTCCTCGCTGGTCGGCGACATCATCATGCCGCTGATCGGTGCGATCACCGGTGGGCTCGACTTCTCGAACTACTTCACCGGGCTGTCGAACGCGGTGACCGCGACCAACCTCGCCGACGCCAAGAAGCAGGGCGCGGTGCTGGCCTGGGGCAATTTCCTCACCCTGACGCTGAACTTCCTGATCGTCGCCTTCGTGCTGTTCATGGTGATCCGCTTCATGAACCGGTTGAAGCGCAACGACGACGCGAAGCCGGCGCCTAAGCCGACCCGGGAAGAAGAGCTGTTGACCGAAATTCGCGATCTGCTGAAGACCAGATAGACTAGACGTCGTGGCCGGGCGTTGTCCGAACCGAACCCGAGCGAACGCCCAAAGGCAATTTGAGATATGGCCGAAAGTAAAGAACGCCCGATCAAGGTGATCGCGGAAAACCGCAAGGCGCGGTTCAATTATGCGATCGAGGACACTTTGGAAGCCGGCATCGCGCTGACCGGGACCGAGGTCAAATCGATCCGCAACGGCAAGTCGACGATCGCGGAATCCTACGCCGATCCGAAGGACGGCGAGATCTGGCTGATCAACGCCAATATTCCGGAATATCTGCAGGCCAACCGCTTCAACCACGAGCCGAAGCGGCCGCGCAAACTGCTGCTGCACAGAAAGCAGATCAACAAGCTGATGGGCGCGGTGGAGCGCCAGGGCATGACGCTGGTGCCGCTGAAGATGTATTTCAACGAGCGCGGCCGGGTGAAGCTGCAGCTCGCGCTCGCCAAGGGCAAGCAGCTGCACGACAAGCGCGACACCGAGAAGAAACGCGACTGGGGCCGCGAGAAGGGCCGCATCATGCGGGCGCGGGGCTGAGTGTTCGCGCCGCCCTTGCGGCGTGGTGCGCTGCAGATCCGGGGCCGTTACGGGCGCTGCCTTTGCGACGGTCCCGGCTCGCGGAGCAGCGTAAAGAACGCTGCCTGCGTCCGGGACACGCTCAACCGAGATCCTTGCGCACCTTGGCGAACACGTCGCGGAACATCTGCGGCGTCAGCACCCGCGTATTGGTGTTGTAGCGCGAGCAATGATAGCTGTCGTACAGCGTGCGGGTGCCGGCCGGATGCACCGCGCCGTGGGAAAACGGCGCCGCGACGGCGCGTAGCCCGAGCGCTTTCACCGTCGAATCATGCGCCACCCGGCCGAGTGCCACGATGGCGGTGAGCCGCGGCATGGTCTCCAGCACCGCGGAGAGGAATTGCCGGCAGGTGTTGATTTCGACCGGCAGCGGTTTGTTCTGCGGCGGCACGCAGCGCACCGCATTGGCGATCCGGCAATCGACCAGCCGCAGCCCGTCGTCGGGCCGCGCCTGATAGACGCCTTTGGCAAAGCCGTATTCGATCAGCGTGGCGTAGAGCAGGTCGCCGGCAAAGTCGCCGGTGAACGGCCGGCCGGTGCGGTTGGCGCCCTGTAACCCCGGCGCGAGGCCGACGATCAAAAGCTTGGCGTCGGGATCGCCGAAGGTGGGGACGGGGGCGTTGAACCAAGACGGCTCGCGCAAGCGCGCGGCTCGGCGAAATTCGGCGAGCCGCGGGCACAGCGGGCAGTTGCGGTCCGGTTCGGTCTTTGCGACGGCCATCGCCGTCGAACCACTCCGCGCTTAGTCTTCGAACTCGTCATCCTCGGCGCGCGGCGCCGTGGTGGCGGCGCGCTGCAGGAACTGCGGGGTGTGGCGCGGTTCGCGCGGGGCAGGGCGCTCCGCCGGGTCGCGGCCGAGCTTGGACTGCAGCTCCACCAGGTCGGTAAACACGTCGGCCTGGCGGCGCAGCTCGTCGGCGATCATCGGCGGCTGGCTGGAGATCGTCGAGATCACGGTGACGCGGACGCCGCGGCGTTGCACCGCCTCGACCAGCGAGCGGAAGTCGCCGTCGCCGGAGAACAGCACCATCTGGTCGATGTGCTCGGCCAATTCCATGGCGTCGACCGCGAGCTCGATGTCCATGTTGCCCTTGACCTTGCGGCGGCCGGAGGCGTCGATGAATTCCTTGGTCGCCTTGGTGACGACGGTATAGCCGTTGTAGTCGAGCCAATCGATCAGCGGCCGGATCGACGAATATTCCTGATCCTCGATGATGGCGGTGTAATAGAACGCCCGCACCAACGTGCCACGGCTCTGAAATTCCTTGAGCAATCGCTTGTAATCAATATCGAAGCCAAGCGTCTTCGCGGTGGCATAAAGGTTGGCTCCGTCAATGAAGAGCGCGATTTTGCTGCTAGCAGAGGACATCAAGTTTTCTCACGGTCGGTTTGTTGTTAAGGTTTTTGGCGCGGCGCACTGCCACGCATTTCAAAGGCGCGTTTCTGGGCGTAAAATTCCCGGCAGACCGAGACAGTCACCACTGCTGGCTGAACAACGCAAGCGAGGTGAGTGTATACTTTTGTGAGGGCAATACAGGCGTTTTGTTGACCTTCTCCCACGGCAAAATGGTTTTTTCGCACCCGCCGCCGTGCCGCCGGAGGCCGGCGATCCGGGCGGCGAAGGGCAAATTGGTTCTTGCAGAAACCCCTAACCCCCTATACCTAGCGGGTCATAACCCGCATTTTCGTCCCATTTAACGGAGCGACAGTCGATGGCGCGCGTCACCGTGGAAGATTGTATTGATAAGGTCGACAACCGGTTCGACCTGGTCCTTCTGGCTGCGCACCGCGCCCGGATGATCTCGTCCGGCTCGCAGCTCACCATCGATCGCGATAATGACAAAAATCCGGTGGTTTCGTTGCGGGAAATTGCCGAGCAGACCATTTCGCCCGAGGATCTGCGCGAGGAACTGGTGCATTCGCTGCAGAAGTTCGTCGAGGTCGACGAGCCCGAGCCCGACACCGTGCCGCTGATCGGCTCCGCCGGGGCCAGCGTCGATGCCGACGACACCGAGGTGGCGCCGGAGCGGATGACCGAGGAAGAGCTGCTGAAGGGCCTGGAAGGCCTGGCGCCCCCCGAGGAGCAGCCCGAGGAAGACGAATAGCGCTGCGCTTTCGTCCCGACTCAGAGTTTTTTTTGCGGCCCGGACGGTTTCCGGGCCGTTTTCTATTCGGCACGTGCAGAGCTGGCGTGCGGCGCAATCGCCGATTGCGGGTGTACGAGGTGCGGCCGCGGTCCTAAGACTGATGGCAATTCGAGCAGCAGCGAAACGGCTTCACTTCATCACAAAACACTCTAAAGTCGTGAACTTGTCCTTCGTTCTGTTGCACGAATCCGCGATCGGAAGACGTCGACTCCGACCGTCGAAGGCGATGAATATGCTTTCATTTCTGGTCGGCGCCGCGGTCTGACGGCGCGCCTTTGGCCAGGATGACGGCGTGGTTTGACGCTTCGCCCGCGGAAATCCCAGAGCTTGCGCGGCAAAGAGGTTGCGATTGGATGGCCTATTGGAGCCGTAATTCACGGCAGATGGAGGCCGCGGCCGGAACGGTCGCGGTGTTGAAGCCGGCTGCGGTGAAGCCGTCGCGGCCGCGCTCGCGGATGATGCGGCAGTACGACCTGGTCGAGCGGGTCCGCTCCTACAATCCGGATACCGACGAAGACCTTTTGAACCGCGCCTATGTCTACGCCATGATGGCGCATGGCGAGCAGACCCGCGCCTCCGGCGATCCGTATTTCTCGCATCCTTTGGAAGTCGCCGCGATCCTCACCAATCTGAAGCTGGACGACGCCACCATCGTCGCGGCGCTGCTTCATGATACGATTGAAGATACCGAGGCAACCCGCACCGAAATCGACAATATCTTCGGTCACGAGATCGGCGCGCTGGTCGAAGGTCTGACCAAGCTGAAGCGGCTCGAGCTGGTCTCCCGCGAGGCCAAACAGGCGGAAAACCTGCGCAAGCTGTTGCTGGCGATCTCCAACGACGTCCGGGTGCTGCTGATCAAGCTCGCCGACCGGCTGCACAATATGCGCACCCTGGAATTCGTGCCGCCGGCGTCGCGGCAGCGGATCGCCGAGGAGACCCTGGACATCTATGCGCCGCTGGCCGGCCGCATGGGCATGCAGGAGATGCGCGAGGAATTGGAAGACCTCTCGTTCCAGAGCCTCGACCCCGACGCCTTCGCGGTGGTGATGCAGCGGCTGGATTCCCTGGCCGAGCGCAACCGCAACCTGATCGGCGAGATCGAGACCCAGCTCTCCGCCAACCTCGCCAAGAACGGCCTCTCCGCCGAGGTCACCGGCCGCCGCAAGCGGCCGTTTTCGATCTGGACCAAGATGGAGCGCAAGTCGGTCGGCTTCGAGCAATTGTCCGACATCTACGGCTTCCGCGTCGTGCTGAAGGACGTCGAATCCTGCTACCGCGCGCTCGGCGTGGTCCATACCACCTGGCCGGTAGTGCCGGGGCGGTTCAAGGACTACATCTCGACGCCGAAGCAGAACGACTACCGCTCGATCCACACCACGGTGATCGGTCCCGGCCAGCAGCGCGTCGAGCTGCAGATCCGCACCGAGGAGATGGACCAGATCGCCGAGATCGGCATCGCTGCGCACGCCTTCTACAAGGACGGCGTCGGCTCGCCGACCGAGATGCTGAAACGCGAGAGCAACGCCTTCGCCTGGCTGCGCCACACCATCGAGATCCTGTCGGAAAGCTCCAATCCCGAAGAGTTTTTGGAGCACACCAAGCTCGAGCTGTTCCACGACCAGGTGTTCTGCTTCACCCCGAAGGGCAAGTTGATCGCGCTGCCGCGCGCCGCCAACGTCATCGATTTCGCCTATGCGGTGCACACCGACGTCGGCAATTCGGCGGTCGGCTGCAAGATCAACGGCAAGTTCGCGCCGTTGTCCTCCGAATTGCAGAACGGCGACGAGGTCGAGGTGCTGACCTCGGCGGCCCAAGAGGCGCCGCCGTCGGCCTGGGAATCGCTGGCGGTGACCGGCAAGGCCCGCGCCGCGATCCGCCGCGCCACCCGCACCGCGGTGCGCGATCAATATGCCGAACTCGGCCGCCGCATCGTCGAGCGGTTGTTTTCCCGCGCCAAGATCGATTACGCCGACGACAAGCTGAAGGGCGCGCTGCCGCGGCTGGCGCGGCCCTCGATCGACGAGGTGATGGCCTCGGTCGGGCGCGGCGAATTGCGCGCGTCTGACGTCGCGAGGGCGATGTACCCGGACTACAAGGAGGAGCGCGTCGGTCGCTTCGTCACCAGCAACCGCAAGGCGACCGCCGACCGGGTCAAGACCCCCGACGGCGCCGGTCGCTTCACCTCGATCATATCGGTCGGCGGTGTCAATTCCGACCTGCCGGTGAAGTTCGCCCCGAACGGCGGCGCGGTGCCGGGGGATCGCATCGTCGGCATCATCACGCCGGGCGAGGGCATCACCATCTACCCGATCCAGTCGCCGGCCTTGAAGGATTTCGAGGAAGAGCCGGAGCGCTGGGTCGATGTGCGTTGGGACGTCGACGAGTCCTCGCCGCAGCGTTTTCCGGCGCGCCTGTTCGTGCAGAACGTCAACGAGCCCGGCAGCCTGGCGCAGATCGCCCAGGTGATTGCCGACCATGACGGCAACATCGACAATATCAGCATGCACCGCCGCTCGCCTGACTTCACCGAGCAGAACATCGATATCGAGGTCTATGATCTCAAGCATCTCAGCGCGATCATCAACCAGCTCCGCGCCAAGGCAGTGGTCGCCAAGGTCGAGCGGGTGAATGGCTAATTCTTCGTTCCTGGTCCTCGCGAGTTCTCCATGTCCAAAGCCCTTCCGCTGCGCCTCGGCGTCAATGTCGATCACGTCGCCACGCTGCGCAACGCCCGCGGCGGCAAGCATCCCGATCCGTTGCGCGCGGCGCTGGCCGCGATCGAGGCCGGCGCCGACGGCATCACCGCGCATCTGCGCGAGGATCGCCGGCATATCCGCGACGCCGACATGGCGCGGTTGAAGGCGGAGATCTCCAAGCCGCTGAACTTCGAAATGGCGGCGACCCCCGACATGGTGCAGATCGCGCTGGCCACGAGGCCGCACGCGGTCTGCCTGGTGCCGGAGCGCCGCGAGGAGGTCACCACCGAGGGCGGTCTCGACGTCATCGGCCACCACAACACGCTGGCGCCGTTCATTGCGCGCTTCAACGATGCGGGCATCCGCACCTCGCTGTTCATCGCCGCCGACCCGGCGCAGATCGAGATGGCGGCGAAGCTGCACGCGCCGGTGATCGAGATCCACACCGGCGCCTGGTGCGACGCGGTCGAGGCCGGCAATACGGCGAAGGCCGAGGCGGAATGGCAACGCATCGTGGCCGGCGCCAAGCTGGCGCAATCGGTCGGCCTCGAGGTGCACGGCGGCCACGGGCTCGACTATGCGACCGCGCAGACCATCTCGGCGCTGCCGCAGATCGCCGAACTCAACATCGGCTTCCATCTGATGGGCGAGGCGCTGTTCGTCGGTCTTTCCGAATCCATCCGCAGGATGCGCGCCGCGATGGCGCGCGGCCGCGAGAGTCTCGAGGCAACCGCATGATCCTCGGCATCGGCTCCGACCTGATCGACATCCGCCGCGTCGCCAAGGTGATCGAGCGCCACGGCGACCGCTTTCTCGACCGGGTGTTCACCGAGGTCGAGCGCGCCAAGGCTTCGCGCCGCGCCAAGAGCGAGAAAATGGTGGTGGCGACCTATGCCAAGCGGTTCGCCGCCAAGGAAGCCTGCTCCAAGGCGCTCGGCACCGGGATCCGCAACGGCGTGTGGTGGCGGGATATGGGCGTGGTCAACATGCCCGGCGGCCGGCCGACCATGGCGCTGACCGGCGGCGCCAAGGCGCGGCTCGACGCCATGACCCCGCCGGGATATGAGGCCCGGATCGACCTGTCGATCACCGACGACTGGCCGCTGGCGCAGGCCTTCGTCATCATTTCGGCGGTAAGTATCAGCCAGGGGTAACCCCGCCGGGCCTGGGCAGTTTTCCGGCGCAAACTAAAAAACGTCGATATATCATAGTATTAGGAAGTTTTCCGGGAGCCGTTGATTGCGCGGGATGAAACAACGGTCTAAAACCCGCGCGGAGTCTCCATCGGCTCGCGGCGCCCCGCGGGCCGCGACCCGCGGGCCGGGGGAATCGCCCACCACATCAAGTCTCATCGCGAAGCGGTCTCGCTTCTGTTGAGAACACTGCCGCTGCGCGGCGTACGCGACGGGAATGAGAAAGCGATGAGCGTGACCTCAGGGACAAAACCGGAAAGCGGAATCGGCGAGACCATCCGCGTCGTCATCCACGCCCTGATCATCGCGCTGGTGATCCGAACCGTGCTGTTTCAGCCGTTCAACATTCCGTCGGGCTCGATGAAGGCGACGCTGCTGGTCGGCGACTACTTGTTCGTCTCGAAATATTCCTACGGCTACAGCCACTATTCGCTGCCGCTGTCGCCGCCGATCTTCTCCGGCCGGATCTTCGGCTCGGAGCCGGCGCGCGGCGACGTCGTGGTGTTCCGGCTGCCGAAGGACGATTCCACCGACTACATCAAGCGGGTGATCGGATTGCCCGGCGACCGCATCCAGATGAGAGAGGGGCTGCTCTACATCAACGACGTGCCGGTGAAGCGCGAGCGGCTGTCGGATTTCGTCGGCGAGGACCCCTGCGGCTCCGACGCCACCGCGCGCGTCAAGCGCTGGAAAGAAACCCTGCCGAACGGCGTCAGCTATGAGTCGCTGGATTGCGTCGACAACGGCTTCTACGACAACACCAACGTCTACAACGTGCCGCCCGGCCACTTCTTCATGATGGGCGACAACCGCGACAACTCCACCGACAGCCGGGTGCTGTCGGCGGTCGGCTACGTGCCGTTCGAGAACATCATCGGCCGGGCGCAGATGATCTTCTTCTCGATCGCGGAAGGCGAACATGCCTGGCAGATCTGGCGCTGGCCGACCGCGGTGCGCTGGAATCGTATCTTCAACATCGTGCGATGAAGCAGGACAGCACCATCGAGCAGGCGCAGACCCCCGAGGACACCGCGGCTGCCCCCGAGGCGGACCGGGAGACCCCGGCGGCCCGCAAGCGACGTAGCAAGGCCGACGCCAAAGCCGCCGCCGCCGCGCTCGAAGCGCGGATCGGCCACGCCTTCGCCGACCCGCAGCTGCTGACCACCGCCTTCACCCACGTCTCGGCGCTGAAATCATCGCGCCGCGCCGACAGCTATCAGCGGCTGGAATTTCTCGGCGATCACGTGCTCGGCCTCGTGGTCTCCGACATGCTGTATCGGGCGTTTCCCAACGCCGACGAAGGCGAACTGTCGAAGCGGCTCGCCGATCTGGTGCGCAAGGAAGCCTGTGCGGACGTGGCGCGCAGCCTCGATCTCTTGGACGGCATCAAGCTCGGTTCGGTCGGTGCCGGCGCCAGCGCGCGGTTGCGCAAATCGGTGCTCGGCGACATCTGCGAGGCGGTGATCGGCGCGATCTTTCTCGACGGCGGCTATCCGGCCGCGGAAAGTTTCGTGCAGCGCAACTGGCTGGAGCGGATGCGCAAGCCGGTACGGCCGCTGCGCGACGCCAAGACGGTGTTGCAGGAATGGGCGCAGGGCAAGGGTCTGCCGACCCCGGTCTATCGCGAAGTCGAACGCACCGGGCCGCATCACGATCCGCAATTCCGGGTCGCGGTGGATCTGCCCGGTCTGGAACCCGCGGAGGGCGTTGGCGGCAGCAAACGCGCCGCAGAAAAAGTCGCAGCCTCGGTGATGCTGGCGCGGGAAGGTGTCAGTGGTGGATGAAGCTGTGAACGATACGGGCGCTGAGAATGAGGCGACGCCGGCGGAGACCCGCTGCGGCTTCGTCGCGCTGATCGGCGCGCCGAATGTCGGCAAGTCGACGCTGGTCAATGCGCTGGTCGGCTCCAAGGTCACCATCGTGTCGCGCAAGGTGCAGACCACGCGCGCGCTGATCCGCGGCATCGTGATCGAGGACCACGCCCAGATCATTCTGGTCGACACCCCCGGCATCTTCTTGCCGAAGCGCCGGCTCGACCGCGCCATGGTGAAGACCGCGTGGAGCGGGGCGCACGATGCCGATCTGGTGTGCGTGCTGCTCGACGCCCGCGAGGGCATCGACGAGGAGGCCGATGCGATCCTGACCAAGCTGTCGCAGGTCAATCATCCAAAAATCCTGGTGATCAACAAGGTCGACATCGTCTCCAAGGAAAAGCTCTTGAAGCTGGCGCAGGACGCCAACGCACGGCTGAAATTCGACGAGACGTTTATGGTGTCCGCGCTGTCCGGCGACGGCGTCGAGGACCTGCGGAAATCGCTGGCGTCCAAGGTGCCGCCGGGGCCGTATCACTATCCGGAAGACCAGATGTCGGACGCGCCGATGCGGCATCTGGCGGCGGAAATCACCCGGGAAAAAATCTTTCGGCAGCTGCACCAGGAATTGCCGTATCAGTCCACGGTGGAGACCGACACCTGGACAGAGCGCAAGGACAAATCGGTGCGGATCGAGCAGACGATCTTCGTCGAGCGCGAAAGCCAGCGCAAGATCGTGCTCGGCAAGGGCGGCGCCACCATCAAGTCGATCGGCGCGGATTCCCGCAAGGAGATCGCCGAGATTCTGGGCCAGACGGTCCACCTGTTCCTGTTCGTCAAGGTGCGCGAGAACTGGGGCGACGATCCCAATCGCTATCACGAGATGGGCCTCGAATTCCCGAAGGATTAGCGCGGATCATGGCGACGCCCAGGAATGTTCAACTGTTCGAGGCGCTGCTCTATGCCTCGCTCGGGCTCGATGCGCTGTCGGTGGCGTTCCAGGACCGCACGCCGACGCTCGATATCGGCGACGGCGTGATCATGGCGGCGAACCTGATCGCGGCCGGCCTGATCGTCACCTTGGTGTATCTGGTCTGGCTCGCCGCGCAGCGCCGCAAGGCCTGGCCGCGCTGGGTGCTGATCGGCTCGCTGGCGCTGTCGGCGGTGTCGCTGGTGCAGATCATCGGCGATTCCGGCCTGCAGTTCGACAGCTGGCTCGAGATCGTCTCGACGATGCTCACCGCCGCCGGGCTGTATCTGTCGTTCACCGGCGACGCCAAGGGCTGGTTCAACCAGTAGCCCGAGGCTGCGAAGACTCGTCCCGTCCTGTATAGTCGGCCGATGGAATGGACCGACGAAGGCATCGTGCTGGGGGTGCGGCGGCATGGCGAGAGTAGCGCCATCGTCGAATTGTTGACCCGCGGCCACGGCCGCCATCTCGGCCTGGTGCGCGGTGGCGCCGGCTCCAAGCTGCGGCCGCTGCTGCAGCCCGGCAACAGCGTGAGCGCGGTGTGGCGCGCCAGGCTCGACGAACATCTCGGCACTTACGTGCTGGAAGGCACCAGGATGCGCGCGGCGATGCTGCTGGCCTCCAGCCACGCGGTCTATGGCGTGACCCATCTGGCGTCGTTGGCGCGGCTGTTGCCGGAGCGCGACCCGCAGCCGGAGATCTACGAGCGGCTGGAGCGCACGCTGGACGATTTCGATGACGTCGGCGAGGCCGCGGTGCATCTGATCCGCTTCGAACTGACGATGTTGACCGAACTCGGCTTCGGGCTGGATCTGGCGAGCTGCGCGGCGACCGGCACGACCGCCGACCTGATCTATGTCTCGCCGAAATCCGGCGGCGCGGTGTCGCGCCAGGCTGGCGAGCCGTGGCGCGACAAACTGCTGCGGCTGCCGCCGTTCCTGCGCGAGGGCGAAGCCGCCCGCAACGACTGGTCCGACCAGGACCTGCAGGACGGCTTTGCGCTGACCGGCCGGTTCCTGCTGCGCAACGTACTGGAGCCGCGCGGGCAGGGCCATTCCGACGCCCGCGACGGATTTATCAACGCGGTCGTCCGGCTGCGGGCGCGGACTGCGGCAGAGTAGTGCTTGGAATCACGACCTGGCCCGGCGCTTGGCAACGGCGATGCGGATCTGGTTGAGGGCGTGCTCGATTTCGGGGTCGGTGACGTCGTCCGGTGCGCCCGGCGCTGGCGATTGCTTCGAAAGCTGGCCGCGGGCCTGAAGTCTCATGTTCCGGCGAATGACGAGCAGGGCCGCACTCCAGGCCAAGGCGGAAGCGACACCCGCTGCGATCAGCGGCAGGGTCATCAGCCTGATATCACGGCTGGTCATCGTCCAGCTCCAGAAACTCGGGGGACACCTTGCCCGGAAAATCTAGGACAAAGCGGCCGGGGACGCAATTCCAGCCGGCCACGGGGAACTTGAGCGTCGCCGTGGGGGACGGCAACGGCGATTCGTTTGTTGTCGAAGTCGGCGCCAGAGGGTAATCCCCCGGCATGGGAAAACGACTGATTCCGCCTGAGCCTGCGGAGATTCACGACGTCCAGCTGCGCGAGGCGCTGGAAGAGCGCTACCTCGCCTATGCGCTGTCGACCATCATGCACCGCGCGCTGCCGGATGCCCGCGACGGGCTGAAGCCGGTGCATCGGCGCATCCTCTACGGCATGCGGCTGTTGCGGCTCGACCCCGGCACGCCGTTCAAGAAATCCGCCAAGATCGTCGGCGACGTGATGGGCTCGTTCCATCCGCACGGCGACCAGTCGATCTACGACGCCTTGGTGCGTCTGGCGCAGGATTTCTCCTCGCGCTATCCCTTGGTCGACGGCCAGGGCAATTTCGGCAATATCGACGGCGATAATCCGGCCGCCTATCGTTACACCGAAGCCCGCATGACCGACGTCGCCCGGCTGCTGCTGGACGGCATCGACGAGGACGGCGTCGCGTTCCGCGCCAATTACGACGGCCAGTCGAAAGAGCCGATCGTGCTGCCGGGCGGCTTTCCCAACCTGCTCGCCAACGGCGCGCAGGGCATCGCGGTCGGCATGGCCACCGCGATCCCGCCGCACAATGCCGCGGAGCTCTGCGACGCCGCGCTGCATCTGATCGAGAAGCCGGACGCCAAGTCGAAGGCGCTGTTGAAGTGGGTCAAGGGGCCGGATTTCCCGACCGGCGGAGTCATTATCGACTCGCGCGAGAGCATCGCCGAAGCCTACGCCACCGGGCGCGGCTCGTTCCGCACCCGCGCCAAATGGCATCAGGAAGACGGCGCGCGGGGCACCTGGGTGGTGGTGATCACCGAGATTCCCTGGCTGGTGCAGAAATCGCGGCTGATCGAGAAGATCGCCGAACTGTTGAACGAAAAGAAGCTGCCGCTGGTCGGCGACGTCCGCGATGAATCCGCCGAAGACGTCCGCGTCGTGATCGAGCCGAAGTCGCGCACCGTCGATCCCGAGCTGCTGATGGAATCGCTGTTCCGGCTGAGCGAGCTGGAAAGCAAGATCCCGCTGAATCTCAACGTGCTGGTGAAGGGCCGCATCCCGAAAGTGCTCGGCCTCGCCGAATGCTTGCGCGAATGGCTCGACCATCTGCGCGACGTGCTGCTGCGCCGCTCCAACTACCGCAAGGCGCAGATCGAGCATCGGTTGGAAGTGCTCGGCGGCTACCTGATCGCGTACTTGAACATCGACAAGGTGATCAAGATCATCCGCACCGAGGACGAGCCGAAGCCGGTGTTGATGAAGGCGTTCAACCTCACCGACATCCAGGCCGAGGCGATCCTCAACATGCGGCTGCGCAGTTTGCGCAAGCTCGAGGAATTCGAGATCCGCACCGAGGACAAGAACCTGCGCGCCGAGCTGAAGGACATCAACGCGATCCTGAAATCCGAGCCCGAGCAGTGGGCCAAGGTCGCCGAGCAGGTCCGCAAGGTGCGCGAGATGTTCGGGCCGAAGACCGCGCTCGGCAAGCGCCGCACGCAGTTTGCCGATGCGCCGGAGCACGATCTCGCCGCGATCGAGGAGGCCTTCGTCGAGCGCGAGCCGGTCACCGTGGTGATCTCTGACAAGGGCTGGGTGCGCACGCTGAAGGGCCACGTCGCCGATCTGTCGGGGCTGACCTTCAAGACCGACGACAAGCTCGACAAGGCGTTCTTCGCCGAGACCACCTCGAAGCTGCTGCTGTTCGCCACCAACGGCCGGTTCTATTCGCTCGACGTCGCCAAACTGCCCGGCGGCCGCGGCCATGGCGAGCCGATCCGGATGTTCATCGACCTCGATCAGGACGCCGCGATCGTGGCGCTGTTCGTCCACACTGGCGGCCGCAAATTCCTGGTGGCCAGCCATGACGGCCAGGGCTTTATCGTCGGCGAGGACGATTGCGTCGGCAACACCCGCAAGGGCAAGCAGATCCTCAACGTCGAGATGCCGAACGAGGCGAGGGCGGTCTGCACCGTCTCCGGAGACACCGTGGCGGTGATCGGCGAGAACCGCAAACTGCTGATCTTTGGGCTCGACCAGGTGCCGGAAATGGCGCGCGGCCGCGGCGTGCGGCTGCAGAAATACAAGGACGGCGGATTGTCCGACATCGCCACCTTCACCGCCAAGGACGGCTTCTCCTGGCGGGATTCCGCCGGCCGCGAGTTCACCGCGTCGATCAAGGAATTGGCGGAATGGCGCGGCAACCGCGCCGACGCCGGCCGGATGCCGCCGAAGGGATTCCCGAAGTCCAACAAGTTCGGCCGCGGCATCGAATAGCAGCGCAAACGCGCGGCGGTCTTTCGCGTGAGATCGACGCGCTTCCAGATTCCCTAGCTGTCATTCCGGGGCGCGAGCAGCGACAGCTGCGAGTGAGCCCGGAATCCATAACCCCTGCAGGGAGAATGGATTCCGGACTTGCTCGTTCTGACGAACTCGCAATCCGGAATGACGACTGCATTTGGGTTGGATGATGCAACCCCAACCGAAGATGCTTTAGTTCTGCGGCGGCGCCGAGTGCTGCGCCGCGGGCGGCGGCACCAGGCTCTTTTTGTTCGGCTTCAGCGAGCCGGCATAGAACGACAGCCCGCCGATCAGCAGCACGGCCAGCGCATAGGCCAGATAGGCTTGCGGCGGCGTCATCAGCCAGCGCAGGCGCTGTTGCAAGGTGGCGGGCGGGCCGTTGTGTTCGCTCATGGCGCGGTTCTGCGCGAAAAATCGCTCGATGGGAAGTCGGACTTTCCCGCGTCTCGATGCCTGTTGCGAGATTCCGGGTTCGCTCGAGCTGTCGCTCTCGCGCCACCACCGATCCCCTCCGAGCGTGACTTTGCACGATCCCGCATGGCAGCATGGAACCGGGTTCCCGATTCTGCGTTGTTCTTGGAACCTTTCTAAGTTCCGAAGAAAAATGATGGGAATCTGGCCACTTGCACATGCAAATCAGTTGCATTAACGCCCGTTCCGAGTCAGGCTCTCGAAATGGATGCTAAAACCCCGCTGTTAACTCATGAACAGGCCGCCACGCCGGCCGCAATTCCCGTGGTGCCGGGCAGCTGGCGCGGCGAGCGCGGCGAGCCGTCGCTGGCCGACATGTTCGGCTCGATCAGGGTCGCCAAGAGCGGCTCATTCTGGCGCAAGCTGGTGGCGTTCCTCGGCCCGGGCTATCTGGTCGCGGTCGGCTACATGGACCCCGGCAATTGGGCGACCTCGCTCGCCGGCGGTTCGAAATTCGGCTACGCGCTGCTCGCGGTGGCGCTGATCTCCAACATCATGGCGATCGTTCTGCAGTCATTATGCGCGCGACTCGGCGTCGGCGCGGGGCGCGATCTGGCGCAGGCCTGCCGCGACGCCTATCCGCGCTGGGCCTCGTGGCCGCTGTGGATCTCGGCGGAAATCGCCATCACCGCCACCGATCTGGCCGAAGTGATCGGCACCGCGATCGGGCTCAATCTGCTGTTCGGGATTCCGCTCGAGATCGGCGTCATCATCACCGCCGCCGACGTGTTCCTGATCCTGGCGCTGCAGGCGTTCGGCTTCCGCTGGATCGAAGCCTTCGTGGTGGCGCTGCTCGGCGTGATCGCGGCGTGCTTTGCGGTGCAGATCGCAATGGCCGATCCGGACTGGGGCGCGGTGATCCGCGGTTTCGCGCCGACCACGCAGATCCTGACCAATCCGGGCATGCTGTATCTTGCGCTCGGCATCCTCGGCGCCACGGTGATGCCGCACAATCTCTATCTGCATTCCGGCCTGGTGCAGACCCGCGGCTATGGCGACAGCGTTCCGGAAAAGCGCGAGGCAATCAAGCTCGCGACCATCGATTCCACGCTGGCGCTGTGCCTGGCGCTGACCATCAACGCCTCGATCCTGATTCTCGCCGCGGCGACCTTCCATCACGTCGGCAAGACCGATGTCGCCGAACTCGATCAGGCCCACGCCTTTCTGGCGCCGCTGCTCGGCTCGGCGCTGGCGCCGACGCTGTTCGGCATCGCGCTATTGTGCTGCGGGCTCAACTCCACCATCACCGCGACGCTGGCCGGCCAGGTGGTGATGGAAGGCTTCATCCAGCTCAAGATCGCGCCGTGGCTGCGCCGCATGGTGACGCGGATGATCGCCATCGTGCCGGCGGTCGGCGTCACGATCTGGGCCGGCGAGAAGGCCACCGGGCAATTGCTGATCCTCAGCCAAGTGGTGCTCAGCCTGCAGTTGCCGTTCGCCGTGGTGCCGCTGGTGATGTTCACCGCCAGCCGCGCCAAGATGGGGGAATTCGTCGCCCCGCGCTGGCTCACCGCCGCAGCGGCGCTGATCGCGGTGATCATCATCGCGCTCAACGCCAAGCTGGTGTTCGATTTTATCGCGAGCTGACGGGCCTACTGCAATTGCTTCAAGCAAAGCCCGGCGGCCCTGCCGCTGTCCTGCGCGGTCGCGCGGACCACTTTGCCGGAAATCACCATCGGCCGCACGATTCCGGGGAGCGTATCCTTGATCACGGTGTCGGGCCGGATCGACGGGGCCGCGGTGTTGTAGATCAGCTTGGCCTCCGGCGTGAGCTGCGCGGCGCAGGCGGCGGACGATTTGCTGTCGGCCAGGGCGACCGAGGGGAGCAACAAGATAACGGCGGCGATGACGCTGCGAAACATGGTGTGCTCCAGATGTGAGGACGATACAGGGTGGTCTAGTGGTAAGAGTGGTCTAGTGGTACCGCGATGACTGTCAGGTTAACGAGATCATCGATCTGGCGGCTAATCCTGCGGCTCGACCGCGCTTTCGCCCGAGGCATCGATCCGGACCCAGCCCGAAGGCGCGAGGCGCTGCTGCGGCAGATAGCGGCCCTTGTAGTCCATCTTCTTGGAGCCTTCGATCCAATAGCCGAGATAGACGTAGGGCAGGCTGAGCCTGCGGGCGCGGGCGATGTGGTCGAGGATCATGAAGGTGCCGAGCGAGCGGCTGTCCTCGCCGGGCTCGAAGAACGAATACACCATCGACAGCCCGTCATTGAGGATGTCGGTCAACGCCACCGCCAGCAGATCCTCGCCGCGGCCGGTGATGCCGCTGTCGGGGCCGCGGCGGCGATACTCGATGATCCTTGTTTTGACGTGGCTGTCCTCGACCATCATGGCGTAGTCCAGCACGGTCATGTCGGCCATGCCGCCGTGGCGATGCCGGCGGTCGAGATAGGCGCGGAACACCGAATACTGCTCGGAGGTCGGCACCGCGCTGCGCAGTTCGCCGATCACGTCGGCGTTGCGGGCGAGGATCTTGCGCTGGTTGCGCGAGGGGCGGAATTCGTTGGCCACCACCCGCACCGAGACGCAGGCGCGGCACTGGTCGCAGGCCGGCCGGTAGGCGATCGATTGGCTGCGGCGGAAGCCGCCATGGGTCAACAGGTCGTTCAGCTCGCCGGCTTTGCTGCCGACCAGATGGGTGAACACCTTGCGTTCGTGCCGGCCCGGCAGATAGGGGCAGGGCGACGGCGCCGTCAGGTAGAACTGCGGGGTGTCACGCGAGTGCTGAGTCACGGATTGCGGTCAACCTCCATTGGCAGCGGGACAGCACGGTTACGGGTCACTCCGGTTGCGTCGCAGCAGCAGCATCGCGCCGTCCGGCCGGATGGTCAATGCGGTTCACTTGCACTTAGAACGATCGCAGCGGCTGGGCGTCCCGGCCGAGCGCCGCGCTGTTGATGATCACGGTTCCGAGCACGATGTCGTGCAACAGACGGCGGCGGCCGTTGAACAGCCCGACCAGCAGCACGAACGGCGACAGCATGGTGATCGAGACCCAGAACAGGATGGCGTGCACCGCGCCCATCACGAAATAGCTCGGCTCGCCGTACCAGGTGCGCATCTGCAGATCCATCATCCGCATCCCGACGGTCGCCGAGGAGGGGCCGCCCAGAGTGGCGCCGTAATACACCAGCGCCCAGATCACCGAGGCCGGCGACACCAGCCAGAACAGCGCCCAGCCGAGCCCCAGCGTGACCACGCCGAACACGCTGATGAACACCACGCCCAGGACGATCGGGATCGCCAGCAGCACCAGGTCGATCAGGAAGGCGAACACCCGGCGTGTCAGCACGCCGCGAAACAGCTCCGGCTGCAGCCAGGGATCGAACGCCGGCTCGCGCGGATCGGGGCCGCCGCGCCAGGCCGAATTGTCGCTTCCGCCATTGTCGCTTCCGCCATTGTCAGACATCGCAAGGTGCTCCCTGCCGGACCGAAACGCCCGGATGACGTCGCAGGACATGGAGACGCGCAACCGCGGTTACAAGTGCTCGCGCGCAACTACGCGTGCCCGGCGCTGGTGCCGTCCATACGCCGCGACTCACTGACCCACCGCCTTGCGGCGGGCCAGCGGCGCGCTCACCTCGCGTCGCGCCGCCTGTCGGGCCGCCCGTCCTCGCGCGGCCGGGAGCGGCCGCGCGACGAAGTGAAGACCGGCTCAGCCGTGCTTCTTCAGCTTCTCGGCTGCGGCGGGGGCGAAATAGGTCAGCACGCCGTCGGCGCCGGCGCGCTTGAAGCCGAGCAGGCTTTCCATCATCGCCCGCTCGCCGTCGATCCAGCCGTTGGCGGCGGCGGCGGCGATCATCGCGTATTCGCCGGACACCTGATAGGCGAAGGTCGGCACCGCGAAGGTCTCCTTCACCCGGCGCACGATGTCGAGATAGGGCATGCCGGGCTTCACCATCACCATATCGGCGCCTTCGGCGAGATCGAGCTCGACCTCGCGCAGCGCCTCGTCGGTGTTGGCGCTGTCCATCTGATAGGTGCGCTTGTCGCCGGTCAGAGCCTTGGCCGAGCCGATCGCGTCGCGGAACGGGCCGTAGAACGCCGAGGCGTATTTCGCCGCGTAAGCCATGATCTGCACGTCGAGGAAGCCGTTGGCGTCCAGCGCCTGGCGGATCGCGCCGATTCGGCCGTCCATCATGTCGGACGGCGCGATGATGTCGCAGCCGGCCTGCGCCTGCACCAGCGACTGCTGCACCAGCACTTCGACGGTCTCGTCGTTGAGGATCTTGCCGTCGCGAATCAGCCCGTCATGGCCGTGGCTGGTGAACGGATCGAGCGCCACGTCGCACAATACGCCGAGGTCGGGGAATTCCTGCTTCAAGGCGCGCACCGCCTTGCACACCAGATTGTCGGCGTTGGTGGCTTCGGTGCCGTTCTCGTCGCGCAGCGACGGCTCGGTGAACGGGAACAGGGCGATGCAGGGGATGTCGAGCTTCATCGCGCGCTCGGCGGCGCGCACCACCTGGTCGACGCTCAAGCGCTCGACGCCGGGCATCGAGCCGACCGGCGCGCGCTTGTTGTCGCCGTCGATCACGAACATCGGCCAGATCAGGTCGTCGGTGGTCAGCACGTTTTCGCGCACCAGCCGCCGCGCCCATTCGGACTTGCGGTTGCGGCGCGGTCGGACGACCAGATCGAGCATCGGGGCCGCGGCGGCCGGTTGCCGCGGGGTGTCGCGCATCTCGATCGGACGGCCAAATTTGATCGCCATTGTAGCATCACTCCTGGGGATGATTTGACGGACTCTATAGTCTGACAGTTTGGCATTATATGGTCATCTTGCTCTTGATTTGCCGCAACTGCGATTGATTTTGCGGGGGTGAGGCTGCATGACTCACCGCCCGGAGGTCCTTCCCGCATGAGCAGCGATCGGCATGTCTGACACGTCCAGCCGCGACCACAACCGTGACAACGCGATCCGCGACAACGCGATGTCGCTGGCGGCGATCTCCAACGCGCGCCCGCCGACCGAGGACAACGCCTGGACGCGGCGGCTGGTGCTGTTCCTGCGGGTGATGGCGGTGCTGGCGGTCGCCAAGGGACTGTATCATTGGGCGCAGGTCACCGGCTTCGTCGGCGGCGAGGACGACGCCTTCGAATATCAGCCGATGGCCTGGCAGACCGCGACGGTGTATTTCGCGGTGATCGAACTGGTCGCCGCGGTCGGGCTGTGGCTGGCGACGCCGTGGGGCGCCGTGGTGTGGCTCACCACCGTGGTGTCGATGGCGGTGATCGAGCTGATGTTTCCGGCGATCTACGGCGGCAGCCTGCTGGTGGTCGGGCTCGAGGCGCTGTTGCTGTCGGCCTATCTGGCGCTGGCCTGGATGGCGGCGCGCGAACGCCCGCCATAGCGCGCCGCGGATCGCGCCGACGATTGTCCGACGCAATTTGAATCAAATGCGCGGCAGCTTCCGCCGCGCCAGGCATCGCCCCGATGCCGTCCTGCATCCGTCAATTTCGACGCATCGCATTTGGTAAAGCCGCCGCGCGCCGCGACGGGCGAATTTGTTTTACTGTTTTGCGCCGTAAAGAAACTGGTCACCCTAACAGCGTGGTCATCTGTGTTACGCGAACCTTTCGAATTTGAGCGATGCTGTCTTTGAATGCGACACCGCCGCAGACGAAGCGTGAACGAAGGGCCTCAAACGTCAAGGAAAGGTTGCAAAAAGCCCTTGATTTGCAGGCTTAATCCGCGATTCACTGTCTTAAATTCATGATCTCTTTATTGTCTTATTTAAGCGGATCTTCAAACGCCCGGCTTAAGTTGTGGCTATCAGGCGGGACAAAAGTTTCGTCGAAAAAGTCGACAAAAAAGCCAACAGGGGTATGTCATGATCAAAGCCGTTGCCACGGCGGTGGAAACCGCTTCGGCCGCGACCGGTGCTGCGCCGGTCCAGCCACTCTATCTCGAAGCGCTGACCTTGGTGGAACGGCTGCATCGCCGCCTGCTCGACGTGATCAAGGACGAGTTCGACCGTCGCGGTCGCTCCGATATCAACTCGGTGCAGGCGCTGTTGCTCTACAATATCGGCGACAAGGAATTGACCGCCGGCGAGCTGCGCACCCGCGGCTACTATCTCGGCTCCAACGTCTCCTACAATCTGAAGAAGCTGGTCGAGCTCGGCTTCCTCGATCATCAGCGTTCGCGGGTCGATCGCCGCTCGGTGCGGATCCGGCTCACCGCGCAGGGCCAGGAGATCCGCCACATCGTCGACGCGCTGTATCAGAAGCACGTCAAGACGGTGGAGCAGGTCGGCGGCATCTCCAACGACGAGTTCGCCACGCTGAACAAGTCGCTGCATCGGCTGGAGCGGTTCTGGACCGACCAGATCCTGTATCGGCTTTGAGCCTTTAAGCCTTTCCAGGATGGCGCCAAGGAACGCCGGTGGGTTCTCCAGCCACCCGGCCTGCCACCAAGGCGGCCACGCGCCATCCTGACTTGCGTTGCGTTGCCGAGCAGCGTCGGCGTCGAGCGGCCTTCTTCGCGGGGAGGCCGTTTTGCTTTTGGTGCCCGGCCCGACCCTGCGCGGGAAAAAGTTCCCGGTGACGGGAACTTTCCGCCGCACAGCAACTTGTTTTCGCGAAGTCATTGGAGTTCGAGCCATGCTGGTTGAGCGCGGCCTGCACATCATGAATGTGGACGTGATCGGCAAAGCCTACGACATCGCCGCCGTCTATCTGCGTCGCACCGGGGTGATCCCTGATGACGCAGCCACCCACGACGAACTGCTCGAGACCATCGTCAAGCTGTTCGAGCGCGGCGATACCCGCCAGCTCAGCCTCGCCAACCGGGCGATCGCCAAATTCGAAGCCGCGCAGCGCGCGACCACCCCAGGAGCGTCATGAAATCCGCGATCGACCGCATTCTTCAAACTTACGGCCTGCTGACCAACCGCGAAGCCGCGGCGGCGGCGCAGCAGCGGGTCGAAAACTACATCCGCACCCTGGTCGAGGGCGGCGAGACCGACGTCGACCGGCTGACGGTCTGCGGCCTGGTCTATCTGCGCGAACAGGACGGCAGCAATGTCTCGGTGAAGGCCGGCTACACCGGCATGTAAGGGCAGGGGGGTCGCAGAGCGGCGACCCTTCCTCGCGCTGTCGCGGCGGCGAGGCAGCCGTGAGCTGCCATGCTGACACGGCGAGATGCGCGTGATCGATGAGCGCCTGCTGCTGCATGGGAATTCCACCCATTTTGCAGCTCTGAAGCCAATCCAAATCTTGGCGTCGACCTCTTTGCGCGATAAGACGTCCGCATTCGGTGAGGGGTTGTGAGTCATGGACAAGGCGGCAATGCGCGCGGAGGCCGAACGGCTGATGCGCGAAGCGATGGAACGCAAGGCCGTCGTGGTCAAGCAGGGCGACACCCGGATCATGGCGACCTGTGGAAAGTGCGGCGCCGCCAACAAGATCTCCGCGCCGCGCGGCGAGACCCGGGTGAAATACGCCTGCAAGGAATGCGGACATAGCCAGATCGCGATGTGAGATTTGGGGCGGGTCGACGCGGCGACTTTGAGTAGCAAGGTGTCGGCGTGAGCGGAAGGATTTGCCGCCTAGCAGCCAACCGCGCTCAACTACGACAGCACCGATCAATCCGCCGCAATGATCTGCCGTTGTTCTGCAGGGACCGCATGGACCAAAGTATCGGCCACGCTGTCCAGCGAGCGACGATCGGCGTCCAGCACCAGCAGGCCAGCAAGGTCAGTCGGCAGCTCGGTGGAGCCAGCGTCACGTCCCGGTGGCAAAACTGCAAGCACCGGTTTGCCGAGCGCCTTGGCGGCGCCGGCCTCGAACCAGATGCTGTTGCGGTTTGCTGTGGTTTGCGACGGGATCAGTAACACCAAAGCGGTGGCGTCCTCGATCTGCCGGCGCAACCCGGCGCTCAGGTCGCTTCCGAACGCGGTGTCGAGGTCCCCTGCGACCGAGATCCCGCGCTGCTTCAACAGCTCACCGAGCTGATGCGCGAAAATGCGATCTTCCCGCGCATAGGAGATGAAAACCCGCTTGTCGCCTTCAGACATCCACGGCCTCCTTCACGCGTTCGGCTAGTTCGCTAATATAGGTATCGAACTCGTTCAGGCCAATAACATTGGTGGGAGAGAGCATCGCCAACCCGCCGTGATCCCGTTCGATCTGTTCGAGCGACAGGCCGTAAATCACTCCCACGTAGCGCTTTCGCAGCGCCCACGCGCCGGCCATCTCGCTCCACACCCAGTTTCGATCGACCGACCAGGGCGTCAGCAGCGACACCAATTCCGTGCAGCCGATCAGGCCGGCATGGACACGCTGTTCGATCCGATCGCCGCTTTTGATGTCGAAGATGTCGATGAAGACCTGCGCTTCGGTCCTCTCGACGATCAGTCTTGCCATCTGGCGCGCGATCCAGCGGTCGTGCCAGCCATGCGAGACGAACACATGATAGGACATCGCATTCCCCCGACGCGACTTTCCGCCGAATAGAGCACACGCATCTTCAGCGGCCAACAGCAGCTCCCGAAGCGCCCACGCCACTGGCGTATCCACCATATCTTGCTTAAATGACGCAGCCCGGGCGCAAAACCTTGGCCATTTCGGCCGGATATGATATGGCCCAGCCAGCTTCCGACCGCCCTAGACAGCCGCCCGCATTGGTCCCGCCTCATTGGCTAAGGGATTGCGGCAGTGGAGACATTTCGCCATGAGCTCATCCGCCAAGTCCACCGCCACCAAGTCCACCGCCACCCGGTCCGCCCCCGACTCGTTCTTTTCCGCCTCGATGGCCGAGGCCGATCCGGAGATCGCCGCCGCGATCGCCGGCGAACTCGGCCGGCAGCGCCACGAGGTCGAATTGATCGCCTCGGAAAACATCGTCAGCCGTGCGGTGATGGAAGCCCAGGGCTCGGTGATGACCAACAAATACGCCGAGGGCTATCCCGGGCACCGCTATTACGGCGGCTGCGAATTCGTCGACGTCGCCGAGAACCTGGCGATCGAGCGCGCCAAGAAGCTGTTCGGCGCCGGCTTTGCCAATGTGCAGCCGAACTCCGGCAGCCAGATGAACCAGGCGGTCTTCCTCGCGCTGTTGCAGCCGGGCGACACCTTCATGGGTCTTGATCTGGCCGCCGGCGGCCATCTCACCCATGGCTCCGCCGTCAACATGTCCGGCAAATGGTTCAAGCCGGTGCACTACGGCGTGCGCCGCGAGGACGGCATCATCGACATGGACGAGGTCGCCAAGATCGCCGAGGCCAACAAGCCGAAGCTGATCATCGCCGGCGGCTCGGCCTATTCGCGGGCCTGGGACTTCAAGCGGTTCCGCGAGATCGCAGACCACGTCGGGGCCTATTTCATGGTCGACATGGCGCATTTCGCAGGGCTCGTCGCCGGTGGCGTTCACGCCTCGCCGGTGCCGCACGCCCATGTCGTCACCACCACCACGCACAAATCGCTGCGCGGCCCGCGCGGCGGCCTGATCCTCACCAATGACGAGGCGCTGGCCAAGAAGTTCAATTCGGCGATCTTCCCCGGGCTGCAGGGCGGCCCCTTGATGCACGTCATCGCCGCGAAGGCCGTGGCGTTCAAGGAAGCGCTCCAGCCTGACTTCAAGGTTTACGCGAAGAACGTCGTCGAAAATGCCAAGGCGCTTGCAGAAACCCTGCGCGGTCACGGCTTCGACATCGTCTCCGGCGGCACCGACAACCATCTGATGCTGGTCGATCTGCGGCCGAAGGCGCTGAAGGGGAACGTCTCGGAGAAGGCGCTGGTTCGCGCCGGCATCACCTGCAACAAGAACGGCATTCCCTACGATCCGGAGAAGCCCTTCGTCACCTCCGGCATTCGCCTCGGCACCCCGGCGGCCACCACCCGCGGCTTCGGCGTCGCCGAATTCCAGCAGGTCGGCGGCATGATCGCCGAGGTGCTGAACGCCATCGCGCAGTCCGAAGAGGGCACCGCGCCGTTGGTCGAAGCCGCCGTCAAGGCCCGCGTCAAAGAGCTCACCGATCGCTTCCCGATCTACCAGTAAGGGTCTCTGACTCTTGAAGGACTCCGCATGCGCTGTCCGAGCTGCAGCTCTCTCGACACCCAGGTCAAGGACTCCCGTCCGACTGAAGACTCCGCCGTCATTCGCAGGCGGCGGGTCTGCATGGCGTGCAACTTCCGCTTCACCACCTTCGAGCGGGTGCAGCTGCGCGAGCTGACGGTGATCAAGCGCAACGGCCGCCGGGTGCCGTTCGACCGCGACAAGCTGGTGCGCTCGGTGCAGATCAGTCTGCGCAAGCGCCCGGTGGAGCCGGAAAAGGTCGAGAAGATGGTCTCGGCGATCGTCCGCGAACTGGAGAGCGCCGGCGAGGCGGAGATTTCCTCGGAGGCGATCGGCGAGATCGTGATGGAGCATCTGCGCAAGCTCGACGACGTCGCCTATGTGCGCTTCGCCTCGGTGTATCGCAATTTTCGCGAGGCCAAGGACTTCGAGGCGGTGCTCGGCGAATTGTCCGGCGACGAGATGGCGCGGCTGGCCGCGTTGCGGCTGAAATGATCTTCCGCATCCTGGAAGATCAATACGCCGACAAGATCCATCAGGCGAAGGCCGCCGACCTGCGGTTCATGCAGCTCGCGCTGACGCTCGGCCGCCGCGGGCTGGGCCGCACCGCGCCCAATCCGGCGGTCGGCGCGGTGATCGTCAAGGACGGCGTGATCGTCGGCCGCGGCTGGACGCAACCCGGCGGACGCCCCCATGCCGAGGTCGAGGCGCTGCACCGCGCCGGGCGCGCCGCGCGGGGCGCTACTCTCTACGTGACGCTGGAGCCGTGTTCGCATCACGGCAAGACGCCGCCCTGCGCCGACGCGGTGATCGCCGCCGGCGTTGCGCGCGTCGTCTCCGCAATCGAAGACCCCAATCCGGAGGTGGCCGGGCAGGGCCATGCCCGGCTGCGTGCCGCCGGCATCCGGGTCGATGTCGGGCTGTGCGGCGCGGAGGCCGCGCACGACCACGCCGGGCATTTCCGCCGCGTCTGTGACGGCCGGCCGCATGTGATTCTGAAACTGGCGGTGTCGTCCGACGACAAGATCGCCGCGACCCCGGGCCAGCCGACCGCGATCACCGGCGAGGAAGCGCGGTCGCGGGTGCATCTGCTGCGCGCGCAATGCGACGCCGTGCTGATCGGAATCAGGACCGCGCTGGCCGACGATCCGCTGTTGACCTGCCGGCTGCCGGGGATGGCGAAGCGCTCGCCCATTCGCGTGGTGCTGGACCCCGCGCTGCGGCTGCCCGGCGACAGCCGCTTGGTACATTCCGCCCGGAGCACGCCGCTGTGGCTGCTGTCCTCCGAGATCGCCGAAGCCGCGGCCGCCGCCAAGCTCGGCGCTGCGGGCGCGCAGATCATTCACGTCGCGGATTGTGCGGAGACGCCGGGGCTGGATCTCGCCGCGGTGTTGCGGACGCTGTCCGACAAGGGCATCACTCGGCTCTTGGTCGAAGGCGGCGCCCGCGTCGCGGCGTCCTTTATCGCCGCCGGTCTGGTCGACGAGGTCTGGCTGCTGCGCGGCGCGCAAAGCGTCGGCGAGGGCGGCGTCGCCGCGCTCGACGGCCTGCCGCTCAGCGTCATCACCGACGCCCCCGGTTTCAAGATCCGCGCCAGCGACACGCTCGGCCCCGATTCTCTCACCATCTATGAGCGCAGCTAATGTTCACCGGCATCATCACCGACCAGGGCGAGATCACGGCCCTGACCCCCACCGCGCAGGGCAGCCTGCACCGGCTGCGGATTGCTTGCGGCTACGATCGCGCGGGCATCGCCGACGGCGCCTCGATCGCCGCCAACGGCATCTGCCTCACCGTGGTCGGCAGCGGCGTCGAGAACGGCAAGACCTGGTACGAGGTCGACGCCGGCGCCGAGACGCTGGCGGTGACCTCCGCCAAGCACTGGCGGGTCGGCACCCGGCTCAATCTGGAGCGCGCGTTGAAGATCGGCGACGAACTCGGCGGCCACATCGTCACCGGCCATGTCGACGGCATCGCCACCGTCACGACGCGCGAAGACCTCACCGATATGGCGCGGTTCGAATTGACCACATCGCGGGAGCTGGCGCGGTTCATCGCCGCCAAGGGCTCGGTGACGCTGGACGGCGTGTCGCTGACCGTCAACACCGCGGTCGACACCACCTTCTCGGTGTTGATCATCCCGCACACGCTCGATGTCACCACGCTGTCACGCTGGCAGCCCGGCAGCGACATCAACCTCGAAATCGACCTGATGGCGCGTTACGCCGCGCGCCTCGCGGAAATGAAATAGCGCTCGCTTTGCTGTTGGCTTTGGCCGGCGGCGCGCCTAAAACCCCGAAGCCCTCATGGTGAGGAGTGCGCCATCTTTGGCGCGCGTCTCGAACCATGAGGAGATCGGCGCCATCCTTCGAGACGCGGCCTTCGGCCGCCCTCAGGATGAGGTCATTGCCGGTGGAAACGCGTTAAAGACCCTTCGAACCGAACGGAATGAATTGATCAGATGGCGGACGCGCGACGCGCTCAGTTGCAGGACCAGACCGACGTTTCCGGCGCGCGTGCGCTGATCGTCGAGGCGCGGTTCTACGACGACATCCAGGATGCGCTGCTGGAAGGCGCGCTGGCCGAACTTCAGGCGGCAGGCGTCGCCCACGACATCCTCACGGTGCCGGGGGCGCTGGAGATTCCCGCCGCGATCGCCATCGCGCTGGATGCCGCGGAAGCAAACGGCAAGCCCTATGACGCGGCGATCGCGCTCGGCTGCGTGGTGCGCGGCGACACCATCCATTTCGAGATCGTCTCGATGGAATCGTCGCGGGCGCTGATGGACCTTGCGGTGACGCGGAAATTCCCGCTCGGCAACGGCATCATCACGGTGAACACCGACGAACAGGCCTGGGCGCGCGCCCGGGCCTCCGAACTCAACAAGGGCGGTGACGCCGCGCGCGCGGCGCTGGCGATGCTGCGGATCAAACGCCGTCTGGCGCGGAGCTGAACGGCATCATGGCCGAGATCAAAAAGACCTTCGACAACAAGTCCACGCCGAAGGGCGAGAAGAAAGCCAACCGGCGCGGCGCGGCGCGGCTCGCCGCGGTGCAGGCGCTGTACCAGATGGACGTCGGCGGCGCCGGCCTCAACGATATCTTCGCGGAGTTCGAAAGCCATTGGCTCGGCAACGAGGTCGAGGGCGATCAATATCTGCCGGCCGAGCAGGCGTTCTTCCAGGACGTGGTGGCGGGCGTGGTCCGCGACCAGGCCAAGCTCGATCCGTTGATCGACGTCGCCTTGGCCAAGGGCTGGCCGCTGGCGCGGATCGACGCGATTCTGCGCGCGGTGATGCGGGCAGGGGCCTATGAGCTGGAACACCGCAAGGACGTGCCGGCGCGCGTCGTCGTCTCGGAATATGTCGATGTCGCCAACGCCTTCGTCGAAGGCGAGGAGACCGGCATGGTCAACGCGGTGCTGGACCAGATCGCGCGGCAATTCCGGGCCGATGAGTTTTCGCGGGGGTAGCGTCGGGAGCCGTCCTCTCGATAGTCGGGACCTGCAAAGCGCAGTGAGTCGTCATCCTGAAGTGCGAGCCGTCTTCGGCGAGCCTCGAAGGATGCGGCCACGGGTCCCGCGGCGCATCCTTCGAGACGCCCGGCTTCGCGCTCCGCGCTTCGCCGGGCTCCTCAGGATGACGGTGAGCGTGTAGCGAAGCAGGGCGATTGCTGTGGTCTTCGGTGCGATGGATGGCAATGCATGGCTTCCGGTGAAGACGATCTGATCGCGCGCTACTTCAAGCCGCTGGCGCACGACGCCGGCGCGTTCGATCTGACCGACGACTGCGCGATCCTGAAAGCGTCGGCGGACGATCTGGTGCTGACCACCGACGCCATCGTCGAAGGCGTGCATTTCCTGCCCGATGATCCGCCGGAATCCATCGCCCGCAAGGCGTTGCGGGTGAACCTGTCGGACCTGGCGGCCAAAGGCGCTACGCCCGCAGGCTTCCTGCTGACGCTGGCGCTACGCCGCGCCGAGGAGTCCTGGTTAGCGCCGTTTGCGCAAGCGATCGGCGAGGACGCCGCGGCGTTCGGCTGTCCGCTGCTCGGCGGCGACACGGTGTCGACGCCGGGACCGTTGATGATCTCGGTCACCGCGTTCGGCCGGGTGCCGGCGGGCCGGATGGTGCGCCGCGCCGGGGCCAAGGTGGGCGACCACGTCGTGGTAAGCGGCACGATCGGCGACGCCGCGCTCGGGCTCGAGATCCTCAAGGGCGGGCCGGCGGCCGGGGCGGCGACGAGCGACGCCCGCGCCGCGCTGGTCGGTCGCTACCGCGAGCCGCAGCCGCGCAGCGCGCTCGCTGAGGCGGTCCGCGACCATGCCTCGGCGGCGATGGACGTCTCCGATGGTCTGGCCGGAGATCTCACCAAGCTCTGCGGCGTCTCGGGCGTGTCGGCCGCGATCGACGCTTCGGCGATTCCGCTGTCGGACGCCGCCCGCACGGTGCTGGCGGCGGGGGCAGGGCGAATCGTGCAGCTGATCGCCGGCGGCGACGATTACGAGATTCTATGTACCGTCCCGGAGGCGCGGCTCGCGGCCTTCCAGGCCGAAGCCCGCCGCGGCGGGGTCCGCGTCAGCGTGATCGGCCGGATCACCGAGGGCGTTGGCGTTCCGCAATTCAGCGACGCGGATGGCCGTGTGCTTGCGCTGAAAGCCTTGTCTTACAGCCATTTCTAGCGGCCGGCGCGGCTGGGGTCCGGCCGCCCGGCGGTCGACGGTCTCGAAATTCGTTCCAAAAGAGACATTTATGACCTTCGCAGCGTTGCACCGCGGTTGCGATTTTGGCATGGTCCCGCCGATTTGAGGCCGCCCATTGTGCAGAGCGAGCCTTATTTTTGTGCGTCCTCCGCTCCCGCGGAATTGGACGCGGGGCAAGTCCAAGGACCTGAGGCAAAATCAATGACAGCATTATGGGTGATTGTGCTCTGCGGGGCGCTTTCCATTGTCTACGCCATCTGGGCGACGTCGTCGGTGCTGAGCGCCGACGCCGGCAACCCGCGGATGCAGGAAATCGCCGCGGCGGTGCGTGAAGGCGCGCAGGCCTATCTGAAGCGGCAATATATGACCATCGGCCTGGTCGGCATCGTGATCTTCGCGCTGCTTTACTACTTCCTCGGCGTGCTGGTCGCCGTGGGCTTCCTTATCGGCGCCATCCTGTCGGGGGCCGCGGGCTTCATCGGCATGAACGTGTCGGTGCGCGCCAACGTCCGTACCGCGCAGGCCGCGACCATCTCGCTGGCCGGCGGCCTCGAGCTGGCCTTCAAGGCCGGCGCGATCACCGGCATGCTGGTGGCGGGTCTGGCGCTCTTGGGCGTCACCATCTACTTCGCGTTCCTGACGCACTATCTCGGGCTGACCGCCAACAGCCGCACCGTGGTCGACGCGCTGGTCGCGCTCGGCTTCGGCGCCTCGCTGATCTCGATCTTCGCCCGGCTCGGCGGCGGCATCTTCACCAAGGGTGCGGACGTCGGCGGCGATCTGGTCGGCAAGGTCGAAGCCGGCATCCCGGAAGACGATCCGCGCAACCCGGCCACCATCGCCGACAACGTCGGTGACAACGTCGGCGACTGCGCCGGCATGGCCGCCGACTTGTTCGAGACCTATGCGGTGACCGCGGTCGCCACCATGGTGCTGGCTGCGATCTTCTTCGCCAACGCGCCCGACCTGCTGGTCAACATGATGACCTTGCCGCTCGCCATCGGCGGCGCCTGCATCCTGACCTCGATCGCCGGCACCTTCTTCGTCAAGCTCGGTGCCTCGCAGTCGATCATGGGCGCTTTGTACAAGGGCCTGATCGCCACCGGCGTGCTGTCGCTGTTCGCGGTCGCCGGCGTGATCTACACGCTGGTCGGCTTCGGCAAGCTCACCGGCGTGCCCTACACCGGCCTGGCGCTGTTCGAATGCGGCGTGGTCGGTCTCGCCGTCACCGGCCTGATCATCTGGATCACCGAATACTACACCGGCACCGACTTCCGCCCGGTGAAGTCGATCGCCCAGGCGTCGGTCACCGGCCACGGCACCAACGTGATCCAGGGCCTCGCCATCTCGATGGAATCCACCGCCGCTCCGGCGATGGTGATCATCGCCGGCATCCTGGTGACCTACAGCCTCGCCGGGCTGTTCGGCATCGCCATTGCCACCACCACGATGCTGGCCCTGGCCGGCATGATCGTGGCGCTCGACGCCTTCGGCCCGGTCACCGACAATGCCGGCGGCATTGCCGAAATGGCTGGTCTGCCCAAGGAAGTCCGCAAGGCCACCGACGCGCTCGACGCCGTCGGCAACACCACCAAGGCGGTCACCAAGGGCTACGCGATCGGCTCCGCCGGTCTCGGCGCGCTGGTGCTGTTCGCGGCCTATAACGAAGACTTGAAATACTTCACCGCCAATTCGGCGCAGTTCCCCTACTTCAAGGACGTGCTGCCGGACTTCGCGCTGACCAACCCCTACGTCGTGGTCGGCCTGCTGTTCGGCGGCCTGCTGCCGTACCTGTTCGGCGCGATGGGCATGACCGCGGTCGGCCGCGCCGCCGGCGCGATCGTCGAGGAAGTGCGTCGTCAGTTCCGCGAGAAGCCGGGCATCATGAAGGGCACCGACAAGCCGGATTACGGCCGCGCGGTCGACCTTCTGACCAAGGCGGCGATCAAGGAGATGATCATCCCGTCGCTGCTGCCGGTGCTGTCTCCGGTGGTGGTGTATTTCGCGATCTACTTCATCGCGGGCGGCGGAGCGGCCGGCAAGTCGGCGGCGTTCTCCGCGGTCGGCGCCATGCTGCTCGGCGTGATCGTCACCGGCCTGTTCGTCGCGATCTCGATGACCTCGGGCGGCGGCGCCTGGGACAACGCCAAGAAGTACATCGAGGACGGCCATTTCGGCGGCAAGGGCTCCGACGCCCATAAGGCCGCGGTGACCGGCGACACCGTCGGCGATCCCTACAAGGACACCGCGGGTCCCGCGGTCAACCCGATGATCAAGATCACCAACATCGTGGCCTTGCTGCTGCTGGCGGTCCTGGCGCACTGAGCCTACGAACTTCGAGTGAGACAAAGCCCCGCGGTGCAAGCCGCGGGGCTTTTTCGTTGTAGCCCGGATGAAGCGTAGCGAAATCCGGGGCGGGGTTTGCCGAGCCGTCGTCCCGGATTGCGCTGCGCTCCATCCGGGCTACAGGTTTCCGACGCCACTTTTCCGACGATCAAAAGGGGTCAACCGATGTCGCTGTCATCCGCCAAGAATTTCGCCCTGCGCGCCGCCAAGGCGCAGGACCAGAAGGAGGCCGTCGAGCTGCTGTCGAAGGCAATCCTGGAGCTGGCGAGTTCGATCGAGGCGACCGACGCCAAGCTGAAGCAGGCCAACAAGGCCAAGGGTTAGCTCGGACCGCCAAACTCGGAGCATGACCACGCGCGAACCGATCGGGAAAATGTCCCGATATTTCTGGAATATTTCCCGAGGTTCGGGAGCCGTTTCTGTTGCGCAACCGTGAGCTGTTTTGCACTCTGCCCTGACAATAATCCTCAACCAAGGGGACGTGGGGCATGAGTGGGCGGACATCGCAGGGGCGGGTGATGTGGCGGGGGACGGCACGGCGGGCCGGATTGACCGCGGTGGTGATGGCCACGGCGACGGCCGCGGCGATGCTGCCGCAGGCCGGTTGGGCGCAGGAACGGCTTCCGGAAATCCAGGTGATTTCCAACACCCCGCTGCCGGGCTCCGGCATCGACCGCGACAAGATTCCGTCGATGGTCTCCTCGGTCACCGCCGCCGATTTCGAGCGCAGCTACTCGCAGAACGTCACCGACACGCTGTTCCAGCGGATCCCGGGCGTGACGCTGTCGGACCCCAACGGCAACAGCGTGCAGCAGGAGATCCGCTATCGCGGCTTTGCGGCGTCACCGCTGCAGGGCACCCCGCAGGGCCTCGCGGTCTATATGAACGGCGTGCGGCTCAACGAATCGTTCGGCGACACGGTGAACTGGGACCTGATCCCGACCAACGCCATCAGCCGCGCCGACGTCTTCACCAACAACCCGGTGTTCGGTCTCAACGCGCTCGGCGGCGCGATCAGCCTGCAGACCAAGAACGGCTTCACCTATCAGGGCCTCGAAGTCGAAGGCCAGGGCGGCTCGTTCGGCCGGCTGCAGGGCGCCATGCAATACGGCGTCGAGAGCGGCAACTGGAGCACCTATATCGCCGCCCAGGCGATGACCGACAACGGCTGGCGGCAGGCGTCGCCGGCCAAGATCGGCCGGTTCTACGGCGACGTCGGCTGGCGCGACGATCGCGCCGAGCTGCATCTGTTCGGCTCGGTGGCGTCGAACTCGTTCGGCGTGGCGGCGGCGACGCCGATCCAGATGCTCAATCGCAACTGGAGCTCGGTGTACACCACGCCGCAGACCACCAACAACGACATGGCGATGATCGGGCTGAACGGCAAATACGCACTGACCGAGGCCTGGACGCTGCAGGGCAATGTGTATGGCCGGTTCTTCCGGCAGAGCCACGTCGACGGCAACGATGCCGACATCGAGCGCTGCAGCAATTCGTCGTCGTTTCCCGGCCAGCTTTGTCTCGAGGACGACGGCTTTCCGCGACCCAGCCCGTTCACCGGCCCCGCGGCGCTGGCGTTCCGCAATCAGTTCGTGATCCTCAACGCCAACAACCAGCCGATCCCGTGCCCGCCCGGCCCGGGCAACACCTGCTCGCCGGTGCCCTACGGCAGCATCGACCGCACCAGCACCGACTCCGATACGTTCGGCGGATCGCTGCAAGCCACCAATGAGCAGCGCCTGTTCGATCACGGCAATCGCTTCGTGGTCGGCGGCAGCATCGACCGCGGCAGCACCGCGTTCGGCGCCAACAGCACGCTGGGCTACATCTATCCCGACCTCAGTGTCGGCCTCAATCCGGCGATCCCGGGCAACGGCCAGATCATCCACACGCTCGGCAATCTCGGCTACACGCCGGTCGGCATCGACACCAAGAACACCTATTATGGCCTGTTCACCACCGACACCTTCGACATCACCGAGAAGCTCGCCGTCACCGGCGGCGCGCGCTACAATCTGGCGAAGATCTCGGTGCGCGACGTGCTCGGCACCAGCCCCGACCTCAACAGCGATTCCACCTTCAGCCGGCTCAACCCGCTGGTCGGCCTGACCTACAAGATCGTGCCGGCGCTGTCGGTCTATGGCGGCTATTCGGAATCCAACCGCGCGCCGACGCCTTTGGAGCTAGGCTGTTCCAATCCGTCGAAGCCCTGCCTGCTGGAGAGTTTCCTGGTGTCGGACCCGCCGCTCGATCAGGTGGTCGGCCACACCTATGAGTTCGGCTTCCGCGGCAACTCTGCGCTCGGCGGCGGCGTGCTGGACTGGAAGGCGGGGCTGTTCCGCACCGACAGCGACAACGACATCATCACGCTGGCGAGCACGATCCAGGGCCGCGGCTATTATCAGAACGTGCCGCAGACCCGGCGGCAGGGCGCGGAATTGTCCGCGGAGTACAAATCCAGCGAATGGCTGGTGTACGCCGGCTACAGCTATATCGACGCCACCTATCGGTTCGAGGGCGACATCGCCTCGCCGAACAATCCCGCCTCCGACGACGAGGGCAATATCCACGTGGTGTCGGGCAACCGGATTCCCGGCATCCCGCAGCATCAGTTCAAGGCCGGCTTCGACTATCTGGTGACGCCGCAATGGAAGATCGGCGCCGACGTGGTCGCGGTCGGGCAGCAGCATTTCGTCGGCGACGACGCCAACCAGAACGACAAGCTGCCGGGCTATGCGGTGGTCAATCTGCACACCTCGTATCAGCTGACCAGCAACATCACGGTGTTTGGCGTCATCAACAACCTGTTCGACAACAAATACGCGCTGTACGGCACCTATTTCGAGCCGTCGGGCACCGCCAAGGCCGGGCTGCCGATCACGCTGAGCGATCAGCGCACCGAAGTGCCCGGCGCGCCGTTCACGATCTATGGCGGCATCCGGGTGAAGCTGTAGTTATTTGTCATTGCGAGCCGAGGACGGCGCGCAGCACCGGCCGAGTAGCGAAGCAATCCAGGGGCCTCTCGTGCAGCCCCTGGATTGCTTCGTCGCAAGAGCTCCTTGCAATGACGGATTGAGACGTCCGAATCCGTGGGGCGCTCGTTGCGGCAGACGCTCAGCCCACGGCGCCGAGCGGGATGACGGCTTCCACCGTCAACCCGCGATCGGCCGACTCCATGGTCATGCGACCGCCGAGCGCCAGCACCCGCTCGCGCATTCCGATCAGGCCGTGGCCGAGCTTGTGATCGGCCGGCAGGCCCTTGCCGTCGTCCTGCACCCGGACCACGACATTGCGCGGCGTCGTTGCGGAGGCCGGCGTGGGTTCGACACTCACCGCCACCTGGCTCGCGGTGGCGTGGCGAAACGCGTTGGTCAGCGCCTCCTGCACCACGCGATACACCGTGAGTTCGACGATCTCACTGGCGTCCAGCGGCGCGATCGACAGCGCGACGCCGACGCCGGGATGCGCCTCGCGCCACAGCCGCGCCAACGCCTGCAAGGCTTCGCGCAAGCCCAGCTCGGACAGCCCGGCCGGCCGCAGCCGCTCCAGCACCCGGCGGTTGGATTGCTGCAATGCGTTGACCTGCTCCAGCATCGCCGCGCCGTGGCGCTGCAGCGCCGCAAGATCGGGGGCGGGCGCCTCGGCGATCCGCAGCGTCGCGGTGGCATGGGCGCGCAGCGCGAACAGGAACGGGCCGAACTCGTCGTGCAGTTCGCGCGCCAGTTCCTTGCGCTCGACGTCCTGCAGCGACACCACGCGCGCCGCCAGCCGGCGCTTGTCCTCGATCGCCTCGCCGAGCGTCGCGGCAAGATGATTGAGCTTGGCACAGATCGCCGCCAGTTCCGGCGGACCGTCCGGCTCGACCCGGGTCTGGTAGTCGCCGGCCTCGATCCTGGTCATCGCGGCGGCCAGCCATCCGATCGGCGCCAGCGCGCGATTGACCACCGCCATCGTCAGCAGCAATAGCAGCACGGCGATCGCGGCGCCGATTTCCAATTGGGTGACGATGCCGTCCCAGATTTCCGTCATCTCGTCGATCGGATGCGAAGTGATCACCAGCGCGCCCAGCGACTGCCCGTTGACCTCGACCGGCACCCGCAGCGTGGTCTGTTGCGGGTGGACTAAGCGAACGAACCAGGCCGGTAGTTCCGTGGTCTCAGGATCGGGCAATCGCGGCTGATGTCGTTGCGCCGCGCTGCCACCCTCGGCCTCGCGGCTGATGCTGATGTGGCGCAGCCGGCTGAGGTCGTCGATGATGTAGGCCAGCCGCGCCGCGGGATCGGGAGAATCGCCCAGCCCGGCGATCAGAGTCTGGACGAATTCGCGGCCCAGCCGCACCACGCTGTTGTCTTCGGCCTGGATCCGGGGCGCGGCTTCGAGCAGCAGCCGGGCGATGTTGAGCGCGAGCCCCAACACCAGCAGCAGCGCCAGCAGCGCGTTCAACCGGCCCCGCAACGACAGCGTTCGCCACATCATTCCGCTCCGCGCTTACCGCTCTGCACCATCGACAACCGTTGACAGGCAAATCGGCTGCTCTCTAACTTCCAAGCTACACTAGCTCGTTCGGCTCCGAAGGCGATGGGCCGTGCGCAGGACCGAGCCGCAAAGCGGCCGGGACGAGGGATGAGGCCGATGCGTGTGCTGATCGTCGATGACCATCCGATCGTCGCATCCGGCTGCCGGGCGCTGTTCTTCGGCGAGCCGGATATCGTCGTATTGGAAGCCGGCGACGCCGACAGCGGCGAGCAGCGGTACATCGCCGAGCGGCCCGATGTCTGCGTGGTCGATATCAATCTGCCGGGGGTGTCGGGCTACGAATTGGCCCGGCGGCTTCTGGCGCGCGACCCCGGCGCGCGGATCATCATGTTCAGCATGAACGACGATCCGGCGTTCGCCGCCCGCGCCATCGAGGCCGGCGCCAAGGGCTATGTGTCGAAATCCGGCGATCCCTGCGACCTCGATCGGGCGATCCGCGAGGTCGCCAAAGGCGGCGTGTTCCTGGCCCCGGCGATGGCGCGCAGCATCGCCTTCGGCGGCTCGGACAGCTTGCTCGATAAATTGTCGGCGCGGGAGATCGAGATTCTGCGGCTGCTCGCCGCCGGCAAGAGCCTGTCGGAGATCGCCTGGCTGGTGCGGGCGTCCTACAAGACGATCGCCAACACCGCCTCGCTGATGCGGCAGAAGCTCGGGGTCCGCTCCTCGGCCGATCTGGTCCGGCTGGCGATCGAGAACCGGCTCGGCGCCAGCGCCCGTTCGGTGGCTAGTGGAAGCTGATCAGCTTGAACAGCGGCGTCAGGTAGCTCAGCTCCTGGCCCGAGGTCGGCGTGGTGCGGCTGATGAAGTCGAAGATCCGGCCGTCCTGCAGGCCGTAATTGGCGATCCGCCGGACCTGGCGGTTCTGATCGAAATAGATCGCGATCACCCGCTGGTCGACCACCTTCTGCGGCATGAACGCCACCGGGCGCTCGGCGCGCTGCGAGATGTAGTAGAACACTTCGCCGCTCAGCGTGGCCACCGTGGAGGGCGTCCCCATCACGATCAGCACCTGGTCCTGGCTGGCGCCGATCGGAATCTGCTCCAGCGCCCCGCTGGGCAGGATATAGCCCTTCTGGAATTGTTCGGAGGTACAGCCGGGCAACGCCGCGCCAAGCAGCGCCACCGCGACCATCGGGCGCAAGCTGCGGCGCAACGCCGCAAAAGCTCGCGGAAATGCGCCGCGCGCGCGGTGTTCAATCGAAAGTGTCATTCGGCAGCGGGCCCCATCCCCTTGCATCGAGCACGGTGTTGCCGTACCCGGCAGCAATTCCCTTGGCAAGAGGTGCGACCGTCGCGGGCTCGCAGCAGGAACCCATCATCATGTGGCCGTTTGATCAATTCACCAATCCCAAGTCGCCGTCGCGCGGCACCATTGAAGCCATCTATGGCATGATCGTGGCGCAAGCGCGAGAACCGGCGTTTTACAAGACTTTGGGCGTGCAGGACTCGGTTAACGGGCGATTCGAGATGATCGTGCTGCATCTGTGGCTGGTGCTGCGGCAGGCCCGCCTGCAGTCCGACAACACCGCCTTCGGCCAGGCGCTGTTCGATTATTTCTGCAGCGATATGGACGCCAATCTGCGCGAGATGGGGGTCGGCGACCTCATCGTGCCGAAGCGGATGCAGAAGTTCGGCGAGGCGTTCTACGGCCGCGCCGCGGCCTACGACAGGGCGATGGCCGACGAGACCAACCCCCACGAGGCGATGGCCAAGGCGCTGTGCCGCAACGTGCTGAACGGCTTCGGGCTGGACAAGGCGCGGCAGCTGGAGGCCTATGTCGGCAACGCCGCAGCGACCCTGGCGCGGGTCGACGCTTCGGCGCTGCGCTCTGGCCACTGGCGATTCCCGCCGGCGATCGCCGCGGCCTGACGGCCCCTAGAATTCAGGATGATCCGATGACCGACTTGGCGAACCCGTGGAGCCTTCCGGTGGTGGTGGCGCAGATTCCCGAGATCGGGCTGCACCGCGACATCGAGGCCAACGCCAGCGAACGCGCCGCGATGGCGGAGCTCGGCGGGCTGCGCGAGATTCTGTCGGCGTCGGCGTCGTTCGACCTGACGCCGATCGTCGAGGGCAGGGTGCGGGTGGTGGGCCGGGTCCGGGCCCGGGTCGGCCAGACCTGCGTGGTGACGCTGGACCCGATCGAGAACGAGGTCGACGAGGCGATCGACCTGATCTTCGCGCCGCCGTCGCAGATTCCCGAAATGGCCGATCTGGTGGAGGACGATGCCGAGCCTGGCGCCGACGTCCCGGACCCGCCGGAGCCGATCGAGCGCGGCCTGATCGACATCGGCCGGGTCGCGACCGACGCGCTGTTTCTCGGCCTCGACCCATATCCCCGTAAGCCCGACGCGACGTTCGAGCCGCTGATCACCCCGGACGATCCCGAAGAACATCCGTTCGCCGCGCTGAAGGCGCTGCAGACCGCCCCGGCGGCGAAAAAGCCGAAAAAGACCCGCGACGGCGAGCCGCGCTGAGTCGCGCTGCGGGCGACCGGCGACGCTCGTTGCCCGCCGCGGCGCCGAAATCACACAATTGGCATGCTTTGAGCGGTAGAATACCGCCGTTGAGAGCGTCATGTTCGACTTAAAACGGGCGACCCCGGATGTTGTATCGGTCGGGAGAAACGTTATTGTCGCCGCCCTATGGGAGTGCGGCGCTGCGCTCCAACCATCGCCCCTAACGGGCGATACTCATTCGTCTGCGACCAAGCGCTATTAGGCCGCGACTTGTTAGGTTTCCGGAACGTTCATGTCCCAAAAGGTTCGAATCGCGCTTGACGCCATGGGCGGCGATTTCGGCGCTTCGGTCGTCGTTCCCGGCGCGGCTATTTCGCTTACCCGGCACCCCGACACCGAATTTTTGCTGTTTGGCGACAGCGCGCTGATCAACAAGCAGCTTGCCGCGCATCCGGCGCTGAAGGCCGTATCGCGGGTGATCCACACCGACGTCGCCGTCAGCATGCACGACAAGCCGAGCCAGGCGCTGCGCCGCGGCCGCAAGGTGTCGTCGATGTGGCTGGCGATCGAGGCGGTGAAGAAGGGCGAGGCCGACGTCGCGGTCTCCGCCGGCAACACCGGCGCCCTGATGGCGATGGCGCGATTCTGTCTGCGCACGCTGCCCGGCATCGACCGCCCGGCGATCGCCGCGATCTGGCCGACGGTGCGCGGCGATTCGGTGGTGCTGGATCTCGGCGCCACCATCGGTGGCGACGCCGAACACTTGAAGGCGCTGGCGGTGATGGGCAGCGCGATGGCCAGCGTGCTGTTCGACCTCGAGCGGCCGACCGTCGGGCTGCTGAATATCGGCGTCGAGGAAATCAAGGGCGGCGAGGAAATCCGAACCGCGGCCGAACTGTTGCGCGAAATGAACTCGCCGCAGTTCGAATTCATCGGCTTCGTCGAGGGCGACGGCATCGGCAAGGGCGCCGCCGACGTCATCGTCTCCGAAGGCTTCAGCGGCAACATCGCGCTGAAGGCCGCGGAGGGCACCGCGCGGCAGATCAACGAATATCTCAAGGCGGCGATGTCGCGGACCTGGCGCTCCAAGATCGGCTATCTGTTCGCCCGCGACGCGTTCCGCTCGCTGCGCGACAAGATGGACCCGAACAAGTCCAACGGCGGCGTGTTCCTGGGATTGAACGGGGTGGTGGTGAAAAGTCACGGCGGAACCAGCGCCGACGGCTTTGCCTATGCGGTCGATGTTGGCTATGACATGGTCCGCTACGATCTCCTGAACAAGATCAACCAAACGCTCAATCGCGGTGGCGGCGCCCTTGGTGGAACGCCGACCGCTCGGGAGGCTGTCTCGTGACTGTCACACGCTCGGTAGTGCTCGGCTGCGGTTCGTATTTGCCGGAGCGGATTCTGACCAACGCCGAACTGGCGGCCAAGGTCGACACCTCCGACGAGTGGATCGTCCAGCGCACCGGCATCAAGCAGCGCCACATCGCCGCCGAGGGCGAGTTCACCTCGCATCTGGCGATCAAGGCGGCGCAGGCCGCGCTCGACGACGCCGGCATCGATGCGCAGTCGATCGACCTGATCGTGCTCGCCACCTCGACCCCGGACAACACCTTTCCGGCCACCGCGGTCGCGGTGCAGGCCGCGCTCGGCATCCACCATGGCGCGGCGTTCGACCTGCAGGCGGTGTGCTCCGGCTTCGTGTTCGCGGTCGCCACCGCCGACAATTTTTTGCGCGGGGGGTCCTTCAAACGGGCGCTGGTGATCGGCGCGGAAACCTTTTCGCGGATTCTCGACTGGAATGATCGCGGCACCTGCGTGCTGTTCGGCGACGGCGCCGGCGCCGTCGTGTTGGAAGCGCAGCAGGGCTGGGGCACCAGCGTCGATCGCGGCGTGCTGACCACGCATCTGCGCTCCGACGGCCGCCACAAGTCGAAGCTCTATGTCGACGGCGGGCCGTCCTCGACCGGCACCGTCGGGCATCTGCGCATGGAAGGCCGCGAAGTTTTCAAGCACGCGGTCGGCATGATCACCGGGGTGATCATCGACGCCTTCGAGGCCAGCGGCACCACGCCGAAGGACATCGACTGGTTCGTGCCGCATCAGGCCAACAAGCGGATCATCGACGCCTCGGCGCACAAGCTGCACCTGGCGCCGGAGAAGGTGGTGCTGACGGTCGACCGCCACGGCAACACCTCGGCGGCGTCGATTCCGCTGGCGCTCGACACCGCGGTGAAGGACGGCCGCATCAAGAAGGGCAATCTGGTGTTGCTGGAAGCCATGGGCGGCGGCTTCACCTGGGGCTCGGCCTTGGTGCGTTGGTAAGCGTTTACGTCAAGTTCTGGCGACAGCACTTTGTATCTCCATGCGTTTGCATTGATGAGCGCTGTTGACCCAGCGTCGCTAACCTCTTAATTTCGATTGATGAATTTGTTCGCCGTGAGTTGGGGCAGGCGATGACCGGAACCGGAAAGACCGTGACACGCGTCGATCTGTGCGAAGCCGTCTACCAAAAGGTGGGGCTGTCGCGCACGGAATCGTCTGCGTTCGTCGAACTCGTATTGAAAGAGATCACCGACTGCCTGGAGAAAGGCGAGACGGTGAAGCTGTCGTCGTTCGGCTCGTTCATGGTGCGCAAGAAAGGCCAGCGAATCGGCCGTAACCCGAAGACCGGCACCGAGGTGCCGATCTCGCCGCGGCGGGTGATGGTGTTCAAACCATCGGCGATCCTGAAACAGCGGATCAACGCCAACGGCGCCGCGACCCCCACCAAGTCCGACTGATCGGGAGCATGCATTTGGACAAAGCGCCCGATGCATTCCGAACCATCAGCGAGGTCGCCGACGACCTCGACATTCCGCAGCACGTGCTGCGGTTCTGGGAAACCCGATTCGCCCAGATCAAGCCGATGAAGCGCAGCGGCGGCCGCCGCTATTATCGCCCCGACGACGTCGACCTGCTGCGCGGCATCCGCCGGCTGCTGTACGGCGAGGGCTACACCATCCGCGGCGTGCAGCGCATCCTGAAAGAGCAGGGCATCAAGGCGGTGCAGGGGCTGGCCAATGGCGGCGCCCGGCTGACGGCGCCGGATCCGCGCGATGTCGACCACGCGGCCGAATTCGATGACGCTGCGGCCCCCGAGGCCGATGTCGAGCGCGAGGAGGCGGCCGAGGAGCACGTCACCGCTGCGGTGCTGGTGCGGCGCGAGCCTGCGCTGGGACCGGCCCGTGCATCCTCCCTTGGACCCGCGCTTGGCCCCACCCTCGGCCCTGCTCTTGGATCGCCGCTGGGACCGCCAGCGGCGGCTGTCCGCCGCGAGCCGACGCTTGGACCGCTGCACGGTCCAGCCGCCCGCGAGCGGGAGCTGGCGCGTCGCGAGCCCGAGCTTGGCCCGCCGCTCGGGCCGGCGTTGCCGCGGCATGCCGAGGACGTCCGCCCCGCGGCGCAGCCGGCCGCCAGCGCGCGACGAGAACTCGATCTCGCCCGCTTGGAGACCGCGCTGCAGGATCTGGTCACCTGCAAGCAGATGCTCGACAACGCCTTCGAGGACAACTCGTCATCACCCCCGCTGTGATCGCCGGACGGCTCGCGCGGCAGCGATGACCGCGTTGGCGTGCAATTCGCTGCCTCGGTTCTTGCGCCCGGGCCGGAACGAAGCTACAGGAACGGGGCCGGTTGGCATCGGAGCGTAGCGCAGCCCGGTTAGCGCACTAGTCTGGGAGACTAGGGGTCGAAGGTTCAAATCCTTTCGCTCCGACCAATTCCATCAAGCTATCGCAATAGCTTGCGTCGTTATCCGGCGAAACGACATTCGGCAATTCAAAACCTCCGGCGACCCGCCATGGCGCGGAAACCGCCGCCGCGGCGCGGCAAATTTGACGCCGGTCACGGTGCAGGCGTGCGCAAGCTGGCATCGCTGAGCGCGGTCGTTGCGGCCCGCGGAGCAATCGATGATCTTCGCATTCAGTCTTCTGTTGAGCTACCTGTTCATCGGCCTGACCCGCGCGGCGCTCGGAATCACCGCGGAGCCGGGGCAGAAGCCGGCTTGGGTGTCGGACCGACCGCCGACCTTAAGCGTGGTGGCCGGCGCGGTGGTGAGCTGGCCGGCCGGCCGGATCGCCGAGGCGCGGCAAAGCAACCCCGACAACCCGCGCCGCGGCATCGCCTTTGCCGCGATGAACGCCGCGGTGGAGTTCACGTTGCTGGCGGTGCTGACCTGGGGCGCGCTCGAACTCGCGATCGCGCTGTCCGACAATCTTGTGGTCGAGATTCTGGTCGCGATCGTTCTGATCTTCCTGGTGCTGCGCTTTCTGCTGCCCATTGCCACTGTGAAACTCGCGCCGGCGATCACCATGCTCGGGCTGCTGTTGGACCGGATGTTTCCGCCGACGCAAGCTTCGGACAGCGGCGAGCGCGACCGGCCGTCGACATGACCGCATGCCGGGCGCACGGATCGGGCCGCCGAGACGCCACGGGCTGCTGGCCCGCAGCTGGGCCTGACGGGCTTGTGTGCTGGGGAAGGGCCGCACCCCATCGCGCCGGCGAGCGACCGTAACTCCCGTGCGCTCGCGCGACGGCTCATCGCTCGGCCGGCGTCAGGCGCGGCCAAGTTCGCTCGGCTTGCCGCTCACCGCGGCGCTCAGCGGAGACCGACCACCGTCAGCCGACGTTCTGCTGCTCCTCGTAGGTCCGGGAGGCCGATTTCGCGACCGACTCCACCTCCGCGGAGAAGCTGGCGGTGGCCTTGGTGCCGGCGTTCAGCACCTGCTGCTGATAGGCGTTGCCGTCTTCGATCAGCCGGCTCATCGCGCCGTTCAGCCAGTCCTGATACTCGCGGAACGCGTCCACCGGGGTGGCGGCTTCGCCGATTTTCCGCGCCGCCTCCAGCGCCGCGTGGGTTCCTTGCTGGCGACGCGCGAACCAGCCTTCGGAATATTGTCTCAGGCCGTTGAGGACGGCTTCCTGGCTCTCCCAAAATTTGACGCCGAGCGGGGCAATGGTTTTCAAGGTCGCTGTCGGCTGCAGGATATTCGGGAACAACAACACGCTATCGTTCATGACCGTTCTCCATCCGCGATCGGGTGCTGATAGTAACGAGCGAAGGATAACGCCGACCCATCTTGGCGGATGTGCAGTATGGTACAGGTCGCAGAAATTTGAGCGATCGGCAGGCCGCGCACGCACGCATGAAAAAGCCGCCCGTTGCGGGCGGCTCTTGAGACTCTGAACTAACAAGCCGACGTATCTATCGGAGCAATGTCAGGCTGCGCTCACTGCGACACAGTGCCGCGAGAAGTTAGTTCCGTTTGAACAGCCCGGTGACGGCGGCGGGGCTCGGCAATTTGGCCGCCAGGCCCGGCACGAAGATCAGCGCGGCGATGCCGGCGGCGAGCAGGGTGGGGAGCAGATCGTATTGCGCGATCCCGGAGACGATCCACAGCGCGACGAACAGCGCGACCAGTTCCGCCGCCAGATAGGCCAGCACGGTGAGGAAGCCCTGCTGCGTCGATTTGATCGTGGGCGCAAAATTCGTCACCACGAGGCTGAACAGCAGCACCACGATGACGGCGAGAAAGATGGACGACAGCACGTCCACGACGGTTAGCAGCATGACGATCCCCTCAACTGTCCACGATGGTTGACATCAGCATAGGACGATTCTGACAGTCGGGAAAGCGCCTTGCCGGCGCGCTCGGGCGTTGGATTTGCAGCGTTTTTGCGACGCAGGAGCAAGTGGCGGGGGCCGGGGCGCGGCACCGCCTCAATACGCGTTCTCGCCCTTGATCAGCGCCAGCGGCGTCTTCAGCAGGATGTAGAGGTCGAACAGCACCGACCAGTTCTCGATGTAATACAGATCGTATTCCACCCGCTTCTGGATCTTCTCGTCGCTGTCGATTTCACCGCGCCAGCCGTTGATCTGCGCCCAGCCGGTGATGCCGGGCTTGACCCGGTGGCGGGCGAAGTAGCCGTCGACCGCCTGGTCGAACAGCTGGCTCTTCAGCTTGCCCTGCACGGCGTGCGGCCGCGGCCCGACCAGCGACAGGTTGCCCTTCAACACCACGTTGAACAGCTGCGGCAGCTCGTCGAGGCTGGTGCGGCGGATGAAGCGGCCGACCCGGGTGACGCGGGGATCGTTCTTGGTCACCACCTTGGCGGCGGTCGGATCGGCCTGGTGGTGATACAGCGAGCGGAACTTGAACACGTCGATGCGCTCGTTGTTGAAGCCGAACCGCTTCTGCCGGAACAGCACCGGCCCGTCGCTGTCGAGCTTGATGGCGAGCGCCACCAGCGCCATTAGCGGCGAGGCCACCAGCAGGATCAGCGCGCCGACCACGCGATCGAACAATTGCTTCATCACCAGGTCCCAGTCGGTGATCGGCGCCTCGAACACGTCGAGCGTCGGCACCTCGCCGAGATAGGAATAGGAGCGGGGACGGAACCGCAGCTTGTTGGTGTGCGCCGACAAGCGGATATCCACCGGCAGCACCCACAGCTTCTTCAGCATTTCCAGGATGCGGGTCTCGGCCGAAATCGGCAGCGCGAACAGCACCAGGTCGACCCGGGTGCGGCGGGCGAATTCGACGATGTCGTCGACCTTGCCGAGCTTCGGACTGCCGGCGCAGCTGTCCAGCGCGCGGGCGTCGTTGCGGTCGTCGAACACGCCGAGAATCGCCAGATCGGAATCGTCCTGCGCCTTCAGCGCCGCGATCAGCCGCTCGCCGCTTTGGTCGGCGCCGACCACCACGGTGCGGCGGTCGAGCCGGCCGTCGCGCGCCCATTGCCTAACCAGGCCGCGCAGCAACACCCGTTCGCCGATCAGTGCGACGAGGCCGGCGACGAAGAACCCCGACAGCCACACCCGCGACACCTCGCCGCCGAGCTTGGCCAGGAACGACGCCCCGGTGAACAGCAGGAACACGCAGGTCCAGGCCGAAATCATCCGGGTGAATTGCTTGAGCTGGCCGCGAAACGCCTGCACCTGGTAGATATCGACCGCCTGGAACGCCACCACGGTGGCGACCGACATCGCGAAAATCGCGGCGAGATATTCCCAGGTCGGAGTGTCGCCGCGCACCACATAGCCGAAATACAGCGCGATGCCGATCAGGTTGACGAGCACCAGATCGGCGATCCGCACCAATCCGGTGATCACCACCGGCGAGTAGGCGGGGCGGACTTTCTGGTTGGTGACGGCAAGCGCCGCCGGGGACAGCCGCCGGCGTCGCTCGATCACAGGCGCGCCCGTGCTGCTCGCCGCCGCCGTGGCGGCCGCGCTGATCATGGAGCGTGCGTCGATTGGTTCCACGGCCCAACATCCGTTGTTGTTCCGCCGCGCGGCAAGCCGCGCGAACGGAGAAAGCCCCCGGTCGTTCGCTTAACTGAAAAGTTAGAACAATTAGTTTATCCGACCTGCGACTTATCGCGCGCCGCGAAGGCCTCGCGATAACCGGCGAGCACGCCGTCGACCATCGCGTTCTGCGAGAACATCTGGAAGATCCGCTGGCGCAGCACGGCGGCGCGCGCCGCCGCAGCCGCAGGATCGTCCAGTGCTGTGGCGATCGCCGCCGCCATCGCGGCCGGATCGCTCGGGGCGAACAGCGCCTCGCGATGCGGGCCGAAAATTTCCGGAATGCCGCCGACATCGGCGGCCAGCATCGGCACCCCGGCCGCGGCGGCTTCGATCACCACATAGGGCATCGAATCGCCGCGCGACGGCACCACCAGCAGCCGGCCCTTGGCGAAGCCATCACGCGCCTTGACGTGGCCCGGCCGCCGGATCACCTCGTCGAGATGAAGCGCCGCGATCTGCGCATGCAGCGCCGCGCTTTCCTCGCCATCGCCGCCGAGCGTCAGCGTCACCGGGCGACCGCCGCTGCGCAGCCGCGCCACCGCCTCGACCAGCAGGTCGGCGCCCTTGATCTTGCGGAACTCGCCGACATAGCAGAGGTCGGTGGCGTCGGGATCGACCCCGATCGGATCGAATTCGCCCGCGGCGACGCCGTTGAAGACGCAGCGCACCAGTCCGTTCGGCGTGCCGATGACGCGCTGATAGGTGTCGCGGGCAAACGCGCTTTCGAACAGGAACAGGTCGGTGCGGTTCATCAGCGCGCGTTCCAGCCGGCTGTACACCGCGCCTTGCGGGGTGTTCGGCGGATAGTGTAGCGAGCCGCCATGCGGGGTGTAGACCCGGATGGCGGCCGGCTTGGCCGGCACCGAGCGCAGGAACACCCCCGCCTTGGCGCCATGGCCGTGCAAGACGTCCGGCTTCAACCGGCGGATCAGTTGCGCGAAACGCAGCCAGAGCAGCGCGTCGCTCGGGCTCGGCTGGCGCGGGATCGGCAGCCGATGCACCCCGAGCGTCATCCGCGGGGCGATCTCGGCCAATGCGGCTGCGGCGCGCGTGCCGCCGGTCAGGCTGTCGGCGACCAGCGCGATGGCGTGACCGCGGTCGGCCTGGCCGTTGGCGAGATCGAGGATGTGGCGGATGATGCCGCCGACCGGGGCGCGGACGGCGTGAACGATGCGCAGCGGCTGATCGGACCGGGCCATCGCGCTAGAACCAGCGTTCGCCGACCAGCACGGTGTCGCCGGGGCCGAGCGGGGTGCCGAGCGGCACCGCGGCGCGGACCATGCCGCGGGCGTCGCCATGGGTGAGAATCACCTGGTCGCGGCGGGCGCGCGGCGAGAACCCGCCGGCCACTGCCACCGCGCTCTCGACGCTCATGTTCGGCACGTAAGGGTAAGCGCCGGGGGCGGCGACTTCGCCGAGAATGAAGAACGGCCGATAGGATTCGATTTCCACCGCCACCGAAGGCTCGCGGATGAAGCCGTTGCGCAGCCGGCCGGTGATTTCGGCGGCGAGCCCCGCGGGCGTGCGGCCGCGCGCCGGCACTGCGCCGATCAGCGGCATGGTGATGGAGCCGCCGGCATCGATCGCATAAGTGTTGGTGAGCCCTTCCTGGCCGTAGACCACGACGCGCAGGCGATCGCCGGCGTCGAGCCGATAATCCGGCGCGTAAGCCGGCGGTGCCGCCGCATAGCCGGCCGGCATCGCGGCGTAAGCCCGCCGCGGCGCCGGCGAGGTGAACAGCCCGCGTCCGGCAGCGGCGGGGACCGGCCCGTAGGCCAGCGCGTCGAGGTCGCCCCGCGGCTGCGTCACCGCCACCGGGCCGGAACTGTGCATACAGCCGGACAGTGTCAGAGCACAGGCGAGGGAGAGGAGCACGGCGCGCGCGCGTTGCATGGGGATCTTTCAAGAACGATTTCGCGCCGATTAACTACTTCCATGGTTAACAAAACATGTTCGTTGCGGCTGGATCGCAAATTCCCCGCTGCCGTGGCGCAATTAACCCGGTAGCAACCTTAATGGAGTGTAATCGCGGGTAGTTGGACGAGTGGTCGCGTTAAGCGGGAGTGAGCAATGCGGTTCGTGTTCTGGCGCAAGAGCGGCAAAGAGACTGCCAAGATTGCCCCCGAGGTGTCGTCGTCTGCCGCCCGGCCGGTTGCGATCGCCGCAGCGCCGGCGCCAGCCGCAGCGCCCGCACCAGACCCGCTCCCCACAGCGCCGCTCGGCGACATCGATGTCCGCGCCATCATGCAGGCGCTCGGGCGCAGGAAGCATCTGATCATCGGCCCGACCCTGCTGGCGCTGGTGATTTCGCTGGCGATCGTCAACATGATCACGCCGCGTTACAAATCCGAGGCCCGCATCCTGGTCGACGGCCGGGAAAACGTGTTCCTGCGGCCGAACGGCGAGCGCAACGAAGAGCGCACCGCGCTCGATCCCGAAGCCGTCACCAGCCAGGTGCAGCTGTTGCTGTCGCGCGATCTGGCGCTCGAGATCATCAAGAAGAACAAGCTCGCCGAACGGCCGGAATTCGATCCGGTGCTGCAGGGTCTGTCGCCGCTGAAGTCGCTGCTGGCATTGATCGGCATCGGCCGCGATCCGTTCTCGATGACGCCGGAAGAGCGCGTGCTCGACTCTTATTTCGACCGGCTGACCGCCTACGCCGTCGACAAGTCACGCGTGGTGGTGGTCGAGTTTCAATCGCGCGATCCGGAACTCGCCGCGCGGGTCGCCAACTCGATCGCCGACGGCTATCTGGTGCTGCAGCAGGGCGCGCGCCAGGAGCAGGCGCGGTCGGCCGGGCAGTGGCTGTCGGGCGAGATCGACAATCTGCGCAAGAAGGTCGCCGAGGCGGAATCCAAGGTCGAGGACTTCCGCTCCAAGTCCAGCCTGTTCATCGGCACCAACAACACGTCGCTGTCGAATCAGCAGATGGGCGAATTCAACACCCAGCTCAACAACGCCCGCGCCTTGAAGTCGGACGCCGAATCCAAGGCCCGGCTGATTCGCGAGATGCTGCAGAGCGGCAAGCCGATCGAAGCCTCCGAAGTGCTGAACTCCGAGCTGACCCGCCGGCTGTCGGAGCAGCGCGTCACGCTGCGCGCGCAGCTCGCCGAGCAGTCCTCGACGCTGCTCGACGGCCATCCGCGGATCAAGGAATTAAGGGCGCAGCTCGGCGATCTCGACCGCCAGCTGCGCGAGGAGGCGGGCAAGATCTCGCGCTCGCTCGACAACGACGCGCGGATCGCCGGCGGCCGGGTCGAAGGCCTCAGCGCCAGCCTCGAACAGCTGAAGAAGCAGGCGTCGTCGTCGAACGGCCAGGACGTGCAACTGCGCGCGCTGGAACGCGAGGCCAAAGCACAGCGCGACCTGTTGGAATCATATTTGGCCAAGTTCCGCGAGGCCACCACGCGCGAGAGCATCGACGCGGCACCCGCCGACGGCCGCATCATCTCCCGCGCCATCGTCTCCAATACCCCGGCCTATCCGAAGAAGCTGCCGATCGTGCTGATCGCCACGCTGGCGACGCTGCTGCTCACCTCCGGCAGCATCGTCACCGGCGAGTTGCTGCGGCTCAGCGCGCCGCGGCCGGCGCTCGCATCGTTCGAGCCGGTGACCTCGCAGCCGGTCCGCATCGAACCGATCGCGCCGATGGCGGCTGTCGCACCGGCGGCGGCAGCAGCACCGCCACTGGCGCCATCGTTGCCCGATACTCATCCGGAGTTGTCGAGCGCGGTCGGCGAACTGGAAAAAGTCGCCGAGGAGTTGCGCGCGGCGGGCGAGGCGGCGCGCAAGATCACCGTGCTCGGCACCGGGCAGAACGAGAGCGTGACGCTCACCGCGCTGACCCTGGCGCGACTGCTGGCGCGCAGCGCCAAGGTGGTGCTGGTGGATCTGTCGGCGTCGTCGCCGACCATCGACGCGGTGTCGGACGACCCGACCACGCCGGGTCTCGCCGAACTGATGCAGGGCGAGGCGTCGTTCGGCGAGATCATCAGCAAGGACCGGCTGTCGCGGCTGCATCTGGTCAGCGCCGGCAAGCCCGGCTTCGATCGCGCGCTATTGTTGTCGCCGCGTCTCAATCTGGCGCTCGATGCGCTGTTGCGGGTCTATGACCACGTGCTGCTCGACGCCGGCACCGCCACCGACCTGCCGGCCGAATTGCTCACCGCGCAGGCCCGCGCCGTGCTGGTGCCGGAGCCGTCGATGAGCGCCGAGGCGCGGCTGGAAATGTGCCAGCAGCTGGAGAGCGTCGGCTTCGCCAAGGTGATCTTGCTGGAGCGCGCCTCGCCGCAGGACAATCAGGCCGAGCCGTCGGGGACGGTGGCGGCGTAGGTCGGCAATCGCCGACGCGGACTTCGTTGTTTCGTGTCCCGGACGCTAAGCAGCGCCTTTGCGCTGCGCAGCGAGCCGGGACCGTTCCAGGCGCCGCGTTCCGTAACGGCCCCGGATCTGCAGCGCACCGCGCACAAGTGCGGCGCGGCGCGCTGCGTCCGGGGCACGATTCAGGTCGCCAGTCTCGTAGAGTTGCTATCGCCGCAGCGCGCCGCGGGTCCATTGCGCCAGGCGCATCAAGGCGGGGTTGTGCTTGACCAGGCGCTTGCCGCGCGTGGCCGCCGCCAGCGCCGCGGCGCCGAGCCGGCCGCGGGCGCTGAGCGCGACGAAACTGTCGAACACCTGTTCGTCGGATTTGCAGAACAGCCGCTTGTAGTCGTCAGAACCGATGCCGAGATCGATCGCGCTGTAGCCGAGAGCCGCGTAGTGATCGATGATGTTGCGCATCAGGATCAGCCCGGGGCTGTAACGCGCGCTGTCCGACAGCGTGTAGGTGTTGAACATCATCGAGAAGCGCTGGCCGTCGGCGACGCCGGCGAAGATCGCGATCACCTCGTCGTCGCATTGCAGAACATGGATATCGATGGCGCGGCCGCCGTCGGCGAGCTTGGCCAAACAGGCTTCGCGGATGAAGCCGGCGACGCCCGGCTCGGCGAACACGTCGGGCAGTTTCTGCGCCGCCATCCGCAGCGGCTTCACCGCAAAGAACCAATCCAGCACCGCGTCGATCTCGGCGTCGCTTCGCGCAATGCCATAGCGATAGCCGGCAAGTGGCTGCAGCTTCTTCTCTTTGCTCTTCAGCCTGCGGCGAAAGGAGTTGCTGATCAGGCTGACCGGCGAGGCGCCGGGCGCGATGATCAGCAGCGGGCAGTCGTTGACCGAAGGCTGATGCTTCCACAGCGTCAGCGGGTTGACGACGCCGTTCCAGCTCTGCGGCTGCTGCCGCAACGCCAGCACGTCGGCCTTGTCGGCGTGGCCGCGCAATCCGTCGAGCAGCGCGGCGAGATCGGCGGCGGTGGCACGCTGCGCAAAATCCTGCTGCCACAGCGCCATGTTGAAGGTGGTGTGCTTGCCGCCGAGAAACCGCGCGATGCGCAAGCCATGGGCGCGTTCGAGCCCGAGCGGCAGCAGCAGCAGCGGGTGTCCGTCGGCGTCGCGGGCGACCACGATGAACGGCGAGATCTGCGCGGCCGCTCCGACATTGCGCTGCCAGGCCGCGAGCAGGTCGAAACGCTGATACGGGGTCGACAGCTGCTCCGGCTGCTGCAGCGTGCGCCAGACCGGCTCGGCCGCGGTCAGATCCTGCAGCACCTCGACATCGGCGATCCGGCTGAGCGCGCCGGCCGGCTTGGCCGGCGCATCCGAACCATCGATCGCCGCCGTCATCATCGCCATCGCCGTACCCATGACCGCATTGTCAGTTTTGCGGCGCGAACTCTTGCAAACAAATGTCAACAAACCATGAGGATGATCGTGCAGCGGCGGCATCGCCGGGCGCCGCCGGGCAGGGGGGCGGGAACCGGCGCCGGCGCGGGAGTCAGGCCAGATCGGGCCGCGACATCCAGCTGACGATCGGCATCGCCGGCAGCACCCAGCCCATCCCGACCACCACATAGAACACGGCCTGCAGCAGCCCGGAGTTTTCGAACACCGGCAGTTGCGCCAGCGCCATCCCCATCAGCGACCACACAATCGCCAGAACCAGCAGGAAGATAGTGCCGAGGAATTTTCGGGTGCGGATTTTCATGGCGATGCGGGTCCGGAACAAAATACCGCGCGGCTTGCGCGCAAAAGCCGCGGGACTATAGAGTTTGGCGCAATTCATTCAAGGTGCTGCATCCATGCCAGCCGCCCCCGCCGACCGCCCGATGCACGCCGTCCGGATCTGGCTGACCATCATCGCCGGTCTGATCGCCGTGATGGTGCTGGTCGGCGGCGCCACGCGGCTCACCGAATCCGGGCTGTCGATCGTGGAGTGGAAGCCGATCACCGGCACGCTGCCGCCGCTCAGTGTCGAGCAATGGACGCAGGCGTTCGACGCCTACAAGACCATCCCGCAATATCGCGAGCTCAACGCCGGGATGAGTCTGGCCGAGTTCAAGACCATCTTCTGGTGGGAATGGAGTCACCGGCTGCTGGGGCGGGTGATCGGCATCGCGTTTCTGCTGCCGTTCCTCTGGTTCATCGCGCGCGGCCAGCTCGGCTCCGAACTGAAACGCCGGCTGTGGATCATCTTCGGGCTCGGCGCGCTGCAGGGCGCGGTCGGCTGGTGGATGGTGGCGTCGGGACTATCGCAGCGCCTCGAGGTGTCGCAGGTGCGGCTCGCCACCCATCTGGTGCTGGCGCTCTTGATCTTCGCCGCGATCGTCTGGACACTGCGCCAGCTGACGCCGCGGCCGAAGCTCGCGGCGCCGTTGCGCTTGAGATTCACCGCGATGGTGCTACTCGGGCTCACCTTCGTGCAACTCTATGCCGGCGCGCTGGTCGCGGGGCTGCGCGCCGGGCGGATCTACAACACTTGGCCCGAGATCGACGGCGCGCTGATTCCGTCGGCTGAGCGGTTGTGGTTCGAGCAGCCGTGGTGGAAGAACCTGTTCGACAACCAGCTCACCGTGCAATTCGATCACCGCATGTTGGCCTATGCGCTGTGGGCGCTGGCGATCGTGCACGCGATCGACGCCTGGCGGGCGCGGGCAGCGGCCGGCGGCGCGCTGGCGCTGGCCGTGGCGATCACCGGGCAGGCCGCGCTCGGCGTCGTCACGCTGCTGCACGCTGTGCCGATCGGGCTTGGGCTGGCGCATCAGGCGATGGCGATCCTGGTGCTGACGCTTGCGGTGCTGCAGCTGGCACAATTTGCCGTCGCCGAACCGGCGCGGCGTGCCGCCGGGCTCGGCCTCGGCCAGCCGGCGCAGAGCTGAACGTCGGGCTCAGGCGGGATCGGCGGCGGCCCGGCCGTATTGCAGCACCTGCATCTTCTCCATCGTCACCAGCCCGCTGGCGTTGCTCATCATGTCGTTGAGCACCGGCAGGAAGCCGTTGACGATCTCCTCGCTGTCGACGATCTCGATGATAAGCGGCAGGTCTTCCGACAGCCGCAGGATCTTCGAGGTATGCAGCCGGCTCGACGCGCCGAACCCGACCGCGCCGCGCAGCACGGTGGCGCCGGCCAGATGCATCTCGCGCGCTTTCAGCACGATGGCCTCGTGCAGCGGTTGGTATTGGTAGCGGTCGTCCTCGCCGATGAAAATCCGCAGCAGCACCGCTTGTTTGGGAATCTGCATGGTCACGTTCCTTTCAGGCGATTGAGCCTTGTGGCGGCGAAGTGGCCGAGCCACACCGCAACTAACCAGGACACCGGCGAAACTCCGAGATTGATCAGCGCCGCCAGCGCGTGGCCGCTGCGCAGCAGTTGAAACGTCTCCAGGCTGAAGCCGGAAAAGGTGGTGTAGCCGCCGCAGATTCCGGTCATCACGAATTGCCGCTGCCGGCTGGAGGCGAACAGCCTTCCGTCGGGCCCGGCGATCGCCGCGTAGAAGCCGATCACGAACGAGCCAGTAACGTTGACGAACAGAGTGGCCCAGGGAAACTCCGGCCCGAGCCAGGCGAGCTGCGCGACATTGACCAGATAGCGCGCGCAGCCGCCGATCACGCTGCCGGCCGCGATCAGCGCGTACAGCGTCGCGCGATCGCGCAGCTCATCCAGCGACATCATGCCAGCACCCGCGTGGCGGCAAAGCCGAGCGCCACCGCCATCAGGCAGAACACCAGCGAGAACATCACATTGCTGATCGCACGCAAGCTTTCGCCGTCGCGCGCCAGCGCCAGGGTCTGCAGGGCGAACGACGACACCGTGGTGTAGCAGCCGAGAAACCCGGTGACCGCGAACAGCCACGGCCCCGGAGTGGCGAACACGCCGTGCCCGGTCGCCGCCAGCGCGCCGAACACCCCGATCGCAAAGGCGCCGGAGACGTTCACCGTCAGCGTGCCCCACGGAAAGGTTTCGCCGATCCGCCGCGCCACCACGCCGGACAGCCAGAACCGCGCCATGCCGCCGAGCACGCTGCCCAGCGCCACGAACACCAGCCCTTTGATGACCTCCATCATCGCCACGGCGGACGACGGCGGTTAGCTGCCGAGCGCCTGCGCCAGATCGGCGATCAGGTCTTCCTTGTCCTCGATGCCGATCGACAGCCGCACCACGTCGGGCCCGGCGCCCGCCGCGGTCTTCTGCGCGTCGTCGAGCTGGCTGTGGGTGGTGGAGGCCGGATGGATCACCAGCGAGCGGGTGTCGCCGACATTGGCCAGATGCGAGAACAGCTTCAGATTGGAGACCAGGCTGACGCCGGCGTCGTAGCCGCCCTTCAGGCTGAAGGTGTACACCGCGCCGGCGCCCTTCGGCGCGTATTTGCGGGCGAACTTATGGTAGGGGTCGCCGGGCAGCCCGGCGTAGTTCACCGCCGCCACCGCCGGATGCGTCGAGAGGAATTCGGCGATCGCCTTGGCGTTTTCGCAATGCTTCTGCATGCGCAGCGGCAGCGTCTCGATGCCGGTCAGGATCATGAAGGCATTGAACGGCGACAGCGCCGGGCCGAGGTCGCGCAGGCCGAGCACCCGGCAGGCGATCGCGAAGGCGAAATTGCCGAAGGTCTCCTGCAGCTTGATGCCGTGATATTCCGGCCTGGGCTCGCTCAGCATCGGATATTTGCCGTCGCGCGACCAGTCGAAGGTGCCGGCGTCGACGACGATGCCGCCCAGCGAATTGCCGTGGCCGCCGAGAAATTTGGTCAGCGAGTGCACCACGATGTCGGCGCCGTGCTCGATCGGCCGGATCAGATACGGCGTCGCCAGCGTGTTGTCGACGATCAGCGGCACCCCGGCGTTGCGCGCCACCGCGGCGATCGCCTCGATGTCGGTGACGCTGCCCGACGGGTTGGCGATCGATTCGATGAAGATCGCCTTGGTCTTCGGCGTCACCGCGCGCTCAAAGCTTCCGACGTCGTCCGGATCGGCCCACACCACGTTCCAGCCGAAGCTCTGAAAGGCGTGTTTGAACTGGTTGATCGAGCCGCCATAGAGTTTTCGCGCGGCGATGAATTCGTCGCCGGGGCGCATCAATTGCTGCATCACCACGAGTTGGGCGGCGTGGCCGGATGCGGTCGCCAGCGCCGCGGTGCCGCCCTCCAGCGCTGCGACGCGCTCTTCCAGCACCGCCGTGGTCGGGTTGGTGATCCTTGTGTAGATGTTGCCGAACGCCTGCAGCCCGAACAACGAGGCGGCGTGGTCGGCGTCGTTGAACACGAACGAGGTGGTTTGATAGATCGGCGTGGCGCGGGCACCGGTGGTGGGATCGGGATGGGCGCCGGCATGGACGGCGAGCGTGGCGAACCCCGGAGTGCGATCTGTCATGATTGATCCCTGATGCTTGTGAGACAGGCGTGGCGCGTATCTGAGCGCATCGGGCAGGGGCGTCAAGCCGCGCCGCAGCGCGTGCGCGGCGCTCACATCGGATCGTTGTTGCGCGGCGCGGGTCCCAGCGACAATTGCATGCCCTTGACTGGCGCCGCAGCGCGCTTCGAGCTCAGCACTTTCGAATTGACGCCGAGCCAGGAGATTTCCGCCGACAGCCGGCCGAATTCGATCTTCGGGCAGCGGTTCATCACCACCTTGAGCCCGGCGGCTTCGGCCTTCGCCGCGGCCTCGTCGTTGCGCACGCCGAGCTGCATCCAGATCACCTTCGGCGGTGGCGACAGCGCCAGCGCATCCTCGACCAGCGGCATCACATGCTCGGGGCTGCGGAAGATGTCGACCATGTCGATCGGCCGGCCGATGTCGGCCAGCGAGGCCACGAACGGAATGCCGAGCAGGCTCTTGCCGAGATGCGCCGGGTTCACCGGGATCATGTCGTAGTCGCGCCCGGCGAGATATTTGAACGCAAAATAGCTCGGCCGCACGTTCTGCGGCGAAGCGCCGACCATTGCGATCGATTTCACGCTGCTGAGAATCTCGCGGATGTAGTCGTCGGAGTAAGCGTCATGATTCATGGCAGCTGCAATCTCCAGACTCAGGCTCGAATGCCCTCAACCAAGTCGAACGTTCAAGTTCGTCATTGCAAGGAGCTCTTGCGACGAAGCAATCCAGGGGCTGCACGTGAGGGGCCCCTGGATTGCTTCGCGTTCGGTCGGCGCTCCGCGCCGCCCTCTGCTCGCAATGACGAGAAAGCAAGCGTGCCCCGGACGCAGCGCAGCGCGCCGCGCTTGCGGCGTGGTGCGCTGCGAGCCGGGGCCGTTACGGAACGCAGCGCTTGGAACGGTCCCGGTTCTGCGGCGCAGCGCCAAGGGCGCTGCGCCGCGCCCGGGACACGACGCCTCGGGCAAAATCGACTGCCGTGATCCGATGTGTTGCTGTCTGCTGATATCTCTCACCGATCTTTCCAGACCGGGGCGCGCTTGTCGATGAAGGCGCGGATGCCTTCGTCGGCGTCTTCCGACATCAGGTTTTCGGTCATCACCTGCGCGGCGAACTGGTAGGCGTCGGCCAGACTCATTTCGGCCTGGCGATAGAACGCGGCCTTGCCGGTCTTGAGGGTGTGGGCGGATTTGCGGGCGATGCTGCGGCCAAGTTCAATCGCGGCGTCGCGCTCTTCGCCGACGCCGACCACGCGATTGATCAGGCCCATCTGGCGCGCCGCCTCTGCCGGCACCAGCTCGCCGGTCAACAGCATTTCCATGGCTTGCTTGCGCGCCACGTTGCGCGACAGCGCCACCATCGGGGTCGAGCAGAACAGTCCGATATCGACGCCCGGCGTGGCGAAGGCGGCCTTCTCGGAGGCCACCGCGAGGTCGCAGCTCGCCACCAGTTGGCAGCCGGCGGCGGTAGCGACGCCCTGCACCGCGGCGATCACCGGCTTCGGCAGCGTCACGATCGCCTGCATCATCGCGCTGCAGGCGGTCATCAGCCGGGCGAAGCAGGCCTGGCCCTGATCGGGATCGGCGCGATGCCCGGTGATTTCCTTGAGGTCATGGCCGGCGCAGAACGCCGGGCCGTTGGCGGCGATCACCACGACGCGAATGCCGTCGTCATGCGCGATCGAGTCGAGCTCCGCCTGCAATTCGACGATCAGGTCTTTCGACAGGCTGTTGCGCTGCGCCGGCCGGTTCAGCGTCAGCACGGCGAGTCCGCCGTCGATGGTCTCTCGCAACAGGATCGGCGGATGCGGCGGCGCGACGTAGGCGGGCTGTGCGGTCATCGAAAATCCGGGGCTGGGAACGAGCGTCACGTTATTGTAACAGACCAGGGCGAGCGCGAGCAGGGCGGGGACGACATGGCTAAGGCGAAGATGAGCGTAACGGAACTCGAGAGCTTCTTGCATCTCGAATTTCCGCAGGCCTTCAACAACGACGATATCAGCATCGAAAGCGCCGACGGCGCCACCAGCCTGCTGCGGCAGCGCTACAGCGAGCGGATGCTGCGGCCGGGCGGAACCGTGTCGGGGCCGACGCTGATGGCCTTGGCCGACTTCGCGATGTACGTCGTGCTGCTGTCGGCGATCGGGCCGGTCGGGCTCGCCGTCACCACCAATCTCAACATCAATTTTCTCCGCAAGGGGCTGCCCGGTCAGGACGTGCTGGCGCAGGCGCGGCTGTTGAAGCTCGGCAAGCGGCTGGCGGTCGGCGAGGTGGTGCTGCTGTCGGGGACCTCGCCCGACCCGATCGCCCACGTGACATCGACCTATTCCATTCCGATTGTTGGCTGATTTCACAGGTAATATAGCACCGTATTTATAACACCTTGATCTCAAAGAATAATATGGCGCTCCTGGGGATTGACGGCGGCCGGGCGGTTATCTAAAACCGCGGCCAGTCCGGTGCGCTGTCGCCGAATGTCCCCTTTTCACGGAATTTTTCACATGAAGACGTTTTCGGCAAAGCCCGCCGAGCTCACCAAGAAGTGGATCGTGATCGATGCCACCGGCTTGGTGGTTGGCCGGCTCGCGACGCTGGTGGCCAACCGGCTGCGCGGCAAGCACCTCCCGACCTACACCCCGCATGTCGATTGCGGCGACCATGTCATCATCGTCAATGCCGCCAAGGTGGTGCTGACCGGGCGCAAGCGCGAGAACAAGGTGTATTATCACCACACCGGCTTCATCGGCGGCATCAAGGAACGCACCGCGAAGTCGATCCTCGAAGGTCGCTTCCCGGAGCGCGTCGTCGAGAAGGCGATCGAGCGCATGATCCCGCGTGGCCCGCTCGGCCGCATGCAGATGGGCAATCTGCGCGTCTATGGCGGTCCCGATCATCCGCACGAAGCCCAGCAACCCGAACCGCTCAACGTCGCCGTGATGAACCGCAAGAATATGAGGGCCGCATAAGATGTCCGATACCATGCAGTCCCTCGAAGAATTGGGTTCGCTGAAGGTCACCGCACCCGACGCGCCGAAATACGAGAAGAAGGTCGACAAGTTCGGTCGCGCCTACGCCACCGGCAAGCGCAAGGACGCGGTCGCCCGCGTCTGGATCAAGCCCGGCGCCGGCAAGATCATGGTCAACGCCCGTGAGGTCGAAGTGTATTTCGCCCGCCCGGTGCTGCGCATGATGATCCAGCAGCCGCTGATCGCCGCGGCCCGTGCCGGTCAGTACGATGTGATCTGCACCGTCGCCGGCGGCGGCCTGTCCGGCCAGGCCGGCGCGGTTCGCCACGGCATCTCCAAGGCGCTGACCTATTTCGAGCCGGATCTGCGCGGCGTGCTGAAGAAGGGTGGCTTCCTGACCCGCGACTCGCGCGTCGTCGAGCGCAAGAAGTACGGCCGCGCCAAGGCCCGTCGTTCGTTCCAGTTCTCGAAGCGCTGATCGCAAAGCGTTCCGCTTCGCATCTCGCGAAGCTGCAGTTCAAAAGGGCGCCTTCGGGCGCTCTTTTTTTATGGCCCGGACGGCTTGCGAAACGTTGGCAGGGCTTGTTTGCAAAACGCCGCCGAACTGCATCCACTTTTCAGGAAATTTTGCACCGGCGTCCAAACCTGATCTCAACGCCGGCTTTTTACCGTCGAGCCACTCGCAATTCCGGTGGCCACCATGTCTCTCGATATTTCAACGCTTTACCTGGTCGCAACATTGCTCGCGGCGTTGCTCGGCGGAATGCTGATGTTCTTCGGACGCAAGGAGAACATCCCGGCGCTGGATTGGTGGGGCTACGCCTATCTGCTCGGCGCCACCGACGTGGCGTTGTGGGCGCTGGCCAGTCCGGCGTTGCCGGAGATTCTGGCGCAGGCGATTCACCTGCTCGGTTTCATCGCCTGCGGCATGGTGTGGAACGCGGCCCGGGTGTTCCACGGCCGCAAACCGAACTGGCCGGGTCTCGTGGTCGGCGCGCTGGCTTGGGCGGTGACCATCGTCAGCGTTGCGCCGGACGCGGTGGCGCTGCGCATGACCATCGGCGCCGGCATCGTGGCGGTCTACGCCGTGCTGACCGCGGCGCAGCTCGGCGCCGAGCGCCGCAAGACCATGCAGCGGCGCTGGCCGGCGATTTTGGTGCCGCTGCTGCATGGCGGGGTGTTGATGCTGCCGATCCTGCTCGCCGACCTGCTGACGCCGAGCGGCCATGCCATCACCAGCAACGTCTGGGTGACCATCTTCGCGGTCGAACTGGTGCTCTACGCCGTCGGCACCGTGTTCGTGATCTTCATGCTGGTGTCGGACCGCACGGTGCGGGCGCACAAGACCGCGGCCTCGATCGATCCCTTGACCGGCATGTTCAACCGCCGCGGCTTCGCCGAGGCCACAGCCAGGATGATCGAGCGCGAAGCCGTCGCCGGCCGTCCGGTGACGGTGATGATTTTCGACATCGACTATTTCAAGTCGATCAACGACCGCTTCGGCCATCCGGCCGGCGACGAATTGTTGAAGCTGTTCGCCACGCTGGTCACCAACACGCTGCGCATCACCGACGTCTGCGGCCGGATCGGCGGCGAGGAATTCGCCGCCTTGCTGCCGTGCTCGATGGACGAGGCGGTGATCGCCGCCGAGCGGGTGCGCGAGGCCTTCGCCACCTGTGGCATCGTGGTCGACGACGCTCCCGTCGACACCACGGTCAGCATCGGCGTCGCCGGCGGACCGCCGCGCACCGAGCTCGACGTGCTGCTGGCGGCGGCCGACACCGCGCTGTATCAGGCCAAGCGCAGCGGCCGTAACCGCGTCGAGGCGGCGATGGAAGAGCCGCTGTCGCTGGAAGTCGGACGGCGCAAATCGGTGGCGGCGATCGGCCAGACGACGATGCCGCGCGAGGCGGGGCTGCTCGGCGCGGCGTGAGGCTTCACCCCGCGCTGGGCTTGGGATAGAGAGGCTGTCTCAAATCACAGCTTTGGAGTCCCGATGATCACCGAAATCGCCCAGCTCGACATCAAGCCCGGTTCGGAAGCCGATTTCGAAGCCGCGGTGGCCAAGGCGCGCGTCGCGTTCGGCCGCTCCAAGGGCTTTCACGGTTTCGAGCTGCATCGCGGAATCGAAAACCCGCAGCGCTACCGGCTGATGGTGAAGTGGCAGACGCTGGAGAACCACACCGTGGATTTCCGCGGCTCGGAGAACTTTTCCGAATGGCGCGGCCTGGTCGGCGCGTTCTTCGCCTCGCCGCCCGAGGTCGAACACACCGAGACGGTGCTGTCCTCGGCCGACTGATCAGCCAACGGCGGCGGCGGCGGCCGGTTCGGCGCTGTCGTCGCTCCAATGGTCCATCACCACCTTGGCGATCGCCATCAGCGGCAGCGCCAGCGCCAGCCCCCACAGCCCGAACACGATGCCGAGCAGGATCTGGGTGGCGAACAGCGTGCCGGGCGGAATGTCGATCGCCTGCTGCTGGATCAGCGGCGTCAGCAGGTAGCTTTCCATGGCGTGCACGGCGAGGAACAGCACAAACGCGCTGGCCACCGCGACCCAGCCCGACGCCAGCGACGCCAGCACGATGATCAGCCCGCCGAGCAGGGCGCCGATGGTCGGAATGAACGCCAGCAGCCCGGCCTGGATGCCGAGAATAAAGGCGCCGGGAATCCCGATGATGGTCAGCCCGATCGAGGTCACGGCGAACACCGCCGCCATGGTGATTATCTGCGCCAACAACCAGCGCTTCAGCATCTCGCCGGTGGCGTTGACGATCTCGGTCGCCTTCGGCCGATAGCGCGCCGGCACGGTGCGCAACAGGCCGTTGCGGTAGATCGACGGCTGCGCGCCGAAACACAGCCCCAAGAAGATCACGATGAAGAAATTGCCGACCGCGCCGATGGTGCCGAGAATCAGCTTCAAGGTCTGACTGACGATGGCGCCGCCGCCGGACGCGATCGCGCCGGCGCTCGGCAGGTTTCGCGGCTGCGGCGGGGCGCCGGGAGCCTCCGGCGAGCCGAGGTCGAGGAAGCTGGTGTCGACGCCGTGGTCGTCGAGGAAGGTCTTCACGTTGACGATCTGCGACTTGATGGTGTTGCTCAGCGACGCCGCCTGATCGGCGATGGTGCTGCCGCCCAGCACGACGACGCCGGCGAACAGCCCGGCGAGCAGCACGCAGACCAGCGTCAGCCGCAGCCCGTGCCCGCCGCCGACCAGGCGGCCGAGCAATTCGGTGACGGCGTTGAGAAACACCCCGAACAGGATGCCGGCAAAGATCAGGAACAGGGTGGCGGCGAAATACCAGGCGAAGAACAACAGCCCGGCGAAGGCCACCGTCGCGGAACCGCCGACGGCAATCGCCCAGGCCAGATCCCTGCGGGCTTGAACGTGATCCTCAGGAGAAACTGTCACGGGCCATCCTTGGGTGAATCGCCTTCTGCAGGTGAGGCGGCGCCACTCTTTCGGCAATTCGCCGCCAGGGCAAGCCGGCTGCCGCAGCGCGCGCGGTGCGTGGCCACCCCCGCGACTCACGATCGCGGTCTTTCTCGAGAGCTCGCGGCGGGCGCAGCCACATCAGCTGTTAACCATTCGCACACCACCTCGGGCTTCACCCCATTTTCGCCGTGATCGCGCTGCGGTATGGTCTCCGCTTGGTGTGATGTGGGTCGCATCATGTTCGTGGCCGGAGGGGCGCCCAATAGGCGACCGGACACAGGAATGGTATTTGGGGACTATGGGGAATCGCGAGTCAGAGTCGATCGGCCGCGCAGCGCGCGCCGTTGCCACGGTGGGTGCCTGCCTGCTGCTCGCCAATTGCGCGTCGTCCGGCAAGTTCGCCAGCAAGGTCGATCCGAAATACGGCGTCTCCGCGTCTCCGCGCGTGGTCGGACCCGGCGAGCCGGTGCCGAAGGGCGGCGGGACCTACCGGGTCGGCAAGCCCTATGTGGTCGGCGGCAAGACCTATGTCCCGGAAGAAAACCTCAGCTATCGCGAAGAGGGGCTGGCCTCCTGGTATGGCGATGATTTCCACGGCCGGCTGACTGCCAATGGCGAAGTGTTCGACATGGCGTCGCTGTCGGCCGCGCATCCGACGCTGCCGATGCCGTGCTACGCCCGCGTCACCAATCTGAAGAACGGCAAATCGCTGATCGTCCGCGTCAACGACCGCGGCCCGTATCACAGCAACCGCTTGATGGACGTCTCCAACCGCGCCGCCGAGCTCTTGGAATTCAAGAATCACGGCACCGCCCGGGTGCGGGTCGAATACGTCGCCCGCGCGCCGCTCGAAGGCTCCGACGACCGGCAGTTGTTGGCGACGCTGCGTACCGGCGAGCCGGCGCCGTCGCCCGCCACCGTCCGCGTCGCCTCGGCGCGCAGCTTCGTGCCGGACATGCCGACGCCTGCTCGCGCCTTGCGCGGCGACGTGCCGTTGCCGGAAGGCCGGCCCTATACGCTCGGCAACACCTCGGTCGACATGGCCTCGGTCGGCGCCACCTCGGAAATGTCGGCGTCGCGCAGCTCGCGCTCCGGCCGCCCGGTGGAGAATCGCCGCCAGGTGTCCTACCAGGTCGAGAGCAGCGAGCTGCCGCCCGTCGCGGCGCCGGCCGCGGCCTACGCGCCGTCGGGCCGCGACGAGATCGGCAGCATGATCTCGGCTCGCGGACTTTATTGAGTGCGATCAAGCGCTCATCAGGTTTAGCTCGGGTTGTTTGCGAATCAGATCGGATCGCCTGAAACGCCGACGCTGGCCGTCATTGGCCGGTGCCTGCAACCGCGCGGCGGCAGGCCGCGTTGCGTCCCGCTGTGTTGTTCGCGCCATTCGCAACTGTTAGAACGGCGCATTCAGGACATCCCCCATGGCCGTCTCCACCGCATCATCAGGCAGCGTCCGGCCGAGGCTTTCGGGGCTTTGGCTTTCGCGGCTGTGGCGCCGGCTGACCGCGGTCGCCGTGGCGCTGGCGGTGGGGCTCGGCGGCGTGGCCTTCGCCGCCAACAACAGCGTGCAGGGCGCCAAGAAGGATGACGGCGGCTACGACGCCGACGCCCCGACCGCGATTCTGATCGAAGCCTCCACCGGCAGCGTGCTGTACGAGAAAAACGCCGACGAGCTGCGACCGCCGTCCAGCATGATGAAGCTGATGACCGTGGAATATGTCTTCCACGCGCTGCAGCAGGGCGAGCTCAAGCTCACCGACCAGTATCAGGTCAGCGAGAACGCCTGGCGCAAGGGCGGCGCGCCGGCCGGCAATTCCACCATGTTCGCCGAAATCCACAGCCGCATCGCGGTGGAAGACCTGCTGCGCGGCGCCATCATCCAGAGCGGCAACGACGCCTGCATGGTGTTTGCCGAAGCGCTCGGCGGCGGCGAACGCGGCTTCGCCGAACTGTTGACCAAGCGCGCCCGCGAATTGGGCTTGCCGAAATCGACCTTCGCCAATTCCAACGGGCTGCCGGACCCCGGCAACAAGATGAGCGTGCGGGAATTGGCGCGGCTCGCCCGTCACATCATCCAGACCTATCCGGAGTTCTACAAGATCTTCGGCGAGCGCGAATTCACCTGGAACAAGATCCGCCAGACCAACCGCAATCCGCTGCTGACCATGCTGGACGGCGCCGATGGCCTGAAGACCGGCTACACCAAGGAGGGCGGCTACGGCCTGGTCGGCTCCGCGGTGCAGAACGGCATGCGGCTGATCGTGGCGATCAACGGCGTCGAGGACATCGACGACCGCGCGTCCGAGGCCAAGAAGCTGTTGGAATGGGGTTTCCGCAACTTCGAATCGCGCACGCTGTTCAACCCGCAGGACGCGGTCGGTTACGCCAAGGTGTTCGGCGGCGACAGCCGTTCGGTCAAGCTCACCAGCACCGAGCCGGTGCGGGTGATGGTGCAGAAGAACGGCAGCGACAAGCTGATCGCGCGGATCGTCTACAACGGTCCGGTGCGCGCTCCGATCGCGCCCGGCCAGCCGATCGGCGTGGTCAGGGTGTGGCGCGGCGCCAATCTCGCCGTCGAGGTGCCGTTGCAGGCGGCGGAGCCGGTCGGCACCGGCAGCACGATGCAGCGCGCGGTCGACGGCGCCAGCGAATTGGTGATCGGCCTGATCCGCGCCGGCGCAGAGAAGCTTTGAGATGGCAGAAGACACAATGAACGGCGCCGCGGCCCGCGGCCGGTTCATCACTTTCGAAGGCGGCGAGGGCGCCGGCAAGTCGACCCAGATCAAGCTGTTGGCCGAGCGTCTCAACGCCGCCCGGATCCGCACCGTGCTGACCCGCGAGCCCGGCGGCTCGCCCGGCGCCGAGATCATGCGGCATATGATCCTGTCCGGCATCGGCTCGCTGATCGGCGGGCCGCAGGCCGAGACGCTGCTGTTCGCCGCCGCGCGCGACGACCACGTGCATTCCGTGATCGAGCCGGCGCTGGCGCAGGGCAGCTTCGTGCTGTGCGACCGCTTCTCGGATTCCACCCGCGCCTATCAGGGCCAGATGGGCGAGGTGCCGCCGGCGCTGCTCAACGCCATGCAGCGGGTGACGATCGGCGATCTGAAACCCGACCTCACCATCATTCTCGACGTGCCGGTCGAGGTCGGCGTCAAGCGCGCCCGATTGCGCCGCGGCACCACGGCACCCGACCGTTTCGAGGCCGAGAGCCTGGACTTTCATCGCCGGCTGCGCGAGGCCTATCGGCAGATCGCCGCCGACGAGCCGCAGCGCTGCGTGCTGATCGACGCCAACGCCAAGGTCAAGACCGTCGCCGGGAAGGTCTGGGCGGCGGTGCAGCAGCGGCTGTTGTCGTCCAAGGTCGACCAGGTGCAGCCCGCATGAGCCCCCGTCGCGGCGAGCCGCAGATCGCGACGCGCCGGCCGCGCGAGACCACCGCGCTGTTCGGCCATCACGACGCCGAGCAGGCATTGCTCAATGCCTATCGCAGCGGGCGGATTCCGCACGCCTGGCTGGTCGGCGGCGCCCAGGGTATCGGCAAGGCGACGCTGGCCTATCGGATGGCGCGTTTCGTGCTGGCGCATCCCGATCCGGAGTCGTCCGCGGTGCGTGACGCCGCGACGCTCGAGGTCGATGCGTCCGACGCGGTGGCGCGGCATATCGCGGCCGGCGCCCATGGCGGGTTGCTGACGCTGGAGCGCACGCTGAACGACAAGGGCGTGCTGCGCACCATGATCAGCGTCGATGAGGCGCGCGAGACCATCGGCTTTTTCGGCTCGACCGCCGCGATCGACGGCTGGCGGGTCTGCGTCGTCGATACCGTCGACGAACTGAACGCCAACGCCGCCAACGCGCTGTTGAAGGTGGTCGAGGAGCCGCCGCGCCGCTCGCTGTTCTTGCTGATCAGCCACGCCCCGGCGCGGGTGTTGCCGACCATCCAGTCGCGCTGCCGCAAATTGCTGCTGCGTCCGCTCACGACCGCCGACGTGATCGCCGCCGCGGCGCTCGCAACCGACAGCGACGCCGCCGATCCACTCTTGGCCGAGGCCGCCGCGGCATCGGAGGGCAGCGTCGCCCGCACCCTGACGCTGCTCGGCGGCGACGCCTTGAACCTGCATCAGCGCACCACCGCGCTGCTCGACACCTTGCCCAATGTCGATCTGCGCCAACTGCATGCGCTCGGCGACGCGCTCGGCGGCGTCGACCGCGTGGCGCTGGCGAGCTTCATGGACGGCGTCGACCGCTGGGTGGCCGAGCGGCTGCGGGTCGACGATCCCAACGCCAATCTGCCGCGCCTTGCGCGGCTGGCGGAGGTATGGGAAAAGATCAACCGCGCCGCGCGCGACACCGAAGCCTTCAACCTTGAGCGCAAACCGCTGGTGTTTTCGGTGTTCGGACTGCTCGCGGAAGCGATCCGCTGATCGATGCGACGTTGCTGTCCGGCCATGCTCGATCCCGCCGCAACCGTTTTGAGTCAAGGTTTCAAGTACCCCCATGGCGTCCGCATCCGCTTCAGCCCGTCCGGCCTATTTCCTCTCCACGCCGATCTTCTATCCGAACGGCGTGCCGCATATCGGCCACGCCTACACCGCGATGGTCAGCGACGCGATCGCGCGGTTTCAGCGGCTCGACGGCTATGACGTGCACTTCCTGACCGGCACCGACGAGCACGGCCTGAAGATGCAGCAGACCGCGATCGCCGAAGGGCTGACGCCGCTGCAGCTCGCCGACCGCAATTCGGCCCGGTTCCGCGACATGATGGCGGCGCTGAACATTTCCTACGACGACTACATCCGCACCACCGAGCCGCGCCACGAGCGCTCCTGCCAGGCGCTGTGGAGCGCGATCGAGAGGAACGGCGACATCTATCTCGACAAATATGCCGGCTGGTACTCGGTGCGCCAGGAAGCCTATTTCGACGAGGCCGAAACCACGGTCGGCGAGGACGGCGTCCGCCGCGAGCCGCTCGGCTCGCCGGTGGAATGGACCGAGGAGGAGACCTACTTCTTCCGGCTGTCGGCCTATCAGGAGAAACTGCTCGAACTCTACGCCAAGGTGCCGGATTTCGTGCTGCCGCGCGAGCGGCTCAACGAGGTGGCGAGCTTCGTCAAGGGGGGGCTGCAGGATCTGTCGATCTCGCGCACCACCTTCGACTGGGGCATCAAGGTGCCGGGCGCGCCGCGTCACGTGATGTATGTCTGGATCGACGCGCTCACCAACTACATCACCGGCGCCGGCTATCCGGACGTCGATAGCGACAGCTTCAAGCGGTTCTGGCCGGCCAGCCTGCACGTCATCGGCAAGGACATCGTGCGGTTCCACGCGGTGTATTGGCCGGCGTTCCTGATGTCGGCCGGCATCGAAGTGCCGCAGCGGGTGTTCAGCCACGGCTTCCTGCTCAACCGCGGTGAGAAGATGTCGAAGTCGGTCGGCAACGTGGTCGATCCGTTCGAGATGGCCAAGCAATACGGCGTCGACCAGATGCGCTATTTCTTCATGCGCGAGGTCTCGTTCGGCCAGGACGGCAGCTACAATCACGAGGCGATCGTCAACCGCACCAATGCCGATCTCGCCAACGACCTCGGCAACCTGGCGCAGCGCTCCTTGACCATGATCGGCAAGCAGCTCGGCGGCGTGCTGCCGGAGCCGGGCGATTTCAGCGACACCGACAAGGCGATCCTGGCGCAGGCCGACGCCATGGTCGAACAGGCGCGCACTGCGATGGCGACGCAGCAGATCCATCACATGCTGAACGCGGTGTGGGCGGTGGTGGCGGAAGCCAACCGTTACTTCGCCGGCGAGGCGCCGTGGGCGCTGGCCAAAACCGATCCGCCGCGGCAGAAGACCGTGCTCTACGTCACCGCCGAAGTGATCCGCCAGGTCGCGATTTTGGCGCAGCCGGTGATGCCGGCCTCTGCAGCGAAACTGCTCGACAGCCTCGGCATTCCGGAGGATGAACGCGACTTCACCCATCTCGGCAGTCACGAGCGGATCCGGCCGGGCACGGCGCTGCCGGCGCCTTCGCCGATCTTTCCGCGCTACGTCGAGCCGACGCCGCAGTGAGCGCGCCGCAACCGATGCTGATCGACAGCCATTGCCATCTGGATTTTCCGGATTTCGCCGACGACCTCGACGGCATCGTCAGCCGTGCGGAAGCCGCCGGCGTGGCAAAGATGGTGACGATCTCGACGCGGGTGCGGCGATTGCCGGAGTTACTTAAGATCGCCGAACGATTTCCCGACGTGTTCTGTTCGGTCGGCACCCATCCGCATCACGTCGACGAGGAAGACGGCATCCCGGCCGAGGAGCTGATCGGCTTCGCCAGCCATCCGAAGCTGGTGGCGTTCGGCGAAGCCGGGCTCGATTACTTCTACGAACACGGATCGCGCGAGGCGCAGCACCGCGGATTTCGTGTCCATATTGCGGCGGCGCGTGCCACGGGTTTGCCTCTGGTGATTCACACCCGCGACGCCGACGAAGATTGCGCCAAGATTCTTCGCGAAGAGATGGCCAACGGACCTTTCAAGGCGGTGCTGCATTGCTACACCGGCGGACGGGAGTTGGCGATGACGGCAATCGAACTCGGACTATCGATCGGCTTCACCGGCATTCTGACTTTCAAGAAAACCGAAGCGCTGCGCGAGCTCGCCGCTGAACTACCCGCCGATCGTATCCTGGTTGAAACCGACTCGCCGTATCTCGCGCCGGGAAAATTCCGCGGCAAGCGCAACGAACCGTCATACGTCGTCGAGACCGCCAAGCTACTAGCCGAGCTGCGCGGCGTATCATTGGACGAGATCGCGCGGCAGACCACCGAGAACTTCTTCGCGCTGTTCAACAAGGTGCCGCGGCCTGTGGGTGCTGCATGACGCTGACGCTGACAATCCTTGGCTGTGGCTCCTCCGCCGGCGTGCCGCGCCCGGCGCTGGGCTGGGGCGCCTGCGATCCTACTAATCCGAACAATCGCCGCCGCCGTTGCTCGCTGCTCGCCGAACTCTCATCGGGGCAGGGCATCACCCGCGTGGTGATCGACACCTCGCCGGATCTGCGCGAGCAGCTGATCGACGCGCAGGTCGATCACATCGACGCGGTGTTCCTCACCCACGAGCACGCCGACCAGACCCACGGCATCGACGATCTGCGCTCGGTGGTGATGGCGCAACGCCACCGCATCCCGGTCTATCTCAACAAGGTCACCGCGGCACATATCCTGCTGCGGTTCTCCTATTGCTTCGAGCAGGCGCCGGGCAGCGACTATCCGGCAATTCTCGAGGCGCGCGATATCGAGGCCGGCGAAAGCCGTAGCGTCGACGGCCCGGGCGGGGCGCTGACGTTGACGGCGTTCCTGCTGCAGCACGGCAGCATTCCGGCGCTCGGCTATCGGATCGGCAACGCCGCCTACACGCCCGACGTCCACGACATTCCGGAGCAAAGCTGGCCGCAGCTCGAAGGGCTCGACCTGTGGATCATCGATGGGCTGCGCTTCAAGCACCACGGCAGCCACTTCAACATCGAGGCCGCGCTTGGCTGGATCGCGCGCTTCAAGCCGAAGCGCGCGGTGATCACCAATATGAGCGCCGATGTCGATTACGAGGTGCTGCGCGGCCAGCTGCCGCCCAACGTCGTTCCGGCGATCGACGGCATGCGACTCACGTTGGACAAGACCGCGGCGTCGTAACGCCGCGGTCGTTGTTACCAGGAGTAACGCACGCGGCCGGTGCCGCCGTAGCGGGTGGCGTGGTCGGCGAATTCGCCGTCGAGCTGCGCGCCGACCGAGAAGCCGTTGCGGAAGCGCAATTCGGCGCCCAGCGTCGCCAGCAGCAGATCTTCCGGCGTAGCCGCGCCGAACACCGTGAAGTTCGAGCCAGGAAGCGCGACGAACTCGACGTTCATGGTGGGATTGGAAAGCCGGTCGTGCGCCCAGGCGGCGCGGCCGCGCAGGATCAGCAGATTTTCGCCGAGCGGATTGGCCTGGTCGAACCAGGCGCCGAGTTCGGTCCGAACCGCGGTTTCGGTGCGGGCGTCGTAGCGCCGGGCGAAGTCCGAATTGATGTTTTCCGCGTAGGACGGGGTGCGGAACGCCTGCGCCTGCAACGCGGCGTAGGGCGTCACGCCGAACGCCGGCACCATCCAGAAGTCCGGCACCGCGAAGCGATAGCCGCCCTCGATCCGCGCGCCGAGGTTGTTTGCGTTGTAATGCGCGGTGAGGTGGTCGGCGGTCGCCACCGACAAAAACTGATCGGTGCTGACGTCGTGCCAGGCATAGGCCACAGCAGCCGACACGTAGGCGTCGTAGAACCGGGTGGTGCTGTAGATCGCCGACTGGAACATGTCGCTGCGTCCGCTGCCGAGCCCGTTGGCCAGCGAATAGTTGGTGCCGCCGCCGCCGAGCGCGAAGCCGACGATGGTGTCGGGCGCAATCCGATAATCCAGGCCGGCGGCGAAGCCGAAGCCGCGGCTGGAGCGATCGTCGGTGCCCCATCCGGCGTTGCCGCGGATCTGGCTCTGGCCGCCATAGGCGGCGCCCCAGACGCCCCAGCGCGGATCCAAGCCGCTGACCAGACCGCGATCGATCGCGACCGCCGCCGGCGCCTTGGTGGCCATCCGGCCGTCGGGTGCGTAGCCCAGCGTGCGTACCACCGGCGCCGCCGGGCCGAAGCCGCGGCCGTCCGAGTTGATCCCGCTGGCGAACGGATTGAGTACCAGCGAAAGGAACGAGTTCATCGCCAGCATGCCGGTCTGCGCCATGCCGGTGCTGTATTGTCCGGTGAGCTGCCCCATCACGATCGCCTGCGCGGCCGGAGACAACGCCGCCAGATCGAGGAAGCCCTGCGGGAACGCGGCGGAAATCGTATTGCCGGGGCCGATCGCATCGGCGAAGGCATCGTTGATCACGGTGATCACCCCGGTCGTCGGAGGCACGATGGGGCCCGCCGCGGGCGGTGGGGTGCCCGGGGTAGGGGTGGGGGGCGTGACGACCGGCGGCACCGGCAGCAACGGCGCAGGGGCGCAGGCCGACAGCGCGCGCGCTGCGATATTGTTGGTATCGAGCGTCACCGCGCCGTTGCGCGCCAACGCGCTGCCGCAGCTGATATTGGCGCCGGTGTTGAGCGTGATGCTGCTCAGCGCCAGAATGTCGCCGACGAACGAGGTCGTAGTGCCGAGTGTCGCCGAGCTTCCGACCCGCCAATACACGTTACTGCCGAGACCGCCGCCGATCACCGTGACGCTGGAGGCGCTGCCGGTGGTCAGCGAACTGCCGACGTTGAAGATGAAGATCGCATTCGGATTGCCCAACGCATTGAGCGTCAGCGCGCCGGTCAATTGCGCCGTCGCGGCGAAGTTGTAGACCCCGGGGGTGAGGGTGAGGCCGCCGAGATCTTGTCCGGTGAGATCGCCGGTGGTCGGCCGGCTGGCGATCGCGTTGTAGCCGGAGGCCAGATCGATCTGGGCCTGGATCGCGATGGCGTCGCCGATGTAGATGCCGCCCGGCGCGGTCACCATGCCCGGCGGAAATCCGCTCACCGAGCTGCCGGGGCTGAGCCCGAGACTGCCGATCAGCACGGTCGGGCCGATGTTAGTCACCGCCGAGCCGGCCAGCACGGCGAAATTGGCGGCGCTGCCGAGATTGGGCGTCTGCGCCCAAGCCACGGACGGCGCGGCCAGCACGGTGAGGCAGCCGAGCTGCAGGCCGAGCCGGCGCGCGCGCCGGACCGAGCGTCGGAGGGATCGTCCGCTGCGAGGGGACAAGCGGACGGACGAGCGATCGGCACCAAACGCGGGCATTGGTTTTCCTTGTCGGACAGGAAACTCCTCACGCTTGAGCGAATGCGCGAATCGCATTGTGAGATTGAGTCAAGCTACGCTGGTGGTTTGTGGTTAACGACCGCTTAATTTGCTGTCAGGTATAACTACCAGTTGTTGCTACTCCGAAATCGCCTTCGCCGATTTGACCCGGTCGCGCAGCAGGAACTTCTGGATCTTGCCGGTCGAGGTTTTGGGGATGGTCGCGAAGGTCACCACCTTCGGGGTCTTGAAGCCCGGCATCTGCTCGCGGCAATAGGCGATGATCTCCGCCTCGGTGGCCTGCGCGCCTTCCTTCAGTTCGACGAAGGCGCAGGGCACTTCGCCCCATTTCGGATCGGGCTTGGCCACCACCGCGGCGAACAGGATCGCCGGGTGCTTGTAGAGGATGTCTTCGACCTCGACCGAGGAGACGTTCTCGCCGCCGGAGATGATGATGTCCTTGGAGCGGTCCTTGATGATGACGTAGCCGAATTCGTCGAGCACGCCGAGGTCGCCGGTGTGAAACCAGCCGCCGGCGAAGGCTTCCTTGGTGGCCTTCTCGTTCTTCAGATAGCCCTTCATCACGATATTGCCGCGGAACATCACCTCGCCGATGGTCTCGCCGTCGCGCGGCACTTCCTCCATGGTGTCGGGATCGCGCACCGTGACGGCTTCCTGCAGCGGGTAGGGCACCCCTTGCCGGCGCTTCAGCTGCGCGCGCTCGGCGACCGGCAGATCGTCCCAGCCGGGCTGCTCGGCGCAGACCGAGGCGGGGCCGTAGACCTCGGTGAGGCCGTAGACGTGGGTCAGCTTGATGCCGATGGTTTCGGCGCCGGCCAGCACCGCGACCGGCGGTGCCGCGCCGGCGATCAGTCCGACCACCGGCTTTTCGCGCGGCGTCTTCGGCGCGCCCGGCGCGTTGATCAGCGTGTTGTAGACGATCGGCGCGCCCGACATATGGGTGACGCCGTGCTGTTCGATCAGCGCGAAGATCTTGGCGGGGTCGACCTTGCGCAGGCAGACGTTGACGCCGGCGGCGGCCGCGATGGTCCAGGGAAAGCACCAGCCGTTGCAATGAAACATCGGCAGCGTCCACAGATACACCGGATGCGGCCCGAGATTGGCGGCCAGGATGTTGCTGACGGCGTTGAGATAGGCGCCGCGGTGATGCGTCACCACGCCCTTCGGATTGCCGGTGGTGCCGGAGGTGTAGCCGAGCGAAATCGCGTCCCATTCGTCGTCCGGCCGCAATGCTACGAAATCCGGATCGCCGGCGGCGAGGGCGGCCTCGTATTCGATCTCGCCGATCCTTTGACCGCCGACATAGCTTGCGTCGTCGACGTCGATCACCAGCGGCCGCGGGCCGGCCATCAGCGCCAACGCGTCGGAAATCACCGCGGAGAATTCTGGATCGACCAGGATCACCTTGGCGCCGCCATGGTCGAGCTGGAATGCGATCGACGAGGGCTCCAGCCGGATGTTGAGCGCGTTCAGCACCGCGCCGAGCATCGGCACTGCGAAATGCAGCTCGTTCATCGCCGGGATGTTCGGCAGCATCGCCGCCACGGTGTCGCCGCGTGCGACGCCGCGGCTGGCGAGATAGGACGCGAAGCGGTGGCAGCGCTCGCGGGTCTGGCCCCAGGTGAAACGCCGCCCCTCATAGACCGTACTGGTCAGCTGCGGATAGACGTTGGCGCTGCGCTCGAGGAAGCTCAACGGCGTCAGCGGAACGTAATTCGCCGGGTTCTGATCCAGGCCAATGCGGTACGGATTGGGCTCAGGCGTCATGGACGAAACCTCACTGTATCAATTCGTTAGCAGCGTTTCTTTGCTCGATGCGGCAGCTTGCGGCGCACACCCGGGCTCCTCGAGAATCCGGTCGCTGGCCTCGGGAACCGGGCCACAATAATCGAACCCCGCCTCGGCGCCAGTGCTAACCGGTGCGGATTTCGTCACCGCGACCACCCCGGGTGCGCGCTACGCCAGCTTGCCGGCGGATTTCTCCAGCAGCGCCCAGGCCTGCTCGCCGAATTTGGCTTTCCATTCGGCGTAGAAGCCGGCCTTGCGCAGCTTGTCGCGAAACGGGTCAGGGCTCGGCTGGTTGAAAACCAACCCCTTGGCGGCGAGGTCGTGGTGCAGCGTCTGGTTCAGCCTGGCGATGTCGGCCCGTTCGTGAATCGCGGCGGCGTTGATGTTGCGGGCGATGATGACGCGCAGCTCCTCCGGCAGCCGGTCCCAGGCCCGGCGGTTGGCCAAGAACCAGAAGCCGTCCCACATGTGGTTGGTCAACGCGCAATATTTCTGCACCTCGTAGAGCTTGGCGGTGGCGATCAGCGCCAGCGGGTTTTCCTGACCTTCGACCACCTTGGTCTGCAGCGCGGAGTACACTTCGCTGAAATTGATCGCGGCCGGCGATGCATCGAAGGCCTTGAACATCGAGGTCCACAGCGGCGACACCGGGACGCGAATCTTGAAGCCCCTGAGGTCGTCGGGGCCGGTGATCGGCCGGGCCGAGGAGGTGGTCTGGCGAAAACCGTTGTCCCAGATCTTGTCCATCGCCACGAGGTTGGCTTTGGTGATTTCGCTGCGGACGTAGGCGCCGAGCTCGCCGTCCATCGCCTTCCACACCGCGTCGTAGTCCGGGAAGGCAAAGCCGATGCCGTTGATCGAGGCGGCCGGCACCAGCGGCGCCAGGATCACGCCCGACAGCGTGAAGAATTCGACGCCTCCGGCGCGGATCTGGCTCAGCATATCGGTGTCCGAGCCGAGTTGGTTATTCGGGAAAATCTGGATGTCGACCCGGCCGTCGGTCTCGCTGTTGATCACCGCCGACATCTCGCGGGCGCGCACGTTCATGGGATGGCTGGTTGGAAGATTGTTGGCGTATTTGTAGACGAATTCGGGTTGCTGCGCCCGCGCCGCCCACGGCGCAGCGACCCCGCCCAGCATGGTGACGGCCGCCGATGCCTTCAACACTGTCCGCCGCGAAACGCTCATCGTTTCTCCCCATGGTCTCGTTGTGGCCGATCCTTATATGCGGCGACCGTTGTGGTCGTCATCACACGGCATCGATCAAACCGCAGGTTGACCAAAGCGGGTGGCGCTGTCCAGTTGTCGCGTGGTGTCGGGCCGCAGATGGTGTCGGACTGAGGATCGCGCTCGGGCCAGACGCACGGACGGCGCGCGCCCAAGCCGGCCGCGGAGCGCCGCGCGTCGCGGCCGCGGCGTCGAGGCTGCGGTCCGTCGGCTTGGTGGCTTGGCGCGTCGGCGATCCGGCCCCCAGTGCCGCTGCGGCTCGGCAGAGCTACAGATGCCGGACGCCGGCAGAGCTGCGACCTGCGCGGTCGGACGGCGCGAGCGCCAGATGCGATCTGAGAGGTCGGGTGGTTGCCGTCGCGACACGGGCGATAAAAGACGAAGCCTCGCACTGTCGAAATCGCGGCTCGACACTCGACCATATCAAGGATGCGGCGTAACCATCTGGCGCAATTCGCATTCCTGGTCTGCATTTATATTCCATAATATACCTTATGCGAATTTGATGTCCGGGGCGATCCTCACCACCGCGGCTGTTCGTGTTGCTCTCCCTCAGTCGCATAAGGCGGTCGCGTTTCCGGAGGCGAGCCCACTGGTCGCGTCAGCTGGTCGCGGCCGCTGGCCTTTGGCTCGAGGTCGGCCTGACGCTGGTGGCGGTGTGCTTGCAGCGACGGCTGGGCACGGAGCTCAACGTCCGGGCACCTGTTCTCCGTGCCGAGGCCGACGAAAGGCGCCGTCGCGTGCGTGGCGACGGTCCCGACGAATTTCCGTCAGCTAGCGCAGTCACGGCCAGAGAACATTGAACGAGCGCGGCCGGCAGGATCAAGAGGACAAGCGGATCAAGCAGCGAAACACTCCGTTCTGATTCGAGGCGACCCCTCACCGCTGAAGCCTTCCGTGGTAGATCATCATCGTTCGCGGCGCGACGTCCTGGCATTGCATGACGGTCCGAGGCCGGTCTCGATCGCCTTCCATGCCATCGATCGTGATGGTCCGACGATTTTTGCTCCATACGACCCGTCGAAGCCCCTCGAAATTCATCGCCAGCGTGATCTCATCGTGGCTGACATCCGTCACCTCGCCTTGGTACAGCCGTCCCTCCTTGCCGCGATCGAACAGCACTTGTTTGGAAGCTGCATCCATCGTGAAGTACATGTACCCCGCCGTATCTTCACAGCGAACCGAAATTGGGTGCAAAATTGGATCGTGAACCCGGAAGCTCAATATGCTTCTCGGCGGAGTGATCGTGCAGCGGTGCACCAGTGTCGGGCGAAAGGTGAAGTCCTCTAATCCCGGCCAGGTCATCGTCTTCTGATCGCGATCAAAGATCAGGTCGATCCTTCCGGGAAGTCCTCGCACGATGAATTCGATTTTTTCGCCTGCCCCATGTCCAACAGAACTGATGTCTCCTGGATAGACATTTGCGTCGGAATAGGTTTCGAGATCTAGCGGCGGCGTTTCGAAAACGACCGCCTTTGCATCGATATCGAAGGTCACAAAATAGGGGCGCGCCGGAACGCCGCCTTCACACCGCACCGAGAACGATTCCGTGGCGGCTGCACGATCCGCCGTCAGCACGAGAAGGAGAATGATCGGTAGCGCCAGGAGCTGCTTCACGTCGCGCGCCCCGCGCGCGTGGCTTCCCGCGGCCTGGTAGCGCCGGGAGCCGCTTCGGACTCTCAATTTTGTCCGATGGATTGGCCAGATGAACCTGATAACCGCGCGATCAAAAGAGCTGCGCCAACGGACACTCATCCTATTTCGGACCCCGGTCACAAATTACCCTCTTCAGGGCAAACCCAGCACCATCGTTCATCCCCTATGAGAGGTGATGTTGATTGCGCGCGAGCCACATCGATAGCGAGCGTCAGCAACGCGAGTACCAGCGAACAGCGAAACATCCGACTGACATCGTGGCGCATGATGGCCCCCCTCACCTGATCGCTTTTAAGTTGTGTCCGGCCGGTCGTCCACTATCGGCTGTTTCGGAGCGGGTGCTGCGGCCGATAGCAAGCCACGCGCCGTTGCGAGATTCGAACGCGACCGCTCCCGACCGGCTCACAGATCGACCCGGCTATTAGCAATAAGGCGCATTCAGGCGCGATTTCCGTTGCTCGGCGCGATATTCGGCTACCGCCGCCGGCGGTATTGGGCTAAATCGCCGCCTTACCGGGTTTGAGCCTCCGCGGCATGCGGGCAAACCGCATCTGACGGATGTAGATCACCATGGACGCAACCAATTTCGTGCCGGCGGGCACCGCCGGGCGCGGCAAGCCGTTGAACTCCCCTGCCCAGGTGCTGCTGGCGAGCCTGATCGGCACCACGGTCGAGTTCTTCGATTTCTACGTCTACGCCACCGCCGCCGTGCTGGTGTTTCCGACGCTGTTCTTTCCCAACAGCGATCCGATGACGGCGCTGCTGGCGTCGTTCGCCACGTTTTCGATCGCGTTTTTTGCCCGCCCGTTCGGCGCCATCATCTTCGGGCATTTCGGCGACCGCGTCGGCCGCAAGACCACGCTGGTGGCAGCCTTGTTGACGATGGGAATTTCCACCGTGGTGATCGGGTTGCTGCCGACCTATCACCAGATCGGCGTGGCGGCGCCGCTGTTGCTGGCGCTGTGCCGCTTCGGTCAGGGCTTTGGGCTGGGCGGCGAATGGGGCGGCGCGGTGCTGCTCGCCACCGAGAACGCGCCCGACGGCAAGCGCAACTGGTACGGAATGTTTCCGCAGCTCGGCGCGCCGGTCGGGCTGTTCCTCGCCTCCGGGGTGTTCTGGATCCTGCTGCACTTCATGTCGCAGGAGGCGCTGCTGAATTGGGGTTGGCGGATTCCCTTTATCGCCTCGGTGGTGCTGATCGGCATCGGCCTGTGGGTGCGGCTGTCGATCAGCGAGACGCCGGAATTTCAGAAGGCGATCGACAAGCAGGAGCGCGTCTCGGTTCCGGTGTTCGAAGTTTTCCGCCACCACAAGCGCAGCGTGCTGATCAGCACCTTCATGGCGCTGATTACATTCGTGGCGTTCTACATCTGCACCGCTTATCTGTTGTCCTACAACGTCAAGGTCGCCGGGGTGTCGTTTCGCGATGCGCTGATGGTGCAGATCTACGGCTCGCTGCTGTTCGGCCTCAGCACGATCGCGGCCGGCAAGCTCGGCGACCGCTTCGGCCGCCGCACCTTGCTGCTCGTAAGCACCATCATCCTCGGGCTGTTCTCGTTTGCGCTGGCGCCGCTGCTCGGCGCCGGGCTGCTCGGCATCTACGTTTTCACCACCGTCGGCATGCTGTTGTTCGGCATGAACTACGGCGTGATCGGCGCCGCCTTGGCGGCCCCCTTCCCGACCAAGGTGCGCTACACCGGATCGTCGATCACCTTCAACCTGGCCGGCATCTTCGGCGCCTCGCTGGCGCCCTACATCGCCACCTGGCTGCAGACCAATTACGGCATGAGCTATGTCGGCTACTATCAGCTGGCGGCCGCGGTGGTGTCGCTGGTCTGCATCCTCGCCTCGCGCAAGGCCGAAATCTGAGCGGCGCTCGGCGCGGCGCGAAGCCGTGCCCGGTTGCCAGCACGAATGGCGGCTTTCAGGCGCAGCGGGTCAATTTGGCAGAGCTGGGGCGCCCGATCGCGCCAGCGCATCGCGAAGATCGACGAGCGTCGCCTCGTTATCGGCGAGCATGCGATCGAGGCTCCCCGCGTAGCGCCATTGCTGGATGCTGGAGAGGTCCCAAAACCGCGCCGGCCGCACCAGCCGGTTGTGCGAGGCCATCCACGCCAGGTCGAGCAGCGGGTAACGCCCGGCGTAAACCTGCATCCAGCCCGTTAGACGCAGATAGTCCTTGTGCTGGCGGTTGAGCCGCTCGATGCGGCGTGCGTCGCCGGCGGGAGCCGCGGCTTGATCTGCCATCACTTCGGTCAGGACGCGTCCTGAGGCGGCGTCCGAATTCGGCGGCTCGACGCCCATGAGGGCGGCGATGGTCGGCGCCAGGTCGATGTTCTCCGCGTAGCCGATCACGCGCCCCTTCGCGATTCCCGGACCTCGCAGCGCGAAGGGCAAGCGCCAGCTCTCTTCCTGCTGCGGTCCGTGCCAGCCGCCGCGGGCGGCGCCATCGGGCATCAATACCAGCAGCGTGTCGTCGTACTTGTCGATCTGCTTCAACGCATCGACAAAACGCCCGAGCAGCGTGTCGGCCCACCGGACCGATGCAGGATAGGGCGAGCCCTCTCCATACGCGTCGCCGCGCCAGGGCACGTTCTCCCGCGTAAAACCGACCCGCTGCAGCACGGCGTTGGTGTCTTGGAGAATCAGCCGCATGAATGTCAGGTCGGGGTGCTCGCGCAATTGCCTCAGCCCCTCCTCCACGACCCGTTCGTCGCTGAGCGCCTGCGAGAGATTGGTGTAGCTGAAGCCTTCGGCGACCGACCGATAGGCCGTCGAGCCGGCGATGAAGGCGGTGTAACCTTTAAAACGATGCTGGATATAGGTCGCCTCGACGGCGGGCTCGAGGAACAGCGTGCCGGCGGCCGTGGTCGGGTTGGGAAGCGATGTCGTGCTGAGCACGAAGTAGCTGGAATCCGTCGGGTGGTACGGAAAAATGCTCGTCATTTCGCTGGCGCGGGTGCCTTCGGCCGCAACCTGGAGCCAATTGGTGAGGCCCAGACGCTCCGGCGCATCGGCAAGCAGGCTGTCCATATGGAAGATGATCACCCGCGCCGGGCGCGGGCGCGGCTGCGCCGAAGCGTTTGGGACAGCCGTCAGCGCGGCGAGCGCGACGGCCGCCGCGATGGCAATGATCGATCTGAGCATCATGAACCCCTCCGCAGGACGTGCTCTCGCGCCCAGTCCTAGGATCGGTTACCGTGACGTTCAAATATCGGTTTTGCATTTATTGAGACTGTCACGATATGGCCATCGAACTCCACCACATGCGCCAGTTCGCGACGCTCGCCGAGGAACTTCACTTCGGCCGGGCCGCGGCGCGGTTGAACATGGCGCAGCCGCCGCTCTCGCAGTCGATCAAGCGCCTGGAAGCGTCGTTGGGATTCGCCCTGTTCGCGCGCACCCAGCGCCGGGTCGAACTGACGCCGGCCGGTCAGGTGTTTCTGGCCGAGGCGCGGCGGACATTGCAGCAGGCTGATGAAGCGGTTCGTCTGGCCCGGCGGGCGGCGTCGGAGGATCTGGCGGAACTGTCGGTGACGTTCACCAGCGCCGCGCTCTATCGCGTGCTGCCGGCGGCGTTGCGCGGGCTGCGCGATCGGTTGCCATCGGTCGAGATCCGGCTGGACGAGCGCCCGACCGATGCGCAGCTTGCCGGACTGCAGGACGGATCGGTCGATGTCGGCTTCGTAACGCCACCGCTGAAATCCGTCGCCGGGCTGGAGGTCGAGGTCATCAGCCGCGACCGCTTTGCTCTGGCGGTGCCGATTTCAAGTCCGTTCGCGCGACGCGACGCCGTGGCGTTGCAGGAGCTGGCGAGGGAGGCCTTCGTCCTGTTTCCCCATGTTCAGGGCCCAGCCCTGCACGGCCGGTTGATGAGCGCGTGCCGCCAGGCCGGCTTCGTGCCGCGGGTGCGTCAGGAGGCGCGGCAGATGCACACGATCCTCAGCCTGGTCGCGGCCGAGTTGGGCGTGTCACTCGTGCCCGAAGGCGCGCGCTCAATGTGCGTCGATGGCGTTGCGATGGTTCCCCTCGCCGGTTTCCCTGCCGATTTGACGTGGGATTTGTCTGTCGCGTGGAAGTCAAAAGGTGCCGGGCGTCCTTTGAGGGCGTTCATCGACATCGTCAGGTCGCTGAGCTGATGACAGGGACGCGTGCCCGGGCCGTGCCTGGCGGCCGCGGGTCTCGCTGGCGCCGTGCTCTTTCATCGCCGCAATGCCGATTGCGAACAAAGCAGGAATCTGGGAGTCTCGAGTTTTCCCAAAAAGGACGATTCGTGCCCCACCCCTATCTCGACGGCCTCAATCCCGAGCAACGGCTCGCCGTCGAGCACGGCATTGGCACCACGGCCGCTGCGCCGGCGCTGCTGGTGATCGCCGGCGCCGGCTCCGGCAAGACCAACACGCTGGCGCACCGCGTGGCGCATCTTCTGGTCGACGGCGCCGATCCACGACGGCTGCTCTTGATGACGTTTTCGCGCCGCGCCGCGTCCGAGATGGGCCTCCGGGTCGAGCGCATCGTCCGCAAGGCGATGGGCGCGCAGGCCGGGGTGATCAGCGACGCGCTGACCTGGGCCGGCACCTTCCACGGCATCGGCGCGCGGCTGCTGCGCGAACACGCCGATCAACTCGGGCTCGATCCCGCCTTCACCATCCACGACCGCGAGGATTCCGCCGACCTGATCAATCTGGTGCGGCATGAGCTGGGATTGTCCAAGACCGAGAGCCGGTTTCCCACCAAGGGCACCTGCCTGTCGATCTATTCCCGCTGTGTCAACGCCGAGACGGCGCTGGAGCAGGTGTTGGGCGGCTCATTCCCTTGGTGCGCCGGCTGGGCTGCCGAGCTGAAGCAATTGTTCGCGGCTTACGTCGAGGCCAAGCAGCAGCATTGCGTGCTCGATTACGACGACCTGTTGCTGTACTGGGCGCAGGCGATGGCCGACCCGGGCTTTGCCGCCGACGTCGCGAGCCGCTTCGACCACGTGCTGGTCGACGAATATCAAGATACTAATCGGCTGCAATCCTCGATCCTGCTGGCGCTGAAGCCAAGCGGCACCGGCCTCACCGTGGTCGGCGACGACGCGCAGTCGATCTATTCGTTTCGTGCAGCCTCGGTGCGCAACATCCTGGATTTTCCAGGCCAATTCAGCCCGCGCGCCACCGTGGTGACGCTCGACCGCAACTATCGCTCGACGCAAGCCATCCTGTCCGCCGCCAACGGCGTGATCGATCTGGCCAAAGAGCGCTTCACCAAGAACCTGTGGACCGACCGCGCCACCGGCTCAGCCCCGCACCTTGTCGGTGTGCGCGACGAGACCGATCAGGCGCGCTACATCGTCGAGCGCGTGCTCGACAACCGCGAGGCCGGTTCGCTGTTGAAGCAGCAGGCGGTGCTGTTCCGCACCTCGTCGCATTCCGGTCCGCTGGAGATCGAGCTGACCCGGCGCAACATCCCGTTCGTCAAATTCGGCGGGCTGAAATTCCTCGACGCCGCGCATATCAAGGACCTGCTGGCACTGCTGCGCTTCGTGCAGAACCCGCGCGACCGCGTCGCCGGCTTCCGGCTGATGCAGATCATCGAAGGCGTCGGCCCGGCCTCGGCGCAGCGCGTGCTCGACCATATCGCCGCCGCCGCCGATCCGATCGCCGCACTCGCCGAAGCGCCTGCCCCGCCGCGCGCTGCCGCCGACTGGCGCGATCTGGTCACCGCGTTGCAGGATCTGCATCGCAGCGCCGGCTGGCCGGCGGAACTGGAGCGCGCGCGGCTATGGTACGAGCCGCATCTCGACCGCATCCATGAAGATGCGGTCACCCGCCGCGCCGATCTGATCCAGCTCGAACAGATCGCCGGCGGCTATCCGTCGCGCGAACGCTTCCTCACCGAACTGACGCTCGATCCGCCGGACGCGACCTCCGACCAGGCCGGCGTGCCGACGCTCGACGAGGACTATCTGATCCTGTCGACGATCCATTCCGCCAAGGGCCAGGAATGGAAGTCGGTGTACGTGCTCAACGTCGTCGACGGCTGCATGCCGTCCGATCTCGGCACCGGCACCTCCGCCGAACTCGAAGAAGAGCGCCGGCTGCTCTACGTGGCGATGACGCGCGCCAAGGACGATCTGCATCTGGTGGTGCCGCAGCGCTTCTTCACCCACGGCCAGAACGCGCAGGGCGACCGCCACGTCTATGCGTCGCGCAGCCGCTTCATCCCGGATCGGCTGCTCGGGCTGTTCGAGCGTGTCAGCTGGCCGCGCGTGTCGGCAGCGGCCGCCGCCGCGCAACGCCAGGGCCCGCGGCTCGACATCGGCGCACGGATGCGCGGGATGTGGCGCTGATTATCGCGCCGCCGCCGTCAAGGCGGCGATCTCCTCGTCGATCGCATTGTCGACGATCACCGGGCTCTCGAACCAACTGAACACCGGCTCGGCGCCGTAGAGCTGCGTCACCCGCGCGATCCACTCGGAGTCATAGACCTTCTCCGCTGCGGCGCGGGAGTCCCAAAGATACACTCCGCCGGCGGTGCAGCCGTCTTCGGAGCGGATGTAGTATTTGCGGATCAGGCCCGGCAGCTTGCGATATCTCGGCGCGCTGGTTTTGAAACGGCGCGTCGCCTGCTCGAGCGTGATCGGCGCCGGCAAATGAAACTGCACCACGGTCGTGATCATCCTGGTCTCCCTGCGCTCGACTCGGCGCGCCCGTCCCGCCGCCGACAACGGCGGTCGCCGACGCCGGCATCAGCAACGTAGTGCGACGTCGCCTTGGCGCAAGCACGCCGCCAAAGTTTCAAATCGCCGCGCTGCAACATAACGCCCTGCTGCTGAATCGATGCGCCTCGACAGCGCGGCGATTTCCCGCCTATCCTGCGTCGCATGAGCAACAGCGAGCACGCCCATTCCCACGATCACTCCGAACTGTCCGCGACCGAGTTGCGGGTCAGGGCGCTGGAGACCATTCTGGTCGAGAAGGGCTATGTCGATCCCAAGGCGCTCGATCTGCTGATCGAAACCTACGAAACCAAGGTCGGCCCGCGCAACGGCGCCCGGGTCGTCGCCCGGGCCTGGAGCGATCCGGCGTATCACGCCCGGCTGATGGAGAACGCCACCGCGGCGGTCGCAGAACTCGGCTATCAAGGCCGCCAAGGCGAGCATCTCGTCGCGGTCGAGAACACGGCCACACTGCACAACATGGTCGTCTGCACGCTGTGCTCCTGCTACCCGTGGCCGGTCTTAGGCCTGCCGCCGGTATGGTACAAGTCAGCGCCCTATCGCTCGCGCGCCGTGAAGGAACCCCGCGCGGTGCTGCGCGAATTCGGCGTCACGCTGCCGGCGCACAGCGAAGTCCGGGTATGGGATTCCACCGCGGAGATCCGCTACCTGGTGCTGCCGCTTCGGCCCGCCGGCACCGAGGGCTGGAGCGAGGAGCGATTGGCCGAGTTGGTCACCCGCGATAGCATGATCGGCACCGGCCTGGCGAAAGCCCCGGCGGAGCTCTTGTGATGGACGGCGCGCACGACATGGGCGGCGTCGCGGGCTTCGGCCCGATCGGGATGGAGCCGAACGAGCCGGTGTTTCATAGCGAATGGGAGCGCCGCGCCTTCGCGCTGACGCTGGCGATGGCGCGGCCCGGCGGCTGGACCATCGACATGGCGCGCTTCGCCCGTGAGAACCGGCCGCCGCAAGATTATCTCAGCAAGAGTTACTACGAGATCTGGCTCGCCGGGCTCGAGCAACTGATGGCCGAGCGCGGCCTGGTCAGTGCCGACGAGATCGCAGCCGGTCGGCCGCTGCAGCCGGCGAAGCCCGTGCCGGTGCTGCGGGCCGATGACGTCGCGGCGATGCTGCAACGCGGCGCACCGACCTTGCGGGAGGCCAAGCGCCCTGCCCGGTTTGCGATCGGCGCCCGGGTGCGGGCCAAGGCCGTCGAGACGGCGGGTCATACCCGGCTGCCGCGCTACGTCCGCGGCCATCTCGGCGTGATCTGGTGCGTGCACGGCCGCCACGTCTTCGCCGACGCCAATGCGCGCGGCGTCGAAGACCCGCAATGGCTCTACACCGTCAGCTTCGACGGCTCGGAATTGTGGGGCGCCGCCGCCGAGCCGGACACCAAAATTTCCGTCGAGGCCTGGGAATCCTATCTGGAGCCGGCGGCATGACGCGCGCTCAGGCAGAGGTCGGCGCCGCCGTCGATGTGCCCGGTCTGCCGCGCGACGACGACGGCCCGGTGTTTGCCGAGCCGTGGCAGGCGCAGGCCTTTGCGATGGCGCTGGCGCTGCATCAGCGCGGGCTGTTCACCTGGGGCGAATGGACTGCGACGCTGGCCGACGAGATCAAGCGCGCGCAGGCCGCCGGCGATTCCGACAACGGTGACAGTTACTATCAGCATTGGCTGGCGACGTTGGAGCGCCTCGTCGCCGAGAAAGGCGTTGCCAGCGCCGACACCCTGCATCGCACCCGCGACGCCTGGGACCGCGCCGCCGACCGCACCCCGCACGGCGCGCCGATCGTGCTGCAGCCGGAGGATTTTGCAGGCTGATCGCGCGAGAAGTTCGACGCCTGGCGAGACGCCGTGTCCCGGGCAAGGTGCAGCGCTCTTGGCGCTGCGCCGCTGACCCGGGAACCGTTCCAAGCGCTGCGATCCGTAACCGCCCGGCTCTGCAGCGCACCACGCCGCTAGGGCGGCGCGGTGCGCTGCGTCCGGGGCACGCTTTCTGCAGCAGAATTGTTTGCCCTGGCCGCATGTCCTTGCTCAGGCCTAGCTCGCCTTGCCCGCCTCATATTCCCGCCAGCCCTTGGCGCGGAGCTGGCAGGCCGGGCATTCGCCGCAGCCATAGCCCCAATCGTGCCGCGCGCCGCGTTCGCCGAGATAGCAGGTGTGGGAGTCTTCGCGGATCAGGTCGACCAGGGCGTCGCCGCCGAGTTCATGCGCCAGCGCCCAGGTCGCGGCCTTGTCGCGCCACATCAGCGGGGTGTGCAGTTCGAAATCGGTCGCCATGCCGAGATTGAGCGCGGTGGTAAGCGCCTTCAGCGTGGCATCGCGGCAATCCGGATAGCCGGAGTAATCGGTCTCGCACATCCCGCCGACCAGGGCGCCGATACCGCGGCGATACGCCAAGGCGGCAGCGAAGGTCAGGAACAGCAGATTGCGCCCGGGCACGAAGGTGTTGGGCAATCCGTCGGCGCCCATCGCGATGGCGACGTCGCGGGTCAGCGCGGTGTCGGAGATCGTCGCCAGCGTCGGGATCGACAGCGTGTGGCTGTCGCCGAGTTTTTTCGCCCAGTCCGGATGAATCTGTTTCAGGCCATCGATCAGCCGGTCGCGGCAGTCGAGTTCGACGGCGTGGCGCTGGCCGTAGTCGAAACCCAGCGTCTCGACCCGGGCAAAGCGCGACAGCGCCCAGGCCAAACAGGTGGCGGAATCCTGGCCGCCGGAGAACAGCACCAGGGCGGCGTCGTGTGGCAAAATCTGGCTCATCGGCTGCCCTTAGCATCGCCGGCCGGCCGCGCCAAACCCGGCGGGCGCGAACGCCGATTTTCGCTGGGCTGGGGACGACGCCTGCGGCATAGAGAGCGCGTCCGTCGTAAGCCTCGGTGTGCCATGACTCCGTCCCGCGATATCGCCCGTCTTCTCGAAATCATGGCGGCGCTGCGCACGCCGGGTTCCGGCTGCCCGTGGGACCTCGAACAGGACTTCGCCAGCATCGCGCCCTACACCATCGAGGAAGCCTATGAGGTCGCCGAAGCGATCGCGCGACACGACCTCGACGATCTGCGCGACGAACTCGGCGACCTGTTGCTGCAGGTCGTGTTCCACGCCCGCGTGGCGCAGGAACAAGGCGTGTTCTCGTTCGGCGACGTGGTCGAGGCGATCACCCGCAAGATGATCCGCCGCCATCCGCATGTGTTTGCAGACAGCGCCGGTCGCTTGACGCCGTCGGACGTCGAAGGCGCCTGGGACCGCATCAAGGCCGAGGAGAAAGCCGAGCGCGCGGCGCGACGGCCTGAGCAGCCCGCGCAGACGCCGTCGCTGCTGTCGGACGTCAAGCCCGGCCAGCCGGCGCTGACCCGGGCGATGGAGCTGCAGCGCAAGGCCTCGACCGTGGGATTCGACTGGAATGACCCGCGTGCGGTGCTGGCGAAAATCCGCGAGGAAGCCGACGAGATCGAAGCCGCGCTCGATGCCGGCAACAGCGCCGAGATCGCCGCCGAGACCGGCGACCTGATGTTCGCGCTGGTCAACCTTGCGCGCCATGTCGGCGCCGATCCGGAGAGCGCGTTGCGCGGCACCAACGCCAAATTCGAACGGCGTTTCCACTTCATCGAACAGGCGCTGGCGGCGCAGGGCCGCGGTTGCGCCGACGCCTCGCTGGCCGAAATGGACGCGCTGTGGAACGCCGCCAAGGCCGCCGAGTCGCAGGGTTGAACCGCGCCCGATTGGCAGGCACTTCTGATGTAATGGATCAAATTTTCAGTTTAAGCGATTGCCATAGCGATTTATTCGGCTCTCCGCCGACTCTTTCTCGCGGTCCGGCTGGGGAAATTCCGCCGCAGCGCTTATGTTGGGGATCCCACCCACGACCGGATCGGCCCCCGTCCCCATGCTCGCTGCTGAACTTGCAATCGTCGTCGTCCTGATCGTCGTCAATGGCCTGCTATCGATGTCCGAACTGGCGATCGTCTCGTCGCGGCCGGCGCGACTGGCCCTGCTGGCGCAGAAGAAGATCAAGGGCGCCGACACCGCGCTGAGGCTGGCGTCCGATCCCGGCAAATTCCTCTCCACCGTGCAGATCGGCATCACGCTGGTCGGCGTGCTGTCCGGTGCGTTTTCCGGTGCCACGCTGGGGCAGCGGCTGAGCGCCTGGCTGCTCGAGGCCGGCGTCGGCCCTGGCGCGGCGGAAATTCTCGGCTTCGGCCTTGTGGTCACGCTGATCACCTACGCCACCCTGATCGTCGGCGAGTTGGTGCCGAAGCAAGTGGCGCTGCGCGACCCCGAGGCGGTGGCGGTCAGGGTGGCACCGGCGATGGCGGTGCTGGCCACGGTGTCGCTGCCGCTGGTGTTCGTGCTGGATCTGTCCGGCAAGGCGATCCTGGCGCTGCTCGGACAGAGCGGCGCCACCGAGGACAAGGTCTCCGAGGACGAGATCCACAGCTTGGTGCTGGAAGCCGAGACCGCCGGTGTGCTGGAGCCCGGCGAAAAGGAAATGATCGCCGGCGTGATGCGGCTCGGCGACCGGCCGGTCGGCGCGGTGATGACGCCGCGGCCGGAGGTCGACGTCATCGATCTCAACGACGATCCCGACACCATCCGCGAGATTTTTGCCGCCAGCCCGCATTCGCGGCTGCCGGTGTCGGACGGCGACCGCGACAACCCGATCGGCATCATCCAGGCCAAGGACGTGCTGGTGGTCTATATGCGCGGCGAGAAGCCCGACGTCCGCGCGTTGGTGCGCGACGCGCCGGTGATCCCCTCCACCGCCGACGCCCGCGACGTGCTGGCGGTGCTGCGGCATTCCGCGGTGCATATGGGGCTGGTGTACGACGAATACGGCGCCTTCGAAGGCGTGGTCACCACCGCGGACATTCTGGAATCCATCGTCGGCTCGTTCAGTTCGGAGACCGGCCCGGCCGAGCCCGCTTACGTGTACCGCACCGACGGCTCGTTGCTGGTGTCCGGCTGGATGCCGGTCGACGAGTTCGGCGATCTGTTGGCGATCCCGATCCCCGAGCATCGCGACTATCACACCGTGGCCGGCCTGGTGCTGCAGCATTTCGGCGCGCTGCCGCAGGTCGGCGATCATTTCGAGGATCACGGCTGGCGCTTCGAGATCGTCGACCTCGACGGCCGCCGCATCGACAAGATTCTCGCCAGCAAGCTCAGCGAAGCCGAGCCGGCGCCGTGATGCCGCCCCCGGCTCGACCTGCCGGCCTGCTCGCCCGTTGCAACAAGGCGATGTTCGGCACGCTAGTCCTTTGAGCTCCACGTCGGAAATGTTTCGGGTTCGCGGTCGTCAGCAAGCGTCGCCAGATAACGCGGCTTCCACACGTCCCTGATGAAGCTTTCCATCGAGGTCGGCAGCGGACTGCGATGGCCATGGAACCGGACCCGCCCATCGTTCAGGGCGTCGAAGGTCTGGCTGTCATCGAGCCATTGCTCGGGCGTGCCGAACCGCTTGAGAAATTCGGCTTCGATATCCTGCCGCTTGCGGTCGACGAAGCGATACGCCACCGGCCGGCCGATCTCCCGGCTGATGATCGCGGCGAGTTCGGGCATCGTGAGATCTTCCGAACCGACCTCCCGGATCACGCGGTGTTCGCCCGTCGGGTTGGTCAATTCCTTCGCCGCCAGATTGGCGATGTCGTCGGTCGCCACCCAGGGCGTCTTCCGATCAGGATCGAGTGACCAGCCGAGTGCGCCATGCCTTGCGACGGCCGCCGCCCAGGCCAGCGTGTTCTCGATGAACCAGGAGGCACGCAGATGCACCAGATCGACATCACTGAGCTGGTTGAGCGCTTGGTCCAGCTGGTGGAAGCCCGCAAAATGGCCGGTGTCGCCCTTCACCTCGGATCCGATCGACGTCAAATTGACAGCCAGCCTGACCGGAGAATTGCGAAGCGCGTCGACAAAGCGCCGGGCGACTGCAGGGTAGTGCCCGTGGATGTTGTTCCAATCGGTCTTCACCATCAGGAACGCCGCATCGGCATCCCGAAAGAATGAGCCGAGGTCGCCGGCCCCGGTGTCGAAGCTTCCCAAACACGGCTCGGCGCCGAGCTTGACCAGCGCGTCGAGCGCCGCACCGCCGCGTGACAGCGCCTTCACCTGATGCCCGGCGTTCAGCAGATTGCGGGTGAGCTTGGCGCGCGATCGCCGCTACCCTGACCGCAGAGCCGAGCGACCGCCGCACCCTCGCCGAATGGGCCGCCCACGTCGCCATGAGCGAGCGATCCTTGAAGCGGCTGATGGTTCAGGAAACCGGACTGAGCTTCGGCCGCTGGCGGCGGCAACTGCATCTCGTCATCGCGCTGCGCGAACTCGCCAGCGGCGCGACGGTGCAGCGGGTGTCGAGCGATCTCGGCTACGAGTCGGCCACGGCCTTCATCGTGATGTTCAAGAAGGCGCTCGGCACCACACCAGCGCGTTACTTCGCCAGCTGACCGGTCGCGCTGGGCGAAGTGTGCGCCGCAGCGCCCGCCGGCGGCTGGTCGTTGGCAATGCCGTCCACAATAGGCGGATGAGCAAGGACTTTGCAGCACATCAAAAACAACCCCGTCTTCAATACGGAGCTGTTCCACTTCGGCGATCGCGCAAATCGGCAATTCAGCGGGACGCTATACCCACAACTGATTGCCGGTGAGCGCGCGAGCGCCGCATTCCGAGCAGGATGGCTGCCTTCTAGAACGGTTATGCGCGCCTGACGCGAGAGAAGAAGCTCTCGATGATGTTGGTCGAAACGCCAAGACCGTGCCGGTAGGCCTCCGAATGGTCCACCCGGGTGAGCGGATTGAGGCCGCAGAGTCCATCATATGCAAGATGTTCGTCGGCATAGACGTGAGCTTTGCGGCTCACGTGAGTTCGGACGATGTCCCAGGCTCAATCGGCGTTCTCGGTCGGGGTTACCCGGGTGAACGTCTGCCCAATCAAGCAGCGCTCACGCGCTGCCATCACGACCACACGTTGCGGCGACTGGATCTTGCGTCGATCATCACGATCCTCTTTGCGGTTCTCCTGCCGGATGTGACCACCGAGGTACATGCCGTCGATTTCCACACGGTCGTCGAGCAACATCTGCTTCCGTCTTGCGGCCAATGCTTCTCTCAACTTCATCGGATTCGACCATGCCGTCTTGGTCTGAACTCCGAGTTCACGGGCGACCTGCAGTGCGGCCTTGCCCTTCGCTGCATTCGCCGACATGGCGATCACCGCAATAATCTGCCTAAACATCAGCTTCCGGCTGGCGAAGATGATGCCGCTGGTGAGAGGATTACACACTTGCTGAATTGCACGAGGCCAAACTTGCGAAGCCTGTATCATCCGAGAGGATAGAGCATGATTGCCCTACGCTGACGCGTATCCGTAGTTGACGTAGGAGTTGGCGCATTCTGTAGTCTAAAACTTGCAGAGAAGCGCGCCGATACGCTACCAGACCGTATAGGTATTGCGCTGATATGAGCAAACGCAAGCAATCGTCGATAGGTCGAGCCGATAGTAGTGTTCGAACGCGGAGAACAACTTGCTTTCGTCGCATGACAACCGCTCGCCAAACTGCACGTCATTAAAGTTGGCTGCGTCGATAAAGCTCGTGGCGAAATAGCTTGGAAAGATCACCGGGCGGATCTTGGGAGTGAGGTCGGCCAGCGACGACGGGAAGGCAGGGAGCGTGGGCGGCACCGTGACGATGAGGTTGGCGCCTGCGTAACTCAAAATGTAGTTGGCGGAGGCGGCTAGTGTACCTCGGAGGATGGGATATGGGCCAGGGCTGGACGCGATTGTGGCATTCGTTGCGAGGCCGCCGGTGAGGCTGTCGCCATTGACCAAGCCGGAGCTGACATAGGTCAAAGCTGGATTGGCGACGCCGTATAGCCGCGACTGGGCATTGGCAGTGACCGCGAGGGGTGCTGGGGTTACGCTGAGATTGGCCCCAATATAGCTGATCGCGTAATTGGAGTTGGCCAGACTGCCCTGTGTGATGCCGTAGAGACCGACATTCGAGGTCGGACCGGCGGCAGTGAACAGGCTGCCGGACAGGCTGTCGCCGTTCAGTAGGCCCGAGCTGGTATAGGTCAGCGCTGGGTTGGCGGCGCCATAGAACCGGGATTGTGCATCGGCGGTCACGCTGAGCGGAGCCGCGGCCACGCTGAGATTGGCCCCAATATAGCTGATCGCGTAATTGGAGTTGGCAAGGCTGCCCTGGGTGATGCCGTAGATTCCGACATTGGAGGTCGGGCTGGCGGCAGTGAACAGGCTGCCGGACAGACTGTCGCCGTTGACCAGGCCGGAGCTGGTATAGGTCAACGCCGGATTGGCGGCACCGTAGAGCCGGGACTGCGCGTCGGCGGTGACGGTGAGCGGAGCCGCGGTGACGCTGAGGTTGGCGCCGGTATAGCTGATCGCGTAATTGGAGTTGGCAAGGCTGCCCTGGGTGATGCCGTAGATTCCGACATTGGAGGTCGGGCTGGCGGCAGTGAACAGGCTGCCGGACAGACCGTCGCCGTTGACCAGGCCGGAGCTGGTATAGGTCAACGCCGGATTGGCGGCACCGTAGAGCCGGGACTGCGCGTCGGCGGTGACGGTGAGCGGAGCCGCGGTGACGCTGAGGTTTGCGCCGGTATAGCTGATCGCATAGTTCGAGGACGCGGCAAGCGTGCCCTGTGTGATGCCGTAGAGACCGACATTCGAGGTCAGGCCGGCGGCAGTGAACAGGCTGCCGGACAGGCTGTCGCCGTTGACCAGGCCGGAGCTGGTATAGGTCAGCGGCGGATTGGCCGCGCCGTAGAGCCGGGATTGTGCATCGGCGGTGACGGTGAGCGGAGCCGCGGTGACGCTGAGGTTGGCGCCGGTATAGCTGATCGCATAGTTCGAGGACGCGGCAAGCGTGCCCTGGGTGATGCTGTAGATTCCGACATTCGAGGTCGGACCGGCGGCAGTGAACAGGCCGCCGGACAGACTGTCGCCGTTGACCAGGCCGGAGCTGGTATAGGTCAGCGCCGGATTGGCGGCGCCGTACAGCCGCGATTGCGCGTCGGCGGTGACGGTGAGCGGAGCCGCGGTGACGCTGAGATTGGCCCCAATATAGCTGATCGCGTAATTGGAGTTGGCAAGGCTGCCCTGGGTGATGCCGTAGAGGCCGACATTCGAGGTCGGACCGGCGGCAGTGAACAGGCCGCCGGACAGACTGTCGCCATTGACCAGGCCGGAGCTGGTATAGGTCAGCGCCGGATTGGCGGCGCCGTACAGCCGGGATTGCGCGTCGGCGGTGACGGTGAGCGGAGCGGCGGTGACGCTGAGGTTTTCTCCGGTGTAGCTGATCGCATAGTTCGAGGATGCGGCAAGCGTGCCCTGGGTGATGCCGTAGAGGCCGACATTCGAGGTCGGACCGGCTGCAGTGAACAGGCCGCCGGACAGACTGTCGCCGTTGACCAGGCCGGAGCTGGTATAGGTCAGCGCCGGATTGGCGGCGCCGTACAGCCGCGATTGCGCGTCGGCGGTGACGGTGAGCGGAGCGGCGGTGACGCTGAGGTTTGCTCCGGTGTAGCTGATCGCATAGTTCGAGGATGCTGCAAGCGTGCCCTGGGTGATGCCGTAGAGGCCGACATTCGAGGTCGGATCGGCGGCAGTGAACAGGCCGCCGGACAGACTGTCGCCATTGACCAGGCCGGAGCTGGTATAGGTCAGCGCCGGATTGGCCGCGCCGTAGAAGCGCGATTGCGAATCGGCCGTGACGGTGACGGGCGCTGCCGTCACCGCGAGCGCGCCGTCCACATAGCTGACGACGTATCCCTGCTGGTTGGAATACAGGCCGCTCGCCACAATGGAATAGTTGCCGACATCGACCGCGCCCTGCGCGGTCCCGGCGTAGCTCACCGTTCCGAGCAGGTTTCCGTCGGGCGCGGTCGAATAACTGACGCCGTTGCCGCCGGCAAACGGCTGCGCGTCGTAGACCTTGGTTGCGCCCGACGCCGTCACCGTCAGCGGCACCATGAACGTGCGCAACAGCGGATTGGTGTTGCCGTTATAGATGGTCCAGATGCTGGTGAAATCCCAGCCGGGAAAGTTGACTGCCTGCTGCATCTGCGCGCCGGTGAGTCCGGTGCCGCCCGGCGAGGCCGGTTGTCCGGAAGTATCGAGATTCCAGTAGCTGCTGGTAACGGCTCCAGAGTTGCTGCCCAGCAAGCCGCCGACGCTGTTGCCGCCGCTCACCGCGCCGGTCGAATAGCTGTTCACCACCGAGCTGGAGTTGGCTCCCATCAGTCCGCCGACGCTGGTGGTGCCGGTGACGCTGCCGGTCGCGTAGGTGTTGCTGACGATGCCGGTCGTGCTGCTGCCGGTCAGGCCTCCGACGTAAGTGGTGCCGAAGACGTTGCCGGTGGCATAGCTCTGTTCGATGGTGCCGGTGTTGCTGCCCATCAGGCCGCCGACGCTGCTGGTGCCGTTGACGTCTCCGGTGGCGTAGCTGCGGCTGACCGCGCCGGTGTTGCTGCCCATCAGGCCGCCAAGGCTGCTGCCGCCGCTGACGGTGCCGGTGTTGTAGCTGTTGATGATGGTGCCTGTATTGCTTCCGACCAGGCCGCCGCCGGAGCTGAGCGCGTTAACGCTGCCCGCCACGAGTCCGACATTCCGGATCAGGGAGGCGGACCCGGTCGATCCGAACAGGCCCTGATCCGCGGTGACGGGGCGGTTGATGACGAGACCGCTGATCGCATGGCCGAGCCCGTCGAACGTACCGGTGAACGGGAGCACGAGTGTTCCGATCGGCGCAAACCCAAGCCCCGAGTTCCAGGTCGCCGTTGCGCTGGCGTCGATATTGCTGCCGAGCGCGTAGTGCCCGGTCATGTCCGAGGCCGAGAGGCCCTGCAAGGTCGGCGTGGCGGGTGCCAGGATCGCATCGCCCTCCAGTCCGAGGCTGTTGATTACCGTGTAACCGATTCCGCCGATCGACAGCGCGGGGGTCGCGCCGGACAGCGTGATCGCGGATTGGTGGGCGAGAACATAGACGCCGGATCCGCTGGCGGCCTCGCCGCTGGTCGGGGTGTTCGGGTTGATCGCCAGGCCGGCGGTGTCGCCGGTGGCGGTGATGTTCGCGTTGACGTTGACGTTGTTGGTCGCGTTGAGCGTCAGCGTGGTGTTGGCGCTCCACGAGATCGCCGCGTTGACGTTGACGTTGCCGGCCTGGGCCGAGGCGCTGCCGGTCTGCAGCACGACATTGGTGCCGCCATTCAGCGCGGCGCTGATATCGCTGTTGCTGACGACGCTGCCGCCGGCGGTCGGGGTCCAGGTCCCGGTCGGCGATTGCGGCGCCGTCGATGCGGTGTCGGTCACCGTCAGATCGAACGGATCGAGCAGCCAGGTGCCTGCGGCACCGTGCGGCGCCGTCGCGTTGACCGAGATGCCGGCGACGTCGAGCCGATGCCCGGAGGTCTCGACGGTGCCGCCATTGCCCAGCAGGGCGCCGCGGGCGGAGAGCGTCCCGGCAACGCGGGTCGTGCCGTCCGCCCATGCCACGATCGTTCCGCCGTTGCCGTTGCCGGTCGCGTCGGCTTTCAGAATAACACCAGGTCCAATCGAGACCGAGTCGGCATGCGCAAGCGAGCCACGCCCCTGATAACCGCCGCCGATCAGAATGCTGCCGCCGCCGGTGGCGCCAGATGTGTCGAGCGCGGCGTTATCGATCGACACGGCATGACCCGTGAGGGTGATCGCGCCGCCGGTCGCGCCCTTGCTGGTGGCGGCGAGACGTGCGCCGACGACGGTGACGTCGTGACCTTCGATAGCGATAGCGCCGCCGCCGGCCGTGCCGGCCTTGCGGCCCCCCGAGGCGTTCAGTTTGCCGGTCACGGTGATGTTGCCGCCCGCGCCGCCGCCCAGCACGATCGCGCCGGAGCGCCCCGAAACCGAGCGGGCGGAGAGACTTCCCGACACGTTCACCGCGTCGCGGATCGCCTGCTTCACCGTGGCCGCTCGCAGCGCGATCGAGCCACCCGCCGCGGCGATCCGACCGGAGACGTCCACCAGCGCCTTGCCGTTGCCGGATGCGGCGGTCGGCACCGCGACCTGCATGAATCCGTCACCGGCGAGATCGAGCACGATGGATTCGCCTGATCCCAGTCCGACCTTGCCGAGCGGCACCTTGATGGTCCCGGAATTGGAGACGGTGCCGCCGAGCAGCGCGACGAAGCCGTCGCGGCCGACCGTGATAGCACCTGCATTGTCGACAGCGGCCGAACTGCCGTTGCCGGTAAACACCCGCCTGCCCGCCATAAAATCGCTATCGCTGATGTCGAGCGTCGAAGCGACAAAGCCACCGCCGACATCGACCGTTCCGGTCGGCGTGATCGCGATGCCGTTCGGGTTGACGAGATACACCTGCCCGTTGGCGCGCAGGCTGCCGGCGATCGTCGACGGCGTCTCGCCGGTGACCCGATTCAAGATTGCCGAGGTGCTTGCCGGTTGATTGAACGTGACGCTGTTTGGCTGTCCGACGGAAAATGACGTCCAGTTCGCGACCGCGACCGCCGAGGTCTGGTTGATGGTCAGGGTGTTGCCGATGGGAGCACCGATCGCAGCACTCCCCGCCGTGACCGTGCCGCCTTGCGGCAACAGGTTCTGGGCCACAGCGGACGGAGCTCCACTCAGCGAAAGACTGAGGGCAAGCGGACCACAAACGATTGGGCTAAGGAGATTGCGCAACACATACAGATCCTTCCGAAAGTGAATCGTCGTGGGCGAGACGGCTTGAAATTCGGTGATCGCGATCACCATCAGAACCGCACGTTCATGACGACATTTCCGCGCCAAGCATGCGGCAGGTCAGGCAGATTTGAGAATTGCCGCGCCACTTCCAGCCCCAGCGTGAGGCCTTGGTATCCGCCGGCAAGTTCGATGCCGCTGCGCACGCCGGCGCCGACCGACCCGCCCCGAATGGTGGATAATTCGAGGATGGTCGGCGCGATCAGCCGGCCGGCTCCGACGCTGCCAAAGCCGTATGGTGACAGCACGATCGGGACCGCTGTGCCCATCGCGGCAAACGGGCGCGCAAGCTCGACCCGCAATGTCCCGCCCTCATCGACGTTCAACGTTCCGGTTGAAAAGGCCGATAGTGCCTGCGGGCCGTCCAGCGCGAACTGCTCGGAGACGAACAATGGATGGCCGAACGAGGTCTGTGCACGGCCTATGAGATCGAAGTTCAATCCGTACGGCAGCGGCTGAAACACGCGCGCGTCGAACGTCGCCTTGGAGAAATAGGGGTCTGAACCCTGTCGCGACAGCGGCACGCCGGAGGCCAGTGCATCGGATTGATCGCGTCCGCCGACACCTTGGGAGAACCCGGCGTTGAGCTGCAGCGCGCTGCCCCAGGCGGGCAACCCGGTGTCGAAGGACGCGCCGGCGCGAAATGCGTTGTAGCGATCCCGGTTGAGGTCGGCGGAGAACAGCGGCAACGCAATGCTCTGCTCGATATGTTCGAACGCCGCGTTGAAGCTCAGCAACGTCCTGCGGGTCCGAATCGCAGGAAACGATGTTCGCACCGCGAAGCGCTCGAATTGGCCGATGCTGGAGAGGCTGCCAACGACCGGCCGGGGCTGGCTGCGCGCATTGGTGTATTCCGGATTCAGGACCCAGCCATCGCTGCCGAGCGGCAACACGGCACCGGCCCCAAGCACCCGCAACGGAGATGCGGAGTCGAACAGCAGTCCCGGATCGCCGCTTGCTTGCGCCGATGCGTAGAACTGTTCGCCGAGCCCGAGTGCCGAATTGAGAGCGGCGCTGGTGCCGTAGCTCCAGCTTCCCAGCGAGGCGGGAAGTCGGTTGTCGATGCCGGCTGTCGCGCTCACCAGCCGTTGGGTGCCCTCGAGCACCAACAGCGCGCCGCCCATCATCTTGCCGCGCGCGAGTGTGCTTTTCAGCCGCAGGCCCGGCACGTCGCCTGCAGTCAAGAGCAGCCGTTCGATCTCGGCGAGAGTGATATGACCGCGCCCGATCAATGGGGCCATCCGCGAAGCCACCACCGCGCGTATCCGCGGCGGAACCTGTTCGACGCCGACGGCCTCGATGAAGCCATCGATCACGACGATGCGCACGATTCCGCCGTCGTTTAGTTTCTGCTCGGGCACCGTTACTCGGACAAGGACATAGCCGGCGCGCGCGTAGGCCTGTTCCAACGCGCCGACAAATTCATAGACTTGGGCCACGGTGACCCGCTGTTTCTCGATCGTCGCAACCAGCGCGCGGGTTTCTTGAGCAAGCTCCTCGAACGATCCGGTGATCGCGACGCGTCCGGCCACAACGCTGAGACGTTCGGAGCCCGTCGGGGCCTGCAATCGGACTCGGCCCTCGGCGGGCAGTCCGACGGGCCCGATCGAAAGTGCGGGCCGCAGCGTCTGCGGCGTCACCTGGCTGGGGGCGATCTGGGAATACGCGGCGCTTGGTGGAACTACGAATGTAAGACAGAGCGGCACCGCAAAGCCAAGCGCTACGTTGGGGATGAAACGGCGTTCGCTCCGGGACAACCTGGTGCCAGATTCAAAGCCCACGGAAGACCGTGATGACACCCACGAGCGGCACTCCCTTCAGAGGACAATCGACCGACTGGACAAACTGTCCGCCGACTGTTGACCCGCATGGTTAACGGTTGGTTAATTCCGACTTAAGACTCAACAAACTTATTTAGTGGAAAGTACGTGTCGCGCCGTAAGGATCAATTGCTCGGACTGATACGCCGCTCGTAGAACTCCGCAGTAATTTGATGGGAAAGCATCTTCCGATGCGCAAGGTTGGCTGCCCCTCTATGTAAGCCAATGCGATGGCGCGCTGTGGAGTGTCGTCCGTAAGCGACCCGAACCATCGCTCGAGCATGCATCTTGGGAGATGAAACAGCCGGGTGACGTTCCGCCGCCCACGCTTCAGCGAAGATGAGCGCCTATCTGTGTAGTCGGTTCCCCGCCAACTCTGGGGGAGCACTAAGGATTGCGTTCCTCATCTCGCAGAATGCAGGGAGCCTTCAAGCCAGCGCTGCAACCGTTTCGATTTCATCGGATCTTCCAGTGGCTCCAAGATCGGACCGGACCGCTCACAAGTCGAGCGATGGTGTGAGAGGATCACGTCGCGATCTCGGCAACTGACTCTTCGTAGCAGTTCCGCGCGTATTTCCGTGGATGCACGCAAGATAATTCCTTTGGCGACGACGACACGGGCCGCTTCAAGCACCAAACAGTAGTTGCCGAAGGTTACTCGGTCATGGCGCAATATTGGACATTTGTCCCAGTGCAGCGCAGTCACAACCGAAGCCTTTGGCGCGGTCGCCGCCCTCTGCTCGATAACGCATATTCCGTGGAACGAGCACGCTGAGCTTATCCCACGCGCAGCAACCCGGGTAACAACCGGGCGGGCTCTTTGTCGCGAGTTTTGGAGCCTCAGAGGGCGACTGGTCGAGGAATGGCCGGGTACGTGTAAATCAGCACCGAAGTTGGACCCCTCTCGTAGGTCCGACTAAGGAGCTGATTTCTGAGTGGCAATTCGCTTGAGCGGGGTCCCGATCGGCGCCGATCGGGACCCCTGCCAAATGCGATCTTTCTCAGTTAAATCAATGATTTATGCTGAGGAATTGCGGGGTCCCACTTCGGTGCTGATCCACACGATGGAGCCCAATTACTCTAGAACGGAATATCGTCGTCCATGTCGCTGGCGCGGCCACCACCACCACCACCACCGCTGCTGGCGGCGGCCGGGGCGCGGCGCGGCGGCGCGCTCGACGGCCCGCTGGAGCCGAAATCGCCCGGCGCATCGTCGCCGCCGAAACCGCCGCCGCCGCTGCGGCCGTCCAGCATGGTCAGCGTCGAATTGAAGTTCTGCAGCACGACTTCGGTGGAGTACTTCTCGACGCCGCTCTGGTCGGTCCATTTGCGGGTCTGCAGCTGGCCCTCGATGTAAACCTTGGCGCCCTTCTTCAGATACTGCTCGGCAATCCGGCACAGCCCCTCACTGAAGATCACCACGCGGTGCCACTCGGTCTTTTCCTTGCGCTCGCCGGAATTCTTGTCGCGCCAGGTTTCCGAGGTGGCGATCCGCAGATTGGCGATCGGCCGCCCGTCCTGAGTCCGCTTGATCTCCGGATCGGCGCCAAGATTGCCGATCAGAATCACCTTGTTCACGCTTCCCGCCATCGCCGCTCTCCACTGTCGCTAGAACTCTGCACACCGGCCGCGCCCGGAGGTCGGGGACGGCCGTCTCAAACTGACGCCACAAGCCGCCACCTTTGGTGACAGGCTATACCCTCTCGAACGATCCGCGCGGGGCCGCTCGCAGCGTTATCCACATCGCGATGGCGGCATTATGTTCGAGTTTTGTTCTGGTGGAAAGCCGGAAAACGTCGGAAAAGTTGTACTGCAGCGCGCCTCCCAGCGCGCCCCGCCACGGCCTCGCCGCGCCGTCGGCGTCCTCGAAATACCTCAGGTAAACCGCGTTTCCCGCGTTACTTGCTATCCGAGTGTGGCTTTTCGGTTACTGCTTTTTACGCGAAGTCGCGTATAACTACTCGCGCAATAAGGGCGCTCGCGCTTCCCATGAATCGGCCAGCCGGATCACGAAGCGGCAATAGGAGAGATGCAGATGAAGAAGTTTCTGTTAGGTACGGTTGCTCTCGTGGCACTGGGCGTGGCCGCCCCGGCGGTGGCTGCTGATCTTCCCGCTCGCACCTACACCAAGGCGCCGGCCTACGTCGCCGCGGTCTATGATTGGAGCGGCTTCTACATCGGCGCCAACGCCGGCGGCGGCTGGTTCAAGGACAACTGGAATTCGTTGGGCGGTTTCGACCTCGGATCGCATACCGGCGACGGGGCCGTGGCGGGTGGTCAGATCGGCTATCGCTGGCAGACCGGCACCTGGGTGTTCGGCCTCGAAGCTCAGGGCGACTGGGCTGATCTGAAGGGCGACCACGACGATACGTTCTTCTCGACGCGGTCGGACAACTCCAAGCTGAAAGCCTTCGGTCTCTTCACCGGCCAGATCGGCTATGCCTGGAACAACGCCTTGCTGTATGCCAAGGGCGGTGCTGCGGTCACCAGCACGAATTATAACGTGTCATTCCCGATCGCCGGCGTCACCGCGAGCACCAACGACGTGACCAAGTGGGGCGCCACCGTTGGCGCCGGTCTCGAATACGGCTTCGCTCCGAACTGGTCGATCGCAGTCGAGTACGACCACATCTTCATCGATCGCAAGGACGTCGATTTCGCCTTCACCGCCACCGGAATTTATTCCGGCACCTTGCGCACCGGCGGCGACACCGATCTGGTCACCGCTCGTCTGAACTATCGCTGGGGCGGCCCGCTGATCCCGCGGTTCTGAGTTTCGCCCTAAGCGATTGAAAGTCTTCGACGAAAGGCCGGCTAGCGCCGGCCTTTCGGTTTTTCCGCCGGCCGCGCGGCAAAAATGTCCGGCTCCGGCAACCCGCCGGGCAACAAACCGTTGATGGCGGCCCGGCAGCACTGGAAATCCCGCCCCGTTCTTCCTATGTTCCAAGGCACTCAACTGGCGTCAGATCCGGTCACTCCGGGACTGCGCGCCCATTAACGTGGCGCGGCGGCGTCGGGACAACCTCATGGATGAAGTGATCAAGGCCAAACGCCAGCCGGCGAGCTCTCAGCAGCGCGCCATTACCATTCGCGGCGCCCGCGAGCACAATCTCAAGAACGTCGATCTGGAGATCCCGCGCGACCAGCTGGTGGTGTTCACCGGGCTGTCCGGCTCCGGCAAATCCTCGCTCGCCTTCGACACCATCTATGCCGAGGGCCAGCGCCGCTACGTCGAGTCGCTGTCGGCGTATGCCCGGCAATTTCTCGAGATGATGCAGAAGCCGGACGTCGACCAGATCGACGGGCTGTCGCCGGCGATCTCGATCGAGCAGAAGACCACCTCGAAGAACCCGCGCTCCACGGTCGGCACCGTCACCGAGATCTACGACTACATGCGGCTGTTGTGGGCGCGCGTCGGCATCCCCTACTCGCCCGCGACGGGGCTTCCGATCGAAAGCCAGATCGTCTCGCAGATGGTCGACCGCGTACTGGCGCTGCCGGAAGGCACAAGGCTGTATCTGCTGGCGCCGGTGGTGCGCGGCCGCAAGGGCGAATACCGCAAGGAGCTCGCCGACTATCTCAAGAAGGGCTTTCAGCGCGTCAAGATCGACGGCGCGTTCCATGAGCTCGCCGAAGCCCCGGTGCTCGACAAGAAATTCCCGCACGACATCGACGTCGTGGTCGACCGCATCGTGGTGCGTCCGGACATCGGCCAGCGTCTGGCCGAGAGTTTCGAGACCGCGCTGAAGCTCGCCGACGGCCTCGCCGTGATCGAATACGCCGACGCCCCCGCCGCGCCGCCGGCGGCCTCCGCAGAGCCCGAGAAGAAAAAGGCCGACAAGAAAGTCGCCAAAATTCACGACAAGACCGGCGCCGAGCGCATCCTGTTCTCGGAGAAATTCGCCTGCCCGGTGTCCGGCTTCACCATTCCGGAGATCGAGCCGCGGCTGTTCTCGTTCAACAACCCCTATGGCGCCTGCCCGGCCTGCGGCGGGCTCGGCATCGAGCAGCACATCGACGCCGACCTGGTGATCCCCGACAAGGAGCTGAGCTTACGCAAGGGCGCGATCGCGCCGTGGGCGAAGTCGTCATCGCCCTACTACATCCAGACCCTCACCGCGCTGGGCAAATTCTACAAGTTCACGCTTGATACCAAGTGGAAGGATCTGCCGAAAAAGACCCAGAACGCCCTGCTGCATGGCTCCGGCGACGACGAGATCAAGTTCTCCTACGAAGACGGCGTGCGCAGCTACGACACCAAGAAGCCGTTCGAGGGCGTGGTCACCAATATCCAACGCCGTTTCCGCGAGACCGAGAGCGAATGGGCGCGTGAAGAACTCGGCAAGTATTTCTCCGACGTGCCGTGTGCCGCCTGCCACGGCTTCCGGCTGAAGCCTGAGGCTTTGTGCGTCAAGATCGGCGGCAAGCATATCGGGGAAGTCTCTGAACTGTCGGTGCGCCGCGCCGGCGAATGGTTCGAGACCGTGCCGAAGCTGCTCAACAAGCAGCAGAACGAAATCGCGGTGCGCATCCTGAAAGAGATCCGCGAGCGGCTCTCCTTCCTGCTCGACGTCGGCCTCAACTACCTGACGCTGGCGCGCGCCTCCGGCACATTGAGCGGCGGCGAAAGCCAGCGGATCCGCCTCGCCTCGCAGATCGGCTCCGGCCTCACCGGCGTGCTCTATGTGCTGGACGAGCCGTCGATCGGGCTGCACCAGCGCGACAACGCCCGGCTGCTCGACACGCTGCGGCGGCTGCGCGACCTCGGCAACACCGTGATCGTGGTCGAGCACGACGAGGACGCGGTGCTCGCCGCCGACTACGTGGTCGATGTCGGCCCCGGCGCCGGCACCCATGGCGGCCATATCGTGGCGCAAGGCACGCCCGCCGAGGTGATGAAAAATCCGAAATCGCTGACCGGCAAATATCTCACCGGCGAATTATTCGTGCCGGTGCCGGAGCGGCGGCCGCCGAACCATCGCCGCACCCTGAAGGTGATCAACGCCCGCGGCAACAATCTGAAGAACGTGTCGGCGGAAATTCCGCTCGGGCTGTTCACCTGCGTCACCGGCGTGTCCGGCGGCGGCAAGTCGACGCTGTTGATCGACACGCTCTACAAGGCGATCGCGCGAAAACTCAACAACGCCTCTGAGGGCGCCGCCCCGCACGACCGCATCGAGGGGCTGGAGCACATCGACAAGATCATCGACATCGACCAGTCGCCGATCGGCCGCACCCCGCGCTCCAACCCCGCGACCTACACCGGCGCCTTCACGCCGATCCGCGAATGGTTCGCCGGGCTGCCGGAATCCAAGGCGCGCGGCTACGAGCCGGGCCGCTTCTCGTTCAACGTCAAGGGCGGCCGCTGCGAGGCCTGCCAGGGCGACGGCGTGATCAAGATCGAGATGCACTTCCTGCCCGACGTCTACGTCACCTGCGACGTCTGCAAGGGCAAGCGCTACAACCGCGAGACCCTCGAGGTCTTGTTCAAGGGCAAGTCGATCGCCGACGTGCTCGACATGACGGTGGAAGAAGCCGCCGAGTTCTTCAAGGCGGTGCCGCGGGTGCGCGAGACCTTCAAGACGCTGAAGCGCGTCGGGCTGGACTACATCCATGTCGGCCAGCAGGCCACCACGCTGTCCGGCGGCGAAGCGCAGCGCGTCAAGCTGGCGAAGGAGCTGAGCAAGCGCGCCACCGGCCGCACGCTGTACATCCTCGACGAGCCGACCACCGGCCTGCATTTTCACGACGTCGCGAAACTCTTGGAGGTGCTGCACGAGCTGGTGTCGCAGGGCAACAGCGTGGTGGTGATCGAGCACAATCTCGAAGTGATCAAGACCGCCGACTGGGTGATCGACTTAGGCCCCGAAGGCGGCGACGGCGGCGGCGAAATCGTCGCCTGGGGCCCGCCGGAGGATATTGTCAAGGCGCCGCGGAGCTACACCGGGACGTTCTTGAAGCCGGTGCTGGACAAGGCGGCGGGCGCGGCGAAGAAGAAGCGGAAGGCGGGGGAAGCGGCGGAGTGATCCTTGATTCGCTAACAATTCGCTACAATCTGTGGTGCGCTTTCGATCTAGGAGTAGCTAATGCCCTTGATTGCGTTGTGGCAATCGAATCCGACTGCCATTGGTGAATCAACGATTGAGCAAATCGTTGCGATGGCCGGCGATGGAAATTTACGAGATGCCACCGCTTGTTCGCAAGAATTCAGGCAATACCTTTCCGAGATTCCTTCCGGAAAGTTGGGCGAATATATTGATCATTGTCTTTCGTCCAGCTTCACCAAGAGTGGAATGGTGCTTCAGGATCTCGTAAACGAACTCGGCCGAAGGCTTGACTACAAAGTCACGAATGGCCGCTATCAGGGCACCATTGGGGGGATAGGATATGACGGAATTTGGACGTCGCCTGAAAGTCACACGATCATCAGTGAGGTCAAGACTACAGATGCGTATCGCATCTCGCTTGACACTATTGTTTCATACCGAGAGAAACTCCTGTTAAAAAGTGAAGTATCCGGAAAGCCATCTATATTAATCGTTGTTGGGCGTGAGGATACGGGTGAGCTTGAAGCTCAAATTCGCGGATCTCGGCACGCTTGGGACATTCGCCTAATCAGCGCCGAAGCATTATTAAAGCTGGTCCAGCTTAAGGAAAATTCGGACAATCCAGATACCGGGCGGCAAATCCGAAGTTTGCTTATGCCCATGGAATACACCCGGCTCGACAACATGGTCGATGTTATGTTTGCCACAGCCACTGACGTCGAAGCGATTATCGCCGAAGCTAATACTAACGCAGATAGTGAAGAAATTCCTCTAACATCTGAAGTCGTAAAAACCGGCTGGGAGTTTACTGATTTTGCAGTCATTGACGGCAAACGAGCCGAGATCGTTGATGCTATCGGCAGAAAACTCGACACAAAGTTTATCAAGAATACGAGGGCACTCTTCTGGAATGCAAATCATGAAAAGCGCCTCGCATGTTCGATCTCCAAGAGATATACGAAAGGAACTTCATCCCGCTACTGGTACGCTTATCATCCGGCCTGGGACGAGTTCTTACGGGGTGGGATTGAATCGTATTTCGTCCTTGGATGCGTGGACTTAAACCTGGCATTTTCGATTCCTCATGAGGTGATCGAAGGCAATTTGCTAGCTCTGAATACGACTAAGACAAGCCGGAAGACCTATTGGCACATTCATTTAATCGAAACCGACGGTGGTCACTCGATTCTTTTGCCACTTTTGGGGGCCGGCAAGACGCTTCCAGTCGACCAATTTACGATCCAGCTGGCTATTAGCCCCCGTAGGATGGAGTTGGGTTTGCAGAACCCATCTCACAGTCACTGAGTTGAAAATGCGCTGCCGGCTGGGTCGCGAAATCCTGAATCACTCGACGGTCAGTTCACGCTTTTCCCTTCAGGCTTCAAGTCCGGGTCAGCAAAACGTAGCGCATAGGATTGAGCACTTGCGAAACCCATCTTCCGTTCGTCCGTGGGGACCTGATCCAGACCACGGTGGGGCCGTTGTTCGAGGCCGCGCGTATCATCAGAAAATCTCGGTCTTTGGTCACCAGCGCCGCAGATTGGTCAATCGCGGCTTGCCAAATCTGGCGATCCGTCGCGGCCAGCAAGCCGATGTCAGCGACATGAAACGCCTCGCAACCGGCATGCCGAAACGGCTCCGCCAGCGCCGGCGGAAGCTGTGCATCGATCAGAAAGCGAGGGCTCATTCCGCCGCGATGACCGGGTGATCCGCCTGCTTTGCTGCGAAGGCCAGAGCCGCGTCAATGTCGGCGTTTTCCAGATACGGATAGTCGCGCAGGATGTCGTCGCGCGACGCGCCCGCTGCGAGCTGGCCGAGAATGTCGGCGACGCTGATGCGCAGGCCGCGAATGCAGGGGCGACCGTGCAGGACGTCCGGATCGATGGTGATGCGCGCGAGCAGGTCCGACATCGAAAACCTCTGCAGGCAGCTTAGCATTTTGCAGGCTGTTTGACAGCGAGCAAAGCTGGATCAGCCAGCGACGTCGGCAAATGCGGGGTCATTACTGTCTCCGGAATATCGCTGTGCTCTTCACGGGCTGCGGGCAGAAGTTGATCGCCTGCCCATCCCCCTTCCTTCGATACTCCCGCACTGTACCAAATAAGAGACAAGCTGAGCCGACCCGCGACCTTAGGCTGTTTGCAGAGAGTGATTCTCCTACAGCCCATAGGAAACGCCATGACCCGGTTCTCGCGCGGCGGACTTGCCGCCCTTGTCACGCTTGCCGCCCTTGCGATGGCGAGTTCGGCCTCCGCCGCCGACGTCGCCGCCTATCGCTCCGCGCTGCCGATCGCCGCGCCGGGGGGCGCCTGGAGCGGGCTCTATCTCGGCGGCAATGGCGGCTGGGGCTCGAGCCGCAAGTGCTGGGATTTCGTCAATGCGGCGGGCAGCTTCCTCAGCTCGGAAGGCTGCCACGACGCCACCGGCGGCACCGCGGGCGGCCAGCTCGGCTATCGCTGGCAGGCCGCCAATCTGGTGTTCGGCGTCGAGGCGCAGGGCAACTGGGCGGATTTCAACGGCAGCAACATCAGCATCGCCTTCCCGACCGTCGTCAACGCCACCAAGGTGGATTCCTTCGGGCTGTTCACCGGCCAGATCGGCAATGCCTGGGGCAACACCCTGCTCTATCTCAAGGCCGGCGGCGCGGTGACCTCGGATCGCTACACCGGCTATCTCACCTCCAACGGCGTGCAGATCAGCGACGCGGTGAAAGACACCCGTTGGGGCGCGGTGGTCGGCGTCGGCGTGGAGTACGGCTTCGGCGGCGCCTGGTCGGTCGGCGTCGAATACGACCACATGTTCATGCAGGACAAGCTGATCAGGTTCACCAATATCGGCACCGTGGCGCCCGCCGGCACCGCCTATGCCAGCGACCGCATCCATCAGGACGTCGATCTGGTGACGCTGCGGCTGAATTATCGCTGGGGCGGCCGCGCCGTCGCGCGCGACTGAGGGTACGCCCATGAGAAGATCGCAGCCGAGCCAATAACACGCAAAGGTTGTATTTCCACTCTCCTCGTGCTATCCCCAGGGTCGCCGGCCAAGGCGACGCCGTGCCGATGAGCGCTCGCCGCCGGTCCAATCAGGCTGGGAGGCCACCATGGCGAGCACCGAGAACGGAAACCGTCGTTTTCCTGAACCCACTCCGCCGCAGCCGACCGGGCGGACCTTGGTGCTTTTGCACCGTGGCGCCGAAATCCTCCAGGCGCAGAACCGGATCGAGAACACGCTCGGCCTGCGGGCGTTCGACGCGCGTGAATTCGCCGGCTCGACCACCGCGATGGCAGAGGCGCTGAGCGGCGGCGCCGCGGTGATCCTGCCGCGCTTCAGCGTCGCGGTGCTGCCCGAAGCCGCCGGCGCCGGCGCCCGGGCGCAGCTCAGCGCGCTCGCCGCCTCCGACGAGGTGCGGCAGGTGCGCCCGGAATTCTTCATGTTCGCCACCAGCGAGCGCGCGCAGCGCTATCACCAATGGGTGCGCGACGGGCTGGTGCTACTCGCCGAAGAAGCTACCTCGGTGGTGGTGACGTCGGCGGAGGCCCCGGCGACGCTCAGCCTGGTCTCCACCTCGCCGGCGCCGTTCGCAGATAACGATCAATTCACCTGGGGTCTGCAAGCGATCGGCGCCGACAAATCGGCCTACACCGGCCGCGGCATCCGCATCGCGGTGCTCGACACCGGGCTCGATCTCGAGCATCCGGATTTCAAAGGCCGGGCGATCGTCTCGCAGAGCTTCGTCGGCGGCGACGCGATGGATGTGCACGGCCACGGCACCCACACCGCCGGCACCATCGCCGGGCCGAAACAGTCGAGCATCGGCCGCCGCTACGGCGTCGCCCCTGATGTCGAGCTCTATGTCGGCAAGGTGCTCAGCGACAACGGCTCCGGCCGCGAAGGCGACATTCTGAACGGCATGAACTGGGCGATCGAGTCGAAATGCGCGGCGATATCGATGTCGCTCGGCCGCGGCGTGCGGCCCGGCGAGAAGCCCGATGTGCTCTATGAAGAAGTCGGCGCGGCGGCGCTTGCGGAAGGCTGCCTGATCATCGCCGCCGCCGGCAATGATAGCGCGCGCGACTTCGGCCTGATCGCGCCGGTCAACGCCCCGGGCAATTCGACCACCGTGATGGCGGTCGCGGCCCTCGATCCGAAAATGCGGGTGGCGCCGTTCTCCTGCGGCAGCATTAACCCGGACGGCGGCCATGTCGACATCGCGGCGCCCGGCGTCGCGGTGTATTCCACTGCGCCACGACCGCAGCTGTCGCGGATCCTGCAGGGCACCAGCATGGCCTGCCCGCACGTCGCCGGCTTGGCGGCGCTGTTCGCGCAGTCGGATTCGTCGCTGCGCGGCCAGAAGCTGTGGGACGCGCTGGTGCAGAAGGCCCGCAGCCTCGGCAATGAAAGCGACCTCGGCGCCGGGCTCGCGCAGGCGCCGGACGCGGGGGCTTAACATCGCCGCCGCCGCGACGCGGTTTGGTCGGCTTGGTGAGAACGCGATAAGCTGCTGCAACGCCGGAGGCTTGGCATGGCAGAGATCGGAATCCTGGTGATGGTCGACAAGGATCGGCAGAGCGATCTCGACCAGGTGGCGAAAGCGCTGGAAGCCCGCGGCCTGCGCGTCGAGCAGAAACTCCCGCGCTTCCGCACCATCACCGGGACCGCCGACAGTTCCTTGATCGAGCAGCTGAAGACGGTCCAGGGAGTCGCAAGCGTGCGACCGCAACAAGGCGTGCAGCTCCCGCCGATGGGCGACGACATTCCGCAATAGGGTGGCGCCGTCCTGCAAAGGCGGTGCGGCGATGCCCCGCGCCGCACCGCCACGCTGCGCACCGCGATTTGAATCGCCTTGCCGCCGAAGCCGGCCTATTCTGCGCCGATGTCGCGCCTCGCCGTTGTCTCGCTCGCACTCGCCTTGCTGCTGCCGATCGCCGCGGCCGCGGCGCCGTTCAAGCAGCCGCAGCGCTGGCACGGCTACGGCTTCCTGCCGGGCTATCGCCAGCCGCCGAACAACAGCGTGCCGCCGTTCGCCGACAGGACGCCGGCGTCGCGGATGGCGCTGCGTAAGAAACGGCCTTGGTACATCGATCCGGTGCCGCGCTATTACGGTTATGACGGCGAGCTGCATTATGTCGGCCGGCCCGGCTTCTATCGCGGCCGCTACAATGGCGGCAGCTTCGGGCCGTGTTGGACCCGAACGCCGATCGGCCCGATCTGGAACTGCGGCTGACCGCGCTTGAGCGCTTGACCTGATCTTATTCCGCTGCGCCCCGATAGCGAGGAGCGTTCGCGATCGACGCAAGCCTACGCCGCGCGGTTTTGCCGGTTGCGGCGTCGCCGCGAAGCAGGCCTAGTGGCGCGATGACCTATGGCGAGCTCAAGACCAGCGTCCGTGAACTCTACGAAGGCACCACGCCGCGCGGCGTCGCGTTTCGCTATGGGCTGCTGGCGTTCGATATCATCACGGTGGCGTTCATCGTCGGCACCTCGTTCCTGCCCTCGAACGAGATCATCGAATCCCTCGATCTGCTGTTCGGCGCGCTGATCATGATCGATTTCGCCGCACGGCTGACGATCAGCCGGCGTCGGCTGCGGGAATTCACCCGTCTCGCGACCTGGACCGATATTGTGGCGATCGTGTCGTTCCTGGCGCCGCTGGCCGGCGAAGCCGGCGGCTTCCTGCGGATTTTGCGAACACTGCGGCTATTACGCAATTATCAGATGCTGGCGCGGCTGCGCACCGACAGCCGGTTCTTCCGCCGCAACGAGGAGGTGATCATCGCCGTCACCAATCTCGCGGTGTTCATTTTCGTGATGACGGCGGTGGTCTATGAAACCCAGAAGGGCCGCAACCTCGAGATCGGCAACTACGCGGACGCGCTGTATTTCACCGTCACCGCGTTGACCACCACCGGGTTCGGCGACATCACGCTGCAGGGCACCGCCGGGCGCCTGATCAGCGTCGTCATCATGATCTTCGGCGTCACGCTGTTCTTCAATCTCGCGCGTGCTCTGCTCAGCCCGGACAAGGTGCGCTTCCCCTGCCCGGCCTGCGGCCTGCAGCGCCACGACCGCGACGCCGTGCACTGCAAGGCCTGCGGCGATCTGCTGAACATTCCCGACGAGGGATTGATGTAATCGGCCGTTCGCGAGGCGAGCGGCTCGGCGCAGCGATAAGCCGCGTCGATCAGAGCGATAGATCGAGGCTATCGCAACGCCCGCCTGCGGCGAGCGCGCGACGCCGCTGCACGCCAGGACTGTGCTCGGTCATGCGCGCCACGCAAGCCGCAATGCATATCAAAATACCGCGTGCGAACTAACAGCCTCGGGGTTAGACCGCGCGCACCCGATGGCTGTGACTGATCCGGGCTTCTCCCGCCTCGAACGCCGCCTCGCCGCGCACCTCGAGGCATTTCCATGCACAAGCTCATTCTGCCGCGTCCGCTGCCCACCGCCGTCGTCGTCTGCCTGACGCTGATCATCTGGTTCGCCGTTCCGGTGCCCGCCGGCGTCGCGCCGAATGCCTGGCATCTGTTCGCGCTGTTCGTCGGCACCATCGTGGCGATCATCGGCAAGGCGATGCCGCTCGGCGCGCTGTCGATCATCGCCATCGCGCTGGTGGCGATCACCGGCGTCACCAACCCCACCAAGCCCGCGGCGGCGTTGGCCGACGCGCTGTCCGGCTTCGCCAATCCGCTGATCTGGCTGATCGTCAGCGCGGTGATGGTGGCGCTGGCGGTGACCAAGACCGGGCTCGGCCGCCGCATCGGCTTCTACTTCGTCAAGCTGTTCGGCAAGAAGACGCTCGGCGTCGCCTACGGCCTGGTGTTCTCCGAATTGGTGATCGCGCCGGTAACGCCCAGCAACACCGCGCGCGGCGGCGCCATCATCCATCCGATCATGCGCTCGATCGCCGATAGTTACGGTTCAAGCCCCGAACAAGGCACCCAGAAGACCATCGGCCGCTATCTGGCGCTGGTCAACTACAACACCAACCCGATCACCTCGGCGATGTTCATCACCGCCACCGCGCCCAATCCGTTGTGCGTGGCGTTGATCGCGGCGGCGACCGCAGGCTCCATTTCGATCAGCTGGGGGCAATGGGCGCTGGCGGCGCTGCTGCCCTGCCTGGTGATGCTGTTGGTGATGCCGCTGGTGCTCTATCTGCTGTATCCGCCGGAAATCAAGCACACCCCCGGCGCCAAGGAGATGGCGAGCGCGGAACTCGCCAAGCTCGGGCCGATGCGGCTGCCGGAAGCGATCACGCTGTCCGTGCTGATCATGATGCTGGCGGTGTGGGCCGGCGTGCCGGCCTGGCTGCTCGGTCCGGCGTTCAGCCTCGACCCGACCACCACCGCCTTCGTCGGCCTGGCGCTGTTGCTGATCACCGGCGTGTTGGAGTGGGAGGACATTCTGAAGGCGAAGAGCGCCTGGGATACGCTGATCTGGTTCGCCGCGCTGGTGATGATGGCGACCTTCCTCGGCAATCTCGGATTGACCAAGTGGTTCTCGCTGACCATCCAGGGCGGCATCACCCATCTGGGGCTGGACTGGAAGGCCTCCGCGGCGATCCTGGTGGTGGTGTATTTCTACGCGCACTACTTCTTCGCCTCGACCACCGCGCACGTCACCGCGATGTTCGCCGCGTTCTTCGCCGCCGGCATCGCGCTCGGCACCCCGCCGATGCTGCTCGGGCTGTTGCTTTCGTTCTCGTCGTCGCTCAACATGTCGCTGACGCATTACGCGACCGGCACCGCGCCGATCATCTTCGGCTCCGGCTACATCACGCTGAACGAGTGGTGGATCGCCGGCCTGGTGATGAGCGTGGTCAACCTGTTGATCCTGGTCGGGGTCGGCGGGGTGTGGTGGGGCGTGCTGGGTTATCTCTGAGGCCCGGGCCTTGTGGGCGGGCGTCAGGCGACTATCTGACCCCGGTGCCCTTGCAGCGCTGGCAGGTCACCACCTTGTCGCCCTTCTTCAGCGTGCCCTTGCCCTCGCAATTCTTGCACTTCTGCTTCTTCTTGATGTTGGGGCCTTTGTCGTTGGCCATGAGGCACTCCTGATTCGGACGCAGCGGCGGGCGCCGCGCGGTCACCGCTCATAGCACCGTTGCGGGGACTGCGGCGCAATATCGCGATCACCACCGGCTCGATCCGCGCTATAATGGCGTCGGTCGTTCCGCGCCGAGCTCTGCAAGCCGAGCCAGGCAGGCAAGCGCGGACGGCGAAATGAGAATGAAACCACATACCCCATCGTGCGTTAGGCTGCGCGCGATGGCGGATACTGAAAACGGTGGCGACATCCTCCGTGATGGCGCCGTCGCTGCAGAGCTGAGACCGTGACCCGGGGTTAACCCGCACTTGAAATATGCTGCAATCATGCCGATGTGCGTGCTGCGCGAGATATATAGGGGAACGCCGTGAATCAGATCGACACCACCATCACTGTTCGTGACAACAAGCCACGCAATCGCTTTGAATTGGATACACAAGGCTCGCTCGCCTTCGCGAGCTATCGTCGCGCCGCCGACAAGGTGATCATCACCCACACCGAGACCCCGGCGGCGCTGCGCGGCCGCGGCATCGCCTCGCGCTTGGTCAAGGGCGCGCTGGAGCTGATTCGCGCCGAGGGATTGAAGGTGGTCGCCGGCTGCGGCTTCGTCGCCGATTATCTCGATGCGCATCCGGAATTCGCCGACCTCAAGGGCTGAGGGCGATCGACCGTTGATGAGCGCAGACCCATCGATCTGCGACCATCGTCGTTTGACAGATCCCGCACGGAACAACAGAGCAAACAAAAAGGCCCGCGAAAAACGCGGGCCTTTTCGCTGTGATCGATGGTTCGCTTAGTGCTTGATGTCGGCGGGCAGCTTGCCGCCATTGGCGGCGAGCTTGGCCATCACCTGCTTGTGCAGCCAGATGTTCATGGTCGCGGAATCGCTGAGGTCGCCGCTATAGGCGAGTTCTTTCGCCAGCTCCTTGCGCGCGGTCAGGCTGGAATCGATATCCAGCGCCTTCATCAGATCGACGATCGAGGTGCGCCATTCCAGCTTCTCATGTTTGTCGGCGACCGCCTTGTCGAGGATCGGCGCGACCTCGACGCTCTGGCCCGGCGCGCCGGCGCTCGAGCTGCCCGGGGTCGGCGCGGTGGCCGGTCCGCCGGCGGTGGTGCCGCCCGGCGCGGCCTCGGCGTGGGTACCAAAGATCGCGCTGATGATCTTGCCAAAAATGCTCATGGGATGCTCCAGGTCGAAGTGATCGAGGAACCGATCAAAGGCCGCAGCGGCGACACCACCTCACCTGATCCGGCGACGAACGCTCGGACCAGGATCGGCGCAGTGCCTACGGGACGCTCACTAACCGATTGGCACGCGCGTTGTTCCCGGCCGGCGTGGTCGCATTGCGCTGCGACACCGCGACAATCGGAATCACCGAAGCGTGAGCACCGGCAGTGCTTCGCCGGCGTTAGTCTTCGCCCAACAGGTCGCGGCAAGACCAGGTCTTTGCCCTCGCGTCTGGTCTCTTCGTGATCATCCAGCACGACGTCGCCGTTCGGCGGCGATCGCTGCGCAACGGGAGGCACGACCATGGCCACGCCATATGCCGACGAGTTCGCCGACGATCCGCCTTATGCCAACCGCGGCGACACTGCCGCCGCCCCATCACAGCACGCGACACCACAAGCGCAGCGCGCGGCGCCGCCGGCGATCCGCAAGATCGGCCTGTCCGATCTGCGCGCCACGCTGCGGCTCGGCTGGGAGGATTTCAAAGCGGTGCCAAGCCACGCCATCATGCTGTGCGTGATCTATCCGGTGCTCGGCCTGGTGCTGGCCCGCGCCGTGCTCGGCTATTCGGTGCTGCCGCTGCTGTTTCCGATGGCCGCCGGCTTCGCGCTGATCGGCCCGTTCGCAGGCCTCGGACTCTACGAACTCAGCCGCCGCCGCGAGCTCGGCCAGCACGCCTCGGCCTGGCACGCCACCGAGGTGCTGCGCTCGCCGTCGTTCGGCGCCATGCTCGGGCTCGGCGCGCTGCTGCTGGCGATCTTCGTCACCTGGATCGCCACCGCCCAGGCGATCTATCTCGCGACCTTCGGCTACGCGCCGGCCGCCGCCATCCCCGACTTCCTGCGCCTGGTGCTGACCACTCAGGCCGGTTGGCAGCTGATTCTGATCGGCTGCGGCGCTGGCTTCCTGTTCGCGGTGGCGACGCTGTGCCTCAGCGTGGTCGCCTTCCCGATCATGCTGGATCGCCAGGCCGGCTTTGTCGATGCCATCGCCACCTCGCTGCGCGCGGTGGCGCGCAATCCGCTTCCGATGGCGGCCTGGGGCATGATCGTCGCCGCGCTGCTGGTGGTGGGCTCGCTGCCGGCCTTCCTCGGCCTCGCCGTGGTGATTCCGCTGCTCGGCCACGCCACCTGGCATCTCTATCGCAAGGTGGTGGAACCGAATCCGTTTCCGCCGGAAATTCCGCCGGCCAACCCGATCCGGCGGTCGGCCGCGGATTTCCCCGCCGCATTGTTGCAGTGGAAGCGCGAACGTCCGTAGTGGGTGCCCGCGGGGCCTTCGCTGCTGCGAAGGCTCCTCAACAGGCGCCTCGACAACGCCCTCCGTAATCTACCTGAATTGCTCTTCAGCCGGTGTTTTTGCATGCGACTCTGAATAAGGGGCCGCCCGGCTTTAGCCTTAAGTCGAAATTGACCGATGGGTTAGCGTCCACCAAACTACTTCAATCCGACACGCCAAGTATTTCATAATCCGTTAGTTTCTGCGATATTGCTGGAGACAAGTCAGACCGGCCCGCGTCGTCTGCCCGCTTGTTGGGAGTCCTTCGCGGAGACCGAAAGGGTTACTCATTCCTTGCGCAGGCTATGCGCGCGGGGCTTAGCTGCATCGCAGCATTTACACTGTTTGGCCCAGCGGTATTCCACTATATTCATTTCAACGACGAAGCTCCCTTGAAGAGCTGAATCGTAATTCTAGGAGATATCCCATGTTTCTTTCGCTCATCCGCATGATCCGCGAATTCCGGGACTATCAGCGCAATGTGAGCGAATTGTCCCAGCTCAGTGATCGCGAATTGGCCGATATCGGCCTCGATCGCTCGGACATTCCGCGCGTTGCCTCGGGTCACTATCACGGTTGATCCAGTGTTCAGTTTCGAGTTCCGATGACGCCCGCTCTACGCGGGCGTTGTCGTGTCTGGGCCTAGGTTCCGGGCTGGCGGCGATTTCCCTTTGTCGCAAAACGCGCTAGCTGTGGCGCATGATGTCTGATCCTTCCAACACCGTTCACGTCGTCGGCGGCGGCCTCGCCGGCTCCGAAGCCGCCTGGCAGATCGCGCAGGCCGGCGTCCGCGTTGTGCTGCACGAAATGCGCCCGGCCCGGATGACCGAAGCGCATCGCACCGAAGGCCTCGCCGAGCTGGTGTGCTCCAACTCCTTCCGCTCCGATGACGCCGCCAATAACGCGGTCGGGCTGCTGCACGCCGAAATGCGCAAGCTCGGCTCGCTGGTGATGCGCGCGGCCGACGCCAACCAGGTCCCGGCCGGCGGCGCGCTGGCAGTCGACCGCGACGGCTTCTCCGCCGCGGTCACCAAGGCACTGACCGATCATCCTTTGATCGAATTGCAACGCGGCGAACTCGACGGCCTGCCGCCGGCGGACTGGGGCCAAGTGGTGATCGCCACCGGCCCGCTCACCTCGGCGCCGCTGGCGTCGGCGATCCAGGCGCTGACCGGCGAAGATTCGCTGGCGTTCTTCGATGCCATCGCGCCGATCGTGCACCGCGACTCGATCGACATGTCGGTGGCCTGGTTCCAGTCGCGTTACGACAAGGTCGGCCCCGGCGGCAACGGCGCCGACTACATCAACTGCCCGATGACCCGCGAGCAATATGACGGCTTCGTCGCCGCATTGATCGAAGGCTGCAAGGTCGACTTCAAGGATTGGGAGACCAATACGCCCTACTTCGACGGCTGCCTGCCGATTGAAGTGATGGCGGAGCGCGGCGCCGAAACGCTGCGATTCGGGCCGATGAAGCCGGTTGGGCTGACCAATCCCAAAGATCCGACCGTGAAGCCCTACGCCATCGTGCAGCTGCGCCAGGATAACAAGCTCGGCACGCTGTACAATCTGGTCGGCTTCCAGACCAAGCTGAAGCACGGCGAGCAGAGCCGCATTTTTCGCAGCATTCCGGGATTGGAAAGCGCCGAGTTTGCAAGGCTTGGCGGGCTGCATCGCAACACGTTTCTGAACTCGCCGAAATTGCTCGATCAGCAGCTGCGGCTGCGCGCGGAACCGCGGCTGCGGTTCGCCGGACAAATGACCGGCTGCGAGGGTTATGTGGAGTCGGCCTCGATCGGGCTGATCGCCGGGCTCTATGCCGCCGCCGACGCGCGGCAAACCGCACTGGCGCCGCCGCCGGCGACCACCGCGCTCGGCGCGCTGCTCGGCCACATCACCGGCGGACACATCGAAACCATCGACGCCGGGCCACGCTCGTTCCAGCCGATGAACGTCAATTTCGGCCTGTTCCCACCGCTTGCCACGCCGCCGACCCACGGCGCCGACGGCAAGAAGCTGCGCGGCCCCGACAAGACCGTCGCCAAGAAACAGGCGATGAGCGCCCGCGCGCTGGCTGACCTCGATGGCTGGATCGCGGAGAATTTGCCGGCCGCTGCTGCGGCGGCTTGATTTCCGGAAAATGCAGAAGAGTTCATCGTGCCCCGGATGCAGTGCAGCGCGCTGCCCCGGCGATGCGAAGCATCGTCCGGTGCGGCGTGATGCACTGCTAAGCCGGGGCCATTACGAAACGCGGCGTCCGTAACGGTCCCGGTTCTGCGAAGCGGCACTTCGTGCCGCATCGCGCCCGGGACACAGGCACCGGGTAATCAGCCCCGGAACACCCGCGACCGGCTCGCCCGCCACAGCGTCCACAGCGTCGCCAGCCGGGTGCGCGGCTGCGGCTGCAGCGGATCCCACTCCGGGCGCGCCATCTGCGCCAGATCGCGTTTCGCCAGCGCCAGCGGCAGGAGCGCCGGCCGGATTTCGCGCGGCGCCTCGGACAAAAGCGTCAGCGCCTGATCGAGATGCGTCCTCGCCTCGCCAACCAATTGATCCAGCGCGGCGCGCAGCTCAGGCGTCACCTTGCCCGCGAAGGCGTCTTCCGGATCGGCGCCGGATTGCGCCAAAAACTCCGCCGGCACGAACAGCTGGCGCCGCGCGGCGTCGCGCGGAAATGTCCCGAGCAGCCGCGCCGCGCCGATCGCGAGGCCGGCATGATGTGCCAAATGATCGACGGCGTCGGAGATTGGACCGAGCAGCCGCGCCGCCTGCGCCAGCAGGGCCGACGAGGTTTCTGCGAGATAGAGCTCGAGCGCGGCACGGTCCGGCATCGGGTCGTTGTAGAGATCGAAGATATGCGCCTCGATCAGCCGCGACAGCGGCGCCACCGGCAGCGCGTAACGGCTGATCGCGCGCTGCAGCTCGGCGGCGACCGGATTGCCCTCGACGCCGCCATGGCCGACGCCCGCCAGCATGTCGGTCCACCATTGCAAGCGGATTTCGCCGGGTAAAGGCTGGCTGACCTGGCCGCGCACCCGCACGATCTCGACGTTGAAAGCGTAGAGGGCCAGCGCCGCGCGGCGATGCGCGGGGTCGAGGAACAGCGTCGCGGCGTAGCGGTCGAAATCATGGCTGCGCACCAACTCGGCGCAGAACGCCGCGTTGCCCTCGTCGGCCGTCGCGGCCGTGCTCATGCCACCGCGATCAGCGCCGCGGCGACCCGCCGACGCTCGCCGATCATGATGTTGTAGGTCCGGATCGCGGGTCCGGTCTGCATCGGGTCGAGCACGATGCCGATCCGGCGCATCGCGTTGCGCAAGCCGGCCGACGGCTGCCAGACCTGGGTGGCGGTGCCGATGATCAGCGTGTCGATGGCGCCTGCGTTGTCGATCACCCGCCGCAGCGAAACTTCGTCGATCTGCGCTGGGTCGGTGACCGGCCAGGCCCAGATCGCGTCCGGCAGGCAGAGCAGCGAGCCCTGGTGCGACATCTCGGCGAAATAGAACCCGCCCTTGCCGTAGGAGTCGATCGGCGCCGATCTTGGAAGATGCAGGCTGTCCGTCGGGTGCTCCCCCATCAGGGCTTCGACGCCGGCTCCTTGGCGTCGTGCCGGTTCATGCCGACGCCAAGATAGATCAGGATCGGGGCCGCGATGAAGATCGAGGTGTAGGTGCCGACCAGCACCACGCCGAACATCATCACCGCGGTGAAGGAGTGGATGGCGTGACCGCCGAACAACAGCAGCGCCAACAGCGCCAGCGTCACCGTGACGTGGGTGATGATCGAGCGCGACAGCGTCGAATTGATCGATTCGTTGAGCAGCTGCGGCATCGGCATCTTCTTGTAGCGCCGCAGCATTTCGCGAATTCGGTCGTAGATCACCACGGTGTCATTCAACGAATAGCCGAGAATCGTCAACAGCGCCGCGATCGAGGTGAGATCGAAGTCGACCTGGGTGATCGACATGAAGCCGATCGTCAGCACGATGTCGTGGACGTTGGCGATCATCGCGCCGAGCGCGAACTGCCATTCGAAGCGGAACCAGAGATAGATCAGGATCGAGAAGATCGCCAGCATCAGCCCGAGCATGCCGTAGGCCAGCAACTCACTGGACACCCGCGGGCCGACCACTTCGACGCGGCGATATTCGACATTGTCGCCGAGTGCGGTGCGAACCTTCTGCACCGCGTCCTGCTGTGCGGCGTCGCCGCCGGGCTGTTCGGCGACCCGGATCAGCACGTCGGCGGGACCGCCGAACTGCTGCAGCTGCACGTCACCGAGGCCGAGCGCGCTCAGCGTCGCGCGCATCGCCGGGATATCGGCGGCGCCGGTCTTGGCCTGCACTTCGAGCAGCGTACCGCCCTTGAAGTCGATGCCGAAGTTCAAGCCGTGGGTGAAGAACAGCGTGATGGCGACGATCGACAACAGCGCCGAGATCGGAAAGCTGATCCGGCGAAATTGGGTGAAGTCGAAATGGGTGTCGTCCGGGACGATGCGCAGCGACGGCAGCCAGCCCATGATGCTGACAAATGTCAGCACCGCGATCACGGCGCCAAGCCCAATCAAGATCCAGTGTGTCACAGCGAGCTCCGTAATCTCAAATCGGCACGCTGTGCGGCCGTTTCCACCGCACCCACGCTGCGACGATCAGCCGGGTCAGCGTGAAGGCGGTGAACACCGTGGTGAGGATGCCGATGCCGAGCGTGACGGCGAAGCCGCGCACCGGTCCGGTGCCGATGTAGAACAGCACCGCCGCGGCGATGAAGGTGGTGATGTTGGAATCCAGGATGGTCGACAGCGCGCGCTTGAAGCCGGCGTCGATCGCCGAGATCGCGGTGCGGCCGCCGCGGAGTTCCTCGCGGATGCGCTCGTAGATCAGCACGTTGGAGTCGACCGCGATGCCGACGGTGAGCACGATGCCGGCGATGCCGGGCAACGTCAGCGTGGCGTTGAGCAGCGACAGGATCCCGAAGATCATCGCCACGTTGATCGCCACCGCGATGTTGGCGAACACGCCGAACAGCCGGTAGGTCAGCAGCATGAACACGATGACGAGGATCGAGCCCACATAGGCGGCGAGTTCGCCCTTCTCGATCGAGTCCTGGCCGAGGCCGGGGCCGACGGTGCGCTCCTCGATGATGGTCAGCGGCGCCGGCAGCGCACCGGCGCGCAGCAGGATGGCGAGGTCGTTGGCCTGCTGCACGGTGAAGCTGCCGGAGATCTGCCCGGAGCCGCCGGTGATCGGCTCGCGGATCACCGGGGCCGAGATCACCTCATTGTCGAGCACGATGGCGAACGGCTGACCGACATTGTCGGTGGTGGCTTGGGAGAATTTACGCGCACCTGACGTGTTGAAGCGGAACGAGACGATCGGCTCGCCGGAGCGCTGGTCGAAGCCCGGCTGCGCGTCGGTGAGATCGCCGCCCGACACCAGCACCTGCTTCTTGATCACATAGGGCTGTTTCGGCTCCTGCGCGCCCAGCAACAGGTCGGAATCCGGCGGTACGCCGCCGCCCTGCCGCACCTGATCGGCCGGCACGGTGGGATCGACCATGCGGAAATCCAGCTTGGCGGTCTTGCCCAAAAGTTCCTTCAGCCGGGTCGGGTCCTGCAGGCCGGGCACCTGCACCAGAATGCGGTCGATGCCCTGGCGCTGGATCAAGGGTTCGACGGTGCCGAGTTCGTTGACGCGGCGTTCGACGATCTGGATCGACTGTTCGACCGACTGCCGGATCCGCTCCGTGATCGCCGCCTGGGTCACCGAAAGCCGAATCAATCCGGAGCCGGCGTCGGAAACCTCGAGGTTGCGCTGGCCGCTCTGCCCCATCAGGCCGCCGAGCGGTTGCGACAGCTCACGCAACTTTGTCAGCGCGGTCGCGACGTCGGTGTCCTTGGAGATCCGCACTTCGACGGCATCGTTGCGCACAGCGAGGCCGGTGTAGGGGATCTTGGCGTCACGCAGGGTGCGGCGGGCGTCGTCGCGAACCTGGTCGAGCTTGTCCTTGCGGACCGAGTTGGAATCGACCTCGAGCAGGATGTGCGAGCCGCCCTGCAGGTCGAGCCCCAGAACCAGATGGCGCTGCGCCCATTTCGGCCAGGTCTTGACGGTGGCTTCCGGGAAGAAGTTCGGAACCGCGCACAGGCAGACCGCCAGCGCGGTCAGAATGATCGCCAGCGCCTTCCACCGCGTGAAATACAACATCGATTGACCTGTCAGACCATGGAAAGGGGCGCGCCGCGGCTGCGGAACGCCGTCACCGCCTTAAAGCGGCAGGTTACTTGGTGGCCGAATCGTCCTTGGATTCCGTCACGTCCTTGTTGTCCTGGACTTCCTTGGGCTGCGGCTTGCCGCCCTTGGCTTCCTTGACGTCCTTCTCCTTCAGCGGCTCGCCCTTGGCGCGTACGCCGGTGATCATCTGGCGCATCTGGCGGACGCGGACGCCGTCGGCGACCTCGAATTCCAGACTGTCGTCGTCGATCACCTTGGTCACCTTGCCGACCAGACCGCCCGAGGTGATGATGGTGTCGCCGCGGCGGATGTTCTTCACCAGCTCGGCGTGCTCCTTCACCTTCTTCTGCTGCGGCCGCAGGATCAGGAAGTACATGATGACAAAGATCAGCGCGAACGGCAGCAGCGACATCAACATGCTGCCGGTGTCGCCAGCCGAGCCGGCAGCCTGAGCAAACGCAGGAGTAATCAGCATCACAATCCCCGTGAAATGGAACGAGCCGGCGCTGGGCTTGCAAGCCGGCCGGTCCAGGCAAATTCGCGCGGACTATAGCGGCCGCGGTCCCAATTGCAACGCTGCCCAGCCGTTCATTTCGGGCGCTTGCCGGGCCTGATCCGGCCCGATATGGCTGCAGCGTCAGGAAGGGCTCAGATGGCAAAAAAACCCGGAAAAACCCCGGCGCGCGCCGCCAAAACCCGCGTCGCCGCGAAATCCCGCAAAGCCGCGACAAAACGTCCGAAGCCGGCCGTCGATACCGCGGAGCAGCGGATCGCCCGGGCGCTGGAGGCGATCGCCGCGAGTCTCGCGGCGTCCGCGCCGAAGCCCCAGGACCAGGCCGAGCCGCTGGCCGCGGCCGAAGCCTTCATCTGGCATCCCGAGGGCCGGCTGGCGCCGGTGCCGCGGGTGTCGCGGGTCGATCTCGAGCTGTTGCAGGGCATCGACCGGATGCGCGACATCCTGATCGAGAACACCGAGCGATTCGCCGCCGGCCTGCCCGCCAACAACGCGCTGTTGTGGGGCGCGCGCGGCATGGGCAAGTCGAGCCTGGTCAAGGCGGCGCATGCCAGCGTCAACGCCAAGCCTGACGTCGCCGGCAATTTGAAGCTGATCGAAATCCACCGCGAGGACATCGAAAGCCTGCCGGCCTTGATGACGATTCTGCGCGCCTCGACATTCCACTTCATCGTGTTCTGCGACGATCTATCGTTCGACGGCGACGACGCCTCCTACAAATCGCTCAAGGCGGTGCTGGAAGGCGGCATCGAAGGCCGTCCCGACAATGTGATCCTGTACGCCACCTCGAACCGCCGCCATCTCCTGGCACGCGAGATGGTGGAGAACGAGCGCTCCACCGCGATCAATCCGGGCGAAGCCGTCGAAGAGAAAGTCTCGCTGTCGGACCGCTTCGGGTTGTGGCTCGGTTTCCACAAATGCAGCCAGGACGAATTTCTGGCGATGGTGCGCGGCTATTGCACGCATTTCGGCATCAGCCTCGACGACGCCGAACTGCAGCGCGAGGCGCTGGAATGGGCGACCACCCGCGGCTCGCGCTCCGGCCGCGTCGCCTGGCAGTTCACCCAGGATCTGGCGGGACGATTGGGCGTGCGGACGGCGGCGAAGTAGCCGCCACTCAGCGCGTTAGTTCGTCTCAGGGCGGCTACTCGACAGTTCGCCAGTTGCTCCGGCATAGTGAGTTCCTCCGGACCGGGGAACTTGCATGAACAAGACCTCCCATAACGAGCGCCGCAAGCTCACCGCCACTTTCGTGAACACGATTGGGGCAGCAGTGTTCTCGGTCGGCGGGCTCGGCCCAATCGTCAGCTACGCAACCGGGCTGCCGACCATCTTGAACCTGGATCAGGTGATCTTGCTGGCAGCGGTTTGCTTCCTCATCGGCCTGGGACTACATTTGGGTGGCAGGATGCTGTTGGGAGGTCTGATCGAATGACTTTCTCCGTCGTTCTCGTCATTCTCGCCATGATGACGGCGGCTTGTGTCGCGCTGCTCGTCTACGCCAGGATCATCGACCCTACGCCGGAGATCAAATCCGGCGACATCCGCAATGACCAAGCGGCTGCCAGGACCGCCGCATCAGCCGCAAGCGAACTTGCGCCGTCAGCCGGCTACCGGGTTAGCCCTGCAATGGCGGCAGAGCTGAAGGGCACGGCGGATGACCTGCGCAAAGCAATAGAGACCTTAACTCGGAGCATCGAGCGCACCGGGAGCAAGTAGAATTCAATGGACGGGCTGTGGGAGACGCTTACCTACGATGTCCGCCGCTGCTTCGCGCTGATCGCCGCCGCCACCCGGCTCGGCGGCGCACGCCCGAGCAGCGCGCCGACCGCGTTGCTGGCGGTGACCAGCTTGTCCAGATCGACGCCGGTCGCCACACCCAGGCCCTCCAGCAGATACACCACGTCCTCGGTGGCGACATTGCCGGTGGCGCCGGGCGCGTAGGGGCAGCCGCCGAGCCCGCCGGCGGCCGAATCGATCACCCGCGCGCCCTCCTCCAGCCCGGCATAGAGATTGGCCAGCGCCTGGCCGTAAGTGTCGTGGAAATGCATCGCCAGACTTTGCATCGGCACCGCCTCGGCGCAGGCGCGCAGCAATTCGCGCACCTTCTTGGGCGTGCCGACGCCAATGGTGTCGCCGAGCGAGACTTCGGTGCAGCCGAGGTCCCACAGCGTGGTGGCGACGTCGACCACGGCTTGCGGATCGACCGCGCCGTCATAGGGGCAGCCGAGCACGCAGGAGACATAGCCGCGGACCTTGATGCCGTCGGCCTGCGCGCGCTCGATCACCGGCTTGAAGCGTTCGATCGAGTCCGCCACCGAACAATTGATGTTGGCGCGTGAAAATCCCTCCGAGGCCGAGGCGAACACCGCGATCACCTTCGCGCCGGCGGCGCGCGCCGCCTCGTAGCCCTTTTCATTGGGCACCAGTACGTGGAATTCGCCGGCCAGATGCTGCACGCCACGCAGCACCTCCGCCGAGCCCTGCATCTGCGGGATAGCCTTGGGCGACACGAAGGCACCGACCTCGATGGTGGTGAGCCCGGCGCCGAGCAGCGACTCAATGAAGCCGACGCGGGCCTCGACGCTGATCGGGGTGTTCTCGTTCTGCAGCCCGTCACGCGGACCGACTTCGACGATGCGAACTTGGTCGCTCATGGCAGCCTCAAATCGGCGTCGGCTCGATCTCGGCGAGTTCGACGCCTTCCTGGACGATATCGCCGACTTTGCATTTCAGATGGGTCAAGACGCCCGCGAACGGCGCGCGCAGCGTCTGCTCCATCTTCATCACTTCCAGCGTGAGGATCGCCGCGCCCTTCTCCAACGTCGCGCCCTCCTCCGCCAGCAGCGCAACCACGGTGCCGGGCAGCGGCGCCACGATGCGGTCCTCGCCGACATGCTCGTCGTCGTCGCCGCCGAACGGATCGATCCAGTGCAGATCGAAGCGGCCGCTGCGGCTGCGCAGATAAAGTTCGTGGCCTACGATCACCGCGACGACCGCGCTGCGGGCGCCGTCGAGCGTCAGGTCGATGCCACCGTCGTCTCGCGTGGCGGTGCTGAAGGCAAACGTCCGGCCGTCGATGTCGAGTTGCGCCGGCCCGCTGCCGTAGCGCAGCGTGACGCGATGCTCGGCCGCACCATGACGAAACGCGAACGTCCGCGCGCGCAGGCCGACCGGCATCCAGCCCGCAGTACGCCACGGCGACGGCGCCTCATGCTGCGCGACCTTGGCTTCCTCGACCAGGATCGCCGCGACCGCGGCGCACAGCTCGAGATCGCCAGGTTCGGTAGCGGGCGGCGTCAAGCGCGCCAATTCGCGCCCGATGAAGCCGGTGTCGATCGCATTGGCGCGGACGTCGGGATGGGTCAGCAGCGCCGACAAGAATTGCGTGTTGGTGACGATGCCGCGGATATCGGTGTCGTCGAGCCCGCGCGTCAGCCGGTCGATCGCGGCGTCGCGGCTCGGTGCCCAGGCGATCACTTTGGCCAGCATCGCGTCGTAATAGGGCGACACCTGATCGCCCTGCCGATAGCCGGCATCGATCCGCAAACCGTTGCTCTCTGGCGGCGTGCGCCAGGTCCTGATAGTCCCGACCGAGGGCATGAAATTCTGCTGCGGATTTTCCGCATAGACCCGCGCCTCGATGGCGTGACCATTGAGTTTGATTTGATCCTGCGTGCGCGGCAGCTGCTCGCCGAACGCGACGCGAAGCTGCCATTCGACAAGGTCGATGCCGGTGATCAACTCAGTGACCGGATGCTCGACCTGCAGCCGCGTGTTCATCTCGATGAAGAACACGTCGTGGCCGTCGGAGACGAATTCGATGGTGCCGGCGCCGACATAGTTCACCGCCCCCGCCGCCTTGCGCGCCGCGGCGCAGACCGTTTCGCGCTGCGCCGGGTTCAGCGTCGGCGACGGCGCCTCCTCGATCACCTTCTGGTGTCGACGCTGCAGCGTGCATTCGCGCTCGAACAGCGACACCAGATTGCCGTGGGAATCGCCGACGATCTGCACCTCGATGTGCCGCGGGTTGGTGACGAATTTCTCGATCAGCATGCGGTCGTCGCCGAACGCAGCTTTCGCCTCACGTTTGGCGCTGACGATCGCAGCGCTGAGTTCATTTGCGGTGTGCACCACCCGCATGCCGCGACCGCCGCCGCCCGCCGAGGCTTTCACCAACACCGGAAAGCCGATCTTGTCCGCAGCCTGCGCCAGCGTCGCTTCGTCTTGCGCTTCGCCGTGGAAGCCCGGCACCAATGGCACGCCGGCCTTCTCCATCAATTCTTTGGAGCCCGACTTCGACCCCATCGCGGTGATCATCGCCGCGGTGGGACCAACGAACACCAGTCCGGCATCGGCGCAGGCCTGTGCGAACTCGGCGCTCTCCGACAGGAAACCATAGCCGGGGTGGATCGCTTCGGCGCCGCTCTGCCTCGCTGCGGCAATCACCCGTTCGATGTTCAGATAAGAATCCCGCGCGGGCGGGGCACCAATCAGCACCGCCTCGTCGGCTTCCGCGACATGCAATGCATCGCGATCGGCTTCGGAATACACCGCGACGGTGCGCAGCCCCATGGCGCGCGCGGTGCGAATGACGCGGCAGGCGATCTCGCCGCGGTTGGCGATCAACAGCGTGCGAAAACGGCGATACAGCGCGGGCGTTGCCATCGTCACATCCTGAACAGGCCGAAGGTGGTGGGCGGAATCGGCGCATTCGCCGACGCCGACAACCCAAGCCCCAACACCAGCCGCGTATCGGCAGGATCGATCACGCCGTCGTCCCACAGCCGCGCCGTGGCGTAGTATGGGCTTCCTTGGGTCTCGAACTGCGCCTTGGTCGGCGCCCGAAACGCCTCTTCCTCCTCGGCCGACCAAGTACCACCTTTGGCCTCGATATTGTCGCGCCGCAGTTGGCTCAGCACCATCGCAGCCTGATCGCCGCCCATCACCGAGATCCGGGCGTTCGGCCACATCCACAGAAACCGCGGCGAATAGGCCCGGCCGCACATGCCGTAATTGCCGGCGCCGTAGGAGCCGCCGATCACGATCGTGAATTTCGGCACATTGGCGGTGGCGACTGCCGTCACCAGCTTGGCGCCGTCGCGGGCGATGCCGCCGGCTTCGTATTTCTTGCCGACCATGAAGCCGGTGATGTTCTGCAGGAACACCAAGGGAATGCCGCGCTGGCAGCACAGCTCGATGAAATGCGCGCCCTTCAGCGAACTCTCGCTGAACAGAATGCCGTTATTAGCAATGATGCCGACCGGAAAGCCCCAGATATGCGCGAAGCCGCACACCAGGGTCTGGCCGTACAGCTTCTTGAACTCGTCGAACTCCGAGCCGTCGACCACGCGCGCAATGATGTCGCGGATATCGAACGGTTTTCGCGCATCGGCGGGGACAATTCCGTAAAGCTGCTCGGCCGGATACAGGGGCTCGCGCGGCTCGTGCAGATTCAACGCGGCGCGCTGCGCGGGCTTCAGCGTGCCGATAATCTTGCGGGCGATGCCGATGGCGTGGGCGTCGTTCTGCGCGTAGTGGTCGGTAACGCCGGATTGCCGGGAATGCACGTCGGCGCCGCCGAGTTCTTCCGCGGTGACAACTTCGCCGGTGGCGGCCTTTACCAAAGGCGGACCGCCGAGAAAGATCGTGCCCTGATTGCGCACGATGATGCACTCGTCCGACATCGCCGGCACATAGGCGCCGCCGGCGGTGCAGGAGCCCATCACGATCGCGATCTGCGGAATCCCCAAAGCCGACATCTGCGCCTGGTTGTAGAAGATCCGGCCGAAATGCCGCTCGTCGGGAAAGATCTCGTCCTGCTGCGGCAGGAAGGCGCCGCCGGAATCCACCATGTAGATGCACGGCAGATTATTTTGGCGGGCGATGTCCTGCGCGCGCAGATGTTTCTTCACCGTCATCGGATAGTAGGTGCCGCCCTTGATGGTGGCGTCGTTGGCGACGATCATGCATTCGCGCCCGGCGACCCGGCCGACCCCGGTGACGATCGAGGCGGAATGCACATCGCCGCCATAGAGGCCGTGCGCGGCGAGCGGCGACAATTCGAGGAACGCGGTGCCGGGGTCACACAACAGATCGACGCGCTGCCGCGCCAGCATTTTGCCGCGCGACGTGTGCTTGGCGCGCGAGGCTTCGCCGCCACCGCCGGCGACCTCGCCGAGCTTGTCGTGCAGTTCGGCGACTAGCGCGCGCATCGCCGCGACGTTGCGGCCAAAATCCGAAGAAGCGGAATCGACGGAAGAGCGGAGCGGCATGCGTTTCCAAAGCACTTGTTGTTACGCCGCCCTCTGTCGGGGCGGCTGATCATGGTGTCACCGCGCGGCGGCGCAATGCAACCTCAATTGCGTGGCGCGCCGCAGCGTCGCGGCGCGCGGATTGTACCGAAGGCCGGGCGAGCGGCCGTTCAGTGCGTCCAGGGCATGTCGCGGCGGAAGGCGAAATTGTCCGAATAGGCGGCGCGGCGCCGCGCCGGCGGCTTCGGCTCGATCACCTGGTAGGGAATGCCCTCGCGTTCGCAATAGGCGATGGCGTCTTCGCGGGTGTGAAAGTGCAGGGTCAGCTGCTGGCGGGTATCGCCGGAACTGGTCCAGCCCATCAGGGGCTCGATCACCCGCGGCTGTTCCGGCTCGTAGTCGAGCTGCCATTCCTTGGTCTTGGCGAGTCCGGATTGCATCGCGTTCTTGGCAGGCTTGTAAATGCGTGCGGTCATGGGTTGATACGGCCTGTTGGGCTGCGGCATTGCGCCTATTTGGTGAAAACCCCGGGTCTAGTGTACCGTGATCCGTTACGAGTTGGATTTTTCTGATTCCGTCTTCGGACGGTGTGGTTTTTCAGTTTCGGTATATTCGGTCTGGTTCGTCGTGACAATCGCGGCCAGGGTCCGGGCTCGCAACCTCGTACGAACGCTACAGCACGAACGGCTTTCATGGAAATCCGCGCCACCCTCCCCCCCAAAGGACGCGACCTGCGGCTCGACCTGTTTCGCGGCGTGGCCAATTGGGCGATCTTTCTCGATCACATTCCCGACAATGTGGTGAACTGGATCACCACGCGGAATTACGGCTTCAGCGACGCCGCCGACCTGTTCGTGTTCATCTCCGGCTATACGGCGTCGTTCGTCTACGCCAAGATGATGCTGGAGCGCGGCTTTCTGGTCGGCGCCACAAGGCTGATGAAGCGGGTCTGGCAGCTTTACGTCGCCCACGTGATCCTGTTCGTGATCTACATCGCGGCGATCGGCTACGTCGCGCAGCGCTATAACGACCCCGACATCATCAACGAGTTCAACGTCGCGGGCCTGGTCGACAACCCGATCCAGACGCTGACCCAGGGCCTATTGCTGAAATTCAAGCCGCTCAATCTCGACGTGCTGCCGCTCTATATCGTGCTGATGGGGTTCTTCCCGCCGGTGCTGTGGCTGATGCTGCGGCGGCCCAATCTGACCATGCTGGCTTCACTCGCGCTGTATTTCGCCGCGCGGTATTTCGGCTGGAACCTGGCGGCCTATCCGGTCGGCAGCTGGTATTTCAATCCGTACACTTGGCAACTGCTGTTCGTGTTCGGCGCCTGGTTCGCGCTCGGCGGCGCCACCGGCTCACGCCGGATCATCAACTCGCCGATCACGCTGTACTTCTGCATCGCCTATCTGATCTTCGCGCTGGTGATGACGATGGCGGGGCGGTTTCCGGAGTTCGGCGCGCTGTTTCCGACCTGGCTGTATGCCGCCTTCAATCCCAACGACAAGACCTTCCTGGCGCCCTACCGGGTGCTGCACTTCGTGGTGCTGGCGTTCATGGTGGTGCGGTTCGTGCCGAAGGAATGGCCGGGGCTGGAATGGCCGATCTTCCGGCCGCTGATCAAATGCGGCCAGCAATCCTTGGCGGTGTTCTGCGTCGGCGTGTTCCTGTCGTTCGTCGCGCACTTCGAACTGATGATGAGCTCCGGCTCGCTGCTGGCGCAGATCTTCGTCAGCGTCACCGGGCTGGCGATCCTGTGCTTCGTGGCCTACTACATCGGCTGGTCGAAAAAGCAGGACAAGCCGCTGCCGCGCCCGGCCCCGGCGGCCGCCGAACCGGCGGCCGAAAAGGCGGCGGAGGCTTCGCCCACGACACAGGCGACGGCGCCCGCCTCCGGCAATTCCATATCGGCCGACCGCTCCTGATCGCGGACCAGAAGAACGACCGGCAATAGAAGAAAACGCGTCATTGCGAGCCGAGGTCGGCGCGCAGCGCCGACCGACAGCGAAGCAATCCAGGGGCATCGCGTGGTGCCCTGGATTGCTTCGTCGCAAGGGCTCCTCGCAACGACGGACTTGGACGCCTGATTACAGGCTGTCGCCCAGGTCCTCGCGGAATTTCGCGACCAGCTTGTCCTGCCAGTCCGACACCGGCTTCAACAGGCCGTAGAAGAACCGCAGCACTTCGGGCTCCTCGATGAACGACAGCCCGCCGATCAGCCGGCGGTTGTCGTACAGCCAGGCCAGGCGGTCGACGGCGTATTTGACCTGCGACAGCGTGAACACCCGCCGCGGCATCGCCAGCCGGACCAGCTCCATATTGGCGAAGATCTCGCTGCCGTCGGGCTCGCGCTGCTCCGACAGCGTGCCGCGCTCCATGCCGCGAATGCCCGAGGCGATGTACAGCGCCGAGGCCAAGGCGCCGGCGGGGTATTGCGCCTGTGGAATGTGGTCGACGAAGCGCTTGGCGTCGATGTGGCAGCCGAGCCCGCCGGCCGGCGTGATCAGCGGCACGCCGCGCTCCTGCAACTGATCGACCATGTAGGCGATGAATTGCGGCCCCTGGTTGATCATCTCCTCGTCCATGGTCTCTTCGAGACCGACGGTGAGCGCTTCCATCTCGCGCACCGACATGCCGCCATAGGTGAGAAACCCTTCGAACAGCGGCACCAAAGGCCGCATCCTCTGGTAGATGCCCTGGTCGCGGATGCAGATGCCGCCGCCGCGGGCGCAGCCGAGCTTGCGCGCCGAGAAATAGATCACATCGCAGAGGTCCGCGGTGCGCCGGGTGATCTCGCGGATCGAGAGCGCCTTGCAGTGCTCCTCGCGCACCTTGTTGAAGTACAGGTTGTCGGCGAGCAGGCTGGCGTCCAGCACCAACAGAACGCCGTTCTCCTTGCAGACGTTGCTGACGTCGGCGAGGTTTTGCAGCGAGAACGGCTGGCCGCCGATCAGGTTGGTGCCGGATTCCATCCGCACGAAAGCGATGTTGTCGGCGCCGCGGGCCTTGATCAGCGCGCGCAGCTTGCCGATGTCCATGTTGCCCTTGAACGGGTTGACGCTGACCACCTCGAGCCCGGCGTCGGTCACCAGTTCCTCGACCGCGCCGCCCTGCAGCGTGATATGCGCCTTGGTGGTGGTGAAGTGATAGTTCATCGGCACCACCTTGCCGGGCGAAACGAACGCCTTGGCGAGAATGTGCTCGCAGGCGCGGCCCTGATGCGCCGGCAGGAAATAGTGCATGCCGAACAGGTCGCGCAGCTTGTTTTCCAGCCGGGTGTAGGTGGCGCTGCCGGCGTAGGAATCGTCGGCGACCATCATCGCGGCCTGCTGCTGATCGCTCATGGCGTTGACGCCGGAGTCGGTCAGCATGTCGAGAAACACGTCGGCATTCTTCAACAGGAAGGTGTTGTTGCCGGCCTCGGTGATCTTCTCCAGGCGGCGCTCGACCGGCGGCAGGCAGAGCTTCTGGACGATCCGTACCTTGTGCATTTCCAGCGGCACGGTCTCGTTGCCGTAAAACTTCACTGTCGCCATATCTGTCTCCTCGACCCGCACGACTGTGCGCGCAGGCGCCTGCCTGTTGCCAATTTCGGATGTGGGGAAAGGCGGTGGCGTTGTCGTCGGTGACCGTGCGGTGGCCGCACGGCTCACCCCGCCTGCACGTCGCAGGCTGCAAAGCCTTGGTCGCTCGGCTTTCCTCTCAAACGCGAAGGCCAACACATATCGAGCGGCCGAACGATCTCAATTGCGTTGAATCAAACCCATCCGCGCGACACCGCGTGGGCCGCGCAGGCGCCTGCGAGTTGGACGCAGGAGCTTCGCCGCAGCTAAGCGCAGCGATGCCGCGGTCGGACGGGTGACGCGCGAGGCTGCCGGCCCCGCGCGCCTTCCTCGTCAGTTGGCGGCGGCGACGCCCCAATCGAGCTTGTAGTTCACGCCCATCTTCACGACGTGAAACGCCTGGTCGATATCGGCGCGCGGCAGGCCGAGCGCGGCGTTCACCGGGAAGGTGATGCTCTGGGTGCCGAAGTCGCTGTAGTCGTATTCCAGCTTCGCCGACCAGGCGTGATTGACGGCGTATTCGAGGCCGGCGCCGACGGTCCAGCCGAGCCGCGTGCTACGCACGCTGTCGCGACAGCAGCCAGCGCCGTTGGACGTGAAGATGCTGCTGGTGTCGAGCACGTGGTCGGTGACCGCAAAGGCGCCGCCCGCCTTGACGTAGAGCAGGCTGCGCTCAACCGCGTAGCCGACCCGGCCGGCGACGCTGCCGAGCGCCTCGGTGTGCGCCTCCGCCTGGCCGCCGCCGAGCCCGGAATAGATCGTGTGCGAGCCCTTGAGATCGGCAAACGCCACATCGGCCTCGACGCCGAACACCGTCCGGCCGGTCTGGAAATTATAGCCGATCTGCCCACCGCCAAGCCCGCCGGCCATCGGCGTCGACTTGCCGAAGCCGCCGACGTTGAGGCCGCGCGGCGTCCCCGGCGGAAAGTCCGGCGGTCCAGGATTGACCAGCGAGGTGGTCGAGCCGATTGAATCGGACCAATGCTTCGGACCGAAGCCGGCGCCGAGCTGGCCGCCGACATAGACGCCGGTCCAATTCACCGCCAGCGGCGGCGCCTTGGTGGCGAACCCGACGGCGGCCGACGGCGGCGTGGTGTCGCCCCACTTGTAGGACGATTGCAGGAACATGCCGTAGCGCTCGGCGGTGAAGGTGGTGCGCTGGGTGGTGGCGTCGGGCGCCCCCGGCAGGAATTGGAAGCGCGCCCCGACGTCGTTGCTCTTGAACGTCCAGTAGCGGCCGCCGAGCCCGACGCTCCAGCCGTCGGTGACCGCATAGGTCAGCACCGACTCGATCTGCGCGCCATTGCCGTTATCGCCGATCTCGTCGATCCGCAGGTTGCGCAGCACGTGGTCGTCGACGCCGCGGAACGAGACATAGGGCAGATAGGCCGCGTCGACGCTCAGCTTCAGCCGCTCGGACAGCGCGAATTCGCCCGACAGACCGACCCGCAGCGACTGCCAATGGTTGGATTCCGTGATCGCGCGCGTATTGACGCCGCAGCCGTTGACGAACTGATTGGCCGCCTGCTGCACGCAGTCGTAGGCGTTCTCCTGGGTGAAGAAATGATTATAGCCGACGAACGCGCCGAGCTTGGCGCCGGGCGCGGTGATGAAACTGTAGCCGAGGTCGGCGGTGGCGTAAGACAGGTTGCCGTCGCGCAACGTGCTGAGCGTGTTGGAGTAGCCGGTGCCGCCCATCGCCGACGGATCGAAGTCTTCGTCGTTCATCTTGCCGTGGCTGCCCATCGAGCCGAGCCCGGCGTTGAATTTCACGAAGAAGCCGGTCGTGTGATCCACCCGACCGAACAGTTCGCCGGAATGCCCGGTGAGATCGTCGTAGATCAACCGCGACACCGCCGTCGACGCGCTCGGCGTGTTGCTCGTGCCGAACAGGTCCTTTTGCACCTTGCCGGACGAGTACCACCAGCGCGCGCCGAGTTCGGTCTGCCAGGCCGACAGCTCGATCGGCGGCATCACCGCCTTGATCGGCAGATCCGCCGCGATCGCCGACGACGCGCCGAGCAGCAGCGCCGCCCCGCTCGAAACCAAAATTCTGAATGTCATGACGAGCCCCCGAACGTCATTGCCTCGATGCATCGGCATGGCAGTCCGAATCTGCAGCTGTCAATTAGGCGTTCTTCGAGCGCGTGGCGGCACCACAGGCGCGCAGAACGGAGTCACGCGGCGCCGCTTACAGGCAAAGACCGAGAAGTTTCATGTGGCAGGCATCGCGCGGCGCGTGCTGCGGAGTCGGCTTCGGCGCGGCCTTGCCGGCGGATTTTGCGCCGGGTTTTGCCGCCGATTTCGCCGCAGCCTTCTTGGCCGGTCGCTGCGGCGCGGCTTTTTCGTAGCCGCCGGCAATCACCATCGCCCAATAGGTTCGTCGGGTCGCGGCGCTGCGTGCGCTGGCGACCCCGACCCGGGATGCGCCCGGCATCAGCAGGTTCTTCAGATGCCCCGGCGAATTGATCCACTGGGTCAGCGTCTTCGGAAAACCGTCATTGCCGTAAGCGACATTCTCCGCGGCCTGGCCGGCGTGGGCGGGCGCCACGCGGCTGACGAACGGGCCGAGCACCTCGTGGCTGAGCACATCTTTGGCCGCCATCGCCTCTGCCTGGTCATGGGCGATTTGCGTGAGCTTGGAGTCCAGCGTCACCCGCCCCTGCCCGTGCGCCAGCCGGAACGTGGAGATCATCTCGGCGGGCGCCGCAGGCGCCGGCTGGGCCGGTGCCGCGGCGGGCTGTGCGAAAGCCGCAGCCGGCATCAACAGCGCCAGCGCGAGCCCGATCGACCAAGCCAGTTTCATCGCCCCTCCGCGCCATCGCCTCTCGAGCCGCGAACCAAAGCGCGGACGTTCCGGCCGAGTCTTTTGATTGGAATGGTCGGGGCACACGGATTCGAACCGTGGACCTGCAGTACCCAAAACTGCCGCGCTACCAGGCTGCGCTATACCCCGAGCTCTGCGAAGCGTTGTCGTTACACGCTTGCGGCGAAACCGGCAAGCTGGGGTTTCAGCGACCGTTGAACAACGGATGCGCCACCCGGTCGCCCGGCGCGATGCCGTATTTCCTGGCGGTGCCGGCGATCACCTCCAGCACGCCCTTGGCGGGCGGCCCCGAGGCGATGATGGCGAGCGATTGCGGCACGGTGTTCTCGGCGATCCGCGAAATCCGCCCGTCGGCGCGGATGAAGATCATGTCGAGCGGGATGAAGGTGTTCTTCATCCACATCGACACCGGCTGCTCCGGCGAGAAGTCGAACAGCATGCCGCGGCCGTCGGCGAGTTCCTTGCGATACATCAGCCCGGTGGTCTTCTCCTGCTCGGTGGTGGCGACCTCGACGGCAAACACCTGGACACCGGATTTGGTGACGATCTCCAGCGTCTGTATCTCCGCGGCGGAGGCCGCGGCGCCGAGCCACAGCGACATCGCCAGCACCGCCGCGCCGCGCGCCACCAGGCCGCGCAGCTTCGATCCCATTCCCTGCTCACTCATGCGCAACGCCCGCTTGTCTGGTTGGCTCAGGACTCGCGTCCCATCGTTGCGCCGACGCTAGCAGATCGGCGGGCGCGCGCGGCAGCGCATTTTCCGCAGCGGCGCCCGCCGCGGGCGCATGGAGCTGCGAACGCGGCGCAATTGTCATGGATGCGAGCGTTTAGTGCGAGGACAATCCGGGCGCGCCGCCCTCGGGCTGGATCTCGGCGGCCATCATGCCCTTGGAACCCGGCCCGAACCGCACCAGCACATATTGGCCGGGGCGCAATTCGGTCATGCCGAAGCGGCGCAGCGTCTCCATGTGGACGAAAATGTCCGGCGTGCCCTCGCCGCAAGTCAGGAAGCCGAAGCCGCGCAGCCGGTTGAACCATTTGACCTGCGCGCGCTCCAATCCACTGGTCGGCGTGACGTTGACATGGGTGCGCGGCGGCAGCATCTGCGCCGGGTGGATCGCGGTCGACTCGTCCATCGAGACCACGCGGAACGCTTGATAGCCTTTGGCGCGCTGCACGCATTCGCAGATGATGCGGGCGCCCTCATAGGCGGTCTGGTAGCCGTCGCGGCGCAGCACGGTGACGTGCAGCAGCACGTCGGGGGCGCCATTGTCCGGCACGATGAAGCCGTAGCCCTTTGATGCGTCGAACCATTTGATGACGCCGCTGATCTCGACGAGATTCGCCGAATCGCCCAGCGCGCCGATCGGGTCCAGCGTGTGGTCGCGATCGAGGTCGGAGGAAAAATCTCCCGGGCCGCGCTTCACGGTACCCGCCCCGCTTGCCAGCGACGCGCCTGGCCTTTTGGACTCAAAACCGTCCGACCCCATGACCCCGGACCCCACATCATCTTCTACAGCGCGTCATCGGTGCGACAACGGCGGTTCGCGGGTTCCCACGTCAAAACGACCTGCAGCCCACGCGAATCTTCTGATTCGAAGATAACATTCTGCCGTGCCCGGCAAAGACAAAAAACAGCGCGTTAGGGAACTATGAACATCTTGCTGATTGGCGAATCATCCGCGCATCAGTTTCCCACAAACGGACCCAGTATTTCTCCTATGTCGTAGCGGATCACCAGATCGGCGGTTTGGTCCTGATCGGTCGGCTCGTTGTTGATGATCACCAGCTTGGCGCCGCTCTGCTTCGCCAGCAGCGGAAATCCCGCCGCCGGCCACACCACCAGCGACGAGCCGATCGCGAGTAGCAGGTCGCAGTTCTGCGCCAGCTCGGCGGCGCGCTGCATCGCTTCCTCCGGCATCGGCTGACCGAACGAGATCGTCGCGGTCTTCACCGGCTCGTCGCACACGGTACAGACCGGCGCGTGATGGGTGCGCTCCCAGCAGGCCTTGACCCATTCCAGTTCGTGGCGTCGGCCGCAGCCGATGCAGCGCGCATAAGTGGTGTTGCCGTGCAGTTCGATCACGTCCTGCTCGGCGAAGCCGGAGGCCTGGTGCAGGTTGTCGATGTTCTGAGTCAACACTGCTGGAATTTTGCCGGCGCGGTACAGCGCAGCCAGCGCGCGGTGGCCGCGCGACGGCCGCGCCGCGCCGAACGTCGGCTGCATCGCGAAGCGCCGCCGCCAGGCTTCGTCGCGGGCGTCCTGTCGCGCCACGAAGGCGTCGTAGGGGATCGGCTGGTTGCGGCTCCACAGCCCGCCGGGGGATCGGAAATCCGGGATGCCGCTTTCGGTGGAAATGCCGGCGCCGGTGAACGGCACGATGACCGATGCTTCCGCGATCATGTCACCGAGCTGCTCGACACCGCTGCGAAGATCGGTTGCGATCATGACTCAAAACCCGCTCATGGCTTGAGGCTTCGCAGGTTGCGCCGCGCGCGGCAAGGCCTACCAAAGCCCCGTCCTCGGGTGCACGGGGATGTGAATTGCGCCGCGGCGCCGCCGCGCTATCTTGAGCGTGCAGACCATGACATGACCCGTCCCGATCGACCCAAAGAGCCCCGTTCCCTCCAAGGCGGGGCTCTTTTCGTTGCAGCGTGCACGACGCGCGCCGCGGGCCGGCGCTTCGCAGGCTTGCCCGGCGACGGGTTTTCGCCGACAACTCCGGCGTCATCCGCAACGGAGCAACCCCATGCGTTATCTGCACACCATGCTGCGCGTCCGCAATCTCGACGCCGCGCTGAAATTCTACAGCGATGCGCTCGGCCTCAAGGAGGTTCGGCGGATCGACAACGACAAGGGCAAGTTCAGTCTGGTGTTTCTCTGCGCGCCCGAGGACGAAGGTCTGTTGGCGCAAAGCGCGGGCCGCGGCGCGCCGCTGGTCGAACTGACCTACAATTGGGATGAGGAAAAATACGGCGAAGATCGCTTCTTCGGCCACCTCGCCTATGAGGTCGACGACATCTACGCCACCTGCGATCGGCTGATGAAGCTCGGCATCACCATCAACCGTCCGCCGCGCGACGGCCAGATGGCGTTCGTGCGCTCGCCCGATCTGCATTCGATCGAACTGCTGCAGAAGGGCGATGCGTTGCCGCCGCAGGAGCCGTGGGCCTCGATGCCGAACACCGGGCATTGGTGAGCGCAGCGATATATCGCTCGCGGTGAGCTGAAACGCGCTACCTGCTGCGGCTCGCCGACGTTCTCCCTGCGCGCGCCCAACTACACACTTTGCGCGCGCGCATTCGCAGCCGCGGAAATCCGTTTCATACGCGGAACCCGGCGGGGGTCGTGGCGTTCTCCCACCGACGCTGATTTGTATGGGAGGCTGACGATGGGACGCGGACTTTTGCTTTGGCTGATTGGTGTGCCGATTCCGGTCATCATTCTGCTGTGGCTGTTCCTGGGCCGCTAGGCTCGCGCCACGGCTGCACCACATAGCTACGACAGGAGGCCTCGCACCGCGGCGTCTCCTGTTTTGCGTTGAGGCTTCGTCTTGAGTGACGCGTGACGTACGTGAGCGCACGAAACTTCGCCGTGACTTCGTTACGGCGTGAATTTGACCCCGAAGGTGCTGCCGCGTCGCCACACCACTTCGCAGTTACGGCCTTGGCGCGCGTCGCGCGAGAACGCCAGCCGCAACTTCGCATTCAGCGCCTGCGGCGAATCCAAAGTGATCTTGGCCCCCGAAGCGGACAGATCGAGCACCACGCAGCGACGCGCCGCGAAGCCGCCTTCCAGCGTGATCCATCCGGTCTCGTGCACCGCTTTGCGGCTGTCCCGCTTCCTGTTGCTCGTCGCCATCGCCAAGCCTCCAAATCGATGCAAGTTTTAGCGGGCGGGCCTTGAGGAATGATTGGTGGAAACCGCTAAAAACCGCGGCGTCCGGGAAAGGTTCTGGTTACAATTGGCTCAACGTCGCGCAGAGCGCTTGCCCGGCTCGGAAAACGCCACTATACGTTCGCCCGCGCTCGCCAAATCAGCCGCCGAACGGCCTGATGGCGGCGCCGGTCGGTGGCGATAAGGCATTGATCGATCGGCAAGACTCGTTTTATACAGCCTTGAAAACGCGGACCCTGCATTGCCTCCGGGAGTGTCGGGACCAACGTTTGGCTCCCTTCGTCTATCGGTTAGGACGCCACCCTTTCACGGTGGAGAGAGCGGTTCGATTCCGCTAGGGAGCGCCATCATTGGATGGCCTCGTCCGAAAATCGCTGTTCCGCCGCGCCCGCCGCGGCTCTATCCGCCCGGCAATCCTGCGGCCCGCTTTGTGCCTAGGGCATTGTCCGAAGCGACGGAGGCATCAAGTGGCCCTCTGGAAGACCATCAAGAATCTCTTCATTCCGTGGAATCTGATCACCCCGGACGCCTCCGAGGCGGACGGCGTCCGCACCGTCGATCTCGGCCAGATCATGATCGACGGCGCCACCGGCGACGTCTCCGACACGGCGCGCATCCTCGAGCACGGCCACCCTGCCCCGCCTGCCCCGCCGCCCGGCAAATCCTGAAGCGACGTTAGCGATCCGCCGGCCGCCCGCTGGCCACGGTTTACGCGGCCTTAATCCAACCTCGACGATCATCCGCAACCTTACCCGCCCGCGGCGAACCAGGGGTTGAAGGATGACGCTTCGCAGGGGACTGCTGACGGCTGTGTGGCTCGCTGCCGCCGCGGGGCCGGCGTCGGCCGCCGATTGGCGCTATTGCCTCGCCGCCTCGGACGCCGATCACAAGGTCTATGTCTCGGCGCCGTTCTTCACGTCGGATGATTGGCTCCGCGCGGAAACCGCTTTCCGCGACCTGCTCAAGCGCTCGCATCTGGAGAACTACACCGTGCAATGTCCGCGCAGCGACGATGAATCGTCGCTGCTGGCGATGCAGCGCCACGCCATCAACTTCAACTCCCAGTACGGCAACCGCACCACGGTGCTGGACTGGCATCCCTGAGGGGCGACGCTTGCCGATCAGCGCTTGCGCACGAACACCGTGCCGGCGGAATAGCCGGCGCCGAAGCTGCAGATCAGCCCGAGCTCGCCGGCTGCCATGTCGTCGGAGTGCTGGTGGAAGGCGATGATCGAGCCCGCCGACGAGGTGTTGGCATAACGGTCGAGGATGATGACGTTTTCTTCCGGCGAGGGATCGCGGCCGAGCACGCGGCGGCCGATCATCTCGTTCATGTTGATGTTGGCCTGGTGCAGCCACAGCCGCTTCAAGGCGTGCGGATCGAGCCCGAGCGAAGCGGCGTGGTCGAGGATCAGCTCCGACACCATCGGCACCACTTCCTTGAACACCTTGCGGCCCTGCTGCACGAACAGCTTGTCCGCCAGGTCGCGACCCTCGGGCGCGGCGCGGTTCAAGAACCCGGCATTGTTGCGGATCGCATTGGAGAACTGCGTCTTCAGCCTCGTGCCGAGAATGTCCCAGCCGCCTGCGGCCTCATCGGCGCGTTCGACGATCACTGCGGTCGCGACGTCGCCGAAGATGAAATGGCTGTCGCGGTCGCGGAAATTGAGATGGCCCGAGCAGATCTCCGGGTTGACCATCAGCACCGCGTCGAGCGAGCCGGTGGCGACGAAATCCGTCGCGGTTTTGATGCCGAAGGTCGCCGAGGAGCACGCCACGTTGAGGTCGAAGGCGAAGCCGCCGAGGCCGAGCGCGGCCTGCACCTCGACCGCCATCGCCGGATAGGCCCGCTGCATGTTGGAGCAGGCGCACAGCACCGCGCCGATCCGCTCGCGCGGCTTGCCCCAGCGCTGCAGCGCCTGCTCGGCCGCCCGCACCGCCATCTCGGCCAGGATCGACAGCTCGTCGTTGGAGCGCTCCGGAATCACCGGCCGCATCACCTGCGGATCAAGGATGCCGGACTTCTGCATCACGTAGCGCGACTTGATGCCGGAGGCCTTTTCGATGAACTCGGCCGATGACGGCTGCAGCGGCGCAATCTCGCCGGCGGCGATCGCCGCGCCATGGTCGGCGTTGAACCGCGCCACATAGGCATTGAACGCCTCGACCAGCTCGGCATTCGAGATGCTCTCGGAGGGCGTGTAGAGACCGGTCGCGGCGATGACTGCAGGGCGCACAGAAAGCTCCAGAACGGAAATGGGGCATGGCGACGCCGATCGGCACCCCGATCCGGCAGCGGCTGGTTTTCTGCCCTAATGCCCTGGATGTCTAGCGATGCAAAGGTCGAGAACCGCCGGAAAGCCGGGTTTTCCGACTTGATGTTGGCTGGCGCGCTGCGTTCGCGGCTGCGCAGCACGATGCTGCAGGGCAGCAGACGGCGGGGTCAGGCGGAGGCGCGGAAGGTCCCGATGTCGCTATGGGAAGCGTGCTCAGGAGGCATGAGCGCAGCTCGCAGAGGCGAAGTCCGGACACGAGAAGGCCGCCCGGTCGGATCGACGGGGCGGCCTGATTGGTCCTTACCACTGGGCGCGGGCGTTGTAGGGATACGCGTGATAGTACGACCGCCCCTGGTTACCGAAGGCGAAACGCGGGTTGATGCCGCAATCGGACTCGGTGCCGGAGGCCGCCGCCTTGCACTGCTGGAAGCTGGTGTAGTCACAGGCGCCGGGGTAGCCCTGCTGCCGTCCCTGTAGACAATAGGCGTAGTCCCGGGCTTCGGCCGGCGAGGACGTGGCGCCGGCCAAAGCCGCGACGGAGGTCGCGGCCAGAGCGGCGATGATAAGCGAGCGCATCGGTGTCTCCTGTTGGTTGAGAGGTGGAGAACCGCAAGATCAGCTGTCCGTTCCGAGACGCGCGAACAAGCGCGCGTGACCGTTTCTGTCCAATCGTTAATAAGCCGTCGACGGCCGCCCCACCGCGAAATGCCGGATTTACGGCGTTTGCGAATCAGTGATTTAGCTCAAGGAAACGAAAGCAGCGCGCTGCTACGAAATCTCGCGGGGTGGCCGATGCCATCCCGCACTCGATTTTGATTGAAACATTGCCCTCGCCGCGACCGCTTCGGTCGGCATGTGCGCAGCTCAGGTGGACGGTAAGATGGATTATCTCTCGGCGATCGCCTCGTTGCTCGTGGTGTTGGTATTGGGCGTCGGGTCGATTTTCATCGGCTACCTGGCTTTGAGCGAGATGAAGCTCCCCGGGGTGCCGAGCTGGAAGCGCCCCACCCTGCCGACCTTTACGGCGGAGCAGGTCCGCAATCAGCTGATGCTGGCCACGGTGCTGATCGGCGCGATCGTGGTCGTCGTAGCCGCGCTCAACAACCGCAGCCTGCAGGGCGCACAGGGCGAGCCCGGCGCACCGGGACCGCAAGGCCCCGCTGGCGTTTCGGCCACGGCGCTGCGGACCGTGGTCTCCACCTCATGCGCCAAGGACGGCTGTCCGCTGGCCTGCGAGCCGACCGAAACCCTGGTCACCGCGCTCTGCGTCAACGGCACCGGGACCCGGCTGACCGACACGCTGCTGGTCGAGAACGGTCAGTTGAAGGCCAAATGCGGCGGCGGCTCCAGCCGCATCATCCTCACCTGCGCACCCAAGTAACGCTCATTGGAGCCCCCGGCGCGCGACGCCGGGATGTCAGCGCCCGCCCCTCCGCCCGCGGGGGGACGTCTCATTGCGCCGGGCGGATCGTAAGATACGCAGAATTGCACGGCTCGTCCGCAAGCCCCGCGTCGGGCCATGACGTCATTTGATCGGCGTCAACGTCAATTCACGGATTCGGGCGGAATAATTAAAAATCTACAGAGGATGCGCAGCCATGATGACCCTCGATATTCTGCTGCTATCTGCCGCCGCGGTCTCCACCGTCGTGATCCTGTTCGCCGTCGTGATCCTGGGCGACGTTCAGCAACATCAGCACCAGCGCGCTCACGTCAACGCGCGCCGCATCAAGTAAGCCGGTCGCGCGCGACAAGCAAGTAAGAGCCGGCTCGCGGTGATCCGAGCGGCAGGTCGTGAGGACTGGCATTGAGCGTCGGTCGCGTCGCCCGCGGCAAGTGCAATACCGACACGGCGTCGCGCCTCTTGACGCGATGCCCGGTGTGAGGTGCGGCTTCCTTCCGCGACGTGCTCAGCGGTGGCGTCGACGGTGAGTCCGTCGCGGTTCGCCATAGGCCCGCGGATTGACCACGCAATCGGCGAAGCGGCCGGACGCCGACGCTGCGCATTGCTGATAGGTCGAATAGCTGCATTCACCCGGGTAACCGAACCCTGGCGACACCAGGCAGTAGCGATAGTCGCGCGCGTCCGCAGACCCGCTGAAACCGACCGCCATCGTCGTCAACGCCGCGACTCCGATCCAGAGCTTGCCGATCCAGAGCTTGCGCATCACCATTTCCTCGTCAGGGGTCCTCCCGCGAGGCCCTGCAGGGACTGAACCCATTGTATGCACGCCGGTTCCGGTATCGGCGTGGAGAACTTCACACTTTTATGACGGAACGCATTAACGGCCGCAGCTTTTGTTCCAGGTCCCATCTAACAAGGAGCTCCTGATTATGAAGGCGAAGATCAACCTGGCGATGATCGCCGGCGCGGCGCTGTTGGCCACCACGCTCGGCGCTTCGGCGCAGAGCCAGACCGATTCCAATGGCAACGCCATGGGTTCGCAGCATGTCGGCAACGGCGTCCACAAGTCGACCGGCACCAAGCATAAGGGCACCGTCGGCAGCGCCGGTATGAATCGCACCACCCCGCCGCCGGCCTCGAGCCAGGGCGACGTCGGCCCGGCCGGCAACAACAACGGCACGCGCTGAACAAGCTAAGCTGCAGTTGCAGAGAAGGCCCCGGAGCGATCCGGGGCTTTTCTTTGTCGGGTATTTATCCGGCGGTCACCACGCTGTGCTGTGCTGCCGCTCGCCGCCCCGTGACGAACATTTATACGATCGCTGCGTGGGGCGCGGGGTATAGTATCCGACGACATTGCGCCGGTCACAGGAGGTCTCTCGATGACGATTCCCGATGATAACACCCGCCTCGAGGCTGAATTCAAAGCCGCCGCCCACGCCCATTGGAAGGCGCTGTTGATCGAAGGCGTGCTGTTGGCGATCTTGGGGCTGTTCGCCGTGGTGTTTTCTCCGCTCGCGAGCGTCTTTGTCATAGTTGCGCTGGGTTGGCTGTTCATTGTCAGTGGCGTTGCGGGCCTCGCGCTGACGTTCTGGGCGCGGCAATCGCCCGGCTTCTGGTGGTCGCTGGCCTCCGCGGTGGTGGCGCTGGTCGCAGGCGTGATCCTGCTGGCCCAGCCGCTCGAGGCGACCTTGACGCTCACCATCGTGGTCGGCGCCTACTTCCTCGCCGAGGGCGTGGTGACCATCATGTACGCGCTGGAGCACCGCCGCGAATTGACCGAGCGGTGGGGCTGGATGCTGGCGTCGGGGCTCGCCGACCTGTTGGTGGCGGCCATCATCATCAGCGGCCTGCCCGGCACCGCGCTGTGGGCGATCGGCCTGTTGGTCGGCATCAACCTGTTGTTCGGCGGCGCCTCGATGATCGCGATGGCGCTGGCCGCGCGGAACCGCTGACGCCGCCTCGCGCATGATGCTGATTGCGAAAACTGCGATGCAGTTTTCGCAATCAAGCGCTAGCAGCCGCGGCAGATGCTGCGAAGTTGCCGATCCAGCGCCACGTCCGCGGGATCGCGGGCGCTGGGGTCGGGCAGTGACGGATCGAGCCGCGGTTGGCGGTGGCCGACCGGGGCGGTGCCGACCGCCCTCTGCTCAGAGGACTGCGACGGCGCCACCGAGGGGGTGCCCGGTGTCGTCATGCCGCTGCCGGTGCCGGTGCCGGTCTGCGCAAACGCCGCCGCACTGCCGAGCACCACGACGACGCCAACCGTGAATGGGATCAGTCTTCGCATGTCACTTCTCCTCAGCCCGAGCGCTAGCGCTCCGGCCGTTCGATCGTCGCGCAATTGCGTCGGCCCTGCGCGGCGCAGTCCTGCACCTTGCGAACGTCGGCCATGGTCCATAGCAGCCAGATTCCCGCCGCCACCACCACCCCGAACACCACCAGCAACGCCAGATTTTCAACGTTGCGGGCGCTGTCCGGATCCGCCGGCTGCTGATCACTCATCGGCGTTCGGCGGATAGAGATGAACGTCGCCGCAATAATCGGTGACACGATAGCGCGAATCCGCCGCCGGTTCATCCGACGGCGTCAAATAATTCGGACCGACCGGCGCCTTGCCGTAGCCGCCCGGAATGTCGAGCACGTAATCCGGCTGGCACAGGCCGGACACCCGGCCGCGCAATGACCGCATCAAGGCCTGGCCTTCGGCGAGCGTGGTGCGCAGATGCGCGGTGCCCGGCGCGAGATCGCCGTGGTGCAGGTAATACGGCTTGATCCGGCATTCCACGAACGCGCGCATCAACGCCGCGAGCGTCACCGCGTCGTCGTTGACGCCGCGCAGCAGCACCGACTGGCTGACCATCGGAATGCCGGCGTCGATGATCCGCTTGCAAGCGGCACGGGCCGCCGCGCTCAATTCGCGCGGGTGATTGGCGTGCAGCGCCATCCACACCGTGGCGCCGGAGACCTGCAGCGCCCCGACCAGCTCGCGGCTGATCCGCGACGGCTCCGCCACCGGCACGCGGCTGTGGATGCGGATGATCTTGACGTGGGGAATCGCGGCGAGATCGCTCATCGCCTCGCTGAGCCGGCGCGGCGACAGCATCAGCGGGTCGCCGCCGGTCAGGATCACCTCCCAGATCTCGGGATGCGCGCGGATATAGTCCAGCGCCGCCCGATAGGCGTCGCCGGACAGCGTCGCCGCCTTGCCGGGTCCCACGGTCTCGCGGCGGAAGCAGAACCGGCAATACACCGCGCAGACATTGACCAGCTTGAACAGCACGCGATCTTGGTGGCGATGCACGATGCCGTCGACCGGCGCGTGCGCGGCGTCGCCGATCGGGTCGGCGCGCTCGATCGGAAGCGCATCGAGCTCGGCCGCGCTCGGGATGTATTGCCGGGCGATCGGATCATCGGGATCGGTCGGATCGATCAGTGCGGCGACCGCGTCGGTCACCGCCACCGCGTAGCGCTGCGCCACCGCGTGGAGCGCCGGCAGTTCGTCGGCCGCAATCAGCCCGCGCGCCACCAGCTCCGCCGGCTGGCGCAGCGTCGGCGCGGCCGGCATGTTCAAAATCCTGCTCATGGCGTCCCCGCCGGCGGCGTCCACACCACCTCGTCGATCCGCCGCGCGCCGGCGGCCAGCATCACCAGCCGGTCGAAGCCGAGCGCGATGCCGCTCGCCTCCGGCATCTGCCCGACCGCGTCGAGAAACTCCTCGTCGAGCGGGTAGCGCTCGCCGTAGCGGCGCTGCTTCTCATCCATCGCCTTGCTGAAGCGCGCGCGCTGCTCGTCGGCGTCGGTCAGTTCGCCGAAGCCGTTGGCGAGTTCAACGCCGCAGGCATAGACCTCGAAACGCTCGGCGACCCGCGGATCAGCCGGCAGCGTCCGCGCCAACGCGGCTTCCGGCGCCGGGTACTCGTTGAGCACGGTCAACTGCCCCTGCCCGAGATTGGGCTCGATGTGCTCGACCAGCACCTTGCTGAAGATGTCCGACCAGTCGTCGTCGTCGCTGACTTTGACCCAGCGCTGCGCCATCGCCGCCAGCGCCGCGCGGTCGGGCTCGCCGCCGTTGATGCTGGCCAAGAGATCGATGTCGGTGAAGGTCCTGAACGCCTGCGCCACGGTGAGCATCTGCGGCGCTGCGAACGGATCGGCGATGCGGCCGCGGAACGAGAATAGCCGGGTGCCGGCGGCGCGCGCGGCTTCGCCGATCACCGCCACGCAATCGTCGATCACCGCCTGGTACGGCGCGCCGGCGCGGTACCATTCCAGCATGGTGAATTCCGGCAGATGCAGGTCGCCGCGCTCGCGGTCGCGGAACACCCGGGCGAATTCGACGATCTTTTCTTCGCCGGCGGCCAGCAGTTTCTTGCAGGCGAACTCCGGCGAGGTCCGCAGGAACCGCGATAGCCGCTCGCCGGAACCCGTGGTCAATTCGGTTCGCGGAGCGTGCAGATGGGTCTCGTTGCCGGGCGAGGCCTGCAAAATCCCGGTTTCGACCTCGATAAAGCCCTGGGTGGCGAACCATTGCCGCAGCGCGCGGGTGATTTCCGCCCGCGCCCGCAGCAGCGGGGCGCGATCGAGGTGCCGGGACGGCGCCCACCATGGCGAAATCGGGCTGGTCTCGTCCACTAAGGTCGCCCCGGCGGATGCTGCAAAACGCTGGCATCGCGATACGAAATCAGTATGTTGCAGGCCGAAACCGCTTCGCTGGCCACAGGACACCGTTGTCCGGATCGGTCCCGGGCCCGAAATTTAGGAAACAGTCCTTTGAAAGTCATCGCCAGTTCTATTCGCAAGGGCAACGTCATTGAGCAAGACGGCAAGCTTTACGTGGTTCTGACCGCCGAGAACATCCATCCCGGCAAGGGAACTCCGGTCAGCCAGATCGAAATGCGCCGAATCAGCGACGGTGTGAAGATCTCGGAGCGCTACAAGACCACGGATCAGGTCGAGAAAGCGACGATCGAGGACCACAACTTCAACTATCTGTATGAAGATCCCGACGGCTTCCACTTCATGAACACCGAGAATTTCGACCAGGTCCAGGTGCCGAAGGACGTGATCGGCAATGCCGCGCCTTACTTGCAGGAAAACATGACGGTGAAGCTGTCGCTGCACGGCGTCGTTCCGGTGGCGATCCAGATGCCGCAGCGCGCCACGCTGGAAGTGGTCGACACCGAGCCGGTGACCAAGGGGCAGACCGCGTCGTCGTCCTACAAGCCGGCGATCCTGTCGAACGGCGTCCGCACCCTTGTGCCGCCGCATATCGGCACCGGAACCCGCATCGTTATCATGACCGAAGACGGCTCCTACGTCGAACGCGCCAAGGACTGACCTCGTAGCTCTGGAGTACCCTGGCATTGCGTTTGACGGACCTCGGCCCGATCTGCGACCGAGCCGTCAAGCTCATCGCTGCGGCGTGGCTGGCGCTTGGCCTCGCCGCGACCGCCGCGCCCGCCGACGAATTCCGCACCGTCCCGGTGTCGGCGATGCGGGTGGATTGGCGCGCCGCGGTCGAGCAGTTGAAGGCCGAGATCGGCACGCCGCCGGCGGTGGCCGCCGCGTTCAGCTTTGGCCCGCAGCGCCGGTTTCGCGGCGCCGATCCGCGGGCCTGGCCGGCCATGCTGCAATTGAACGCCGTGACCTCGCGGCTGTTTCCCGGCATCGCCCGCAGCCCGGTGCCGGTGCTGCTGCCGTTCGACACCGCGGCCCTGCTGAGCGATCGCGAACGCGGCGCGCCGGACAGCCTGTCGGCGGCGCATTATCAGTCCGGATTCCGCGCGGCCGACTTGTTCGAAGCCGGCGCCGCCGGCTACGACGCGGTGTTCTCGTTGCCCGTCGCGATCACTGACGGCCTGCCCGCCCGGCTGTTCGCCAAGCCGGTCGAGGTGCAGATCACCGCCTCGCTCTTGACCTACGACATCAACGATCCGTTGGCCGGCAAGGGCGAGCCGGTGAAGGCGCTCGCGGCACTTTATCCCGACCTGCGCCGCACCATCCGCGAGGGCCACGTCCGCTACGCCTTCAGCCGGTTCGGCGTGCCCTACGTGGTGGCGATCCAATGCGTCGACGCCACCCCGCGCGCCAGGCGGCTGGGTTGCCGCGAGGCCTCGCCGATCGCCGAACGGTTTCTCAAGGCGCTGCGGGTCGTCGGCGGCGGCCCGGCCCGGCCGCGGCATTACCTGCCGTCGCGGCTGGCCGAACGCCCGGCGACGCCGTCGCCGGATTTCAGCTACCGGCCGAGCGGCGAGATCATCGCCGACAGCGGCTTTCGCGGCCAGCCGGGCCGGCCCGACCTCACGGTGTATTCGCAGATCCGGTTTCCGCTCGAACGCGCGCCGGCCTACGCCAATTCGCAGTCGTTCCTGAACTGGGGCGATTGTTTCCACCGCGGCCGGGTGCCGCCGCCGTCCGGCAAGGGCGCTAGCTACCACTGCAAAGGCAGCAGCAAATCGCTGCTGTACGACGAGGCCGCCGGCGAGAACTACGCCTATCCGTGGCAGGACAATTTCTGCGAGGCCCGCGAACTCGGCGTCGGGCAATGCGCCTCGGGCTTCGGCCATCAGGGCCAGGACATCAGGCCGTCGTCCTGCACGCAGCGCAGCGCCAATCCGGATCGGTGCGAGCCGAACAAATACAAGGTGGTGGCGGTGCGCGACGGCGTGCTGTTGCGCCAGCCGAAGCAGCAGGCGGCGACGCTGTTGGTGAACACCAGCAACGAGCACATCCGGTTTCGCTACCTGCATATGAGTCCTTCGGCGATGGATGCCGACGGCGTGCTGAGCGGCCGCCGCGTCGACGAAGGCGAGCCGATCGGCCTGGTGTCGAACTACCAGGACGGCCCCGGCGGCACCACCACCCACCTGCATTTCGACGTCCAGGTGTTCACCCGCGACGGCTGGCTGTGGGTCAATCCTTACGTCACGCTGATCTCGGCCTATGAGCGGCTGCTCGGCCAGCGCGGCAGCGAAATCGCGCCGACGCCGCCGTTGCCGGCACAATCCCGCACCGCCCCGCAAGATCCGGTCGAGCCCGACGCGCCGCAAGAAGGCGGCGGCGACTAGCGGAACGCGGGCGGCCCCGGAGCACGTTCGGTTCCGCACGTCATCAACCTTTGCCGCACCACCCCCGACGCCGCTACACTGCGGCCATGACAAACATCGATTCCCCCGCCCGCCTGACCCGCCGCGCGCTGCTCGGCGCCGCCGCCCTGCTCGCCGCGCCGGCCGCGGCCTTCGCCGCCCCCGCCGGCTTTGCGGAATGGCGCGACGGTTTCCGCGCCAAGGCGCTCGCCAAGGGGATTTCGGACGCCACCTATGCGCGGGTGATGGGGTCGCTTGAGCCCGACATGAGCGTGTTCCGGCAGATGCAGAAGCAGCCGGAATTCAACGAGCAGCTCTGGCAATACATCAACCGCCGGGTGTCGGACTGGCGGATCATCAACGGCCGCGAGGCGCTGAAGCAGCACGCCGCGTTGTTTGCCCGGATCGAGCGAGATTTCGGCGTCGAGCGCGGCACGCTGCTGGCGCTGTGGGGCGTGGAAAGCGCCTATGGCGATCCGTTGGTGCAGCAGAACCACATGCGCCCGGTGTTCCCCTCGCTCGCCGCTCTCGCCTGGAAGGAGCCGCGCCGCCGGGTCTATTGGGAAACCGAGCTGATCAACGCCCTGAAGATCGTCGATCGCGGCTGGTCGACGCCGCAGGAGATGCGCGGCTCCTGGGCCGGGGCGATGGGCCACACCCAATGGATGCCGGAAGTTTGGCTCAATGTCGGGATCGACTACGACGGCGACGGCAAGGTGTCGCCGTTCGGCCGGCCCGACGACGCGCTCGGCTCCAGCGCCAAATTCCTGCTCAACCGCGGCAAGTATCACCGCGGCGAGCATTGGGGCTACGAGGTGCAGGGACCGGGCGGATCGTTCAGCGGCAGCCGCAGCTATCTGGCGTGGTCGCGCTCCGGCGTGACGCGGATCGACGGCGAGCCTTACCCCGACCCGCAGGCCAACGCGCAGATGTGGATTCCGGTCGAGGGCGGACCGAAATTCCTGCTCGGGCCGAATTTCTACGCGGTGAAGAGCTACAACCCGTCGATGAACTACGCGCTGGCGATCTGCCATCTCGGCGACCGCATTCTCGGCGCACCGCCGTTCCAGCAGCCGTTCCCCGGCTCGGAACGGGCGCTGACGCTGGCCGAGGTGCAGGAGATGCAGACCCGGCTGACCCGCGCCGGCTTCGACACCGGCGGCACCGATGGCCGGGTCGGCAACGACACCATGAAGGCGATCCGCGACTATCAGAACAAGATCGGGCTGTCGCCGGCCGACGGTTATGGCGGCTTGAAAGTGCTGGCGGCGCTGCGGCAGGGACGTTGATGCGGCGTTCGTTGTGGAACAAGTTCGTCGCGCTGCTCAAGCTCGAATGGCATCACCTGACGACGATCAATCCGAGCGACCGGCCCTGGCAGATGCCGTTCGCAGCCGCCTTGGCGTCGGGCGTGCCGCTGCTGGTCGGCGCCTGGTTCGACCGCCTCGACTACGGGCTGATCTCCTCGCTCGGCGGCATGGCGTTCATCTATCTGCCGGCGACGCCGCTGCATCACCGCATGGTGTCGCTGATGGCGGTCGGCTTCGGCATGACCGCCTGCTACGCGTTCGGCATCATCGCGCATTTCTTTCCGCTATTGCTGACGCCGGTGCTGGGGCTGGTCGCGATCCTGGTGTCGATGGTGTGCCGGTTCTATCGCGTCGGTGTGCCGGGCAGCCTGTTCTTCGTGATGGCGGCCTCGATCGCCGCCTATTCGCCGACCGAGGTGCTGCAGGTGCCGCTCAAGGTCGGGCTGCTGACCATGGGCTGTCTGCTCGCAGCATTGATCGCCTTCGTCTACAGCATTGCGCTGCTGCGGCTGCGGGCGTCGCAGCCGGCGCCGCCGCTGCCGCCGGCGACGTTCGATTTCGTGGTGTTCGACTCGGTGGTGATCGGCGTCAGCGTCGGCATCTCGCTGGCGCTGGCGCAGCTCCTCCATCTGGAGCGGCCGTATTGGGTGCCGGTGAGCTGCCTCGCGGTGATCCAGGGGCTGTCGCTGCGCGCGGTGTGGACAAGGCAGCTGCATCGCGTGCTCGGCACCGCGCTCGGACTGCTGCTGGCCTGGGGCCTGCTGGCGTTGCCGCTGGAGAAATGGAGCATTTCGCTGCTGGTGATCGCGCTCAGCTTCATCATCGAGAGCGCCGTGGTGCGGCACTACGGCTTCGCGGTGATCTTCATCACGCCGCTGACCATCTTCCTCGCCGACGCCGCCTCGCTGGGCCAAGGGTCACCGCACGCGGTGATCGAGGCGCGGTTGTTCGACACGCTGCTCGGCTGCGCGGTCGGCCTCGCCGGCGGCTTCTGCCTGCACAGCCCGACCTTTCGCGAGGTCGCCGGCCGCCAATTGCGCCGACTGATCCCGGCGCGGTTCGGGGTGTGAGACGACCAAGCGAACTAACAGCACCCGCGAGAAAAGCCTGGTGTCCCGGTCGCGGAGCCGCGCCCTTCACGCGGCGCCGCGAGCCGGGACCGTTCCGAAGGCAGCATCCGTAACGGCCCCGGCTCTGCAGCGCACCACGCCGCAAGCGCGGCGCGCTGCACGGCGTCCGGGGCACGCTGCTATTGTAATTGCTCACCAGGTGGCGAAGTTAGGTCGCTCACCTGATCATCGCCGGTCCGGGATCCGGCACTGCGACGTCGGTGACGCGGAGCTGCACCCGCTCGGCGCCCTGCCAGCGATCGACCGTGAGGCAGCCGGCGACATGCAGCGGTTGGCCGCGGTTCTCCTGCAGCGCGTTCCCGAGCTTCTGCCCCACGCTGCGAAACGCGATGCCGTTGACGATGGCGCCGTCGCCGGATTTGAAGCGCAGCCGCAGATGCGCCTGGCCGACCTCGTCGGCATAGACCAGCTGGTGCGACGGCAGCGCCAGCACCGGCTCCGGGTTGCCGGAGCCGAACGGCCCGGCGCGCTGCAGCGTCGCCACCAGATCCGGCGTCACCGCGCGCGCCGACACCGCGCCGTCGATGTAGAGCTCATTGGCGTGGCGCGACCGCGCGACGTCGGCGGCGAGTGCGGCTTCGATATAGGCGCGGAATTCGGCGAGCTTCTCCTTGCGCAGCGTGACGCCCGCCGCCATGGCGTGGCCGCCGCCCTTCATCAAGAGGCCGTCGCTCACCGCCTGGCGCACGGCTTTGCCGAGATCGACGCCGGGAATCGAGCGGCCCGAGCCGGTGCCGATGCCGCCGGGCTCCAACGCAATGGCAAATGCCGGGCGTGAAAACTTCTCCTTCAGCCGCGAGGCGACGAGGCCGACCACGCCGGGGTGCCAGCCTTCCGAGGCGGTGACGATCACCGAACCCTTGTCCTCGAAGCCCAGCGCCGCCAGCGCCTCGGCCTCGGCCTGGGCTTCCGCCGTCTGTTCGATCACTCGGCGTTCGGCGTTGAGCCGGTCGAGTTCGGCGGCGATCTTGGCGGCTTCGGAAATGTCGGTCTCCAGCAGCAGCCGCACGCCCAAATCGGCGCGGCCGATGCGGCCGCCGGCGTTGATCCGCGGCCCCAGCATGAAGCCGAGGTGGAACGCGTCGGGCGGGCCGTTCAGCCGCGCCACGTCCATCAGCGCGGTGTGGCCGACATGGTCGCGCCGCCGCATCGCGATCAGCCCCTTGGCGACGAAGGCGCGGTTCAGCCCGATCAGCGGCGCCACGTCGGCGACGGTGCCGAGCGCCACGTGATGCAGCATGTTCAACAGATCCGGCTGCGGCCGCTCGGCGGTCCAGAAGCCGCGCGCCCGCAATTCGCGATTGAGCGCGACCAGCGTGACGAACACCAGCCCGACCGCGGCGAGATGGCCGAGCCCGGAGAGGTCATCCGGCCGGTTCGGATTGACCAGCGCGTCGACCACGGGCAGTTCGTCGCCGCATTGGTGATGATCGATCACCACCACGCTCATGCCGAGCCGCTTGGCCTCCGCGAGCGGCTCGAGGCTGGTGGTGCCGCAATCCACGGTGACCAGCAGCGTCGCACCCTTTTCCGCCAGCATCCGCACCGCGTCGACGTTCGGGCCGTAGCCCTCGAAGATGCGGTCCGGGATGTGGATCAACGGATCCAGCCCGCAATGCCGCAGATGCCAGGCGAGCAGCGCGGCCGACGTCGCGCCGTCGACGTCGTAGTCGCCGAAGATCGCCACGGTCTCGCCGCCGGTCGCGGCATCAGCGAGCCGTTTGGCGGCGGCCTCCATCTGGGTGACGCTATAGGGATCGGGCAGCAGCCTGCGGATCGTCGGATCGAGGAAATCCTCGACGGCGTCGATCTCGACATTGCGCCCGGCCAGCACCCGCGCCAGCATTTCCGGCAGCTGATAGCGCTGCGCGATCGCAAGCGCCCGGGCGGCGCCGCGCGGATCGAGCCGGTCGCGCCACACCCGGCCGGTCGCCGAGCGCGTCACGCCCAGAAACGCCGGCGGTTGTTCGATCGGGATCGCGGTGGCGGGCGGGGTCATGATGTTTCAACAGCGCTAGAGTTCAGCGTGCCCCGGACGCTGCGCAGCGCGAAGCGGTGCGCTGCAGAGCCGGGGCCGTCACGACGGCAGCATCTGGTACAGTCCCGGCTCTGCGGCGCGGCATTTCGCGACGATGCTACGCATCGCCGCGCTCACGCCGCACCGCGTCCGGGACACGCGAAGTCACAATCGCAATCCGCGACACTAGCAGCCCAACCGCGCGGCCAAGTCGCCGAAATCGCGCGCCACGATATCCCAGGCGCGGTCGGGCTCGAAGTCGCGCACCTGCAGCGGGCCGTATTCGGTGACGCGCGGCACGAAGCCGGTCTTCAGACCCAGCGCCTGCGCCGCCGCGAGATCGTTGTTGTGCGCGGCGACCAGCATCACCTCGTCGGGGCGCAGGCAGAGCAACTTGGCGGCGCCGAGGTAGGTTTCGGGGTCCGGCTTGTAGTGGCCGGAGATGTCGCCGCCGATGATCAGGTCGAACGGCAGCCCGGCGCTCTTCGCAAGGTTAGTCAGCAGCGCGACGTTGCCGTTCGACAGCGGCGACAGGATGTAATCGCGCTTCAGCCGGGTCAGTCCGGCGACCACGTCCGGCCACGGCTTCAGCCGCCGCCAGCCCATCGTCATATAGTGGAGGTCGTCGTCGCTGAGGCCCTGGATGCCGAACTCCGCCACCAGCCGCTCCAGCGACTGCCGGTGCAGCGTGTCGAGGATGATGAAACCGCGCTCCGGATTGGTGCGCACCTCGTTCATCGACGGCGGATAGGCCTGCCGCCAGGCGTCGACCAGAGCGGTCCAGTCGCCGCTGACGCCGCGTTGCACCGACCATTGCGTGAGGTCGGCGATCAGGCTGCCGCGCCAGTCCACCACGGTGCCGAAGATGTCGAACAGCAGCGCCTTGACCGCGGGAGTATCAGATTTGGCAGTCATGACGCTCTCCCGCGGTTGTTGTTGTGAGTAGCTTGTTAGTTCAGGCTCGCTCAATCGAGGTGGAATTTGTCGAGCTGGCGGTGATCGGCCTTGATGTAGCGCACCGTGCCGGTGACCGAGCGCATCACCACGGTCTCGGTCTGGATCACGTTGTCCTTGCGGAACTTGACGCCGGACAACAGCGAGCCGTCGGTGACGCCGGTGGCGGCGAACAGGCAGTCGCCCTGCGCCATGTCCTCGATCGCGTAGATCTTGTTCGGATCGGCGACGCCCATCGATTCCGCGCGGTTGCGCTTCTCGTGGGTGTCGAGAATGAGCCGGGTGTACATCTGGCCGCCGATGCAGCGCAGCGCCGCGGCCGCCAGCACGCCTTCCGGCGCGCCGCCGGTGCCGATGTAGATATCGACGCCGGTGTTGTCCGGATCGGCGGTGTGGATCACGCCGGCGACGTCGCCGTCGGTGATCAGTCGCACCGAGGCGCCGGTCTTGCGGATCGCGGCGATCAGTTCGGCGTGGCGGGCGCGGTCGAGCACCAGCGCGGTGATCGCCGACATCGGCACGCCCTTGGCCTTCGCCACCCGGCGGATATTCTCTTCCGGCGTCGCGTCGATGTCGATCAGGTGCTTGTCGTAGCCCGGCCCGATCGCGATCTTCTGCATGTAGACGTCGGGGGCGTGCAATAGCGTGCCGCCTTCCGCCATCGCCATGGTGGCGATCGCGCCCGGCATGTTCTTGGCGCACAGCGTGGTGCCTTCCAAGGGATCGACCGCGATGTCGACCTTCGGGCCGGCGTTGATGCCGACCTTTTCGCCGATGAACAGCATCGGGGCTTCGTCGCGCTCGCCCTCGCCGATCACCACGGTGCCCTCGATCGGGATGCGGTTGAGTTCGCGACGCATCGCGTCGACCGCGGCCTGGTCGGCGGCCTTCTCCTGACCGTGGCCGCGCAGCCGCGCCGCCGACACCGCGGCGCGCTCAGTGACCCGCACGATCTCCAGCGTCAGAATCCGCTCCAGCAACAGCTGCGGCGGAACGGAAATAATCGTCGACATCGGCTCAACTCCTCAAACGTCGGTCCGGCCCATGTTCCTGGATGGAGATGGCCGCGAGAGACTAATTCTTTTCGATACGGATCACCTGCGGCCGACCGCTGATCACCTTGTCGCGCTGCACCGCGGCGAGCGCGCGCCGCACCGCGTCCTCGGTGGTCGCGTACGTGATCAGGATCACCGGCACCGGCGATGATTTCTTGGCGGCGCCGGCGGCGTCGCGGTTGCCGTTGGGATGCCGCTGCACGATGGATTCGATCGAGATGCCCTGCTCGGCGAGCCTGGTCGCGATCGTCGCCGCGGTGCCGGTCAGGTCGCGCGCCATCAGCCGGATGTAGTAGCCGCCCTCGTGGCGCTCCATCGGCGCCTTGCGGGTGGTGCCGAGCTTGGCGACCGGGCGGCCGAACGGCAGCGCGCGGATGCCGCGGGCGACGTCGGCGATATCGGCGATCACCGCCGATGCGGTGGCCTCGGCGCCGGCGCCCGGCCCGACCAGCGTGATCGGCGTCAGTCCGTCGCCGTCGATGGTCACCGCATTGGTGACGCCCATCACCTGGGCGATCGACGAGCTACGCGGCACCATGGTCGGATGCACCCGCTGCTCGATGCCGGTCTTGGTGCGGACCGCGACGCCGAGCAGCTTGACCCGGTAGCCGAGTTCGTCGGCGGCGGCGAGATCTTCCGGCGCGATCGACGAGATGCCTTCGACATAGACCGCGTTCTGCGCGACCTTGGTGCCGAACGCCAGGCTCGCCAGGATCGACAGTTTCTGCGCGGTGTCGTGGCCGTCGACGTCGAACGACGGATTGGCCTCGGCATAGCCGAGCCTTTGCGCGTCCTTCAGGCAGGCGTCGAACGACAGCCCCTCCTGCTCCATCCGGGTCAGGATGTAATTGCAGGTGCCGTTGAGGATGCCGTAGATGCGATTGATTTCGGTGCCGGCGAGGCCTTCGCGCAGCGTCTTGATCACCGGGATCGCGGCGCCGACCGCGGCCTCGTAATTCAGCGCGCCGCCGTGCTGCTCGGCGAGCGCCGCCAGCCGCAAGCCGTGCTTGGCGATCAAGGCCTTGTTGGCGGTGACCACGGATTTGCCGAGGCCGAGCGCCGCCTCGATCGCCGACAACGCCGGCTCGTCGGCGCCGCCGATCAATTCGACGAAGCAATCGACCTCGGGGTCGGTGGCGAGCGCCAGCGGCGATTTCGCCCAGCTGACGCCGCGCAGATCGATGCCGCGCTTCTTGGCTTTCGAGCGCGCGGTGACCGCGACCACGCGGACCGAGCGGCCGCAACGCGCCGCCAAGGCCTTGTCTTGCCGGGCGATCAGACGGAATAGCTCGGCACCGACGGTGCCGAGCCCCGCGATACCCAGTTTCAGGGGAGCGACCATAACGCGATCAACCTGCCGGAGCACATTTCATGGGCGTGACGGGTCCGAAACCGGCCGGGCCTCGGGGCAAGCCCAAGGCGATCGGTTTCGGGATCACGTTATCGCCGGGTGGCGAGTGGAACGACGTTGTGCAACGTTTCAATGCCGGTTTCAAGGAAGCGACGAACGCCGCGGGCGGCCTGCCGGATCCGCTGCTCGTTTTCCACCATGGCGATGCGCACGAAACCTTCGCCGTGCTCGCCGAAGGCGACGCCCGGAGACACCACCACGCCGGACTTTTCCACCATCAGGGTGGCGAACTGCATCGAACCGATGTCCTTGAAGGCCGGCGGCAGCGGCGCCCAGGCGAACATCGAGGCCTGCGGCGGCGGGATCTCCCAGCCGGCGCGGCCGAAGCTCTCGACCAGCGCGTCGCGGCGCTTGCGATAGGTGTCGCGCATCTCCTTGATGCAGTCGTCGGGGCCGTTCAGCGCCGCGGTGGCGGCCACCTGCACCGGGGTGAAGGCGCCGTAATCCAGATAGGACTTCACCCGCGCCAAGGCGGCGATGATGCGCTCGTTGCCGACCGCAAAGCCCATCCGCCAGCCCGCCATCGAGAAGGTCTTCGACATCGAGGTGAATTCGACGGTGACGTCCATCGCGCCCGGCACCTGCAGCACCGAGGGCGGCGGATTGGCGTCGTCGAAATACACTTCGGCGTAGGCCAGATCCGACAGAATATAAATCTCGTGCTTCTTCGCGAACGCCACCAGATCCTTGTAGAAATCCAGGCTCGCCACATAGGCGGTCGGGTTCGACGGATAGCAGACGATCATCGCGATCGGCTTCGGGATCGAATGGATGATCGCGCGCTCGCAAGCCTCGAAGAATTGCGGCGTCGGCTCGGAGGGCACCGAGCGGATCACGCCGCCGGCCATCAGGAAGCCGAAGGCGTGAATCGGGTAGCTCGGGTTCGGGCACAGCACGACGTCGCCCGGCGCGGTAATCGCCTGGGCGACGTTGGCAAAGCCTTCCTTGGAGCCGAGCGTCGCCACCACCTGGGTGTCGGGGTTCAGCTTGACGCCGAACCGGCGCTCGTAATAGGCGGCCTGGGCGCGGCGCAGCCCGGTGATGCCACGCGACGCCGAATACCGATCGGTGCGCGGCTTGCCGAGGGTCTCTTTAAGCTTTTCAATGACATGCGCCGGCGCCGGCAGGTCGGGATTGCCCATCCCGAGGTCGATGATGTCCGCACCGGCGTTGCGCGCAGCGGCCTTGGCCCGATTGACCTGTTCGAACACATAGGGCGGCAAACGGCGGATGCGGTAAAATTCTTCCATAGTCGTGACTCCCGAACCTTGGCGGCAGGATCGTTAGCGCGTTCTTACCCGAAGGGGAATCCGATTCGTTCGAAGAATCGCGCAGTTTTCGCGATTTGGCGCAGCTTGGCCGGCGTGGCTGGCATGCGTCGCGGAGGTGGCCCGGACTTCGCCGAGCCGGAACAATCTTACCACGTCGAAGCTGCGATACCAGTGAGTGCCGGTGCTATTTCGCGGCCGGCGGCGCGGCGTTGGCGGTGATCGAGCCGGCGGCGACGGCGGCTGCGGCCGCGGCGGTCTGCTTCTCGCGTGCGGCGACCAGCTCGCCTTCCAGCTTGCTGCGTTCGCCGGGTTCCATGGCCTTTTCTTCCCGCCCGGCCGGCAGCGCGTTCACCGCCAGAAAGCCGTCGCTATCCCTGGCCGTGGAGGCGTCGGTGCTGCCGAACTCGGAGAGCGGCATCGAGCAGCCGCCGAGCGCCACGGCGGCGAGCAGCGCCGCGACGGCGAGCCGCCCTCGCCCTTTGAAGCCGATCACGCTCGGTGTCACATCGTTTCGCATCGTGCCTCAATAACCTTGTCGCGGAATACTGCCAAGCCCGCCTCAACCCGCCGTTCACCGCGATACCGCAACGATCCCGGCTTTGACCCGTCAGGCAAACTCAGCAGAACCGGGCAACAGGTCGCCATTATGACCGAAACCGAGCATTTTGTCGCACTGCCATACATTGAGATCAGCGACAATCCGCGAACTGTGCCATCATTGCAGCAAGCGGTGACAGACCGCGTTGGGATTTCGAGACGGACCCATGTGAGTGGCGCGAAATGAGTGAGATCATTACCGAAACCAAGGCGACTCCTGAAACCAAGGCGACCCCGAGCTTCAACCCCGAGGCGTTTGCGCTCAATCTGGCGCGCGCCATGGAGAGCAGCGGCAAGGCGCTCGCCACCTATCTGAAGCCGCGCGAATCCGCCGAGCCGCTCGACAAGCCGCCGCCGGAAATCACCGAGGTGGTGAAGACGCTGTCGACGATCGCCAACTACTGGCTGTCCGACAAGGACCGCGCCGCCGAGATCCAGACCAAGCTCGGCAAGTCCTACCTCGATCTGTGGGGCGCCGCGGCGCGCCGGATGGCCGGCGAAGAGGCGGCCGCGGCGATCGAAGTGCCGCCGCGCGACAAGCGGTTCAGCGCGCCGGAATGGAAGTCCAGCCCGTTCTTCGACTTCCTGGTGCAGGCCTATCTGTTGACCACGCAATGGGCCTACCAGCTGGTGCGCGACGCCGAAGGCATCGACCCGCACATCAAGAAGAAAGCCGAATTCTACATCCAGCAGATCACCAACGCGCTGGCGCCGTCGAATTTCGTGCTGACCAATCCGGAGGTGCTGCGCGAGACGCTTTCGTCGAACGCCGACAATCTGGTGCGCGGCATGACCATGCTGGCCGAGGACATCGCCGCCGGCAACGGCCAATTGCGGATCCGGCAGTCCGACCCGGCCAATCTCGCGGTCGGCGTCAACATGGCGACCACGCCCGGCAAGGTGATCTTCCAGAACGAGCTGATGCAGCTCATCCAATATCACCCGGCCACCGAGACGGTGCTGCGCACGCCGCTGCTGATCGTGCCGCCGTGGATCAACAAATACTACATCCTGGATCTGAAGCCGGACAAATCCTTCATCAAATGGTGCGTCGATCAGGGCCTCACGGTGTTCGTGATCTCCTGGGTCAATCCCGACAAGCGCCTCAGCCACAAGACCTTCGACGACTACATGAAGCAGGGTCCGCTGACCGCGATGGACATCGTCGAGAAGGTCACCGGCGAGATGAAGGTGCACACCATCGGTTACTGCGTCGGCGGCACGCTGCTCGCCGCGACACTGGCGTGGCTCGCCGAAAAGCGCCGGGTCCGCGTCACCTCGGCGACGCTGCTCACCACCCAGGTCGATTTCAGCAATGCCGGCGATCTGTTGGTGTTCGTCGACGAGGACCAGATCGCCGCGCTGGAGCGCGAGATGCAGACCAGCGGCGTGCTGGAAGGCTCCAAGATGGCGATGGCCTTCAACATGCTGCGCTCCAACGACCTGATCTGGTCCTACGTGGTCAACAACTATCTGAAGGGCCAGCCGCCCTCGGCGTTCGACCTGCTGCATTGGAATTCCGACTCCACGCGGATGCCGGCGGCGAACCACTCCTACTACTTACGCAACTGCTATCTCGACAACCGGCTGTCGGCCGGCACCATGGTGCTGGACAACACGCTGCTCGACCTCTCCAAGGTCAAGGTGCCGATCTACAACCTCGCCACCCGCGAGGACCACATCGCGCCGGCGGAATCCGTGCTGTACGGCTCGCAATTCTTCGGCGGGCCGGTGAAATACGTGCTGTCCGGCTCCGGCCACATCGCCGGCGTGATCAACCCGCCGGCCGCCGGCAAATATCAGTACTGGACCAACGAGGCCAGCACCGCGTCGACCGTCGCCGAATGGATCAAGGGCGCGCAGGAGCACAAGGGCTCGTGGTGGCCGGACTGGCGGCAATGGCTGGCCGGCATCGACCCCGAACAAGTCCCGGCGCGCAGCGTCGGCACCGAGGCGCTGCCGCCGCTCGAAGACGCGCCCGGCAGTTACGTCCGGGTGCGCGCCTGAGCGATCGTCGCAACCACGCGACTCCTCCAACCGCGGGCCGTCATTGCGAGCCGAGGGCGGCGCGCAGCGCCGAACGAAGGGCAAAGCAATCCAGGGGCCTCACGCGCGGCCCTGGATTGCTTCGTCGCAAGAGCTCCTCGCAATGACGCATTTAACGCCTGATTTCCTTGATCGCTGTTTCGGTCCGGCTCGCTGGGCGCGCGCCCCGGAATGACCACATCATGCCGCTACCGACACTCCCAATTGCTTTGAAAAGGATACTACGATGACTCGCGAATTGTTCTGGCTGACGCTGACGGCGATGCTGACCGGGGTGATGTGGCTACCCTACATCCTCAACCGGGTGCAGGTGCGCGGGCTGTCGGGCGCGATGGCCAACCCGTCGCGCACCGACAAGCCGCAGGCGCCGTGGGCGACCCGGATGATGTTCGCGCATGAGAACGCCGCCGAAAACCTGGTGGTGTTCGCCACCCTGGTGCTGATCCTCAACACCATCGATTATTCCAATCAATGGACGGTGCTGGCGGCGGCGAGCTATTTCTGGGCCCGGCTGGTGCACGCCATCGTCTACACGCTCGGCATTCCGGTCGCCCGCACGCTGGCCTTCGTGGTCGGCTTCGCCGCCCAAGTGGTGCTGGCGCTGGCGGTGTTCCAGATCGTCTGACGAATATCCGAATCGGATTGCTGCGCTTCGACAGCCCCGCTGTCATTCCGGGGCGCGAGCAGCGCAAGCTGCGAGCGAGCCCGGAATCCATAACCCCTGTGGGGAGTATGGATTCCGGAGTTGCTCGTTCTTCGAACTCGCAATCCGGAATGACGACTGAACTTGGGTTGGATGCTTCAATCCCAACCAGAATGCTCAAGCGGCGAGATTACACCGCCGACAGCGCCGCCAGCAGCAGCGCGAAGCCGGCCATCCCCACGGTGACGTGGGTGCCGAGCACGACGTTCGCCGCCACCGGCGAGCGCCGCGCGAGTGCTGCGATGAATCCGGAAAACGCCGACACCGCGAACAGCCCCGCGGCGATCTTGGCGAACGAGCCGGGTGCGGCGAAGGTGGCGCCGTCCGGCGCGCCGTGCAGCAGCATCACCAGAGTTTCCAGCCCGCCGAAGCCGAGCAACAGATGCAGCGCGACCAAGCCCTGCTTGCGCTCGCCGCGCAGATACAACAGCAAAAGATACAACCCGAGCAGCGCCGAGGCGGTCAACAACGCGACAACGGGCGTCGGGGTCATGCGGTGTCCTCTTGATGGTGGCGATCGCGTTCGTTGCTATTCAAAGATGCGGCGCGCGACGCGTCAACCGGATTGTCGCCGCGATGGCGCGGCGGGCTGCCCTCGCCGATCACAGTTCGGCGACTCGCCCGAACGCGCCGCTACGCTTGCTTCTGCACCAGGACGTGCAGGAAGCTCGCCAGCTCGCCGTCGAACCCCTTGCCTTCGTCGTGCGCGACGTCGATCGATGCCCAATCCCCCGCCTCCGCGTAACGCGCGCGAAGCCACTCTTCCGACGGATAGTTGTAGTAGCGCGCAAGCTTGTCCCGTCCCTCGCCGTCGCCGGATTTGAAGCTGGCATAGAACCAGCCGCCCGGCTTCAGCGCGCGCCACACCCGCGCCAGCACGCTCGCCAACTCATCGCGCGGCACGTGCAGCAGGCAGGCATAGGCCCACACCCCGTCATAGGCCGCGTCCGCGTCGAGTTCGTGGAACAGCATGGTCTTCACATCGCGGCCCAGCCGCTGCGCGGCCTGCGCGGCCATCTCCGCCGAGCCGTCGGTCGGATGCACGTCGAAGCCGGCCGCGATCATCTGCGCCGCCTGATAGCCGGCGCCGCAGCCGAGCTCGAGGATCGATCCGCCCGGCGGCAACGCCGCCAGGAATCGCTGCATGTGTTCGGTGCCGCGCGGCTGCCGCTGCGCATAGGCCGCGGCATTGCCGCGATAGAACTTGAGCGTGGCGTCGTCGGAGCTGGTGTTGGTCACGGGTGATCCTGCGCTTGATGCTGCGATGGTGTTGCGGGCGCGCCGTCAGGTCACCTCTCCCATGGGGAGAGGTCGGATTGCGTAGCAATCCGGGTGAGGGGTTATGACCTATCGATATGCCGTACCCCCTCACCCCAGCCCTCTCCCCATGGGAGAGGGAGCCGGCAGCCGGTGTCGCACCGCATACGAAAACGACGGGGGAAATCGCTCACGGAAACATCGCTGGCTGATCGATGCCCGTCGACTCGGCAAAGCCCAGCATCAGGTTCATGTTCTGCACCGCCTGCCCCGAGGCGCCCTTGGTGAGATTGTCGAGCACGCTGACGATGATGGCGCGGCCCTCGATGCGGTCGGCGGCGACGCCGATCATCGTCATGTTGGAGCCGCGCACATGCCGCGTATGCGGCGTCTGGCCGAACGGCAGCACATGCACGAACGGTTCCTTGGCGTAGGTCTCGACCAGAATCGCGTGCAATTCCTGCGCGGTCTTGCCGCGCCGGCCGCGCACATAGATCGTCGACAGGATGCCGCGGTTGATCGGCAACAGATGCGGCGTGAACGACACCACGACGGGCTTGCCGGCGGCCTTGGAGAACTCCTGATCGAGTTCGGCCATGTGGCGATGATGGCCGACGCCATAGGCGTTGAAGCCCTCGGAGACTTCCGAGAACAGCATCGCTTCCTTGGCGGCGCGGCCGGCGCCGGTCATGCCGGATTTGGCGTCGATCACGATCTCGTCGGGCTCGATCGCCTTGGCCTTCAACAGCGGCACCAACGGCAATTGCGCACACGACGTGTAGCAGCCCGGATTGGCGACCAGCCGCGCCTTCTTGATGTCGCGGCGATAGACTTCGACGAGGCCGTACACCGCCTCCTTTTGCAGCTCCAGCGCCTGGTGCTCGTGGCCGTACCATTTGGCGTAGGCCGCGGCATCGTCGAGCCGGAAGTCGGCCGACAGGTCGACCACCTTGGTGTCCGGCGCTTTCGCCAGCAGGTCTTTCAGCACGACTTGCGTGGTGGCGTGCGGCAGCGCGCAGAACACCAGATCGAGCTGAAGCGCCGCCCAGTCGACGCTGTCGATCGCCACCAGTTGCGGCAGCTCATAGGGCGCAAATTGCGGGAACACGTCGCCCATCGCTTGGCCGGCGCGGCGGTCGGCGGTCAGCAGCACCAGCTCCACCTTGGGATGGCGCAGCAACAGCCGCACCAGTTCCGCGCCGGTGTACCCGGAGGCGCCGAGGATGCCGATCTTCTTCTTAGTCATCTGGTCTCTCCCGCGGCCAACGCCGCGTCGCTGGGGGTATCTGCAAAAAGTTGCGGCCGCATCGCGCGCAGCTGCGCCGCCACGCGCCGCGCGGAAAAATCCTCACGCGCCGACAGCGCCGTCGTCACCGCGACATGGTCGGCGTCGGATTTGTGCTGGTTCAGCTTGAAGCTGCCCTCGACCTCGTCCACCCGCATCATCACGCCCACGATCGCCCGCTTCATCGCCTCGCGCCGCCCCGCCGCCATCTTGGCAAACCGCCACGGCGGCTTCGGCGCCAGAGAGCTTTCGAATGCCGCGCTGACGCCGTCAAGATGCTGGTCGAGTTCGCGGTCCGACATCAACGCCGCCGGTCCGCTCAGATGCACGCTCTGATACAGCCAGGTTGGCACCTGATCGGGCGACGCGTACCAGTCGGCCGAGACATAGGCGTCGGCGCCGTTCACCGCCATCAGCCACGGCCTGCGGCCGTCGCCGAGCCGGGCCAGCGGGTTCTGCCTTGCCACGTGGAACGTCAACAGCGGTGTGCCGTCGGAGGAGAATTCGATCGCGAACGGCACTGCGGCGCCGAGCGGCTTGCCGCCGTCCCAGGCGCAGACGGTGCCGAAACCGCGCGCGGCGGCAAAGCCGAGCATGGCGGCGCGGTCAGGCTGAAATCTAGGCGGGGTGTACATGGCAGGCTCCTGGTGCGTTAAGGAGCCGCCGGATCAGACCACGAGAGAATTTTTTGGAAAAAACCTGCCGCGGAAAGCTCCGGCAGCAGGAAGGTCGATCGCTGGCGTGTCAGTCGAAGACGCGCAACACCGCTCCTGCCGCGAAGATGCGGCGACGGACGGCGTGTTTGGCGGTCGACATGGTGGTCATGCCTGGTTGATACGGCCGCGGCGCCGGGGCGTCAAGGGCAGCATGCGATTACTAGCAGCCTGTGTCCCGGACGCGACGCAGCGCGCAAGCGCTGCGCGCGAGCCGGGACCGTTCCAAGTCATGCGGTCCGTAACGGCCCCGGATCTGCAGCGCACCACGCCGCAAGCGCGGCGCGCTGCGCTGCGTCCGGGGCACGACCCCGCCGTGCGTCGCCTGCTGATTGCTACTCATGAAGTCGTCTCGAAAGACACTCACCCCTCCGCGTCATGGCCGCGCTCGTCGCGGCCATCCACGGAAACAGGCAAGGCGTCGCTCGTGGGCGTGGATGGCCGGGACGAGCCATGACGTGTCGGGCGTCGTACCTGATCAGCTCCGCCGCACGTCAGTCACGATCTGACGGCGCGCCCTCAGATCGCCGGATTCCACAACGCCGGCACCACCCGATAGCCGGCGCCGTCCTTCTCGATGTTGCCGAGGCCGGGGAACGGGTAGTGATAGCCCTGCACCTGCAGCCGCTCCGCCACCAGCATGTCGTAGACCTTGCGGCGGGTGGCTTCGGCCTGATCAGGGATCTGATCGAAAGTGACGTGCCAGCCCGGGTTGCGCGCGAACAGGTCCGGATTGTTGGTGACGTCGGACTGGATGAACACGCGGTCGTTGCCCGACGACAGCACGAACGAGGTGTGGCCGGGGGTATGGCCGGCGGTCTCCACCGCGAGCAGACCGGGGGCTATGTCCTTGCCCCATTCGTACGGCGTCACCTTGCGCTTCAAGGCGTCGAACACCCGGCGGTTGTCGGCGAACACCGCCTGCATCCGGCCGGCCGGCGCCCGGCTCATCTCGCCGTCGTCCATGAAGTACTTCCACTCTGCAGCCGGGACCAGGATCTCGGCATTGGGAAACGCCGGCTGGTTGTCGGCGGTCAAGAGGCCGTCGACGTGGTCGCCGTGGAAATGCGAGATCACCACGGCATCGACCGCTTTCGGATCGAGCCCGGCAGCGGCGCTGTTCGCGGCGAACTGGCCGATCGCGCCCTTGCTCTTGTCGAACGCCGCGGCGCCACTGCCGGTGTCGACCACCACGGTCTTGCCGCCGCTGTTCAGCACCAAGGGACCGAAGCTGATGGTGATCTTGTCCTTCGGCCGGAAGGCCTTTTCCAGCGCGGCGTTGACCTCGCTCTTGTCGACGTTGACGACGAATTTGTCGGCCAGCGGAAACGTCGCCGCCCCATCGGACACCACGGTGACCAGAATGTCGCCGACCTTGTAGCGATAGAAACTCGGCGCCTGCTTGTCGGCGAGCGGGGCCGCGGCCAGCGCCGGCGCGCGCGACAACAATGGCGCGGCGGCCAGCACGGCGGCCCCGGTCAGGGCATCACGGCGTGACAGCTTCATGGCAAAATTCTCCCTTGCGCGACGGTGGCTTGCGGCCCGTCCAATTGGTCACGATGAATCTAGCAGCGTTTGCGTGACAGGGCGACGGCGACGGCCGCTACAGCGCGGCCCAGACCCATGCCACGATCAGTGAAATCACGTCGCCGAACACCAGCAGCACCGCGGACCACACCACCGCCGAGACGAAATTGGCGATCTGGAACGGCCAATACGGCATCTCGAAAATCCCCGCCGCCAGCGGCACCGAGGCGCGCAACGGGCCGAAGAACCGGCCGAGGAAGATGCTCGGCACCCCCCATTTGCGGACAAAGGCCTCGCCGCGCGGCAGCAGCGCCGGATACAGCGACAGCGGCCAGATCTGCGCCACCTGCTGCTTGTAGCGATTGCCGAACCAGTACGACAGCCAATCGCCAAGTGCTGCGCCCAGCGCACCGGCGAGGCAGATCGGCCAGAACGACAGTTCGCTCGGCCCGATCAGCGCCCCGATCGCCACCAAGGCGCCCCATGCCGGGACCAGCAGCGAAATGAACGCCAGCGATTCGCCGAACGCCAGCAGCATCACGATCGGCGCGGCCCAGGCCTGGTGCAGTCGCACGAACTCGATCAGATCGCGCACCGCGCCTTCCATACCTGCCTTGCCTCATCTGCCGCCGCCTACCGCCGGCGCCTCATCGAACGCTTTGTGACGGCCGGAGCCGCGGGAACAGCTACGCCGCCCGCCGCGATCACATCAAGTCACAAAGCCGGATGCGGAATAGCCCCAGCCGGGGGGCGGCGTCACATTTGCAACCCTTCCGTGGCATAGTCAGGGTCACCGATTCGCAGCGCAAGCTGCACGCAAGACATTAGGACCCATGGCCAAGGCATTGAAGGCTAACACCAAGTCGAAGGCGGCGGAGGACCTGTTCGGGGCTCCGCAGACGAAACTCCCGGCTGCGCCGAAGGCGGCCCCGCGCGCCCCGAGCGCCGAGGGCGATTATACCGCCGCCGACATCGAGGTGCTGGAGGGGCTGGAGCCGGTGCGGCGCCGGCCCGGCATGTATATCGGCGGCACCGACGAGAAGGCGCTGCACCATCTGTTCGCCGAGGTGATCGACAACTCGATGGACGAGGCGCTGGCCGGCCACGCCACCTTCATCGAGGTGGAACTCAGCGCCGACGGCTTCCTCACCGTCTCCGACAATGGCCGCGGCATCCCGGTCGATCCGCACCCCAAATTCCCGAAGAAGAGCGCGCTCGAAGTCATCATGTGCACGCTGCATTCCGGCGGCAAGTTCGACAGCAAGGTCTACGAGACCTCGGGCGGCCTGCACGGCGTCGGCGTCAGCGTGGTCAACGCGCTGTCGAGCCTGCTCGAAGTCGAGGTGGCGCGCGGCCAGCAGCTCTACAAGATGACCTTCGAGCGCGGCCAGCCCAAGGGCAAGCTGGAGAGCCTCGGCAAGGTCAACAACCGCCGCGGCACCAAGATCCGCTTCAAGCCCGACGTCGAGATTTTCGGCGCCAAGGCGGCGTTCAAGCCGCAGCGGCTGTTCAAGATGGCGCGCTCGAAGGCCTATCTGTTCGGCGGCGTCGAGATCCGCTGGCATTGCGATCCGGAACTGTTAAAGGGCCTGGAGGGAGTGCCGGCCGAAGACACTTTCCACTTCCCCGGCGGTCTGAAGGACTTTCTCGGCGCCGCGATCCACAGCGACACCTTGGTGCATCCCGACATCTTCTCCGGCCGCTCCGGCCGGGTCGGCGCCCATGGCGGCTGCGAATGGGCGGTGGCGTGGACCGCCGACGCCGACGGCTTTCTCTCGTCCTACTGCAACACCGTGCCGACGCCGGACGGCGGCACCCATGAAGCCGGCATGCGCTCCGCTTTGCTCCGCGGCCTCAAAGATCACGCCGAGCGCGCCGGCCAGGGCAAGCGCGCCTCGTCGATCACCTCCGAAGACGTCATGGTCGGCGCCGCGGTGATGCTCTCCGTGTTCGTGCGCGAGCCGGAATTTCAGGGCCAGACCAAGGACCGCCTCGCCACCGCCGAAGCGCAGAAGATCGTCGAACAGGCGATCAAGGACCCGTTCGACCATTGGCTGAGTGGCAATCCGCTGCAGGCCAACAAGCTGCTGGAATTCGTGCTGGAGCGTGCCGACGAGCGATTGCGACGGCGGCAAGAGAAGGAAATCTCGCGCAAGACCGCGGTGAAGAAGCTGCGGCTGCCCGGCAAGCTCGCCGACTGCACCAACACCGCGGCGGAAGGCTCCGAACTGTTCATTGTCGAAGGCGATTCGGCCGGCGGCAGCGCCAAGCAGGGCCGCGACCGCAAGACCCAAGCGATTCTGCCGTTGCGCGGCAAGATCCTCAACGTCGCCTCGGCGACCCGCGACAAGCTCACCGCCAACGCGCAGCTCTCCGACCTGATGCAGGCGATCGGCTGCGGCAGTGGGGCGAATTATCGCGAGGACGATCTGCGCTATTCGCGGATCATCATCATGACCGACGCCGACGTCGACGGCGCGCATATCGCCTCACTGCTGATCACCTTCTTCTACCGGCAGATGCCCAAGCTGATCGACGAGGGCCATCTCTATCTGGCGGTGCCGCCGCTGTATCGCCTGACCCACGGCAGCAAGACGGTCTACGCCCGCGACGACGCCCACAAGGAACAGCTCTTAAAGAGCGAATTCAACGCCAACGCCAAGGTCGACGTCGGCCGCTTCAAAGGCTTGGGCGAAATGATGCCGGCGCAGCTCAAGGAAACCACCATGGATCCGGCCAAGCGCACGCTGTTGCGCGTCACGCTGGCGGACATCGACCGCGAAGGCACCGCGGATTCGGTGGAGCGGCTGATGGGCACCAAGGCCGAAGCGAGGTTCGCCTTCATCAGCGAAAAGGCCGAGTTTGCAAGCGAGGATTTGCTGGACGTGTGAGCGAGGGGCGCTATCCGGCTAACTACGCCGCATCCGCCGGCCGCACCCGCTTGGTGATGTCCGCGCCCTTGTCACGCTCGACCACGGCGATGTCGTATTGGCTCTGCAGATCGAGCCAGAATTGCGCGGCATTGCCGAAGTAGCGCCCGAGCCGCACCGCGGTGTCGGCGGTGATCGACCGCCGGCCATTGAGAATGTCGGTGATCCGACCGGAGGGCACGCCGAGATCCAGCGCCAGACGGTTGGCGCTGAGCTTGCGGGCGCCGAGTTCGCGTTTCAGAAGCCGGCCGGGGTGTGATGCGGGTGCCATTTTGTTTCGATCTAACCGTCGTGACATTTGGCCGAACTGTACCATAGGACGCGGTGTGCCATTTTGCATTTTGCCGCTCCAGCACTACACTCTCGCGATCATTTGCGGCCTTGGCCTCAACATCGCGAGCCTCCCATGCGCATTCTGCTGCTGATCGTCGGTATCCTCACCCTGCTGATGGGCCTGATCTGGACCGGGCAAGGCGCCGGGTTGATCAACTGGCCGGAAGCCAGCTTCATGCTGAAACAGACGCAATGGATCTATTATGGCGGCCTGACCGCACTCGGCGGCGCGGTGCTGATCTGGCTGTCGCGACGCTAGCGGCACTGCACGCCTGAGCCAGCCTGCGCCCTTCCCAGCCCGCCCCTCCCCGGAACGAAGCCCGCGCGATCGCATTGATGCCGCACACGCGCGGAGGATCACATGCGGCTGCGACATCTGATGATCGGGATCGCCCTGTTCGGCCTCACCGGCCCGGTGTCGGCCCAGAGTTCACATCAGCAAGGTTGGCAGCGCTACCAAGTGCCGCAAAGCGGCGCCAGCGTCGAGATTCCGGCCGATATCTTCAGCGAAGACGCTGGCGCCGTCGAAACCGGCGCGGGCCGCCGCTTCCTCACCGCCGATCATCGCGCCGATCTCATCGTGCAATCGGTGCCGAACCCGTCGGGCGATACGCCCGCGGCGTTTCTCGCCAAGAAGGGCCCGCCGCCCGGCATCCTGTATCGCCGGGTCACGCCGCGATTCTTCGTGGTCTCCAGCGTGCGCAACGGCAAGATCTGGTACAACCGCTGCAACCGCGGGCAAACCGCGATGCACTGCGTGCTGATCAACTATCCGGCCGCCGAGAAACGGCGATGGGACGGCGTCGTCACCAGGATCAGCCGGACGCTCGCCAGCGGCGCCTGACTGCCGGCGTTACAGCTGGTCGCCCGCGAAGCGGCCCGCTCCGGCACGCCAGGCGGCCGCCCTGCTGCCACTAAAAGAGGCGCATTTATCCGGAAACATTAAGCTTTTGGCGCCCTGCGGACACAAGGCGGATTGACTTTGGCCAATTCGCCCCTATGTTCCGGCTTGACGCGGCCCGGTATCGAAACGCGATTACTCGAGTAAGCCGCCTGTCAGCGTAGCTCATTCCCCGTGCAATTTTGCGTGCCGTTCCGGGGTTGGACGCGACAGTGAACGTCCGAGAATCAAACGGCGGCTCGACCAGAGGCGTGATCCCGAAAAGAGGTTTTCCGGTTTTCGGAGCCGATCATGCCCAATAACAGAGGCTCAATGTCTTTTACCCATCTCGGCCTGTCCGACAAGGTGCTCGCCGCCGTCGCGGCCACCGGCTACACCACCCCGACCCCGATTCAGGACCAGGCCATTCCCCACGTACTGGCCCGGCGCGACGTGCTCGGCATCGCCCAGACCGGCACCGGCAAGACCGCGGCCTTCGTGCTGCCGATGCTGACGATGCTGGAAAAGGGCCGCGCCCGCGCCAGGATGCCGCGCACCCTCATTCTCGAACCGACCCGCGAGCTCGCAGCCCAGGTCAAGGAACAGTTCGACAAATACGGCGCCGGCCAGAAACTCAACGTCGCGCTCCTGATCGGCGGCGTCTCGTTCGGCGATCAGGACATCAAGCTGACCCGCGGCGTCGACGTGCTGATCGCCACCCCGGGCCGCCTGCTCGATCACACCGAGCGCGGCGGGCTGTTGCTCACCGGCGTCGAGTTGCTGGTGATCGACGAAGCCGACCGCATGCTGGACATGGGCTTCATCCCGGACATCGAGCGGGTCTGCAAGCTGGTCCCCTTCACCCGGCAGACGCTGTTCTTCACCGCGACGATGCCGAACGAAATCCGCCGCATCACCGAGACCTTCCTGCATAACCCGGTCAAGATCGAGGTCTCCAAGCCGGCCTCGACCGCTGTCACCGTCACCCAGTCACAGGTTGCGACCGGCCGCGAGCCGCACGAAAAGCGCGAGACCCTGCGCCGGCTGTTGCGCGATGCCAAGGACCTGCAGAACGCCATCATCTTCTGCAACCGCAAGCGCGAAGTGGCATTGCTGGCGAAGTCGCTGCAGAAGCACGGCTTCAGCGTCGGCGCGTTGCACGGCGACATGGAACAGTCGGCCCGGACCGCGGCGCTCGATCAGTTCCGTAAGGGCGAACTGCCGATCCTGGTGGCGTCCGACGTCGCCGCCCGCGGCCTCGACATCCCCGAGGTCAGCCACGTCATCAATTTCGACGTTCCACATCACCCCGACGACTACGTGCATCGCATCGGCCGCACCGGCCGCGCCGGCCGCGCCGGAACCGCGATCTCGATCGTCTGCCCGTCCGACACCAAGTCGATCGCCGCGATCGAGAAGCTGATCGGCCAGGACATTCCCAAGGCCGACCTCGGGGTCAGCGACTTCGTCGAAGCCCCGGTTGAAGAAGCCCCGGCAAGGCGCTCGCGTAGTTCGCGAAAACCCTCCGAATCTCGCGGTCGCGAAGAGCGTAGTGCGGAGCCGCATGGGCACGAGGAGCGCAAGCCGCGCCGCGAGCGCAGCCGCGGTGATCGCCCCGAACGCAGCCACGAGCCGCGTCGCAGCGAAGAGCCCGCGCTCGCCAAGCCGTTCGTGCCGCCGGTGCCGTTGCCGCCGTCGCAGACCCCGTCGATCGGGCGCGCTCCCGCACCGCGGCCGTCGCGCGAGCCGGATCTGGAACCGGCCGATCACTCCCACCTGCCCGCCTTCCTGCTGCGGCCTGTGCGCGCACGCGGCTGAAGCTGGGGGTAACCCCTGGGGTTTGCAACAGTCGTTTACCCGACGTTCACTGCTACCACGTAGCGTGGCCTCATACTAACGGCTGTATTGCCGCGGTCGAGGTTTCGGGCAACGCCGCCCGTAGCAGGGACGCGAAAAGTGGTTGCACCCAGGGATGAGCACGAACGCACCATGGCGTATGCCGAGGTGGCGTTGCGGCAGATCAGGTCGTTGCGTCAGGAGGCGGTGCCGCGCAACTACGAGGTCTGGTACATCTACGCCACCGGGCACAACCCGCCGCTCAACAAGATCATCAACGAAACGCTGGACCGCAACGGCCGGCTGACCGACGCCGATATCGAACAGATCTACGACGCCTATCTGTCCTACGGCCGCGCCACCGACCGCATCGACAAGATCGGCGCCCGCGTGGTCAGCGAGATCGAGGACGTGATGACGCTGATCACCGACGCGCTCGGCCTCACCGCGAGCTTCGGCGACAATCTCAACGGCGCCAATCAGAAGCTGTCGCTCGCCACCGATCGCGACCAGATCAATACGGTGGTCGAACGGCTGGTGGCCTCGACCCGGGAGATGCAGCAGGCCAACAGCGCGTTGGAAAACCGGCTGATGACCTCCAAGCTCGAGATCAACAATCTGCAGCACAATCTCGAGGCGATCCGCGCCGAGAGCCTGACCGATCCGCTCACCGGGCTCAGCAACCGCAAGCATTTCGACCGCGCGGTCGACGACGCGGTGCGCTGCGCCGCGGCGAGCCGGCAGCCGCTGGCGCTATTGATGATCGACATCGATCACTTCAAGACCTTCAACGACACCTACGGCCACCTCACCGGCGATCAGGTGCTGCGGCTGGTCGGGCTGTCGCTGAAGCAGAGCATCAACGGCCAGGACATCATGGCGCGCTACGGCGGCGAGGAGTTCGCCGTGGTGCTGCCGAACACCACGCTGCTGCAGGCGATCGCGGTCGCCGAGAACATCCGGCAGACCGTGACCTCGAAAGAGCTGAAGAAGAAATCCACCGGCGAGATCCTGGGCCGCGTCACCATCTCGGTCGGGGTGTCGACGCTGCGCGCCGATGACGACACCGACGCGCTGATCGAACGCGCCGACACCTGCCTCTACGCCGCCAAGCGCAACGGCCGCAACCGCGTGGTCTGCGAGGTCGACCGCGACGACCTGCGCCGCGACCAAGTGCAGGTGGCGTGAGGCCCGCGGCTGCTCCTGAAGCGCAACTCCAACCTCTGCGCCGTTGTTGAGCTGTGGAGAAGCTACGTCGTGTTCGTGTAGCAGCAAGCATCGCAGCGACGTCGGCGCCAGCCGTGCGCGGCCTCGGCTCAGCCGTCGATCTTGGCCGGCGACAGCTGCACCGATTCGCCGCAGCCGCAGGCGCTGATCTGGTTCGGGTTGTTGAACACGAAGGTCGCCGACATCTTGTCGACCTTGTAGTCCATCTCGGTGCCGAGCAGGAACAGCACCGCCTTCGGCTCGACCAGGATCTTGACGCCCTTGTCCTCGACCACTTCGTCGGACGGCCGTACGTCGTGGGCGTATTCCACCGTATAGGACTGCCCGGCGCAGCCGCCGTTCTTGATCCCGACCCGCAGCCCGATGATCTCAGAATCCGCGCGCTGGGTGAGTTCACGCACGCGCTGCGCGGCCGCATCGGTCAGCCGCATCACCTGCGGGCGCGGGCGTGGCGCGGGCTTCGCGGGCGTCGGAGTAGTTGCAGCCAAGTCGGTCATCTACGTCATCCTCGCAGCGGTTCAAGGCCGCCGGGTTGTCTCGACCGCGTCGCGCCGCAGGGCGCGCCGCTCTACCACATGTTCAGCACGAGCCGCGCTTCGTCGGTCATCCGCTCCGGGGTCCACGGCGGCTCCCAGACGATGTTGACGGTGACGACGCCGACACCGGGCACGCTGGCGACCGCGTTCTCCACCGTGATCGGCAGTTCGGCCGCGGCCGGACAGTTCGGCGTGGTCAGCGTCATCTCGACGTCGACGGTGCGGTCGTCCTTGATGTCGACCTTGTAGATCAGCCCGAGCTCGTAGATGTCAGCCGGAATTTCCGGATCGAACACCGTCTTCAGCGCCGCGACGATGTCGCTGCCGAGCCGTTCGGTTTCCTCGGGCGGCAGCGCCGACGAGGTCTGCATGTTGCTGGTTCGGGCTTCGACAGTATCTGTCATGAGAACAAATCCCGCGCCTTGATCAGCGCCTGTACGAATTGGTCGACTTCCTCGCGGGTGTTATACATCCCAAATGAGGCCCGGCATGTCGCGGTGACTTGGAATCGTTCCAAAAGCGGCATCACGCAGTGAGTTCCCGCGCGCACCGCGATGCCGGAGCGGTCGATCACCGTGGCGATGTCGTGCGGATGCGCGCCCTTCATCTCGAACGAGATCACCGGGCCCTTGTCGCGCGCGGTGCCGATGATCCGCAGCGAGTTGATCTCGCGCAGCTGCGCCTGGGCGTAGTCCAACAGATCGTGTTCGTGCGCCGCGATCCGCGCCTTGCCGATCGAATTGACGTAGTCGATCGCGGCGCCAAGCCCGACCGCCTCGACGATCGCCGGCGTGCCGGCCTCGAATTTGTGCGGCGGATCGCCATAAGTAACGACGTTCCGCGACACTTCGCGGATCATCTCGCCGCCGCCGCAATACGGCCGCATCGCCACCAGGTGATCGTATTTGGCGTACAACACGCCGATCCCGGTCGGGCCGTACAGCTTGTGGCCGGTCATGATGTAGAAGTCGCAATCGATGTCCTGGACGTCGATCGCCATATGCACCGCGGCCTGGCTGCCGTCGACCAGAACCGGAATGCCGCGGGCGTGCGCGATCCGCACCACCTCCTTGACCGGCACCACGGTGCCGAGCGCGTTCGACATCTGGGTGATCGCCACCAGCTTGGTCTTCGCCGTCAGCTGCTTTTCAAATTCCTCGAGCAGGAAGTTGCCGTCGTCGTCGACCTCCGCCCATTTGATCACCGCGCCCTGGCGTTCGCGCAGGAAATGCCACGGCACGATGTTGGAATGGTGCTCCATGATCGAGAGCACGATCTCGTCGCCCTCGCCGATATTCGGCGCACCCCACGACGACGCCACGAGGTTGATCGCCTCGGTGGCGTTGCGGGTGAAGATGATTTCTTCCGTCCGGCGTGCGTTGAGGAAGCTGGTCACCCGGGCGCGGCCGCCCTCATAAGCTTCGGTCGCGGCGTTGGCGAGATAATGCAGCCCGCGATGCACGTTGGCGTATTCGTTCTCATAGGCCTGCGTCATGCGGTCGAGCACCGCGCGCGGCTTCTGCGCCGAGGCGGCGTTGTCGAGATACACCAGCGGCTTGCCGTAGACCTTGAGCGCCAGCGCGGGGAAATCCTCGCGCACGCGCGCAACGTCATAGCTTCCGTTGGAAACCGCGGGATGTGTCGTCATGAGCGTGCCTCCAGCCAGCGTTCGCCGGCGGCGATCGCCAGATCGCGCAAGCCGTCGTCGGCGATCGATTCGATCGCCTCGCCGATGAAGGCCTGGATCAGCAGCGACTGCGCGTCCTTTTCGCTCAGCCCGCGCGCCCGCAGATAGAACAACAACGATTCGTCCAACGCGCCGGTGGTCGAGCCGTGACCGCAGGTGACGTCGTCGGCGAAGATCTCCAGCTCCGGCTTGTTGTCGGCCTCGGCCTCGTCGGACAGCAGTAGCGCCCGCGTCATCATCTTGGCGTCGGTCTTCTGCGCCGCCTGATGCACGTTGATGCGGCCCTGGAACACCGAGTGGCCGCGACCGTCCAGCACCGCACGGAACACCTCGCGGCTGGTGCAATGCGGCACCAGGTGATTGAGCACCAGCGTGGTGTCGCCGTGCTGCGTACCCTTCAGCAAATTAACGCCGTTGGTGGCGACATGGGCGCCCTCGCCACCGATACTAACGAAGCCCTGGTAGCGGCTGACGCCGCCGCCCGAGGTCAGGTTGAAGGTGTTGAGCTTGGCCTTGGCGCCGACCGTGAACACCGCGGTGGAAATGTTGATCGCATCCAGCGCGTCTTCCATCAGCCGGACGTGTTGGAGTTCGGCGCCGTCGCCGAGCCAGATCACCACCGCGTCGTTGGCCTGATAGGCCGCGGCACCTTCGGCTGCGACAAAGCTCTCGACGAAGGTGGCGCGGGCCGCGCTGCCGAGCTTGAGGAACGACCGGCTGTAAGTTGCCGCCTTCGACTGCGTCGCCACATGGACGATGTGGATCGGCCTGCCGACGCTCGCGCCGTCGGCGACGGTGATCAGCACGCCGTCGGTCGCCATCGCCGCGTTCAGCGAAATCATCGCGTCGGCGCTGGCATTGATATTCAACAGATCGGCGCGGTTGCCGTTGCCGTCGTCGCGCAGCACCTCGGCCAGCGAGCGGATCTCGACCGCGGCCTCGTGCCCGGCGAGGTCGGACAAGGACGGCGCGAACACGCCGTCGACCAGCACCAGCTTGGTGGTGTCGCGCGTCGCAAGATGCGCCAGCGCCGTGCCGGCGCGCTGCAGTGCGGCCTGATCCGGCGCCGCCGCCAGCGGCAGCACCTCGCGCATCAGGACGCGCAGATCGGTGTACTTCCAGTCCTCGATCCGGCGGTTCGGCAAGCCCTTGCTGGCATAGGCGTCGAACGACGCCTGGCGCCGCTCGGTCACCGATTCGGTTCCCGGCAGCCGGGCGCGCACCGCGTCGAACGCGCTGGCCACCGGGGCGGGATCTATCTGTGTCGCTGCAACATTCATTACAAAATCCGTTTCAGTCGACCAAGGTCAGGCCGCGGCATCGGCGTATTGCGCGTAGCCGGTGGCTTCGAGTTCGAGCGCCAGTTCCTTGCCGCCGCTCTTCACCACGCGGCCCTTCGACATCACGTGCACGACGTCGGGCACGATGTAGTCGAGCAGCCGCTGATAATGCGTGATCACCACCATGGCGCGGTCCGGCGAGCGCAGCTTGTTGACGCCGTCGGCGGCGACCCTGAGCGCATCGATGTCGAGCCCGGAATCCATCTCGTCGAGGATGCACAGGCTCGGCTGGAACAGCGCCATCTGCAGCACCTCGTTGCGCTTCTTCTCGCCGCCGGAAAACCCCACATTGACGCCACGGCGCAGCATCTCCTGCGGAATGCCGAGCGAGGCCGCGACTTCGCGCACCTTCTTCAGAAAGTCCGGAGTGGAGAATTCGCCCTCGCCGCGCGCCTTGCGCTGCGCATTCAGCGCGGTGCGCAGGAAGGTCATGGTGGCGACGCCGGGGATTTCGACCGGATATTGGAACGCCAGGAACACGCCCTTGGCGGCGCGCATATCCGGCGCCATCTCCAACAGGTCCTCGCCTTTGAACAGGATTTCGCCGCCGGTGACTTCGTAGCCCGGCTTGCCGGCGATGACGTGGCTGAGCGTCGATTTGCCGGAGCCGTTCGGCCCCATGATGGCGTGCACCTCGCCGGCGTTGACGGAGAGCGTCAGGCCGTGAAGGATCTCGCGTTCCTCGACCCGGACCTGGAGATTTTTGACTTCAAGCAATGCCATGGTGTCGTCCGTCCTTTATGCTCGGCGCCATTCCGCGGTGCGCCTCAACGCCCCCACGGGATGATCGTAGATTCCGTCGCTCACTTAGTTCGTCTTAGTTCGAGTTCGGCTTGGTCTGAGTTCGTCTAAGTTCGTCGTTCATGGTCCGGAATGTCCGCTTTGCGACCATCCCGGGCGATGAGCTATCGTAAGTTGTGACGTTGCAAGTCTTGCACCATTTCTCCAACTAACTCGTGGCCTTGTTCTCAAGTTGCGCAGTGCCACAATTCATTCCGTTACCTTATGACGCGAACTTCGATGGGCAGATCGATCTTTGCCCATGCCCGATCCGCCGTGTAGGCCACCGCGCCGGTCTGCATCGCCAGTGCGAGGCAGGCCCGATCACCCAGCGACAATCCCAGCGCCCGCGTCGCCGGCCGCAATTCCGCGGAAAGTCTCGCCTGCTTCTCGTCGAAGGCGACGATCGACATTTCGATCCCCGCCAACATCCCGTCGATCGCGCTCGCCGAACCCGCCTTATCCCAGAGCCGTGTTCGCACTTCAGCGAGATTGACCGCGGAGACCAGGCCCACACTTTCAAGCCCACGAAGCGCGCGGTACCCGGGCTCCTGCAGCGCGACCGCCAGCACCGCAGAGGCATCCAACACGATCGGCTTGCTACTCCGCGGCATGATGTTGTGCGCCGAACTCCGGTTTCTCTCGCAAAAATTCAAGTCGACGTTCCACGATCAGTCCGTCAACGCCGGGCAGATCCTTCAGCACCGGACCGGGGTCGATCCCCTTTTCGATCATGCGCTGAATTTCCATCGCCAGAGTCATGTGCGATAGAATCTGGACGACACCGTCAACGACACGAACCATGACCCGACCGCCCGGCTCCAACTGCGCCGCAGCGAGACACGCGGCCGGCAGAGTCACGCTGCCGTCCAGACCAACATCAAGCCAAACCTGCATGACGTCGTCCGAACCGCTCATCCCACGCTCCCCTCCAGCGAGATCGAGATCAGCTTCTGCGCCTCGACGGCGAACTCCATCGGCAATTGCTGCAGCACGTCCTTGACGAAGCCGTTGACCACCAGGCCGACCGCCTCCTCCTGGCTGAGCCCGCGCTGCACGCAGTAGAACAGCACGTCCTCGGAGATCTTCGAGGTGGTGGCTTCGTGCTCGAACAGCGCCGAGGAGTTCTTCGCCTCGACGTAAGGCACGGTGTGCGCGCCGCACTGATCGCCGATCAGTAGCGAATCGCAGGCGGTGAAGTTGCGCGCGCCGGTGGCCTTGCGGTGCGCGGTGACGAGGCCGCGATAGGTGTTCTGCGATTTGCCCGCCGCGATGCCCTTGGAGATGATCCGGCTGGTGGTGTTCTTGCCGAGATGGATCATCTTGGTGCCGCTATCGACCTGCTGATAGCCGTTGGAGATCGCGATCGAGTAGAACTCGCCGCGCGAGCCGTCGCCGCGCAGAATGCAGCTGGGATATTTCCAGGTGATCGCCGAGCCGGTCTCGACCTGCGTCCACGAGATCTTCGAGTTCTTGCCGCGGCAATCGCCGCGCTTGGTGACGAAGTTGTAGATGCCGCCGACGCCCTCGGAATTGCCGGGGTACCAATTCTGCACCGTCGAATATTTGATCTCGGCGTCGTCGTGGGTGACGAGTTCGACCACCGCCGCGTGCAGCTGGTTCTCGTCGCGCTGCGGCGCGGTACAGCCTTCCAGATAACTGACATAGGCGCCCTGGTCGGCGATGATCAGCGTGCGTTCGAACTGTCCGGTGTTGCGCTCGTTGATCCGGAAATAGGTCGATAGCTCCATCGGGCAGCGCACGCCCGGCGGCACATACACGAACGAGCCGTCGGAGAACACCGCGGAGTTCAGCGTCGCGAAGTAATTGTCGGTGGTCGGCACCACGGTGCCGAGATATTTCTTCACCAGATCGGGATGTTCGCGGATCGCCTCCGAGATCGGCATGAAGATCACGCCGGCCGCCTTCAGCTCTTTCTGGAAGGTGGTGGCGACGGAGACCGAATCGAACACCGCGTCGACGGCGACGCGGCGCTCGCCCTCGGGCCGCACCACGCCTTCCAGCACCTCGACTTCGCGCAGCGGAATCCCGAGCTTCTTGTAGGTGTCGAGGATCTGCGGATCGATCTCGTCGATCGAGGACAGCTGCGGCTTCTTCTTCGGCGCTGAGTAGTAATACAGATCCTGGTAGTCGATCTTCGGATAGTCGACCCGCGCCCAGGTCGGCTCGGTCATGGTCAGCCAGCGGCGGTAGGCTTCCAGCCGCCACTGCAGCATCCAGTCGGGTTCGTTCTTCTTGGCTGAGATGAACCGGACGGTGTCTTCCGAGAGACCCTTTGGGGCCTTGTCGGATTCGATGTCGGTCTCGAAACCATACTTATACTGATCGACGTCGACACGGCGCACCCGTTCGACCGTCTCTTGTTCAGCCGGCATTCTATCCTCCGCTCGCGGTTTCAAGGACCGCGGTGGAATGGTTAAAGTGTATTACGCAACTGCGAGCATGAAATCAGCTAGTTTGGAACCGTTCAAGCTCTGTTTCATCATCCCTTGTAATTAATGATCCGATCAGCTTTCGCCAAGCCTCGGCGCAGCGTTCGACGTCGCCTTCTGTGGTGGTCCAACCCAAACTGATGCGAATCGCGCTGCGGGTGAGCGCCTCGTCGACCTGCATCGCCCGCAGCACATGCGAGGGTTGCACTTTGCCCGACGAACACGCCGAGCCCGACGACACCGCGATCCCGGCGAGGTCGAAGCCGATCACCGCGGTCTCCGCCTTCAGCCCGGGCAGCCCGACCAGCGTGGTGTTGGGCAGCCGCGGCACGTCGCTTGCGAAAATCACGCTGCCTTGGGTTTGCCGCAAGATTTTTTCCAGCTTTTGACGCAGCTTTTGCATCCGCTCGGCGTCGCCCGGAAGCGCCGCGATCGCCGCCTTGACCGCGGCGCCAAAGCCGACGATGCCGGCGACGTTCTCGGTTCCGGCGCGGCGGCCCTGCTCCTGCCCGCCGCCGCGCAGCAGCGGCTCGGAGATCGCGACCCCCTCGGCGAGAATCAAGGCGCCGACACCCTTCGGACCGCCGATCTTGTGCGCCGAGACCGAGACCAGATCGGCGCCTAATTGTTTGATATCGATCGGAATTTTTCCGAATGCCTGCACCGCATCGACATGCAGCAAGCCCCCCGCCCGATGCACCAGCTCAGCCACCGCGGCGATCGGCTGGATTGCGCCGGTCTCGTTATTGGCCAGCATCACCGACACCAGCGCCGGTCCGTCAGCTTCCAGCAGCAGCTTGAGATGTTCCAGGTCGACGACGCCGCTGCGGTCGACCGCCATCGCGCTGATGCGATCGGTGGCGAACCGCCCACCAGCCAGCACAGAGGCATGCTCGATCGACGAAATGATCAAGCGATCAAGGGGCTTGCCGAAAGTCTTCAACCCCGGCGTGAGCGCCAGGGCATTCGCCTCGGTGCCGCCGGAGGTGAAAATCACGTCCTGCGGCCGGGCGCCGACAGCGGCTGCGACGGCGGCGCGAGCTTCTTCGACAGCGCCGCGCGCGCGGCGGCCCTCGGCGTGAACCGCCGACGGATTGCCGAGCTCGAAAGCCGCCGCCATCGCCGCGCGGGCTTCCTCGCGCAGCGGCGTCGTCGCATTCCAGTCGAGATAAACCCGTCCCGTCAAATCAGACTCCGGTCAATGGCTTCCCCACATCTAGGCAGCCGCGCGGAAGATGCCAACGGAACCCGGCGGTTGGCGGCCGCCGTGCTCAATATGCTTGCAATTGGCCCCTGGCCCCATGCTAGAACGCGGCCTCCGTTCCATCGCCTTTGGCCCGCTGTCATGGCGCTGATCGCACCTTATTCGCACGGCCTGGTCTGCGCAGAGCCTTAAGAGCCCGCCCCACGTCGGCTGAGTCTGCCAAGGAAAATCAATGCCTGAAGTCATTTTCACCGGTCCCGCAGGTCGATTGGAAGGCCGCTATCATCCGGCCAAGCAGAAGAATGCGCCGATCGCCATGGTGCTGCATCCGCATCCGCAGTTCCACGGCACCATGAATCACCAGATCATCTACCAATGCTATTACGCCTTCGTGCATCGTGGTTTTTCGGTGCTGCGCTTCAACTTCCGCGGCGTCGGCCGCAGCCAGGGCTCGTTCGACCACGGCACCGGCGAATTGTCCGATGCCGCCTCGGCGCTGGACTGGGCGCAGACCATCAATCCCGAAGCCCGCGCCTGCTGGGTCGCCGGCTTCTCGTTCGGCGCCTGGATCGGCATGCAGCTGTTGATGCGCCGGCCCGAGGTCGAAGGCTTCATCTCGATCGCGCCGCCAGCCAATCTCTACGACTTCTCGTTCTTGGCACCCTGCCCGTCCTCGGGCCTGATCGTGCATGGCGAGAAGGACGCGGTGGTGCCGCCGAAGGACGTCAACACCCTGGTCGAAAAGCTGAAGACCCAGAAGGGCATCGTCATCGACCAGCACATCATTCCCGGCGCCAACCATTTCTTCGACGGCAAGCTGCAGCCGCTGATGGAGTCGGTCACCGGCTATCTCGACATGCGCCTCGCCAACGTCCGCTGAGTTCGGACGACGTGTAGGGTGGGCAAAGGCGCTCTTGCGCCGTGCCCACCAGCCGCATCCGCGGTGGGCACGCTTCGCTTTGCCCCACCCTACGTTACGCCTCGCAAATCTACGGCCGCGCGATTAGCCCGCCGGTCATCGGGATCGCCACCCCGGTGGTCTGCGGATAGGTCAGCGGCAGGCCTTTCAGCCCGCGCGCGGCGAGAAAGCCGAATGCCTGCGCCTCCATGGCGTCGGCCGACCAGCCGAGCGCGTCGGCGTTCTCCACGCTCGCCGGCGAAAGCTGCTCGCGCAACATCCGCAGCAAGGTCAGATTGCGCGCGCCGCCGCCGGTGACGACGACGCTCAGCGGCGGCTTCGGCAACAGCGGCACGACCGCGGCGATCGCCGCCGCGGTGAACGCGGTCAGCGTCGCGGCGCCATCGGCCGGCGCCAGCTTCGGCAAGGCCAGAGCCGCAAACTCGTTACGGTCCAGCGACTTCGGCGGCGGCGCGGCGAAGAACGGCAGCTGCAGCGCGGCGGCGACGAAGGCCTGATCGATCGCGCCCTGCGCCGCCAGCCTTCCCTCGCTGTCGAACGGCTGGCCGGTCGTCCGGAACACGAAGTCGTCGAGCAGCGCATTGCCCGGGCCGGTGTCGCAGGCGATCAGCACATCGCCGTCGATATAGCTGATGTTGGAGACCCCGCCGATATTCACCACCACGATCGGGCCCGCGCGGTCCAGCGACTGCGCCAGCGCCCGATGATAGACCGGCACGAACGGCGCGCCCTGGCCGCCGGCCGCGACGTCGGCGGCGCGGAAATCATGCATCACCGGAACCCGAATTGCCTTGGCGAGCGCCGCGGCGTCGCCGATCTGCACGGTGAGCCGCTGCGCCGGGCGGTGCAGCACGGTCTGGCCGTGAAATCCGACAATATCGACGTCCTCGCGGGCGATGCCGTGTTGCGCGGTGAAGCTGGCCACCGCCTCCGCATGGGCGAGCGTGACCACCCGTTCGGCCTCGAACAGCACGCCTGGCCGGTCCTCGCGCCGCGTGAGATGCACCGCCTCGGCCAGCGCCTGGCGCAGCAGCGCGCGTTCGACCTCGCTGTAGGGCCGGTAGCCCGAGGGGCCGAGCGCGGCCACCCGCCGGCCGTCGGTCTTGACCAAAGCGACGTCGACCCCGTCGAGCGAGGTGCCGCTCATCAGTCCGATCGCGGTCATCAGCATGGGCACCTCCCGGCAGTGGCGCTGTCGCGCGCCAACGTCCAACTTGTGTCGCGCAACCACATCTTATAATGCCACGGGGCGCCGCCATTCGGCAGTCTTCCTCCCGACACGCGCCGCGATTCATTGCCGACAACGTGAACTAAGAATGAGCCGGGTCCCACAGCGATGACTGCATTTAAATCAGATTTTCTGAATGTTCTGCAAAGCCGCGGCTTCATCCATCAGATTTCGGATCCGGAATCGCTGGACGCCTTGGCGGCGCGCGGCGAAGTGGTGTCCTATGTCGGCTACGACTGCACCGCGGCCTCGCTGCACGTCGGCCATCTGTTGTCGATCATGATGCTGCATTGGCTGCAGGCCACCGGCAACAAGCCGATCGCGCTGATGGGCGGCGGCACCACAAGGGTCGGCGACCCGTCGGGCCGCGACGAAACCCGCAAGATCCTGACCTACGAGCAGATCGACGCCAACAAGGACTCGATCAAGGGCACCTTCGCCAAGTTCATCGAGTTCGGTGACGGCAAGAGCGACGCCGTCATGGCCGACAATGCCGAATGGCTGACCAAACTCAACTACATCGAAATGCTGCGCGACGTCGGCCGGCATTTCTCGATCAACCGCATGCTCACCATGGACTCGGTGAAGATGCGGCTCGAGCGCGAGCAGGAACTGTCGTTCATCGAATTCAACTACATGATCCTGCAGTCCTACGATTTCGTCGAATTGGCGCGGCGCTACGGCTGCAATCTGCAGATGGGCGGCTCCGACCAATGGGGCAACATCGTCAACGGCGTCGATCTCGGCCGCCGCATGGGCACGCATCAGCTGCACGCGCTGACCTGCCCGCTGCTCACCACCTCGTCGGGCGCCAAGATGGGCAAGACCGCCGCCGGCGCGGTCTGGCTCAACGGCGACATGCTGTCGGCCTATGACTACTGGCAGTACTGGCGCAACACCGAGGACGCCGACGTCGAGCGCTTTCTCAAGCTGTTCACGCTGCTGCCGCTCGACGAAGTGGCGCGGCTCGCGGCGCTGAAGGGCCAGGACATCAACGAAGCCAAGAAGATCTTGGCGACCGAAGCCACCGCGCTGATCCATGGCCGCGACGCCGCCGACAAGGCTGAAGCCACTGCCCGCACCACGTTCGAGCAAGGCGGCACCGCCAGCGACCTGCCGACCGTCGAACTGCCGCGCGCCGAACTCGACGCCGGGCTCGGCGTGCTGGTGGCGTTCGCCGAGAAGACCGGCTTGGTTGCCTCCAACGGCGAGGCGCGGCGCCAGATCAAGGCCGGCGGCCTCAAGGTCAACGACATCGCGGTGACCGACGAGAAGATGGCGCTGACCGCGGCCGACCTCACCGCCGACGGCGTGATCAAATTGTCGATGGGCAAGAAGAAGCACGTGCTGCTGCGCCCGGCGTAACGCCGCGGCCAGCACCAACGATTGCGCGGCGCCCGCTGCTGGACGATCGCTTCACGTTGGACGTCCCGCGCGGGCGCGAGCCGGCGTGACGAAGCGCCGCCTCAGAGTCTGACTCAAAAAGCGATCAATGAAATCAGGCATTCAACGCGTCATTGCGAGGAGCTCTTGCGACGAAGCAATCCAGGGCCACGCAAGAAGCCCTGGATTGCTTCGCCCTTCGGCCGGCGCTACGCGCCGTCCTCGGCTCGCAATGACAAAAGACCCCTGGTTTTGCTCGGTGCTTTTTCGGTCAGGCTCTCAGGACGCCATGCACGCGAGCCGCGCAATGCTTAATACTTTCTCGCCAACAGTGGCCACGACGCACAACTAAGCGCTGCATTATCCGCTCCACACGACGCCGCGTCGTGGGTCCGCCTCCGTACAATCACGGATGCCGATGAGTTGCAGCGGTAATTTCACGATTCGGAAGGAACTCACCACGTAGTTTCCGCAAGTTCTGGATTTGAGGTCACGATGAACTTGCTCAGCCGCTTCACTATTCGCACCAAGATCTCCAGCATGGTGGCGCTGTCGGCTGCGGCCGTTTGTGCCACCGTCGCCGTGGCGGCTTCGCTCAACCAGAGTCGCATGCTGCACGACCGCATGGCGCAGCTGCAGACCGCGGTGGACATCGTGACCGGCATGGCGCAGTCGCTGCAGAACGAGGTTGTCGCCGGCAAGCTGACGCGGGCGGAAGCGGAACTGCAGTTTCGCGCCCGCGCCGCGGGCATGCGGTTCAGCAACGGCCAGGGCTATCCGGCCGCTTACCGGGTGTCTGATTTCAGCGTGATGATGAACGCCTCCGACGCGAAACTCGAAGACAAGATCACCGGCACGAAGGATGCCAACGGCGTCGAAATCACCCGAGCCATCGTGGACGCCGCGCGATCCAACAGCGAGGGCGGCACCACGACCTATCTGTGGCCGCGTCCGGGCCAGGCCACGCCGATCCCGAAATTGGTGTTCACACGGGTGTTTCAGCCGTGGAATATCGCGATTGCCGGGGGCCTCTATGTCGACGATCTCGAGGCCGACGTCCGTGCGCTGCTGATCAAGCTCAGCTCGATCGGCGCCGGCGTGCTGGCGCTGATCGGGCTGTTGTCCTGGCTGATCGCCCGAGATGTGCTGGGCGCGTTGAAGCGGCAGCAGACCCGGATGCAGAACATCGCCAACGGCTCGCTCGACGAGGTGGTCGGCGAGACCGATCGCGGCGACGAGATCGGCCGGATGGCCGAGACCCTGGAGATGCTGCGCAAGACCGCCCTCACCGCGCGCACTTTGGAGAGCGAACAGGCGGTCCACAAAGAGCGCAGCGAAGCCGAAAAGCGCGAAGCGCTGCTGGCGCTGGCCGATCGTTTCGACGCCTCGGTCGGACAATTGGTCGGGCTGATGGCTTCGAGCTCGTCGGACCTGGAGACCACCGCGCGGTCGATGACCGGCACCGCCGAACGCACCAATCAGCAGGCCACCGTGGTGTCCTCGGCCGCCGAAGAAGCCAGCACGCGGGTGCAAACCGTGGCCTCGGCCGCCGAAGAACTCACCTCGTCGATCACCGAGATCAGCCGTCAGGTCGCGCAATCCGCCAAGATCAGCGGCCACGCCGTGGAAAGCGCGCGGCGCACCGACACCATCGTGCGCGCGCTGTCGGACGGCGCGCAGCAGATCGAGCACGTCGCCGAATTGATCTCCAACATCGCCGGTCAGACCAATTTGCTGGCGCTGAACGCCACCATCGAAGCGGCGCGCGCCGGCGACGCCGGCCGCGGCTTTGCGGTGGTCGCCTCCGAAGTCAAAAGCCTGGCCGGACAGACCGCGGAGGCCACCAAGGAGATCGGCAACCGGATCGCACAGATCCAGGCCGCCACCAAGGAGGCCGTCAGCGCCATCGAAGGCATCACCGCCACCATCGAAGAGGTCAGCGCGATCGCCACCACCATCGCCTCGGCGATCGAGGAACAAGGCGCCGCGACCGCCGAGATCGCCCGCAACGTCACCCAGACCGCGCAGGCGACCCAGGCCGTCACCACCAATATCGGCGGCGTCAGCAGCGCGGCCAACGAGACCGGCGGCGCCGCCAATCTGGTGCTGAGCTCGGCCGCCAACCTGTCGAAGCAGGCCGGGCAGCTCTCCGGCGAGGTCAACACCTTCCTGGCCGGCGTCCGCGCTGCCTAGAGCACTTTCGGTTGGGATTGAAGCATCCAATACAAATGCTGTCGTCATTCCGGATTGCGAGTTCGCAAGAACGAGCAAGTCCGGAATCCATATCCCCTGCAGGGGTTATGGATTCCGGGCTCGCTCGCAGCTATCGCTGCTCGCGCCCCGGAATGACAGCCTGGGAATATTGAAGCGCATCAATCAAACTCGAACAGTCTCTAGCTGATCACTGCGCCCGGCCGGTCGGCCGGGCGTCAGTTGTTCGGCATCGGGAAATCGTTGTTGTTGTTCTGCTTGCCGGTGCCGAACTCGAAGATCTTGCGCAGCACGCCCGGCGCCATCGCCGAGATAGGGTTGATGCGCCACACCGGCTGGCCCGGCGAGCCGACGATCTCGTAGGTGATGCCGATCAGCCCCTCGTTGCCGCCGCCGAGGAACAGCCCGACGATCGGGATCTGGCCGAACATGTTGTTCAGCCCGTACATCGGCACGAAGGTGCCGCTCATCCGCACCTGGTTGGCCGGATAATCGATGTTGCCTTCGATGGTGGCGCCGACCATCGGCCCCTTGACCACGCCTTCGCGGATCGTGAGCTGGCCGTTCTGCCGGGTAAACTCCGCCCGCATCCGCGAGAACGCCACGTTGGACGGCGCCCCGTTGGTGCCGCTGGCGGCGACGCGCTCCAGCGCGGACTCGCCCTTGATGGTGAAATCGCGGACGTTGAGCAGCCCTTCGCGCTCGCGCGGTTCGGCGATCGGCGGGTCCATCGCCAGCGACAACTGCCCGCCGAACATCTTGGCGTAGGTGTCGGTGAAGCGGAAGAACGCGCCGGCGTCGTTGGTTTCCAGATAGAGCACTTCGCGGCCCTGGCCGCGGCCGCGCAGGTCGCCGGTCAATGCCGTATCGCGGCCGAGCTTGCCGCTCAGCGAGAACGTGCGGATCGCGCCGTTGCGGCGCGACAATTTGGCGTCGACGCTGCGCACCGCCTCGCCGAAATAGCCGGCGACCGCGCCGAGCTTGACGTCGATGTCGTAGTCGATCGACTTGGTCTTGCTCTTGGGGTCGGTCTCCTTGCCGGACATCGCGGATTTGATGAAGCCGCGGCCGTCGAACACGTCGCCGCGCACCGTCACCTTCATCACCCCATCGGGCGCGCGCTCGGCCTTCAGCGAGGCCTTGTCGCCGTCGGACGGCGCGTAGTTCGGGAATGTGGCATTCAGCAGATCGCCGTTCTGATCGATTTCGATCGAGCCCTTGATGCTGGCGCCGCTGCCCTCGATGACGATGTCTTCCAGCCGCGTCGACTGCGGCTTCTGCACCAGATTGAACACCGCGCGGCCGGCCTTGCCCGATAGCTTGACCCAGCCCGGCAGGATGTTGTCGAGCTTCATCGCGGTGAGGTCCGCCTCGATGCCGAGCCGGTTTTCTTTGTCCGGTCCGCCGATCTTGCCGGAGAGCTTGATCGGCATCGCGCCGGTCACCGCGGTGCCGAGATCGAAGCCGAGCTTGGCGCGGCTGGCGTCGTCGAGCGTCGCCTGCAGCTTGATGTCGGCGTCGCCGTCAGATGGCTTGCGATAGTCGAGCGACGCCGCCTGGCCGTTGATCTTGACGTCGCCCTTGACCTGATAGCCCTGATTGTTGGCGCTCACCTTCAGCGCGGCGGCCTCGAGCTTCTGGTTCATCACCAGCTTGTCGGCGACAAAGCCGCTGAGGTCGGCGCTGATGTTGTAGCTGGTGTCGGCCTTGGTCAGTTCGCGCTTGATCGGCATGCCGAGCGCGACCTGCGCGGTGACATTGCCCTTGGCGGAATTCGGATCGATCGGCACGGCGAATTCGCTCAGCCGATCCGACGCCAGGATTTCCGCGACCGCCGCCACCGGGCCGTCGATCTTGAACCTGACCCGCGCCGGCGCCGGCTTCGGCGCCATGTCCGGCACCTCGAACACGATATCGGAGAGGTTGAAGCGGCGCGCCTGCGGGGTGTCGGCGACCGCCTGCCCGATCGTCACCGTCGCGGTGCGGCCGGTGACCCGGGCCTTGAGATCGCCGTCGCGGATCGACGGCATGTCGTCGACCGGATGGATCATCGCCCCGGTCGCCACGATGTTGACCGCAAGGCCGTCGTCGGGAATCGGCGGACCGCGCCGCGACAGATTCTTCAGCGGCGAGTTGACGCCGATGTCGATGCGCTGGATCGAGCCCTTGTCGATCCGCTCGATCACCCATTCGCGCAATTCGGGAACGATCAGGACCGGCCACATCCGTTTCAGCGCCGACAGCGACATCGGGGTGCCGGCAAAGCCGAGTTTCAGCCGCGGCTCGCCCGAATAGTCGACGCTCCCGGTGCCGGCGACGCCGATCTCGCCGTTGCTGATATCCGCCTGGGTCAGAACGATGCGGCGGTTGTCGGTGTCGAAGCGCAAGCCGATGGCGATGCGGTTGAAGATCAGCGGCGCCTCGCCCTCGACGCCGGGCAGCACGATGGTTCCGCCGCTGAAGCCGAGCCGCCAATCCGGGATGTTGTCGTTCGGCGCTTCGAGATGCGCCAGCAGGGTGACGCGGTTGGCGCCGGAGATCACCTTGAACGGCGCCACCAGGACCCGGCGGTTGGAATCCCATTCCAGATTGACCTCGCCCTGGTCGATCGCCATCGGATAGTCCGGCGTATCGCTGTCGGTGATTTGGCCGGCGCCCGCGGTGATCTTGCCGCGGAAATAGGTCGGCAGGCCGTCGCGGCCGAGCTCGCCGCTCAGTTCGCCGCTGAGCGGCAGGTCGGCGCTGTAGGTGACGTCCTTCAGCCGCAGCGCCAACAGGATGTTCTTCGACGAGACGTTGTTGGCGCGGATTTCGACCGATCGCACGCCGTTGGACGGCGGCCCGACCGCCACCCGAAGCGACCATGCGCGCGGGCTGTCCTCGCCGGCGACCGCTTCTTCGCCGACGCTCATGGCGACGCCGCCTTTGCTCGGCCGGCGCAGGCTGAGCGTGATGTTCTCGAAGTTCCAGCGGTTGCCGCGCTGCTGATCGTCGACCACCAGGTTGCCGTTCTTCAACCCGATCTCGTTGAGGTTCTGGCCGTCGAGCCCGGTCAGGCTGAGGCTGTCGAGCCAGTCGAGACCGGCGAGCAGCCCGGAGAACGCCTCCTGGCTGTCGGCCGGCGTCGCCGGCTGCGGCGTCGGCGATCCGGCGGCGGAGGGAGCAGCGTCGGCGTCCGGCGGGCCGATCCGCCGCGGCGACGCGACCCCGGTCGCCAGCGGCCGGTTGGTGTCGCCGGTCGACACCGTGACTTCGCCGTCCGGGGTAATGCGCACCGCGAGTTCGGCGTCCACCAGATTGAGACTTTCCGCGCGCAGCCGCCCGGTCAGAAGCGCTGAGCCAGACAGCCGCACCTCGGCCTTCGGCGCGGTGGCGACGATGACGTGGTCGCGGTCGCGCACCACGATGTTGCGCAGCCGCACCGCGACCCGGATCCGGCCGGCGCGCTCGATCTGGGTGCCGCCGACCTCGACGGTGTTGCCGTTGCCGATATTGTCCTCGATCGCCGCGGCGAGCCACGGCGTCGCCATGTCCAGATTGATCGGTCCGGCGCCAAGCCGCAGCCACAGCCCGCCGAAGCAGGCGGTGAAGATCACGCCGAGCACCAGCACGGTGACCAGCACGCGGCCGATCCAGCGTTCGCCAACGATCCAATGCGCCATCACGCCGAGGCGGTCGCCGACATAGTGAAACCCGAGCCGCGACCCCGACAGCAAGGCGCGCGCGCGCTGCCAGCCAGCCTCGTCATGGTCATGATGCCAATGGTCATCATCACAATGCGGCAGCGGGTGAGCAGCGCGCGCCTCCGGAGCGTGGGTCGGGTGTTTCTTGGCCATTGCCTCTCGGTGGGAGCGCGGATTGCAGGCCTGTTCGCCGGGGCGCGATCGCTCGCCGGTGAGCAGGTTGCGCTCCTGTGGCGGCATTGCTGCCAATCCTTGTTGAAAACCAAATTCCTCAGTCGGCCCTTACGGACCATATCAACGCACGGGGATGGCTGGCGTCTCGAATCCCTTGTAACCATACCCCGACGTCGGCGGACTTGCCCAGCAGCGGCAGCCTTGCCACGACATCCGCAATCCCACGTTTATTGACCTGCCGAAAGCGACGAAAGGAAGGCGCATGTCCAAGCAAACGCGTAAGAAATCCTCCACATTGGTCGCCGCGAAGAAGCCGAGCGCAAAATCCGCGGCAGCCACCAAGCCGGCGAAAAAGCCGGCTGCGAAGTCGGCGAGCGCTGCCACCGCGAAATCCAAAGCCGTCGCGCCGGCCCGCGTCACCACCCGAAAGCCCGCCGCCGAACCGTCGCGGCCCGCTCCGGCAAAAACTGTAAAGCCATCGCGCGCCAAAGCCGCTGCGACCAAAGCGCCCGCCCCCGTCGCTTCCAAGCGTGCCCCCAAGGTAGCCGTGGCCGCGACCCGACCTACGGTCACCGCCAAGCCCGTCACTGCCAATCCCGTCACTGCCAATCCCGTCACCGCCAAGCCGGCCGTGGCCAAGGAAGCCGCGGCCAAGCCCGTGGCAGCCAAGCCCATCGCCGCGAAGCCGACCGCCCCGCCGGCTGAGGCGCCGCGCAAGGGCGCGCTGGCGGAGGGCAGCAAAGCGCCGGCCTTCGAGTTGCCGCGCGACGGCGGCGGCACGGTGTCGCTGCAGAGCTTTGCCGGCCGCAAGCTGGTGATCTTCTTCTATCCCCGCGCCAGCACCCCGGGCTGCACCAAGGAGGCGATCGAGTTCACCCGGCTGGTTGACGACTTCGCGGCCGCGGGCACTGGCGTGCTCGGCATCTCGGCGGATAGTCCGAAGGCCCAGGACTCGTTCCGCGACAAGTACCAACTCACCACGCCGCTGTTGTCGGACGAGCCCCATCAGGTCCTCGAAGCCTATGGCGTGTGGGGCGAAAAATCGATGTACGGCAAGGTCTTTCAGGGCGTTCTTCGGACCACGGTGCTGATCGGCGCGGACGGCCGCGTCGCCAAGATCTGGCGCAACGTCAAGGTCGACGGCCACGCCGATGCGGTGCTGGCGGCGGCGCGCGAATTGGAGTGATCGCATTCTCCAAATATTAACCATGAGGGGGTCAAATCCGCCCGCGAGTTGAGCCGATGGAGACTGTTTCCAGCCGGCGCGGGAGCCCCAATGTCCTACCGTACTGGTCCCTATTCCGAGTCCCTGCAGCACCACGCCCACGATCACGGCCGAGCCCAACCGCGGCGCCCCGCTCAGCCGCAGGCCGCCCGTCCGCAGCCGGCCAAGAACGGCTACGCGCTGGTGCATGCCGGCCGGCAGGTGCGGTTCGGGCCGGTGGTGTTCTGGATCGTGGTCGGCAGCGTGGTGGCGCTGGGCGCCTGGACCGCGGCGACGGCGACCTATTTCGCGTTCCGCGACGACGTGCTGACCCGGCTGATCGCCCGCCAAGCCGAAATGCAATACGCCTATGAGGACCGCATCGCCGAGCTGCGCGCCAAGGTCGACCGCACCACCAGCCGGCAATTGCTCGACCAGGAACAGTTCGACCAGAAGCTCGACCAGGTGATGCGGCGGCAGAGCCAGCTGGAATCCCGCGCCAACGCGCTGAACGGCCTGCCCGACGTCGCCGTCACCGGCTCGATCAAGCCGCAGCGCGGCGCCTCCGCCACCGACTTCGGCGCCTCGGCGATTCCGAAGCCCTCGCCGATCAGCAACACCGTGATCTTCGTGGCGCCGCCGGACCGCGAGGCCCGGCTGGAATCCCGCACCCCGCAGATCGCCGCGCCGCAGACCAACCAATATGCCAAGAACCAGGGCGTCGACACCGTGATCGGCAAGCTGCAGCGATCGCTCGACCAGGTGGAGTCCAAGCAGATCGCGGTGCTCGGCTTCGTCGAGGAGAGCTTCGAACAGCGCGCCCGTCGGATGCGCGGCGTGCTGAGCGATCTCGGACTCGACGTCGCGCAGATGGAGGCCGCAGCGCCTCGCGGCGGCATGGGCGGCCCGTTCGTTCCGCTGAAACCGCCGGCGGCGAACTCCGGCGCGTTTGAGCGCCAGCTCTATCGCATCAACATCAGCCGCGCCCAGGTCGAACGGCTGAACCGCACGCTGTCGCTGGTGCCGTATCGCAAGCCGGTGGTCGGCGAAGTCGAATTCACCTCGGGCTTCGGGGTGCGCTCCGATCCGTTCCTCGGCCGCCCGGCGATGCATACCGGCTTGGATTTCCGTGCCGCGATGGGCGATCCGGTGCGCGCCACCGCCAACGGCAAGGTGACCTCGGCCGGCTGGGCCGGCGGCTATGGCCGCATGATCGAAGTCGACCACGGCAACGGCCTCGCCACCCGCTACGGCCATCTGTCGGAGATTTCGGTGAAGGTCGGCGATGCGATCAAGATCGGGCAAGTGATCGGCGAGGTCGGCTCGACCGGCCGCTCCACCGGCCCGCATCTGCACTACGAAACCCGGATCGACGGCGAAGCGGTCGACCCGCAGAAGTTTTTGCGGGCCGGGGTGCGGCTGGCGGGGGCGGGTTAGCAGCGCCGGGCAATCAGGCCTCGGATAATTTCGGCCGCGACACCACCTCGATGATCCGGCCTTCATCATCATCGGGTGCGTGGGCTTTGGCCTTGCCATAAGCGTCCACGGTCGCGCGAGACACCGGCATCTCCGGCAACAGGCTTTCCGCGAGCGCCAGCGCATAGGCGGCGTCCTTGTGGCGAAGCGCTGCCGTAAACGTCGGATTGGCAAAATCCCGCGCGACCATGCGCGGCGCATGCTTGATCACCTGCGGGCTGGCGGTGACGCCGCTTGCGATCGATTCCAGCACCAGATTCATGTCGAGCCCGGCCTGTTCGGCAATCGCGAGCCCTTCGGCGAGACCGGCGATCTGGATCGCGCCCATCAGATTGTTGATCAGCTTGTAGACGGTGCCGGCGCCGACCGGCCCGAAATGCCGGATCGTCGAACCCAGCGGCGCGAGATAGGGCCGCGCCAGATCGAGATCGGCCGGCTCGGCCCCGACCAGCAAGGTCAGTTTTCCGCGCGCGGCGGCATCCGGCAATCCGGTGACGGGGCTATCTATCGCCACGAGGCCGCGCGCGCGTAGTGCTGCGGCGAGATCGAGCGCGTGCTGATAGGACACGGTCGAACACTCGATCGCAATCGCGCCCGGTTTGGCCGTGGTCGCCGCGCCATGCTCGCCGAGCCAGACCGCCGTCGATGCCTCGTCGTCGGCCACCATGGTCACGATGGCGTCGGCACCTTCCGCAGCATCTGCCGGCGACGCTGCAAAGCGCGCACCGCGCGCGATCAGCTGCTCGGCCTTGGCCTTGCTGCGATTCCACAGCGCGACGCTGCAGCCGGCGTCGAGATAGCGGCCCGCCATGCCCTGCCCCATCCGTCCGAGACCGATGAAGGCGACGTGGGCGGCCTGCGCCATTAATCCACGTCCTCGATCGACGGCGGCGGGGTGCCGAAGGCGCGTTGCGCCAGCGTCGCGCCCATGAACTCGTCGAGGTCGCCGTCGAGCACGCCGGCGGTGTCGGAGGTCTGCACCCCGGTGCGCAGGTCTTTCACCATCTGATAGGGCTGCAGCACGTAGGAGCGGATCTGATGGCCCCAGCCGATATCGGTCTTGGCGGCCTGATCGGCGGCGGCCTGCTCCTCGCGCTTCTTCAGCTCGATTTCGTAGAGTCGCGCGCGCAGCATGTCCCAAGCCTGCGCCTTGTTCTTGTGCTGCGAGCGACCGGCCTGACAGACCACCGCGACGCCGGTCGGCACGTGCGTCAGCCGCACCGCGGATTCGGTCTTGTTGACGTGCTGGCCGCCGGCGCCGCCCGAACGCATGGTGTCGACGCGGACGTCGCTTTCGGCGATGTCGATCTTGATGGTGTTGTCGACCACCGGGAAGATCGCCACGCTGGAAAACGAGGTGTGGCGCCGGGCGTTGGAATCGAACGGCGAGATTCGGACGAGGCGATGCACGCCGGCCTCGGTCTTCAGCCAGCCATAGGCGTTATGGCCGGAGATCTGAATGGTCGCGGATTTGATCCCGGCTTCTTCGCCCTGGGTCTCTTCCAGATATTCGATCTTGAAGCCGTGCTTCTCCGCCCAGCGGGTGTACATCCGCAGCAGCATCGAGGCCCAGTCCTGGCTCTCGGTGCCGCCGGCGCCGGCGTGAACCTCGAGATAGGAATCGAAACGGTCGGCTTCGCCGGACAACAGCGCTTCGAGCTCGCGGCGCGCGACCTCTTTCTTCAGCGCCTTCAACGCGGCTTCGGCTTCGGCGACCACGCCTTCGTCGTTCTCGGCTTCGCCGAGCTCGATCATGTCGACGTTGTCGGTGAGCTCACGTTCGACCTTGCCGATGCCGCCGAGCGAATCCTCCAGCGAGGTCCGCTCCTGCATCAGTTTCTGGGCTTTCTGAGGGTCGTTCCAGAGATTGGGGTCTTCGGCGAGCTTGTTCAGCTCTGCGAGTCGGGCCGTTGAAGCATCGACGTCAAAGATGCCTCCTCAGCAGCCCGACTGACTGCTTGATCTCTTCAACGAGTCGTTCGATTTCAGCGCGCATGGAAGCCCTGATGTGCGGCGAGTCCGCAGTTGGAAATTGCGAAACGGGGTGTAGCGGCGACCGCGGCAAAGCGCAATCGCCGGAAGCGCTAATATGGGCCCGCTAATACAGCCCGCCGGTGCCGGGGCGCAGGATCGAGCGGTCGGCGTCCGGTGAGACGGTGAGCGCGCGGCCCTCGGCATCGGCGACGCCGATCACCGAGTAATTGTCCGGCGGCGCGGTGCCGGGCTTGAAGGCTTCGAGGATGGTGCGACCGCCGTCGCCTGGGCCGGCGCGGGTGCCGGTCTTGGAGTCGACCCGGATCAATTTGATTCCGGCCGGAATGCGGAACGGAATCGCCGGCTTGTCGGCCAATGCGAGCTTCAAAAAGTCCCTGGCAATCGGCGCCGACAGATGGCCGCCGGTGCCACCTCTTCCGAGATTGCGCGGCTTGTCGTAGCCGACATAGATCCCGACCACGACGTCCGGCGAGAAGCCGATGAACCAGGCGTCCTTCTCGTCGTTGGTGGTGCCGGTCTTGCCGGCGATCGGCTTGCCGAATCCCGAGAATGCCGAGGCCGCGGTGCCGGCCTGCACCACCCCCTCCATCATCGAGGTGATCTGGTAGGCGGTCATGGCGTCGAGCACCTGCTCGCGGCGATCGACCAGTTGCGGCTCGGCCTGGTTCTTCCATCCCTCGGGCGCGTCGCAACCGCGGCATTCGCGGGCGTCGTGCTTGAAGATGGTGCGGCCGTAGCGGTCCTGGATGCGGTCGATCAGCGTTGATTTCACCCTTCGGCCGCCATTGGCGAACATCGAATAGGCGGTGACCATCCGCATCACCGTGGTCTCGCCGGCGCCGAGCGCATAGGACAGATAGTTCGGCAGTTCGTCATAGACCCCGAACCGCTTGGCATATTCGCCGATCAGCGGCATGCCGACGTCCTGCGCCAGCCGCACCGTCACGGTATTGAGCGAGTGCTTGAGCGCGTTGCGCAGCGTGGTGGGGCCGTAATATTTGCCGGTGGAATAGTTCTCCGGACGCCACACCCCGGCGCCCTGCCCCTGGTCGATTTCGATCGGCGCGTCGACCACCACGGTCGACGGCGTATAGCCGTTGTCCATCGCCGCCGAATACACCAGCGGCTTGAACGACGAGCCGGGCTGCCGATAGGCTTGCGTCGCGCGATTGAACTGGCTCTGGTCGAACGAGAAGCCGCCGACCATCGCCAAGACGCGGCCGGTCCACGGATCCATCGCCACCATCGCGCCCGACACTTCGGGCAATTGCCGCAGCCGGAACTGGCCCTCGACCAGGCTGCCGTCCTTGGCGATCAACGGGTCGGCATAGATGATGTCGCCCGGCGACAGCACCTGCGACACCGAGGTCGGAGTCTTGCCGCGCTGCGGCCCTGCGGCCGGCCGCGCCCATCTCACGCCGTCGAGCGTAATGATGCCGATATGGCGATCCTTCAGCACCGCGCCGCCGAGTTCGCGGCCGGGCTGGAAGCCGATCCGGGCCGACTGATCCGAAGTCTCCAGCACCACCGCCATCCGCCACGGCGAAATGTCGGACAGCGATTTGACGTCGGCGAGCTTGACGCCCCAATCGCCCGAGATGTCGAGCTTGGCGGTGGCGCCGCGCCAGCCCTGCGCTTCGTCGAAATTGACCAGGCCGGCACTCATGGTCTTGCGCGCGATTACCTGCAGCTTCGGATCGAGCGTAGTGCGGACCGACAGCCCGCCTTCATAGAGCTTCTTCTCGCCGTAGCGCTCGAACACGTCGCGGCGCACTTCCTCGGCGAAATATTCGCCGGCGAAGATGTGCGCGGCGTTGGTGCGGTTGGTCACCGCCATCGGATCCTTGCGCGCCTTGTCGGCGTCGGCCTGCTTGATCCAGCCGTTCTCCAGCAGCCGATCGACCACGTAATTGCGCCGCTCAATGGCGCGGTCGCGGTTGCGGATCGGATGCAGCGCCGCCGGCGCCTTCGGCAACGCCGCCAGATACGCCGCCTCGGCTACGGTCAGTTCGTTGACCGACTTGTCGAAATACACCAGCGAGGCGGCCGCGATGCCGTAGGCGCCGAGCCCGAGATAGATCTCGTTGAGATACAGTTCGAGGATCTTGTCCTTGGAATAGGCGCGCTCGATTCGCATCGCCAGCAAGGCTTCCTTGATCTTGCGGGTGAACGACACCTCGTTGGTCAGAAGGAAGTTCTTGGCGACCTGCTGGGTGATGGTGGAGGCGCCCTGCGGCCTCCGGTTGGAGCCGAAATTCTGCGCGTAGAGCAATGCCGCGCGCGCCATGCCGGAATAGTCGATGCCGCCGTGCTCGTAGAAGTTCTTGTCTTCGGCGGCGAGGAAGGCGTTGATCACCAGCTTCGGCACCGCCTGGATCGGCAGATACAGCCGGCGCTCCTTGGAATATTCGCCGAGCAGCGCGCCGTCCGCGGCGTGCACCCTGGTCATCACCGGCGGCTCGTAATCCTGCAGCTGCGAATAGTCGGGCAAGTCCTTGGAGTAATGCCAGATCAAACCGGCCGCGGCGGCCACGCCGACCAGGAACACGATGGTTCCGGCCGCAAACAGGAAGCCCATAAACCGAAACAGCAGCCGCATCAGACGATGTCCGTTCAATCCTGCAGCCGCCACAGCGGCCCAGTGCCGTCAGCCGTTCTTACGCGAAGCGGCGGGCAATTTCCGACGATTTGTCAAATCACACGCGGACTTTTTATAGGACAGGCTGTGTCTAAACTAGGGCTTCGGCGCGCTTTTCAGTTGGTCGGGCTAACCGAAACCACCCGTTTCCCAAAGAACGCATCCACCGCCTGCGCCACCGAGCCGACCGTGCGCGCCCGCCAGTTCTCCGACACCAGCTGCTTCAGGTCGCCCTTGTTGGAGACATAACCCAATTCCAGCAGCACCGACGGCACGTCGGGCGCCTTCAACACCTTGAAGCCGGCCGACTTCAGCGGATGTTTGTGCATCCGCGCCGCGCTCTTCATTTCGGACATCAGGATGCGGGCGAATCGGTTGGAGAAGCTCTTGGTCTCGCGCTGCGCGAGATCGATCAGGATGTCGGCGACGTCGGTCGGCTCTTCGGTCAGATTGACACCGCCGATGGCGTCGGCCTTGTTCTCCGCTTCGGCCAGCCGTTCCGCCTCGGCGTCGGAGGCGCGGTCCGACAGCGTGTAGATGGTGGCGCCCTGGGCGTCGCCCTCGCCGCGCGGAAGTGCGTCGGCGTGGATCGAGACGAACAGCGCGGCGGACTGCGCCCGGGCGATTCGCACCCGTTCGGCCAGCGGAATGAAGGTGTCGTCGGTGCGGGTCATCACCACGCGATATTTGCCGGCCTTTTCGATGCGATCGCGCAGCGCCAGCGCGAAATCCAGCACCAGGGTCTTTTCCGCCTCGCCGCTGGCGGCCTGGGTGCCATTGTCGATGCCGCCATGGCCGGGATCGAGCACCACCACCGGCCGCGCATCGAGCGGCTCCGCAGCCGCGTGCGGCGTGGGGGTGACCGAGGCGACGGCGTCGCCGTCGACCGCCGGCCGCAATTCGGGGCGGCTCTCGGCACCGAGCAATTGCACGAAGGTGGTGCGGTCGACCGCCGCCAATTCGATCACCAGCCGCGGCGGCTGGCCGTTGGCGGCATCGAGCTGATAGGCGCTTTCGATCTTCGCCGGGCCGTTGAGCTCGAGCACGATCCGCGAGCCGCCCGGCATCACCAGGCCGTAGCGAAACGCCTTGACCAGGCCGCGCTCGGTGGTCCCGGATCCGGCCGGCAGACGAAAATTCACCTGCGGGAGATCCACCACCACGCGATACGGGTCGGCGAGCGTGAAGATGCGGTGCTGCACCTTGCTGTCGAGGTCGATCACGAAGCGGGTTTGCTTGTCGTCGCCGGCCAGCCGGGCGTCGGATACAACCGGAAACAGGTTGGCGGCGGCCAGGCCGGGCGACTCGGCGCGCGCCGGACTGAGGCTCATGGTAACCAGACACAGCGATGCCGCAGCGCACGCAACCAGCGCTCCCAACACAAATTTATGATTTGCGCCGCCCGCCAACGAATCCGGTCTCCCTGCTTGGTGTTTACCGCATTAGAACCGCACAGTTAACGAGACCTTAAGGCGCCGGCCGCGATTCCGGTGCGGTGTTGCCGGCCCGCGACGCGTCGCTTGCCAGCGTCGTCCATTCGACGTATGTAAAAAGGGCTGACGGTATAACTCGCGGTTGTGTCGCGTCAGCCTCCCGGTGCAACGCCGTATCCTCTCGGAAAGTCTCAAGAGGATTTGGCGTCTTCCGCCCTCCCAAGCCAGCGCAGCGCGCGGCTGAACAAGAGCGGCGGTTTTCTGCCGGGCGGCTTCCGATCCCAGGTCCATTCGCTCCAGGGGCGGTACCAGACACTTCACGACCGGCTTTCGGCCGCAAGGCCGCGATATCCCTAGCTGGCGAGCGCTTCGGCGCGCGCTGGTCCTTCAGCGAAACCAGGCGGCGCCCTTGCCGCCAATCTGATCAGACGGGCCGACGCTTGATGCGCCAGACTGTGTTGCCGACAAGAACCCACGCAAAGGCTGCGCTGCTGCGAAGCAATAGCTTCGCGCGCTGCAACGCCCCGGGTTCAGCGTCGGCGCGGCGCCGCGGGTTGCGTTTCGGCCTTCCCCTCACCCCCGAATCAGGTGGACCATCCCGCTACCCGACCGCGCCTCGCGCGCGAGTCGTCATGCGCGCAGGTCGCCGTCAAGAGTTCAGAAATGCCCAACAAAATGTTGATCGACGCCACCCACCCGGAAGAAACCCGGGTGGTCGTGATCCGCGGCAATCGCGTCGAAGAATTTGATTTCGAAACAGCGCAGCGCAAGCAGCTGCGCGGCAACATCTATCTCGCCAAGGTCACCCGGGTCGAACCGTCGCTGCAGGCGGCGTTCATCGAATATGGCGGCAATCGCCACGGCTTCCTGGCGTTCAGCGAAATTCATCCAGACTATTATCAGATCCCGGTCGCCGACCGGCTGGCGCTGATCGAGGCCGACGAACGCGCCCATCGCGAAGCCGAGGAAGAGAGCGAGAACCGCTCCAACCGTCGCCGCCCGCGGCATCGCAATTCGCGCCGCCGCGGCAATGGCGAGCGGGTGCAGAGCGACGTGGTTGACGCCGCTGCAATCGACGGCCCGCAGCCCGATGAGCACGAGCACGGCCATCCCGACCAGCCGCAGCCGGTCGAGGCCGGATTCGAGGCGCAGCACGGCGAGGATCACGCCGAACAGCCGTCGCACGAGCAGGACGAGCACGACACGTCGGACAACGTGGGCGGCGATGATCAGCCGCACGCTGTCGAGACCGCCGCGCACGACTTCGCCGCCGATGCGCCTGCCGCCGAATTCGATCCCGCCACGGCGATCGCGCCGGTGGTGCCCAATGCCGATGCCGAAGACGACGGCTATGTCGAGGACGCGCCGTTTCCGATCGAGCCGCCGCAGGCGGTGCAGGTCGACGGCGACAATGACTTGATCGCCGACCTCGACGTCGCGCTGCCGGCGCAGGCCGAAGAGCACCACGACGACGCCGACGAGGATGACGAAGACGACGGCGAAGAAGCCGAAGAAGACATCGTCGAGTCGGTCGGCGGCGACGACGTGCTGGAAGAAGTGCCGGAACGCGCCTTCCGGCCGCGCCGGCAGTACAAGATTCAAGAGGTCATCAAGCGCCGCCAGGTGATGCTGGTGCAGGTGGTCAAGGAAGAACGCGGCAACAAGGGCGCGGCGCTCACCACCTATCTGTCGCTGGCCGGCCGCTACGCCGTGTTGATGCCGAACACCGCCCGCGGCGGCGGCATCAGCCGCAAGATCACCTCGGCGCAGGACCGCTCCCGGCTGAAGGAAGTGGTGCAGGATCTCGACGTGCCGGAAGGCATGGGGATCATCCTGCGCACCGCCGGCGCCTCGCGCACCAAGCCGGAGATCAAGCGCGACTTCGAATATCTGATCCGGATGTGGGAAACCGTCCGCGACATGACGTTGAAGTCGCAGGCGCCGACCCTGGTCTACGAGGAAGGCTCGCTGATCAAGCGCTCGCTGCGCGACCTCTATAATAAGGAGATCGACGAGATCCAGGTCGCCGGCGAAGCCGGCTATCAAGAAGCCCGGGATTTCATGCAGATGCTGATGCCGTCCAACGTCCGGGCGGTGAAGCAATATCGCGACGGCCAGCCGCTGTTCTCGCGGATGGGCGTCGAGAGCCAGCTCGATGCGATGTTCTCGCCGACCGTGCAACTGCGCTCGGGCGGCTACATCGTCATCAACCAGACCGAAGCGCTGGTCTCGATCGACGTCAACTCCGGCCGCTCGACCCGCGAGCACCATATCGAAGACACCGCGCTGAAGACCAACATCGAGGCCGCCGAGGAAGTCGCACGGCAGCTGCGCTTGCGCGATCTCGCCGGGCTGATCGTGATCGACTTCATCGACATGGAGGAGAAGCGCAACAACCGCGCGGTCGAACGCAAGATCAGCGATTGCCTGCGGCAGGACCGCGCGCGGATCCAGATCGGCCGGATCTCGCATTTCGGCCTGTTGGAAATGTCGCGGCAGCGGATTCGCGCCAGCGTGCTGGAGAGCTCGACCGAGCCCTGCCCGCATTGCGGCGGTTCCGGCCACGTCCGCTCGGTGGCGTCGGTTGCGCTGCAATTACTGCGCGGCCTGGAAGAAATTCTGATGAAGGGCGCGACGCACAATCTGATCGTGCGCACCCGCAGCGATGTCGCGCTCTACGTGCTGAACCACAAGCGCGGCCATCTGCGCGATCTGGAAGACAGTTTCCGGGTGTCGCTGACGGTGATCGCCGATCCGACCGTCACCGGCCAGCAGTCCTTCGTGATCGACCGCGGCGAGCAGGTGCATACGCTGGAAGCCGCCAAGGCGTTGCTGGCGGCGCAGGTCGCGGCGTTCCCGCCGGCGGTCGAAGAACCGTATGAAGACGACGAGTTCGAGTTCGAAGCCGAGATCGAAACCGACGAGACCGTTGGGCTCGCCGACGATCAGCAGGGCGCCGAGCCCGGCGAAACCGAAGCCGAAGCCGAGGTGCGCAAACGCAAGCGGCGGCGGCGGCGGCGCGGCCGCGCCGGCGAGGCGCGCGAAGGCGCGCCGCTGCGCGACGATGCCGATGCAACGGCAGCGCCCGCTGATGCCGGCGAGAAGTTCGAAGGCGCCGAGCTGGCCGAAACCGATGAAGCCGACGAGAGCGCTGACGCCGACGGCGAGGCCCGTCTCGAGCAAGGTGCCGATGGCGAACGGCGGCCGCGGCGACGCGGTCGGCGCGGCGGTCGACGTCGGCGCGGCGGTCCTGAGGACGGCCAAGCCGGTTCGATTGCCGACGACCTGGACTACCCGGCGGCTTCGGAAGCGGCGCTGGCGGTCGGCGATCTCGACGGTCCGGCGCTGGAGCCGGTCGGCGAGGAACAGCCGCAAGAGCCCGCTGACTATTCCGCGCCGGAACCGCAAGCCGAACCGGAGCAGCCGGTCGCGGTGAGCGAGGCCCCCGCCCCGGTCGAGGCGCCGCGCCCCGAGCCGGTTGCGGAAGCCCCGGCCGAAACCGAGCGATCGGCGCGCCGCCGCTCCACGGTCCGTGAAAAGGTGCACTTCGGTGGCGAGGCCGCCGTGGTCGCGGCACCTCAGGTTAGCTCCCCGGTCGAGCCGCAAGCGATGACGGCAGCCGTTGAGACCGCTCCGATTGAGACCGCTCCGATTGAGACGGCTCCGACCGAGACCGCGGAAGCGGCACCGGCCGAGCAAGCTGCGCCCGTTGCCGCCCCGGCGCCCGAGGCTGCGGCGCAGCCGCGCCGTGCCGGCTGGTGGTCGCGCCGCTTCGGTGGCGGCGAATAGCGTCCTGCTCACAGGTCAAGAACAACGAACCGCCCGGTCACCCGGGCGGTTTTTGTTTGCGCCATCGCGCGTGCCGCCGCTGCTCGTCGGCTGCTGCAGCTCGGCTCGCGGCTTGCCAGCGCATCTAAGCGCGCCACGCGGCCGCTAGGCGGTCACCAGAATGAGCTGCTCTGCTGCCGTCGATGGCGGCATTTGCTCGCCGTCACGCATGAAAAAACCGCCCGGATTTCTCCGGGCGGTTATCAGCAATGCGACGCGTCGCGCTGGCGGCGGCACGATTATCCCGTGGTCACCGCGGTCTCGATGTCCGAGGGATCGATGGTTTGGTTCAACGCCGCGGCTAGCTTATCGTGATCGAGCTCGTTTTCCCACCACGACACGAACACCGTGGCGACACCGTTGCCGGTGATGTTGGTGAGCGCACGCACCTCGCTCATGAACTTGTCGACCGAGAACACGATCGCCATGCCGGGCACCAGCGCCGGGTTGACCACCGACAGCGTCGCGGCGAGCGTGATGAAGCCGGCCCCGGAGACGCCGCTGGCGCCCTTCGAGGTCAGCATCGCCACCAACAGGATGGTGAGCTGTTCGGTCCAGGTCAGGTCGACGCCGAGCGCCTGCGCGATGAACAGCGTCGCCAGCGTCATGTAGATGTTGGTGCCGTCGAGGTTGAACGAATAGCCGGTCGGGACCACGAGGCCGACCACCGACTTCGAACAGCCGAGCCGCTCCAGCTTTTCCATCAACTGCGGCAGCGCGCTTTCCGACGAGGAGGTGCCGAGCACGATCAGCAATTCGTCCTTGATGTACTTCAGGAACTTGAAGATGTTGAAGCCGACGATCTTGGCGATCAGGCCGAGCACCAGCACCACGAACAGCGCCGCGGTGATGTAGAACACCGCGATCAGGCCGATCAGATTGCCGAGCGCCGCCGGGCCGAACTTGCCGATGGTGAACGCCATCGCGCCGAACGCGCCGACCGGCGCCGCCTTCATCACGATGGCGATCACGCCGAACACCGCGTGCGAGGCGTCGTCGATGACGTCGCGCAGCCGATGGCCGCGCTCGCCCAGCGTCATCAGCGCGAAGCCGAACAGAATCGCGAACAACAGCACCTGCAGGATGTCGCCCTTGGCGAACGCGCCGACCACGCTGTCCGGGATGATGTTCAACACGAAGTCGACCGAATGCTGCGCCTCGGCCTGCTTGACGTATTTGGAAACCGCGGCGGCGTCGCCGGTGGCCCCGAGCCCATGGCCGATCTGCACCACGTTGCCGACCACGAGCCCGATCAGCAGCGCGAACGACGAGACCACCTCGAAATAGAGCAGCGCCTTGACGCCGACCCGGCCGACCTTGCGGGCGTCCTGAATATGGGCGATGCCCGAAACCACGGTGCAGAAGATGATCGGCGCGATCACCATCTTGATCAGCTTGACGAAACCGTCGCCGAGCGCCTTGACCCACTCGTTGGTGGCGATCTGCGGCGACAGCCAGCCGAGTAGCACGCCGAGTACGATCGCAACCAGCACTTGCAGATAGAGCAGCTTGTACCAGGGTTTCCTGGCCGCTGGCGGTTTTGACTTGGCCGATGGCATGGGCCCAAAACTCTCAGTCACCGCCGACATGGCATTTTCTCCGGATCCAAGGATATGCCTGTCATTGTTATACGCTTGCACCCCGTCGACCCCAGGCAAGTCCGACCGGCAGAGCACGTCAGAAGTAGCGATCGCGCCTTAAGGCATTCCGGTCGGCCAGGTGCACGCTTCAAGCGCAGCGTTGTTTCTGTTCGCGCCATAGGACGCGGCTGAAACGATTGGCACGAGAATTCTCCGGAAAGGAAATTATCGATCCCGCTATAGCGGGCAAGCGGGACGCGGCGCAAGTATCCTAAGGCTTATATCGGCCGTTGTTGCGCAAGCCATTTGCTGATCCGCGCCACCGCCTCGTGCATGTCGGTTGCCGAACGGGCGTAGGAGAACCGCACGAAGCTGCGGCCGCGCACCGGATCGAAGTCGACGCCGGGTGTCGCCGCGACATGGGCTTCCTGCAGCATTCGCTGGGCGAACGCGAAACTGTCGTCGGTGAATTTCGAGACGTCGGCATAGAGATAGAACGCGCCGTCCGCCGGCAGGAACTCGGTCAAACCGGCTTGTGGCAAACCTGTGATCAGGATTTTGCGGTTCTCCTCGTAGCCGCGCTTCACCGCTTCCATCTCGGCGCGGCCCTCGAACGCCGCGGCGGCGGCGATCTGCGACAGCGTCGGCACCGAGATCGCGAGATTTTGCTGCAGCCGCTCGATCGGCCGCACCAAGGCCTCCGGCACCACCATCCAGCCGACCCGCCAGCCGGTCATGCAGAAATATTTCGAGAACGAGTTGATCACCACCGCGTTCGGCGACAGTTCCGCGGCGGTCACCGCCGGGAAGGCATAGTCGAGCCCGTGATAGATCTCGTCGGAGATGAAGCCGATGCCCTCGCGCGCCGCGACGCCCATCAGCTCGGTCAACGCCTCGCGGGTCATCATCGTGCCGGTCGGATTGCCGGGGCTCGCCACCAGCACGCCCTTCAGCGGCGCCTTGCGGTGCGCCGCAAGCAGCGCCTCGCCGGTCAAGGCGTGGCGGGTCACGCTATGAGTCTCGATCAGCACCGGCTCGCAGCCGAGCGCGGTGAGGATATGGCGATACGGCGGATAGCCCGGCACCGTCACCGCGACGCGGTCGCCGGGCTCGAACATCGCCAGGAACGCGAGAATAAAGGCGCCGGAGGAGCCGGTGGTGACCACGATGCGGCCGGGGTCGACGGTGCAGCCATAGGCCTCGCGATAGTGCCGCGCGATTCGCTCGCGCAACAAGGGAATGCCGAGCGCCGAGGTGTAGTCGATGCGACCCTGCTCCAGCGCGGCATGCGCGGCGTCGATCGCGCTGCGCGGCGCTGCGGCCGCGGGCTGGCCGACCTCGAGATGAATCACATGGCCGCCTGAGGCTTCGATCCGCTCCGCCGCCGCCATCACGTCCATCACCATGAACGGCGGCACGTCGCTGCGCCCGGACGGCGTCAGCACCCGTTCGATCAGCCGCTTGGCGCGGTCCGGCCCTGTCGCATCGTGCATCGGAATCTGCTATCTCCGGCTGGTTTTACAATCGAGGGTTACGCCGACGGCGCCGCGCTGCCGCCCCATTCCGGGGGTTGCTAGGGCATATCCCGCAATCGAACCATGGCCAATGATTAAACCACAGCAATTCGCGGCCCGCGTGGCCCTTCATCGTCTCGGTGTCCGGCTGACCGCGCTGCTGGTCGCCGCAGCGCTGGCGCTGGCGCCATTTCCGGCAGCGGCGCAACAGGGCGGCAACGGCCCGCGGCTGTTGCGCGACACCGAGATCGAGCAATTGCTGCGCGACTACACCAGGCCGATCCTGCGCACCGCGGGGCTGGAGAAGCAGAACATCCAGGTCGCGATCATCAACGACCCGACCTTCAACGCCTTCGTCGCCGACGGCCGGCGGATCTTCGTCAATTACGGCGCGCTGATGCAGTCGCAGACCCCGAATCAACTGATCGGCGTCCTGGCGCACGAGACCGGCCATCTCGCCGGCGGCCATCTGTCGAAGCTGCGCGAACAATTGGCGCAGGCGCAGACCCAGATGATCGTGGCGATGATGCTCGGCGTCGGCGCCATGGTGGCCGGCGCCAAGAGCGGCAGCGAAGGCGCCGCCAGCAACATCGGCATGGCGGCGTTGAGCGCGCCGCAGGAGATGATCCGCCGCAACCTGCTGTCGTATCAGCGCCAGCAGGAGGAGAACGCCGACCGCGCCGGGGTCAAGTTCCTCACCGCCACCGGGCAATCGCCGAAGGGCATGTACGAGACCTTCAAGCGCTTCACCGACGACAGCCTGTTCGCGGCGCGCGGGGCCGATCCCTATTCGCAGTCGCATCCGATGCCGGCCGAGCGCGTCCGCGCGCTCGAAGAGCTGGCGCGCTCCAGCCCGTATTGGGACAAGAAGGACGACGCCGCGCTGCAGCTGCGCCACGACATGATGCGCGCCAAGACCTCCGGCTTCATGGAGAAGCCCGACACCGTCAACCGGCGCTATCCGCTGTCCAACGACACCCTGCCGGCGCGCTATGCCCGCGCCATCAGCACCTATCTGCACGGCGACCTGCGCTCGGCGCTGAGCCAGATCGACGGCTTGCTCCAGCAGCAGCCGAACAATCCGTATTTCTATGAGCTGCGCGGCCAGGCGCTGCTGGAAGGCGGCCGCCCCGCGGAAGCGGTGGCGCCGCTGCGCAAGGCGGTGGCGATGACGGGCGGCGCGCCGTTGATCTCGATGCTGCTGGGACAAGCGCTGGTCGCCTCCGACAACAAGGCCACCACCGACGAGGCGATCGGCATCCTGCGCGCGGCGCTGGCGCGCGAGACCGAGGCGCCGCTCGGCTATTCGCAGCTGGCGATGGCCTATGGCCGCAAGGGCGACTACGCCCAGGCCGATCTCGCCGCGGCGCAGGCCGCGTTCCTGCGCGGCGACGCCAAGACCGCGCGCGAACTCGCCTCCCGCGCCAAGACGAGGTTCGCGGTCGGCTCGCCGGGCTGGGTCAAGGCCGACGACATCGTCGCCACCAAGCCGACGAAGTGACGCCGCGCCCCGGCCTCGCTTCACAAATTCAGCTCAATCCGGTCGCAGAATCGGCTTTGAGCATTTAAGAACCAGCATTCTCAAAAGGATTTGCCCATGCCGCCGCTTCGCCTGTTCGCCTCCGCCCTGTTCGGGCTCGCCCTCGCCGCGATGCCGAGCCTCGCATCGGCGCAGGCGTTCTCCGACGACCAGCGCGGTCAGATCGAGACCATCGTGCGCAGCTATCTGTTGGCGCATCCGGAAGTGCTGGAGGAAGTCTCCGCCGAACTGAACAAGCGGCAGGCGATTGCCGAGGCCGAGAAGCATCAGGCCGCGATCGCGCAGAACGCCCAGACCATCTTCAATTCGCCGCGCGGCGTCACGCTCGGCAACAAGGACGGCGACGTCTCCTTCGTCGAGTTCTTCGATTACAATTGCGGCTACTGCAAGCGCGCCATGACCGACATGCTGGAGCTGATGAAGGACGATCCCAAGCTCAAGGTGGTGCTGAAGGAATTCCCGGTGCTCGGGCCGGGCTCGGTGGAAGCCGCCCAGGTTGCCGTCGCGGTGCGGATGCAGGACCCCACCGGCAAGAAGTATCTCGACTTCCACCAGAAGCTGTTGAACGGCCGCGGCCAGGCCGACAAGGCGCGCTCGATCGCCGCCGCCAAGGACGCCGGCCTCGATATGGCGCGCTTGGAAAAGGACCTCGCCAGCCCCGAAGTGCGCGCCACCATCGAGGAGAACTTCAAGCTCGCCGAGGCGATGGGCATGAACGGCACCCCGAGCTATGTGATCGGCAAGCAGGTGGTGGTCGGCGCGGTCGGTCTCGAGGCGCTGAAGGAAAAGATCGGCATCGCCCGCTGCGGCAAGGCGACCTGCTGAGCGCCACGGCGTTTCCCGACAAGCTCATCGAACCGCCCGTGGTCCGGTCGTGACCGCGGTCGATTGATCAGCAGGGACGATCGCAGAAATTGAGGTAAGTGCTACGGCAAAGGCGGGCGACAATAGTCCCGTGAACAGCGCGGCGATGCGCCCTCGCCGGCTTTGCGGCTAATGCGCGGTATGGCGAGTCGCGGGGCACTCGCTCTCCGACACTCGCAGGCGATCGGCGCGCAGCGACCAGTCAGTCAGATGTTCGGTCTCGCAGAACTTCAGCTTGGCAAGCTCGCCGGCGTCGCAGCTGTTGGCAGCTTCGACCTCAAGCAAGTGCTGGCAGACTTCGGCGTGATGGCCGTTGTCTCCAAGAATGTCCTTGAAGAATTGCACCCTATAAAGAGCCATGAGACCTCCCAATGTCGCCCCCATTGGTGAAGCTGCGCGATCATGCCTCAGATCGGACCAAAGACGAAGAGCGATTTTGACCCCGGTCAATGAATCTTTCGTCGTTTGTTGCGCCGCAGAAGAGGCGCGTCGATTCGAAGTTAGTTCGCCGCAGCACGAAACATAATGTTCCCCGTCGCTTATCAGGATATGACAAAACAAAACCCACTGGGAACCGGACGTTCGCCGGAACATGATGCCACTCCTCCAGTTGTCGATGGCAGATTGCAACAATGAGGAGGAACACGAATGAACAAGCGCCTTATGATGTCGATCGCCGCCGCCGCATTGATCGCTGGTAGCAGCGCCGCGAGCGCGCAGACCTCGGGCGGCACGCCCGGCAGCGCCGGCTCGTCGAGCACCGCTGCCTCGCCCAACACCACGTCGAGCAACCAGCCGAGTTCTCAGGGCACCGAGTCCGCCCGCGGTGCCAGCGACAGCAAGAAGACGACGCAGGGCATGGCGCCCGGTGCCGCGGCGCCGAGCGGCATGAGCAGCGACAAGTCCGACATGGGCAAGAAGTAGGTTCAACTAACGAAGCGAAACCGCCGCCGCGTGATCCCCGATCGCGCGGCGGCGTCGTTTCACGACCAAGCGCAACGTTCGCTGGATTTTTCGATCGTCGCGTCAGATGTCAGCAGGCGACGCGATGTCGCCCTTCGCGCTTTAGACCGCAGGCCGGCGCGTTCCATCTTCATCTCGCATTCACAAAACAAAGCTGCTGCGCGCGGTCACGCCCAGGAACATGACGCCAACCCTCCGGTTATTGCGCGGGCAGACGCAAACGCGAGGAGAAACTTAAGATGAGCAAACGTTTCCTAGTATCCGTTGCCACCGCCGCATTGATCATCGGCACCAGCGCGGTAAGCGCACAGAGCCCGGGCGGCAGCCCCGGCAGCGCCGGGTCTTCGAGCGGCGCCGCGGCGCCGTCCGCCGCCGGCTCCAGCAATCAACCGAGCTCGCAGGGTGCGGAGTCCGGCCGGGGTTCGGCCGAAGGCGGCATGAAGTCGACGCAGTCGAACGAGAAGATGGCGCCGGGTGCCCAGCCGAACCAGCGCGCGCAGGATTCGACCCCGGGCCAGAAGTCCGGGATGAGCGCCGACAAGGGCGATAAGGCCGGCAAGGACATGAAGGCCGAGGGTGCGAAGGACGCCAAGGACGGCAACCGCAACGCCGCCGACAACAACCGCTCCTCGACCACCACCGGCCAGGCCGGCGCCGGCGCCAAGCTGTCCGGCGAGCAGCGCACCAAGATCACCACGGTGATCAAGCAGCAGCGCATCCAGCCGGTCACCAACGTCAACTTCGCGATCTCGGTCGGCACGCGGGTGCCGCGCGAGGTGCACTTCCACCCGCTTCCGACCGAAATCATCTCGGTCTACCCGGATTGGCGCGGCTACGAGTTCTTCCTGGTCCGCGACCAGATCGTGGTGGTCGACCCGCGCAGCTTCGAGATCGTCGCGGTGCTCGACGCCTGAGCCGGCTGACCGACACCATCGCAACGAACCAGGGGGCGGCCGCCGGGCCGCCCCTTTTGCGTAATTATACGAAAGACAGGTTCGCGCCACCGCGGCCACGCCCACTGCCTCCACGCCGATGGTTAATCAGTCGTTTCCGCGACTTGTCGAGCACTGCTGGCAAAACGAATGAGTGCCGAACCGGGGCTTTCTCGGCTCTGGAGGCTTTCCCTTCTCCGTAAGGTTACTTATAAACCGCCAAGAAAACCGGTGCGTCGCTCGGATCGCGTGGCCTCGCGGTGAGCAGCGGACCTCGGAAAGCCGCAAAGACATCTGATTTCTCGTTGCCCCATCGAAAGAGAGGTCCGTCAGAGAGCTGCGCCGCAGGCGCGCCTGTCGGAGCTCGGTTGATCGGTGCGTGCGACGGTCGCAGACGAAACCAGGATTGTGATGCCCAAGACAGTCTATGTCCTCAACGGTCCGAACCTCAATCTGCTCGGCTTGCGCGAGCCTGAGATCTACGGGCACGCCACGCTGGCGGATGTGGAACGGCTGTGCGCCGAGACCGCGGCGCGGTTCGGTTTGCTGGCGGATTGCCGGCAGTCCAACCGCGAGGGCGAGTTGATCGACTTCATCCACGACGCCCACGCCACCAAGGCAGTCGGCATCATCCTCAACGCCGGCGGCTATTCCCACACCTCGATCGCGCTGCACGACGCGCTGGTCGCGGTGCGGATCCCGACCGTCGAGGTCCACGTCAGCAACATCCACGCCCGCGAGAGCTTCCGCCACCATTCCTTTACGGCGAAAGCCGCCTTCGCCAGCCTGTGCGGCTTCGGCATCGACGGCTACCGCCTTGCCATCAGCGGCCTCGCCGCAAAAATCGGCGCCAGCGCGCAAGCCTGACGCACCCCATCACCACGAAAGCTTGGATCGAGAATATGGCCCGCCCGCCTGAAGACAAAGCCGCCGCGACCCCCAAGGCGGCTGACGACAACGCGCTGATCCGCGAACTCGCGCTGCTGCTCGACGAGACCAATCTGACCGAGATCGAGATCGAGCGCGCCGGCCTGCGGGTGCGGGTCGCCCGCACCGTGACGATTTCCGCCGCGGTGCCGACCGGCCATGCGGCCGCCGCCCCGGCGGCGGCTGCCGGCCCCGCCCCGGTCGCCGACGTCGCCAAGCACCCCGGCATGGTGCCCTCGCCGATGGTCGGCACGGTGTATTGGGCCTCGGAGCCCGGCGCCAAGCCGTTCGTCGAGGTCGGCAGCAAGGTCCGCGCCGGCGAGACGCTGTTCATCATCGAGGCGATGAAGACGATGAACCAGATTCCGTCGCCACGCGCCGGCACCGTGACCCAGATCCTGGTCGAAGACGGCCAGCCGGTCGAATTCGGCGAGCCGTTGGTCGTCATAGAGTAAGGGCGAATGGGGAGTAGCGAATAGCGAATAGGGACGACACCGACCAAGCCGGCGACGCCCCCCTGCGCTTTCCATTCGCTATTCGCCACTCGCTATTCGCGTCTTTCGCCCTCACAGCTCGGTACAGCCATGTTCGACAAAATCCTGATAGCCAATCGCGGCGAGATCGCGCTGCGCGTGTTGCGGGCCTGCAAGGAGCTCGGCATCGCCACCGTCGCGGTGCACTCCACCGCCGACGCCGACGCCATGCATGTCCGGCTCGCCGACGAGAGCGTCTGCATCGGGCCGCCGCCGTCCAAGGACAGCTACCTCAACATCCCGGCGTTGCTCGCCGCCTGCGAGATCACCGGCGCCGACGCGGTGCATCCCGGCTACGGCTTTCTGTCCGAGAACGCCCGCTTCGCCGAGATCCTGGCCGAGCACAATCTGCATTTCATCGGCCCGAAATCCGAGCACATCCGGCTGATGGGCGACAAGATCGAGGCCAAAAAGACCGCCAAGCGGCTCGGCATTCCGGTGGTGCCGGGCTCCGAGGGCGCGGTCGGCCCCGAGGACGACGCCATGGCGATCGCCAAGGCGATCGGCTTTCCGGTGCTGGTCAAGGCCGCCTCCGGCGGCGGCGGCCGCGGCATGAAGGTGGCGCAGACCGAAGCCGACCTGATGCTGGCGCTGTCGACCGCCGGCAACGAGGCCAAGTCGGCATTCGGCGACGCCTCGGTTTATCTCGAGAAATATCTGCAGAAGCCGCGCCACATCGAGATCCAGGTGCTCGGCGACGGCCGCGGCGGCGCCATCCATCTCGGCGAGCGCGACTGCTCGCTGCAGCGCCGCCACCAGAAGGTCTGGGAAGAAGGCCCCTCGCCGGTGCTCAGCGCCGAGGCCCGCGCCAGGATCGGCGCGACCTGCGCCAAGGCGATGCAGGACATGCAGTATCTCGGCGTCGGCACCATCGAATTCCTCTACGAGGACGGCGAGTTCTACTTCATCGAGATGAACACCCGAATCCAGGTCGAGCATCCGGTCACCGAGATGATCACCGGCATCGACCTCGTGCTGGAGCAGATCCGCGTCGCCGCCGGCGGCGACCTGCCCTGCACCCAGGACGAGATCGTGCTCAACGGCCATGCCATCGAATGCCGGGTCAACGCCGAGAACCCGGTGACCTTCCGGCCATCGCCCGGCAAGATCGCGCGCTACCATCCGCCCGGCGGGCTCGGGGTGCGGATCGATTCGGCGGTGTATCAGGGCTATGTGATCCCGCCCTATTACGACTCCATGGTCGGCAAGCTGATCGTGCACGGCAAGACCCGGGCGGAATGCCTGATGCGGCTGCGCCGGGCGCTCGACGAGATGGTGGTCGACGGCATCGAGACCACGCTGCCGCTGTTCCGGGCGCTGGTCCGCGAGCCCGGCATCATCGACGGCGACTACCATATCCATTGGCTGGAGCATTATCTGGCCGCGGGCGACAGCAAGAAGCCCTGAGCCCGGTTACGGAACCTTTCGCGGGCTGGAACGTTGTAGCTCGATTTTGTGCGGGTTCCGCCGGGGGATGGATTGAACTTCAGTTTTGACGGTTTGGGTGCCGCGTGGTGACACAGGCCCGCGCCCGGCAGCGTTCGATGCTGCAAATTGCGCTGCTCGGCATCGCATTCGCGGTGCTGGTGGTGATCAGCATCGCCTCGGTGTACTGGCTGCAGCGGGCGCGCGAGGATGCCGCCTGGGTGGCGCACACGCTGGAAGTCGAGAACCAGATTTCGCTGTCGCTGCTGCAGATCCGCCGCGCCGAAAGCGCCGAGCGCGGCTATCTGCTGACCCAGGAACAGGGCTTCCTCGACGACTACGAGGCGGCGGCCGGAGGCATTCCGCCGCTGCTGCGCACCTTGCAGGAGCAGACCCGCGACAATCCAGAGCAGCAGCGCGCGGTGATCGAGATCATGGCGCTGGCCGAAGCCCGGCTGGCGCAATTCCGCCGGGTGCTGGAATTGGGCCGCGACAACAAGCTCGACGCCGCCACCGAGATGATCCGCGTCAATGCCGGCCGCGACACCATGAACCGGATCCGGACGCTGTCGCTGGAGATGAGCGCCGAGGAGCAGCGGCTGTTCCGCGCGCGCACCACCACCGCCGACCGCAGCCAGGCGTTGGCCGCCATCGTCACCACCTCGGGCTCCGGGCTGGTGCTGCTGCTGGCGGCGATCTCGATCTTTCTGGTGCGCCGCTCCGCAGCCGCCCGCGACGAGGCCGAGACGCGGCTGCGCGACAGCAATCTCAACCTGGAATCCACCGTGCTGGAGCGCACCGCCGACCTGCGCGAGGCCAACGACGAAATCCAGCGATTCGCCTACATCGTCAGCCACGACCTGCGCTCGCCGCTGGTCAACATCATGGGCTTCACCAGCGAACTCGAGGAGCTGCGCGGCGACATCTTCCGCCGCATCGCCACGCTGGAACGTGCGGCATCGCCGAATCCAATGCCGGAAAACGCCGACAACGACGCCGAGCCCAAACTTAGCGGAGCCGACAAGCAGCTGTCGCAGGACTTCACCGAGGCGCTCGGCTTCATCAAGTCCTCGATCGCCAAGATGGACCGGCTGATCAGCGCCATCCTCAACCTGACCCGCGAGGGCCGCCGCGAATTCAAGCCGGTGCTGATCGACACCCGCGAACTGATCGAGGGCATCGTCTCCACGGTGGCGCATCAGGCCGCCGAGGCGGAGGCCGAGATCCACATCGAGCCGTTGCCGCAGATCGTCAGCGACCGCCTGGCGATCGAGCAGATCTTCTCCAATCTGATCGACAACGCGTTGAAATATCTCAAAAACGGCGTTCCCGGCGAGATCCGCGTGCGCGGCCGCCAGAAGCTCGGTTTTGCAATCTTCGAAGTCGCCGACAATGGCCGCGGCATCGACCCCAAGGATCACCAGCGGATTTTTGACCTTTTCCGCCGTGCGGGTACACAGGATCGTCCCGGACAGGGAATCGGCCTGGCCCACGTCCGCGCCCTGGTCCGGCGGCTCGGCGGCACCATGACGGTGTCGTCCGAACTCGGCACCGGCAGCACCTTTACGATCACCCTTCCGGCCAAATGGTCGGCTGCAAATCGGGATTCGCAAGCATGAGCAAGCCTGTCACCATCATCATGATCGAGGACGACGAGGGCCACGCCCGTCTGATCGAGCGCAATATCCGCCGCTCCGGCGTCAACAACGAGATCATTCCGTTCACCAACGGTACAGCCGCGCTCGATTACCTGTTCGGGCCGGACGGCAGCGGCATCGAGCACAAGGGCCAGGCGCTGTTGATCCTGCTCGACCTCAACCTGCCCGACACCTCCGGCATCGACATCCTGCGCCGGGTCAAGGAAAACGATCATCTCAAATGCACCCCCGTCGTGGTGCTGACCACCACCGACGACGCCCACGAAATCAAGCGTTGCTACGAGCTTGGGTGTAATGTCTACATCACCAAGCCGGTCAATTATGAGAGCTTCGCCAACGCCATCCGCCAGCTCGGGCTGTTCTTCTCCGTGATCCAGGTGCCTGAAACCATCGCATGACCACCCCCGCCCCCACGCTGCTCTATATCGACGATGACGAGGCGCTCGGGCGGCTGGTGACCCGCGGCCTGCAGCGCCAGGGCTATTGCGTGGTGCATGCCTCCAGCGGCGAAGCCGGCCTCGCCCGGCTGCGCCAGGGCGGCATTGATGTGGTGGCGCTCGACCAGTACATGCCCGGCCTCGACGGGTTGGAGACGCTGGAGCAGATCCAGAACATTCCCAATCCGCCGCCGGTGGTGTTCGTCACCGCGTCGCAGGATTCCTCGATCGCGGTGACCGCGCTGAAGGCCGGCGCCGCCGACTACCTGATGAAGGACACCCACGGCGATTTCGTGCCGCTGCTGCACGTCGCCACCGAGCAGGCGCTGCAGCAGGCGCGGATTCGCAAGGCGCGCGACGACGCGGTCGCCGAAGTGCACGCCTCGCGCGACCGCTACGCCGCGCTCGCCGCCGAGCGCGAAATGCTGCTGCGCGAGGTCAACCACCGGGTCGGCAACTCGCTGCAGATCATCGCCTCGCTGCTGCATCTGCAGGCCTCGTCGAGCAAGCAGGCCGACGTCAAGGCGGCGCTGACCAATGCAATGGGCCGGGTCGCCGCGGTGGCGCAGGTGCACCGCCGTCTCTACACTTCACACGATCTGAAAAGCGTGCTGCTGAATCAGTATCTCGAAGCGCTGCTGGAAGATCTGCGGCGCTCCGCCGAAGGCAACCGGATGTCGCGGCTGACGCTGAAATCCGAAGCGGTCGAGATCGACCCCGACCGCGCGGTGGCGATCGGCATCATCGTCAACGAGCTGGTGATGAACGCGGTGAAATACGCCTATCCGGACGCCGCCGGCCCGATTCACGTCGAGCTGCACGCCGCCGGCGACGACGTCGAACTGTCGATCGCCGACGACGGCGTCGGGCTCAACGTCAAGGTCAACCCGGAGTCGACCGGGATGGGCCAGCGCATCGTCAACGCCATGGCCACCAAGTTGGAGGCCGCGGTCGAACGCGACCCGAAGCACAGCGGCACCCGCATCGTGCTGCGCTTCCGCCGCATCAGCGCCCCGGCGGCCAGCCTCGCCGCCTCCGCGCGTTAGGGTCGGCGCAGCCCCGTGATTCCCTGGTCCTTGCTCGATACCACGTTGATCCCCGGCGGCGGCGAATTGCGGTTGCTGCGGCGCGGCGACGAATTCTCGATCCGGCTCGGCGGCAACGAGCTGATGAACAGCCGGCTCGGCGGCTCCGAGGAAGCGTTGGCGACGCTGGCCTTCGCCCGCCTGACGGATCGCGCGACGGCACCGACCAGCGGACCGCGGATTCTGATCGGCGGGCTCGGCATGGGGTTCACGCTGCGCGCAGCCCTCGCCGCACTCGGCCCCGACGCCGCGATCGAGGTCGCCGAGCTGGTGCCGGCAGTGGTCGCCTGGGCACGCACCGAGATGGCGCCGGTGTTCGGCGACAGCATGGCGGACAACCGGCTCACTATCATCGCAGGCGACGTCGGCGAAGCGATCCGCGCCGGCAAGGCGCGCTACGACGCCATCCTGCTCGATGTCGACAACGGCCCCGACGGGCTGTCGCGCACCGCCAACGACGCCTTGTACGACGCGGTCGGGCTGCGCGCCGCGTGTCAGGCGTTGCGCCAAGGCGGCGTGCTGGCGGTGTGGTCGTCGGGACCGGATGCGGCGTTCACCCGCCGGCTGCGGCAGGCCGGATTTGCGGTCGACCAAGTTCCGGTGCGGGCGATGGGCAAGCGCGGCGGCGCGCGACACCTGATCTGGATCGCAGTGCGCGGGAGTTAGAACGCGTAGCTGCTGCAGCGCACGCGTCTGATGTGCGAAATCATCGCCGCAGCCGCCGCGCCCTGCTATGATCGCGCATGACCGGCCGCGACTCTGCCTCGTCCGACATCACCCCCGAAGTGCTGCTGCGCGCCTACGCCTGCGGCATCTTTCCGATGGCCGAGAGCATCGACGACCCGACGCTGTTCTGGGTCGAGCCGGAGCGCCGCGGCATCATTCCGCTCGACGGCTTCAAGGTGGCGTCAAGGCTGGCGCGCACGGTGCGCTCGGACACCTTCACCGTCAGCGTCGACCGCGCCTTCGCCGAGGTGATCGACGGCTGCGCCGCGCCGCAGCCCGGCCGCGAGGACACCTGGATCAACCGGCGGATCCGCGAGCTCTATATCGGACTGCACCAGCTCGGCCATTGCCACAGCGTCGAGGTCTGGCAGGATCGCGAGCTGGTCGGCGGGCTGTACGGCGTCAATCTCGGCCGCGCGTTCTTCGGCGAGAGCATGTTCCACCGCGCCCGCGACGCCTCCAAGGTGGCGCTGGTGCATCTGGTGGCGCGGCTGATCGAAGGCGGCTTCGTGCTGCTGGATACCCAGTTCGTCACCGAGCATCTGCGCTCGTTCGGCGCCACCGAAGTGCCGCGCCGGCGCTACCGGGCGATGCTCGACGTGGCGATCACCGGCGAGGCGGATTTCGCCCGGCTGCCGACGGCGCAGCCGGTTGCGGGTGCCGAGGCGCTGGCGATCATCGCGCGGCGCGACGGCCTGGCGCGCGGGTGAGGATGGGTTTTCCCAACGCTCAAACTCGTTCGGCGTCATCCTGATGAGCCCGGCGAAGCGCGTCGCGCGAAGCCGGGCGTCTCGAAGGATGGGCTGCGAGGCCTGTGGCCGCATCCTTCGAGGCTCGCCGAAGACGGCTCAGGATGACGACTCAGAGTGCTATCGACCCTTGGGCTACTGACCCTTGGTCTACTGCCGGTACGCCGGCAGCGGGTTGTAGGGAAACACCTGCGGCTGCTGCACCGGCCGCGGACGCGGCGCGGCGCGTTTTTGCGCCGGCTGGGCGGGCGCCGGCTTGGCCTCGGGCTGCGCCGCCACCACCGTCGTCTCCGGGCCTTTGCAGTCGTGCAGCCAGATATCGTAGATCGGGTGCTCGACGCCGTGCAGGCCGGGGCTCGCCGCGAACATCCAGCCGGAGAAGATCCGCTTCACCTCCCCCTGCAGCGTGATCTCGTCGACCTCGACGAAGGCGTCGGTGTTGGCGGCCTCGGTGGCCGGCCTGGTGTAGCAGGCGTCGGTCTTCACCCGCAGCGCGCCGAACTGCACGGTCTCGCCGATGTCGGCGTCGAAATTGATGATCCGGCCGGTGATCTTGTCGAGCCCGGAGAAGCTCGCCTTCTTGTTGACGATCTTCTGCGCCGGCGGCTCGGTGACCACCTCGTCGCCGGGCTGCAGCGTCGCCGGCGACGGCGGCGCGGTCTTCGGCGCGGGGCGTTGACCTGGCAGCGGATTGGCGGCCGGCGGCGCCGCGGCGACACCCGGCTGCGGCGCGGCAGGCGGCACGGCGGCGGTGCCGCTCGGGTTCTGCGGAATGATGGTGGTGCCGGGCGGCGGCGGCAACGGCTGCGACTGCACCGCACCGGGCGGCGGCGCGCCCTGCCCCGGCAGCGGCCGGTTCGGCGTCGGCAACAGCCGGCCCTGCTGCGGCAGGTCGGGAACCTCTTCCTCTTCGTCGTAAGGCCCGCCACGCGGCACATTGCCGGGCGGCCGCGGCGGCGGATCGGAGAAGATGGTGCCGATCTGCGCCTGCGCCGGCGGCGCCACCGCGATCAGCGGGGCGACCAACAACGCTGCAAGACCAGCCATGCCAAAGGTTCGAAACATTTTCGCGCGGCTCTAATCGACGAATCGGGCTCGCGACATTGTACAGCCAAGGACGTGTACCGAAGGGCCGCTCGCGGGGCTTTCGGTTAACACGGCGAATACGGCGGGGAAAGGGCGAGCCGCGCTGCGCGCGTCGGCCGAGCCCGAGAATTCACCTCTCCCCGATGGGGAGAGGTGCTGGACGATATGGCCTTACGGGCAGGAGTGGCGCTGTCCGTCATAACCCAGATAGGTGCCGGACCCCGGATCATACGACTTGAAGCGCTGCGAGCAGTACGCCTCGGCGTTGCCGTCAACGGCCTGCGCCTGGCTGCTGGCGATCGCGCCGCCGATGATCGCGCCGGCCGCAAGGCCGCCGAGGGCGGCGCCGGCGCCGTAGCCATAGCCGCGGTGGCCGTAACCGTAGCCGCGGTGGCCATAGCCGTAACGCGGGCCGCCGCGCCAACCACCGCCGCGGTGATAGCCGCCGCGGTACTGCACGCTCTGCACATCAGAGGCGGCGGCGCCGCTCAGCTGATTGGGCACCATCGGCGCCGCCGAGGCCGGCGCTACACTCGCGAACGACGTCGCGCCAACCACCATCGCTGCGGCCAACCATTTGGAATATTGCATCAAAAGCTCCTCTCATCGGTGCGGTAACTGGGTCTCCAACCGGCACGAGCGGCCGGCGTTCCGCCAGATGACGAGAGTTTAATTTTTTGCGGCAGATCGCCGCGCAGCCTTGCGCGTCACTTCTCCAGCACCTCGCGGATCTTCTCCGCGAGCTGATCGAGCGTGAACGGCTTGCCGATCAGTTGCACGCCCGGATCGACCACGCCGTTATGCACCACGGCGTTGCGGGTGTAGCCGGTGGTGTACAGCACCTTCAGTTCCGGCCGTCGACGACAGGCCTCGTCGGCGAGTTGCCGGCCGTTGCGGTCGGGCATGATGATGTCGGTGAACAGCAGCGCGATGTCGGGGTGGGCGTCGAGCAGCGCCAGCGCCGCCTGCGCGCCGTCGGCCTCGATCACCCGATAGCCCAGCGTGCCCAGCGCCTCGAGGCTGAACTGCCGCATCGCCGGCTCGTCTTCGACCACCAGGATCAACTCACCGAACGTCCCTGCCGCGCCGGCGTCCGCCACCGCGCGCGACGGCGGATCGTCGCCGCCATTGAACATCCGCGGCAGATAGATCTTCACCGTGGTGCCCTGCCCGGGCTCGGAATAGATTTTGACGTGACCGCTGGACTGCTTGATGAAGCCGTAGACTTGGCTGAGGCCGAGCCCGGTGCCGCGGCCGACCTCCTTGGTGGTGAAGAACGGATCGAACGCCCGCGCCATCACCTCCGGCGCCATGCCGCGGCCGGTGTCGGTGATGGCGATCATCACGTACTGGCCGGCGCAGACGCCGAAATTCGCCAGCGCATAGGCGTCGTCGAGATGCGCGTTCTGGGTCTCGATGGTCAGCCGGCCACCGCCGTCCATGGCGTCGCGGGCGTTGACGGCAAGGTTGAGCAGCGCGCTGACCAGCTGGTTGGGATCGGCGTGCACCCGCCACAGCCCGCCAGCCAGCACGGTCTCAAGCCGCACATCGCCGCCGATCGAATGCCGCAACAGCTCCGAGGTTTCGGCGACCAGCCGGTTGGCATCCAGCGTTTCCGGCTTCAGCGGCTGCTGCCGCGAGAACGCCAACAGCCGCTGGGTCAGCGCCGCGGAGCGCTTGGCGCCGTCCATCGCGGCGTCGATGTAGCGCCGCACCGCCGGGTTGGGGTCGTTGATCTTGCGATCCAGCAACTCCAGCGAACCGATAACAACCGCCAGCATATTGTTGAAATCATGCGCAATTCCGCCGGTGAGCTGGCCGATCGCCTCCATCTTCTGGGACTGCCGCAGCTGCGCTTCGGTGGCCAGCAGGGCGGCGGCCTGCGCCTTCTCGGCGGTGATGTCGCGGCCGTAGGCATAGATCAGATGGTCCTCCAGGCTGGTGTTCCAGGAGATCCACACCACCTCGCCGGCCTTGCTGAGGTAGCGAATTTCGAACGCTGTCAGGTCGACCGCCTGATTGACCGTCTCCAGGCCGGCCTCCGCGGCCGGCAAGTCATCGGGGTGGATGAAATGCCGGAAGCTGCGGCCGACCACCTCGTCGGCGGCATATCCGAGAATCCGGGTCCAGGACGGGCTGACCGACTGGAAGCAGCCGTCGGAGTCCACCACCACCAAGAGGTCGCGCGAATTGACCCAGATCCGGTCGGCGCGGCGGCGCTCCGACGTCAAGGCCTCGACGTTGGACAGCGCGCCGGAAATCTGCCCGGCCAACAGCTGCGCGAAGCCGACGATATCCGAATCGTGCGGGCGGTACGGGTTGAGACCGAGAACCAGCGCGCCGAAATCCCGGGAGCCTTGCGCGATCGGCAGCACCAGCGCGTCGCAAGGCGGCCGGTCCCAGGCGCCGAACGGCAGCGCCACATCCAACGCCGCCAGCGACACCCGCCGGGCGCTGGCGCCGCCTTCGAACCCGCGCAGCGGCCAATCCACCGCCAGCAGCGGCGCGGCGTCGCCGCTGCACGGCTGACCGCGCCAGCCGCCGACGTGGTCGCGCAGATAGATCAGGCCGAACGGAAAATCCTTGCGATTGAGCGTCAGCGCCGCGTGGAGTTCGGCCACCACCTGGTCGGCGGAGCGGATGCCGAGCAGGCCGTCGGCCAACGCCCGCAAGGTGTTGAGCCGACGCTCGCTGATCACCCGCTCGGTCTCTTCGGTGACCACGCACATCAGCCCCTCGGTGAGGCCGCTGTCGCCGCGCAGCGGACTGTACGAGAAGGTGTGGTAGGTCTCTTCCGGGTAGCCGTTGCGCTCCAGCAGCAGCATTAGCGCCTTGTCCCAGGTCGCGACGCCGTCCACCATCACCGAGCGGATGCGGTCCTTGACGGCGTCGAACACCTCGCGCCAGACCTCGCGCATCGGCCGGCCCAGCGCCGCCGGATGCTTGATGCCGAGCGTCGGCACATAGGCGTCGTTGTAAAAGAACGCGAGATCCGGACCCCAGCCCAGCCACATCTCGAACCGCGAGGCCAGCATCATGCGCAGCGGGATCTTGAGGCCCTGCGGCCATGTCTGCGGCGGGCCGAGCGGCGTCGCGGACCAGTCGTGGCTGCGCATCAACTGGCTGAGTTTGCTGTCGCCGGGGAAAATCTCGTCGAGAATGTGCGGTGACGTCAAACGGCGCTTCCATCCATCATCGGCTTAGTGAGTTTCTTGCTTCGTCCCTCATAGCAGAGCGCCGTCGCGCCGCCCAGTCGTTGCGCCACGGCGGTTCTCCGCGGGGCTGGAAATGCCGACGCAGCAGTGTCAGTCTAACGAGCGCCGCCTGATTGCAGTCCGACCGCCCCGATATCGTTCGCCGAGGAGTCCACACCATGCCAGCCGAAGCCTTGCAGATCGGTCTGTTGCTGTTTCCGAACCTCACCCAGCTCGACCTCACCGGCCCGCTGCAGGTGTTTTCGCGGATCCCTGGCGCGACGGTGCATCTGGTCGCCAAAACGCTTGCGCCGGTGCCGAGCGACACCGTGCTGGCGCTGCTGCCGACCACAACCTTTGCGCAATGCCCGCAGCTCGACGTGATCTGCGTGCCCGGCGGCGCCGGAACCGACGAATTGCTCGGCGACGACGAGACGCTGGAATTCTTGCGCGGCCAGGCGGCCGGCGCGCGCTTCGTCACCTCGGTGTGTACCGGCTCGCTGGTGCTCGGCGCGGCGGGACTCTTGCGCGGCTATCGGGCGACGTCGCATTGGTCGGCGATCAAGCATCTCGCGGCGTTGGGCGCGATCCCGACCGAGACGCGGGTGTGCATCGATCGCGATCGCATCACCGGCGGCGGGGTCACCGCGGGAATCGATTTCGCACTCACCTTGGCGTCGATCCTGGCCGATCGCACCACGGCGGAAGCGATCCAGCTGATATTGGAATACAATCCGGCGCCGCCGTTCGACGCCGGCTCGCCGGCCTCTGCGCCGCCCGCGGTGGTGGCGATGTTGGATCAGCGCCTGGTGGCCGCGCGGCAACGCCGCGCCGATGCGGTCAGCCGCGCCGCGGCGCGGCTCGAGGCCGCAGCGTCCGCTCAGGCCTGAGGAGTCCAGGGCTGGTAATCGCCGGTCGCCTTGGGGCGGCGACCGCTGGCCAGTGTCGAGCCCGACGGCCGATACGCGGCGGGGGTGCCGGTCAGGTTCGGCTGATGCGGCTTCTGCCATTCCCGCGCCGTGTAGGTCTCGGCGGTCGGCGGAACGTCGACGGTGTGATGCAGCCAGCCGTGCCAGGCCGCCGGCACCGTGGTGGGGTCGGCGTAGCCGTTATAAAGCACCCAGCGCCGCTCGAAGCCCAGCGAGGCGTCGATCGCGCCGTTCTTGGTGCGGAAATAGCGATTGCCGCCCTCATCGGTGCCGACCAGCTCGCCGAACCGCCAGGTCCACAGCTGCGTGCCGAACGTGTAGCCCGACCACCAGGTAAAAAACCGAAGCAGAAACAGTTTCATAGCGCGCTTCCGTGTGACCGCCGAAACACCCTGATGCCACCGGTTGGCAGCAATGTCCAGTCCGCCGCGCAATCTGCGCCGGCCGCGACCGGATGGCAAATCCAGCGTCTCATTCATGCCGCGTACACTTACGTGAGCGCACATTGCCGTAGGCACGAAAAACGCCAGGAACGTACCGCGCCCATGGGGGTTGAACGTTCCCGTATTCAGGAGCCGACCATGAGTAGTTTGAAGATTTTGAGTTCTGCCGCCTTCGCGGCCATGCTGGCGATCTCGCTGCCGGTGATCGGGGCGACGGAAGGTTACGCCCAGGGACCGGCGATGGGCCCTGGAGGCGGTGGCGGCGGCGGAGCACGCGGCGGCGGTGGGCCGGCGTTCGGCGGCGGCGGTGGCGGCCCCCGCATGGGCGGTGGCGGTGGCGGTCCCCGTTTTGGCGGCGGCGGTGGCGGCGGCCCGCGCTTCGGTGCGGGTGGTGGCGGTCCGCGCTTCGGCGGCGGTGGCGGCCCCGGCCCGCGCTTCGGTGGTGGCGGCCCGCGCTACGGCGGCGGCTACGGTTATCATCGTGGACACCGCGGCTGGGGCGGCGGCGGATTCTATCCGGGCCTCGCGGCCGGAGCCTTGATCGGTGGCGCGATCGCGGCGCCCTACGCCTACGGCGCGGACCCGTACTACTATGACGAGGAACCGACCGTGGAGATCGTGCCCGATGTTGGCGGTGACAGCGTCGCCTATTGCACGCAGCGCTATCGCTCCTACGATCCCGCGTCGGGAACCTATCTTGGCTATGACGGCTTGCGGCATCCCTGCCCGTAACCGCATCGCCCAAGACGATTAGCAGGAGCGGCGCAATCACTTGCGCCGCTCTTTTGTTGTTGATCAGGAACTTGAAGCTGCGGGCTCGACAGCGATTTCGGCAAATAACAACACGGAACCGCCTGGGCGCATTGCCGCACCTGCGGCAGAAAAACCTTCGGTTCAACAATTTGGGCGTATTCTCGGTGGATAACAGCCGACGAATCGATTCAGGACCGCTCCGATTGCATGATCTTGCCTCACGCACGGCCGGGCGACTGGCCACCTCGTCGCTCACGTTGCGAAGTTCCACCGCGGCGCTGGCGCTGCTGATTGGACTCGGCGCGCCGCTCGACGGCTTCGCTGCGGCCGAGGTTCCGGTGCCCAAGCCGCGGCCGATCGCCCGCGGCGTGGCGCCGAAAGCCGCACCGCCCTCGCTGTCGCACGCCCCGGTCCGAGGCTCGCGGCCGGTTGCGGCCGCGCCAAAGCGGGCGCTCGACGCAGCGACCCGCCAGCACGCGACGCTGCCGACCAAGCCTGAGCGCAAACCGATGGCGCCGGCCGCGATGGCCGCGACGTCGAGCACGCCGCAGGGCGATATCGCGGCGGTCGAGAACGTCATCGAACTGATCCGCAACCGCAAGCCGGGCGACGCCACGGAACTGGCCGCGGGGATTTCCGATCAGGTCGCGCGAAAACTCGCCGAATGGCTGATCCTGCGCAGCGACGACAACGGCGCTACCGTCGAGCGCTACCGCGCCTTTCTCGACGCCAATCCGAGCTGGCCGTCACAGACCTTCCTGCGCCGCCGCGCCGAAGCCGCGCTGTGGGACGACCGCCGCGACGACTCGACCGTGCTCGGCTACTTCCAGAACGAGACGCCGCTCTCGGCGAAAGGCCGGCTGTCGCTGGCGCGGGCGCTGCTGGCGCGCGGCGACCGCCGCGAGGCCGAGCGGCTGGTGCGCGAAGCCTGGCGCGGCGATTCGATGACCGCCGACACCGAGGCCGCGGTGCTCGATCAGTTCGGCCCGCTGCTCAGCGGCGGCGATCACAAGGCGCGGATGGACTATCTGCTGTACGGCAGTGACAGCGACGCGGCGCTGCGCGCCGCCAAGCGGCTCGGCGCCGCGCATCTCGCGCTGGCCAAGGCCCGGCTCGGCGTCAACCGCAAGGCGTCGAACAGCAAGGCGCTGCTCGACGCGGTGCCGGACGAACTGCACAGCGACCCCGGCTACCTGTTCGCCAAGATCCAGTATCTGCGCCGCGAGGAACGCTTCGCCGAGGCGGCGCAGCTGATGCTGGCCGCGCCGCGCGATCCCGGCCGGCTGTACAATCTCAACGAATGGTGGGTGGAGCGCCGGCTGCTGACGCGCAAGATGCTCGACGTCGGCGAGCACCGCACCGCCTATCTGATCGCCCGCGACGCCGCGCTGCCGTCGCGCGACATCTACAAGACCGAGCAGGAATTCACCGCCGGCTGGATCGCGCTGCGGTTTCTCAAGGACCCGGCCACCGCCTCGCAGCACTTCGCCCGGATCGGCGTCGGCAGCGTCAACCCGACCGCGCTGGCCCGCGCCGGCTATTGGCAGGGCCGCGCCGCCGAAGCCGCCGGCCGCAGCCAGGAGGCGCGCGCCGCCTACGCCGCGGCGGCCGAGCAATCCACCAGCTATTACGGCCAATTGGCGCGCGCCAAGCTCGGGCTGCCGCAGATCGAGCTGAACGGCGCGCCGGCCAGCCGCACCCGCGGCGTCGAGCGGCTGGAAATTGTTCGCGCGGTGGCCTTGCTCTATGCGCTCGACGAGCGCGACATCGCGATCCCGATCTTCGGTGACATCGGCGAAAACGGTGATCCCGACGCGCTGGTCGGCCTTGCCGAACTGGCGTCGCGCAGCGGCGACGCCCGCGGCATGTTGCTGCTCGGCAAGGCGGCGCTGAATCGCGGCCTGCCGTTCGAGCACTACGCCTACCCGGTCAACGGCATCCCGCCGTTCAAATCGATCGGGCCGGAGGTCGACCGCGCCGTGGTCTATGCGATCGCCCGCCAGGAAAGCGCGTTCAACCCCGCGGTGGTGTCGCCGGCCAACGCCTACGGCCTGATGCAGGTGACGCCGGACGCCGCCAGATATGTCTGCAAGAAGTACGGCGCGAGCTTCGATCTCGCCCGGCTGAAAAACGATTCGGTTTATAACGCCGCGCTCGGCGCCGCCGAACTCGGCGGCCTGCTCGACGACTATCGCGGCTCCTACATCATGACTTTTGCCGGCTATAATGCCGGGCGCGGCAGCGTGCGGAAATGGATCGAGCGCTACGGCGATCCGCGCGATCCGCAGGTCGATGCGGTCGACTGGGTCGAGCAGATCCCGTTCGCCGAGACCCGCAACTACGTGCAGCGGATCATGGAGAACCTGCAGGTCTACCGCGCCCGGTTCGGCGGCGGCTCGCGGCTGCAGATCGAGGCCGACCTGCATCGCGGCGCCAGCGCCAGCGTCGAATAGGGTTTTTCCCGCCCGGCCGGCGAAGCCGCGCCGCGCGGCCGCCGCGGATGGTGCCCCGGCGGCACCGTCACCCTGCCTGAAAGCCCACGAATTGCCCGGCTCGCGGAGCCGATGCAGGCCGGCGTTATGCCGGCGCAGCGTGCGGCCCGGAAAATCAGCACCTTACGCAAGGAAAAACCCCCGGCGGTGTCCGCCGGGGGTTCGAGATCAAATCCGATTAGATCAAATCCGATGCGTCCTTGCGAACGATCCGATCAGAAGTTGCGCTGAATGCGGATGTTGCCGCTCCAGGTGTCCTGGTCCTTCAGCTCGTAGATGCCGATCGGCTTGGTGCCGACCGCAGCCGGAACCGCGACGACGCCGGAGTTCTTCTGGTCGAGATAGGTGTACATCACTTCGCCCGACAGGGTCAGGTTCTTGACCGGAGTCCAGCGGGTGACGACACCGACCTGCGCGATGTTGAAGTCCGGATTGCAGACCGCGGGGGCAAGACCAGCCAGCGCGCTCGCGGCGCCCAAGGCAGACGCGCCGAGCCCGGTACAGATCAGGTTCGAGGCGGTGCCGTTGTAGTCGATCGAGGTGTAGGCCCCGAACAGCGACGACGACCAGTACGGGCTCCAGTTGTGGTTGAACGCACCACGGACGCCCCACAGCGAGGTCTTCTCGATGCTGGTGCCGTTCGCAAAGACGCCGTCCGAGGACGACCCGAAGAAGAGGCTCTGGTAGGCGCCGGGGATCCCGCTGTTGCCGTAAGCAGCGAAGCTGTTTCCGGACACGCCGCCGAGCACGTAACGGGCGGCGCCGTTGGAGTAGCCGGCCGACACGTTGATGCTGTCGCCGGGGCCGGTCGGAATGTTCTTGAGCGACAAGGCAACCTGCACCGCATAGCCCCAGGTATCGCTCGGATGGCCGGTGGTTTCGTTGGCCGGGTTGTAGTAGCTGGCGCGAACCTGGTGCGCCGCGGCCGACAATTGGAACAGGCCCCAGGCCTGGTCGACGCGCAGCTGACCGACGATGTCGGGGATCTGCGTGCCGGCGTAGGAGTTGGTGCCGGGAACGCCCTGAACCAACGCCACAGCCGCTGCCCCGCCGATAGCCGCAGGGGTTGCGCCGGTGAAGCCGGTGCCGGAGGTGTTGTAAAGGCCGGGCTGCAGGTAGCCGTAGGGGTCTTCCAACGAGATCGCGGCCGAGATGCCGTTGCCGAACTGTGCGGTGTAGGCAATCTGGTTGATGCCGGTGACGTCGTCGTAGCCGCCGAGCAGGTAGGAGGTGTTGTTGCCCGGATAGCCCGACCACGGCGCGTCGAACTGCGAGACCGCCTTACCGAAGGTGAAGCCGGCGAACTGCACGAAGGCGTAGTACACGCCGAGACCGCCGACCGGATCGGTGCCGGCGACTTGGCCGGTGCCGGTGGTCCAGTTGAACACGGCGTCGAAGTAGGTGCGGACCACGCCGTATTCGGTCGCGGTGCGGGTGTCGATGTTGAGATCCTGGCGGGAGCGGAAGACGTAGTCGTTCTTCAGGCGGTTGCCCTGACCGGCGTTGCCGTCCCAGTTCGGACGGTCATAGGCGCCCGAGGTGTTGATCGAGACGTCGGCGCGCAGATAGCCGCCGATCTTGATGCAGGTGTCGGTGCCGGGGATGTAGTAGAAGCCCGCGCCGTACAGCGAGCAGACCTTCACGTATTCGACCGCCTTGGCCTTCAACGGAAGATCAGCGGCCTGGGCGCCACTCATCGCGACCAGGGCCGCCGCCGAGCCGAGAACAAGGCTCTTAACCATCTTCATGTAAACCTCCAAGTTGCTCTATTGGGGAAGGTTCCTGATCCGCTGGTGCGAAGCACCCGAAGGTTGGTTCCTGATCCCATGACACACCGCCCAGCCGTTCGCGTCTTCGGACACACCCGCTCAACGCGAGGGACTAAAGCGAACCACCTAACGGGACGACCTCGGGATGCCCCCCTCCGTCGCAGCTACGACAATTGCTCAACACTGCTCTGCGCGCAACAATGGACCGGCTCAGAACGGAACAACTCTGTTTGTTTTTGATCATGTGTTGCACAAATAACACGCAGATCGCCCACGCAATCATCACTACGCCATTGGTTTAACTAGACTTTTTCAAACGGCCCGCGACCGGTTCCGCAACTGTGCTTTGCCGGTGACGCGCCGCAACGTCGCAGCCGCTGTCAAGAAATCGTCGAATCGGCAACATCTGGCGGCGTCGCAGCGGGGGGATCGACCGCGCTGGCGGCAGCCGACGCGCCAAAAGAACGGGTCGCGGGCAGCCCGTGCCGGAGCGGCGGCCGCGGGAGCTGTGCGAAAACCGCCCATTGGCGTCAAACGCGCGGCGAAGAAGTAAAAAATGCGCAATTGGCCGCTTGCGGCCCGCCACCGCGTCAGGCATATCGACCGCACGGAGATGTGGCCGAGTGGCTGAAGGCGGCGGTTTGCTAAACCGTTATAGGGTTGTAAAGCCCTATCGAGGGTTCGAATCCCTCCGTCTCCGCCAAAACACTATTTCAGCATACTCCATTTAATCCCAAATTCTGATATAAACCGCTGTAATGACAGCCGTTTCCCAAGAGTTGGCGTGCCACTCCGCTCCAGCGTGTCTCGCCAGATCTCACGCCTAAGTGTATGTAAAGGTGTATGTAGCTCCAAGGTGCCGGATTATGGCGCGGGGATTTGGAAAACTGAGCGTCAAGACGGTCGAGCATTTGTCTCGGCGAGGTATGCACGCTGACGGCGGCGGGCTTTATCTGCAGATTGCCGAGGGCGGCTCAAAGAGCTGGCTGTTTCGATACAAGCTCCACGGCCGCACCCATTGGCATGGCTTGGGTTCGCTGCGTGACGTGGGCCTCGAAGAGGCGCGAGAGAAGGCGACCGGAGCGCGCAAGGTCCGCCGCAATGGCGGCGACCCCATCCAGGCAAAGCGCCAAGCGGAAGCCGCCGCCCGCATCGAATCGGCCAAGGCGATCACGTTCGGCGAGGCGGCGAAGCGGTTCATCAAAGCCAATCGGGCCGGCTGGAAGAATGCCAAGCACGCCGACCAATGGGTGATGACGTTGCTCGGCATCGACCAGAAGGGCAAGCCGAGCAAGAACGACTACTGCAAGACGATCCGTGATCTTCCCATCGGCGCGATTGATACGACGCTGGTCCTGCGGGTCATCGAGCCGATCTGGGCGAGCAAAACCGAAACGGCCACCCGTATTCGCAGTCGCATCGAGCAGGTGATCGACGCCGCCAAGGCGAAGGGCGAGTTCAATGGCGAAAACCCGGCACGCTGGAAGGGGCATCTCGATAACCTGCTCCCGGCCACGTCGAAGGTTCGCAAGGTCCGCAATCATCCGGCGCTGCCTTACAGGCAATTGCCCGACTTCATGCGCAAGCTTCGCGAGCCTTGCGCCTCAAAGCTGCGATGGTTGATACGCGCATCGACGTCGAGTTCGGCAAGGCGCTCATTGGCAAGCTCGGCCCAACGTTCGCGCGAGCGCTCGACCATCTCCGTGCGGTTCCGGTCCCGCACTTTCGGGCCGAAGCCATTCTCGTCCCCGTTGACGTTGATTTGCCGCATCGTCAGCATGACATGAGCATGAGGCTTGGGCATGCCTCCTCGCCCATATCCCAATGCACATTGACGTCGGCAATCATGCCTTGGTCCACGAATTCCGACTGCGCGAAGTCGCGGGCCAGTTCGATGCCTTGCGCTTGCGTCATCTCGCGCAGAATGGCGAACTCGACCTTCGCGATGGCGATCTATCATCTTCACGTCAAAGTCATTGGCCGCAAATCCGGCTCCAGCGCGGTGGCGTCGGCCGCCTACCGCTCGGGCTCGCGGTTGCGCGACGAACGCCTGGACCGCAGCCACGACTTTTCCGCTAAGCGCGGCGTCGTTCATTCGGAGGTGATGCTGCCGGAAAATGCACCGCAGGCATGGAGCGATCGCGAGCGACTCTGGAACGATGTCGAGGCGTTTGAGATCCGCAAGGATGCGCAGCTTGCCCGCGTTGAGCGACTTGCACAATGCTGTAAGCTCGCCGGGACGGTTTGATACGGCGTGGTCCCGTCCGAGATTTTTTCGAGGGAGGGCGCGCTTATACGTCGTTCCGACGTGCGCTTCGCCGTGTAGATGAATCATCGCTCCATCAACATTGCTGGAGGACATGATGCGCAAGCCACGGGATTTCGACGGGGAACTGAAAGCGCTTCAGGACAAGGCGCGAGAACTGAAAACTCGCAAGGTACAGCAACTCGGTGAGCTGGTGATTGCAACCGGCGCCGACGAGCTCAGCGCCGATGAATTGGCCGGCGGGCTAATCGTGCTGGCCGAGACGAAGGATGCCGGAAAGAGGGAGGCCTGGGCGAAGCGCGGGGCCGCGTTCTTTCAAAGCCGGGCTCGGCGAACTGCACCGGCAGCTGAGCGCGACATGGACGGCGCTCCTGCGCAACCGGGCGGCGCGCAACCGGTATAAGGCCGCAAGGGCGCGACATGACATGCCCACGTGGCAAGTCGAGCGGCGCAAGCGGACGCGGCATCTGTCGAACTCGGCGGTCTCGTCGTCAAGGCCGGCGTCGTGGAGCTGACCGGCGATGATCGCGCCATCATCCTCGGCGCGCTGCTTTGGATGGCCGACAAGCTTCGAAGTGATCAGCGTGAATATGCACGGAGGCTCTGGGCCGCGAAGGGAATGGAGGCATTCGCTTTGGAACGGGCGACAGATGCGTCCACCATCTCGCAGGAAACGCCGCAGGATCGGACATTACCGATGGCGGCCGGCGCGGAGACACCAAATATCGCCGCGACGGCGGTCACGCCATCGCGCGGCTAGCGCCCCGACCGCAAGGCCAGTTAGCTAACGCGAGGTCCTCGACGGAGATGCGTCCCAGTCGTGCATCCATTGAGGGCGCGACGGCAGCCTCAATGACACGCCATGACACGCTGCTCCCAAACGGGTCCATTCATGGAGCAGCCTCACCGCGGCCAGGATTGACGATCTGATTGGCGAGCGTGTCGCGCTCCGCTGTCGTCAATGGCTTGGTGTCCTCAGCGGTGAAGGTGCCGTTACCAAGAAGACGGACCACGTTGTTCGAGTCGTAGTTATTGCTGCTTTGTCTGCCGCGGCTGCGCCGCTGTTCGCTGTCAGGCTGCTCTTCTCCAGTCCCACCCCCGTAGCCCAGCACTTCAACGATGATGACGGAAGGCCGGTCGTTGCCGCTGCCCTGGCTCGGCAGCGCCGTCTGCTGCGTCGCCGCGGTCGCGTTCGACGCCGCCAGGCCGGCGCTGATGTTCGGCGCCTGCACGGTTGGAATGCCCGTGGACCTGCCCTGCACCTGGATGTTGGCGGCGTTGAGGATCTGCATTGCGGCGATGTTGATGTCGCCGGAGACGCGGATGCCGGCCTCGCCCGCATCCACCTTGCCGAGCGGCGCGATCAGGTCGATGTCGCCGGCCTTCACCTCGGGGATCGGGTTCAAGGTCGCGATGCCGGCGCCGGACGTCGGCACCTGCGGCGACAGCGTGACGTTGCCGTAGTCGTCGTAGACGCGCTTCGGCGGCGTATAGACAATGGTGGTCTTGGCGCCGCGTCCGGCATTGATATCGCCTTCCGCCGACCAGGCGAGGATGTCACCGCCGAACGTCGTCATGATGCGCGACAGGCCGAGCAGAATGCTGCCTTTGCTGTAGAGCTGGATGTCGCCGGATCCTTGCGTGACCAGACCCGCCGATGCCGGCGGCACCTGCCCTTCGACGCCGATCACCTGACTGCCACCGGGCGTCAGCATCTGAATGCTTCCACCGAACAGCGTGCGCACGCCGGCGCCGCCGAACATAATGATGTCGCCGTCGTAGTCGTTGCCCGGGAACAGCGTGGCGATCACGGCGCGGCCGCGCAGATAGGAGTTGAAGCGCGCACTGCTCGGGTCGTTGTACTCGCGGCCGCCTTCCCGCAGCTCTGCGAAATAGACCGTTCGCAGGAAGATGCCGCGCTGCTCCGGCTTCAGGGCGTTGAAATAGGCCAGAGCCTGCTCGACCGTGCCGGCAAAACCGTGACGTTCCTTCAGCCAGCCCGCCAACTCCTTCTCGTAGGTTCTGGCGACCTTGCCGTTCTGCTCGGCGAGCGGCACGCCGGTCACCGCGAGATTGGCGGGATCGAGATAGAGCGCCGCGAGCTTCGCATAGTCCGGCCCCGACGCGCCGACGCCGGCCTGCACGAGGATGCTGGCGCCGGGGCGGCTGTCGCCGGGACTGTAGGCGCCGAGCGAGGTGACGCTGGCGCGGTCCTCCATCCGGATGTTGCGCCCGGCGCTGATCTCCAGCGTGCCGGGACCTGCGATGCTGAAGCTGGAATAGATGATGTCGCGGCCGGCCGAGATGATCGATACATCCGTCTCGGAGCTATGGACGATGAGGTTGCTCTTCGTCTGGCCCTTGTCGCTACTACGAGTGGCAGCGACTCCCGACTCGCCGAGATTGTGGCCGCTGTTGACGATGTCGCGCCCGGCCTTCATCCAGACGGCGCCGCCCGCGCTGTAGAGAGTCTTCCCGCCGTTGCCGCCGGCCGAAAAGAAACCGGTCTGCAACTCGCCGGTCATCAGGCCGACGATGTCGCCGCCCAGCGCATAGAAGCGCGCGGGATCGAGAGAATATAGGCCCGAGGCGGTATTCGGCCCGAAGGCGAACAGATTATACTCGTCCGCAAACGCCTGCGGATCGAGGCTCGCCAGCGTCGCGGGCCGGAACGGCGTCGTGAGTATTGCCGGGTCGGCGCTGGATCGGGACACGACGCCGCCATAGATCGACTGGCCCGCCAGCCATTCGAGCTCACCGTGCGGCGACGGCGCGAGGAGCAGCGTCCCGGCCTCATACGGGGCCGCAAAGATGCTGCCGGACGGCGCGACGGCGCGCAGGATCGACGGGTAAGACACATCGATACCGAATCTGGTGAGCGGCATCTTTGCATTGCCCGGCGTCAGATTGCCGCCGGCGGCGAACAGATCGATCGCGGTCCGATCGCTCCACAGGCTGAACCAGGCCGGGGCAGGCGTGTTCGGATCCCGATCGATGGTCTCGCGGCGGGTGGCATCGATGACGCCGCCGACCACCAGGTCGGCGCGCGTGGTCAGGGCAAAGGTCGCATCGCCCGGCAGCAGGGTCGGCCCGCCGAACATGACGGCCTGCGTCACCGTGAAGGGATCGTAGGGGCGCACCTCTCTGGTTGCGCTGACTCCGTAATCCAAACGGATATTCCCGATGCTCGCTGCGCTGACAGAGCTATTGCCCCGCAAATTGGCGATCACGCCATCCAGAAACTGTGCCGATCCAGAGTTCCCGCCGTCGATGGCGGTCGCCAGCAGGTTGGGATTGAGGCTGCCGCCGATACGCACGTCGAGATCGCCGCCCCCCGTCAACACCAGATCGCCCTGGGCGTTGACCCGGCCCGTCGATCCGACCGCGAGCACCAGTCCCTGGCTGCGTCCGCTCATCTTGTCGATGGCGCCAGCGTTGCCGCCGACATCGACTCTCAGATCGCCGCCGCCGAGCGTGCCAAAGCCGGTGAACCCCACCAGATAGGGAAGCGGATCGTATTCAAAGCTACTAATTCTAGCGTCATCGCTTCTGACATAGCTGCCGAAGTTGATCCACCAGGCCGCGCCCGCGTCGCTGCCCGGCGCATGGCCCTGGCGCCACAGCCAGTTGACGGGATCCGCGCTCGGCTTCTGATAGATGCGCATTTCCTCCGAATAGCCACTTTGTTTCCAGAGATCGCCGGTGAGATTGCCGCTGGCACGCAAAAGCAGATTGCCGCCTCCCGTCGGATACCAGGCATGCGAGAGCCGGCCGTCGCCACTGACGAGGCTTTCGTAGTCCGCGCCCTCCTTGCCCAGCACCTTGCCATCGCGGATCGGTGCCCGTGGCTGATCGAACGCCGCGCCAACGCCCTGCGACTGTGTGCCCGCGGTATAGACGCCATAGGGCGAACGCTGGGCCAGATTGCCGCCGGCAACGAGGTCGAGATCGCCGGTGCCGGTGCGAACCACGCTGAAGATCGGATTGAGCGGAATATAGCCAAGGAAATCGCCGACGATGACTGTTTCCGGGGTGGCGGGGATCGGTTCGCCGAGCGAGACGAGGTAACCTGGAGAGTCGAGGAGGGTAGATTCAAAAAAGGCGGGCACAGGATCGCCCGCTTTCAGCGGAGCTGAGAGCCCCCATGACGCCCAGTCAGTATCGAGACCCAAATCTGCGACGGCCAGCGCCGTGACGGTATAATTGTAGCGGATGCAGTAGCTGGGAACGTCGGCGCAAAGAAAGTCAGGGCCCCAGTCATCCTCAACTGGTGTTCCCGGTGCCGCTCCAAAATCAGCCGCTCCCTGGTCGCTCCAATACCATTTGCCGCCCGGCCGCGCCGGCGTGCCCGGAATGATGGTCTTCTGATAGTAGTCGAACACCGAATAGTGGCTATCGGCCAGCGTCAGATTGCCGGCTGCGTCGCGCGGCCGCAGCATGCGGCTATCGGCGGCGCCGAGATCCGCACCGGCCACCAGCCGCATCGACCAGCTTTGCGAGCCGGCCGGCAGCATGCTGGCCACCGCCCAGTTGGCGCCCTGACGGCCGTTCGCGTCGGCCGGCCGCAATCGCACGGAAAGTGCGCCGTTGGGCAGCTTGACTACGGTCTGCGACGGGATCAGGCCGCCCATCGGCAGCCTCAGGTCGCCGTCGAGCGTCACGTAGTATGGCAGTGCGACACCCTTGGGCCAGACCATCGCCTTCAGCGACAGGTCGGCAGGCGCGACGAAACCCGCACCGAGCCGTGTACCAGCCGGGAGCGTGACGGCCTGCGCGAGACGTGTGCCCGCGGCGTAGAGCAGGCTGCCGTCCGCTGCGCGGACGTCGCCCGCCAGAATGGTGTTGGCCGGCAGGAGGACGGCACCGTTCAGCACCGCCGCGGCCGGCAGTCGCGTGCCCGTCGGCACGGTCAGCGCCTTGACCGGCAGATCGTAATTGAGCGTGCGGCCGGGTGTAAAGGTGGTGCCGTCGGCGAGCGTCACACTGCCGTTGGGCACGATCACATCGCCGCCGAACGACACCAGACCGGGCCGCAGGATCCAGCCGTCGTCGTCCGGCGTGGCGGGCGGCGGCGCGAAGCCGTCGTTGATGCTGCCATAGATGTCGAGATTGCCGCCGGCGCGCAGATTGAGCACGCCGACCTCGCCCGATCCATAGACCGACGTGTGCGGGAAGTGCGGATTGACCCCGTCATAACGATGGCCCGACAGGTCGAGGTCGCCCTTGACCACCAGATCGCCCTCGGTCCGCACCTCGACCAGCGGCCGCAGGTGGAAGGCGTCGCGATAGGCGGAGTTGTTCAGTCCCGCCAGCTTGCCGTTCATCAAAGTCGCATTGCCGAGCGCCGCGTTGATGAAGTCGCTGCTTTCGGTGTGGCGGTGATTCAGCCAGTCCTGATCGATGAATTGATAAGGCCGGCCGCTCGCCGTGGTCTCCGTGCCGACCGGCACCTCGGCGCCGGAATAGACCCGCACCGCATTGACCGCGATCGAGCGCGCGCCCTGAATGGTCAGCGCACCGGAAGCGTCGATGGCGATGTCGTCGGCGCCGAGACGCGGCGCGTTCAATTCCAGCGTACCGCGCAGGACGCCGTCATACTGACCGGGTGCGGTGCCGACGGTGGCCTTGGTGCCGTGCCGCAGATCGATCCGCACGCCCGATGCCAGCGTCAACACTCCACTCCCGGAGCTGAGTTGGACGATGGCCCGGTTCGGGCTGTCGATGATCTTGCCATAACTATCGACGCGCAGCCGCTCGCCATGGGCATCGAGCACCGCGCTGCCGGTCAGCGTCAGGCCGCCATTGGCCGCGAGCCGGATCGATCCGACCTCCGCGCCGCTGGCGTCGATCGTCCCGGTGACGGTGAGGTGGCCGCCGTCGAGCGAGAGGTTGACGTCACCCGCGCGCAGGCCGTCGCCGATCACGAGATCGCCTTGCTTGAGCTGGAAGCTGCGCCCGCCGAACACCTCGCCCGCATTGAGCCGCGCGTTGAGCGCGGCGAATTGGTCGCTGAGCGTGCCGCTGCCGCCGAGCCGCTGTGCGCGCACGTCGATGAAGCCACCGCGATAAGGCACGATCGTGCCGCCGGCAGCGTATTGGCCGCTGGTCGCGCCGAGGATCGCACCCTGCAGATCCACCGTCCCGGCGCCCGCGCCGAGCGCCGACGCCGTCAGCCGGCCGGCGTGATTGTTCCTGGCCGAAAGGTCGATGGTCGAACCTGCCGCCTGGCGGATGTCGCCGTTGCGGCTCTCGAGAATGACCTCGCCGCCCCAGCTGTATTTCTTGACGTCGGAGAACGTGATCTCGCGGCCCGCCATGTCGATCCGCGCCGCGTCGGACAGCATGATGTCGCCGGTGGCGCTCACCGTCAGCCGTCCGCTCGGCAGCGTCACCGCCGTGGCAATCGACACGCTCGCGCCGTCGAGTGCGAGTTCGGCGCCCAACGCCTCCGCTCCGAGCACGGTCCCGGCCATCGCGCCGGATGGCGCGGTGACGGAGATCGCGCCGCCCGCGGTGATGCGGTTGACCGAGCCGGCCTCGCCGGTCAGCAGCGGGGTCGAGATGTTGAGAGCGCCGCCGCTGTAGCTGTACCCTGCACCGGTCACATAGGCGCCCTGGCTCTGATAGACCGCGAGACTTCCCTCGTGATTGGCGGTGATCCGATCGCTGGCGTTGAGATTGACGCTGGCGAAGCCGAGCGCCAGCCGTCCCGCATCGTCCACGCCGCTGACCTGAGTCTTGGGGCCGTAGCCGAAGGTGATCCGTTCGGCGTCGATGACGAGCGAGCCGCTGCCGGTTCCGGCGCCGCCGGTGATGACCGCGCCCGGACCGCCGGTGGTGCCGCTCCAGACCAGATTTTCGGTGCGGATCGTCGCGACGTCGCCGGAGCCACCTGCCCCGTAGATGGCGGGCGTGCCGAACACCAGATTGGTGATGCGGGACTTGCCCGAAGCGTCATAGGTGTCGAGCTTCACCGTACCGAAGAAGTTGACCGCGTCACGCGCGGTCAGGATCAGGCTTTCGAGCGCCGGAGCGCCGGTCGAGGTGTCGCCCTTGAGCAACTGGTCGAGCACCGTCTGGTTGAGCGTGAGCCCCGAGGGCAGCACGTTCGTCGCGGCAGCAGCGGCGAGCGCCTCGCGCGTCCCGACATTGACCGCGCCGACACCGAGCGCGAGGTTGCGGGTGCCGAACCGCACATTGTCGCCCAGCTCAAAGCGGTTGGTCGTGGCGAACCCGATCGTGCCTTCGGAGTAGAGCGTGGTCGGCGCAGTGCAATTGCCGCTCGCGCCGCAGGCGCCGATCAGGATCGCGCCTTGCCTGCTGGAGAGGGAGGAATTCGCCGGCAATATGTCCAACCGGCCGTTGGATACGGCGAGCATCGAGCCACCTTGGCCGGAGGACGTTGGTGTGTAGATGAACCCGTCCGTCGAATCGAATGAGACTGCCCCCATCCCCAGCGTGTTGATGCCGGCGCCGGCCTCGATCGTGATCGCGCCGGTGCCGGTTGTGCGCTTCCAGCCCGTGATCAGGAAAACCTCCGCCGCCCGCAGCACCGCGCCCTCACGCAGCGTGATGCTGAATGACTGGTCGGTGCCCGCGAACTCGACGTAGTTGCCCGTCTGGCCATAGGTGATGGTCGGCTTGGCACCGATGGTCAGCCGGCGCGCGGACAGGGCGTTGAGGTCGTCGGCATAGACCGAGATGCCCGTGAAGCCCTCGGTTGCCGCAGCGCCCGCCGCCAGGATCTCGATTTCACCGCCGGTAGCGTTATCGAGCAGGCTTGCCGAACCCGCATAGCCGCCTTGTCCGGCGCTGAAATCCACCGCGCCGTGGAACCGGAAGGCGTTCGCGCCCGCGCCGGATACGAGGTTGAGATGGAGATTCAGGCCGTCGAGCGGCAACATCGCGCGTGGCACGCCGAGACGCGCCGCATCCGCCAGCGCAAACCCGGCGTAGTTCGTCTCGTTGTAGAGCGAATAGGTTCGCGTCACCTTGGCCGGAGTCAGGATCACCTGCCGCGCAAGACTGTCGCGGATGTTGGTGTTGGCGACGCCGAGCCGCGCGGCGGCGAGGTAAGAGCCATCGGCCATCGCCGCCTGGCCGATGAGACCGCGCGAATCTGGCGTCGCCGCGATCTCGACCCGGAAGGCGCCCGGCAACAGTGCATAGGTCGATGGCATCAGCGTGTAGCTACCGGCCGGCAGGCCGGGCACGCTGCCGTCGAGCGTGATCTGCTGGCCGACCAACGGATTGCCGGCGCCGGCGTCCGGACCGACCGGCGCATAGCCGGACGCCTGGTTCGGCACGATGGCATAGACGGTGTTGCCGGACGCGCTGAACCCATAGACCGGATTGGCCTTGATCAGCGGATTGCGCAGCACATCGATCGAGCCGCCACGGCCGCTGACGAAGCCCGCCCCGGTCAGATCGCCGCCGCCCGACAAGTCGATCAGCGCGCCACTCTGGACATCGACCTTGACGCCGAAGAGCGAAACGCCGCGCGTCGCGGACACAGCGCCTTCCAGCGCGATCTTCTTGTCCGCATAGTACCAATCGATGCCATCGACCGTGCCTCCATAGGGCATGATCAGCCCCTTCGAGCTGGTCGAGGTGATGCTGCCGGGCAGGAGATTGATCGTGTTTGCTCCGGATTCATTGCCCAGGCCGATCGTCCCGAGCGGCGCGCGAACCACGCCGCCCTGGTTGATCGTGTAAGCCCCCAGCGAGAGAAGTCCGAACGCCGAAAACGGCTGGGCCACCGGCGCCTGGCCGGTGCCGCGAATGGTGAGGCTGTAGGCGGGATCATAAGCACGATTTTCGTCGAAGCCTTTCAGCCAACCGGCCCGGACTTCGGCGCTTGCGCCGGTCGCGGGATAGATTTGCTGCGCGGCAAGGACGAGATCGCCACGGGTCTGGAGAAAGGTCCTATTCAGGCTGCCGCTGTGCAGGAAGCGGATATCCCCGCTGCTCTGCAACGTGACATCCGCGAACCCGCGCCGATCGACCGTGAAACTCGTTCCCGCGCCGCGGATGCCGAACCCGACGGAGCGCTGGACATCCAGCAATCCCGCCGTCGCGCTGAACCGCGCGGCGCTCTGCCGTGCCGATGGGGCGCTGCCATTGGAGGTATTGCTGACCGGTAGATGGCCGCTGCCGTCCGACCGGATATCAGGCACGCCCGAGAGGTGCATATAGGGCGCGGAGAGGGTCACGCGGGCGTCGGCCTTTGAGGTTTCCGCCAGCGCCAGCGACGTCGAGAACAACTGCAGGCTCTGGCTCATCGCCAGCGACACGTCGCCATCGAAGGCGATGATGCCGTAGCTGAGCAAATTGAGATTGCCGAAGCCGCCGGCCTCGATCTGGTCGACGCCGATCGCGGCCTTTCCAAAAACCAGGCTGCCGTTGGCCGAAGCCGGCGTGGCGTCGGCCGCCAGCGCGCTGCCTGGCGCCGTCTGGGTCACGATGAGATCGCGCGAGCGGTACCCACTGGCGTTCACATCCCGATATTCCGGAGTGCCCAGACTGACCGTCAACGTGCCGCCGGCAGCTCCCGCGCCGCCGGCTTTGGCCCGCCAGGTTCCGCGGAGATCCAAGCCGTCCGAAGATGCGAAGGAGATCGCGCCGCCACGGCTGGCCACCTCGGTCGAACCGCCGTTCAACAGATCCAACGTCGTCGCGGCGCCGGATGCGTCGAGCAGCGCTCCGTCGCGCACGACGACGAACGCCAGGGGACCGCCCGGCTGACCCGACGACAGATTGATCGTTCCGCCGATGGTGATGTTGCCGCCGTCCAGCACCGTGCCATAGCGTCGGCCCTGCAAATCAACGGCGCTGAAGGCGCGGCCTGCGACATCGAGCACGGCGGTCTGGCCGATCCAGATCGAATTGCTGTCAGAAATGCCGCCACCGCCGCCGATGCGGATCGAACCGCCCCAGGCGTTCAGCGTGCCGTTGACGGTCACCTGCCCGACGCCGGAGATATCGATCGACTGCCCGGGATCGACGGTGAGCACCGCGCCCTTGCCGACGACCAGACCGACCGCCGCCGCATCCGACGATAGGACGCCAGCGGAGAGCGACAGGCTGGCCCCGCCGCGCTGGGTCAGCCGGCCTTTGGCGGAATCCTCCAGATACAGCGGCGGCGTCCAGAGCTCGAGGCCCGCAGACGGATCGCTTCCCGTGGCCACGGCTAAAGCGTCCGCGATGTAACGATAGACCGGCATGGTGACGTCGATCGTCGCATCATCGGCAACGGCAAGTCCCTTATGACCATTGACGCTGTAGTTCGCAAAGCCGCTACGGAACAGCGACGCATCGAGATTCAGCACGAGGCTCGCATCGCCGTCGCTTTGCTGAGCCTTGCTTCCGATCGCGATCACCCGGCCGGATTCGATCCTGAGCTTGCCGCCGCCTGTGACACCGAACCCGGCGATCTCGCCGTCAAGGGTCAGCCGGCCGCCAGATCGAACATTCCCTTGATCGGCCAAGAGCGTAACGTCGCCGCCCTTGCCGCCGCGCATTTTCCCGGTCGACAGGATGGCGGCGCCGGACGAGACGTCGATGGTGCTGCCGCTCGCGAGCGTGACGCTCCGGGTGGAATCGAAGGTGACGCTGCCGCCATCGACATAGGCGAGACCGGAGAGTTCGTTCGGATCGGCCAGGCCGTTGGTCCAGAGTCCGCGCACGTCGATGATCGCGCCGGCGCGCAGCGTCACGCCCGGCATCGTGGGCAGGATTGCGACCATGCCCAGGATATCTGTCTGGACGGTGACGCTGCCGCTGCGGGCGACGATGCCGGCATTGATGTCGACGGTCGGCGCGAGCAGCTTGACCTGTCCGCCATTGGCCAGCGTCAGCGTCGCATCGACCGCGATGGAGCCCCTGGTGGCGATCGTGAGGCCGCCGAGACCCTGTTCGCTGAGATGGCCCGCATCGAACCAGGCGGTGTTGGTGCGGACCGACGGCAGGAGGTCGGTGGCGGACAGGCCGGCGCTGATGGCCGCGACATTGCTGAAGCGGACATCCGAGCCGTAGGCGGCAATCTGGCTTGACGTCGCGTCATAGCGGCCCAGCCCGAGCGTGCCCTGCAGCGGCACGGCGTTCTGCACCTGCTTGTAGCCGTCGGAGAGGCCCGCGGCGCGCGCACTGGTCTGGCGCGCGCCCTTGACGACATCGGCGATGATGTCCGCCTCAAAGATCGATGTGGGTGTCGAGAGGACGAGGTTGCCGGCATCGCGGCCGACGGTGTAGCCATCCTCCCAGCGCACGCTCTCGCGGCCGCGGCCGAGCGGGTTCGTCCAGATTTCGGTGAGTCGATCGTCGACCTTGCCCTGGATGTTATGGGTACGGGTGAAACCGCCGGTGAAATTTCTGAAGTCGAGATTGGCCGGTGCATTTTCGACGCTGTAGCGCCGCCCGTCGCTGCCGATCAGATTGGTGGAGCGGATCCAGCCGGCGGCATAATTCAGCGAGCCGCCGGAGATGTCGAAGGTGGCGGCCCGCTGTGCGATCACTTCGGGAGCGGACAGCGTGATGGTGCCGCCGACCGCGCTCCATTCGCCTATTCTGTGCGCGGTGTTGGTGAGATAACCGCCGACCTCGAGCAGCCCGCCCGGCGTATAGTAACGGTCGCTGTCATAGCCGCCGGCACCCTTCGGCACCAAGATCAGGTTGCGGATGTCGATCCAGACATCGTTGTTCCTGAGCACGTTGGAATCGCGGTTCAGCGGCGAGTCCCGCAGTTCATTTCCCTGGATATTGACCTTGAGGTTATTGGCCGGCATTGCCAGCGTCACGTCGCGCACCCCGGAGACGTCGAGGGTGGCGCCGTCCTCGACGAAGATGCGCTTGCCGGCCGAGACTGCCACCTGACCGCCTTGCGCAATCGTCAGCGAGCCGCTCTTGAAGATCGCATTGCCGCCGGTAACGATCTCGATCCGCGACTGATCCATGCGGTCGGCGAGCTTCGACAGATTGTCGAACGCCCCGAAGGCCGCACCCGACCGCGCGTCGTTCTGCGTGGTGGACGCCGTGATCAGCGCGTCGCGCTGCGAGTTGAGAGCGGTCTCGGTGCTGTCGAGTTCGGGGATGATCGTCGAAACGCTGCCGGCGCTGAGAGTGACGCTGCCTGCCGTATCGGTCGCCGAGTTCAGAAGATGAATGGTGCCGCGGTTATTGACCGAGGTGGTCGAGATGAGAATCCCGTTCTGCGCTATCGCTTGGCCCGCGATCGTGATGTCGCCCTGCTGGCTGAAGATCAGGCCATTGTTGGTTGCATTGCCGGCATGGCTTGCCGCGCGCATGATCGGCGCGATCTCGTTGCCGCGCGTGGTCGAGAACGTGTTGGCGTCCGTACCAACACCGCGGCGTAGGATGAAGTCGTCGCCCGCGGCAAGCTGCGTCTGACCGAGCGGCGTCGAAATCGAGCCGGCATTGACGACCTCGCCTCCCATCAGCAGCACGAAGCCGCCGCCATTGGTAACGGACGCCGGAGCATGCGTCGCGATCACCGCGCCAGCTTTGACCTCGACCTTACCGGCCCCTTCGCGCAGGCCCAGCAGCTCGGCCGCATCGGTGAAGCTCGGCGTCCAGGTCGATCCGGCCAGCGTCGAATAAATACCCTTCATAAATTGGTCGTTGGAAATCTTCGCGGTCGAGGCGATCAGTGCCCCGACATTGATCTGCGACGATCCACCGAAGATGATGCCGTTCTGGTTGATGATGTAGACCTGCCCCTTGGCATCGATGCTGCCGAGGATCTGGCTGGGCCGTCCGTCGGTGCCGAGCACGCGGTTCAGCGCCACCCAATTGCTGGCGTCCTGTTTGAAGTTCACATCGGTCATGCCGCCGACGTGAAACGTGTCCCAGGTCAAGATCGCTCTTTGCTCGGTCTGCTGAATCTCGACCTTGGTGCGATCACCGGTCGTGAACTGGGTCGGCAGGTTCGCGCCCCGCCAGAGATTTGCGGGGACATTCTGCGGAGCCACCTGCAAGCCGCCGACCCCCAGACCATTCGGGATGCCGCTGTTGCCCGGTGCTGCTCGCGCTGCGTCACGCGCCGCCTGCTGCGTTGCCTGCATAGCCTGCGTCGCGCGCTTCAACGCGTTCTGCGCATTGCGCGCCGCCCGCGCGGCCTCCTGCGAGTCCGACTGTGCTGCCGCGGCCGCCGCTGCCGACGGTGCCGGTGTCCAGCCGCCGAGCGATCTGGCATGAGCTTCCGGCGAGGCCATGAACAAAGCCAGCGTGCTCACGCCGACGAGGAGCGCGGCGCGGCGAGCATTGCGATAGGCGGAGCCGGCAGAGGACGTGGCAACATTGACGGTCATCGGGCGGCTCCTTCAGTCAACAATAGGCCTCCGATGCAGCAGCGAGATGTCGCCGCCGCCTCGGGGTTACGAGAGGTCTCACTGCTAAGAGTGAATCTCGAAGGGGCGGCGTGCACGCTCTGGAAGGATTTTTTTAAGAAATTTGTTTGGCGCCGGAAGGAAAATCAGCTCAGGATTACGATTCCACCGGGCAAACGCTGGAGTTTCGCACTGAACGCGCGCTCCAATTGTAGAAGGACCTGATTCATCTGGTCGATGCGAAAGCGGCCGCTGAGCTGCTTTTGGCTCAGGGCTGCATTCATTAAAATGATGCGGCCGGGCCGATATCGGTTGATTTCTTCAATGGCCTCAACGATCGGGGTGTCGCGGAATTCGACGATGCCACGCTGCCATTCCGAGGCGAGATGTGGGTCGATTGCGGCAATCTGGGTCAAGCCGGCGAGATCATAACGCACGCGCTGTCCGGCCCGCAACTCGGCCACCTCGGCTCCACGCTCGATTTGCACCACGCCCTCGAAGCAGGTCACACTGACCGGAGAATGCTCGCCACTTGCCGTGTAGCGAACATCAAACCTGCCGGATTCGGCGATGGTCCTACCGTTTGCCGCCAGGACCACGAGCGATCGCGCCGCACGCGCGGATGTCGCAAACGACGCTTCGCCGGCAATCAGTTCAATGCGATCCACCCCAACTTCCGCGGGACGGACAGCCAGGCTCGTTTGTGTGTTCAGACCAATCGCCACGTCGCCGGCAAACGTGACATTGCGTTGTTCGCCAGTAGAGGTGCGGTAATCCGCATTCAGCTCCGACAAGGATGGCCAAAGTCCAAACGGCGGATTGAGTACGCCGTAGACTGACGCGCCTGCAAGAACCGTAGCGCCGCCACTCAAGACCATGCGGCGGCTCATCGTCCTACGCCGTTGTCCGAAGGCATCGAGATCGCTTAAAAAATCCTCATCCGGCTCGAACGTGGCGCGGCCGGCGGCACCGACCTTACTCCATACGTGCTTTGTCTCGACAAAAGCGGCTTCATGCTGGGGACTGCGCGCGCACCAGAGCTTCAGCGCCGCGGCGTCCTCCGGCGCCATGTCCTTGGATATTAGCTTTCGTACCCAGGTGACCGCCTCCCGTTGCACTTGGTCCAGATCAGAATGTGCCTTGCTCATCTCATCTTTGCGCCCTTCGCCACCGCGTCCTTGAGCAAACCGGCCGCGATTGCAGACACTCTTACTTCTAAGACGTTTCCCGACGACCGCATGTGCACGCTCAATCTTCCAATTCTTTGTAGCGCGCAACCCAATGTTCGAGGGCCAGCTGAAGCTCTTTCGCAACGAGACGCAGCGAAATACCCATCCGGTCGGCGATTTCCTGACGGGACGCATTGCCGAACCGTGCCGCCAGAAAGATCATTCGTCTCCTGGGTGGAAGCTCCTCCACAATTGCTCTGAACGCCTCCAGGTCCGACCGTGCGAGTACAGTTTGTTCCGGCGTCGGCATATCGTCGGCGACTTCAAGCAGGCTTTCGGTATCCACAGCCGATATGGGGCGGCGCTGCTGCATCCGGCGCTGATCCCCCGCCACGTTCAACGCGATGCGGAACAGATAACTGCGCGGACTTTGGACGACGCCGATCGATTCCGTGCGCGCCAGGCGCAGCCACGTATCCTGCATGGCATCGCCTGCGAGATCGGCCGAGCCGAGGCGTTGGGTCAGACGCGCCTTGAGATCGTCGTACCGTTCGAGGAATAGACGACGGAGATTGGACAATCCATGATCGGTCATCGCCCGATCCCGCCCGGTCCGAGGGTGGGATCTATATTATCGCAGGCCGTCATTTGAGACTCTTGCGGCACAATCAACATCAGTACCGGCGACACGAAACCGGCCGGGGGCGACTCACTCACCCGCACGCTGCGCAGAGCAACATCAATCTTTTGGTCGGAATCATACGCGCCGGTAGACCCGAGACGCTGGGTCTTCTGGACAGCCCCGTCTGGTGCGATCCAGAACACAGCAGCGAAGCGGTAGCGGCCTGGCCGAACACCGCGCGATCGGCACAATGTATTGAGAAGACTTGCCTGTATCAGCCCGTAGTAGCGCCGCTGGTCCGGCGATCGTGTCGACTGGCTGGCGTGCTGATTGGCTGTCGATCCCGGCAACAGTACGAACGTGGTCTCCTCGACAAATTCCGCCGCCAGACCGGTGCCAGACAAAAGCTTGCTGAGCGCTTCATCCGGCGAAAAGGTTCCACGGACGTCACCGGACACTCGCCCGACTGCCAGGCTCGCATCGAAGAGGGCCTCGCGTCCGGTCGCATCGCCATAGCGACTGAGTGCAGTATTAAGCGATTGCGAGGGGATATTGAACTCGATCGGCGCGCTGGTCGGCCGTGTTTGAGCCATGACGAGGTCGGACACCGCCACCATACTTGCCACGGCCAATGCGGATGCCCAGCACAACCGCCACATGTTAGCCGATGCACCTACAACACAACTCGTATAGTCCGGTCTCAGTTCGGCTTGGGCCGGCTGACTCATTACCCCTGTCCCCGCCCTGGCAGATCGGGACAGCAACTCCAGCTTCCTAGCGCTACGATCTGCCCGCTGACGGTCGAAATTGCGCGTCAGCGCACACCCCAAGCCAACGCGCGGTTGATGCTAATGATCTAACATTACGGTTTGACGACACGCGGCACCGCCGCATCACTGATTACGCCCCAGCGTGGACCATGGTGGCTCCCGGGCCGTGCGGATTGCGGAGCGACCGCGCCGGAAGTTCGCCACATCAGGCCGCAACGGAATGGAAATCGTATCGGTGGCCATCCCGGCACGGCTTTCGATGGTATCAGGTCGCCCATCGGTAGCTTGGGGCGCCATCGAGGATCGCCGAGTTCTGGGTGAGAGACGATTGCGCCGTTCACATTCTCCGGGCATCCGCCCCCTCACCGAGTTCCTTGCGCTCCTGCTCGGTTAACATGCGCGACTCCTGCGCCGACACCGGACCATTTCCGAGAATTCTCACTGAATTTGCGGGATCGTAATTTCGAGTGTCTTCCCGCTTACGACTGGGTCGCTCGTCAGGCGTCTGCTGTTGCCCATCGCCGCCGCCATAGCCGAGCACTTCGACGATGATGACGGAGGGCCGGTCGTTGCCGCCTTGTGCCGGCACCGCCGTCTGCTGCGTGGCGGCGGTCGCGTTGGATGCCGCCAGGCTGGCGCTGATGTTCGGCGCCTGCACGGTCGGAATGCCGGTGGACTTGCCCTGCACCTGGATGTTGGCGGCATTCATGATCTGCAGCGCCGCCAGATTGGCGTTGCCGGAGACGCGGATGCCCGCTTCGCCGGCGTCGATGGTGCCGAGCGGCGCGATCAGATCGACGTCGCCGGCTTTCACCTCCGGGATCGGGTTGAGCGTCGCGATGCCGGCGCCCGACGACGGCACCTGCGGCGACAGGCTGACATTGCCGTAGCTGTCGTAGACGCGCCTCGGCGGGGTATAGACCACGGTGGTCTTGGAGCCGCGTCCGGCATTGATGTCGCCTTCGGCGGACCAGCCGATGATGTTTCCGCCGAAGGTTGTCATGATGCGCGACAGGCCGAGCAAAATGCTGCCCTTGCTGTAGAGCTGGATGTTGCCTTGCCCCTGTGTCACGAGCCCGGCCGATGCCGGCGGCACTTGTCCCTCGATGCCGATGATGGTGCGCCCGCCCGGGGTGAGCGTCTGAATATCGCCGCCCTTCTGGGTGCGCACGCCGGAGGCGCCGTACATGGTGATGTCGCCCGCGCGCACGACAGCCTGTCCATTCGCATCCTGGTCCGGGAACAGCGCGGCGATCGCGTTGCGGCCGCGCAGATAGCTGCCGTAGCGGGAGCTGGTGCTGTCGTTGTATTCACGGCCGCCGGCGGTGAGCTCGGCGAAGTAGACCTGACGCAGGAAGATGAGCTGCCGCTCGGGCGCCAGGGTGCCGAAATAGGCCAACGCGTCCGCGTCGGTGCCGGTGAAGCCGTAGCGATCCTTCAGCCAGGCCGCGAGCTCCTTCTCGTAGGTCTTGGCGACCTTGCCGGGCTGCTCGGCCAGCGCCACGCCTTCGACCGCCAGCCGGCTCGGATCGAGATAGAGCGCCGCCAGGTTTGCGTAATCCGGTCCCGCCTCGCCGACGCCGGCGAGCATCGCGATGCTGGCGCCCGGGCGTGTATCGCCCGCCGCAATCGCTCCGAGACTGGTGATCACGCCCTTGGCTGCCTGGTAGAGGTTGCGCCCCGCCGAGATTTCGAGCGCACCGGGGCCGGCGATGTCGATATTGGCGTAGAGGATGTCGCGCCCGGCGGCCAAGATCGAGACGTCGTCGGCATCGCTGTGTACGATCAGGTTGCCGTGCGAATACCCGTTGATGGCGGTTCCAAACTCCGCCGTGACACCGGGCGCAAGGCCGGCAGCGACGATGTCGCGGCCGGCGCGCACGACGACCGGAGCCGACGCATTGAGCCAGGTCGTGCCGCTCAGAAACGTCACCGTCTCGCCGGTGACGAGACCGACGATGTCGCCTTCGCGGGCGTAGAAGCGCACGGGATCGGCATCGTCCGCGCGGTCGAGTCCGATTTTCGCATCGTTCGGGCCGAACACGAACAGCGACCCATTGATCGGGTTGCCGCTGCTTTGATCGCGGATACCGTTTGGCGACGCGTTGGTCACGATGACTTTGATAGCACCGCCCGTTGGGTAGCCTGCGAAGGCCGGATTGAACGGCGTCGGCAATGCCGTGCCGGTGCCGGACAGGCTGAACGCATAGTGCCCGGCATAGATCGAATCATAGGCCAGCATCTCCAGCGAGCCGGTGGCCGAGGGCGCCAGCGTGACCGTGACGCCGGAGTATACGAACGGCAAGGCGTCGCGTCCGTAATAGATACTGCCGCCGAGCGCTGCCGCCCGCAGGATCGATGGATAGGTAAACCATCCGTCGGTGCTGTTCTGGTCGCTGTTTTGATTGGCAGAGCCACTATAGTGCTCCACCTCGGTGCCCGTCGAGGTGGTGGGCGTGAGATTGCCGCCGGCGGAGACCAGATTGATCGCGGTGTGATCGGTCCACAGCGTGAACCAGCTTCCGCCGCCGCTGGCGTAGTCGATGCCGCCGACCGAGAAGGCGGAACTGCTCGGCGTCACCGACCGACCGGCATCGCCGGCGCCGCCGAGCACGAGATCGCCCAGGGTTTGCAGGTAGACTGTGGCATCGCCGGGCACCACCGTGATCCCGGATGTCGCCTCGGACCACGTCGCCGCATAGGGATCGGCGCCGCGGGTATCGTAGCTGTCCCGCAATCCGTAGATCAGATCAATGCCGCCGATCGACGCCGCGGTCACGGCGAGCGTGCCGCGCAGGTTGATCAGCGAACCGCCGAGGGCCTGCTTCTGGCTTGCGACGTTGTCGGTGATGGCGAGATTCGGATTGAGCGCGCCGGCAATTTGCATGTCGATATCGCCGCCGCCCGTCAAGGTGAGCGATCCGTCGGCGCCGACCCGGCCGGTGCTGCCGACGGCAACCACCAGACCCTGGCTGCGATCGACGCCGCTGGTCACGCCGCCTGCGGTGCTGCGCTGCGTGATCGCGCCGGCATTGCCGTCGACGCGGATGGTGATATTGCCGCCGCCGAGTGCGCCGATGCCGGTGAAGCCGACGAGATCGGGGATGTCGTACTTAGTGCTGTTGGTTTGTTTCGGCACGTAGGTGCCGAAATTGATCCACCACGAGGTCGCAATCGTCTCATCGACCGCCGCGGTGCCGCTGCCCTGGCGCCACAGCCAGTTGCCGGTCAGCACGCTCGACGGGCTTGCCCGGTAGGACTGACCGTAGATGTCGCCAACGAGATCGCCGCCCGCCGCGATCAGGACGTTGCCGCCGTGATCCGGGTACCACGCCTGATACGACGCCAGCGCGGCTTCGTAATCGGTATTGCCGCTGCCGAGCACCGTGCCATCGGTCGTGACCGTGCGGGCGAGCGTGTAGCTCGCATCGACCGTGGTTGCTGTACCGGCGGTGTAGACGCCATAGAGCGATTGCATCTTGATGCTGCCGGCGGCCAACAGCGACAGGTCGCCGGTGCCGGTGCGGACCACGCTGAACGAGGGCGCCACCACCGTGGTGGTTGCCGGCAGGCTGATCGGGCCGAGGTTGTTTTGCGCAGGATCCGCGAAATTGGACGGATACTGGCCGATCATATCGTCCCAGCTGTAACCGGGGACGCCGTAGAGCGCGGCCACCTCGAGCCGGGTCTTGTGGAGCAGCGCGGATGGATCGGTGATACCGTCTGGAAGGTAACCGCCAAAGAGGACCATCAGGGCATCGAGTCCCTTCTGGGTCAGGCCCAGTTCGATATTGCCGAGCGAGGGATCCCAGAAATCGCCCGGCAACCCGGAGTATGCGAGTTCCTCCCATGTTGTAACGTATAAGAGCGCAAGGACTTCGGCCTCCGACTTTCCGATCATGTCGTTCACGGTATAACCGTAGTCGTCACAGACGACCGCCGCGCAAAGAGCCTCCGCTCCGGATTGACTCAGATTGAGGACATCGCCGCCCGAGGCGTACCGCGAGACGTAGTGGGTGTCGGCCAGAATGATGTCGCCCTTGCGAAGGGCGTTGCGCGCCCGCACATTGGCCGAGCCGAGATCGGCGCCGGCCACCAGTGTGACGTCCGACGAGCTCGCCCCGGCGGCCAGCATCGAGGCGAGCGCCCAGTTGCGGCCCTGGATGCCGCCGGTCGTCCCGCGCAGATCCACCGCCTGGCCGCCGACGAGCTTGACGTTGGTCTGGGCCGGGATCAGCGACCCGGCCGCGAGCGTCATCTGCGCCGTGGAGGTCATGTCCACCGGCAGCGGCACGCCCTTCGGCCAGACCAGCGCCGCGAAGCTGGCGGCGCTCTTCAGCACCGTGCCGGCGCCGAGCTGCATGCCGGCGGTGAGCGTCACCGCATTCGGCAGCACCGTGCCGGCCGCGTAGGCCACCGAGCCGTCCGCTTTATAGATGGTCGCCTGCACCACGGTGCCCGCCGACAATGCCAGCGAACTTGCCAGGGTCGCGCGCACCGGCAGCACCGCGCCGGATGGCAGCGAGGTCGGACCGGTCCTCTCGGTACCGAAATAGGCCGGAAGGTCGTAATTCAGCGTGACGCCGGCCTTGAACTCCGTTCCGGTCTCGAGCGTGACCGCGGTGGCCAGCACCAGATCGCCGCCATAGGGCGCCACGCCCTGCTCGAGCAGCCAGCCCTTGACGTCGTCGGGCGTCGACGGCGGCGGCGCAAAGCCGTCATTGATGCTGCCGTGGATATTGAGATTGCCGACGGCGCGGATGTTGAAGGCGCCGGGCTCGCCGAAACCGTAGGTCGCCGAATTCACGTTGCGATCGGTATTCGGCCCGTAGCGATAGCCCGACAGGTCGAGATCGCCCGCCACCGTCAGGTCGCCGTTCGGATTGTCGGCGCTGACCTTGCTGACGATATCGACGCCGGGCCGTAGGTGATAGCTGCCGAGACCTGCGAGCCTGGCGCTCAGGGACGTGTTGGCAAGAGCCGCATTGATGAAGGCAACGCTGTCGATGTCGAGATCCTTGAGATAGTCCTGCGTGATCTCCTGCGGCTTGTAGCCGGTGACGTCGGGCGCGGCGGCCAGCGGCGCATCGTCATAGATGCGGAACGCATTGACCGCGATGGTCTTGGCGCCCCGGATCAGCGGCGTGCCCTGGACATTGACGGCGACGTCATTGGCGCCGTCGACGCCGCGCGTGCCGGCGGCAACGCCGGTGCCGCCGAGGCGCGGCGCGTTGAGCGTCAGCGTGCCGCGCGCCACGCCGTCGTTGAGATGGGCGCCTGCGCCGAACGCCTCATTGGTGCCGGCGCGCAGATCGATCTCCGCATTGCCGCCGATCGTCAGCGTGCCGTACCGCGTCGTCAGATCGACGATGGCGCGGTTCGGCGATTCGATGATCGCGCCATAGCTGTCGAAGCGCATCCCTGTGCCGTGGGCGTCGAGCATGCCGTTGATGGTCAGGTCGTCCATCGCCGCCAGCCGGATGGTGCCGACCTGGAAGCCACTGGCATCGATGGTGCCGTTGACGGTGAGGCTGCCGCCGTCGAGCGTGATCTCGACCTCGCGCGCTTTCACTTCGTCGCCAATCACGAGGCTGCCCTGCTTGATCTGGAAGCGACGTGCGCCGAACAGTTCGCCGGCATTGAGCCTTGCATTCAACCCCGCGAAATCGGCCAGCGTCTGCGCATAGACGCCAAGCTCGGCCGCATCGTAGGGCACATAGGTTCCGCCAGCATCGTAAATGCCGGTCGCGCCGCCGCGGAAACTGCCGGCGAGAGCGACATGGCCGGCACTTGCGCCGAGCGCCGTGACCGTCGCGGTTCCTCCGCTATTGTATTGCGCCGACAGATCGATCACCGATCCCGCCGCCTGGCGGATGTCGCCGGCGCGGCTGGTCATGACCAGATCGCCGCCCCAGCTGTATTTGGTGACGTCGAAGAATTTTACCGCGCGGCCCGACAGATCGAGCCGTGAATTGTCGCCGAGCACGATGTCGCCCGCCGCGGTCAGCTCCAGCCGCCCCGACGGCAGCACCACGCTGCTATCGACGAAGACATTGGCGCCGGTCAGCTTCAGCGTCGCGCCGAGCGCATCGACGCTCCCCGCTGCGCCACCCGACCCGACGATGCGGATATCGCCGCCGGCGGTGATGGTGTTGACCGAGCTGGCCGCGCCGGTGACCAGCGGCGCGGTGATCGTGAGGTTGCCGCCGCTGTATTGATAGCCGCTCACCGCGTCGTAGGCCCCCTGCCGGGCATAGACACCGAGCGTGCTCTTGTTGGTCGAGGTGACATACTCGGTGGCCGTAATGTTGACATTGGCGAAGCCGAGCGCGATGCGATTATCGACGGTCGTGGTGCTGGGTTGGGTGTTGAGGCCGTAGCCGAACACGACCCGGTTCGCCACGATGTTGAGCGCGCTGTCGCCGAGCCTATCGGCCATCGCCGCGCCGGGCGCCAGGGACGAGCCGGTCCAGACGAATTCGCCGGCGCGGATCGTGGCGGTGTCGCCGGCCGCGCCGTAGCCGTAGATCGCCGGCGTCGCAAGCACCAGACGGTCCAGTGTCGATGCGTCGAGCGTGACGTCGCCGAACACGTTGACCGCGTCACGCGCACTGAGCGCCAGCGTCTCCAGCGCCGGCGCGCCGATCGCGGTGTTGCCCGCCAGCAATCGCGCCAACACGGCCTGGTTGAGGGTCAGCCCGGTCGGCAGACGACCGGCGGCGGCGGCGGTGGCAATGCTGGCATCGGAGCCGAGATTGATCGCCGACAGGCCCAGCACGAGATTTCGGGTGCCGTAGGAGACGTTGTCGGCGAAGGAGACGGCGCCCGACGTCATCACGCCGATGGTGCCTTCGGAGGCGATCGTCGTCGTCAGGTTGCAGTTGGCGGTGACGCAGGCGCCGATGGTGATATCGACGTCGGCCGCATCCGTTCCGTCCCGCAGCAACGTGATCACGCCATTGGACACGATCAGCGTGCCGGCGTCCACAAGGTAAGGAGCACTCGTGTCGGCGCCCGTCGATCCGCGACCGATGGTGCTGATCGTCGCGCCTTCCTCGATCGTGATGGCGCCCCTCTCCTGGCGCCACGACCTTCCTCTCGAGTTGAAGACGATCTCGGCCGCCGACAGACGGGCGCCGCTGCGCAGCACGATATCGCCAAAATAGCCTCCGTTCAGGATCAGACGCGGCGCGTCGAGCTTGCTGATCTCGTCGGCGGAGACCGAGGCCGCCACCATGCCGGCGGTGGCTCCCTGGCCGGTCGCGAGGATTTCGTTGATGCCGGTGATCGAGACAGCCCCGCTGTAGCCATCGCTGCCGGCCTCGGCCCGGATGCGCAGCGCGCCATCGAACAGCAATTGCATGCGATCATCGCCGACGCCCGCCTTGGCGAGCACCATGTTCAGCCCGCCCGCATCGACCGTCATCCAGCCGCGCGCGACGCTGTTGGTCGCGGCGTTTGCCAGCACGTAGGCGTTATAGGTGGTCTCGTTGAAGGACGAGTGCGACCGGACCTGATCCGCCGCCGTGATGATGACCCGGTTCGGCAGCGATGAGCGGATCGCGGTATTGGCGACGCTGAGATAGGCGCTGACGATGTACGAGCCGCTGCCGGTCGTGGCGACGCCGGTGACGGCGGGACTGACGGTACTTCCCAGCTCCACGCGATAGGCGCCCGACAGCAGCGCATAGGTCGCGGGCATCAAGGTATAGGTGCCGGCGGCAAGACCCGGCACGCCCTCGGGAATGGTGATCTGGCTGCCCACCGCCGGCAGGCCGAAGCCCGCTTCCTGCACCACCGGCGCATAGGCGACGGAGCTGCTCGGCACGATCGCGTAGACCTGATTGCCCTTCGCGCTGTAGCTGTAACCGGGATTGGCATTGACCAGCGGCGTGGTCAGGATGTTCACCGAGCCGCCGCGCCCCGAGACGAAGCCGGCGCCGGTCAGTTCGCCGCCGCCCGACAGGTCGATCAGCGAACCGGCATCGGCGTCGATATGCAGGCCGTTGAGGGTTATGGTCGGACTGGTCGCCGCGACCGGCGCGCCATTATAGGTGTAGCTGGTGCCATCGGCCGTGCCGCCATAGGGCATCACCAGCCCGGCGCCACTGACCGAGGTGATGCTGCCCGCCAGCAGATGGATCGCATCCGATCGCGGATCGCCACCGCTTGAGACGCCGCCGAGCACGATTCGACCGAATGGCGCGCGCACCACGCCGCCCTGGTTGATCGTATCGGCGGCCAAAGTGAGGAGGCCGAAGGCGGAATACGGCACGTCGGGATCGGTGTCGCCGTAGCGCAGAATAGTCAGCACGCTGCCGGCGAGAAGCAGAGCGTCGCTGCCGGCGATGTAACCGGCGGTGATCGACCCGGTGGTCTTGGTCGCCGGATAGATCTGCGCGGCCGTCACGGTGATATTGCCCGGCGTCTGCAACTGGGCACCCTTCGTCCCGGTTCCACCGAGCATGCGGACATCGCCGCGGCTCAGAAGATCGACCAGTGCGAAGCCGCGGCGATCGAGGGTGTAGGTCTCGGCCTGGGTGTTGATGGACTGGTGGATGCCGAACACCACGCGATCGCGGATATCGAGCAGATCCGCGGCGACGGAGAAGACCGCGCTGCTCGACTGTTGCGACGGTGTGCCATAGCCCTCGTCCCAGCGCACCGCGGGCAACGTGTACAGATCTTTGGCGATGCGGGTCACGCCGGCCAGCCGCAGATAAGGCCCCGCCAGCGATACCCGCGAATCCGCGGCGGCATTGGCGCCGAGCGCGAAGGCGCCGGCATAGAGGCTCAGGCTCTGGCTCATGGCGAGCGTGACGCTGCCGTCGAACGAGATCAGGCCATCCGACAGCAGCGACAACGTGCCGAAGCCACCGGCCTCGATGCGATCGACGCCGAGCCGCGCGGTGCCGGTGACCAGACCGGCCTTGGCCTCCGCCATCGTGTCGGCATCGGCGATGGCGCTGTCGCCCTGGATGTCGGCGATGACGAATTCGCGATGCCGCAGCACATCGCCGGATGTCGATGAGCGCAAATAGTTCGGCGCCTCCAGCGCCAGCGCCAGCGTCCCGCCGGCGGCGTTCGCGCCACCGGCTGCCGCGCGCAGCGTGCCGTCGAGATAGATGCCGTTGCTGGATTTGATGACGATGCTACCGCCATTGCTGGCAACCTCGAGCGGCGTGCTGGTCTTCGCCAGCCCGGATCCGGCAATGTCGAGCACCGCGCTGGCGCCGGAGGCATCGAGCAGCGCGCCGGGCCGGATCACCACGAAGGCATTCAACGTCGAGGATTCTCCGGTCGTCTCCCAATCCACCGCGCCGCCGATCAGGATCGAGCCGCCATTGCCGACCACGCCATAGGTCTCGCCGCGCGCATTGGTCGCCGTGACCGCGCGGGCCGCGACATCGAGCACGGCGTGTTCGCCGATCCAGATGAGGCCGGGTTTGTTGTCGCCGGTCCCCTGATTGAGGCTCGGCGAGGCCTGGGTCAGGCTGATGGTGCCGCCCGGCGCGGTCAGCGTGCCGTCGATGGTGAAGTTAGTACCTTGCAGGCTGATCGACTGGCCGGCATCGACGCGGATCGACGCGCCGGTCTGAATGGTGATCGGGCCGCTCGCCGTCGTCAGGGTCCCCTCGCCGACATTGGAGCGCAGGATCAGGCTGGCGCCGCCGCGCTGGGTCAGGCTGCTGTTGCGGGCGTCTTCGATCCATTCGGGCGGAGTCCAAACGCTCAGGGCGAGCGAGGGGTTTTCGCCGGTGGCGATCGAGAACGCGACGTCCGTCAAGCGATAGACCGGCATCGCCACATCGAGCTGGGCGCCGGCCGCGACCGCGACACCCTGCCGGCCATTGATGTCGTAACTGGAGAACCCCGACTGGAAGAGCGACGCATCGACCTGCAGGATCTCTTTGACAGCCGCCGCGCGCTGCAGCACCGAGCCCGCAGCGATCAGCGTTCCGGCCGCAATCGTGCCGTCTGCCGGCGCTGGCGTCCCGGCCGCCGCTGTCTTGGTGAACGGGGCAGCCGACGGCAGGCCATCCCCAAACGCGGCCGTCAGGGTGTAGCCCGCCAAATAGCGCATATTGTTTGCAGAGATGCTGACGATCGTCCCCGCCCGGAGAGTCACGGCGTTGGCACTGTAGATGTTGTAAGATGGGCCTTTTTGGTCCGCGCCCGTTTTGATTGTGTAACTGTAAAAGGTTAGATTTGGCGCCGGTGGCGTCCAGTCCGCCGCCAGCGTCACGTATTGGATGCGCGCATCGGCGGTCAATGTATCGCCGGGCATGAACACAGTGGCCTGATAGGAATAGCTCGCCGGCAGCACCTCGCCGGCCTTGACCTGATAGTCCTCCAGCAACACCAGATCGGCCGGCGCCGTCTCGCCGGCGCCGAGCACGCCGTCGGTCGCCAGCACCTTGCCGCCGATGGCGATCGCCGTGCCGGATTCGATCTTCAGCGTGCCGCCGCCGCTGACGCCATAGGCGCGGATCGTGCCATCGAGGGTCAACAGGCCGTCAGCCGTCACGGTGGAATTCTGCTGGTCGGCGATCAGCGTCACATCGCCGCCGCGGCTGCCTTTGGTCTTGCCGGTGGTGAGGATCGCCGCGCCCGACGAGACGTCGATGACGCTGCCTTCCCGCAACGTCACGTCATGGGTCGAGCGCAGCGTGACCGAACCGCCGTTGATGAAGGCCTGCTGCGGTTCGTCGGCGTCATCTTGCGCCGCGTTCACCCACAGCCCGCGCAGATCGAGCGTCGCGCCGTCATACAGGGTGATGGAAGACAGGCCATCCTTCAGCAACACCGCATAGGCGCCGCGGCCGCCGGCAGCGGCGCCCGCCAGAACGTTGTCGACCACGATCGAGCCGCCGCGCGCGGTGACATCGGCCTTGATGTCGACCACCGCCGCGTTGAGGTTGATCTTGCCGCCATCGGCGAGTGTGATCGCGCGATCGATCGTGATGCTGCCGGAGGTGCCGATATCGAGCCCGCCGAGCTGCGCGTCATTGATGCGGTCGGCGTCGAACCAGGCGGTGTTGGTGCGGACCGACGGCAGCAGGTTGGTGGCGGACAGGCCGGCGCTGATATCAGCCACATCGCCGAAGCGGACGTCCGAGCCGTAGGCGGCAACCTGATTTGCCGTCGCGTCGTAGCGGCCGAGGCCGAGCGTGCCTTGCAGCGGCGCGGCGTTCTGCACCTGCTTGTAGCCGTCGGTGACGCCTGCGGCGCGCGCGCTGCCCTGGCGCTCGCCGACGACGACGTCGGCGATGATGTCCGCCTCGAAGATGGCCGTCGGCGTCGATAGATTGAGACGACCGGCATCGCGGCCGACGGTGTAGCCGGCCTCATAGTGCGCGATGGTGCCGCGACTAAGCACGCTGGTCCACACTTCGGTCAGCGAATCGACCACCTGGCCCTGGATATTATGCGTGCGCACAAAGCCGCCGCCGGCCGCAACGAACTTCATATCGGCCGGCGCATTGTCGAATGTATACCTGCGACCGTCGCTACCGATCAGCACGGTCGAAAGAATCCAGCCGGCTTGATAGCTGACCGAACCGCCGGAGATATCGAAGGTAGCGCCCTGCTGCGCGACGACTTGCGGCGCCGACAGCGTGATGGTGCCGCCCACCGCCGTCCATTCGCCGATCGTATGCGCGGTATTGGCGAGATAGCCGCCGACTTCGAGCAATCCGCCCTTGGTGTAGTATCGGTCGGAGCCATAGCCGCCGGTCCCTGCTGGCACCAGAACGAGATCGCGAACGTCGATCCAGACATTCTTGTTGAGCAAGGCGGCGTTGTCGCGATTGAGAGGCGCGTCCCTGAGCTCGCTGCCCTGGACATTGACCTGCACTTGGTTCGCCGACATCGGCCGCACGGCGCCCTGCACGCCTGAAACATCGATCATCGAGCCGGCCTCGGCGAAGACGCGGGTGCCGGCGCTGACGGCAACCTGGCCGCCCTGCGCCACCGTGAGCGAACCGTTCTGGAAGTTGACCAGACCGCCGGTGACGATCTCGACGCGCGACTGGTCACGACGATCCGTCAGCGGCGACAGATTGTTGAACTGCGCGGCCAGCGGGTTCAGTCCCGAGGCGGCAATCAGCGCATCGCGCTGGGCATTGAGCGCGGTATCGTTGGAATCCAGTTCCGGCAGGATCCAGCTGAGACTCTTGCCCGTCATCGTCACGCTGCCGCCGGCATCGCTGGCCGCGTTCAACAGATGGATGGTGCCGCGCTGGTTCACCGACGTCGTGGAGAGCAGCACGCCGTCCTGCATCACAACCCGGCCAGCCAATGTGATGTCGCCCTGCTGCGACAGCACGATGCCGGTATTGGTCACGCGGCCGGCGGCGCTGCCGGCAGCGATCACCGTGGCGATTTCGTTGCCATTGGTGGTCGAGAACTGGTTGGCGTCGGTGCCGTAGCCCTTGCGCAAAATGAAACTATCACCCGCCGCCAGCATGGTCTGGCCTTTCGGCGTGGAGATACTGCCGGCATTGCTGACCTCGCTGCCGATCAGCAAGACGTAGCCGCCGCCCGAGGTCACCGAAGCGGGCGCAGACGTCGATATCAAGGCGCCGGCCTCGACCACCACCTTGCCGCCGGCCGCGGTGAAGCTCGGCTTGTAACTGTTGTTGGCTTGCGTCGAATAGATCCCGTTGGTGCTGAACTCGCTGTCGCTGATATTGGCGGTCGAGGCGATCAGCGCGCCGACATTGATCTGGCTGTTGCCGCCGAAGATGATGCCGCTCTGGTTGATGACATAGACCTGGCCGTCGGCCTTGATGTTGCCGAGGATCTGGCTCGGCGCGGTGGCGGCCGTGACGCGGTTGAGCGCGACCCAATTGGCGTTGCCCTGCTGGTCGAAGGTCAGCGTGGTGCGGGCCCCGACGTTGAACGTGGTCCAGTTCAGAATCGCCTGCGCCGAGGTCTGGCGGATGCCGACCTGGGTCTGGCCCGACGCATCGACGCCCTGGGTCGGCCCATTGGCGCCGCTCCAGCCCGCCGCCAGATTCGGATCGAGGCCGCCGATCGCAAGCCCGTTCGGCACGTTGACGGGCGCCGTCGCCGAGGTCTGCCGCGCGGCCGCCGCAGCCCGCGCCGCCGCCTGCACAGCCTGCATGTCCTGCACCGCGCGCGCGGCGCGCGTCAGCGAGTCCTTGGTCTGCCGCGCCGCACCCGCGGCCTGCTGTGCGGCTTGTGCCGCTGCGTCCGAGGCGATGTTCGGCGCCGATACTACGGAGGTGCCGCCGGTCAGGGGGCGAGCATAAGCGGTTTGCGGCGCAGCCGATGTCAAAGCCACAGCGCTGACGCCCGCCAGCAGCACCATACGGTGGGCCGAGCGACTTACAGAGACCAAGGAAGCCGCGGCAACGCGATGATTCATCGGAGAATTCCTTCGGGCAACGATAGGGCTCCGAACACGACCGCGGGCAGTCGCGACCGTGTCGGAAGATCCCTTTCAATTGCAGGACGAAATCTCGGGCCGCGTTGAGCCACGATCCGGAGGGTTTTTTTTGATCTTTCTTGGCTGAGCCGGTCAGCTCAACAGGACCACCCCTCCCGGAAGATGCCGAACATTGGCATCGACGGCCTGCTGCAATTGCAGCAGAACCTCATCCATTTCCCCGATCCGGAAGCGACCATTGATCTGCTTCTGGGCCAGCTTAGCGCTCATCAGAACAATCCGACCCGGACGATACCGATTGATCTCGTCGACGACCTCGGCGATCGGCGTGTTCCGGAACTCGACGATGCCGCGTTGCCAGTTCGATTCCGCTATCGGATCGACCGTGGCGATCTCGCTGATCCCGGCTGCCGTGTACCGGATGCGTTGCCCGCTCCGCAACTCGGCGGTGGCGCTGCCTTGCGCGACACCAACACGGCCATCGAAACACGTCACAGTGACCGGCGAGCGATCCGCATCCGTCACATATCGAACATCGAAACGCCCGGCCTCGGTAAACGCTTTCCCGCCTGCCGCCAATACCGCGAGGATCCGCGTGCCGCGCTGCGTCGTCTCGAACGCCGCCTCACCCGTGATCAATTCGATCCGTTCCTCGGCGGCGATCGCCGGACGGATCGCAAGGCTCGTCTGGGTATTCAGATTGATCGCGATATCGCCTGCGAAACTGACATTGCGTTGCTCGCCCGTGGCGGTGCGGAAATCGGCGTTCAGCTGAGACAGCGACGGCCACAGTCCGAGCGGAGGATTGGACATTCCATATGTTGCCACGGCAGCAACTGTCGCCGCCGCCCCGCCCAATACGATGCGACGGCTCACCGACCTGCGCCGTCGTCCGAGTGCATCGAGCGCCATCGCGTAATCGACCTTCGGATCATGCAGGACTGTCCGCGCGGCCCCGATGTCGCGCCAAACCCGCTCCGCCGCAACGAATGCAACATCATGCGCCGGATCAAGCGCCCGCCAGCGTCTTGCGGCCTCGATGTCCCCCGCCGTAGCTTCTCCGGAAGCGAGTTTCTGCGCCCACCCGACGGCTTGGCTCTCGATAGGGCCTAGGCCCGTTCCGCGAGAATTGTCCTTTGTCATTTTGATTTGCGGCCCCAGGCGACATCACCGGGACGCCGCCCGGCAATTTCAATCGCTTCCGATAGCAAGACGTTTCTCGGCAAGCGAAAATGCAACTTCACTCTCTAAATTCATTACGCCGGGCCATACAATGCATATGGGCCAACATAATCTCCCGGGCGACGGAGCGCCGCGAGATGCCAAGACGGTCCGCGATTTCCTGTCGGGGAATATTGCCGAACCGGGCGGCGAGAAAGATGGTGCGACGGCGTTCCGGAAGCTCCGCGATGATGGTGCGGAACACCTCGAGGTCCGACTGCGCCAGCAGAACCTCTTCCGGCGAGGCAGTCTCATCCGGCACATCCATGGCGGCGTCGATCTCGACCGCGTGACGATGACGCCGTTCCCGTCGGCGACGATCTTCCGCGACATTCAGGACGACGCGATACAGGTAGCTGTCGGGATTATGGACAGAGCTAACAGCGTCGGCGCCGGCAAGGCGCAACCAAGCGTCATGCATTGCATCGCCCGCGAGATCGAACGAGCCAAGACGCTTTGCGACGCGGGCTTTCAGGTTGTCGTAACGTTCAACGAACAGGGAGCGGATCACGGCCAGCGGGCTGTCGTTCATCGCGGTGCACCACCGGACCCGAGGCGAGCGTCAGCTCTTGCACAGGCAGACACTCCCGGGGACGCTTCAGGCGAGATCAAGATGCGGACCGGCTGCATGAAACCGGCGGGTGGGGGCTCACTCAACCTGACGCCGCGCAGGGCCGCATCCATCCGTTGGTCCGCGTCCGCCGAACCGACCGTGCCGACCCGTCGAATCTGCTCAATGTCGCCGGTCTGCGTAATCCAGAAGGCAATGATGATACGATAATGTCCAGGACGGGCGCCGGCCGTCCGGCAGAGTGTGTCGAGCAAGCCCTGCTGAACAAGGCCGTAGTAACGCAGAAACGCCGGCGGCAAGTTGCGTTCGTTGTCGGGACCAGGTTCGGCTGCAGATGCTGCGACCACAAATCTTCGCTCCGAAACGAACCGAGCGAAAAGACCCGTGCCGATCAAAAGCCTTTCCAACCCCTCCGAGGGCGTCATCATCCCGTGCACATTGTTCGAGAACCGTCCGGTCGCGAGGCTCGCATCATAGAGCGCCTCGCTGCCAGTCGCGTCGCCGTAACGACTGATGGCCGAGATCAGCGGTTGGGCAGGAATGGAAAACGAGATCCTGGCGTCGCCCGCCGCGCGTTCCGCGGCTTCGGACTCGCAAACAACTCCCATCAACAACGCACCGAACACCCACGCTATCACACCACCCAAACGTCGATGCCGACAGGTTTTCTCATGTTGCAAGGCGAATTCAGATCGCTGAAGCGACAATCCCGCCCATTCCGAGGCAGAAGCAACTTCGAGATGCACCCGGCAAACTATCTGCTGGCAGTCCATTTGCTCTGCATCGAAGCTAGTCGCACTGGCTGGTGACGATGCAACGCTTATTGGTCGGAGATTACGTTTTTAAGACAATGCCACGATCAGATTGAGCAACACACCAGAAAGCCAGAGCGCCCTCGACGTCACGCCGCACGTGACGCAGAACGATGGCTCACCTCGACCGGCAGGTTTTCGATGTCGATAAAATGGTCATTTCTCTCATTTCTTGGCGGACTCCGTCTCCGCCATTGCTGGATTGCTTCAGCTACCTCGCACGCACCGCGATGGGCCAGCGCTCCGACCAGCCCAGCCACAATGCCGAAGAGCCCCGCCCGCCTCCGCCGCTAAAGCCGCGCCTGCGCCGTTCAGAACTGCCGGCTGCGCAGCAGATAGGCCGGAATCGTCAGGCCGGCGCCGATCGCGCCGACCGTCGAGATCACCCGCACAAACGCCTGCACCGAGCCGACGATCGCCGGCACGGTGTGGTCGGTCGAGGCACCTGCCACCCACATGAAGCCGAGCAAGGCTTGACCGAAGAACGCGCCCGGCACCATCGGGATGCAGCCGGCCAGCGCGATGGCGTGGCAGGCGACGCCGAGCCAGCGCCGCGACAGAATCGCCGCGCAGGAGGTGACGGCCGCCGCCAGAAAACTCGCCGCCTCGAGGCTGCCGCCGCACTGCTGGCCGAAGGTCCGCACCGCAAGCGCCAACGCGCCGGCCACCGCGCACCAGATCAGCGCGCGGCCGCCGAAATTGAACAGCACGCCGAATCCCGCCGCGGCGATCGCGCCGAACAGCGCCTGGTGGCCGAGATAAGGCAGCATCGCGAGCACGGCGGCGACAGCAGCGTCGATCACGCGTGGATCCTCAAGAGCGATTCGGCGATCCACAAGCCGGTCACCGCGAACACCATGATCATGATCACCCACACCGCCCGCGCGCTGCCCATGGTCGGATAGCCGTCCATGATGTCGGTCTGGGCATTGGTCGACGGCACCCCGGGCACCAACAGCAGGATCGACGCCATCATCGCGAGTTCAATGGTGCCGCTGCCGCAGAGCCGCGCGCCGAGCCCACCGATGGTGGCCGCGATACAGCCGATGATCGCCGCGATGACGAACACGTTGATGCCGCGCTGAATCAGCAGGTGGCGCACCCCCTGCCCCAAGCCGGCGGCGACGAGCATCGGCACGAAGCTCGGCCAGTCGGCGCCGAGCAGCCGGCCGAACGCCGCGCAGGCGGCCCCGGTCGCCAGCGCCACCAGCCATGGCGGATGCCGCGGCGTCTCGCGCTGCAGCCTGGCCAGTTCGCTCTCGATCTGTTCGGGCGTCATCCCGCCGGTAGAAGCCCGCAGCGCCAGGTCGCGGACCGCGAAATCGAGCCGGTGGTTGACGCCGTGCGGGCCGATCTGGATCATTCTTGTGATGGTGTTGCGGCCGGTGCCGACGGTAATCTCGAACGATGCGTAGCCGGAGCGCGTGCCGAGCACCTCGACGCCCAGCCCCTCCGCGATCATCCGCGCACCCTCGTGGGCGACGCGCACCGATGCGCCATTCTGGCTGAGGATGCGTCCAACCTCCAGCGCCACATGCGCGATGCGCTCCAGCATGCGGTGGCGGACCGGGACGGGATCAATCTCGGGGGGATTGCTCGGCGTATTCATGTTCTTCGGCAGTCGCGTTCTTCGGCGGTCGCGCGGCGAGGCCCGCCTGATGATTCGGCCTCCAACGTTCAGCGAGCTTACGCGATTTTGCGGCGGTATTTTAGGCGCAAACGGTTGCAGCTCAGGTCGACGGGCCGCCTGCCCGGTCGATTTCTGCCAGCAGCGCCAGGTCGAGTCCGAGACAGTCAGGCAGCACCCGGGTAGCGCCCGCCAGATCGTCGCCGCTGGTGTAGAGGCTGCGCACCGCGATCACCTTGAGCCCGGCGCCGCGCGCCGACGCCACGCCATTGCGGGAATCCTCGATCGCGACGCAAGCCTCCGCCGGCAGGCCGAGTTTTTCCAGCGCGAGCTGATAGACGTCCGGCGCCGGCTTCTTGTGCGGCACCATGTCGCCGGCGGCGATCACCGCAAACAGTCGCTCCCAGCGCGCCCCGAAGGCGCTGGCGAGCAGCGTGGTGATGTTGGGCAGGCTGGTGGTGGTGGCGATCGCCAGCGTCAGCCCGGCCGCGGCCGCCGCCTCGACGAACGGCGCAATGCCGGGGCGCAACGGGATCGCGCCGGCGGCGACCGCCTCGGTGTAGATCCTGGTCTTGGCGGCGTGCAGCTTGGGCGCCAGCGCTTCCGCCTCGGCCTGCGGCATCGGCGCCCGGGTGGCGATGAAATGCAAGAGCCGTTCCTTGCCGCCGGTGACCTGCAGCAAGTCGCGATACAGCGCCGCGTCCCAGCGCCACGTCAGCCCGGCCTGCTCGAACGCGGCGTTGAACGCCAGCCGATGCTGCTCCTCGGTTTCCGCCAGCGTGCCGTCGACGTCGAAAATGATCGCGGACATCATCGGCCGAACCTCACGACGAAAGAGCTATGACATGACGATGGCCGCGCATCGCTGCGCGGCCATCGGCTAACTAACCAAGCGAACGCGATCAGGCGGCGAGCCCGAGCTGGCCGCGCCAGTTCGGATACAGCGCGTCGGCGTCGTGCGGGAAGCTTTCGAAGGCGCGGGCGAATTCGCGGTGCTCCTTGGCGAAGGCCACCGGATCGGCGCCCTCCTTCCAGCATTGCTCGGCCTGCCGCAGCGACTTGGCACCGGCCGCGCCGCCGTCGAGATGGCCGAAGGCGCCGCCGCCCGCGGTCATGATCAGGTTGGAATGGCCGAGGTTCTTGAAGAAGCCCGGCATCCGCAGCGCGTTCATGCCGCCGGAGATGATCGGCGTGGTCGGGTTCATGCCGAGCCATTCCTGACGGAAATACGGCCCGAACGCAGAATCCTCGGTGATCATATAGGCCATGGCACGGTCGGCGGCTTCGCCTTCCATCTTGCCGTAGCCCATGGTGCCGGTGTGGATGCCCGACGCGCCCTGCAGCCGCGCCATCTTCGACAGCACGAAGGCGGTGTAGCCGCGCTTTGACTGCGGCGAGGTCACCGCGCCATGGCCGGCGCGATGATAGTGCAGATACTGCTTCGGGAAGGTACGCCGCGCGGTGGTGATCGCGGCGGGGCCGGCGACGTAGCCGTCGACCAGGAACGCGATGTGGTCGGCGTTCTCCGCGAAGGTCTCCAGAATGTATTCGCCGCGCGCGACCATCTCGTGATGATCGTCGGCGGTGATGTTGAACGAGAACAGCTTGGCCTGGCCGGTTTCGTCCTGCGCCCGTCGCATCGCGTCATTGACCAGGCGCACGGTCTCCTTGAACGGCGCGAACACCTGGTTGCCCTGCGGTTCGTCGTTCTTGATGAAGTCGCCGCCGAGCCAGAAATCGTAGCAGGCATTGGCGAACGGCTGCGGCCGCAGCCCGAGCTTCGGCTTGATGATGGTGCCGACGATGAAGCCGCCGTCGACGACGGGACGTCCCAGCACCCGCCACAGATCCTTGATCGTGGTGGACGGGCCGTCGAACAGCTTGAGATAGGCCGGCGGCACGTAGAAGTCGTGCATCTTGGCGTATTCGACGTCGCCCATGCCCTGGTTGTTGCCGATCGTCAGCGTCAGGAACGAGGCGATCATGGCGCGGCCGTCGATGATGTTGCGGTCGAACAATTCGATCGGATAGGCGATCTTCATCAGCTGCTGGGCTTCGTCGATCTCATAGACCAGCGCGTCGACGCCGCGGGTGAAGTCGTCGGTGGTGGAAACTTCAACGTTGGTGCCGGTGGAGGATTCCGCGGCGAAATGCGCCGCGGTCTGCAGAAAGTTTCCGAACCCGGCCTTCGGCTTCATGATGTAGGCGCACAGCACGTGCCGTCCGCCCGCGATCAGGTCCTTCTCGGTCAGGTTGAGGTTGGCGTAACGGTTCGACTGATCCATCATGGTCTCCTAATGTCGGGGGGCCGGCGCGCCGCAGCGCGCCGGACGGAATGATTTGCTGGTGAGGCGGGTTTACTCGGCGGCGCGGGCGACCGAGCCGATGTGCGGATCGAGCGCGCCCGACTTGTAGCGCTTGGCCATTTCGGACAGCGGGATCACCTTGATCTTGCCGGCCTGGCCCGCGGTGCCGAACTGCTCGAAGCGCAGCTTGCAGACGTCGCGCATCGCATCCATCGCGGGCTTGAGGAACTTGCGCGGATCGAACTCGGCCTTGTTCTGGGTCGCGATCTTGCGGAACACGCCGGTCATGGCGAGACGGCAGTCGGTGTCGATGTTGACCTTGCGGACGCCGTGCTTGATGCCGCGGACGATCTCCTCGACCGGAACACCAAACGTCTGCGGCATCGCGCCGCCGTATTCGTTGAAGAGGTCCTGCAGATCCTGCGGCACCGAGGAGGAGCCGTGCATCACGAGATGCGTGTTCGGCAGCCGGCGGTGGATTTCCTCGACCACCTTCATGGCGAGCACGTCGCCGTCGGGCTTGCGGGAGAACTTGTAGGCGCCGTGCGAGGTGCCCATCGCGATCGCCAAAGCGTCGACCTTGGTGGCGCGGACGAAATCGACCGCCTGGTCGGGATCGGTCAGAAGCTGCTCGCGGCTGACCTTGCCCTCGACGCCGTGGCCGTCTTCCTGCTCGCCGCCGCCGTGCTCCAAGGAGCCCAGCACGCCGAGTTCGCCTTCCACCGAGGCACCGACCCAATGCGCGAAATCGGTGACGCGGCGGGTGATGGCGACGTTGTAGTCATAATCCGCGGCGGTCTTGGCGTCGGCCTTCAAGGAGCCGTCCATCATCACCGAGGTGAAGCCGTAGCGGATCGCGGTGGCGCAGGTGGCTTCGTCGTTGCCGTGGTCCTGATGCATGCACAGCGGGATGTCGGGATACATTTCCGCGAGGCCGTCGATCAGCTTGGCCAGCACGATGTCGTTGGCATAGGCCCGGGCACCGCGCGACGCCTGGATGATCACCGGCGCCTCGACCGCCGAGGCCGCCTCCATGATCGCCAGCCCCTGCTCCATATTGTTGATGTTGAATGCCGGCACCCCGTAGCCCTGCTCGGCCGCGTGATCCAGCAATTGCCTCAAAGTGATGCGCGCCATAATTCCTCCTGGTCCCGTGGACGCTTGATGTCAGTGTTGCACGCGCGCGATTGCGCGCTGCGCCGCGTTGGCCACCGCATCGGCGGTGATGCCGAACTCACGGTATAGCACGCTTGCCGGTGCAGAAGCGCCGAACCCGGTCATGCCGACGAATTCACCCTTCTCGCCGATCCAGCGATACCAGTCCGCGGCGATCGCCGCCTCGACGCCGACCCGCGGCGCGGTTCCGAGGATGGCGTCGCGATAGGCTTCCGGCTGTTCGGCGAACAGTTCAAAGCACGGCGCCGAGACCACCGCGGCCTTGATGCCGGCCTCGCCGAGCTGCTTGGCGGCGTCGGTGGCAATGGCGACTTCGGAGCCGGTAGCGATCAGCGTGACGTCACGCTTGGCGCCGGGATCGACCACGAGGTAAGCGCCACGCGCCGTCTGGTTGGTTTCGCTGAGGCCCGAGCGCGCGGTCGGCAGCGCCTGGCGCGACAGCGCCAGCAGCGAGGGCCGGTGCGCCTCCTTCAGCGCGCAGTCCCAGGCCTCGGCGGTTTCCACCGCATCCGCCGGGCGGAACACCAACAGGTTGGGGATCGCGCGCAATGATGCGACCTGTTCCACCGGCTGGTGGGTCGGGCCGTCTTCGCCGAGCCCGATCGAGTCGTGGGTCATGACGTGGATGACGCGGACGCCCATCAAGGCGCCGAGCCGGATCGCGCCGCGGCTGTAGTCGGCGAACGACAGGAATGTGCCGCCGAACGGGATGAAGCCGCCATGCAACGCGATGCCGTTCATCGCCGCCGCCATGCCGTGCTCGCGGATGCCGTAGTGGATGTAGCTGCCGGCGAAGTCCTCCGGCGTCACCGACGCGGTGCCCTTGGCGTGGGTGAGATTGGAATGGGTCAAATCAGCCGAGCCGCCGAGGATGTTCGGCGACGCCGCCACGATGGTGTCGATGGTGAGCTGCGAGGCCTGCCGGGTCGCAATGTTCGGCCGCTCGGTGGAGAATTTTTCCACCAGCGCCTTGATCGCGCCCTCGTAAGAGGCGGACAACTTGCCCTGCAGCGCGTCGTCGAACGCGGTCCGCAGCGTTGCGTCGCGGCCGGCGAAGCGCTCGCTCCAGGCGGTGTGCGCCGCCTCGCCGCGCTTGCCGATCTCGCGCCACGATTTCAGGATCGATTCCGGGATCTCGAACGGCGCGTGCGGCCATTCCAGCGCGGCGCGGGTCTTTTCGATTTCCTCGGCGCCGAGCGGCGCGCCGTGGGCCTTCTCCGAGCCGGCGCGGCCGGGCGAGCCGAAGCCGATCACGGTGCGGCAGGCGATCAGCGTCGGTCGATCGCTCGACTTCGCCTGCTCGATCGCAGCCGCAACGGCCTCCGGGTCATGACCGTCGACGCGGGTCGCGGCCCAGCCGGAGGCGGCAAAGCGCGCGACTTGGTCGTCCGAGCACGACAGCGAGGTGGCGCCGTCGATCGAGATCTGGTTGTCGTCGAACAGCACGATCAGCTTGTTGAGCTTGAGGTGACCGGCGAGCGAGATCGCCTCGTGGCTGACGCCTTCCATCAGGCAGCCGTCGCCGGCGATCACGTAAGTATAGTGGTCGACCACGTCGTCGCCGAACCGGGCGTTCATCATCCGCTCGGCCAAGGCCATGCCGACCGCGGTGGCGAGGCCCTGCCCGAGCGGCCCGGTGGTGGTCTCGACACCCTTGGTGTGGCCGTATTCCGGATGCCCCGGGGTCTTCGATCCCCACTGCCGGAACGCCTTGATCTCGTCGATCGTGACGTCGCTGTTGCCGGTGAGATAGAGCAGCGCGTAGAGCAGCATCGAGCCGTGGCCGGCCGACAGCACGAAGCGGTCGCGATCCGGCCAGGCCGGATCGGCGGCGTCGAACTTCAGGAACCGCGAGAACAAGACGGTTGCGACATCCGCCATGCCCATCGGCATGCCGGGATGTCCCGACTTGGCCTTTTCGACCGCGTCGATCGCCAGGAAACGGATCGCATTCGCCATCTCGCGGTGCGAGACGTCTTGGTGGATCGGCGTGGCATGCGTCGCAATATTCAAGAAAGCCTCCGGGGTGGCTGAGCTGGTGAGAAGATGCGGACGCGAACGCCCGCGGACTGGATGAGGTAAGGCTACTTGGCGCCGCGCTTGCGTTCGATCAGCTGCATGATCAACGGCGTCAGGATCAGCTGCATCGCGAGGTCGAGCTTGGAGCCGTGGATCACGATCGAATTGGCGCGCGACATGAAGCTGCCCTGGATCATCGACAGCAGATAGGCGAAGTCGATGCCGCGCGGGCTCTTGAAGCGGATCACCACCATGGATTCGTCGGGCGTCGGAATCCAACGGGCGATGAACGGGTTCGAGGTGTCGACGGTCGGCACGCGCTGGAAGTTGATGTCGGTCTCGCCGAATTGCGGCACGATGTAGTGCACGTAGTCCGGCATCCGGCGCAGGATGGTGTCGGTCACCGCCTCGGTGGAGTAGCCGCGGTCGCTGCGGTCGCGGTGCAGTTTCTGGATCCATTCCAGATTGATCACCGGGACGACGCCGATCTTGAGGTCGGCGTGCTGCGCGACGTTGACCTTCTCGGTCATCACCGCGCCGTGCAGGCCTTCGTAGAACAACAGGTCGGAGCCCTCGGGCAGCGTCTGCCAGTCGGTGAAGTTGCCCGGCGCGACGCCGTGGATCGCGGCTTCCTTGTCGTCGTGGACGTAGTAGCGGGTCTTGCCGGTGCCGGTTGCGGCGTAGTCACGGAACGTGGTCTCCAGCTCTTCGAACAGGTTGGTGTCCGGGCTGAAGTGGCTGAAGTGCTTGTTGCCGAGCGCCGCCTCCTCGGCCATCCGGGTGCGCATGTCGACCCGGTTGTAGCGATGGAAGGCGTCGCCCTCGATGTAGGCGGCGTTGACGTTCTCGCGGCGGAAGATCTGCTCGAAGGTACGCTTGACCGAGGTGGTGCCGGCGCCGGAGGAGCCGGTGATGGAAATGATCGGATGCTTGCGTGACATTTTGTTGTTTTGAACTCCGACTCTCTCAAACTCGGAACAGACCGCGATGCCCGAACAGCGGCGCGGTGATGTTGGCGGCGGCGGGATCGTTGTGCAGCACTTCGATGCGCTGCACCTTGTCGACCGATCCCATGATCAGCGGCGCGCGCTGGTGGATCGATTTGGCGGCAAGGTCGAGCACCCGCTCGCGGCCGGTCGAAGCGCCGCCGCCGGCCTGCTCGATGATGTACGCCATCGGATGGCATTCGTAGAGCAGCCGCAGCCGGCCGTCGCCGTAGCCCGGCCGGGAGTCGCCCGGATACAGGAACACGCCGCCGCGGGTCAGGATGCGATAGGCCTCGGCCACCAACGAGCCGATCCAGCGCATGTTGAAGTCCTTGCTGCGCGGGCCGTCGGCGCCGGCGAGACATTCCTCGACGAAGTCGCGCACCGGCTGCTCCCAGTGCCGATGGTTGGAGGCGTTGATGGCGAATTCGGCGGTGTGTTCGGGGATCTGCACCTGCTCGCGGATGCACTTGTAGGTGCGGTCGCGGCGATCCAGCGTGAAGATGTCGACGCCGTTGCCGACCGACAGCACCAGCGAGGTCTGCGGCCCGTACACCACGAAGCCGGCGGCGAGCTGGCAGTGACCGGGCGCGCTGAACGGCGGCTCGCCGGGCTTGTTCGGCACGATCGAGAAGATGGTGCCGACCGTCATGTTGGTGTCGATGTTGGAGGAGCCGTCGAGCGGATCGAACGCCACCGAGATCGGCGCGTCGGGATCGCCGAGCACCAGCGTCTCGGATTCTTCGGAGGCCAGCGCCGCAAACGGGATCTTCTTCAGCCCGGCAATGATCATCTCGTCGCAGCGGACGTCGAGGTCCTTCTGCACGTCGCCGTCGGCGTTGGAGGAGCCCTGCGCTTCGCCGGTGATGCCGGCGAGCGGGCCGCGACCGATCAGTTCGGAGATTTCGATCGACGCGCCGGCGATGGCGTCGATCGCCGCGGCTACGGCGAGTCGCAGCTTGTCCGTCCCTGCATACTCGCTCGTGTGGCGCGACAGCGTCAGGCCTTGTTGCATGGTCATGTCCTCGGGGTACGGCAGTGCAAGCGTCGACCGATCTGGTCATCGTTACTGCGGATGGATATGGACTGGATCGGTGAAATACCAGAATTTCATTATCTTCTGTACCGTCAAAGTTTTTCTTATAGGAGGATGGATTTCGGCGCTATCAGATTTGCTGCCGCGGCGTGAACATGCAGTGACAATTGCTGCGTCGCGCCAGTTGCTTGTCGCTCGCAGCACGCACTGTTTACTGATCGCAACTAACAGCCATTGATCCAGCGCAAACTGCAGCGCGGTAACCGCATCGCAGCAACGAAAAAGCCGCGCCGCCCGGTTAAGGACGACGCGGCCATGGCCGTTCTGTTGCTAGGTGGACCTACCCCGAACGGTTACGCCGCGAGGCGCACTTCGTTCATGCGAACGTTATCGTTTGCATTTAGGTTTTGACCCGATAACGGCGGTATCATGCCGGGAACAATTCAACACTTCTTCGCGGCCATCGATCCTGTTTCGCCCCCGCCGGAGCAGCTCGACACTATCCGTCGACGGAATAAATGTCCGTGTCACGGAATGAGATCTCACCGGATGAGACCTCGCATCGGAGCTGCTCGGGTGGAGGCGCCGGGTACTGCCCCCGGGTCTGCCCGCAGTCCGCGTTGAGTTTCAGCGCCATCGTCTTTCGACCCGGCCATCCTAGCCCAGATCGCCCGGCGTCACCACACAAAACCGTCGTCGCGCGTCACACCCCGCCGGGCGGCAGATAACAGAACACGAAGCCCGGACCGCCCAGGAAGATGATGCCGTGGCCGGTCGGATTGCCGCCGTCCCATTTCAGCTTGTGGTTGGGAACCAGGATTCGGGTGCCGATCTCCAGATGCGGCCGACGCAGCGGCGCGTCAGGCCGCGGATCGGTGATGATGGCGACGTATTGGCCGTCCTGGATTTCATAGGAATCCGCCCAATAGGCGTCGGCCTCGCCACAACACGACACGGTCGGGAAATCCGGCTGCATCAGCGAGCGATACCATTCGCGCAGCTGCGGATCGCTGCCCTCCCATTGCCCGAGATCGCGCGCCAGCGACGGCGCGGGGCCTCCCGCCAGGCCGAGACCGAGCAATGCCGCAAGGCCGCCCCGCCAGGAGCGGCGGCGCGCCGGCGCCGGCGCCCCGGCCGATCGATCGCATGACAGCAGCGACATCTGCATGACGGTCTCCCCATCCCGGCGCGGTCCCGGCTCGGCCGCGCGTCCGACCAGCATCACGCCCGCGCATCCGGACGCTTCTGCACCCGAATGGTTATGCACAAGCCATTCCAACCCGGCCGCCGCAATTTGGCCAGCCTCAGCGGGTCTGGTGCAGCCACGAGGCCGCCGACGCGCATGGCCCGCAGCGACGCTGCGAGGTTTGATCCGCCAACGACCGCAAAGTTCCGATGCCCCAGTCAGACACGATCTTTGCGGCCCTTGTTGGCGCGGCGTTTGTCGCCGCGACGGCGGCGCCTGCCGCGGCTGAGACCGGCCGGGCGGCGTATTATGGCGGCGGCCGCACCGCCAGCGGCGAAGTGTCGAACGCGCAGGGCTTCACCGCGGCACATCGCACGCTGCCGTTCGGCACCAAGGTGCTGGTCACCCATATCGGCAACGGACGCTCGGTGGTGGTGCGGGTCAACGATCGCGGCCCGTTCGGCCGCGGGCGAATCATCGACGTCTCGACCGCGGCGGCCCGCGAACTCGACATGATCAGCAGCGGCACCGCGATGGTGCGGATCGACCCGCAATAGCCCGGCTAATAGTCGTCGTCGCGCGCGGCCGCGTCGCGCAAGTCCACGGCGCCGAGCTTGAAGATGCGCTGCTCCGCATAGACCGAGGGCTCGATCACGGTAAACGCTGCATTGGGATACCGCTGCCAGATCGCGATATCCTTGCCGGTGATGACGACGAAACCAAATCGGTAGCGATATTGACCGGGTTCGGTCACATGGCCGATCTCGGCCCAGGTGATCTTGTTCATTTCAACAGCCCTTAGCACGGCCATCGCGAGCTCGGCCATGCTGCGGAGCGCCATCGCGGTGCGTGTACTGAATTGCTCGCTTTGACCGGAGTCGGTCAACAGGTTGTATGGTGGCGTCGACACTCGGAACCATTCTCCTGGCCATCGCTTGGCTTTTCTTCTGGCGAAAGGCGACGACGATGATCGAGGCCCTGGACTTATTTCAGATGGCTCTGCGGGCGCTGCTGCTGGCGGCGGCGATCGGCGGCAGCGTGGTCGGCGTGGTGCTGGCGAGCCGTTACCTGATCGACGCCGCCCGGGTACGCCCGCGCGTCATCCATACCGCGGCGCGCCTGCTGCGGCGTCCGCCGACCTCGCGGCCGCGGCGCAAGACGGGCGAGCTCGCCTGGCGTCACGGCAGCGTCGACCTGCCCGACCATCGCCCGGATTAGCAGGCGCGCCGCCGCGACTGTGGATGTCGCCCGCCTCCCGCTTTCGCGCGGGCCGCTCCGGCGATACGATCCGTCTTTGGATTCGTAACGGGCGTGCGTGATGGGTGACGACGAGGCTGAGTTCGACATCGAGCGTTACCGCGCCCTGCTGGCGCAAGCCGATGACGAACAGAGCCGGCTCGCGCTGATCGAACTGCTGATCGAAGAGAACGCCCGCGACCGCATGGCCGCCGACGAGGCCCGGCGCCAAGCGTTGAGCCAGGCCGAAATCATCCGCCGCCTGCTCGGCAACCATTCCACCTGAGTCCTGGCGCGGGCCGTCGCGTTCACGACTCGCGCGGCACCGCATTGCTCGGCGTCGGCCGGTCGGTGATCTGCTGGCCGAACAGGCTGCCGATCAGTTCGATGGCGCTGCGCGCGGTTTGCCCGCGCACGTCGAGAAACGGATTGAGCTCGACGATATCGACCGAGCGCACGATGCCGGCGTCGTGCAGCAGCTCCATCACCAGATGCGCCTCGCGATAGGTGGCGCCGCCCGGCACCGTGGTGCCGACGCCGGGCGCCAGCTCCGGATCGAGGAAGTCGACGTCGAACGAGACGTGCAGCACGCCGCCTCGCGCCTGCACCCGCTCGATGAAGCTTCGCATCAGCACGCCGACGCCGAATTCGTCGATCTGCCGCATGTCGACGATGTTGACCTTGCGGCTCCGCACCAACTGCTTTTCCAGCCGGTCGATCGAGCGGATGCCGAACAATTCGAGCCGGCTGGGATCGAGCGAGGCGCGCGGCTCGTCGCCGAGCAGCCGGTCGAGCCCGGCCTCGCCGCACAGAAACCCCGCCGACATGCCGTGCATGTTGCCGGTGATGGTGGTTTCGGGCGTGTTGTAGTCGGCATGGGCGTCGAGCCAGAGCAGGAACAGCTCGCGGCCCTGCTCCTGCCAATGCCGGGCGACGCCGTTGACCGAGCCCATCGACAACGTGTGGTCGCCGCCGAGGAAAATCGGAATCGCGCCGGACCGCGCCAGCGTGTAGGCGCGCCCGCTCAGCGCGCGGACCCAGCCCTGGATCTCGCGATATTGTTTTGCATTGTCCGGCAAGGTCTCGGCCGGGTCGTCCATCGGCGGCGTCGGCAGAAGATCGCCGTGGTCCTCGACCGCAAAGCCCAGCGCGGCGAGCATCGGCACCAGCCCCGCGGTGCGCAGCGCCGCCGGTCCCATCAGCGTGCCGGGTTGCGAGGCGCCGAGATCGACCGGCGCACCGAGCACCGCCAGGCGCTTCGGCGCCGCGGAATTCGCCAACTCATCCACGACCGACCTCCAGGCTCAAGACAGCGCGCGGCCGATCGGCCCCGCGCCCTTACCTAGCCGCAGCTCGGCGCTTGGTTCCAATCGCCGCGCCTCCCCGCGTGCGAACGCGCAGCTGGCGCGCCCGCACCCGGGTGGCGGATGAGGTCAGCCTAGTTGAACTTGGCGGTGTCGGCCTGGTCGCGGTAGCGGTTGGCTTCATAGATCTTGAAGACATACCAGCCCGCCAGCACCAGCGCCGCCAACACCACGATGCCCTGATTGGCCGGCAGCATCAGCTTCAACGCCACCAGCCCGAGCGCCACGGTGTAGGCCTTCACCAGCTTGTCGCGGTCGAGCAGCGCGGTCTCGAACTGCACCCAGTTCTCCCGCTTCCACACCGGCGGCTGCAGGCGATCCAGTCCCAGCCGCGCCAGCGCGCCTTTGAAGCCGAGCTCGTTGGCCCAGAGCAGAAACAGCGCCAGGCCGAGCACCGCCAGGAACAGGATCGACCATTGCGGACCGGCCGCAAAGCCGATGATGAATACGACCGCAGCCGTGAATGCAGCAATCCAAGAGTTCATATGACTGACCTTTCCTCCGGTGGCCGGCCGTCGGGCCGCCACCGTACTCAAGAACACGCGCTGCTATTTGCGCGCACAAAGCACCACGATATTGTTCGCGCTCGAGCCGCAGGTGGCGGTCATCACGCCCTCCTCGACCCGGATCGCTTCGGAGAATTTCGCGCCGGTGACGCCGACGCAAATCGCCGACACCAGCGCCTCGTTGGAGCCGCAGGTGGCCGGACAGCCGTCGGAGGCGCAGGACTCCGAGGTGATCGCACGGATCGGGCTGACCACGACGGCGGGGGCGGGCGTCAGCGAGGTCTCAGTTCGATCGCCTTGCGCTGCTTCGTTGCGGCCGCCGGCCGCCAGAAACAGCACCACTGCAACCGCTGCTGAAAGAAGTATCATCGTGGAAGATCGCATCTCTACCTCCATACCTTCGCAAGTTGCCAAAGCCTGCCCGCACAGCCAGCGTATCAGTCCCGGCGTGACTCGAAAGCGTTTTCTGCAAAAATACTGAACGCGATCAGTCCGCCGGGAACGGGCTGCGGAGCGCAACCATCAGATGCGATTCGCTTGGCGCCAAGGTGACAGCGCGCGGCTGCAGCAAACAGTCGTCGTGGCGCCTTGGCGCGACGACGGGCCGCGTCGCTACCTGCTGATCAGTTCGTGCCGCCGCGGCGGCGCGAACTAACCGCAGATCTGGATCCGGCGAATCTGCCAGCCGGCCCGCGTCATGATGCGCTGCCGCAGCGGGTAGCAATCGCCGGCGCTGAAATCCGGGCCGGTGTTGTAGCGGAAGGCGCCCGCGTAGTACGGCCCATAGACGCCGTAGAACCCGTCGCGCGGCACCCCCTTGCGTGGCGCACCGCCCGCCGAGGCCGCCTCGAGCGGCAGCGCGGCGGCGCCCGCCAGCACCAACAGCATCACACAGGCTTGACGCAGCATCACTTCGCTCCGTTGACGAGAGGGTGTCGGCAGCTCACGCCGAAAGCGCCGGGGAGTCAACGTGGCGCCGGCAGCCCGAGCGCGGCGGCCGTGCGGCCCGGAGCCGCTCCCAGCACCGGCCGCGCGACTGGAAAAACCGGCGAAACTCTGCGCAAGGTCTGTGCGCCCGCGCTTGCCGCTTCGCCCGCCTTCGAACTTCGATGGAGCCCGCCATGTCCACCGCCAAGACCCTGCTGCAACTCGCCGGCGCCGATCTCACCCCGGCCAAGCTGCGCGACGCGGCGCTGCTGCTGATCGACATCCAGAACGAATATCTCGAAGGTCCGATCGCGGTCGCTGGCGCCGAGGCCGCGGTCGCCGCAGCCGCGCGGCTGTTGCAGGCGGCGCGCGCCGCCGGCACGCCGGTGTTTCACGTCGCGCATCAGGGCAAGGCCGGCAGCCTGTTCGACCGCGCCGCGCCGCGCGGTCAGCTGGTGGACGCGGTGGCGCCGATCGGCGCCGAGACCGTGGTCGAGAAGACCTTGCCGAATGGCTTCGCCGCGACCGAGCTGCACGCGCTGGTGACCGCCACCGGGCGCAAGCAATTGCTGCTGGCCGGGTTCATGACGCATATGTGCGTCTCCTCCACGGCGCGTGCGGCGCTCGACCTCGGCTATCGGGTCACCGTGGTGCCGGACGCCTGCGCCAGCCGCGATCTGCCGGACGGCCAAGGCGGCGTGGTGCCGGCCGCGACGATTCATAAGGTCGCCCTGGTCGAACTCTCGGACCGTTTCGCGGTGATCGCAGCGGCCGCCGACCAGATCGACTGATCGGCGGCGCACACTGGTTCGCGAGCGACGCCGCCGTCCAACCGCCTTGCCAAGCCGGCCGGGGTCCGATATCGGCTTGACCTCACGGGTTGGGAAGGGTGGCCGAGCGGTTTAAGGCACCGGTCTTGAAATTCGCTAACGAGCGTCCGTTCCCGTCTCGTTCTTTCCCATAAAGTCCCATTTCATAAGGAAAAACGTATAGGGCGAGACCTGTTGATCCCGCCCTATGTCGTCGTCTGCTACCGAGTTGGGTTGCAAAATGGTAGCAATCTGTTCGCCGGCTGTTCTCTCAGTCGCCCAGCCTCATCTGGCAACGTTGCCAGATGAGGCTGGGCCGATTGCCTCATGGGTTGCGAAGTTTCCGCACGATCTCGCTCGCTTGCTCGTGCCTGGTCCTAATCGCCCTGGCGTGGTCGACCATGCTGAACAGAACACGCTGGAAGCCATCGACGGCATCGCCTGAGACGGCCTCGATCTTGACGTTGAGTAGCAACGACGAAAGCTGGAAGATCGCGCAGTATTCATCTTCCATGGCGTCGATCGCCTCTGCGATATCGCTGAGGAGTTCTGCGGGCGTCTTCATGACAGCACCACCACCGGCCCGAGCGGCCGAACGTTGCTGAACCGCGCGTGGCGGTACTGACGGCGCCGGACCTCGACGGACGCGGCGTCGGGCTCGCGGGCTTGCTCGCGGTCATCGCCGGCACCGGCGTTGACGTCTTGGTTGACCTCCTCCGGTCGGCCCAGCGAGGGCTCGGCGTCGCCGCCGTCCTCGTCGTCATGGTCCTCCTCGGCATCCTCAGCGCCTGGCGTCGGCACTGCCGACGCCGTCACGCCGCAGAGCGACGGCTCCAGGTCGCTCTCGTCGCCTTCCCGGTCGTCGGCGCTGCCGGACGTCGTTTCGTGCTGTTCGCCGTCCCGTGAGCGATATGGCCAGGTGAAGCCCGGCGATTCGTCGCCGGTCATCACCGGCTCGGAGAAGCCTAGCGTCGGCTCCAGGTCGCCGCCATCCTCGTTGTGCTCCGGCTCTGCCTCGCGATCGACGTCCCACGCCGTCCCTACATTGGCATATCGACCGCAGCGCGACTCGACGTCCGTCCAGCCGAGATCGGGCTCATTCTCGGGCGGCTCGCATTCGTCGCCGTGGCCGTCCCGGACGACGCCCATTGTTGGCTCCAGGTCCGGATCCGGCTCGATCGAATCGAGGAACGTCAGAAGGCGCTCGATCTCGTCTTCGGCCTCCCTGCGGAGGCGCCCGATTGCCTGAAACAGGGTTTCCGGGGTGACGTCGGTTCGAACGTATAGAGGCGCCTGCTGAGGCGCGGTGGCCCGTTTCCGAGCTGCTTTGGTGCGTTTCATTTGGGATATACTCGCGATTGACGGCTTCTCAGGGCCGGTTGCCAGCGACAGGCTGGCGCCGGGAGTCTGAGAACACGTCCGCGAGAACGTGCGCCATGGCCTTTCCCCGAAGGGTCTTGCATAGCCGTGGCACTCCCGGCATACTTAGCCGGTCGCAGCCCACGGCAAATGGGCGCGTCTTGATTTCAGCGGGTTTGTGAGCCCGGCAAGGCTCTTGGCCCGCCTATCGCGGATGAAGCGCAATCCCCGGCAAGGGACCGCTTCGGGAGTTCTCAGGCTCCGCGAATACCTTCCCACCGATCTGTAAAAAAATCCACCCCTTCGCGGGGCGCTTCGGCGCGCGTTGGTTTCTGCACAACTTGTGCAATAACCCCGATCGACGAAAGTAAATCCAAAAGGGTACGCACACCGCACGTACCCCGACAACCTCAGCGGGTTGCCTGTGAATAGCCGGGACAACGGCGCGGATGGCCACCATCCACCGACCGACATGCAATCCTGATGATGAAACGCGAATCAGCACAGGCATTGGCCATGTCCGAAAAAGAACTCTTGATCTCAATTTGCTTCATCAACCGCAGCGGCCAGATCGAGCGCGAGGGGGAGACCTACACGCCTGCCGATTTCGGCGGTTCGGTGCCCATGGTCGGCGACCGAATCCTAGATCCCGGCATCGCGCTGCTTCACCGCGACGAGAAGCCCGACTTCAGCGATCCGGAGCGGCGCGAGTTCTGGCTTGTAAAAGAGCGCATATTCAATCCCGAGCACCCGAGTTGCGCGCTGGTGTGCGAATCGGAAAAGACCGGCGAGCGCTACGTGAACCTGCTCTAGCCGCTCGCGCGTAACGCTGTGACGAAACGTTACGTCCACCGTTACGGTGACCGTTACGGTCGGATGCGATCCGACCTTGGCACGCGTAATCTGCGGCCCCTCTTGAGGGTGGGCAGTGTGCGCCCATCCATTGGGCCGGCTCAATTTCGTGCCGTTTAAAATCAATGACTTAACGCCACAACCAGAACTTTCGCTCAAAAATGCGCGAAACCCGTGATGGCGGTGACATCGGTTTTGCCACAACTTGTGGCGAAACCCGGTGGGAATCACCACCTCGCAAAGGTGTTGCAGGTTGCAACACCTTGCCCTTGCCGCCAGAAACGTGGGCAAGTTGCCCGCCTTTCGCGTCAAGTTGACGCGAAACCTCACGGCGCCAAGGTGTTCCAGACTCGAACACCCTTTGCTGCGGAAAGTGGAGCAAGTTGCGCCAGTTTGCGCCAACACCCGATTTGGTCGAAGCTCAGCAGCACCACCGCCGCGTCGCGCTGGTAATGCACCGCCTCTGATTCCATGCCTGGCGGCACCATGGCGGCCCCGCGGCCGATCGAGATGACGCCGGCGGCGTGACGAAACTTGAGCGTGACTAACAGATCGCGGAGTGGATCAAGATTACCGACGGAATTTCGGTGCAGTCTGCACCGAAAATGGGCCGCGGCAGAACACGGCGGCACCACCGCGCCGAAAGTCGATTACCCTCTCTCTTGCGCGCCCGCTCTGGTTGCGGAATCAATGCCATGGCATTGGGGATATCGGATGTCCGAAGTTACGGACTTCATCGCGCTGGACGTCGAGACGGCGAATGCCGACTTCGGCAGCATATGCTCTATCGGACTCGTGCATTTCCGAGCTGGCGAGGTCTTCAAGTCGCTGACGATTTTGGTCGACCCGGAAGACGATTTTGATCCGGTCAATATCGGCATCCATGGAATCCGCCCTGAAGACGTCGCGGGAAAGCCGACGATGGCGCGGGTCTTTCCCGTCATTAGCGCCGCGCTTCAGGACACGGCCATTGTTCATCACAGCCCGTTCGATCGGACTGCACTTACCCGCGCCGCTGGCAAATACGGCACGGGCGGCTTGCCATGTACTTGGCTCGACAGCCTACAGGTTGCTCGCCGAACGTGGACCGGGTTTCGAGACGACGGGGGCTACGGCTTAGCCAATCTCGCCCGAGCATTCGGCATCCAGTTCAAACACCACGACGCGGCGGAGGATGCCCGGGCCGCAGGCCTCGTGTTGCTTAGGGCGATGAGCGACGGTGGCGTCACGCTGCAGCAATGGGTCGATGAACTCGGCTATGAATCGACCGCAACCAGCAAGCCGTTACGGCGGACGAAGCCGAGCTATGCGACGAAGTGCGCTCAATCAGGCGCGGCTACCGGACCGCTTGCGGGCGAAACCATCCTTTTCACGGGCGCGCTGCAGATCCACCGTGCTGAGGCTGCCCGCGCTGCCGCTGCAGCCGGTTGCGACGTGGTGGACAGCATATCGAGGAAGGTCACAATTCTCGTCGTCGGCGATCAGGATCTGCGCTTCACCCGCGGGCAAGAGAAAAGCTCGAAGCACCGTAAGGCGGAGGAGATGATCACCAGGGGACACGCAATGAGGATCGTCGGAGAAACCGACTTCATGGCGATGGTCAGTGGTTAACAATATCCAAGCCCATATATAGTAATTCATCTTCAAGGATAAGTGAGTCCCGACATGGTTGGCATCGACAGCAACACCGGAAAAGTCATCGATCGCACTCAGCACATTATTCAGTCGATCGGAGTTCTTTTGACCACACCGCTGGGAACGAGAGTTATGCGGAGAGACGTTGGATTCGAGGTTTTGGAAGAATCCGGAAAACCCCGTCGTGGCTACGACTCCGACGCCATCGAGGCCGCAGCAAAAAAGGCGCTCTCGACCTATGAGCCACGCATTCATGTTGACTCGATACAGTCCGTGATTTCCGATGGCCTTCTATCAGCAATCACGGTCCACTACCGTGACCGTGAGGATGACGCGCCCGGAAGCGTGACGATCAGATATTGATGATGTCAACACCAGAGGACAAAGTCTATTTCAAGGACTGGTTCGTAGAGTCCTCTGACCGCTCCGTATCGCAACGGATGCGATCGCTCTGCAAATGGTGGCTCGAACTGGTCCGCAATATCGGCGTTGTTGCGCTACTTGGCATCTTTGCCGAACGTGCGGACAATTGGGCAGTCACTCTAATCAGTAACATCAGCCTTGGGGCGGTGTGCTTCTCTGCAGCAAGCTATGCGCACGATTGGATCGTTAACCCCTTCCCTCAAAGAGCGAAGCGTTCCAAACTCTGGAACGCGCTTGCCTTGGCAATCGCAGCTCTCTTCACTTTGGCTGTTTGGTTTCTGATCATTACTTTGGTTAGCGTGTCGATTCGAGAGATCTCTCATATTCAAGGCGCAAAAATTTAATCTCTACTAATCGACGGTGACCAGCGATCTCTTCTCAAGCCGGGCACACAGGAGGACAGAATGGATATCGCGGGCGCATTGGCTTCGGCGGCTGCCGCTCTGAACATCGTCAAACAGTTGAACGATGTTGACCGAAGCCTCGGCGAGGGCGAACTCAGGGCAAAGATCGCGTCCCTCTATGTCAACCTCGCCGAGGTAAAGATGGCGCTGGCGGATGCCCAGCAGGAAATCCATGAAAAGGACCGTGAGATAGCCGAACTGAAGAAACGCACTGCCCTGGCCAAGCCGATGATAGAGGTACACGGATTTAGCTACGAGGCGGTAGAGGGCAAGCCAACCGGCGGGCTACCCTTCTGTCCGAACTGCTTACTGGAGGAAGTGCAGATACGCCCAGTGAAGGTCTTACACGCCTTTCAATGTCCACGTTGCAAATCGCATTTCTCTCGCCTTCAATACATGAACGCGCAACCCGCCCCCTAGAAGCTCGCCATATCCTCGGTGAAGGCATCGGAATCGTAGAACGACCGCGTCTCCGAAGCCGCAGCGCGCGAAACTACCATCCATGTCGCCACCGCGCCGTCGATGCGATCGCGCGATTTGCCTTTGTGCATAGTTCTGTTTCCCGCACTGTCGGTGTGGATGGCCACGTTGTCGAAGCACCACCGCAGCACCGGGTGGCCACCGTGCAGGAGCTTGCCGGCAAGAATGACGCGCTCCAGCTCGTTCAGCGCCGGTGATTGCGTCACCCATCCCTGCCGGATTGTCGCGGTCGGCAGGCCATCATCGGTCAGCGGCCCCATCACCGCCTGCGCATAGGCTGGATCGAAGCCGATCTCCCGCACGTCGAACCGCTCATTGAGGCCACGAATGCAGGCCTCAACGGCGCTGTAGTCAATCACGTTGCCCGGTGTCGGCGTGAGAAACCCCTGCTCTGCCCAGGCCGGATAGGGCACGCCATCACGATCGGCGCGCGCCCGCAGGTTGTCGCCGGGGCAGAAGAAATGCGGCAGCACCACGAAATCGTCATCCTTGCGGATGCACGCCACCACCGCGGTTAAGTCGGTGGTGGTCGACATGTCGACGCCGATCCAGCACGGCAGGCCGTCCAGGCCGTCCGGCAGCACGCCGCCGCCCCGGTCATAGATCGCCATGTCGATGAACGGGTCGGTGCTGTGATCCAGCCAGACGTTCAGATTGTACTGCCGGAACGTTTCGCGGGCGGTGATGCTGGTTTCGCCCTCACGCGCCAGCTGGCGCAGACCCTCAATGTCCTGGTAGCCGAGCGACAAACCGGGGTTCGCCGCGTACCAAAGCGATTCATCCTTCCAGTCGGCGTCCGCCGGGGTTTCGAACAAGATCGGCAGCATGGTCGGGTCAATAATCTCGCCGCTTGCGACTTTGCGCGCGCGATCGACGATCTCGAAGGCGATATTCTCTTGGCCGCGGCCACTGGTCGTCGCCACCACCAACAGCGAGCCCTGCGACTTCACCATCGCCGACTTCAGTGCTTTCCAGAGTTCGGCGTTTTTCCAGATGTGCAATTCGTCGGCAAACACGAAGGCTGGCGTTCGGCCGTGCTGCGTGCCAGCGTCGCCGCTGATCGCCTCGAGGAACGAACCGTCCCGGATGAAGTGGATGGTTTTCACCGAATTGTGCGCGTCGTAAATCCGCGTCGCCGCGACCAGGCGCTTGTCTTCCCGCACGATGCCGGCGGCCTCGCGGAAGCCATAGCCGGCCTGTTTGCGGTCGGATGCCGCGAGGATGTTTTCGCCGCCCGGCACCCGCTCCGGGCCGATGGTGTGCAGCAGCGACAGCGCGCCGGCCAATGACGTCTTGCGATTACCGCGAGCAATTACCAATACAACTGTCTTGACGACGCGGGTGCCGTCTTCATTGCGGGGTCCATAGATGCGGCGGATGATGCGCTCCTGCCATTCATCCAGCCGAAAGGCTCGCTTCGGCAGCGTACTCTTGGGATGACGTAGCGCGCGCAAGAACTGCACGGCTCTTTCACCGTGACCGAGCGGATCAGCGATTTCGCTGCCGTCAAAAATCCAACGGGGATACGTCTTCGTCATCATCATCTTTCCGCACTGCCGGCCGCGATCGGCTGACAGGTGTGAGACCGAGCTCTGAGGCAAGGCGCAGCGCACGCGTCATAGCGTCTGATTGGATAGCAACAGCCGGGTGTCGCTTCGGACCGGACTCGGCGGAGAACACATGGCCTTCGGCTTGCAGCGTGCGTTCCATCTCCCGGACGGTGCCGAGCGCCACGCAATAATTCTCGAGCGAACCAAGATCGGCAACCGTCAAAATGCGACGCTTGCGGATGACCGGGAACACGCGCCGCCATTCGGCCTTGGCGTCCTTCGACATCCACGACGGCGCCTTGATGTCCCGCAGCACCGTGCCGTTGTCGACCACCAGCGTCGGTTTCGTGCCGCGCATCAGGCCACCTGCCCTTGCGAAATCGTCCTGATCTCCAGGCCCCGCGCGCGGCCGATCTCCTTGGTCTCCTTGATGTCGTAAACGAGGCCGTCATAGACCACGCGATCGACGTTGGTGACGCCCGCCAGGTAGCGCGACCGAAACACGATGACGGTGTCCTGGCTGGTGCCGTAGTTGCGAATGAACTCCTCGGTGCCGGCCTGGATCAGCTGAGCGCGCAGCGTGGCGAGTGTCACCCATTCCTGGATTTCATTGCCCATGCCGTCATCACCCGTGACGGTGAAACGCTGGATCTCAATCACACTGTCGAGGTTGCCGGAACGCATGGCTCAGCCCGCCCAGCTCCAGTTTCGGTATTCGTTCACAATGTCGGACACGCCGATCGGCAGCGACTGCGCAGTGACGCCCACCAGCACCGCCTCGCGGTTTTCGTACCAATGTGCCGCCAGCTGGCAGACGCATTCCTTCAGCGGCGCCGGAATCTTCGTCGGCGTGTACTGATCGGAGATCTTGAAGCCGAGCAACTGTTCGATATGGCACTGCGCGGCGCAGATCTTGCGCTCGATCAGTTCGTCGTCGACGTCCAGCGTCTGATTCAGCTGGGCCTTGACCTCTTCCAGGGTGACGATCGCCATCTAAAAAACCTCAATTCGGGGATCTCTTGCGGGACTGAGAATGCGCCGGTCCCTGGCGATTCCGCGAAGACGTCGACCACCCCCCGGCCTGCCGCGCCTCGCCTGACTGTTCGGCGCTGCTGTGGCATTCGGTGCAGCGTGGCGCCCAATTGGATCGGGACCAAAACAGTTTCATGTCGCCACCGTGCCGAACGATGTGATGCACCAGCGTGGCCGGCTTGCCGCATGGCTTGCCATCCACAACGCGCGTGCACCGCGGATGCTCGGCGATGAATGCGCGGCTTTCGGTCCGCCACTTCCCGTCATAGCCGCGGGCGGAAGCGGAGGGCCTGACCGCATCGTGCTTGGCCTTGCGCTCGGCTGCGCGCTTGGCCTGACATGGGCACAGCACATCAGACGGAAGCCGACGCCCGCAGCAACCACGGATGGATGGCGCGCGCATCGGCATGGTTGCTAGTCCTCGATTGTCCGCACGGTGGCGGTGGTGCCGGTGCTCTTCACCCGACGAACTTGGTAGGGCGGGATGAAGCCAACCGGCACGTCGGCATAGCTGATCGGATCGTTGTCGGCGTTGCCGGGCGGGATGAAGGACAGGCTCCCCGCAGCGGTGACGGTGATCGCTTTGACCGGACCACCAGCAATATCCGCGCTGTCAGACTTGGCGATAGCCAACCCCTTGGCGCCGAAGCTGCTGGTGTTCGTCGAGAACTCGGAAAGCTTGCTCACCATGGATCAAGCCACCGGACGATTGCGGGCGTTGCCCAGCACGAACACCGCGCCGACCGCGACGGACGTGCCGCTGTTCTTGGTCACCACCACCCGGACATAGCGCTTATGTCCGATGTAGCTTTGCTTGACCGTGGCATCGGCCGCCAGCGCCGCCGGCAACACCCCGACCAGCAGATCGGCCGGAACGTCGGTGAAGTCGCCGTCCGCGGTGGTGTCGGATGCCTGCAGCTTAGCGGCGAAGCTGCCGGCGCCGACGATCGCGCCGCTGTTGAGAACCAGGGCCGCGCCTTCATAGTCCTGCAGATCGACCGCGTTGCCCTTGATGGTCGCGGCCTGCACCGCGGGAGACAGCGCCAGGACGACGCCGATGTTTGAAGCAAGATCGCGCATGGTGCTGTTCCTTCTAGCTAACGGCGCAGGTGATCTTCTTGAGCGCCGCGGGCCGAATGACCGCGCCGCCGACGCGCCGGGTGGCGTGAATGCGGGTGATGCCGTTGGTGGCGAGCAGGTAGGGATTGACCAGGATGCTGAGCGCCAGGCGATCGATGATCCTGTAAGAGGTCGCGATATCGCCAAAAGCAATAGGCGTTGCCCCGGCGCCGATGGCATCCATGTCCGGGACTTCGACCACCGGACGGCCCAAGATGCTTTCCGGCTGCCCAAGCTGCAGCGATGGCTGCCACAGGAAGTTGCCCTGGCCATCCTTCAGCTTGCGGATCGCGGCGAGCGTCGATCCGGCCATCAACCAGGTGCCGCGCTGCCGATAGGCGGCCTGCAGCGAGTAGAACACGTTGATCAGCAGGTCGGCGGGGGCGGTGCCGAGCGTCGCCGCGCTGCCGGTCGGGACAGAAACGACGTCGCCGTTGGTCAGCAAGCCCTCGGGCATCAGCGGTCCGGAGCCCTTGACGAAGGCGGAGCCTTCCTTCTGTCCGAAGTCTTCGGAGAGCGCCATGCGAACTTCAGCCTCGGCAACGCCCGCACTGTCCGCGAGCAGCTGGTTCGAGATGTCGACGAAGGTGTTGATCTCGCGAACCGGGATCTCGACCTGACCGAAGCTCGGCTCCGAACCCTCCTGCGCCTGGAGCTCGCCCTTCCACTTGCCGTTCGTGGTGCCGATGCGCTTCGGATACGCCACAGCCGGCGACGTGGTGCTACGCACCGTGGCGAGGCCGCGGATCGGCGAATATTCGACCAAGTCGCGGATGAACTCGGTCGACAATTCGGTCGGCGCCAGATAGCCGCCCTGCGGATCGCTGGAGACGATCAGGGTCTTGAGTTCGACCGGGTCGGCCCGATCGCCCTGGCGCAAATACGAATGGAAGGCCTTCTTTTCGGATTCGGCCTGTTCGTCCTTGGTCTTGTCCGTGGCGCCGGGGCGGTTGACCTTGGCCTCGATCTTGTCCAGCCGCTCGGTCAGCTTCGGATCGGTAGCCGGCGCCTTGGTTTCCAACGCCTTGAACCGATCGTCGAACTTCTTTTCGAACTCGGTCGAAAAGTCGCCCAGCGCCTTGGTGATGATCGAGGCCGGATCGGATTCATCACCTTCCTTGATGGTGAGATCGAGAGCAACGCTGCCAAGCAGCGTGTTCTTAGCAACGTTCTTCATTTCGATGTTCCTGCCGTGAGCGCCGCCGTGGCGCGGTTGATGGCCTGGGCGATTGCCAGCGCCTCGATGACCGACTTCGCGCTGGTAAGGCGCGCGCCGGGATGCATTCCCACCGGGACCATGCTGCACTCGATCAACTCGGCTTCGCTGATGGTGCGGCCACCGCCCTTGCGGGGTTTCGCTTTCTTGGTGATGAAGCCGACAGAGACGGCGCGGATGCCACCGGACATGACCAGCTCATGGCATTCGGTTGCCATGGCGACCTTTCCGACGAGGATCTTGCCGGAGAGATGCAGGCCGTCCGCCTTGTCGGTGGCCTGGCTCCACGCGCCGATCGGGCTTTTCATGTCGTGGAAGGCCAGCATCGGCAGCGGCAGATCGATGTCTCCGAACGCGCCCTTCTCGATCACGTCGCCGACACGGTCAGGCTTGCCATAGGGCCACGCAAGACAGGAGACCACGCCGGCATCGTCGGCAATGATCTTGGTCGTGAAATATGCCCGATCCAGAGCGTTGCTCATGCTGCCGCCTGCAGTTTCTGTTTCGGTGGGGTCTTGTCCGCGCGCTGGTTCGAACCGTCCGCCGCCGGGGTGTCGGTGCTGATGTTGGTGTTCTCGTAGACGTCGCCGCCATCGTAGGGCTGCAGCCCGATCCATGACCGGCCCTCGTTGGCGTTGAGCACCTTCGACGCCCGCAAGCTGTTGATCGCCGCGGCGCGCTCGGTCAGGCTGGCGCGGGTCAGGTCGTCACGGTCGAAAACGACGCGATACGAAGCCCGTTCGTCTGTGGAGAACAGCGCCCGGCGGAAACAGTTTTCCAGCGCGTGCAACCACGGCTCCAGGCTGTAGCTTAGGAACTCCTGCCCCTGTTGCTCCCCATTGTTGTAGGTGACGCGGTCCAGCTCATAGGCCATGCCCGGCGGGATGCGAAAAGCCCGGCAGATCTCCAGGATTTGGAATTTCCTGTTTTCGAGAAATTGGCTGTCGGTGCTGTTGAGCGTCAGCTGCTGGAAATCTGCATCGTCCCACAGAACGGCCGTCTCGCCGGAATTGTCCGAACCGGAGAACGCCGCGCGCCAGCCGGCCTTCATCTTCTTCAGCCCCTCGTCGCCAAGGGTTTTCTTGAACTTGATGACACCGCCCGGCCGGGCGCCCTTTTTGAAGAGGTTGAGCGCGTGGTTTTCCAAATGCCACGCCACCGAGATTGCGCGCATCGCCATGGTCAGCGGGCATCGGCTGAACGGTGACCGCAAATGGATGACGTCGGCAGCGTCCAGCGGACGGCTATCGATACGATAGCTCGGCTCGCCAGTGTCGGCATAAGAAACAGAAATCTTGCCCGGCTGGTACAGGATGATTTCGTGCGGCCTGCCGTCCACGCGGTTGATCCAGGCAATGCCGCCCGCGTCGCAGGTCAGCGCCTGCACCACTAGGTCGCGGACCAGTTCGAAGGCGCTGGTCCAATCGTTGACCTGATCCTGCAGCAGCTTGGCGACGGGATGCTTGGCGTCGTCGGTTTCGGTGCCATCGTCGTTGACCCGGACAACCTTGATACTGAGCGTCGCCGCGGCTTCGCTGAGCGTCCGGATCGCGGTGCTGACCACCGGAACGTCGAGGGCCTGAGCGCGCGTAATCGCGCCCGGCAAACCTGCCCCGAAGATGCTGAGCAACTCGGGATCCGGATTTGCCAGCGACGCCTTGGTCTCAAGTGCTCGCCTTGGCCATAACCGCATTATCAGTCTATGCGGCCGAACCACCGGAACGGTCTACCCCGCATGATCGGGAGATATCTGGCACATTCTCGCAAGACCTTGCAGCCTTGCTCAACATCCACCGCGACAAGGCCGTGCGGAGCGCGAAGTAACGCCCACCCGGCTTGCTGACCGGACAGTCTGGCAGCTGCTCCCACCGATACACAGTATCAACGCTGACCTCGGCAAAATCTGCAATGGCTTTGGCGCCCCAAAGCTTCTGATCGCGCCACGACTTGTCGGTGACCATAACCGTAGGGTTGACCCACCCGTTTTCCCCGTTCATGCCGACACCTTGCGCTTGAGCTTGTTCGACTTCTTCGCTTTCTTTGCAGCGTCGCGCTGCGCCTTCTTCTGCGCCGCGGCCGCCCGCTCCTCTTTCTCGATTTCGATCAGGTCGATTTGCGACATATCCGGCCAAAGGCTCTTCGGCCCGAGCGACATCCAGAACGGCGTGAGGTGGTCGATCTCATGGAAGCGCCGCCGGATCACGCCGTTTCCATCGATCCACACGCACTCGGCGATGTCGTTGGAAATATCCACGACCTTCATCGGCGCGCCGCCGCCCGCGCGGACCATTTGCCCGACGTAACTCATATCGCCCCCTCGAATGACCACTGATCGCCCGTAATTGTGTCGAGAAGCGATATTTTCGCGTTGTCGTAAGCCGGCCGGTCCAGCGTATCCATTTGCCGGCCATTCAATTTCCGATGATGATGCCAGCCGACCGCAGCGCCGCGGACAGCCAGTTCGTCGCGAGGTAACTCACCAGCCAAAACCGCGGTCACGACGTTCGAGATCAAATCGTCGCGCAAGTCGGGATCCATCCCGCGGTGGAACAGCTTGCTCGCCTCTCGATAAAGCTCGTTTTCATTGAGCCCGCGACGCAACGTCTCTTGTTGGTAGATTCGCTTTGGCTGCTTTGCATATGTGGTTCGACGCCATGCCATCTGCTCGCCGATCGCATCGCGGAAGCGCTCGGCAAATCCGACGCTGCGGCGGGAACGATCCCAGATTCCATTGTAGGTCGGCAGATTGTTGCCCAAGACGTCATGGATGGAGCGGCCCCGGTGATTGCGAATAGCATCGAGCGCCGCGTCGTAATCGGCATCGGACCAGGTGCGCTTTTCGACAACCGCCTGCCGGCCGCGCGCCCGATTGCTCGCCTCCCGCTCAGCTACCGCCGTGTTCAATCGCGCCTTGAGATCCGGGCGGGATCGCAGGAAGACGCGCAACTCAGAACTTGATCGGTTCGACGTGGCAGCGAACGCTTCCTTGATCAAAGCTCCATTGCTCACGGCTGCCATGATGCGTTCGATCTGGTCATCGCTCAGCGGCGGGAGCCGATTTGCGACTTTCATGGCTTCCCGATCTGCAACGGCCTGATCGAGCTTCAGCTTCAGTTCGGGGCGCTTTTTCAGAAGCCCAAAAATGACGGTGGGATCGGGAGAGTGCGGATTATTTCGGCAGGCATCCGCCACCGTCGCGCCGCTGCGGATCAACGGCAACACGTCGATAAGCGCCGCGGCGTATCGATCATCAGCTTGCTCTGACAGACGCTGCTTGCGGACGCTCTTGGCAAGCCGGATGCGACGCATCAAGTCAGCATTGCGACTCGCCCGACCGAGCAGCGTTTGCAGCCCAATCAGGGGCGGCTTCAGCAGATGCAGAAGATTGCCCTCGCCCAGCGTCGCGATCGCATCCGCGGTCGCATACATATCGGCGTCAGACCAAACTTTCATCGCGCCGCCCGTCATCTGCGGGACACCGTTCGAAATTGGCCGTTGCGGGTGCATGACTTGCCGCTGATCATGCGCCACCTTTCAGGCCGGGGTCGCGGGGAAGTGGCGGCGCCACCCGCCAGGTGCTGGCGGTCATGCCGCTGGCGTTGCAACGGCGGTCGCCGGTTGCGCTGATCTCGCCAAGCCGGCGCAATTCTGAAACCCGGGGGCGAACGGTCAGCACCGACATGCCGAGCGCGGCCGCGATCTCGTCGGCGGTAACACCGGCCGGATGCTTCGCGATCTCCTCAAACACCACGGCGCGGATGCGAGGCGCACGGGGCGCGATCGCCACCGCGGCGTCTTGAGACGGCCCGAGCGCCTTGAAGCCGGGAGCGTCCGGATAGACATGATCGTCCGTCATGCTGATGTTACCTCGCGGTTAGCACCGGGCAGGCTTCTGGTTTTGTAGATCTCCCGAAGCTGATCGAACGTCGGTGCTCTGCGCTCCGATCCCGCCGGAACATCTGGTCTCCGCTCCAAATCGTTGTATTCGTGCAGATGGGCCGACAGCTTCTGGTAGCCTTCACGAATTACACGGCTCACGCGGTCAGCCATTTCTGGATTTTCCGGCGGTGCCACGGGAGCCACCAGCAGCTTGCGGATGTTGTGACGGTCCATCAGCAGAGACTGCATCGTCTCAACAACCACCTGGCGTAGCCGCGGCGCTGCAGGTGGAAAATCCAGGCTGGCGCCTTCGACCTCGCCAGCCTTGATTTTCGCGAAGCCGTCCCGAATCGCCCAGAGTGGCAGATCAATCAGCACCTCGCTGTAGACCCGCATCATCGCTGCCGCTTCGGACTTCGACGTAGTCCGTGCCGAGTAGAACGCCATCATCAGGACTGCGATCTCGGTCTCAATCTGATGCGCGGTGGCCGGCTTAGTGCGATCGTCGGTGGCGACTAGAAACAGGTTCAAGCGCTGCCGCAGATCGACAGGAAGCGGTTGCGCAAGTTCATCCCCGACCAAGGAGTTGCGGGCGAGTGCCAGGGCCGCCCGATCCGCTGGGCTGATTTGGAGTGACGTCGATGATGCTGCCGAAACCTGATTGCCCATGCTGCTGTTCCCTCGATCGTTCTTCCATGACTGCGACAAATCCGTTGGTCTGCCGTTCGCCGAACGCAGGCGGACCCACGCCACCGCGAATCACCGCCGCGATGTATTCGGCGGGATTTTGTTTCGTCGACGCCTGCTCGATTGCGGCGCGGGCCAACGCGACGTTGCCGCCCTTGGCGTTTTTCAGTTTGACGATCTGACCACCAGCACTCTTGCCGAGAACCTGCTTGCCTCGATCGAACAGTTCCTTTTCCGGGTCAGGCGGCGCCACCGGCGCCCGTTCCGAAGGAACGGAAGTGACTGTGTCAGTGACAGTGACAGTGGCTTCGATGGGGCTTCGATCCCCCTTCGATGCCCCTTTGAAGGGGCTTGCTGTCGGCTCCGAAATCGGCGGTTCCTGCAGGTGATAAGCGGAGCCGTACTTTTCAAAAAACGCCCGCTTAATATGGGGATTTTCGATTTCGTTGAAGAACCTGGCGACGTGCTTGATACGCTTGTCGCCACCCTTCAGAGCGTCCCCGATCTGGTACCGGGCCATTTCATGCACCCACACCGTTTCGGTCTCCGGGTCGACGGTGCAGAAATCGAGTTCGCAGAGCTTGGTAAGCCCCTTCGAAGCCCCTTCGATGGTCCTTCCAGTCTCGATCTTGATGAACTCGACGGGGCATCGAAACACGCCGATGATGTTCGCGTGCGGCGACGTCATCAGGTACATCGCCACCACCTGCGCATCGACGTCCTGCCGCAGGGCGCGCCCTGTCGCGCCGGTCCAGAACGATGGTCGAACGATGCCGTAGTTCATGCTCATCGGCCCGGCCGCCTACTCGGCCGCGCCGGCCCGAGCAAGCAAAGCGTGCAGTGCGTGCTTCGGCACCCGAAGCAGCTTTCCAATTCGGATTGTGGGGATGTCGCCCCTCTTAGCCGCTTCGTATGAACCGTTGCGGCTCAGACCAAGCAACGCTCCGGCCTCCGGAACCTCGTAAACAAGACGATCATCTGCGTTGGAAGTCGCGGTCTCTGCCATAGACTAGCCTTTCCTTGAGTGGGGCCAACTCAGACCCCACGGCTTATATCTACGGTGTTGGCCTGTTTAGTCAATGGGGGCACTTGTGACCCCACTCAATTTTTGCTAGTCCTGTGTGGACGAAACGCCACCAACAGGAACATAGGATGAAAAAGCCATCAGACATCGTTCAATTGAAACTGAGATTTTCCGAACGGCTACGCCGTCGGTTGGAAAAGGCGGCTGACGAGTCAGGGGATTCGATGAATGCGGAGATCATCCGCCGCATAGAGCGATCATTCGAAAAGCAGGATCTGCTCACCGAAGTTCTGACACTCGCCTACGGTCCACAGATGGCAGGCTTGCTGCGGGAAGTCACACCGGCAATCCGAGCCTTTGCCGATTCCGGACTAAACCAGACGCTCACGATTTCTAGGGATGTAAAAGGTAGTTTGAAAGTTGGCTTCAAAGCGTCCGCGGACGGAGAAGTAGATCCACCGACCGACGAAGAATTTGACGAAATGGTGCGCCGACACGCCGCTGTCAGTAAGCCGGAGGGGCAGTCATGAAAGGTTCGATCCGCGAACGCTCGCCCGGCCATTGGGCCATCATTCTTGACGCGCCGGATCCAGCGTCTGGTAAGCGTCGCCGCAAATGGCATAGCTTCACCGGCACCAAACGGCAGGCACAAGTCGAGTGCGCGCGCCTGATCTCGGCGATGAAGGGCGGCACCTACCTAGAGCCGGACAAGACGACGCTTGCGGCGTTCCTGGATCGCTGGATCCACCACATCAAGGCGCACGTCTCTCCCCGGTCCCATGAACGCTACGCCGACCTGGCACGCAAGAACATCGCGCCGCTGCTCGGTGGTATCGTCTTGAGCAAACTGCGGCCTGCGCAGATCGCAGCATCCTACTCAACCGCCCTCGCCAGCGGGCGCCGGGACGGCAAGGGCGGTCTTTCGCCTCGCACCGTGCATCACATGCACCGGGTTCTTAAACAGGCTCTTGGGCAGGCTGTGAAATGGGAACTGCTCAATCGGAATCCCTGCGATGCCGTCGACCCTCCCAAGGTCGAGCGGGTCTCGATGCATACGTTTGATTTGCCGCAGACGGCCGAGCTCATAGACGCCCTGCGCAACACGCGGATGTTGGTGCCCGCCCTGCTGGCGGTGCTATGCGGACTGCGCCGCGGCGAAATAGCCGCCCTGCGTTGGCGCAACGTCGATGTCACAGCCGGTCAGATCGCGGTTGTCGAGAGTGCCGAGGAAACCAAAGACGGCGTCCGCTACAAGGAACCCAAGAGCGGCAGGGCGCGCACTGTGGCGCTGTCGTCAACAATGATCGATGAATTGAAGGCGCACCGCGCACGGCAGGCCCAAGAGCTTTTAAGGCTCGGCGTCCGCCTATCCGATGACTCCTTTGTGGTTGCACAAGCGGACGCCCACCCGTTGAAGCCGACGAGCATCACCCATGAATGGGTACGCCTGCTCGGCCAAACTGCCCTGCCCCGCATCAGGTTCCATGACCTGCGGCACGCTCACGCCACCCATATGCTGGCAAGCGGCGTTCATCCGAAGATCGCCAGCGAGCGCCTAGGTCACTCCAAGGTGGGAATCACGCTGGACCTGTATTCCCATGTTCTGCCCGGAATGCAGGCCGACGCTGTGGTGCGGGTTGACGATGCGCTGCGTGACGCCATAAACAAGCGAACCAAAGGCATTGGGTAGCAAAGCGGTAGCAAACGGCCATTTTTGCCATTCTGCTTCGCAACAATAGCTAAACAATTTCAATTGGATGGAAGGGTGTCCGAGTGGTTTAAGGAACCGGTCTTGAAAACCGGCGTGCCCGCAAGGGTACCGTGGGTTCGAATCCCACCCCTTCCGCCACAAACCTTTGATTGTATTTGGCAAAATCTGTTGACGGGCGAACGCATTTTTTGCAACCATAAAGCGAAAGTGCGTTTCAACCTGCAACAATGCTGCAACAACTTTTTTGTTGCAGACGGCCCGCTCGGAGGCCGACTCCGCAGCGACGTGCCGCTTGCTCTCGGAATCATAGGCCGCCTCCTCTATCCAATAATGATAATGGCGATTATTATAGGATAGCCTATAAACCTAAAATAAGTCGGTTGCCGTTATGGATTTGGGGATCTACGAACTGGACGAACACGGCCGCCGGCTATTTCGACCGGCCATGCCTCCCTTCCCGCCTCTGGAGGACGTCCACGACGTCCTGGAAGCAGCGAATGCCGCGGTCAGAGAGTTTGACCGGCGTCTCACGGAATGGGACCGGCACAGCGCTGTCGGTCGGCTTTTCGCGCGGCTCGATGCCGTCCATTCCTCTGGGGCGGAGGGATCGACCACCACCTTCACCGACCTTCTCGAGTACGAGAGCGCGTTGCGAACGGCGCCGGATGTCGATGACGCCACCATCGTCGCCGCCTGTGCCGATGGCTTGAACGAGGACCTCGCCTGGACGACGCCGGAAGACCTCGTGCTCCTCCTCCACCGGCGCCTTTTCGAAAACCACCGCAACAGGATGCTTGCCGGCGGTGCCGGGCATTTCAAGGCACTTCCGAACTACACGGGTGATCCCGACTTTCCTGGCGGGATGTTCGGTTACACCAGCCCGGCCTCCATCCAAACAGCGCTCCGTGAATGGCGCGACTTCACGCTCGCGACGGCACCGGCGACGCCAGAACTTCTACGACAGGTTCTCTCTCACTGGATGTTCGAGCACATCCACCCAATGACCGACGGCAACGGGCGCATCGGGCGCCTCCTTGTCCCGATCCTGATGAGGCGCAAAGGCCAGACGAGCACCGCCTGCACGTTCTTGGGCGAAGCCGTTCACGAGAACAAGGGCCTCTACATCGGCGTCCTCAAGGACGCCCGCATCACCGGCAAGACGGCTAACTATTCAAGGCAGATGCTTGCATTCATCCGCACGACGGCATCAGCCAACATAAACCGTCTCGATCGGCTGCAATCGATCGAGAAGGATTGGAGAGCGCGCTTCGCAAGGGTCCGTTCCGATAGCGTCGTGCACCGGATGATTGCGTACGCGATGATCAGGCCCGTGTTCACCATCAACGATGCCCAGAATGACCTCGGTGTCAGTTTCGCCGCGGCGAATGGCGCGGCACGAACATTGGCGGATGAAGGTCTGCTGACGGTGCCACAAGACGTGAAACGCAACCGCCTATTCTACGCGGACGAGGTGTTGGGACTGTTCGATCGCTTCCGTCAGAAGTCCCCTTCGAATTCTGCGCCCGAGGGACGCCCTTGCTAGCCCCGTTGAGGTGCAGGACAGTCTTCTAGCCCGCGAAAGGTCGGCACCGGCTCTGCTCGTCATTCAACGATGCCGCTTAAGACCTGCCCCTCAATCTCGAACGATCAAACGGGATTGCTCGACGGCCTCCAAGGCCATTCGAGCCTGAGCTGCGCGGTCCACTGCCAATCGTAGGTGGGCTCCCTCTCCTCGAAAACGCCGAGGAGCCCAAGCCTCTCGGCCCACACGAGGGAACCCGACCACGCCTTTAGAGCGTCTCGCCGCTCGATCAAACACAACGAATAACGCGCCTCCTACAGATTGTGCGTCGTGAGCAACTCGAAAGCAGTTGCGCAATTCCGATTCAAGCCTCGAAACAAACGTTTCGAATCTCAAGACTTCCGTTGCAAAGTTCAATGCACGCGATTCGAACTTCAAGATTTCCGATTCAAAGTTCGAAAACGGCGTTACAACATAAAACGACGTTAGAGGTACCAATACTAACCACATTGGTGACCATCCCTTGAGCTAACGCGTCACTCGTCATCAGGATGAGTTGCACATCTGAATTGAATTGGACTCTGCGGCTCCTTCAACCGGCATGAACCGCGTAAGATCAGTTACCCGCAACGCGCCAACAGTTGCGGTATCCCGATTCAGATCTCGAGATCCCTGATTCAATTTCAATGGACGACGATTCGAACTTCTAGGCTTTCGATTCAATTGCCGAAGCTGGCGTTGCAACTGTCAACGGCGTTGACCGATCGCTAAGTTCGACCACCCGAACGGACGAGAGTGAATGGAAAACCGGCAGTGCAGCCGCCTCAGCACTGCTTCCGCTTTCTGCACATCAGCATGCGCCGTCGACAACCTAGACGCGGTTGCAAGGACACCGTTTGCAGGCCCCGGCAACGCGTAAGCAGTTGCGCATTTTCGATTCAAAGTTCGAGATTTCCGATTCAAAAACTCGAAGTTGGCGTTACTAGAATCGAAGATCGCGTTGCAGATCTCGATGTTTTTGATTCATGAGCTGTGTTCGCGACTTGCTATGATGAAGCGCCTTTTGCAGAGGCCTGGGTCCTTGGCGGGGACTTGCGCCATTCGTAGAGATAGATCGCAAGTCAGGACCGCTGACTTTATGAATCGACCGCCGAGGCATTGCTGCAAAAGCAGCTTGTCACGTTTGAATTCCATCATGCGAGGCGCCGCTGACCTCCGAAAGCAATTGCATTGATCGTGCTCGGCCGCAGGGGCGTTCACCGGCGAGATTTGTCCCTTGCAACGCCATGGTTCAGACTGGAAAGGCTGGAAGTGCGTCTGGAGAAAGGGGCACGACCACCGGCACCGCAAATCGTGAGGAGTTGAGATGAGTAGATCGACCAGAACACGCCGCATTCATCAGGCAGACTACCAGCGCGCCTACCGCGAGCAGCAGAAGGCGCTTCGGAAACCGACCCGGGACGATGTCGCGCGCCTGGCGCTGTATCTCCTGATCAGCGAGGGGCTGAAGGATGGCCAGGAACGCAAGCTTGCCGCGTGGTGCGAGACGGTGACGAACGGCCTGGTCGAACAAGGCTTCGATCGCGATGCCACCCGCCACCGGATCGATCAGCTCATCGAGCGCTGCGCCGATGGATGGGGCTTTCAGCTCAAACGGCACTTGACGCAGCACACCATTGGGCAATCTCAACGAGCGTGATTCCCCCCATTACATCTTCAAACGCCGTTGACGCGTGAATCGCCCAAACTCACTGCAGCCGCAAGGGCAGCAACGCAGTACAGGCTTCGTCACGCCGGCACCTGGAAATTTCACGATCCTGTCGGTGAAACAGCCGCTGGCGAGGTCGGGTTATTAGCGCGAGCAAGAGCAAGGAATACGGCGACAGGCCAAGATTGAGGACCAGTTCAGAAGAACAGAGCTCCAGTCCACAAAATAGGACAAAGATCCTAGACAAGCCGGACGGATCCTGCCAGGTTGCCCTCGTCACGAGAGGAACAATCGATGTCTTACAAGCTCGCCGACCAATTCGTGGACCGCGTCATCGCCATGCGCCCTGAATTGCTGCGGCATGCGGCGCTTCTGATCGGCAAGCGGACCGACATCGGATCGCCCGAAGATTTTGTCCAGGATACGCTGGTCACTGCCTTACAGAATGCGGACCGCTTCGAAGATTACGGCCTTTCTGGATGGCTGATTGCGATCCTACACAACCACATTCGCAACGCGCGTCGACGCCAGCGCCGCAATCCGACGTCGCGATCGCTAACGGAGACGGCGAGCAGTGACGAGGCCGAAATGATCGAGTTTCCCGTCGCCGCAACGCAGGAACTAACGCTCGAAGTTGAGGATGTAATGGTTGCGCTGCGCACTTTGTCCGTGGCGGACCAGGAAATCATTCGGCTGGCACGGATCGAGGGACTGCCCCTGGAGGAAATTGCAGAACGGCTCGGCGTACAACTTGGCACGGTGTACTCCCGCCTCTCGCGGGCAACGACGAAGCTCCGCGCCGCGTATGACGCCACCCCCGACGCAGCGACGATGCGCGCGAGCGTTCCTAACCGTCGTGCGGCGTGAGGATACTCTGATGGTGTTGCGAATTTATCTTGTTGGCGGATTCAATGGGGGCTCGGGCCGCACCTTGACCGCGGCGCTCCTGGCTTACGGACTGCACCTTCAAGCCCACCCGACGATGCTTGTGCGGCAGACCTACGAGGGCTCTGTCTCGACGATCGACCCGATCGAGACGACACTGCCACTGCCTTGCTGCGATTTAATGCTGCCGGCACCCTATCAACTTCCGGCTGATCTAACTGCCGGCCTAGTGACGACGATTCACGGCGCTGACGCTCGATTCACGATGGCCTTGATGGAGAGAGCGACGGCGGAGATCGGCAGTGATGGGGACGTCGTGGTGGACCTTTGCTGCCACGAGCGCGCCCTGAATGCAGCGGCGATCCGCGATGCCGCGGTGATCCTTGTGCCGGCTCGGGCGTCGGTGCCCGAGATCGATTGGGCCGTCCGCAGCATCAGCTATATTCGCGACACACAGCGTTACCGGAACACCCCGGTGGCAACGCTGCTGGCGACCATTGCTCCGGAAAGCGAGCGAGTCCGCCAGATGGCATTGCTAGGCGGCATGCTGCGCGATTGCGATCCGGAGCGCGATCTCATTCCGGGTGAGCCGGCGGACATCGTTGTCGACGTCCCCTTTCTTGACGCAGCCTCTCTGACCGCCCTCCTGGATGAACGTCCCATCTGGCGGGATCCGCAACTGATCGAGCGCTGCCGCGCGTTTGCAGCAGCGGTGGCCGTTCGCGCCGACAGGTGCATGACCATGCTGACGGAGGACGCCGATGACCTCTGATCGTCACGCTTCCTCCCCTGGGCTCCCTCGGAGTGTTGCCGGAACATCGGCTGGGCGCTGCCGCGTCGGCTTGCGCCAATGCACCCTTGTTCCGGGAGGACGGGGTTGCATCGGAGCGTTTCAACGCTGGAGCATGGGACCGCCGGTCCACGGGCAGATGCCGCCCAATCCGCTTTGGGACTAGCGTATTCATGTCCAAACCACAGCGTTCCGATGATCAGCAGGACTCCGTCGCGAAGATGCTGGCGAGCATCCGCGACATGGCCTCCGCCCTCTTCTTCCCGCCGAAGAACACCGTTCGCTGCGTCTGCCTTCCGATGTTCCGGATACAGGTGGCGCGCGATGTCGGCTGCCTGCTCGAGATCGATCCGTCGGTGATTTCAGGGACCTGCTTGCCGATGGTCCTGAGCCGACGCGATCGGCACCACTTTCCGGATTTTGCAGTAAACCGGGCAATTGGGACCCGTCTCGTTGATGCCGTTCCTGTCTTGGGGAAACGGACGCCTCCGGAATGGGTCCGCGAAGCCGCTCAAGTGCTCGGCTACCACTACGAGACGTATCAAGAAGCCGATCTGCGTGGCGATATCCGGCTCGATCACGCCCGTGACCTTCTCCAATATGCGGCCTATCGAATTTCCTTAGGGGGTCGCGTTCGCATCATCATCACCTTGCTCGAGGAAAGCGGCTCCTCACCTCTGTCAAGCTGCCTGCAAACCATCAGCAGCGGGCACGACGCCATAGCAATCACCGCTGCGCTGGCCCTGCAACGCTTCATCGAAATCGAACTCGACGACGCTGGCATCGAGCCCGACACCGCAATCTTCCGCTTCCGCGGCTGATCCTTCCCCCTCCCCGTCTATTTTCACCGGGCGTACGCAGTGCGTCCAGATGCAATGGAGCACGTCATGTCGTACATGGTCACTGGCCGCATTCCCGTTCCCGAGCTTCGATCGGATATCGACCGCCTGCGTCGTCTGTCGGAAGACCTGGAGCGTATCAGGCGCGGAGACCATCCCAGCCCTGCGAGGATTGCCAAAGCTCCGGTCCTGAACAACTGGGAAATGGCACAGCGTCTCGATTTGTGCCTGACGGGCATTGTGAACGGCCATCCTATCATCAGCGATGACAAGCATAGTTACACCTCGTCGCTGTGGGTGATCTCACCGGAGCTGGGCTACGCCAGGACGTTCTCTCGTCTCTACAGGCTGGGTACCCCATTCGTCGATCCAAGCCTCCACTGAGTGCGGCTAGTCCTCGCCAGAGTTCGCCTCCGAATGGAGCCATCAATGAATTTGAGAAACCTTTCGAGACCGCTCGTGACCACAAGCCGCCGTCCGACAGACGTTGGCTTGGCGGTCGCACGGCATCTTCTCGTTCGAGCCCTGCGGCACAACAACCTTCATCATGTCTTGTCGGGGTGCCCCAGCGCAGTCGGATTTATCCTGAACAACCCGGCTGATGCCGAATCATTCGTCGAGGCAGGTCGGACGCTTCATCGAAACCAGGTTCGATCGAAGCGGGTCATCAGACCCGAAATCCTGCATTGGGATAGTGAGGCTACCGTCCGACGCACCCGCGATAAGGAACTCGGCAAGACCTTGGCATCCAGCGATCACGTCATTGGCTTCGCTTACAGTGCCGATGCTTTTCCGCTGCCTTTCCGCCTCGCAGCCGATGGTATCGTCCCGCTTCCATTCGCCGACCTGTCGGCACTTAAGGCTGCGTCCCGCGCGGCTGGAATCCGCGGCGTCCCTGACGAAGTTCTCGCAACCGCGGTTGGAGAACCGCTCTCGTTGCTGAGCATCCTGATTAAGCCAGGACGGAGCACGCGCCACATCGTACGGAGCTTAAGGCAAGTCAAGACGGAACAGCTCGGAAGGAGCCGTCGCAAGCCTTCCTCCGTGACGACGATGCCAAGCCTCGACGATCTCCACGGGTTTGGCGAAGCCGCCATCTGGGGGCGCGAACTCGCTAAAGACCTGAATGAATACCAGGCCGGACAATTGGCATGGGCCGATGTAGATCGAGGCGTTCTCGTCAGCGGACCAACGGGAACGGGCAAGACGACCTTCGCGCAGGCACTAGCCGAAACCTGCAAGGTTCCGATCCACATTCATTCGCTCGCACGATGGCAGGCCAAGGGGTACCTCAACGACCTTCTGAAGGCCATGAGGCAAGCCTTTAGCCACGCCATGCAGGATACCCCAAGTATCCTGTTCATCGACGAGCTCGACTCCTTCGGTGATCGCGAAATTCTCGATGGAAAGAACGAGCAGTATACGCGGGAGGTGATCAACGCCTTCCTGGAATGTCTCGATGGCGTAGAGGGCCGAGAAGGCGTGGTGGTCGTTGGCGCCACCAACTTACCGGACAAGATCGACAAGGCAATTCTTCGGCCGGGCCGATTGGGAAAGCACGTCAGAATCCCCCTGCCTGATCTCGACGCTCGCGTTGGGATTCTGCGTCACCACTTAGGAGACGACATCGTCTCTGCCGACCTGGCTGACATTGCTTCCCGGCTTGAAGGTGCCTCCGGAGCCGTGATCGAACAGGTCGTACGGGACGCGAGGCGAAAGGCCCGCTCGGAACGTCGTCCCATGAATTTTAGCGACCTGCTGCACGGCCTTCCCGCCCGGATCGTGCAATCCGACGAGGCTTTTTATGAATCCTGTGTACACGAGGCGGGCCACGCAATCGTTGGCCACTATCTCGGAAGCCAGGCGGGAAACCGGCTGATCGAAAGTCAGGTCTTCCGGGAAGTGGGAATGGACGGTTCTGGTGGCAGGACGACCATGCGGCAAATTCCAGGACGAAACCTGGGAAAAGCTGCGTATTCCGCTCAGATTGCGATCCTGCTTGCGGGCATCGCGGCCGAAGAGGTTATTTTCGGTGACCATGCCGATGGAGGCGGTGGCGGGGATGACTCCGATCTCCACCAAGCAACGCTGATTGCGGCGACGATGGAGATCTCACTCGGACTGGGGGCGAGCCTCGTCTACCTCTCGTCCAGACGCCCCGACGAAGTGCTGGCGCGACTGCAAATTGATCCCCTGCTCCGCCAAATGGTTGCGAAGATCATGGACGGATGTTTCCAGCGGGCCAAAGGCATAATTGCGGACCGGTTGGCTGAACTCAACCGAATTGCTCGGCTTCTGAAGGAACGCGGATATGCCTCGGCAGAGGATATCGAGCGCGAAACAAATGAACCTTGAACTCAGCGCAAATTGTCGGCGTCAATGCACCCCCCTCACTGTATGCCTCTGCAGCAAGTCCAGGTCGTTACCTAGCGCCGTCACAAAGCGCCCTTTCTATCAATCACCAAACTGCGATGAGCCAAATGGTGTAAGTTGGCACTTGTTTGAAGTGCGATAGCTAGAGCATTTCACGGTTTTGATGGAACCATATCCTGCGTTGGCAACGTATTTGCTGCATTCGCTGAGTGAAGGTGCCGACGAGGTGACCGATGTGGCGCCAGGTTTCATCGACGGTGCGTTTCTGGGCGACACGCATCCAGTGCTTGATCTTGGCGGAAACCTGCTCGATCGGATTGAGATCCGGCGAATACGGGGCAGTACCACAGCCTGGCGCCGGCGTTTCGGATCAGCCGGCGCACGGCCGCCAATTTATTGCTGCCCAGATTTTCCATGACGACGATGTCGCCTGGCTTCAGCACCGGCACGAGCTGCTGCTCGACATAGGCACGGAAGCTGTCGCCGTTGATTGGCTATCGAACACGCAAGGCGCGGTGAGTTGGTCGCAACGCAGTGCGCCAAGGAAGGTCAGCGTGCGCCAGTGGCCATGCGGTGCGAAGCCGCGCAGCCGCTCGCCCTTGAGGCCCCAGCCGCGCAACGGGGCCATGTTGGTCTTGATCCAGGTCTCGTCGATGACACCAGGCGCTTTGGATCGAGGCGGGCCTGTAAGGCGTGCCAACGGCGTCGTCACCGCGCCACGTCAGCGCGGCCTTGCTCAAGCGGGAACAGAGTTTTTTGAACCGCAGCCCCTCGCGCCGCAGGATCGGCGAACGATCAATCCATGCCGTGATCGATCGCTGAAATCATGAATCTTAGAGTTACCCCTGGGGTAACCTAGGCGGGGACGGCAAAACACGACGACACTCGGCATCCGATGACCGAGGATGAGATGGTCCATTATCATGCTGGTTCTGTCAGCATCACGGCTTTGATCGCCAAGCTTGAACCAGTGGTGAGGACCTACGCCCGCCGTCAGACGCGAGAGCCACGGGAGGTTGAGGTAGGCCTTAAACCAAGCGTTGCATTCTGGCGTCCTCTGAAAACTCTCGCGCCCGAAGTATCTTCGCACTGGTGGCCAGACGCTTCTTAGCGAGCTGGATGACTTCATTGCGCCAGCGCTCGTCGGATTCGGCAACTTGGTCGATGTCGAAATCTTGAACGCCTCCAAGGAGCAGGGAAAAGCTGTCGATACGCTTCTTCATGATCTGCACCACCCGGTGGTCCCGTGTCCCCCGGAATGCCGGGTAGGCATATTTGATGCTTTTCCCGGTCACCGCAGCCCAACTGTTGACGCGGCGGACCCGTCCGTTTCGTTGTACCGTCCTGATCGGGCTGGGATCCAGTTCATAGTGAACGAGATGCCTGCAGTAGCGATGCAGATCGATGCCCTCCGAAAGTTTGTCGGTCACCACAAGAACGTCTGGACCAAAGGGACTGTTGAAGACGGAGATGGCCGTGTCCGGCTGCCGATTATGGACGAAAAGATGAGCTTCCCTTTGATCTTCACTCGGGTCGCATACGGCCAGAACGCGCGATGCCCCGTTTGCGCCCGGCAACAGATCCAGGCGTTCGGTCGACCTCTTCAAAACCTCGCGGCTCGAACTCGAGACTTTCATCGCGTCGTAGAGCCGTCGGGCTGCGTCGCTGATGAGCTCCGCTTTGCGGCACCCCCGGGCCGGCGTCGTGTTGATGGCCTCGGCAAGATTCGACAATCCACTCGGGTCGGCGCCGAACCAGCTCCACGTTTGCGTCCTGATAAGGTCGCCGCACAGCCACCGCACGAACGGCCTGCGCAGATTCTGCTCATCGTTGTCGTCGTGGGCCCAACCCAGCGCCTCGTTCCAGGCGATCTCCCAAAGCCTGGGCCCAGGCGAAGGAAGCTTTTTCAGCGTCGGTAGGTTCTTGTCCAGGCAGGCGGTGAGCTCCTGGGCGGTGGCATGGTGGTGACAGAACAGCAGAACCTTTTCGCCCAAGGCGATGGCATTCTTGACTTCCTCGGTGACGGCGGCGATCTTCGAATGGATCCCGACTTCTTTCCGCAGCTGTTCAACCGCGGCGAGATGGTTGCTGACAACCGACTTCGCCGGCTCGGCAAGGAGCGGCACCGATTCCAGGTGAAGCTCTCGGCTCACATCGTCGAAATGGCGCCATCCAACATGGAATCGAGGATCGTTTCTTGCTCCTCCGGTAATGGCGCCCTCTTGCGACGCGACTCGGAGCGCCCGGTCCATCCTCAGGATCAGTTCCTCCTCGGATGGCTTGGCCGGCGGGACAGGGATCGACCAATCGTCGCGGTCGCCGAACCAGTGTTGTTCGGCCGGCAGATCGTCAACGCTGTGGCGAATGACGAATTTCGCCATCGCTTCCACGGCGGCCTTCGCCTTCGCGGCCAGGCACTCGGCAACGATCTCGGGACTTCGGCTTGTATTGCCGGAATAGAGATCCTCGAGCGCGTGGCTGAACGCACGAACGAAAGGCACCGCCTCATCGGCGCCGATCAGTTCAAGCATGCGTTGCAGTTCCTCGATGCGGATGCTGAAAGGTGTGGCGGTCAGGATCAGGACGCGTTTTGCATATTTCCGTTGTCGCCTCAGGGCCTTGCTGAAACTTGTCTGCTCGCCTTTGGCCCGATGCGCCTCGTCGACGATCAACAGGTCGCAGGCCAGCGGCGATTCCGATGATGCATAGGAGTGCTTCACCACCTGGATCGAGCCGGACGAGAGGCGCACCACCCGGCGAGCCTTCACATGGTTCTTCCGAACATCAAGATGAGGAGCGCAGGACCCCAGCGGGGCAATGTGGTCAAGAAGCTCGGCTTCCCACCGTCTCACCATGACGTCGTTAGGCGCCAGGATTCGGACCGACCGTCCGCCTCCAGACGACGCAACCACCCAGGCAACCAGAGCCGCTACGGACGTCTTGCCAAGCCCGACGTCGTCTGCAAGCAGTAGCCCCCGCCTCGGCTCTTCGCCCAGGCTTCCGTTCAGTCGCACAAGGATGTCGGCAGCCGTGACGAACTGACGTCGTGTGCTCTCCAAGGCCAGCTTTCTTCCGGCCGTGGCGCTAGCCTGCGCATAGCCGTCCGGGTTGGACAGGAATTGCCACTGGCGCGCATGAAGGTTGAGCGGTTCGATCGGAAGCATCACTCCTCCGGAAAGTGTTGGAGCCGGATTTGCATCTCTTCCGCAGCGAGGCCCGCCCCCAGTGCGCAAGTCTTACCGGACGTGCCGTCCCGTTCCGCCTGGCGAAGCAACGCATTGACCAGAAGTTCGCCGTCGCGGCGGAGATGAACCCGGCGGAAGTCCTCTTCTTGCCGTTTTGACAATTCCCTCACGGCGCCCGACCAACTGTCGACGACGGCCAGGTGCCGGCGGGCGATGACGAAGGCAGGAACGGCATAGCTATCCGAAGGGCCGGCACCGGTCGCCTCGATATCGTCCTCGTCTATCGGCAACTGGTCAACGATGTCGCCGCCGAGGGGATCAAGATCCTGATCATCCGGGGCTATGCCCCCGCCGTACTCCTCGAACAGCAGTTGGTCGCGGAGGCTTTGCATCAACGCCTCGTCAACCTCGGGCAGCAGCGTGATTTCCCGCTCGGCGAGCTGGCGTTCATCAAATATCGGAATACGCAGGCGTTCGTCATTGCACGCCAACCCAATGACGAACGGAGACAGCCACTCGGCCGCATAGGGAATATTCGCACGGTAGAGATCGTTGGTCGTGTCAAGGCGAGCCCAGCCGGCAAACCGGGTCGTCTCGGTCCCGGTGCAAAGCTCGCCCGAAAGTTCAGAAGGTGCCCGGCAGCGGCACTCCACCTTGATCTGTCGCCCGTCCCAAGCCGCCTGAGCCCAGGTGATAGTCGGCGTACTGCGAGTGGCCAGGTTCGCGACGGTTGCGATGTCGTTCGCATCGCCGAACCGCTCGAGGTGTTCGAATGGCCATTCCGCCTGCTCGATACAAACTCCAAGTTCGAAGTTTTCGATCGTCAGTGCACCGTGATCACTTTTGCCCCATGCAGCCATGCTGAAATTCGCGGACGTGACCAGCAGGCGACGAGAATTGCCACGCCGGAAATGGTAGAGCTTGGCGTGGCTCCAGCGGTCATCCTCTTTGCGATGACGCTCATGGAAGGCATCGGAGCGGTGCTGCGCCGCCGGGTCGCGGCGCAGCCGGATGAGGGAGGCTCCCGATTTCAGAAGAGCGCTGAGTGATGCCGCCGGCAGCAGCCAGTGCCGTTGCCAAGGATGGTCCTTCCCGATGCAAACGAGTCGAAGCTTCTTTGGCATGCCTCCGAAACTGCTGCACCATTGATCAAGCGCATCCGAATTCCATGATCCGACATAGGGCGCCATGATGGAGACGCTGGTCGGGCCGTTGCCCGCCGGCGTAATCTTTGCAAGTCCTGCGGCTCCCCAAGGGGTATGCCGGAGATCGGCGCGCGAATGCGATCCAGGAACGCTCGCTACAAAGCTGACGCCTTCGGGACAATCGCTACGGCCGAGCAGCTCGACGAAATGATCGAGGCTGTGCGGATCCCCCGCAGATGAGGCCAACTCAACAACGAAGTCGGTCAGGATACCCCACCCTGCGCGTCTTGCTCCCGAGGACTGGGCCCTGAGCTCGATCAGGGTGCGCCACGCCGCCTGGAGCTGTCCCCTAAGCGCGGCGAGCGTCAGGTTCGCGGAGGACACCACGATTTCCAGATATTCGGTTCCCGTCGGACTGCGCCAGTGCAGGAGCCATAGCTTCGCGTGTTGAACGGCCCTTCCCCGACTGCCTACGGTCAGGTGACGGATCGACCGCCAGATCCACTGGTATGCGCTGTCGACCACCTCCTCATCGGCCGGTTCGTCGCGCGTGTTCGAAGAAATCACGACGATGCGGTCATGCATCTGCCGCAGCCGACAATCAAGTTCGATCAGAAAGTAATGCCGCTCGGCCCCCTCACCCCCCGGCTCATGGCCCAGTTTCAGGAACAGCGGCAGCGCGTGCTCTACCAGCAAGCGCTCATCCGCCCGGTCGTAGGTGGTGAACAAAGCGCGCAGAAGAGTGCACTCGGGCGGAGCGTCGGTCCTCAGAAGTGATTCCCAGCCAATGGCGTCCATGTCAGTTCCTCACAGCCCGTTCTCTTCAGCTTCATCCGGTTCGTCGAGAAGACCTGCGGGCATCTCGTCGATTACGCCGCATTGCGTCGCCAACCGACATAGCGACCAAAGACGGAAGCGGTAGCTGGAGGCGGCCGCCGAAGGCCCTGTGCGCGGCTCGACAAGCTCGCCGCGCAGCACGAACCACCTCAGGCCGCCGCCGTAGATCTCATGGTGCTGGAGCAGAGCCGTGAAACACGCGATCGGGTCGGCGCTCGAAATCGCGTTCGCAAATCTGTGCGCCGAGCCGATGTGCCTAAGCGAAAGGGTTTCGTCCGTCGGCCAATCGCGTGCCGCCGCGTAGAGTTCTTCGCAAACTCGCTTTGCCGATGGCGTCGAAGCCGCCTCCGCAAGCGGCACCCGGCTCTTGCCGCCGAGCGACTTCGAAATCAAATCCATCGCGGCGATTCCGGCATCGGCCAGCCGCGAAAAGCGAGGCAGCAATGCGATGGCCGGTTCTTGTTCTGCTAACACCTTCCCGAGATATTCGCAGATGCCGGTGTGATCCTTTGCTGTGCAGTCGGAGATCTCTTTTGCAACCTCTCGGCGCCGCTTCCCGGTATTCCCTCCGAAGATGATGGGTTCGAGGAGGTCCGCCTCCGGTAGCACATCCAATTCGGTCCGGGGTCGCGGAAGTGTTTCTTCGATCCGGCTTCCGCCGCGATCGAAATTGGCCCAGTGCTGCAACCACCATCGGCATTCCTCGCCGCGACCAAGTTTAGCACTCTGGGTCGAAATGCCCTCCCTCTTTCCATTCCCGGCGTGGAGATGCCAGTTCGGCCGCGCCGACCCGAGTTTGGAATCTAGCCACTTCGCCAGCGCACGCGCGGCCGGACCCGGGGTCCAGCCATCGCCGCCTATCGTCATCTCCGGCCATCTGCGGAATGCGACCCGATAGGCGCCGTAGGTCCCAGTTTGACGGTATGCTCGAAACTGATCTTCGGACATGCCGAAACGAGCGGCATACTCCCCTCCCTCCGAGTAATCGTCGTACCATGGCTGAACTCGCCGGCGACCCGGTAACGGGCGCTCCTTCCAATCAGCTTCGGCCAGTGCGATCGTTCGCGCGGTCCACATGAGTTCGAGCGGGCGCAGCCAGGCGTACCGCGCGTTCTGCTCCGGCCGCGTGGATACCGATCTACTGCCGCTCGCGTGGGCTATCTGCTGGGATCTGACAAGACACCACGCCATGATCGTGACCCATCGCCCGTCGCGCACGCGATTGGTCAGCCCCGGCGCAACGAGTTCAGCGAAGACGTTGGTGAGTGCAAGAAGGCCCAGCGCGTCGCCCCTCCTTACAACGATCGGATCCCACGGCTCGGTGAACAGCAGCCTTGGCTCGAGGAGCGAATGTTCGGTGTGGTCAAGCGCCATCGACGACCTGCCCCGTGGTCATTTCATTCATCGTGCTATGGCGATCCTTCCTTTTTGCCAAATTCATACGGCCCCCCTAGAGATCAGCGATTCCAATGCCTCATTGGTAGCGAGCCATCCTGAGTACAATGTGTTGTTTGGGTCGATCTTGTTCGTGAACGCAAGATCGTCGAAGAAATCGATCATCAAATGAACCGTCTTGGCTTCAGGATTGGCGAGCCCCCCGAAGTAATGGAAGGTGCTATTCCAGAAATGCCCCACACAACTCGCGCATCTGAAGGGCACAAGGAACTCCACATGATCGGCAGTATCGGAAACTCCGCCGCAGCGGGCGCAGGCTCGTTTTTGAATTTCTTGCTTGCCATTTCCGACATTTTGTTTTGAAGCATCTGTGTCAAATGATTGAGTGCCTCTGATCAAACGACATCGATGACCTTCCCCGTCGTCATGAATACCAGCAGCGCGCGCCGTGCGCCGGTCTGCTTGCGGTAGTCGCCGATCTGCTGTCGGTAGTGATTGATCGCCGATGGGGCGGGGGTGACGTCGCTCTTCCAGTCGACGACGGCGTCGATGGCGCCGGTGTCATCGAACGCGACGGCGTCAACCTGGCCCGAGAGCAAGACCTCCTCGCCATCGTGCGTCTCGCTGCCGAACACCGGCAGTTCGGGGACAAGACGTGGGCGCAGCGCCGCGACGTCCGGAAGTGCCAGCGTCCGCAGCACCGTGCTAGCCAGTTCGGCGGCGCATAGACCCGTCTTCGGGTCGGGCGCGGGCGCTTGGCCCATCTGTCGGATCAGGTCGGCCGCCCGCGCTTGGAGTTCCGCTTTCGTATCGCCAGATTCGCCGGTCAGCACCTCCTCCATCAGCTTGTGGAGGATGCTGCCGCGCGTCGAACTGCCGAGGACGGCGGCCGGCGCGATCTCCGTCGCCTCCGGAATATCGGCGCTCTCGATCTTCGTTTCTCCCTCACCGACCTGATCGAACTCGCTGCGGCTCGGGCGGCGCCAGGTCACGACCTTGCGGCTGTCGAAGATTGCAGCGGCTTCGGCGGCGAAGATCGCTCTAGTCTGGGCGTTTTCCTTCGACGAAACCGTCCGCTCCTTCGCGGCGCCGATGTCCTCGGGCTTGATCGGCGGCAGACCGGCTACGCCGAGCTCGACCAGCTTCGCCCAGCACTTGTCCGACAGATCGGCGGAATGTCTCGGCAGGATGAGCAGGTCGCGCGCGCGGGTGGCCGCGACATACCAAAGCCGCACGCGTTCGCGACGGCTTTCCTCCTCGGCGCGGTTAGCGATGTCGGCATAGCCCGCTGGGTCGTTGCCGAGGATCGGGATCGAGAACAGATTTTGCGAGCGGTCCTGCACCAGGCCGGATTCGGATTTGGGCGTGCCGGTCATGTTGATCGGAATGACCACCGGCCACTCGAGCCCCTTGGCGGCATGCACCGTGATCAGCGAGGCCGCCTCCTGTTCGGCGTCGGGGCGGCCTTCGACCTGGCGGACGGCATCCTCCCAATTGGCGCGCATGTCGCCAGCGAAAGCCCGCAGACCGCGGACGTCGTAGGCCCGCGCCATCTCCAAGAAGAGATCGACGTTGGCGACCGCCCGCTCGGCGCCGGCCTTGAAGCGCTGCCGGATCTGCGGCCGAACATGAAGCGCCGCGATCGCATCGGCGAGCAGCGTGTAGGGCGTCGTGGTCCGTGCCTGCCGGTACAGCGACGATAATGTCGTCAGTACATTCTTGGCGAGCGCATGGCCGACGTGCCCCGGATCGGTCCGCAGCGTCAGCATCGGCAGCCCCTGCCGTTCTGGATCGATCGGCAGCGCTTCCGAAATGTCGAGCAGCTCGGTCTCGGTCAGGCCGACCAGCGGCCCGCGCAGAAGTGCCCCGAACGCGAGCGTGTCGCGCGGGTCGGCGAGCGCGCGGGTCAACGCGATCAGGTCCTGGATCTCCTGGCGGCGGAAGAAGCCCTTGCCGGCCTGGGTCGAGACCGGGATCGCCAATTCTTCCAGCGCCTCCTCGAACCGCCAGAGCTCGGTACCGACAGGTGCCAGCAGCGCAATGTCGCCGAACCGGCACGGCCTCATGTCGCCTGATTGATGGTCGCGAACCAACAGGTTGCCGACCAGCCTGTTGCAGAGATCGGCAACGGCGGCGGCCTCGGCGTCGCGGATCTCGGCGGCCTTCGGCTTTTCGCCGGCGACGACCACATCCAGCGCGCAGACGCCGGGCTCGGAGCCGATCGCGGGGTGGATCGGCGACAACTCGGAAAAGCCAGGCTGGCCATCGGCCGACAGCACCGGCTCGAACCGCTTGTTGACGAACGCGAGGATCGGCTCGACCGAGCGGAAGTTGGCGGTGATCTTGATTTGCGAGCCCGCGTCGATCGCCGTCCGCGCGGCGATGTAGGCATTCACGTCGGCGCCGCGGAAGCGGTAGATGGCCTGCTTGGGGTCGCCCACCATGAACAGGCTGCCGGCGCGCAGCGGGCGAGCCAACGCATTGCCGGCGCCGTCCTTGCAATCCTCGCCGCAGATCAGCCACAGGATCTCGATCTGTAGCGGGTCGGTGTCCTGGAATTCGTCGACCATGACGTGACGGAAGCGCTGCGCCAGCGCCTTCCGGACCACCTTGTGGTCCCGAAGCAGGTTGCGCGCGGTGTAGAGCAGATCGTCGAAATCCAACAGCGCGGCGTCCCGCTTGTAGTCGCGCCAATCGTCGCGCAGGCTCTGCATCTCGGTACGCAGGCGCGATAGCAGTTCGCCGGCGACGGCGCCCAGCAGGGTCTCCAGGGCGGCGTGGCAGGCCTTGTAGCGTGGGACGATTGCATCGAACGCGGCTTTGCCGGCGGTCTTGGTCAGGCCCGCCTTGGCGGCCGCCTCCTGCCATTTGCCGCTGGTCTGCAGCGCACGGGCGCTGCCGGACTGCGTGAAACAGCTCTCGTCGCGCTCGAAGTTCAGCGCCGCGATCAGGGCGGCGTTGGTCGGCGCCGCGTCGGTCAGCTTGTGGCCAACGAGCAGCTCAGCCAAGGCGCCCAACGCCCGGCAGGCCGCCGAGGTCTTCTCTTCCTGATAACCGACACCGTCGAGGTCGGCCTCGAACTGCTTCGCCGCCGCGACCAAACCAGTCATGTGCCGCTGCGACCAAGCCACCTGCGCACAGTCGGCGTCGCGATTTCGGCGCAAGAACTGGGCGACATCCTCGACGAGCTTCAGGCCGGCCCCTTCGCTGGCGAGGACAAGCTGGGCGATCAAGCCGTCGCCGCCGTCTCCGGAAAGCCGTTCTTTGAGCCAGGCGTCGTAGCGCTCCTTGAACGCCAGATCGGCCTCGGTGGGGTCGACGATGTTTGCACCGGGATCGATCCCGGCCTCCGCCGGATAAGGTTTGATCAGACCCTGCGCGAAGCCGTGGATGGTGCTGCAGGTCAACTGATCGAACGCCTCGCAGGCCCGATAGAGATTGGCCTTCTGCGCCTCGGTGACGCCATCCGGAAACGCCTGCCTCAGATCGCGAGGCACTTCGCCCCTGGAAAGCGCCGTCGTGAACCGCTCGATCCGGAGCCGAAGCTCGCTGGCGGCGAATTCCGTGAAGGTGATCGCGGCGATGTGCTTCGGTTCGACGCCACTGGCGAACAGCACCGCGACGCGTCCCGCCATCACCGACGTCTTGCCGGATCCGGCGCCGGCCTCGACCAGCAGCGTGCGGTCGACGGCGGCCAGCGCGGTCAGCCGCGCAGCGAGATCTGGGACCACGATCATAGCTCCTCCCAAACCGTTGCGGCCGGGCCGAGCTTGATCTTCGCCAGCGGCAGTTTCCGCGGCAGATATCCGGCGTTGGCCGGCAGCGCGAACGCATGATCGTTACGGTCGCCGGCGGCGTCCTCGCCCGGGGGCGCGATGCCGCCGAGCAAAGCGTCGCGGGACGCCGCCGCCGCCGTCGACACCTTCGCCAACGCGCCATCGAGGTCCGCCAGCGGAAACACCGCCTGCTCGCCCTCGCCGGCCTTCGGATAAAGCAGCGAGGCCTCGATCGCGACGTCGACGCCCAGCAAGGTCTTGACGGCGAAGGCGTAGAGACAGCGCTGCAATTCGGTGCCACCCTTGATGATCACCTCGTCCATCTTCTTGCCGAGCTTGCCGGTCTTGTAGTCGACGACGCGGGCCCGCAACCGGTCGCCGGCGAGATCGAGCCGATCGATCTGTCCCTTGATCAGAAGCCCGGTGCCGGGGATCTCTACGGCGGCGTCTGCCTTCCACGGCAGGTCACGACCGCCTTCGTCCGGATCGGTTTCGCCGAAGGGAATCTCGCACCAGGTTCGCTGCCCAGGATATTCGCCGATGTCGTAGGCCAGCGCTGCCGCCGCCAACGCATGGCCGCGGGCCGTGGTGCTGCGCCAGATCACGTCCGGCGGCACCGGCTTGGCATCCTCCCAATCCGCGATGGTCCGGTCGCGCGCAGCGGCAAGCGCCGCCTCAATCCGCGCCTGGTCGGCGCCGGCCATGCCGCCGCCGGCCTCGAGTAGCTCGACAGTTTCCCGCAGTAAGCCATGGACGAGATTGCCGAAGACGTTCGGATCGAGCGTCAGCGGCTCGTCGGCATCCTCCGGCGCCTTCCATCCCAGCGCATAGCGCCACACAAAGCGGATCGGGTCGCGCAGCAGCATCTTCAACGACGTCGCCGACAGCGGTTGCTCGAACAGCTTCGTCAGCCGCGCATGCGCCGGCGCAATCAGACCGTCGTGTGGCGTGATCTCGTTGCGGTGCCAGTCCCGCCAGCACGACAGTCCGGAAAGCGCGATCGGCAGCTTCGAGAACTCCGAAGGACGGGCCAGAAGCCTGTCGGATTCGCTCGACGCATGCTCCGGTGTGCCGGCACGATCGAGATAGGTCTCCGCAAGCTCGGCGATCAGCGGCGAGCGGCCGAGCATGCGGCCCTCGGCGTCGCGCCGGCTGAACGAAATCGAAACGCTCTGCGACGTCGTCACGATGGTCCGGAAGTCCCGTTTGTCGCCGTCCGCCACCGGCAGCGGATCGAGCTTTTCGATCGAAAGCACATGATCCGGAATGAGCCGATCTTCCGAGATCCGCCGCGGCCAACGGCCGGCGTTCAACCCCAGCAGCCAGACGTGGGGGCGCGGCGACGACGCCAGCGCGATCGCAGACGTCCAGATCGCGCTGGCCGCCGGCTCGATGCCGTCGTCAATACGCAACGTCGCCAGCGTCACGGGCAGCGCCTGGGCGGGTCCCTCCCGCAGCGCCCGGCGCCACAGCGAGCGCTGCAATCCGCTTAACATCGTCTCGCCCGCCTCCGCCGCCGCATCGGCGCCTCGGTCCAGCAGTCGGATCACCGCCATCACCTCGGCGGTCCTGTTCTTGCCGTCCGGCCAGGCGGCGTCATCCGCCTGCGTCAGCCCCCGCTCCCAACGCTCGACCGAGGTCAGCGGGGCATCGGCGGGCAGACCCGCCGGCAGGTCGCGCAGCGGGCCGCCGCGCAGCAGCGCGTTCAGCCGGCGCACGCGCTCCTGCGACAGCCCCTTCACCAGCAGCTCGGCCAACGCGCTGGCCGCCTGTCCTTCGGCGGTCGTCAGCGCCTTGATGCCGCCGACGAAATGGATCGGAAAATTGCTGTCCCGCGCCGCCGAGAACACGTGGTCGTCGTAGTCGCCCGGGCTCGACGACGCGATGGCGATGTCCGGCGCTGGCGTCCCCTTCGCCAGCAGCGCCCTCATCCAGCGAAACGCCTCGGCGACCTCATGAAGCTGGTTGGCGCAGGAGAACGTCGCCGGCAGCGGCTGGGCGGGCGGCGCCGTCACAACATCGACCTTCGAGCCCTTCAGCCACTCCGGAACGTGCCTGGGCCCGGCTACCCAGGTGACCTGGATCGCGCCGGCAAGCGCAAGCAACAGCGGCCGCCAGCACGGCGACATCTCGCTGTGGCCATGGATTTCCAGGGGACCGATCACGGCCTGCGAGTGTTTTATCCGCTGCAGCGCCAGCGCTACCAGGTCGCCGGCCCGCTTCATCGACGCCGGCAGACGCTCGACGACGGCCTGCTCGAGCGCCGCCAAGGCGTCGGTTCGGGGATGCCCCACCGCCGATAGATCAACGCCGGCGCGCCAAGCTTTGTCGAAGGTCGCCGTCACCGCCGCCGGCATCCCCGGCAGATCCTTGATCGGATCGAGCTCTCCCATCTCGACGTCGGGCAGCGCAGCGCGGATGGTTTCAGTCAAAACGTCGAGGTCGACCGGTTGCAGGAGACCGCCGGCGAGCCTCGCGGCAAGCTGGCCCATCGTCATTACCTGAACACCAGCCTCGTTGCGACGGGCGGCCTCCACCCGGCTCATATGGCCGGCAAGGATCGTATGCACGACTATCGTTCTGCGTGATTGCAGCATCTGCCGACGAAAGCCCCCGCCCTTTGTTCACTTCGGTCGTCTAACGTCCCGCCAGCCCCGCGCGCAAATCACCGAAATCCGCGAGCAACGTCTCACGAACGGAATCGCGTAGCAACCTCGGCCGCGTGATAAGGGGTCAGGTTCACGATATTCAAGAGCCCGGCGCGGATCCTTCGCAAGTCTGCACTACGATCTATTGCAAGCTGGACCTTCTGAGCAATTCGTTGTCAAATACCGTCTAAGGTCGCTTGAGAAAGGACCGTCTGACTCGTCGGGACAGCTTAGCGGTGAAGGTCGATTCGTGGAGCGAGGAGGATTTCTCTTCAACACCTAGAAGCCCCAAGATTATTGGCGACTTCTGGGAGCCTCACGTTATTGACGAGCCCGCTCTCCGGAAGTCGGAGATTCTGCCATCGAGCTTAAGCCCTCTGCCTCTTGAAAATGAATTTTCAGATATCGTACCGCCGGCGGCGAACGTTATTCCACAACCTACACCCTCGGCCGATTCCTTCATTTGCCATGTTAACTCTCCAAGCCAGCCCGATTTTTGGGATCCAATACCCGGATTTGAGCAAAGGAAAACGGCCAAGTTCAGTGGCAACGACTGGTCCGACGAAATACAATTTCATCCCTATGATCCCGCGGCGCAAGAGACGCCGTTCGTTGAGAAGACTTACATCTCTCCCCGAGAGACGCTAGCAAGAAAATGCGCGGGGGCGATCTTGAAGTTGGCTCACGTGAGCGACAGACGACGAACTCCGCTTCTTGGAAGGTTCGTCGAGTTGTTTATTGACTATCCTCATCCTTCGAGCTTTCGCGCTATCGCAAGCTTGGCCCGCGAGGAAGCATCACCAGAGGATATTCTGGCGGCGTATGAATTTCGATGTGCTTGGACAGAAAATCCGCGCTATTCGTTGATCAGAGGAAGGAAGGGCTTCTTCTTCATTCCCGAGAGTCAAAGTACCCTTACCTGGAAACTTGCCTATTCTCTTGTGGTCAAAGCTCGGGGAACACCGCCCGAAAACCTCATTGACCCTTCCTGGGTGGATGAATGGATGGATCTTCCGGCTGGAGACCAGCTCAGTTTCCAGTTCCTAAGCTACGCCGTGGCGCGCATCGACGCCTTCCACGAAGGCGCTCTCGAACAGCCTATCATCGATCGACGCTACACTAGATGGATGATCAGTGAGGCACCAAACCGCCCAAGGGCATCTCGCTGGTACGAAGAGGATCTCGCGATAAAGGATGTCGCGATGATCGATGGATGTCGGATCTTCAATGACCACTCCCGAACCGCGTCTTTAACTGGCTGGTACGTGAATTCACTGGGTCACCACCAATCGTCGATGAACAAAAAGCAGGAAGATGCAGATGCCTGAACTCATACCGATCGACGGCGCGTGGGTTTGCAGAAAGGGAGACCCGGACAACATCGGAATAGTCCTACGGTCGCGTACCAGAGACGACGGGCTTAAGATCGAGGTCGATTTCGGGCCGAGAGGCATTTCGTGGCTTTCCGAGGAAGAATGGGGATGTGGCCTGAAGCCTGGCTTCGTGGTTCAGGACGTTCCGCTGTCGGGAGTACGTCGTACGCTTGGTGTCGGGACCGTGATCGAAACGCGAGAGCTGGCGACCCGGCAACAGGCTCTGGTCCAGCTTCATCAGACAGGAGAAACCATCTGGCTTCCATTCGAGCGGCTCAGGCGGATCATGAGCGCCGCCCTCCGATTCAAACGCGCAGAACCCGCAGACGACCGCGCGCCGGAACGTACGGCTCTGAATATTATCGCCCACGCGCTCAAGGGCTGGAACGACGCTACTGGAGCGCTCGACCGGCTGGATGTAGATCCTCTTCCACACCAAATTGCGCTCGTTCACCACATCCTTAAATCTGGCCAGACTAACTGGATCATCGCGGACGACGTTGGTCTCGGCAAGACGATCGAAGTTGGTCTGCTCCTCGCGGGGCTGGAAAGAAGGCAGAACGTTCGCCGGATATTGCTGGTCGTTCCCTCGGGGCTGACGCGGCAGTGGAAGGAGGAAATGCTGTTCAAATTCGACCGCAGATTCCTCATCTACGGTATCGATTTCAGAGTGTCTGACCACAGAGAATGGGGTCTTTATGAGCGGGCGATCATTTCGCTCGACCTCGCCAAGCCCCGTTCGTCCGAGGATGATGGCAGCGATCTCGAAAGCAGCTTCGGGATGCTTCTAGCCGCCGGGAATTGGGACATCGTCGTCTTCGATGAAGGCCACAGGCTGGCTCGAAACGACCGAGGACAATCGACGCTACGGTTCAAGCTCGCGCAGGCACTCCGATCAAAGACAGACTCCATGCTGCTGCTGACGGGAACTCCCCATCAGGGCGACACGGGGAAGTTCAGGAACCTCCTCGCCCTTGTGCGGCCGGATCTCAGGACCGTTATCGATCAAATTGAGGTCAATAATGACGTGGTTAGAGAGATCGTCCTGAGAAACCGCAAGATCGACACGGTCGATATCGATGGCAATTTCTTATTCAAGGGGCTTTTGGTTAAGCGCATCGAGGTCGTACACGACCCCGACTTTGCCGATATGGAGCGGGATCTCAAGACTTATCTGAGAACTGGCTATCAGGCAGGCGAAAACATCGGGGGGGCGGAGGGACGGGCTGTCGGATTCGTAATGACCATTTATCGAAAGCTTGCGTCGTCTTCCGTTGCGGCCCTCTTTATTTCCCTCAAGGGCCGGCTTGCCAGGCTTGAAGATGCCGAGGCACCCGTGGATCGGTCGCTCGTTCTTGATGATGATGACACGCCTGACGACCTGCACAGTCTGCCCGGAGCGGCCGTAGCGACGCAGTTCTTCGATGGCGAGATCGAAATGGTTCGCAGACTGCTGGAAAAGACCAGCAAATGTATGAGATCTGACAAGAAGGGCGATCAACTCCTTGAGGTCGTCAGAGGGCTCGTCGAGCAGGGCGAAAAGGTTCTGATATTCACCGAATATCGCGCAACGCAAGCTTTCATTCTGCATAAGCTTCGTTCGATTCTAAACGGCTTAGAGCCTGTCCTGATCCATGGCGGACAGACCGCTGACGAGAAGCGGAACGCAGTTCAAAAGTTCGAGGACGTGTCGCCGGTTCTGATCTCGACCGAGGCAGGCGGAGAAGGTCTAAATATGCACAGGAATTGCCATGTGCTCATCAACTACGACCTTCCTTGGAATCCGAGCCGCATCAGTCAGCGCATCGGTCGTCTCTACCGTTACGGGCAGCAGCAGAAGGTCGTGGTCTTTAATTTCCAGGCGAAAGACACTATCGACAACGAAATCATCAGCATTTTGATTGACCGCGTGGGCACCATCGTCTCGGAAATGGCGAAGGTCAGCTCTGAATTTTCGGACAACGATGCCTATGCCGCGGAAATCATGGGTGAGCTCCTCGATCGCGTCGACATATCTCAACTACTCGAAGACGCCAGAAAGGGACAAACCGACCGCACTGAAGAGCGAATCGACGCGGCGCTCAACGAGGCGCAAAAAGCGAAAGAGATGCAGGACGAGGTCTTGCAGACAATAGACGGCCTCGACCTAAAGACAACCATTGAAAACTCGTTCACGACCGAGGAAGTGGCTCGCGTGCTTAAACGGGCGCTGCCGTTCTTCGGTATCGAATTAGCGTCCGAGTCCCGCGACCAGAACTTCGTCATCCGATTGCCCGCTGACCTGAAAGGAAAGTTCCCTGAATTTGGAGGGCGCACCGTTATTCCGGTGACGACCAAACGGCGTGGATGGAGACCGCAGACCGAGACCGTATTGCTCGACTTCTCGTCTTCCTTCGTGGAATTCTTGATCAGCTCGATAACTGCGTCCGAGTTTGAAGGTTCTTATGGAGCTTTCGATGCAGTGGAGTTACCGCATTTCTTTGCTGCGTATCTCGCTCGTTATCAGAATGATCAGGGCAAAACACAGGCCGAGCGCTTGATCCTGATTGAACGCGATTCTTCTGGTGTGTTTTCGACCCCAGCAGATCTGATCAAGCAACTATTGATAGCGCCGACCAAGAACGCCATACCCGCTACCAAGACTGCCGAACAGCGTCATTTCGAACTGACCGCGGCAAGGGATCGGGCCGAAATCTTGATGGCGGATGGCCTAAACAAGTTTCAGCATCCGAACGATCTTGTTCTACTTGCTGTCGGAGAAAGAGGAGTGACAATCGAGCCACCTCAGGAGCAAGAGGTGCCGCTCGAAGAACCGGCGTCCGTGTAGGGGCCGCGTTGGTGATCCGAGAGTCGATCGTCGCCCGAAACAAGGTCGGGGTTGGAGGGCTCTTGGAAGTCCTCGCGTCAGCGGTCCCGTATTGCGTTGCCGCAAACGCCTGATACGATTCAACCGGCTGAGGAATGCGCTCGTGTCGTTGGAAGGCATAAATACGAACGCGAGTGGATCGGGCAACGCCTGGACCGCCGCCGAGGTCGCCGTCTGGGTCGGCAGCTATTTCCTGATGCTGACCGAGGAGTTAACAGGACAGCAAGGCCGAATTCCGCCAGCCAGTGATAGCCATCGCCCCCGGCAAGCCGTCGATGGGATGGAAGCTTCGAAACGTCTCCCCGGTTCTCAACGAGCTCGGCCTTCCCTGGATCAACGGCTGCAAGCCAGCCGTTCAGCCATCTAAGGAGTCCTTTCCGTATTAAGCTAATCGACCTAGAAAATAACAACGAGACGGTTCGTGTTCAGAGTCGATGTAACCGTTCGACTTAAGAGCCCTCATACGCCCTTCTCAGCAGAGGCTGCGCCTTGGCGAAGTCGTCCATGTTCTTCAGCGACAGCTCGAGGTTGCCGGTGCCGAAATGGCCAATCTTCGCGACGTCACGAGAAAACCCTTCTTCGATCTCTACCGACGCTGGATCGAGGCGAAGATAGAGGGTGACGACCCTCGCCTGCGGGTAAATTTCGGCGCAGGTGAAGTTCTTGAGCCGTTTGAAGGCGATGTAAAATTTGAGCTCTTTAACCTGAACGTCGTCACCCAATCCGATCAGATATTGCCGAACGGCTTCGAAGAGGTCACGGAGGTCAGGATCGGCGCGTGCGAGTTTGTAATCAATTCGCGAGCTAATATAGGGGTCCTCAGTCGCCTCATTGGCAATGGCAACCGCCGGTGTCGTCGGAGGGGCGACAGAGGCTGGCCCACTCGATCTTCCCTGCTTCGGTGCATGGACCAGTTCCAGCATCAAGAGGCCGGTGTCGAACCTGCGATAGCGAATCAGCTCGATGTTCCGGGCGATCTGTTTGACGGCGTGCTGGTCGTATCGGGTGAAATCTCCAGCGATGCAGATCAGCCGCGGCGCGCTCCAATCGACGTCCTTGGCAATCTCCGGTCCGAGCTTCTCCATCACCAGCCACTGGAATTCCTTGCGGTGGTCCAGCAGCCAATCGAGATAAAACAGTCCCTGATTGATGACGTTCTCATTCACGGCGCGCTTGAATTCGATGATGACCGGGCAATCATCCTCGTCGAGGCCGAGGGTGTCTATTCGGCCGCCGTGGACCGATCCCGTGTTATGCTCGGACGCAAGGAAACGGATTCCGAGTAAAGATTCGAGATTGGCTTCGAACAGCAATTGCAGCGATCGTTCGACTTGCAGCGCCTCACCCGGTAGTTCTCGAACCTGATCGTGCTCAATCTTAAAGAGTTTGACGTCGCTCATAGGGACTTCCTTGGATATTGACTCACATCGCTGATCCGTAGGTGGGGGAAGGCTACAGCGGCGGTCGCTCACAGCTTGCACGGTCGCCTCAAGCCACCGCGCTGGCGTTGATGGCCTCGATCTTGGAGAACAGCCGCGTGATGTTGTCCTCGTCGAACAGCTGTTCCGGCCCGGTCGGTGCGATGTCTTTGAACGGCAGCTCATAGAGCAGGCCCGGGTCCATCACGCCCTGATCGGTCAGATGCTCGATCACCATGTTGATGAATTCAATCTGAGCCGCTGAAGCAGTTCCGCTCGCGAGGAATTCGCCGAAGGCTTCGCTGACGGCCGCGCGGTCGAGTCCGACCAGCGAGCGGACGAAGCGGCCGAAGCCCTGGCTGGCCTCTCGCGCGCGTTCGATATCGCCGGCTTCGCCGATGCCGGCGTCCAGCAGCATCTTTTCGAGTTCGGCGAGGTCGGTGGGTGTGAGCGGCTTGCCCTGCCGCAGCTTGTGCAGCACGAGGTGGTCTTCATGCGCCTTGAGGAAATGCCGTGCCTTCGCCTTGAAGCGCGCAAAATCGGCTTCCCCGACTTGCGGCAGTGGATGTTCGATGCCGTCGCCGATCTCGTCGGCGAAATTGGAATAAACCACCGCCTTCTTCGATTTCTCGATGTGCTGCACCAAGTTGCGCAGCCGCAGCCGGACCAGCTCCAGCAGCGGGACGGTGACGCCCTCCCACCAGTGATCGGTCTGGATTTCTTCGATCAGTTCGGCCTGCCGCGCGATCGCCGGAATGCCGGTCTGGTCCTCCAGCGCGGAGGCGATCTCTAGGAGCTGTTTTTTCAAGGTGCCGAACCGCTTCGAGCCACGCAGCAGCGCGAGCTGAAGTGAGAACATCAGGAGGTCGAAGCGCTTGGCTTCCTCGGTGCCAAAGCCATGCGCGGACGGCAGCGGCGCGATTTCGTCGATCAGTTCCTGGCGCGTCTCGTCGTCTATGGTCTGCCAGGCCTCCGGCGCGCGATATTTCTCGACGGCGCGGCGGTGGGCACGGACGATGAAATTGTCGAGGTTGAGGCCGCCGACGGTGGCCTGCAGTGTCTTCAAGGCGTCGGCGCGGATCGCGTCCTCGCTCGGCGGCGCATCATCCTGGCCGGCATCATAGGGCGCTTGTTCGCCGGCCGCGAAGCCGTCGGGCTTGGCGTGTTTCTCGTTCAGTGCTCGCACCAGATCGAGCCTGGCCGCGAACAGCCGTTCGGACAGCGATTTGGCGCTGGCGGCTTCCCTCAGCTCCGGATTGGCGCCGAAGAATTCCAGGTTCTGGCAATAATCGAAGACGCGGAAGAATTCCTTGTGCTGGCCGGGCCCGAACAGATCTTCGCACAGCCGGGTGCCGCGGCCCATCATCTGCCAGAATTTTGTCTTGGAGCGGATCTGCTTGAAGAAAACCAAGTTCACCACCTCCGGCACGTCAATGCCGGTGTCGAGCATATCGACCGAGATCGCGATATGCGGCGCCTTGGTCTTCTTCGAAAAATCGTCGATCAGGGTCTGCGCATAGGCGCCGGTCTGGTGCGTGATCACGCGGGCGAATTGCCCGGTCAGATCCGGATAGGCCTTGTTGAACCGATCTTCGATGAACAGCGCATGGGCCTGGTTTTTGGCGAAGATGATGGTCTTGCCGAGCCGGTCGCCGCCCTCGACCTTGATACCGTTCTGCATCAGATGCGCGATGACCAGATCGACGGTGTCGATGTTGAACAGCCGCTTGTTGACCTCGGTGGCCTCGACGCTGTCGGGGACCTCGTCCTCGCCCCATTCCAGCATGTCCCACTGGTCTTTTTCCTCGTCGCTGAGGTCGTCGTAGCGCAGCCCAGAGCGCACGATCCGCAGCGGCACCGAGATCGCCTTCGGCGGCACGAGGAAACCATCGGCCACCGCTTCGTCGAGCGAATAGGCGTCGGTGGGCACGCCGTCTTCGAGGTCGAACAGCGAATAGGTGTTCTTGTCGATCTCGTCCTTCGGCGTCGCGGTGAGGCCAACCAGAAAGCTGTCGAAATATTCGAAGATGGCGCGGAAGCGCTGGTAGACCGAGCGGTGCGCCTCATCGATCACGATCAGGTCGAAATGGCCGGGGCCAAATTTGGCTTTGCCGTCCTGCTTGCCGTCGATCAGGTTCATCATGGTTGGGTAGGTCGACAGAAACACCCGTCCGTCGCTGCTGCGCTCGGTGACCAGATTGACCGGCGCCGCGTCCGGCAGATGCGCCTTGAAGGCGCTCACCGCCTGGTTCACCAGCGCAACGCGGTCAGCGAGGAACAGCACGCGCTTGACCCAGCCGGCGCGCATCAGAAGATCGACCAGCGCGATCACGGTCCGGGTCTTGCCGGAGCCGGTCGCCATCACCAGCAGCGCCTTGCGCTCACCGTCGGCTTCGAAGCTCTTGGCGATGGCGCGGATGGCGCGCTGCTGGTAGGGCCGCTTGTCTCCAGCAATCGCAGTGTTGATCCTGGTCTCCGCCAGCGTCTTGCGGCTGGTGCGGCGCTGGATCGCAAGCTCCAGCTCGTCGCGCTTGTAGAAGCCGCCGATCTGGCGCGGCGGGTAGCGGGTGTCGTCCCAGATCCAGTGCTCATAGCCGTTGGAGTAAAAAATCACCGGGCGCTGGCCGTAGCGCGCCTCCAGGCAATCGGCGTAAAGTTTCGCCTGCTGCTGGCCCTGGCGGGCGTCCTTGCGGGTGCGCTTGGCTTCGACCAGTCCGAGTGGTTTGCCGTCGGCGCCCCACAGCACGTAATCGACGAAGCCGATGCCCTCGTTGTTCGGCATGCCCTCGACGCGAAATTCGAGGTCGTCGGGCTGATCCAGCGCCCAGCCGGCTTCGCGAAGCAATAGGTCGATATAGCGGTCGCGGGTCTCGGCCTCGTTGTAATTGTGGGTGTCCGGCTGCGCCTCGGCGGCCTTTCGCGCGGCGCCGACCGCGCTGCGCAGCGCCTGCAATTCCGCGTCGAGGCTTTGCTTGTCGGTGAGCAGCTTAGTCAGCTCGCCGTTCTTGGCGTCGAGCTCGGCCTGTTGGGCTTTAAGCTGGACAAAGGCCTTCTTCAGCACCTCGTCGCGGCGCGACAATGCCGACGGATCGAAGGCGAGGTCATCGGCGGGCTTGGTCTGGCGCGCGTAGGTTCGGGCGAACCAGAAGCAGACGTGGAACAGCTCTTTCACCGCACCAAGCGCATCGCCGGGGCTGGTCTTCTTCTCCTCGTGCACCGCGCGGTTACGCAGCGAGTTGATGTATTTTGCCTTGGCGAACACTGCTTCGCCGGCCGCGCGGCGAAAGCTCGGCTCATGCAACAGGGCAGCGATATTGTCCTGATACGGCAGCTGCAGATCGGGATCGCTGCGAAACGCCCATTTCACCGCGACCTCGACCGCCTTGCCGGCAAAAAACGCCGCCGCGGTCGGCGAGACCCCGGCCTGACGCTCCGCCTCCACCGCCGCCTCGTGCACGGCAGGAAATTCAGCGGCGAGGAAGGCGAAGTTGGACATGCAATTGTCCGTTCAGAGTTGGCCGGAAAAGGCGCGAGATTGGAGGGAGGAGAAAGAGGAATCTAATAATCTCATATGACGCTTGCTTACAGCACGTAACGCCTCGATTGAGGCGAGAGCGTCAGAATAGGCTCGTTGGATTTTGGCGTCAGGAATAAGAATCGGGATCGACTGCATCTCCTTCGCATTGATATTAGCCATTCCGACGATGCTCTTTGCCATGCCGCGGAGGGTTGCTTTTCCGTGCCTGGAATTCAGATAGCTTGCAACGTAATATGGACTGACACCCTTCTTAACGCGGGCGCGGACAAGATAGCCTGCGAAGGCAAATCTCTCGTCGCGATCAAACACAGCCGTCTTTCCGACCAAGTCGGCGCTGTTCGTCCGGTTAAAAAGTATGTCACCGCGCCTTACCGTATATTTTTCAAGATCCTTGTCATCCAAGTCGATATACTTGAGGCTTTCGAAATTCATCCTTCCGTCAGCTGTCAGATTGCCCATCCTCAGGATGGGATAGTCTCCCTTCTCGCCTGCCTTTTCGCTTGTTCCGTATTGGGTATCTTCGAGAAGGTCGCTGATCCGGCCCTGCTTCCAACCTTTTGGATTGCTCTCTGGACTACCGAACATCTCCAGAAAGATTGACTGGATAAGATTATCGAGGAGGTCGAGGGCGTGTTTGCGCTTGCGGCGCAGCGCATCCGCCTTGTCCAGGATCGCCGCGATCCGTCGCTGCTCGTTGAGCGGGGGAAGAGCTATCGGCGTGTCTGCGATCTCCCCCGATCGAATTCGCGGCAACTGGCCGGGCGTCGAGTCGACAGGTGCGGTCTTCAGGAATTGTTCGCTTCGAAAGAAATGAGCGATGTAATTTCGATCAACGTTCTCGCGAGTGATGAATACATACTGATCAACGGAGCAAATTCCGTCGAATTCCGCAGTCCAGACTTTGTTGAGGTAAGGCCTCAGATATCCATAAACGATGTCGCCGGCAAAAAAGCGGGCACGGCGCCCTGTCAGCTCGGTTAAGTCGACTTTCTCAGCGCCAATTCTGATTCCGGTGTTGCGTTCTACGTGCTCCAATCCAACGAAGATCGCTTCACCCTTCGGATTATCCTTCGGGTGCACGATATCGTTTCGGAAATCGATCAAATCGCCGAGCCTAGTCAGCTTCGAGAAGCTGCGCCCGGAATTCATGACGTTCACGACAGCATCGCCTCCAACTCGTCCAATCCGTCCGCGATCTCTTGCTCCAGCGCTTTCATCTCGGCAATGATCTCCTTCGGCGGCCGGTGCTCGGTGGCCTCGTGCACCACCTTCTTGTAACGGTTGAGCGAGAGGTCGTAGCCGGCCGCGGTGATCTCGGCTTTCGGCACGCAAAAACTCTGCGCTGTGCGGGAGCGTCTGCGTTCACTGCTATCGCGACAGGACCAACGCGATGCGATGTCAGGTAAGTTGTTCTTAGCGTGTTCTGCCCGATTGAGGGCTGCCTTCGGCCCGATGCTCTCGACCGGCAGCAGCGGGTTGCGTTTGTCGTCCAGTGAAAAGCCGTCGGCCTGGCAGTCGTAAAACCAGACCTGATCGGTGCCGCCGGAATTGGTCTTGGTGAAGAACACAATCGCGGTGGAGACGCCGGCATAGGGCCGGAACACGCCGGATGGCAGCTTGATGATGCCGTCGAGCTTGTGGTCCTCCACCAGCATGCGGCGGATTTCCTTGTGCGCGGTGGAGGAACCGAACAGCACGCCATCCGGCACGATCACCGCCGCGCGCCCGCCGGGCTTCAGCAACTTCAGGAACAGCGCCATGAACAGCAGCTCGGTCTTTTTGGTCTTGACCACCGCGAGCAGATCTTTTGCAGTGGTCTCGTAATCCAGCGAGCCGGCGAACGGCGGATTGGCCAGCACCAGCGAATAGCGGTCCGAGTCGCTGACATGGTCCTGCGACAGCGAATCCTTGTAGCGGATGTCGGGATTGTCGACGCCGTGCAGCATCATGTTCATCGAGCCGATCCGCAGCATGGTGCTGTCGAAATCGAAGCCGTGAAACATCTCCTCGTTGAAATGCTCGCGCTTAGCGGCGTCGTGAAAAAGTTTGGGGTGATTGTCGCGCAGATATTCGCCGGCCGCGACCAGGAAGCCGCAGGTGCCGCAGGCGGGATCGACGATCACGTCCTTCGGCCCCGGCGCCATCATCTCCACCATCAGCGCGATGATGTGGCGCGGGGTGCGGAACTGGCCGTTCTGGCCGGCGGTGGCGATCTTCGACAGCATGTATTCGTAGAGGTCGCCCTTGGTGTCGCGATCCTCCATCGGGATGTCGGCTAACAGATCAACCACTTTGGCCAGCAGCGCCGGCGTCGGGATCGTGAAGCGCGCGCCCTTCATATGCGTCGCATGCGCGGTGCCGGCCTCGGCCATGTTGCGCAGGAACGGGAAGACGTGCTCGGAGACGATCTCGAACATCGTGGCGGGATCGTTGTTCTTCAGCTTGGACCAGCGCATCGCCTCATAGGCGACGCCCCCCTTCTTGCCGAGCCCGTCTTTGCCCTCGGGGAAAATCCGCCGGGCGATCGGCTTCCTCAGCCGGGTCGCCTTGTTCTCCTCGAGGATCTGCGCCTCGTCCAGCCCGCGCATGAACAACAGGTAGGTGATCTGCTCGATCACCTCGAGTGGATTGGCGATGCCGCCCGCCCAGAACGCATTCCAAACATGGTCGATTTTAGATCGTAGATCGCCGGTCAGCATGAAGTCCCCAAAGCCATTCGCAACTCTCGCTTACTAGAGATTGGCAGATTCACGAAGCTGCAACCAGATCAAGCGGCGGAGGACAGCCAAGGCGCAATCGTACCCCGAACAATGCAATATGGCATTGATTATTCAGTACAAATGTTCTTCTGGTCGTCTATTTGCCGCGAATGATTTCGACCAGCTTGCCGAACAACTCCCCTGCACGATGCTGGTCCAGCAGCCAGCCGTGCCCGAACGGCTCACCAACCGGCTGCCGCTCCTTGAAGGCGCGGAACGCGCTGTGGCGCATGCGATGGTCGTGGGTGCTGGCGTTGACGAAGCGCTGCACACCGCGGACGCCAGCGATAGCATCCGCGAGGCGGCCGTCGAGCGCCGGCGCGAGGAAGATCTGGAAATGCGACGCAGACCGCGCCATTCGGTTCAACAGCACGATCTGGTCGCCTGCCCGCGATGGCACGGCGAAGCAGCGCATCTTGCTTGTGTCAGATCCGAGCGTCTTGACCTTGACGCCGAGCCGATCGGCGGTCGCGACGAGTTCGGCTTCCAGTGCTGGCGAAATCTTAGCTTTCCGGCCGCTGTCGCGATCGGACTCCCGCGCCACAGCTTCCGGAGCATCGGATGCTTGAACCGAACGAAGCCTTGTCGGCTGCGGTGCGGCTTTGGAGGCCACCAGTCCCGGTTCAGACCGGCTTGTCTGCCGCGCACGGGCGATCGACTGGCTAGTGTCGGGATCAAGGTTGACCCAGGTAACTGCGCCGCTGGGATGAAGATAGGGCACGGGCGACGACAGCGGCCTCGCATTGATGATCAGCCAGGGGAATAGCCAGCCATTCGCAATGGCGCTCGCCTGTTCGGCGGGCGGCACGCGGTGGAACTGAACCGACTCGGCGAGTCCCTGTCGATCCAGCCGAGGCAGGCTGTCGACAAGATCAGCGACGCCCACGATCTGGCTGCTGCCTTTTCGGATCAGCGCGATTTCGCCGCGCATGGTGGTCTGCTGGGTGCGCAACTCCCACGTCTTGCTGCCGTTCAGGATCATGCCGATCCATGGCTCCCTGATAATCAGACCCTTCATTGCGGCGAACCGGCTCCAGACGTTCCGACGGCCTCATCGAAGAGCACACCGACGTCGGCCTCCCCGACCGGTGGCGCCAACATGTGCCGCGACAGCGAGCGCCTGCGTTCAAGCAATCTGTCGAGGTTGGCGTCGAAGGACCTATCGCCGAGCGACGGATGCAACGCCATCGGCACATGGATGGTCACCGGCTTGGATTGCCCAATGCGGTAGACGCGATCGTTGCATTGATCCTCGACGGCCGGATTCCACCAACGGCTGAGATGGATCACATGGTTGGCTGCTGTGATGGTCAGGCCGACACCCGCGGCCTTTGGCGAAAGCACCATCAAATTGAAGCCCGGCGGTCCGTTCTGAAAGCGATCGACAATGTCCTGGCGTTTCGCACCCGGTGTCGTCCCGTTGATAATAACTGGCTCCGATCTCAACCCGAGCAGCGTCGCAGCAGCAGCCGCAAAGGTCGTCTGGACGTCGCGATGTTCCAGAAATACCAGCGCCTTCTCCCCGTTCTTCTCGATCGCCCTGAGTATCGAGAACACCTGCCGCACCCGGGCGGACTCGGTGACCCATTTGGTTGCCGCTTCCGGATCATACGGGTCGATATCACCGCCTCCGTTGGGGTGCAGCGAAATCGAGCGAAGCGCATGGATCACCTTCAGCATCGTGCCCGGCGTTCGATCACCGGACTGAGCCTCCCGGACAGCTCGCGCATAGGCATCGCTTTGCTCTGGCGGCATGTCAACACGATAGGGCTTGATGCTCTTGACCGGAAGGCCGACGAGAATCTGGTCCTTCATCCGCCGCAGCATGATGGCAGGCAGACCAAGCCGCGATTCATCGAGCTTTGCCTTAAGGTCCTTCAACGCGTCATGGGCGTCCTCCGTGTGCGTTGCGGAGAACGTCTTGAGGTCACCGAGATAACCTGGCGCCACCCGGTCCATGATGCACCAGAGATCTTCCAACCGATTTTCGATCGGCGTCCCGGTCAGGCCGAGCACGAAATCCGCATTGATCGCCTTGGCGGCATGGGTGTTGATCGTCCCCGGAGACTTTACCTTCTGCATCTCGTCGAAAACGACAATCGAGCACGGAACACGCGCAAAGGCACGATGATTGTCCGCGAGCGTCTCGTAGGTCGTCAGGATCCAATCGGCATCGCGGAGACTGTCGACATCCAGCGCGTCTTCAGGCGTCCATTCGGCCGTCTTCGCGCTCTTGAGCTGTTTGAGTCCGGAGCCGAACGCATCGACGCGGTCTCCAAGAACATGTGGTCCAAGGTGGAGCTCCGCCTCTGCAGCCCAGTTTCGCAACAAGGCGGTCGGCGCTACGATCAGGATCGGACCTTTGGCCGGGGTGCCCAAAGTTCCGCGAGCCTTCTCGGCGGCGTTGCTTCGAACCCAAGCCATGAAAGCCAAGGCCTGAAACGTCTTGCCAAGACCCATGTCGTCGGCAAGCAGGACGCCCGGCCAGCCTGCTTCCCAAGCGTCAACGAGCCATTTGAAACCTTGCGTCTGATGCGGCTTCGGCCGCGTGAGAGCCAAGCAGGCAATCGGCAATTCCCGACTGATCGCTACAGGTCGACGAGGGTGACTAAATTGGTACTCAACGCCATCGATATTCTGCTTGAGAATGAGGACGTTCTCATCGACAACAGCGCCCCCCTCGTCTTCCGGGTGCTCCGGGCTTGGATCAGCACCCGGCCCCTTCGTTTCGGGGCGCAGTCCACCCACCGCAGCCTCGACTTCCGCGACAGAGTAGACTTCCTGATCGATGGCGACGTCAGCGCGATCTTCCCGCTTTGCGACGTCAACCTGCTCGATAATTTCGTCCAGCCGCTCGGGCGTCAGTTCGATCGTTCGCCCGCGCAAAGTGACAGGAAACGTTTCGGGAGCCCATTGCCCAGCCTTCTTCTGCAACCATGGCAGCTTTGGCGGATCCCATATGCCCAAACCGAGCACGCGCTCCGAATATTGCTTGGTTTCCACGAAAAGACCTACCGCGGCCTGATCCGCATCGTCACGTCCTAGGGCCGCTGCGATGGCTGGCCGGGGATTGCGCAGGAAACTACGCCGCGCTTCCGGAGAGGCCTCCCGCATTTCGCGAACCACGTCGAGCGCGACCTTCAGGTCTTTGTCCAAAATGACGAAAGTATTTCGGGAAAGAACGTAGGCGTCGCGCGTCTTATCCGACGGACCGAATCGCTCGTTGGCAAACCTTCTTTGCAACTCCGGCGGAAGCAGCGCATCTGCAATATCATCGCGTAGTTCGCTATCAAGGACCTCCCCGTCATCTTCAGCGGGAGCGTTGTCATCCAGAGACGGCGCCTTGTTACGCCCCATCAGAACAGGCACTAGGTCAGGCCCGTTTGCGGTCTCGCGGGCATCGAGCGCGAAGCTGCCAGCCTGATAGATTGTCAGCGAACCGAGGAAGCCGTCTGCCTTCACTTCCGATCCGGTGACTTCCCTAAGAGCGAGCTGAACCGGCTGCCATTTCGTGATACGAGCCTCGATATCGCTGCCGACGCTTTCATTGAAGCCATCGATAGCCTCGAGCAGCTCGAATAGTGAAGAAGACAGGCGAGAAGTTTGATCCCCTACCTGAACAAACGCTCCCACCCGCTTGGCTGAAACGGGTCGGGTGTGCTCGTCAAACCATCGCGCCCGAATGGTGCCATCTGGGGTGTCAACACGTCCATCAAATGTCAACGTCACCGACAGCATGGAAAGCGCGGGCATATTGAGCTGGTCGGCAATCGACGCCGGTAGCTTCGCGACGTTAGCGTGTGGCAACAAGACATAGTCTTCCCCCGCCCGCCCCTCCAGGCTGTTAACAGATGCCATCAGCACGCGCGCAGCAACGCCAGCGCCGCCGCGTTCGCCAGCCCAATCGCAGACAGGAACTGCTACCCACTTCAGCAGACGCCGCCGTTTCGCTTCAATGCGAACGACATCAGGAAGAAAAGAGCATGAAAATGTAAGCGTCACTATTTCACCTGATAGTCGCTTTGAGGAATTCGAACGCCGGTCATCTGATGGAGCTTTCCTGCAACCTTCGACTGCCAAGCATAGACATCTGCACCGCTGTGGGTAATAGCGAAGACCGGCTCCGCAAGACTAGGAGACTCGCCGTTCGGCGACCGAAGATCTGCGGCATGGTAGGTGCTTAAGTGCAGCGTGGGAGAGCCGCGCGCTTCAGAATCGTTCCAGATTATGCATCGGCCGTTATGGCTCCATTCCGCAACAACGCCACGTCCGATGCGCAGCAAGAGAACGGCGTGCCCCTTATCGACGGGGCCACCATCAAAAGTCGCAAAGGAGATTTCCTTGCCAAAGGTGCGGCGCGCGGCGACAGCTCCAAGAGGTCCAAATACAACCCAGGCATCCGAAATGAGCCCCCGCTCATAAACTGCCCCCCAGAAGGCGCGCCGATGCTTCCACATTCTGGCGACGGCAGTTCGATCCACCACCTCAAGGAACTGCCTGAGTGACTGTTTTGTCAGCCAACGACGGACAATTGTTGCCGCCTCTCGCATCCGCGCCCACTTCGCTGGTTGCGATCGTGGATCTCCGAAGAGACGGAGCAGAATTGCCAAAAACTTATCTGTGACGCCCTCCTCGGGCGTGGAGGCGCCAAACGGAAGCAGTAAGGCTTCCGCAACCAGCGGCCCATGCTCCTGAAACAACAACTCTCGTCCGTCCCGGAGCGCAAATGTCTTGACCCATTGCAGCCGAACGTCGTGGCGCGGCTCCTTCCCGTCTCGCATCTGTTCCAGCGCCCGGGCAATGCAACATTTCGAAAAACCAGACTGCGCGTTCACGGCCCCCAGCCCATAGCCGGACAGCACCTCGGTCGGTGAGATGCTGCGCTCGACGGCCATCCGCGCCAGGTTCTGCGGCCCTTCCACAACATCGAACAGATTAAGATCGTTCTGGAGAGGTCCCCACGGCCTCCCCATACTGCCAGCTAGACGCATCAGAACAGCAGAAATTTCTGCGATTCGGGGCCGATCAGGCGCATAGCCCGACATGTAGGACGAGGCCAACGCCCGAAACGGCTGCTTCTTCCCCGAGATCTCCGTGGCTCTTACCAAGGACGTGACGGCGGGACTGCTTGACGCGATGGCGGGGACTGTCTCCCAGAGGCACCAGGCCGCATCCCGCGCTTCACGTCGCGTCAACTCACCCGTGGAGATTACCTTTTGCAATATTTCCCTGGCAACGAGATTGTAGTTTTTACTGGCCCTGGGTGAATCGGCTCCCAAGACCGCTGAACCGATCTCCTCGGCTTCACGCGCGGTACGGGTGATCGGCGGTATCGCCAAGGCAGGCAGACGGGCGGTTGGCAAGGCCCGTATCGAAGCCTTTAAGCCACTCACTTGCGAGCCCCGCTTGCCGTTACAAGTCGGTCGATCTCAACTTTCATCGAATCCGTCAGATTGATGATCTGCTTGAGGCGCTGCTTTGAGTCGACTTCCATAACAAAGCGGAGATCGATTCGACGATTCCTGGCCCAGGCTTCGCGGTTTTCATTTGGGTCGATCGGTCGGGTAGATGCATAACCAGAAACTGAAATGATCTCCTCATTGCGCGTGTTGCGCAAAGCACGCAGACTGGGAGCGAAATTGACGATCTCACGATAAGTATTCACCGACCTTTCAACCGAGAGCTGCCAGTTATAGCGATCGTCGCCTCCTCTCGCGCCGGTCGAATCGGTGTGTCCCTCGATAAAAACGGTCTCAATGCTCGACTCGAGCCCCGTTCGGCACCTGTTCTGTCCGCCGATGATCTGACACGCCACGTAATTCGGGATCACCTTTTCAAGAACGCGTGCGATCCGGTCGACATTCAATTTGGCTCTGTCCAAGAGGATCGACTGGCTGGCATCGAACCGAACAGCGTCTTCGGTGAGACGCAAAACGCCGTTCGCTTCATCGATCTGGACATCCATCCCGTCCGCTCTGAGCTCAGACTTTAGGGTCGTCAGGAGCTTGCGGCGGGTCTCCTGGCTTCTGTCCATGGACGCAATTTCTGCCTTCACGTCCTTCTGCAGATCATCAAGCTTGCGCGCCACTTCCCGCGCGACGTCGATAGCATTGTCCTGCACATCGGTCTTGGTTCGGAAGTCAAGAGCGAAGATCATCAACATGATGATGAAGATGAACAACACGCCGACCATCATGTCGGTCATGGAGACAAAGTAATTCTCGCCGTCTTCAGATTCCGACGCGCCCTCGTCCGCGATCATGATTCAGGCCTCATGCACCGGCTGACGAATGAAGAACGACTTTCAAATCCGAAACTGACTCACCGAGCTCCTCGGTATTGCTCCTCAACTCTTCCAGAAATGGATTCAGTCGCGAAATTGCGGTCGCAAAACTCTCGTCGACCTTTGACGCATAGGAGACCAGCTGCTGACCTTGGGTGCTAACCGCTTCCGAGAGATCACCGATAGCCTTCCCAAGATCCTCATCGACACGTTCAAACCGTTCGGAATATCCCGTCCATACCGTGGAGAGCTGCCCGATATGCGCCCCTAAAGCCTCGGCAAACTGAGCCGCCGACTTTTGTCCTTCCTCGAAGCTTACGACCGACCGGGACACTGAATCGGCAAGCTTCGAGTTCGCCTCGACAACGCTCTCCGAAATGCGCTCGCCGGCAACTGACACGGCGGAAGTCAAGATCTGGGTCGCGCCAGCAATCTTCTCGCCTGACAGCAAAAGCGGACCTGACGCGGAGCGAACATCCTGAGCCGTTGCGCCGAATGCGTCGGCGGCCAAGCGGGTCTGGTCGGTGGCATCCCTCAGAGCTGTGACCTGAGACGCCATTCCCAGCTCGACGCTGCGGACCGCACTCGCGAAAGTCCCCAGCTCAGTTCGTACGGATTGCATTGCCGCGGCAAGGCCATCCCTCAATGCGTTGGCCGCCTCACTTGATGCTGCCGCGACGGCACTCACCGCACCAGCCTGCGCCGAGCCGACCATTGCGTTGGTGTCGCTCAACCGTTTTGACATATCCTGGTGGTAAGAATCGAGGCCCCCGCGGAAATTCTCGACCTGACCTTCCAGTTTACCCATGACGCGTGCCATGGCCTCCTCGATCTTCCCCGAAGCGCCCGATGCTGCTTGCCCAAGCTGTTCGTCCACCTTCTGATTGGCTCTCTCAAACGTGTCGCGTAACGCTCCTACGACGTCCATGAGCGCCTTTCGGCTCTGCTCGGAGCTCTCGTTCATCCGTCCACCGGCATCCGAGACCAGTCGATTCAGGTTCTCGGCGGCTTCAGTCATTCGGCGCCCGAAGTCTTCTCCCGTCCGGCCAATCCCGCCTTGTGCTTCAACCAACGCGCCCTGCATCGTTTGCAACGTTTTTGTCAGTTCCCGAAGTTCATCGCCGGCTCCGACCTGGAGTGTCTTGCTGAATTCTTTCATGAGGCCGGAGACACCGCTCTGGCTCGAGTCAGAAAGTCTCGCCATTGCGTCGTCGATACTGGCCGCGACGGGAGCCATCGCGGTCGCAAGAGCCGATTGGATCTGCGGCGAAATCTTCTCACCCATTCGGGCAAAGAAGTCAGCGCTGTTGATCTGCTTCAGCTCGGTTAGCTGAGCACTCAGAGTTTCGTTCATATCCCATGCGATCGACTGCGATGAAACGATTCGCACTCGCTGCTCGATCTGGTGATTAAGCCGATCGAAAACGGACTCGATCCACACGATGTAGAATCGAAATAGGATGGACAGGACGATCGACGATCCCAAGCCCGCAATGGACGTCGTGAACTTGAAGGTCGCTACTTTCAACAGCTGCCGGGTGGCCGTTTGCATGCCGTTCGCATCGCTGCTGCTGACAGCTGCCGACGCCTGCTGAAGCGCGAGAACGAGTCCGATAAACGTGAGAAGCAGCCCGACGCCAACGAAATAGCCGGGGATGCTGCCCATCATCTTCAATCCGGCAAGCTGCTCTCTCGCTACACCAAAATTCAGAAGGCTGCCGGGGCGCACTGTGGCATGGATTACTTTTGCTCCCGGTATTCGGACCATCGTTTGGTCGAACACCCGCCACGCCGCCCCAATCAATGGGTGCTTTGCAAGGCGCTGGTCGATTGCATCGAAATTCTCGGAAAATTGGGCTGAGTTTCGCGCGCTCTTGATGCGCCGGGTGGCATCAGAAATTGCGAGTGAAAAGAGCACCACGTGCACAACGAAGTATGCAACAGCCAGCCCTAGGGCAACCACGCCGATTAGGAAGGCCAGCGCAAATGCGAATTCGGGGGAACTCAGACCCTCAACATGCCCGGTGGAGACGGCGGCGCCGATAGTCTTTTGGATGAGAGGGAAGTCGAGAAACGGGATTGTCAGCGAACTGGCGTAAACTGTGGTCCCAACTATGCTCCAGAACAAGAGAAGACGAATCGCCCCGTTCCAAAGAACGCGCGAAGAGAAAATTTGCATTTCAAGACTGCCCGGCGGTTAATATCCGACCGTCTTATGACCTCATTTCTCAGTGCAACGCAATCGTGTAGTTGTACAGGCAATTCTCTTGCGAAAACGATCGGTGAAGTGGTCGGCTAGGCTTCACAAACTTAGAGTCTGGATTGACCGCCGCGCCGCATAAGACGCCACGGCGGAAATTGAGCTTACGCGCGCCTCATCGGCCATAGAGAACTAACTCGGTTTCTCCACCTCCGTGGCCGGAAACAACCTTGATCTCTGCTCAGCAGGTGTCGGATTCAAGTACCTCATAAGAACCGCGACCGTCTTGTGACCGCTCTGTCGCATCAACGTCTTCAGGTCGGCACCTCGCGCCGCCATCCTCGACAATGCTTCATGCCGCAGATCGTGAATTCTCAAATCCTGACACCCTGCCGCGACCCTGATCTCATTCCGCCAGGCGTCTTTGGCGACCCAGTCCGTGAAACGGAAGACCTTGCTGTCGGCGGGCTCCCCGTCGGTCAGGTCGAGCAGACCGGCGTAGGCTCGGTCCGAAAGCGCAACGTGCCGCGCGGTGCCATTCTTTGAGTCGGGAATGCATACAAATCCGTACTCCCGTCGAATCCAGGCGCATTCAATTGAGACTGCCTCTCCAAGCCGCATTCCAGTGTCGAGGAGAAGCGGGAAGAGCGCGCGCCACTGCCGACGGGTCGGGTCGACCGAAAGCCCCTCAATGGCCTTCGTGATTGCCTCCTCCTCGCCATCGAAGAGCCGCCGTTCACGGTGCCCGGTGGGCTGCGGCACACCTCGCCGCCGCTTTCGAAGCGAGGCGATCGGATTGGCGATGTCCACGGACTTTTCGTGAATCAGCCATTCGTACACAGCCGAGATGGTATTGAGGTTGTTCCTGATCGTTGATGCGGACTTACCAGCCTCGTTGCGGGCATCCCGGAAATCGACAAAGTCGGACACGGTCAGATCCCGGATGCGTTTTTGCGCGAATTCCTCCCGGGCGAACATCTGAAGCATTGCAGCTTCCTGCGAGGCGCCCTTTTTCTCGGGCGTCACCTTGATCCGGTAGTCATCTAACGCCTCGGCAAAGCGCTTCTCAGGCCAACCAAGCGGCCCGTAAGCCTTGGGTTCGAGCCGAGGATCACGCCAGTTGCCGAGCTTCATGGCCGTCTCTGTCGAGCTCAGCCAGAGCTTGGCGGCATCCTTCTTTGCGAATGTTTGGCTGATCGACTTCGAGGCTGCCTGCCCCTGAAAAGTGTCCGGCAGGCGTGCCGTCGCGGTCCATTTTTTCCCGCGCTTGATCAAGGTCGACATGGCGTTTTCGGTTCCGATCTGCAACAATTCAGCAACACGTCATCGAATAAGGATAATAGCGCCATGAAATCAATGTCAATACCGGTTCGAAGACCGGCGTGCCCGCAAGACTAACCGCAACTTAACGGCGGAATCGTCGGAGGCGACGATTCACAGAAGCTAGATGGTCCGAATGGATATTGGCGGTTCTCCGTGATTGGCGTGCCGATGAAATGGCTTTGCGATAAACACGGCGGCTCCCAAGTGCTTTTGAACGCACGCCATAGCTTATTTGGTTTCTTTGAAAGCACCCGTTCTTGAGATATTCCGACAAACGATTATGCTTTTAAAGGAACCATAACGTTTTTAAGGTTCCATAGACAGCATATGGCCAACAAGAACCCGCTCTTGCAAGCTCCGCCCTACCCGGTCGAACAGGCGCTCAAGCGCCTAGGCGAGAACCTGCGCGTTGCCCGCATTCGGCGCGGGATCACGATCGAAGAGGCCGCCGAAAAGATCGGCACGGGACGCCGCGCCGTCATGGAGGCCGAGAAAGGAAAGGCATCGACGGCCTCAGGCGTCTACGTCGCCTTGCTATGGGCCTACGACCTGCTCGGCCCATTTAGCGATCTCGCCAATCCGGCCACCGACGAACAAGGGCTGGCGCTGGCGTCGGCCAAGGAGAACACCCGCGTGCGCAAGAGCAAGGGGCTGAGCGGTGATTTCTAAGGCGTCCGCCACCGAGTGCTTCGTCTACATCACCCTGCCCGGCGAAACGTCGGCGGTGACGGCGGGAAAGTTCGTGCTGAGCCAGAACGCGCGCAATGACGCACTCGGGCAGTTCGTCTACCGCAGCAAATATCTCGAGGATCCTCGCGCCGTTGAGATCGATCCCGTCGAACTCAAGCTGTCGAAACGCACCTACGAAACCGTTCGGCTGAATGGCGTGTTCGGGGCGCTACGCGATGCCGGCCCTGATTATTGGGGCCGGCGCGTCATCGAAAAGCATGCGGGCAAAGCGCAATTCGGCGAACTCGATTACCTGCTGGAATCACCTGACGACCGTGCGGGCGCCCTCGACTTCGGCGTCAACACCGAACCACCGGCGCCCAAACGCCAATTCAACCAGACAATCGATCTCGAGAAGCTGCAAGCCTTGGCGGACGCTGTGGTCCGGGACGACCTGCCGAACGATCCGCAGGCGCAACAGGTGCAGGATTTGATGCTGCTCGGCACCTCAATGGGCGGGGCCCGGCCCAAGGCCGTCGTACAAACCGACGGCGCGCTATGGGTGGCGAAATTCAACCGGGCGGACGATAGCTGGAATAACACGCGAGTCGAGTATGCCATGCTGCGTCTCGCGCGCGAATGCGGCCTCGTTACGCCCGAAAGCCGGATCGAGACCGTGGGCGGCAAGGATGTTCTTCTCGTCAAGCGCTTCGATCGTGAGAAAGCAACCAAGGGCTACACGCGGGCACGCATGGTCAGCGGCCTGACCATTCTGCGCTCCGAAGAGGCGCCAGAGGCGCGCCAGAACTGGTCTTATCCTGTCCTAGTCGAAGAACTGCGCCGCATTGTCGAGGAACCCAAGAAAGACGCCAAAGAGCTGTTCCGCCGCGTCTGCTTCAACGCGTTGATCTCCAACACTGATGATCATCCTCGCAATCACGCGATCATCGCCCAGGAGAAGAACTGGAAGCTGTCTCCGGCCTACGACCTCACGCCCTCGACGCCCGTCAGCCTCGAGCGTCGGGATCTCGCACTCGATTGTGGCGATCAGGGCCGCTACGCCAACGCCAACAACATCCTCTCGCAGCACGCACGGTTCCTGCTCGACCGGCCCGAAGCCGAGCAGATCGTCAACGACATGAAGGCTCAGGTGGAACGGGCGTGGTACGACACAATGCGCTCCCACGGAGTTTCAGAACAAGACGCTGAACGAATCAGTACCGCCTTCGTCTATCCTGGGTTTTCGCTTTAACAAGGTGGACCTGCCACTTGTAAAGGTCCTCGTTGCCCTCTAACGGACGCGGAAACGGGCATCGCACCACGACGGCGAAGCGACCGCAATCCAACGGCATCGTCGAGCGGCTGCACCGCGCTCTGCTCGAAAAGCACTTCCGAATCGAAGGTCGCCGACCTGGTTCAAGGTAGTCGCCAAGATGCAGACCGTTCTCGAAGACTGTCTGGTCGGCTACAATTAGCACCGGCCGCACCAAGGCCGCGGCATGAACGGCCCAACGCCCGTCACCGCCTTCGTCCAAGGACTGCGCAGGTCAAAGCAAAGGAAGGAAGGAAGGAAGGAAGGAAGGAAGGAAGGAAGGAAGGAAGGAAGGAAGGAAGGAAGGAAGGAAAGCCGAAATACACAAACCGCCAAAGTACGCGCCTGCTCCGCCCGTTCACCGCAACACTGTCTGCCGACTACCTTCTCTGTACAGGCTTATAGCTCAACCTGGAGCCAATCTGATCCTGATGTCGACAAATCGCAACCTGCAACGCGCAATCTACCCACGAAGGTATTTCGATCCTCGACAGCACCAGACAGTCGCAACAAATGACGACCATGAATATCACTAAATAGCTTCACATCACCGATCACCGCAAAAATCGTACTATTCGGATACCTCGCGAGGGAGAATCCCGCCTCAAAGAGAACATTGGCTCTTGGCTGCCTCCGCAATGAAGTCTCAGCTTCGTCATGCTCAGAAGCTAGTTCTCCTGACAGCCTTACTTCGTCATCTCCGGTGAGCAACACCACAATTGCTTGAGAGTGGGCCATTCCCGCATCAATCACCTCTCCGATATAGGGGGACGCTTTGCCGCACAACATCACGGCCTCCTCCCATTCCAATGGCCGCAGCCCTAAAGATCGCAAAAATCCGAATACCTTCCTTCTTGAAATAGCATCTCGGCCATGCACAACGAACACTGTCCGCGTTTTCATCGCTTCCACCTCAACCCGCAACATACGACGTTCACGCAACATTACTGATTTACCGGTCAGCTTCGTTAGAGCAGCCTCAATGTCTGCTATATTTGCCTTCGGAACAACGTCCGAAACGAAACTCATGGAAAAGCATTTGCGGACAATCGGATCCATATAAGCGGATGTGAGCACCAAGGTCGGAGGCGCCGCGCTATTTGATAAATAGCGAAGTGAGTTCACACCGTAGTCTACGCTTGATCCTACGCTCAAATCAGCGACGACACACGCTACTTTCTCCTCGCCGTCGCGGAGATACCTGATGCTATCGATCCAATTTGAAAACGCAGTAACAGACAGCCCAGCATTACTCAATCCTGCAGCCAACCGCTCACGCCATAGTTGATCGTCCTCTATCACGAGAACGCTTCCTTCTCTTGACATCTGCTGCCCTTAGTATGAACGACGAACGCGCTTCATCTCTCCGCTTTATCAAACAGTAGAATTCTTTAAAGCGCTCTGTCAGGTCAGCACCTCCTTCAGATTCGAAAGCGCCCGCATCACGACTCAGCACCACGTTCACCGCCGCCCCTATGACCTTGCTCCAACCAGTTAACTGTACCATTCCGGCTCCGACATCGCCGGCAATTGTTCCACCAATCGCCGGAAGTAACGGACACAAAGGCGTAATAGCGCTGTTCAACAACTGATGGAACTCTGACGCATTTACCCCCAATTCTCTAAGAGAAAGACCTTCCCAAATATGGTAGTCGCATTGAGCCGCGATGTAGTCGATTAACGACGCGAATTCGCCAAAACGACGCAATTCGCACTTTGACAACTCAGTTTGGATCGGCCTTACGTAGTCAGGAGGATCATAAATCTCAGCCTTCGGAATGTAGTAGTTCACTCCAAGATTGACAGCTTCAGCAGGAGCGGCATAACCCGGATAACCAGAAATCGCTATGCATCGTGTCCCTTCACCCAGGTCTCTTATTGTTTTAATCACATCGAAGCCACTGCGATCATCAGGATCATCGGTAGTCAGCATGATGTCGACCAGGGCCACACTATAGATCTTCGATCTAGCCGCTTCGATTGCCGCTTCCTTCGAAGGAAACTGATCCGTAAGACAACCGGCCCTTTCAATATTCTTGGCGTATGCTTCACGCAGCACTTCGTCGTCTTCAACTACCAGGACGCTCGGAACAACTTTCATTTCGACTGACTCCGCCTGTAAAGCTCCGCCGGACTTCCAGTAATATGCCTATCTTGGTCAAATATCTGCACTCGTGCAACAATCTCGAAGCCCACACGCCCTCCGTCACGAGAAAGGTTCTTCCACGAAACCGCCCCGCCGATCGCCTCGAAATACTCCTTTGCAGCGGCCACACCAAAGCCAGAACCATTCTCTTTGGTGCTCATGCCAAGAATTCCGACATTTTCTAGCCAGCCTTCTGGTACACCACCGCCATTGTCGGATATGGAGATGAACGCAAAAGAGATGCCTGTGCTCCTCTTCTGCATATCTTTCTCCACGACACGACGAACCCGGATCTCTATCTTACCTCTGCCAACTGACCTTTCCACGACGCGCTCTTGAACGGCTTGGACAGAATTATTCACAAGATTGTAGATGTGCTCCTGGAATATTCTCGAGGCGTACACTGTGTAGTCCTTGTCGCCTATAACTCTTATATCAATACGTTCCTGTTGAAGCTTATTCAGTGCTCTAAGTCGTCGCTTGATAGTGTCCTTCACCGGAAACGGTGCAAAATGCAGATACGAGGGCATAGATTCAACGAACGCCTGAGATTGCTTTCGTATTCCTTCAAACGAGCGTCGTATTATGTGCAGTTGTTTTTTGACTTCAGCATTGTCCATTGTTGTGTTTTGATCAAGCTGGTATTCGAGCTCCGATACACCTGTCCCAATCCCGCTAACTGGCTGCTCTACAAGGTGTCCATACATTTGACCAAGCCTTTCGAGAGTCCTCCCGAACGTATAGAGCAAAGTCAGTTCCTTATCGCGATACGCCGCAAATCTTGACGTCAGCCCGCCTATGAATGGTCCAAGCACGCACGCAAGCATTTTCGCATATCGTACGTAAATGCCGTTGAAAGCATTATCTTCTTCATGCTCAAGGTTCAGCACGCCGAATGTCCGGTCGTTGTGTTCCAATCGAATCATCAACTCCGAATGCATCTTCTTTCCCGAGAATGCCTTGTATCGCGCCGCCTCCTTTTGAGGCTTTAGAAGCAAGATTTTTGCATCACTCTCCAGCAGCAGTCCAATTGCTGAGTCCCCCGGGCGCAACTGCCTCGATATGCCGTGTGATCGCTTCGTTGCAACAATTCTCAATACGTCAGAGCTTGCATCATAGGTGAGAAGCTGAATTGCTGGCGGCGACGGTATAATCCCTTTCCAATCAGGCAGAAACTTATCAAATTCGTCCACCAGCCCCTGCCAGCAGCCAGAAGGCTGCAAATTTCTGTCAAAGAAAACACGCGACACCGCTAATTGGCACTCTGAAATTGCACTTTGATCAGAACTAACCAAGAATACGGAGAGCTGATTTGCCACTACCTTCAGAAAGGAAATCATACGTTCCTTATCTGGGCGCCTTGTTACGGGGTCATGGAAGCAAAGCAGCAGGAATAGCTCATCCTTTGCTTTCGCGATGCAATAGAGATCATTCCCAGAATAGAAAGCGCGGCTCTTAGCACTTTCGGTTACGAGCGCGCCAACAAGCTCAATCGGACGAGACTCCAGACTTTCATCAACACCAAACAATGGCACAGTCGCATCCCGCGAAAAGAGAGCCGCAGTTCCCGATTTCAACGTATACGTCTCTGATATTGCTTCAATTAGCCGTCCGAGAAAGCTTGTGAAATCCCGCCTACACGTCACGGCATCAGTAAAATTGGTCAGTATCTGGTGATCGATACTTCTGATTACTTCTAACTGAAGCTGTTGAAGGTGACTCGTCTCACCCAGCAAAAGGTCCCATAGACTGCGATTTGGAAGACCGTCCAACGTTGCGAAACGAGTCATCTGTCCTTCCAACTAACCACTGTGCGATTTTACTATTATAGATGTATTTGTGTCATAAGCAATTATCGTCGCTACTATAAAATCGTCGCCCCGACTTGGAGAGAGGGGTATTCGGCTGACGGTGCCGCAGTGAGCAGCGACTTCCTTGACGGCGTACTTTCCAACCTACTTCGCCTCCTTGGTTTTCTGTGAGGTGGCAACCTCCGACGAAGGCGGCGGTTGGCGTTTGCCCTTTCATGCCGCAGCCTGGTAGAGACGGCGCTGATATAGTTCGCCAGGTAATCGTCGAGAACGGTCCGCATCTCAACGAGGATCCCGAACCTGGTGCTGCGGCCCTCGACCCGGAAAGTGCTCATCGAGCAGTGCCCAGCGCAACCTCTCGACGATGCTGTACTGTGGCCGCTTCACCCTGGTGGTGCGATGGTCGATGTTCTTAAGTTGCAGGAACTGCTCTTAAGAGATTCGGAGTCGGCCAGACCACAGCGCTCCTGGCCGTGGTCGAACAGCGCCGTGTCGCGCCTGGCGTCGTGCGCCTCGAGTGCTGCCGCCCCTCGCGGATCGCGAAAGTTTGCTGGTTCAGTCTGCGCAAAGAGAGCCCCTTAGCGCTCAGCAGAACTGTTAGTTACGGTCCTAACTTCGTCGCTTCTTATCACCTAGAAAATTGGCGTTTTTCGCTCCAGTCTGCAACAATGCTGCAACAGGAAGCCGTAAACACCAAAATTGTCAATTTAATCAATGTCAAGACCGGTTTGAAAAACCGGCGTGCCCGCAAGGGTAGCGTGGATTTGCCCCCTGCTCCTCGAGCCGTGCAGATACCGCCCCTTCGGCCTCACCGGTCGGTCTCGATGCAAACATAACTGCTGCCTCGCGATTCAATTGTTTCAGCCGCTCCGGCGAACCAGCCAGTTGGGCGACGCGGCGGCAATTACGAATTTCAGGGAAACGGTGCAGACGGGAGGCACACTCGAAGACGCCTTCGCAACTGCGAATGACATTCACATCATCGACGTTGAAGGCGCGGCCGCGTCCAGCGCGAAGACGCCTTCGCCTGCCAAACTGTACGACTGCTGGCCTTGCTCTTCGACATCCCGGGGGGCCGCAGGAGAATTGAAATCACGAACCGTACAGCCGTCGTGAGCCGAACAGTTTCATTGGCGCCTTGGGCCTTTGCGGACTCACCCCGTGTTTCCGCTGCACCTATGTCGGCGCAACCAATGTATAAGTGCGCTATTGCTCTTTCGCCTCACTCTCTTTGTCAGGCAATCAGATTTCTGACTCGCATTATTTCTCAGGTTTGTCCGGTAAGACGTAAGCCTCGTTCTCAGGCCACGGCTCTGAGGTCTTGCTTTTGGTAAGCCCACGGCAATAGCGCCTCGATGTCGCGGTTGGGATGACCGTTGGCGATCCTGGTGAGGACGTCCGTGAGATAGCCGAGCGGATCGATGTCGTTGAGTTTGCAGGTCTCTATCAGCGAAGCGATGGTGGCCCAGTGCTCGGCGCCGCCGTCGGACCCGGCGAACAAGGCATTCTTTCGGTTCAGCGTGATCGGGCGGATGGAGCGCTCGACGGTGTTGTTGTCGAGCTCGATGCGGCCATCATCGAGGAAGCGGGTCAGGCCCTCCCATCGCGACAGCGCGTAGTTGATCGCCTCGGCGAGTTTGCCCTTCTGGCTGATCAGGCCGAGTTTTGTGCGCAGCCACGGCTCCAATGCGTCGATCAGCGGCCGGCTTTTCTGCTGCCGGACCAGGCGGCGCTCCTCGGCGCTGCGGCCACGGATGTCCTTCTCGATCGCGTACAGCGCGGCAATGCGCTGCAGAGCCTCGCTGGCGATCGGCGCATATTTGGAGACCAGGACCTGGGCGATGGTGGTTTCGGTCGGCATCCCACCCTCGATCAACCGGGCCGGCGCCAGGGCCTGCACGATGCCGTCCTCGCATTGGCGGCAAGCATATTTCGGCCGGATCGTGACCAGAACACGGAACTGCGCTGGCACGATATCCAGCCGCTCGCTCTTGTCTTCGCCGATCCGGTGCAACGCACCCTGGCAGCAGCGGCAGGTCTTGTCGTCGATGTCGAGGGTGGTCTCAATTCGCGGCAGATGCGCCGGCAGCGCGCCGCGGTTGGCTCGCCGCTTCGCAGCTCCGGCCTGTCGCGCGGCCGGTGTCACCTGCTCCGCGCCTGCCGCCTCACATGCCGCCGCCTGCTCGACGTCCTCCAGCCCCAGCAGCATCTGCTCCTCGGGCAGCGTCTCCGCCCGACGACCAAACTGGTGGCGTTGCAGGTCCCTGATGATCTGACGCAGCCGTTCGTTCTGTGCCCGCTCGGGCGAGCAGCATCGCTTTCAGCGTCTCGGAATCGTCGGGCAATCCATCGCTCGGCATGATCAAATTAGATCATATTTTCCGGAACTTTGCGACGATTCCAACGCGGCTGATTCACTTCGCCGCAGAGCCAAGTATCAACCCGGCTGCGCCGGAGTCACCGTCTCGCGTGCCGCATGGACGCGCCGCCAATCCAGCCCTTCCAGCAACGCCGACAATTGGGCGGCCGACAAATGCATCACGCCGTCTTCGATCTTAGGCCAGCGGAAGATGCCATCCTCGAGCCGCTTGGCGAACAGGCACAGACCCGTGCCGTCCCAGAACACCAGCTTGATCCGGTCCGCGCGTTTCGCCCGGAACACATAGACCGCGCCTGAGAACGGATCCGCCGCCAGGCTCTCGCGCACCAGCGCCGCCAGCCCGTCAGCACCTTTGCGGAAGTCCACAGGCTTGGTCGCCACCATCACCCGGACCGCGCCGGTCGGGCCGATCACGCGCCGGCTTTCAATGCCCGCAACACCGCGGCGATGCTACCTGCCGGGGCGCCGGGGCCGATGCGCACCATCACGCCGTCAATCGCAACCGCACTTTCCGGAGATCGTACAAGAAATCTGTTGCCGCGCAACTGTTAGTTGCGCACCATATGTAGATCACAGTACCTATTAACGCCTCAGGTGCGCGCCCGTCATAAGTCGAAACAAATGCTTCTTCGAAACTTCGCGTTATAAAGTAAGCCTTCCCCGAGGGCCGTCTTACGGGAGGTGAGCCGGGTGTGACGGCATAGACGCATGACTGCATGAATGACTATACGCTATGGGAATTTCAAAACGTTCGATGGATTGGACGTGGCGCACGTCGGCAGAGTCAGACGAATTCGTTGCGCAGAAGCTGCATACCATTCTAGTACGTAACTGATCTATTATATCGATCGCACCTCAGTAGACGAACTCGCAACTATGCAACTGCGCCAGATCAAGAAGCAGCGCAAACTCAAGGAAAATCGGACGCACATTACCGCTACGATAATCAGGCTGCGGCACGCTGCGCGCTGCAACTGCGACCCTTAGAGAAGCCGAGCGAACGAAAAGCAGAGCAAAACGGCAGATCACCGGCAATGACAAACTCATAATAACTACGAATTCAAAGCGATTGATCAAAAGCGTCGATTGAGCTGGGTGACGCGAGTGAGCTGGGTGACGCGAGCCCGAACAACTGAAAGCTTCTCTTGCTCAGAAATCTGCATCGAGAGTACTCGAATACGAATCTCATTACAATCTAGTCGTCCGTGAAGAAGGCCAATCAAGCGACCTGACGGCTCGTTGATGGCGGCGGTTTGGTTCGCATGATGGCGGCCAACCAGGCGCGCAAAAGGCTGAGCCAGAGGACCAGGAGCCTGAAGTTGTAGCCGGCGGCGGCGAGCACG
>NZ_JACHIH010000003.1 GCF_014203125.1 Rhodopseudomonas rhenobacensis
CCGGGGCCGCTCCCCCGCCGGGGGGGGTGTGGCCCCCCCCCGCCTCGGCATAACGCGGCGCCCCCTCACCCGGCGCGACACGCTACGCGTGTCACGCCACCCTCTCCCCGCAAGCGGGGAGAGGGAGTGATGCCGCGGCGCTTCGGCCAGCTCACGCCGGCAGCCGCACCTGGTCCTGCAGCGCGAAGTGGTTGCCGTCGCGCGCCACCGTCATGTCGTGCTGGTGGAAGGCGTTGAGCGTCGAGCGATGGCCGATCGACACCGGCGTGGTGCCGGGCAGCCGCTCCTGCAGCAGCCGGTAGAGCGCGGCTTCGGAGGGCTCGTCGAGCGAGGCGGTGGCCTCGTCGAGGAACAGATAGTCCGGCTTGTGCAGCAGCGCGCGGGCCAGCCCGAGCCGCTGCTGCTCGCCGAGCGACAGCATCCGGTTCCAATGGCCGTGCTCCTCGAGCCGCGCCGCCAGCGCCGGCAAGCCGACCGCACTGATCGCCTCGGAGAGCTGCGCCGCCGTGAAGCTGCCGGTTTCCGCCGGATAGCTCACTGCGGCGTCCAGCGGCCCGACCGGGAAATACGGCCGCTGCGGCAGCATCATCAGCGTGGCGCCGGTCGGCACCACCACCTTCCCGGAGCCGAACGGCCAGATCCCGGCGATGGCGCGGAACAGCGTGGATTTGCCGGAGCCCGACGGCCCGGTGATCAGCGTGCGCTGGTTGCCGCGCAGCTGCACGCCGTCGGCAGAGACCAGCGGCGTGCCGTCCGGCAGGTTGACCGCGAGCTTGTTGAAGGCGATGCCGGAGCTCTCGGCGGTGGCGACGTGGACCAGATCGGCCTCGGCGGCGAGCGCGGTGACGGTTTCGATCGAGCGCTCGAAGCCGTCGAGCCGCGCCACCACCGCCTGCCATTCCGCCAGCGTGCGGTAGGCGGTGATGAAGAACGACAGCGCGTCCTGCACGCTGCCGAACGCCGACGCGGTCTGCATCATCCCGCCGAGCTGCACCTTGCCGGCGAAATAGGCCGGCGCCACCAGCACGTAAGGAAAGATGATGGAGGCCTGCGAGTAGCTCGCGGTGAACGCGGTCAGCTTCTTGGTCCGGGTCATGATGCCGAGCCAGTTCTCCACCACCCGGGCGAACCGCAGCGCCAGCCGCTCGCGCTCGGCGGGCTCGCCGCGCAACAGCGCGATCTGTTCGGAGTTCTCGCGGGCGCGCACCAGGTTGAAGCGGAAATCCGCCTCGAAGCGCTGCTGCTGGAAGTTCAGCCCGACCAGCGGCCGGCCGATCAGGTGGGTCAGCCAGGTGCCGACGATGGCGTAGATCAGCGCGCCCCACACCAGATAGCCGGGAATCGGGATGTCGCGGCCGAACACGTGCAGCGGCGCCGCCTCCGACAGCCCCCACAGGATCACCACGAAGGAGGCCAGCGTCACGATCGAGCTCAATAGCCCGACGCCGAGCGCCAGCGTGCGCTCGACGAACAGCTGGGTGTCTTCGGCGATGCGCTGGTCCGGGTTGTCGGCGGCGTCGCCGAGTAGCTGCATCTGGTAGTGCCGGGCATCGTGCAGCCAGCCGCCGAGATAGCGCTCGGTCATGAAGCGGCGCCAGCGGATCTGCAGCCACTGGTTCAGATAGAGCTGATAGACCTTGAGCGCGATGAAGATCGCCGCCAACACGCAGAAATAGCCGATCTGGTAGGTGAAGACGTCGAAGTTCTTCTCCTGCAGCGCGTTGTAGAACACGTTGTTCCAGCGGTTGAACAACACCATCAATCCGACCACGGCGAGTTCGATGGCGATCACCGCCGACAACAGCCCCCAGGCCATCCATTTGTCGTCGGAACGGAAATACGGCGCCGCGATCCGCCAGACGGTCGCGAGGGTGGAGCGGATATTGTTCACCAGGGGCTCTCCAGAAAAAGGCGGGCGGAAACGCCAATTATAGACGAAAGTCGTAGGTATTTTGACGGACGCCAGCTTGTCGCAGGCTTCGACTCGATCCTACCATGGCGGCAACGGCGAGGGGCGGGAGCCTTCCCAATTCGCGCGCTTGTGAGCGGAGCCCGGCACCACGCCGCGCTCCCTGGCAATTTCGCCGGCTCCCCCACCTTGCCACGGCGCAGACCGGCCAACGGTCGCGCCGCTCAAAACAGACCATGGGGAGGCCTGCGATGTGGAACCAGCTCTATAACCCGCTCGGCAATGCGACGTTGTCGACCATTGCGGCGGCCATTCCGGTGGTCACGCTGCTGGTGCTGATCGCCAGCGGCAAGGTCAAGGCGCATCTGGCCGCGATCATCGCGCTGATCCTCGCCAATTTGATCGCGATCTTCGTCTTCACCATGCCGGCCAACATGTCGATCCGCGCCTCGCTGCTCGGCGTCGTCACCGGGTTCTTCCCGATCGGCTGGATCGTGCTCAACGTCATCTTCCTGTACCGGATCACGGTCGAGGCCGGCCGGTTCCAATTGCTGCAGCGGGCGATCGGCGGCGTCACCACCGACCGCCGGCTGCAATTGCTGCTGATCGCCTTTGCGTTCGGCGCGTTCTTCGAGGGCGCCTCGGGCTTCGGCACCCCGGTGGCGATCACCGCGGCGATCCTGATCGGGCTCGGCTTCTCGCCGCTGGCGGCGTCGGGCCTGTCGCTGATCGCCAACACCGCGCCGGTGGCTTACGGCGCGCTCGGCACCCCGATCCAGGGGCTGGCCTCGGTGACCGGCTTCGACCCCTATGTCCTCGGTGCGATGGTCGGCCGGCAATTGCCGTTCTTCTCGCTCTTGGTGCCGTTCTGGCTGATCTGCGCGTTCGCCGGCTGGCGCGGCATGATCGCGATCTGGCCGGCGATCCTGGTCACCGGGCTGTCGTTCGCGATCCCGCAATTCGTGATCTCGAACTACATCAATCCGTGGATCGTCGACATCGGCGCCTCGCTGATCTCGATGGGCTGCCTGATCCTGTTCCTCAAAGTCTGGCAGCCCAAAGAGCTGTGGTTGTCGCCGTCGCTGCGCGGCAAGGACGAATCCGCCGCCACCATGACTGCGCCGAAGCCGATGGACAAGACGCCGCTGACGCAGGCGCAATTGTGGGGCGCGCTGCTGCCGTGGATCATCGTCTGCATCGTGATGCTGATCTGGGGCAACGGCGCGTTCAAGACCTGGGCGAATTCGATCTTCACCTGGGCCTATCCGGTGCCCGAACTGGACAAAATGATCCTCAAGGTGCCGCCGGTCGCCGCCAAGCCGACGCCGGAGGGCGCGGTGTTCGCCTTCACCTATCTGTCGTTCACCGGCACCGGGATGCTGATCGCCGCCATCATCTCCGGCTTCCTGATGGGCTTCTCGCCGTTGAAGATGATCAAGGAATACGGCCGCACCATCCGGCTCTGCGCGATCTCGCTGATCACCATCTCGGCGATGCTGGCGATCGGCACGCTGACCAGGCTGTCCGGCGTCGACGCCACGCTGGGCTTGGCGTTCGCCGCCACCGGCGTGCTGTATCCGTTCTTCGGCACGCTCTTGGGTTGGCTCGGCGTGGCGCTGACAGGGTCCGATACCGCCTCCAACGTGCTGTTCGGCAATCTGCAGAAGATCACCTCCGAGCAACTCGGGCTGTCGCCGATCCTGATGGCGGCGGCCAACTCGTCGGGCGGCGTGATGGGCAAGATGATCGACGCGCAATCGATCGTGGTGGCCTCCACCGCGACCAACTGGTACGGCCACGAAGGCTCGATCCTGCGCTACGTGTTCCTGCACTCGATCGCGCTGGCCTGCCTGGTCGGCGGCCTGGTGACGCTGCAGGCCTACGTCTATCCGTTCACCGCGATGGTGCTGAAATAGTAGATGACGCGGCGGCCGATTGCTTGGTGCGCATCATAGATGCAAAGCTGTCATCCCGGGGCACGAGCGGCGCAAGCCGCGAGTGAGCCCGGGATCCATAACCCCCGCAGGGGATATGGATTCCGGACTTGCTCGTTCTTGCGAACTCGCAATCCGGAATGACGGCTTCGTTTTGGGTTCGCGGCATCGCACCCTCGACGTTCACGCCAATGTGCTCACCGGATGCTCCCGCGCTAGCCAAGCCCGGCCGCGCCCGGTAGAACGGCAGCCCATCGTAAATTGCTTCGAGAGGTCGGATGCCGTCCATCATCACGTCTTTGCAGGCGCTGTCTGTTGCCGCGATCGTCGCGTTGGCGGCGCTTCCGGCGCAGGCCCAGCAGGAATTCCCGTTCGGCCTGGAGATGACGCTCGATGCGGCGCCGCAGCCGGGTTCGAAGCGGATCCCAAGTCTCGAGATCGGCGACAATGGCGAGGTCCGGCTGGAGCTGTGGTGCAAGGGCGGCAAGGGACAGTTCTCGGTGGCCGGCAACACCGTGATCTTCGTGGCCGGCGCGCTCGAGGCGCGCGATTGTCCGCCGCCGCGCGCAGCACTCGATGACGCGCTGCTGGCGGCGCTCACCGAGGCCAGCACTTGGACCCGGCAGGGCGATTTCGTCACCCTGCAGGGCGCGCAGCCGCTGCGGTTCCGGATCAACACCAACTGAGCCGGCGCGTTCAGCGCGGCTGCAACACCAGGTCGGCGCACACCCCGGCCGACTGCACCACGCCCGAATAGCCGCCGAACCCCGCATAGGCCGAGGCCAGATACAGCCCCGGCAGCACGGTGCGCGGCGAGCGCTCAGCGCGGCTGCCCGGCAGCGGCGCAAAGCCATAGACCGCGCCCTGCGGCGCGTTGAGATATTGCTGCACCGACAAAGCGGTGTTGAACGAGGAATGCGTCACCGCGGCGGCAAGGCCGGGATACTGCGCGTCGAGATAGCCGACGATGGCGTCCTGCCAGCGCGCGCGCTTGGCGCGGTAGGCGTCGGCATCCTGCGCGCTCCAGTTCGAGATCTGATCGGGTCCCACCACCGACAGCACGTAAGGCGGCGCCGGGACGCCCGACTCGATCGCCGCATAGTCGGCGATCGCCAGCGGCGGCATCCGGCCGGCGGGCTCCCCGGCCATCAGCGCGGTGCCCTGCGCGTAGTCGGCCAGCCTCGTCATCCAGTCCGGCAAGAGTTGCGTCGAATAGGCGCTGACGCCGAATTCGCGCGGCGGCTTCGCCAGCCCGAGCGTCAGCGCGAACAGCGAGATCGACGATGGCTGCGCCGCGTAGCTCTCAATCAACCGCGCGCCGGCGTCCTCCGGCAGCATCGCTGCGAGCGCCGTGGGGGCTGCGTTGCCGATCACCTGCGCGGCGTCGACGCTCTGCGGATCGCTGCCGTCGCGCGCGGTGTGGACGATGCCGCTCACCGCGCCATTGCCATCCATCGTGATCGCGCTGACCACGCGGCGGATCAGCACCTCGCTGCCGGCGCGCTTGATGGCGCGGGCCAGCGCACTCGACAGCCGCTGCGAGCCGCCCTGCACATAGCGCGCGCCGCTGCGCAGGTAGCTGCCTTGCGCGGCCGCGAATTGCCGCCAGCCCAGCGTCGCCGGGTCGTCGTGATAATAGGCGAGGTTGCCGGCGACCGCGCATTTGACCGCTTCGTCGGCGCCGAACAGCTGATCGAGCTTCTGCGCCAGCGACAGTTGCTCGTCGCCGGCTTGGTCGGGCGAAGCGGTGAGGCGGTCGAGCTCGTCGAACAGTGTTGCGAGGCCGGCCTGCGCGTTCGGAAAACCCGCCAGCAGCGCGGCGCGCGCCGCGGCGAGATCGTCCGGCAGCACGAACGGCTGCGGCAGCGGGCCGCCGCGCACCTCGTACAAGGATCCGGCCGGCACCCATTGCACGGCGTCGAGCACGCCCGCGCGGATTAACGCCTGGAGTTTGGGATCGTGCGCCTCGTGCGGATCGGTGGTGGCGTGCAGCGAGCCTTCGACGAACAGGTCGCCGACCTTGTAGCTCGAGGCGGCGCCGCCGACCGAGTTGCTGCGCTCGATCACCAGCACCGTGCGGCCCTCGCGCGCGAGAATAGCCCCGGCCGTCAAACCGCCGAGGCCGGCGCCAATGATCACAACGTCCACGCGCGCCATTAAACGGAAAACCTCAGATTGCGGAAAAGCGCCCCGCCGACGCCTCGGCAGGGCTGCGGCGTTCATTGCCGCTCCGGCGCCGCATGTCAAACCGGCAGCATCCGGCGCTGCCGACGTGCGTAACGCGCCGTTTCACTTCCAGGCGGATTTGTCGGAATCCCAGCGCTGGGCGCGGAAATCCTTGGCCAGCGCGTCGAGCGAGCCGTTGTCGTCCTTCGGCTCGGCTTCCTCGTCGCTGCTCGCCGCGTCGGTCAGGCCGAGCTTCGGGCCTTCGGCTTCATCGGCGGTGGAGATCGAGGGGCTGGAGACCCACAGCATCATGTGATCGGTGGCGTCCGGCTTGTCCGGCCCGGCCAGCGCGGTGAACTGCACGATTTCGGTGAGCCCGAGCGCCGGCATCACCCGGCTCGGCCGCTTGAAGGTCAGCGTCAGCTTGCCGGTGTCGTCGCTCCACACCGACGACGCCAGCTTCGCCGACAGCGTCTTGCTCAGCACGTCGGAGATCGCGGTGGACAGCTTGTCGCGATTGAGCTTGTCGGCGTCGCGCCATTCCGCTGCGGGAAGCCGCAGCGCGCGGCCCATGTCGATGATGCCGCTGGTCCAGCCGGCCGCGACCACGCCCGGCGTGGCCTTGGCGCGCGCGATCAGCGCCGCGGCGCGGTCGGGATCGACGCTGATGTTGATCACCTGCTCGCCGGCGCGCAGCGCGTCGCAGCCCACCGTCAGGCTGGCCAGCGACACCGCGACGTTCTGGCCCTTCAGGGCTTTGAGGAACTCGACCACGGTGTCGAGCTTGACCCGCACCGCCACCGCCTCCGGCGAGACCTCGGTGAAGTCGCGCGGCGCCACCGCGATGCTGTCGTCGGTGGTCTGGTTGTCCTGGTATTCCTTTTCGCTGAGATCTGCATTGTCGGTCGACGACACCTCGGTGACGGTCTTGCCGATGCCGATCTGGCCCTTGAACTCGAAGGTGTCGCCGGTCGGCCGGCGGGTCAGCTTGATGGTCACCGGCAGCTTGTCGCCGAGGCTCTGGGTCGAGCCGGTCAGGGTCTGGCCGTTGACCGCAAGATCGGCGACGAAGCGGTCCTTGCGGTCGCTGCCCTTTTCGGCCGGATAGCAGACGTCGAGCGTCGCGGCGGTGACGGTCTTGCCCTGACGGGTTTCCCGCAGGATGACGTCGGCGTTGCCGTCCATCAGCCCGTCGAGCGAGGAGAAATACCGCGTCTCCGCGGTCGGCGCCGCGGCTTTGGGCGTGGCCTTGGTCTGCGCCAGCGCCATCTCGGAGCCGGGCAACAGGCAGATCAAACCGAAAACAAGCGCGCGCATGGGGACATCCTCGCAGGGCAGCAACGAACCGGGGGTCGGGCGTCGTCGGCGCTGAATGAATCAGACCAACGCCCTCCTACCAAATCCGCTGCGACAATGGCGAAAAAACCCGCGGCAAAAAAGAAGGCCGCCCGGAGGCGGCCTTCGATCGATCGGGGGTGTGTGAACAGCGCGGGCTTAGAAGCCCATGCCGCCCATGCCACCCATTCCGCCCATGCTGCCGCCGCCCGGCATCGCCGGGGCCGCGTCGCGCGGCTGTTCCGCGACCATGCATTCGGTGGTGACCAGCAGGGCCGCGACCGAGGAGGCGTCCTGCAGCGCGGTGCGCACCACCTTGGCCGGGTCGACGATGCCCTTGGCGAGCATGTCGACATATTCCTCGGTCTGGGCGTCGAAGCCGAAGGTCTCCGACTTGTTCTCGAGGATCTTGCCGACCACGATCGAGCCTTCGACGCCGGCGTTCTCGGCGATCTGCCGGATCGGAGCTTCCAGCGCCTTCAGCACGATGTTGATGCCGGCCTGGACGTCCGGATTGTCGTTGCTGATGCGGCCGACCGCCTTCTTGGCGCGCAGCAGGGCGACGCCGCCGCCGGGGACGATGCCTTCCTGCACCGCGGCGCGGGTGGCGTTGAGCGCGTCTTCGACGCGGTCCTTCTTCTCCTTCACCTCGACCTCGGTGGCGCCGCCGACGCGGATCACCGCGACGCCGCCGGCCAGCTTGGCGAGCCGTTCCTGCAGCTTCTCACGGTCGTAGTCCGAGCTGGTTTCCTCGATCTGCGCCTTGATCTGGCCGACCCGGGCTTCGATATCGGGCTTCTTGCCGGCGCCGCCGACGATGGTGGTGTTCTCCTTGTCGATCACCACCTTCTTGGCGCGGCCGAGCATCTTCAGCGTGACGTTCTCGAGCTTCATGCCGAGGTCATCCGAAATCAGCTGACCGCCGGTCAGGATCGCGAGGTCTTCCAGCATCGCCTTGCGGCGATCGCCGAAGCCCGGCGCCTTGACGGCTGCGACCTTGAGGCCGCCGCGCAGCCGGTTGACCACCAGGGTGGCCAGCGCTTCGCCTTCGACGTCCTCGGCGATGATCACCAGCGGCTTGCCGGACTGCATCACGGCTTCCAGCACCGGCAGCATCGACTGCAGGCCCGACACCTTCTTCTCATGCAAGAGCACGTAGGCGTCGTCGAACTCGACGGCCATCTTTTCGGCGTTGGTGACGAAGTACGGGCTGAGGTAGCCGCGATCGAACTTCATGCCTTCGACGATGTCGACTTCGGTGGTCAGCGACTTGTTTTCTTCGACGGTGATGACGCCTTCGTTGCCGACCTTCTGCATCGCCTGGGCGATCATCTTGCCGATCGCGGCGTCGCCGTTCGACGAGATGGTGCCGACCTGGGCGATCTCGGCGGAGGAGGCCACCGGCTTGGCGCGCTTGACCAGGTCCTTGACCACGGCGGCGACGGCGATCTCGATGCCGCGCTTGAGGTCCATCGGGTTCATGCCGGCGGCGACCGACTTGGCGCCTTCGCGCACGATCGCCTGCGCCAGCACGGTGGCGGTGGTGGTGCCGTCGCCGGCGAGGTCGTTGGTCTTGGAGGCGACCTCGCGCAGCATCTGCGCGCCCATGTTCTCGAACTTGTCCTCGAGCTCGATCTCCTTGGCGACGGTGACGCCGTCCTTGGTGATGCGGGCGGCGCCGAACGAGCGCTCGATCAAGACGTTGCGGCCCTTCGGACCGAGCGTCACCTTGACCGCGTTGGCGAGAATGTCGACGCCGCGCAGCATGCGATCGCGCGCGTCTCCGGCGAATTTGACGTCTTTGGCTGCCATTTGAATGTCTGCTCCAGATGCGCCTCATCCTCCGGAGCGGGCGTCGGCCCGCGTCTCGAAGGATGAGGCTGAAAAAGGTGAAGGGGGCTGCGGCTTAGCTCAGCACGCCCATGATGTCGGACTCTTTCATGATCAACAGCTCTTCGCCGTCGAGCTTGATCTCGGTGCCGCTCCACTTGCCGAACAGCACGCGGTCGCCGGTCTTGATGTCGATCGGGATCAGCTTGCCGGCTTCGTCGCGGCCACCGGGGCCGACGGCGACCACCTGGCCCTCCTGGGGCTTCTCCTTGGCGCTGTCCGGGATGATGATGCCGCCCTTGGTCTTGGCTTCGGCATCGATACGCTTGACCACAACGCGGTCATGCAGGGGGCGGAAATTGGTCTTGGCCATGGGGCTTCCTTTGATGAGGCTTGCTTTTGACAAACTCGACTGAGATCGAATGCTCAGTGGGCGGATCCAATCGGCGATCCGAACGGTCCGCATTTCTCTTAGCAATCGGGCTGCAAGAGTGCTAATTGCGTCCCGGGAATATGGCTTGCGACCGATCCTGTCAAGCAACCGCTTAAGACCTTGGTGAGGTCGGTATAGGATGGTCGCAGCCGGTCGGCGCGGGTCGTCGTCTCAACATACTGCATTGCTCCGCCAGGAGTTTTGCGCTTGTCTGCGACCGCGGGGCGGGCAGATGAGTTTTCGTCGGGGATAAGGATGGTCATGACAGTCAACGCACGCGCGATTTTCAATCTGGGAGCCGCCTCGGTTCTGGCGGTCTCGCTGGCGGCGTGCGGCTCGTTCGGCGGTTTCGGGTCCTCGGAGCAGACGGTAGCGGAACCGCCGCCGGCGCCGGAGATGCCGGCCAGCATCCGCGCCGACGAGATCGTCGGCCGCTGGGGGCTCGCCTCCTACATGAACCCGAACGACCGGGCGCGCACCGAAAACGCCGCGCGCGGCCAGTGCAAGAACCCCTATGTGATCGGCGCCGGCACCTCCGGCGGGGTGATCATGCATCTCGCCGACCAGGCGACGCCGCAGGAACTGCGGCTGAAGGGCTCGCCGAGCGGCAAGAATTACATCGGCCCGGCCGGTCCCGCCGGCGGCGATCAGGACCGCGAGATCGTCTCGTTCGACGGTCGCATCCTGGTCACCCGCTTCATCGACAAGGACGCCGCCAACCGCTACGGCAACATGGTCTATGTGCGCTGCGCGCCGCGCGCGTAGCGTCTCAGGGGCTTTGCGCCGCTTGGGATTGAAGCATCGAACCCAAATGCAGCCGTCATTCCGGATTGCGAGTTCGCAAGAACGAGCAAGTCCGGAATCCATACTCCCTGCAGGGGTTATGGATCCCGGGCTCACTCGCAGTGGTGGCGCGTCGAAGACGCGCGTGAACGCGCTTCCGGCTCGTGCCCCGGGATGACAGTCTGGGAATCTTGAAGCGCAAGCGCTCACGGGACGGGATTGCGGCGATCAGCTTGCCGCCCGGCACTGCGGCGGCGGATCAGTTGAACAGCGCGTCGATGTCGTCCTGCGAGGCGTGGCCCTCGTCGTCGAGCTTCGGCCCGTTGAGCAGCTTGTCGTCGCCTTCGCGGGTGTCGACGATCGGCGGCGCGTGCGCCTTGATGGCGTCGACGCCGCCCCAGATGTCCATCATCGCGGTGATGTGATTCTCGATGAACTTCATCGTGGTCATCACCTTGCTGATGCGCTGGCCGGTGAGATCCTGGAAATTGCAGGCCTCGAAGATCGAGATCACCCGCTCCTGGATTTCTTCGCTGATCAGTTTCTGCTGGTCCGGCGAGTTGACCTTGGTCAGCGCGCTGGCGGCCTGGTCGATCGCTTCGGCGGCTTCGAGGATCAGCTGGGTGGCTTCTTCAGTGCCGCCGACCACGGCGCCGAGCTCGCCGTTGACCTTGGCCATTTCATCGCCGTCGAAGCTCTTGCCGTGCAGCACCGCGATCTCGCGCTTGGTGCGGCTGATGGCGTCGTGGATCAGGTCGAGTTCGACCTTCAGCTTCTCGCACTGCTCGATCTGCGCGCGGTAGCTCTCCAACAGCGCGTTGGCCTCGGCGATCTGCCTTTCGTTCGAGGCGGCCAATTCGCCGGTGACGACGTTGTGGGCCACGTTACCGTTCGGCATCGCCATCTGCTCCCGGATCGCCCGCAGCTCGCTCATGATTTCGCTGTGCTTCGGAGCGTTCTCGCTCTCGACGAGGAATTGCTCGGGCGCGACGCCCAAACTGGTTTCTTCGATGCGGAAGCGCTTACGCTGAACGGCCATTGGATTGTCTCACCCTCATTCACTATCTTGTTGTTAGCGCGATCTGTTTAACGACGCGTTCACGGCCGCGGCAGGTGCCCGCGGCTTGCTATCGAGGCTGTTCGCAGCGCGCCGGACCCTTGATACGCGCGGTTAACCATGCAGGTGTCGCGTTCATCGAAAATAAACGCTGTCGTCAGGAACGCGGCGAGTTGCGGTCGTGGTGAATCCAAAGCCCGGATCTGTTTACCAAAGCGATGCGTTTTTGTTTCTAACTGATCGCGTTCACGCAAGCGCTCCTTCAGGCGCGTTCCCGACGAAACAGTGCAGAGTACGTCGATGTTGAAAAAAGCCACTCTCGCCTTGCTCACCGGCGCGTCCTGTGTGGGTGCCGGCTTCTCTCCCGCCGCGGCGATCGAAATCGAAATGCCCGGCGCGCAACCTTCCGTGATCTACGCCGATCAGCCGGCGCCGCCGACCCGCATGGCGTCGGCGCAACGCGCGCGGATGGGCGGCGGCTTCATCGAATTCCTGTTCAGCGACGGCCCGGCGCAGCCCGGCTACGGCGAGCCGGCGCCACGCTATCAGGCGCCGCCGGACTATTACGAGCCGCGGCAGCGCATGCTGCTGCCGGGCCCGCCGCAGCAGGGACTGCTGCAGAGCGAAGAGGCGGTCGATCCGCAGCAGCAGCCGTTCGATCCGAAATACGAAAAGCAGCTGGTCGATTACCACGGCAGCGAAAAGCCCGGCACCATCGTGGTCGACACCCCGAACAAGTTCCTGTTCCTGGTGCAGGGCGACGGCAAGGCGCTGCGCTACGGCATCGGCGTCGGCCGCCCCGGCTTCACCTGGAGCGGCGTCAAGCAGATCTCGGCGAAGAAGGAATGGCCGGACTGGACGCCGCCGCCGGAAATGCTGGCGCGGCGGCCCGATCTGCCGCGGCACATGGAAGGCGGCCCGCAAAATCCGCTCGGTGCGCGGGCGATGTATCTCGGCTCGTCGCTGTACCGCATTCACGGCTCCAACGAGCCGTGGACGATCGGCACCAATGTCTCCTCGGGCTGCATCCGGATGCGCAACGAGGACGTCATCGATCTGTACGGCCGGGTCAATGTCGGCGCCCGGGTGATCGTGATCTGAACCACACCGAGTGTTGTTGCGGACGGGAACGGAGCTGTGACATGAAGTCCGTACCGTCCGTCCGCGAGAACGTCCGCCATGAACAGTGTGGAACGAGAGTTTCAAGACGCCGTCAGGGCGCTGCAATCCGGCAGGCTTCACGAGGCCGAGCCGCGGTTCAGAGCGCTGTTGAAGGCGCAGCCGAAGAACGTCGCAGCTCTCAATCTCCTGACAATTGTTCTTATGAACACCGGGCGGCACGCCGAAGCCGAGAAGGTGATCGCCAAGGCGATCAGGCTCAATCAGAGCTCGGATACGTCCTACTATAATTACGGCGTGATCCTGAAGGCGCTCGATCGACCCCGCGACGCGCTCACGCAGTTCGACAACGCCATCCGCCTCAATCCGCTTGTGCCGGAGACCTGGAATAATCGCGGCGTCGTTTGCAACGATCTCAAACAATACGACGACGCGATCCGCAGCTTCGATCGGGCCGTGTCACTTGCGCCGAATTACGCCGATGCATTGCATAACAAGGGAAAAGCGCTCAGCGAGCTGAGGCGCTATGACGAGGCTCTGAGCGCGTTCGATCGGGCGCTCGCACTTCAACCGGGGTTGGCGGAGGCCTGGGTGGGCCGCGGCAATTGCCTCGGCCATCTGATGCGTCGCGACGAGGCGATGGTCGCCTACGACAAGGCGCTGGCGCTGAAGCCGCAACTGGCCGAAGCCTGGCTCGGCCGTGCGATCTCGTTGTTCGAGCTCAAGCGTTTCGCCGATGCGCTGTCGGCCTGCGACAAGGCGCTGGCGTTCAAGCCGGAGCTGACCGAGGCGCTGCCGTGGCGGGGCGAGGCGCTGCGCAAGCTGGGCCGGTGCGATCAAGCGATCGCCGCCTATCAGCAGGCGCTGGCGTCGCGGCCTGACCTCGCCGGCCTCAAGGGCATCTGGCTGTCGACGAAAATGCGGATCTGCGATTGGAGCGGGTTTGACGCCGCCTGCGCCGATTTGGTTTCGGATCGCAGTCTCGAGACGGCGTGCGCGCTGCCGTTCAACCTTCTGGCGATCCCGTCCTCGCCCGAGCAGCAATTGAAATCCGCCCGAGGCTGGGTCGCGGTTCATGTTGCACGATTCGGCGAGCCGCTGTGGAAGGGCGAACACTACCGCCACGATCGGATTCGCGTCGCTTATCTGTCGTCCGACTTCCATCAGCATGCGACGGCCTATCTGATGGCGGGGCTGTTCGAGTGCCACGACCGATCGAAGCTGCAAACCATCGCCATATCGTGCTGCCCCGACGACGGATCGGAAATCCGCCGGCGGCTGCAGTCGTCGTTCGACAGCTTCGTCGAAGCCGCCGACAAGGGCGATGACGAGATCGCCGCGCTCGTCAGAGCGATGGAGGTCGACATCCTGGTCGATTTGAAGGGATTCACCGAAGACGCCAGGACGAACGTGTTCGCGAGGCGGCCTGCTCCGATCCAGGTGAGTTTTCTCGGCTATCCCGGCACCATGGGGGCGGCTTTCATGGATTACATCATTGCCGATCGCGTCGTCATTCCCGAGCATCAGTATCCATATTACGACGAGCGGGTGGTGAGCCTGCCGCACAGTTATCAGCCGAACGACGCCAGGCGCGCGATTGCCGACACAAGCTTCAGTCGCGGCGATCTTGGCTTGCCGCCGCAGGGGTTTGTGTTTTGCTGTTTCAACAGCACGGCCAAAATCCTGCCGCAGACGTTCGACTGCTGGATGCGGATTCTCGAGCAGGTCGACGGCAGCGTGCTGTGGCTGCTGACGGACAACGATACGGCCGCGGCCAATCTGCGCAAAGAGGCCGCGGCGAGGGGCGTCGATGCAGGCCGGCTGGTGTTTGCGCCGTTCATGGCGGTGCAGGATCACCTGGCGAGACTGCGCGCCGCCGACCTGGTGTTGGACACGCTACCCTACAACGCCCATACCACGGCGAGCGACGCGTTGTGGGCCGGCGTGCCGGTGTTGACTTGTCTGGGAAGCACATTTGCCGGACGGGTCGCAGCGAGCCTGTTGCACGCTGCCGATCTGCCGGAGCTGGTGACGACGTCGATGGACGAGTACGAGCGGCTCGCGGTCGAGCTTGCGACAGCCCCGGGCAGAATCGGCGACATTCGGCGCAGGCTGAATGACAATCGTCTGACCGCGCCGTTGTTCAACACCGAACTGTTTGCGAGGCACCTCGAGGCGGCCTACAGCGCAATGCATCAGCGCTTGCAGAGCGGCCTGCCGCCGGACCATATCGCCGTTCAGGGATAGCGACTTTTCGAGTTTTGATTGATGCGGTTCAACATTTCCAGGCTGTCATTCCGGGGCGAGAGCAGCGATAGCTGCGAGCGAGCCCGGAAACCATAACCCCTGCAGGGGATATGGATTCCGGACTTGCTCGTTCTTGCGAACTCGCAATCCGGAATGACGACGGCGTTTGGGTTGGATGCTTCAATCCCAACCGAAAATGATCTCACTCGCGCACGCAAAACGGCCGCCCTTGCGGGGCGGCCGTTGTCGTAGTCGGAGGGTGGCGAAGCGGGGCTGCGCCGGATGGCGAAAGCTCACGCGTAGTCGCTGTCGCCGCCGTCGTCGAAATCGTCGGAATCCATATCCATATCGTCGTGATCAGTATCGTCGTTCGACGCCTGATCGAACATGCCCTGGCGGGATGAGCTGTCGTCGGCGCGCTGCCCGGACGAGCCGACGTCGTTCAGGCCGGCGTCCTTGGCGAGATCGCCGCCGGACTGATCGTTGCTCCACGGGCTGCGGGTCTCGGCGCCGTCCTTGCCGAGCCCGGCCTGGTCGCCGAAGCTCTGCTGGCCGCTGCCGCCGCCCATCATGCCGCGAATGCTGGAGAGCAGCATCGAGCCGCCGACCACGCCGGCGGCCGCGGCCGCCGCGGTGCCGAGAAACGAACCGCCGCCGCCGCCGAACCCCGGCTGCTGTTGCTGCGCGCCATAGCCTTGCTGGCCATAGGGCTGCGCCGGCTGGCCGTAGGGCTGCCCGGGTTGGCCATAGGGCTCACGATTGAAGCCGCCGCCCTGCGGCAGCACCTGTCCGGTATTCCAGGCCGGACGGCTGGCGGGCTCCGGCGGCCGCACATTGGGCACCGAGCCGCGCGGCTGCTGCTCGTTGCCGAACAGCGCGTCGCGCATCGAATCGAGGAAGCCGCCGGGGCGCTGCGGCTCTTGCGCGGCGCCGCCTTCCAGTTCCTGAATCCGGGCATCGGCGCGCTTCAGCGCTTCGTCCTGCAGCAGCACGGTCTGCACCAGCGCATAGACGGCGTTGGGGGCACGGCGCAGCCCCTGCGCAATTGCGTCGGCGGCATTCGGATCGCGCGGCGCGGTTTCGACGCGGGCGAGCCGATCAAACAGATCGTCGACCAACTGGCGTTCTTGCGGTGTCATGATGTTCTCCACGGCAACCTATCATCCCACTCGCGGGCGCTTGCGCGGCCGCACGGTGGGTGCCGGAGATGTAAGTGGCGTTTATGTCGCAATAAGTGTCGCGGCGGATTAAATTTCGGTATGCGACAAACTGACCGGCCCGGCCGGCGGCGCGGCAACGCGCTGCAGCGTGACCTGGTGCGCTTCGATCAGCTCGACGAAGGCGTCGCTGTGCAGGAAGGCGCGCTCCCGCTCGCGCTGATCGGTCAACGGATCGAGCGCGATCAGGGTGTCGTCGACATAGCCGGGATGGCACATCACCAGCCCGCGGTCCGGCAGCCCGTCGAGAAAGCCGCGCATCAGCCCGGCAAAATCGTTCGCTTTGAGAAAATCATAGGCGCCGGCAAATCCCGGATTGAAGCCGAGCGCGGCGCGCGTGGCGCGGGCGCGAAACGGCGAACTCAGCACGTCGAGCAGCAGCGCCTTCGGCATCGCGACGCGCTGCGACAGTGGCTGCACCCGGCCGCATTGCCGCACCCAGGCGTCGGGCGCGGCCTCCGCCACCGCCTCCAGGAAGGCGTCGCGGATCTGCGGAAACAGCTGCACGTGCTGATGGCCGTCGACGTAATCCGGGGCGCGGCCGAATAGGTTGCCGAAGGCAGCGAGCTGCGCGGCAAGCTCGGTGCGAAAGAAGCCGCGGTCGAGCCGTCGCAGCAGGCTCTGCTGCAACAGCTGCGCAAGCGGCAGGAACAGCCCGCCCTCCAGCGGCCGGAACTGCAGCGTCAGCGGCGAGAACGGCGCGGTCAGCGTGGCGTGCAGCCCGATCGCGCAATCCGGATTGTCGGCGACGACGGCTTTGAGCGCCTCGGCCTCGTCGCGGCCGATCGCGGGGCCCACCATCATCACCGAGGTGGCGTTGATGCGTTTGGCGGCGATCAGTTCGCGGATCGCGCGGTTGACGCCGGGGCTGAGGCCGTAATCGTCGGCGCACAGCCAGATCCGGCGCGGCGCGGCGCTACTCATTCGGCGGCGGTCCGCTCATTGGTGCTGGTGGTCTCGGCGCGCTTGACGCTGTGTTCGGCGACGAAATAGATCGGCCGCGCCTTCAGCTCGGAGAGGATTTTTCCGATGTATTCGCCGACGATGCCGATCATGATCAGCTGCACGCCGCCGATCGTCATCAGTCCGACCACCAGCGACGGATAGCCCGGCACCGATTTGCCGCTCACCATGGTCTCCCACAGGATCGACAGCCCGAACAGGAAGGCGACAAACGCCAAGAGCAGCCCGAGCAGGCTGGCGATGCGCAGCGGCGCCACCGAGAACGAGGTCAGGCCTTCGATCGACAACCCGACCAGCCGCGCGGCATTGAACGAGGTGATGCCGTGCGAGCGCGGCTCCGGCTCATAGTCGACGCGGATCTGGCGGAAGCCGATCCAGCTCGCCAGCCCCTTGAAGAAGCGGTTGCGCTCCGGCAATTGCCGCAAGGCCGCTGCGGCGCGCGGCGACAGCAGCCGGAAATCGCCGGCGTCTTCCGGAATTTTCTGCCGGGCGCCCCAATTGATCAGCACGTAGAAGCCGCGCACCGCGGTGCGGCGCAGCCAGGATTCGTTGTCGCGATGCGCCTTGGCGGTGTAGACGACGTCGTAGCCGTCGACGATCCAGTGCTGCACCAATTGTTCGACCAGCGCCGGCGGGTGCTGGCCGTCGCCGTCCATGAACAGCACCGCGCCGTTTCCGGCGTGGTCGAGCCCGGCCATCAGCGCGGCTTCCTTGCCGAAATTGCGCGACAGCGACACCACCTGGACGTCGAGCGTCGGCGCGGCCAGGCCGTGGGCGACACTCAGCGTGGCATCCGCGCTGCCGTCGTCGACATAGATCACTTCGCAGGCCAGCCCGTAGCGCTGCCGCAGCGTGGCGGCCAGCGCCACCAGCCGCTCGTGCAGCTGCGGCAGGCCGGCGGCCTCGTTGTAGAGCGGCACCACCAGCGACAGCTTTCGCGCTGCGGCGGTGCCGGTGCCGAGGGCGGACAGGTCAGAACCTAGAATCATCGATCGGTTTCCAAGCGCGCGGTCTGTGCCACGACCATATGGCACTTGTGGCGCGCTGTCGCCACGGGGCCTAGGCGGTCCCGCGGCGGATTATTGCCGCAGAAAACTCTCGAGCTTGGCGAATAGCGGGTTCTCGCGGTCGAGCACGTAGTCCAACGAGGCGATCGACACGGTGTCGGCGCCGTGGTCGCGCAGGAAGCTGCCGAGCGCGTAGAGCTGCGACGGCGGGCAGTGCAGCGTGATCATGCCGGACGAGGTCGGGCCGCCGAACGGCGACACCACGCCGAAGCGGTTGTGCGCCTCGGTCAATAGTGCTGCATCGCAACCCGCAAAGCGGGTGCGGACTTCCTTGTATTTGTTGGCGCGGGCGCGCGCGGCGATACGATCGAGGATCACGCGCGCCGTCTCCAACGCCTCGGGGCTCCAATCGGCGGCGCGCGACGCCACCAGATTGGCTTGGCTGCGCAGGATCACGCCGTCGTCGAGCACCTTGAGGCCGTTGGCGACCAGCGTGGCGCCGCTGGAGGTGATGTCGACGATCATCTCGGCGGTGCCGACCGCGGGGGCGCCCTCGGTGGCGCCGGCGCTCTCGACGATGCGATAGTCGACGACGCCGTGCATGGCGAAGAAATTCCGCGTCAGGTTGATGTATTTGGTGGCGACCCGCATCCTGCGATTGTGCTGGGCGCGAAACCCGGTGGTGACGTCGTCGAGGTCGGCCATGGTGCGGACGTCGATCCAGGCCTGCGGCACCGCGACCACCACATTGGCGCCGCCGAAGCCGAGGCCCTCGAGCAGCGCCACCTTCTTGTCGGCGTCCGCGATGCTCTCGCGGATCAGGTCCTCGCCGGTGATGCCGAGATGCACCGTGCCGCGCGCCAGCTGGGCGGCGATCTCACTGGCCGAGAGATACGCGATCTCGACATTGTCGAGGCCGGCGATGGTGCCGCGATAATCGCGGGCGCCGCCGAGCTTGGAGAGCGTGAGGCCGGCGCGGGCGAAGAACGCTTCGGCGTTTTCCTGCAGCCGGCCTTTGGACGGAACGGCGAGAACGAAGGTCGTCATGACGCGCTCCCGGCGCTGCGAGTGGCGGGGTTGGCGAGTTCGGTGAGGGCTTCGATCCACACCGAGAAGCCGACCGCGGCGATCGGCTCGGCGGCGCCGAGCTGCGAGAGGAGGCCGTCATAGCGGCCGCCGGCGACCAGCGGCTCGTCGCCATTGTCCTTGCGGTGCACTTCGAATTCGAAGCCGGTGTAGTAGTCGACGCCGCGGCCGAACGAGGTCGAGAACCTGGTGGCGGAGAGGTCGATGCCGCGCGCGGCCATGAAGCCGATCCTGGCTTCGAACTCGTCGATCGCCGCGTTGATGTCGAGCTTGGCGTCGGCGGCGAGCGCCCGCAGTTGCAGCAAGGCGTCGCCGGGGCTGCCGGAGATGGCGAGGAAGCGCTTGATCTTGTCGAGCGCGTCGCGCGGCAGCGCGCCGCCCTTCAGCGTCGATTGTTCGAGAAAGCGGTCGGCGATTTCCGCAACCGACCGGCCGCCGACATTGCTGGCGCCCGCAATCGACATCAGGTCGGTGACCAGCGCCAAAGCCGCCTTGCGGTCGGAGCCGGCGAGTGCGGCCAGCACGCCCTCATATTCGTTGCGCGGCGTCGCGGTCGCCAGCGTGAGGCGTTCCAGGTCCTGCGCGAGATCGGATTTGCGGTTGAAGTCCTTGATCAGCCGCCGCCGCCATACCGGATAGAGGTCGAGCGCGTCGATCAGCGCGATGAACAGTGCCACGTCGCCGGTGCGGATATCGACGTCGGTGACGCCGAACGCCGCGGTGGCTTGCAGCCCCAGCGCCAGCATCTCGGCGTCGGCGGCGGCGCGGTCGAGCCGGCCGAAGGATTCGATGCCGGCCTGTAAAAATTCGCTGCGGCCGCCGCCGCGCTGCCGGAACACCGGCCCGAGATAGCAGAACCCGGCGGGTTTTCCCGCGCTTGGCGAGGCGAGATAGTCCCGCGCCACCGGAATGGTGAGGTCGGGCCGCAGGCACAGCTCCTCGCCGGACGCGTCGGTGGTGAGGTAAAGGCTCTTGCGGATGTCTTCGCCGGACAGATCGAGGAACGGCTCCGCCGGCTGCAGGATCGCCGGCTCGGCCTTGGTGTAGCCGGCCTGCCCGAACGAGGCCAGCAGGGCGTCCGCCCATCCGGCGGACACGGTCGCAGGAGCGGCGGTGTTGGTCATCTTGAAGTCTCGGCTAAGGTTTTTTGTGAAGTCGGCGCAGCCCTTAGCATGGCGGCATGACAGATTCGACCGTCGAATGGGCTAGGGCTGCGCCGGACGCCAGATGCAACCGGAGCGTGTTAGGCGCCCTGCCAATCCCCCAGCACGGTCTGCACCAGGGTCAGCGCCGCCACCGCGGCGGTGTCGGCGCGCATGATCCGCGGGCCCAGCGCCAGCCGCAGGATGGTTGGCTGGCGCAGCAGTAGCGCGCGTTCCTCCTCGGCAAAGCCGCCTTCCGGGCCGATCACCACATCGATGCCGGCGCCGGCCTGCGCGCGGGCGGCGGCGAGCGCTGCCACCGGATCCGCCACCTCGGCGGCCTCGTCGCAGAACACCAGCAGGCGTTCGGTGTTGCGCGTGGCGAGATAGCGCTCGAGCTTCAGCGGCTCCTCGACCGCGGCGATCGACAGGATGCCGCATTGTTCGGCGGCCTCGATGACGTTGGCGCGCATCCGTTCGGTATTGACCCGCGTCACCTGGGTGAACCGGGTCAGCACCGGCTGCAGCGCGCAGGCGCCCATCTCGATCGCCTTCTGCACCATGTAGTCGAGCCGGGCGTGCTTCAGCGGCGCGAACACGTAAGTGACGTCAGGCAATGCGTCCTGCGCGCGGGCCCGCGACAGGATGTCGAGCCGGTCGACCCGCTTGCCGGCGCCGATCATCGCCTGCCATTCGCCGTCGCGGCCGTTGAACACCAGCACCGCGGCGCCGGGGCCAAGCCGCAGCACGTTGCCGAGATAATTGCCCTGCTCGCGGGTCAGCGCGACCTGCAGGCCGGCTGAGAGGTCGGCGTCGACATAGAGCCGCGGGCTGCGGAATTCGATCTGGGGCATGGGCATCCGGAGAAGCGAGGTGGGGACGTTGTTGAAGCGCAGCGGCTCTCCGCGATCAACCGGAATCGCGCAGCGGCTCGGCGGCGTCGAGGCGGAGACGCCAGCCGCCGGCCTCGCGGCGCAGCCGCAATTGGCGGTGCGTCACCAGGTAGACCACCGCGACCAGGGCTGCAGCGAAGCCCGCCGCGGCGCCGACGCCGAGCGCCCAGCGCGCGCCGAACACGTCGGCGACCCAGCCGACGATCGGCGCGCCGATCGGGGTGCCGCCGAGCGCCAGCGCCAGCAGGATCGCCACCACCCGGCCGCGCATCGCAGGCTCGGTCGACAGCTGCACGGTGCTGTTGGCGGTGGTGGTGAAGGTCTGCGCCGCCATCCCGACCACGATCAGCGCCAGCCCGAACAGCCAGAACTGCGGCATCACCGCGGCCAGCGCCAGGCCCAATCCGAACACCGCGGCGCCGGTCAGCAGCAGCCCGATGCCGGGCTTGTCGCGCCGCGCCGCCAGCAGCGCGCCGCCGACCGAGCCGATCGCCATCATCGAGCTCAACAGGCCGAACTCGCTGGCGCCGGCGTGAAACACCGTGACCGACATGGTGGAAATGAAGATCGCGAAATTGGCGCCGAAGGTGCCGATCAGGAAGAACATCACCAGCACGACGATCAGATCGCTGCGTCGCCAGATGTAGCGAAAGCCGTCGGCGAAGCCGGTGCTGCCACGCGCCGCCTTGTCGCCACGATGCAACTGGTCGCGGCGCAGCAGGCTGAGCGAGCCGAGCACGGCGACGAAGGAGGCGGCGTTGATCAGAAACACCCAGCCGGTGCCGACCCCGGCGATCAGCAAACCTGCGAGCGCCGGGCCGATCAGCCTTGCGGCATTGAACGAGGTGGAATTCAGCGCCACTGCATTGGACAGATCGGCCTCGCCGACCAGTTCGGAGACGAAGGTCTGCCGCGCGGTGGAATCGAACGCGGTGACGCAGCCCTGCAGGAACGCGAACACATAGACCTGCCACAGCTGCACCTGCCCGCTGATGGTCAGGAGGCCAAGCCCGAGCGCCAATAGCCCCATCGAAGCCTGGGTGGCGAGCAGCAACTTGCGGCGGTCGAAATGGTCGGAGGCATAGCCGCTCAGCGGCAGCAACAGCAGCAGCGGGCCGAATTGCAGCGCCATCACGATGCCGACCGCGGTGGCGTTGTTCGGCGTCAGCTCGGTCAGCACCAGCCAGTCCTGCGCGGTGCGCTGCATCCAGGTGCCGACATTGGACACGATCGCGCCGCCGGCCCAGACCCGGTAGTTGAAGCCGCGCAATGAGCGGAAGGTGCCTTTCACCGCATCGCTCACGAGGTCGAAGGCGGATTGCCGTCGAGCAGCGCGATGATCTGCGCGGCGGTGCCGGTTTCGCCGAGCCGCGGAAAGATCCGCGCGATGCTGTTGGCGTGCGCCTCGGGCCGCAGATCGGTCATGGCGTCGACCGCCAGCGTGACGTTGAAGCCGAGCTCGTAGGCTTGGCGGGCGGTGGTCTCGACGCCGATGCTGGTGGAGACGCCGGCGATCACCAGCTGGGTGACGGCTTGCGATTTCAGATAGTCGTGCAGGTCGGTGGCGGTGAAGGCGCCCCAGCTATGCTTGGTGACAAGGTGGTCGGTGGGCTGCCGGTTCAGCTCCGGCACGAGGTCGGTCCAGCCTGCGGGCAATTCGCCGAGCCGGCGCGGTTGCTCGGTGCGGCCGGGCGCGCCGCCCGCGACATTGACCAGCACCACCGGGCGGCCGTGACGGCGGAACGCCTCGGCCAATGCTGCGGCGCGCTGCACGATCGGGGCGACGGGCTCGGCGGTCGGCATCGCCACGATGCCGTTCTGCAGATCAATCACCACCAGCGCGGTGCGGGGGTCGAGCGCGGTGAGAGCCATCGGGTGTCCTTTTGGTCGGGGGCGATCGGGGAGGCGGGCGCTTCGGTTCAGCGGGCGCGCCCGGTCATGGCGCCGCCAGCCGCCTCAGCAGCACGACGGCGGCGGAAAGCTGGACGGTCTCTTCGGCGGTGAGGTTGCTCTGGATCGCCCGCTGCAGCCAATCCTCGCGGGCGGCGCGGCCGGCGACGATCAGGTCGCGGCAGGCCGGGGTCAGCGACAGCAGGGTCTGCCGCCCGTCCTTGGGGTCGGGCGCGCCGCTGACCAGTCCGGCGGCCTCGAGGGCCGCCACGGTGGCGCCCATCGATTGCGGCCGCATGCCCTCGGCCCGGGCCAGCGCGGTCACCGTCGCCGGCCCCTCGCGATCGATATGGCCGAGCACCGCCACCTGCGACCAGGTCAGGTCGCCGAGATAGGCTTGTTCGCGCAGCCGGCGCTTCAGCCGGCCGATCACCAGCCGAAGCTCGTGGGCGAGGGTCAAGGCATCGGGGGCGGTGGGAGGGTCGTTCTGCAAGCTCATGGGGGACATCTAGTCGATGCGAAGGCAAACTACAAAGGTTTCCTTCACACATTCTCGCGAGCGCCGCGACGCGGCGCCGCGCTGCCGCCCTATTCGGCGGGTTGTTAAGGGCATCCAGGAATCGTAAAAGGTCCCGACAGCGTGCCGCCCTCACGGGCCGTGCCACCGCCGTTCTCGGGGCTCAGTCGTCGGGCTAATTCTGGGGGCCATTCGAACTTTGCCGGAGGAGCCGTCTTGATCGTCCGCCGTTTCATCGTGCCGTTGACCGTGGCCGGCTGTGTGCTGCAGGCCGCTTCCGCGCTGGCGCAGGGTGCCTTTCCGGCGCCGCTGCCGGGCCAGTCGTCGACTCCCAGCGCTTCGCCGTTCCCGCCGGTAAATGGCGCGGCTCCGGCCGCCTCGGTCGGGGCGCCGAGCGCGTTTTCCACCGGCGCGCCGCCGGTCTCCAGCGGCTTCGGGGCGCCGCAGCCGCAGCAGGCCGGGCCGCCCGGCGGCGACGACTGCATGAAAAAGTTCACGCCGCTGCGCGAGGACGCCGAGAAGCGCGGCAAGGCGATCCAGGCCGCCGGTCAGCGCCGCGCGCCGCCCGACGAGGCCTGCAAGCTGATCGGCAATTTCTCCCAGGCCGAAATCAAGATGATCAAATTCATCGAGGCCAACAGCCAGAAATGCGGCATTCCCGCCCAGGTCGCCGATCAGCTCAAGACCGGCCACAAGCGCACCGAGCAGATGCAGACCAAGGTCTGTTCGGTGGCGCAGCAGCAACAACAACGCGGCCCGGCGGGCCCCAGCCTCAGCGACGTGCTGGGCTCCTCGACCGCGATGCCGGAAGCCACCACCGCCAAGCGCAGCGGCGGCAGCACTTTCGACACCCTCAACGGCAATGTGCTCGCGCGGTGAGTGACGGCAGATGAACATCGCGGCAGCGCGGGTCGCGGATGCGACCGGCAACTGGGTTGATAGTTGGGCGCCGCTGTGGTCGCGGCCGTATCTGCGGCTGGCGCGGTTCGACCGGCCGATCGGCTCCTGGCTTTTGTTGATGCCGTGCTGGTGGTCGGCGGCGCTGGCCGCCGGCGTCGCCCATGACGTCAGCCATTTGCCGTGGTACGCGCTGCTGTTCTTCATCGGATCGTTCGCGATGCGCGGCGCCGGCTGTACCTGGAACGACATCACCGACCGCGACCTCGACGACAAGGTCGAGCGCACGCGGTCGCGGCCGATCCCGGCCGGGCAGGTCACCGCCAAACAGGCCGCCGTCTTCATGGTGCTGCAGTCGCTGGTCGGGCTGTTGGTGCTGGTGCAGTTCAACGGCTTTGCGATTGCCACCGGCATCGCCTCGCTGATCATCGTCGCCGCCTATCCGTTCATGAAGCGGATCACCTATTGGCCGCAGCTGGTGCTCGGTCTGGCGTTCTCCTGGGGCGCGCTGATGGGCTTTGCGGTGACGCTCGGCCGGATCGATCCGGCGGCGCTGTTTCTCTATGCGGGTTCGATCGCCTGGGTGATCGGCTACGACACCATGTACGCGCATCAGGACGCCGAGGACGATCTGATGATCGGCATCAAGTCCACCGCGCTGTTGTTCGGCGAACGCACCCATCTCGCCCTGAGCGTGCTCTATGGTCTCGCGGTGGCGCTGATCGGCGTCGCGCTGGCCTTGGCCGAGGTGCATTGGCCGGCCTGGCTCGGGCTCGCGGCCTTCGCGGCGCATCTGACGCAGCAGATCGTGCGGCTGCGGATCAAAGATTCGCCGTTGTGCCTGAAGCTGTTCAAGTCGAACCGCGAGGCGGGGCTTTTGCTCGCCGCGGGGCTGTTGCTCGACGCGATCTTGCGCGCGAACTGAGCGGCGGATGAAATGAGCGGGAGTTGATCCACCGCGATTGAGTATGTGCCGCGGCACTTGTGAACGATTGGGGACCGTTCAATTCACCAACCTGTCAACTCTTCCGAGGAATGGCTGGAGCTGTGTCGTCGATATCGGGGCGACGCGATCGCGTTGCGCGACGTTCGACGTCCGGACGGCGCTTGGATGAATGCGGGATTTGCCGTCGAATGTTGCTTGAAGGCGGCGATTATGAAGAAGGAACGGCTCAATCGCTGGCCTGATCGGGAAACGGCGCCTGACCTCTGGACACACGACCTGCGGGTCCTTTTCAAGCGGCTGGGTATTGATCCGCTGTCGTTTGATCCGAGAAGTCCAGTCGCGCCAGCGCTAAAAATGGTGTTAGATTGGCGGCGGGAGCATGGTTATGCGGTCGGAAAAGTTCCCAACAAGCTTGCAAGGGACATCTGCGAAGCTGCATTTGAGTCAAATGGGGTCATCGAATGGCTAGCAGGCCTGTATCGGCTCAACATCTGAAGGCCGGAGCCGACTATTTGAAAGCACTTCGAGCACTCGGGCTCAACCCAAATTTTCTGGGTTGGGGATGGGACATTGCGTCGGCGCAGTGGACCCTGGTCTTGGTTACTTCGATTATTGATGCGGGTGGTCCGCTCGCGCTGAACAAGCTACTTTTCCATGCCTACAATGCCGAGGCCACCCCGAAGGAGATTTCTCCCTTCATTGTGCGTATTTTCAGCTCCGAGATCATTCCCGATGACTTTTATCTACTGGGAGAAAAAAATCTCAGAATCGATACCGTCAACGGCGAAAGAAGCGAGTTGCCGCCGATCGAGAATATCCAGCGCACGTTTCTCGGTGTCGAGTTGGAAATGATCAACAGCTATCAAAACTTGCCGCTGAAAAAGCTGAAGTATATCGAGCGACGAAAAGCCTGGAACAGGTTCAAGGGAAACGTCGAGCGCCTCGCTGCGTAATGGCTATAGCTTAGTCAATCCCGTGCGATGATTTCGTCTTCGCCCTGGTAGTTGCCGGCCTCGTTGAGCAGGTCGCCGGCTTTGCGGCGCGCCAGGAATTTCGGGCGGCGATCCTTGATGGCGTTGTGACGGCGGCGGCGCTGCGAAGGCTCCCGGCTTTTGTCTTCCGGCAGTTGCGGCAGCGCGAAGATCGCGCTCCATTGCGACGCCGCGGCCTCGATCTCGTCGAAGTCGGCGCCGACGCACAATGGAATCGACAGCGACGGATCGCGATGCTGCAGCAGCAGCATCCGGCCATCATCAGTGGTCCGCGATGCGATGCCGATGAAGTCGCAGACCCGGACGTTGACCGCCATCCGCATGCCGCCGATTTCGCGGCGCAAGATCACGCGTTCGCGATGCAATTCGATTTGTCGGATGCCGCCGTCGGCGCGGTTGTCTTGCGCGTCGAAGCGGACCGGCAGTGAGAGAGGGTCGAGCCGCAGGCTGCGGCTCGACCCGGCGGGAATGCTCCCGCTTGTTGCTGTTTGACGCCTCACGATTTTATCTCCCCGCCGGAATTATGCTCCCGGTCGATGTGTGAGACAGTGCCAGAGCGAGTTCGCAAATCGCTTAAAAAGCCTGGTTAATCGAATCCGACCGGGCTTGCATCGCCGCTCATGATTGACAGACCCTTGGCCGACATGATTGACGAGACCTTGCGCAGCGCCGAACAATCCTCGCGAATTTCCCCGCGGATCGCTGCATCGGCGCTTGAAGTTCGCGTCAAACGCGCACATCTGACAGGGCAGCTGATTTCCCCTCCAAGCATCAGGATTCGTTTGTGAACGCTTCACCGCACACGCTGTCGGCCAACACCCCGTCCAACTCCTCGGATTTGTTCGATCAGTCCGCGCTCGGCGAACTCGCGCAGCGTCTGGTGGAGGCGGCGAAGCGCGCCGGCGCCGACGCCGCCGATGCGGTGGCGGTGCGCAGCGTCTCGCAAGGCGTCGAAGTCCGCGACGGTCGCGTCGAAGAATCCGAGCGCTCGGAAAGCGACGACGTCGGGCTGCGCGTGCTGGTCGGACGCCGCCAGGCGGTGGTCTCGACCAACGACATTCACGGCGACAATGCAGCGCAACTCGCCGAGCGCGCGGTGGCGATGGCGCGCGTCGCACCCGACGACAAATATGTCGGGCTGGCGGATCCTGCGCTGCTGGCGCGCGACTTCCCCGATCTCGATCTGCTCGATCGCAACGTGCCCTCGACCGCCGAATTGGAGCGCCGCGCGCTCACTGCTGAGGCGGCCGCGCTCGCGGTGAAGGGCGTCAGCAAATCCGGCAGCGCCTCGGCCTCGTCGGGGATCGGCGGCATGGTGCTCGTCACCTCGACCGGCTTCCACGGCTCTTATCTGCGCTCCAGCCACGGCGTCTCGATGACCGCGATCGTCGGCGACGGCACCACGATGGAGCGCGACTACGATTACAGCTCGGCGCCGCACGCCGCCGATCTCGATTCCCCGGACAAGGTCGGCCGCAGCGCCGGCGAGCGCGCGGTGGCGCGCGCCAATCCGCGCAAGGTCGCGACCTGCAAGGTGCCGGTGGTGTACGATCCGCGCGTCGCCGGCTCGCTGATCAGTCACCTGGTCAACGCCGCGAACGGCGCCTCGATCGCGCGCAAGACCTCATTCCTGAAAGATCGGCTCGGCGAGCGCCTGTTCGACAACGACATCCGCATCATCGACGATCCGCTGCGCAAGCGCGGCTTGCGCTCGCAGACGTTCGACGCCGAGGGCGTCGCAGTTCAGCGCCGCGCCATCGTCGAGGACGGCGTGCTCACGACCTGGCTTTTGGATTCCGCGACCGCGCGAGAACTCGGCCTTGCCACCACCGGCCACGCCCATCGCGGGGTGTCGTCGTCGCCGTCGCCCGGCCCCTACAATCTGCATCTCGAGGGCGGCACGGTGACGCCGGCCGAGCTGATCTCGGATATCAAAGAGGGCTTCTACGTCACCGATCTGATCGGCTCCGGCGTCAACGGCGTCACCGGCGACTACAGCCGCGGCGCCGCCGGGTTCTGGATCGAGAACGGCGAATGCACTTATGCGGTCAGCGAAGTCACCATCGCCGGGCATCTGATCGAGATGTACAAGCATCTTTCGGCGGCGAATAATCTCGAATTCCGCTATGGCACCAACGCGCCGACGCTGCGCATCGAGGGGCTGACGATTGCCGGACGCTAGCAGCGAGATCGCGCATCCTAACCTGTCGCGCGATATCGCGTTGCTGACCGACACCGTGCGCGAGGCCGGCGCGCTCGGGCTGTCGATGTTTCGCACCGAGCTGCGCAACTGGACCAAGGGCGCATCCTCGCCGGTGTCGGAGGCCGATATCGCGGTCAACGACCTGATCCGCGCCCGCTTGCAGGCGGCGACGCCGGATTACGGCTGGCTGTCGGAAGAGAGCGCCGACGATTCGTCGCGGCTCGGCAAAGACCTGTTGTGGATCATCGATCCGATCGACGGCACCCGGGGCTACCTCGCCGGCCGCGAAGACTGGTGCGTCTCGGCCGCCCTGGTGGCGGGCGACGCGCCGCTCTTGGCTGCGGTGTTCGCGCCGTCCACCGATGAATTCTTCTTCGCCGCGCGCGGCCAGGGCGCCACGCTGAACGGCGCGACGCTCACCGCCTCCGCCGGCACCGCGCTGGATTTTTCCAAGATCGCCGGCCCGAAACCGTTGGCCGAACGGCTCGGCCTCGCGGACTCCTCAGTTGCGCTGTACCCGCGAATCGGGTCGTTGGCGCTGCGGCTGTGCCGGGTGGCGGATCGGCGGCTCGACGTTGCGTTTGCGGGTGGTCAGAGCCGCGATTGGGACCTTGCGGCGGCGGATTTGATCGTGCACGAAGCCAATGGTAGGCTGACCACGCTTGCGGGGGATGCCATCGTCTATAATCGCCCGGAAGTGACGCATGGGGTGCTGGTGGCTGCTGGGCGCGACCGCCACGCGCATATCGTCGAACGTTTCCGGAACAAATCCTTGGTCTAGCGTTCGCGATCTCCGTCTGCCGGCGGTAGGGAAAACATAAATGCCAGACAACGAGCAGTTGCTTCACCTCGTCCTCGGAGGCGAGTTGACCAATCTTGAAGGCAATACCTTCAAGGATCTCAGCCAGGTGGAAGTCGTCGGCGTGTTTCCGAACTACGCGACCGCCTATGCGGCGTGGAAGGCCAAGGCGCAGCAGACCGTCGACAACGCGCATATGCGTTACTTCGTGGTGCACCTGCACCGGCTGCTCGATCCGGGTCAAGAAACCAAGCCAGCACGTTGACCATGGACCGCCGTCGCTTGCTGCGTCCCTTGCGGGACGCATCCGTCGTTCGCCGTCCGCTTGGGATGTCGCGGGCCGTCCCGGGTCTCGCGCCGAGCGAGGCCGCCGATGGCTAGTCGCCTGCCGTTGACGCTGCGCGTCTATCAGAAGCTGTCGGGCGCCGTGACGCCGCTGTCGCGGCTGTTGATCACGCGACGGCTGCGCCAGGGCAAAGAGGATTCCGCGCGGGTCCATGAGCGCCGCGGCATCAGCCGGCTCGAGCGGCCGCCGGGGCCGCTGGTGTGGATCCACGGCGCCAGCGTCGGCGAAGTGCTGGCCGGCGCCGCGCTGGTCGAGCGGCTGCGCGCGCTGAACATCCGCATCCTGCTGACCTCGGGCACCGTGACCTCGGCGGCGGTGGTGGCGCGGCGGTTTCCCGACGACATCATCCACCAGTTCATCCCCTACGACGCGCCGCGCTATGTGGCGCGGTTTCTCGATCACTGGCAGCCGAGCCTGGCGCTGTTCATCGAATCCGATCTGTGGCCGAACCTGATCCTGGCCGGCGCCTCGCGGCGGTTGCCGATGCTGCTGATCAACGGCCGGATGTCGCACCGCTCGTTCCCGCGCTGGCAGCGCGCCTCGGCGACCATCGCGGCGCTGCTCGGCCGCTTCGACATCTGCATGGCGCAGTCCAACGTCGATGCCGAACGGTTCGCGGCGCTCGGCAGCCGCCGCGTCGTCACCACCGGCAATCTCAAGCTCGACGTGCAGCCGCCGCCGGCCGACGCCGCCAAGCTGGAGCGGCTGAGGGCCGCGACCCGCGGCCGCCCGGTGATCCTGGCGTCCTCGACGCACAACGGCGAAGAGGCGCTGCTGCTCGAGGTGCATCGCGCGGTGGCGAAATTCTTCCCCGATCTGTTGACCGTGATCGTGCCGCGGCATCCGGATCGCGGCGAAGGCGTCGCCTGCATGGTGGCGGCCGCGGAATTGAAGGTCGCACTTCGCTCGCGCGACGAAATGCCCGACGCCGCCACCGAGATCTACGTCGCCGATACCATCGGCGAGCTCGGCCTGTTCTATCGGCTGGCGCCGGTGGTGTTCATGGGCGGCTCGCTGGTCGAGCACGGCGGGCAGAATCCGATCGAGGCCATCAAGCTCGGTGCGGCGATCCTGCACGGGCCGCACGTCGCCAATTTCACCGACGTCTATGCGGCGCTGGATAGCGCCCGCGGCGCCATCCAGGTCGACAGCGCAGAGATGCTGGCGCGGCAATTCGTCCGGCTGCTCGGCGACGCGCCGGCGCGACAAAGCGCGCTCGAAGCCTCGAGCGCGGTGGTCGGCCGGCTCGGCGGCGCGCTGCAGCGGACGCTCGGCGTGCTCGAGCCCTATCTGATGCAGCTGCGCATCGAAAAAGGCGCGGCCGATGCGTGAGCCGGGCTTCTGGTACCGGCCGCCGTCGCTGCTTTCCACCCTGCTGCGGCCGCTCGGCGCGCTCTATGGCGCGGTGGCGGCACATCGCATGGTGCAGCCCGGCACCGCGGTGGGCGTGCCGGTCGTGTGCATCGGCAATTTCCACGGCGGCGGCGCCGGCAAGACCCCGACCACGCTGGCGCTGGCGCGGCTGCTGCTCGACCTCGGCGAGCGGCCGGTGGTGCTGAGCCGCGGCTATGGCGGCCGGCTCAGGGGGCCGATCAGCGTCGATCCGGGGCGGCACCGCGCCGTCGACGTCGGCGACGAGCCGTTGATGATGGCGCGCGACGTGGCCGTGGTGGTGGCGCGCGACCGGGTCGGCGGCGCGGCGCTGGCGCGGGCGCGCGGCGCCAGCGTGATCCTGATGGACGACGGCTTCCAGAACCCGGCGGTCGCCAAGGACGCCGCGCTGATCGTGATCGACGGCGCGCGCGGCCTCGGCAATGGCTGCGTGATCCCGGCCGGGCCGTTACGCGCGCCGCTGCCGCCGCAGCTCGCGCGCACCGACGCGCTGATCGTGGTCGGGCAGGGCCGCGCGGCGGATCCGGTCGCGGAAGCGGTGATGGCCCAGGGCGGATTGCTGCTGCGGGCGCGGTTTCAGCCGGCCGACGCGTCGCTGGCGGCGCTGCGCGGCAAGACGGTGCTGGCATTTGCCGGGATCGGCGATCCGGCGCGGTTTTTCGCCACGCTGCGTGCGGCCGGCGTCAATGTCGCCGGCGAGCGGGTGTTTGCCGATCACCATCCGTTTTCGCCGCAGGATCTGGCGGCGCTGAGCGAAATCGCCCACGGCGAGGGCCTCACGCTGGTGACGACCGAGAAGGATTTTGTCCGGCTGCAGGGCGACCCGGCGCAGGCCGGCTTCGCGGCATCGGTGGTGCCGTTCGCGGTGACGCTGCAATTCGACGACGGCGAAGCGCTGCGCGGCTTCTTGATCGCGACGCTCGCCAAGGCGCGGGCGCCGCGCCCGTAACGCCTCAGGCTTTGGCGGCGTTGGGATAATGCCGTTGCAGCACCGCGGTCGGCGAGGCGTAGGCCTCTTTCAGGTCGACGCTCCAGTATTTCAATTCGTCGAGCGGGATCTGCACGCCGGTGACGGCGCACTTCACATAGGTGCCGGGGGAGGTGACGCGGAAGTCGCCGTCGAGATATTGCACCTGGGCTTCGCCAAGGCCCGAGGGGCCAAATTTATTCAGCACGTCCAGTCTCCTCGTTTCGGGTATTCTATCATAAATGTGACGCTGACGCGCAATTTCAAATCCACCGAGTTGTGATGCATCCGGCATTTCCTGCAAGCTGGCGCCGCCATCGATTTGGGCAGACACTTGCCGATGTGATCGAAAGCCGCCCGACCATGACCCGCCTGCGCCGCCTTCGCAACTCCGAGCCCCGCATGGGCGGATCGCGCCGCCGCGCCATCGCCGCGGCGGTCGCTCTGCTGCTCGGCTGGTCGGCGCCCGCGGCGGCGGCCAGTGCGCTGCCGGCGCCGCAGGCGGTCGATCTGCCGCGCGCCGCCGGGCTGCTGCACGCGCTGCTGTACAAGCCGGGTGGCGACGGCCCGTTCCCCACGGTGATCGCGCTGCATGGCTGCGGCGGGCTGTCGGCCGGTGCCGAGCCGCTGCGCGCCCGCTATGTCGATTGGGTCCAGCACCTGCTGAAGGCCGGCCACGCCGTGCTGCTGCCGGACAGCTACGGCTCGCGCGAATTGGGGCCGCAATGCCGGCTCAAGGAACGCAGGGTGCAGGCGCGGCGCGAACGGGTCGCCGATATCGCCACCGCGCGGCAATGGCTGTTGCAGCAGCCCTGGGTGACCAAGCAGCGCATCAGCCTGCTCGGCTTTGCCAACGGCGCCAGCGCGCTATTGTGGGCGGTGCGGCCGCAATCGGCGTTCGCGCAAAGCGGGCCGGATGTCCGCTCCGCGGTGGCGTTCTATCCGGACTGCCGGCTGTCCTCCGGGCTGGGCTGGAGCGCGCGGGTGCCGACGCTGCTGCTGATCGGCGGCAGCGACGACGTCAGTTCGCCCGCGGCCTGCCGGCAGATGATCGACGGCGCCCGCGGCCGCTCCGCGCTCGCCAAGCTGGTGGTGTATCCCGGCGCCGCGCACGGCTTCGACCGCCTCAACGTGGCGCTGCACGACACCGACCACAGCGCCAGCGCCGACGAACCGGACCACGGTCATGTCGGCTCCGACCCGACAGCGCGCGCCGACGCCGAAAAACGCGTCGCGGGATGGTTGGGGCGATAGCGGGGTAGTTTGTATCGGGCGATGCGCCCGACAAACAATCAACCGTCATTCCGGGGCGCGAGGCCGCAGGCCGAGCGAACCCGGAATCCGGTATTGCAGGGCGGTGATTACTGGATCCCGGGTTCACTCGCAGCTTCGCTGCTCATGCCCCGGGATGACGACTGTGAAACTTCAGCGCGATCCCGAAAACTCGCTTCCGGAATCCGGCGCAGCTTGTTTCGGATCACCGCGCTGCGCGCTCACCCCGTCGCCATCATCCATATTGTCGATCGCCAGCAGCAGCGCCGAGACGCGGTGCGCCGCGGAGCGCCAGTCCGCCAGCCGCTGATAGTTGTCGACCAGCCAGTTGATCGCGCCCTGCACGGTGACGAAGGCGGCCGCACTCTGCGTCACTTCGCCGAGCGTCATCGCGCCGCTGGCGTATTTCGGCACGCAGAGAATATAGGCGGCGATCGGCGCGAACAGGAAGTTGGTCTGCGACACCAGCGTGGTCCGCGCGAGTTGCCAGCACAGCTCGCGCCAGCTCGCCAAGACCTTGCCGAGCCGCTGCAGCAGCGTGGCTTTCTTGGCCCGCGCCACGCCGTCGGTGTCGGCGCGGTCGCCGCGCATGATTTCCGCGGCGGCGCGGAATTCCGCTTCGGCCTGGTTCTTGGTCTCGATCACGCCCGGCATCCGCCGCCCGAGCAGCAGCATCAGGCTGGTCATCAGCGTCGAATACATCACCACGCCGATCACCAGATAGCCGGGGATCTCGTGGTGCTTGCCGAACAGCTCAAATTCGATGCTGCCGCCGACGCTCCACAGCACGCCGAAGAACGTCGCCGCGGTCAGCCCCGACGAGATGAAGGCGAGGCTGAGATCGACCGGCGCGTCGGTGGCGACGCGGACGTCCTCGGCGATGCGGTATTCCGGATTCTCGGCGCCGTCGATGCCGCCTTCGATCTCGCCGTCGTGGTTCTTGGCGGCCCAGGTCTCGATGATGTCGCGGGTCATCGCCTCGCGCCATTTGCGCTGCGTGGTCATGCGGCCCCACACCGAGGTGGCGGCGAGCAGCACGCTGGCCGCGGCCAGCGGGAAGAACAGCTCGGCCTGCGCCCACATCGCGTAGCCGTCGCGGCGCTCCAGCGCGTCGAAGAAGTTTCGGTTCCACAGATTGAGCGAGACCTGCACCAGCAATTGCAGCAGCACCACGCTGAGCATCAGCACCATCAGCGCGATCACCGGCCAGTGGCCGCCGAGCCAGAAGCGCCGGGACAATTGCCAGAACAGCACCAAGCGGCGGCCGTCCGCTCCGGTGGTTGGAAACAGGCTCATCGCGGGTTTATCTCGGTGTTTGCGATTCCGAATTCGATCAGGCCGCGGTGACGCGCAGCCGCACAGACTCTAGCCCGCCACTGTAAGGGCCCGGCGCTGCGCTGTGAACCGCGCCGTCCGTCTAACCGCGGGCGCATACAAGGCATGGCGCAACCGCCGCGCGCGGTGGCGCCGCCTGCCCGGTAATCGCACGAGGCCTCAATTTAATTTCCGCGTAACGCTGACTTGGTCTACTCGCGGTGAACAAGGAGATCGCCCGATGCAGACGGTTGAGACGACCGACCTGAAAGAAGCCAGACGGTCCCGCATCGCTCAATTCAGCGGACGCAGCGCCACCTTGAGCCTCGGCGGCAAGACCGTCACCGGCCTGGTCCGCGCGGTGCGCGAAGACAAAGCCAGCGCGGTGCCGCGCTGGCTGATCACCATCGTCGCCGACAAGCCGAAGAGCAGCGCCAAGCCGTTGATCATCCGGCCGGACGCCGCGGCGAGCCAGGCGCGGGCGTAAAACCCGCGCTGCGGCGTCGCGGCGCGCGATCAGCGCGGCGCAGCCAGACCGGGCGGCGGCACGAAATACCAAGCATTGTTGCCGAGCGCGAGCCTGGCCTTGGCGAGTTCGGCGCGCGACACCACGCGCAGATGCACTTCGTCCGGCCCGTCGAGAAACCGCATCGCGCGGCCCCAGGTCCACAGATAGGACAGCGGCGTATCGGGCGTCAGCCCCATCGCGCCGAATACCTGCATGGCGCGGTCGACCACGCGGGTCTGCAGCCGCGCCGCCACCACCTTGATCGCCGAGACGTCGATCCGCGCCGCCGCGTTGCCGGCGCGGTCCATGCGGTGCGCGGCCTGCAGCACCAGCAGCCGGGCCTGGTCGATCTCCAGCCGCGACTCCGCGATCCAGTCCTGCAGATTGCCGAACTCGGAAAGGTGTTTGCCGAACGCCTTGCGCTCCAGCGCGCGCTCGCACATCAATTCGAGCGCCAGCTCGCATTGCCCGATGGTGCGCATGCAGTGATGCACCCGGCCGGGGCCGAGCCGGTCCTGCGCCAGCCTGAAGCCCTTGCCCTCGGCGCCGAGCAAATTGCTTAGCGGCACCCGGACGTCGCGAAACAGCAATTCGCAATGCCCCTCGGGCGAATGGTAGTGCATGATCGGAATGTTGCGGACGATCTCCAGGCCGGGAGTATCCATCGGCACCAGCAGCATCGAATGCCGCTCGGTGGAATTCGCCTCGAGCTGTTCGCCGGTGACGCCCATCACGATCGCCACTTTGCAGTTCGGATGCAGCGCGCCGGTGATGAACCATTTGCGGCCGTTGATGACGTAGGCATCGCCGTCGCGGCGGATCGTGGTCTGGATGTTGCGGGCGTCGGACGAGGCGGTGTCCGGTTCGCTCATCGCAAAGCAGGAGCGGATTTCGCCAAGTAACAACGGGTCGAGCCATTGCGCGCGCTGCTCCGGGGTGCCGAACTGCTGCAGCAGCTCGATGTTGCCGGTGTCCGGCGCGCTGCAATTGAACACTTCGGGCGCCCAATGGCTGCGGCCCATGATCTCGGCGAGCGGCGCGTATTCCAGATTGCTGAGCCGCTGGCCGGGCTGGTCGTGGCCAAGCCCCGGCAGAAACAGATTCCACAGATCCTCGGAGAACGCCCGCGACTTCAGCCGTTCCAGCAGCGGCAGCGGATAGCGCCCGGCGGCGATCTCGCGGTGCCAGTCGTGATTGGCCGGCTCGACGTGGAAACGCATGAAGTCGGAGAGCTGCGCGCGCAGCCGTTCCACCTTGTCGCTGAACTCGAAATCCATCCCGCGGTATCCGTTCCGATCAGGCGAGGGCCGCCCGATCAGTTGCGCTTCAGGCTGAGGATGTATTGCACGATTTCATCGGTGTCGCTCGACTCGATGATGAAATTCGGCATCGAGGGATGGCTGGAGCGCAGAAACACCTTCAGCGACAGCGCGGTGGTCGAGGGCATATTGGCGATGGCGCGAAAGCTCGGCGCCTTGGTGCGGCCGGCGTGCATGCCATGGCCGTCGATGGCGTGGCATTCGACGCACCAGGCGGCGGCGAGACGCTGGCCCTTGCCGGCTTCCGGCAATACCGCGCCGGATGCGGCAGGCATCCACGCAAACGCGCTGGCGGCGATCAGCATCGCCGTCAGCGTGACTTGTATCAGGGCCGCGCGGCGCATCCGCCGCCCGATCAGGAGTGCGCCGGCGCGGGGGTCGCGTCGGCGTGCGCCTCCTGCTCCAGCGCGTCGAGCGTGACCGCGTTGCCGCAATAGGCCTCGTAGTGCTCTTTCAACGTGCCGTCGGCGATGTCGTGGTCGCACTCGCTCTTGTGCTTGCACAAGGCGCAGACCCGCTCGAGGTCGCGCATCACCAGGGGCTGGGCGCGGGAGATCGCCGCTTCGTCGATGCCGAGCGCCTTCAACAGATGGGGCAGCTCATCGATCTTGTGCGGACCCTTGCGAACCAATTCGTCGAGATCGGAGGAGGTCACCCCGAGATCGTGGGCGATGCGGCCGAATTCGGCGGCGTCGAACTGGCACATCTCGGTGATTTCCTGGCGGTGCTTGAGCCAGTCGCCGAACATTTCGATCAGCTTGTCGACGAATGGATATGGCTTGGCGTGAGCTGGCATAAGGCCCTCCGGCGTTGGCTGATTGATGCCGGTATCATGACCCAGCCGGGTTGCTATCACATTGCGATAGATCAAGCCGGGCGGCGCAGATAACTCAGTGTTATCAGCAATTTGCCGGCCTCCGGAATACTCCTGAGGTGAGATCGTGAGAGATCGTGCAGAATCCGGATTCGTCACCGCCTCCACCCACCGCCGTCATCCTGAGGAGCCCGGCTGAGCGCAGCGAAGCCGGGCGTCTCGAAGGATGAGCCGCGCGATCGGAGCTTGCCGCATCGTGCGCAGCCGCATCCTTCGAGGCTCGCCGCTCCGCGGCTTCGCACCTCAGGATGACGGCGCTTTGCGTGTAGCACGGCGTTTTGCATGCGCGCCAACCCACCCGACGGGCAGAGCCGTAACGACAAGCCGGGCGCGTCGAGTCGTGCTCAGCGGCGCTGCCCGCGGCTGCGGATGGTGCTCGGTCGCGCCTGCTGCGGCAGCCGCGCCGGCTGCGCGGTGCGGGCCTCGGGGGTGAGCGACTGCGCCGGCTTCAACTCCTCGAGAAAAATCGGCTTGGAGAAGTAATAGCCCTGCGCGTAGCGGATCCTGGTCGCCGCCTGCAGATAGGTGAGTTCCTCGAAGGTTTCGATGCCTTCGGCGATCACCGTCATGCCGAGCGCCTCGCTCAAGGATTCGATCGCCTTGAGGATGCCCTGGCTGCGCGGCCGCTTGTGAATGTCGGTGATGAAGGAGCGGTCGATCTTGATCTCGTCGGCGGTGATATCGGCCAGCGCCGACAGCGACGAATAGCCGATGCCGAAATCGTCGATCGAGATGCCGACGCCGAGCCGGCGCAGCATCGGCAGGATCTCGGATTGGAAATGCGATTTTGCCACGAAGGCGTCTTCGGTGACTTCGACCATGAAGCGCTCGGCGCAGCCGGTCGCCTCCAGCGCCTCGCTGAACGCGCGCATGAATGTCGGATTGCCGGCCTGTTTGGCGGCGACGTTGATGCTGATGCTGACGCCCGGGCCGAAATTGTCGTTGATCAGGTCGATCGATTTCATGATCTCCGACAGCACCAGATGGGTGAGCTCGTCGATCAGTCCGAGTTCGACGGCGAGGTCCACGAAGGTGCCCGGCGCCTGGATCACGCCGTTGTCGTCGCGCAGCCGGACCAGCGCCTCGATGCCCTTGATCTCCCGGGTCCGGATATCGACCTTGGGTTGGAACGCGCAGCAGAACCGCTTGTCGAGAATCGCCACCCGCAGCGACTGCTCGACCTTCATCCGCGCCAGCGCCTCGCGCTCCATCGCGACGTCGAACATCGCGGCGCCGCCCTTGGTGGCGTTCTTGACCTGATACATCGCGACGTCGGCGTTCTGCTGCAGCGTGTCGAAGCTGCGGCCGTGCTCGGGATACAGGCTGATGCCGATCGAGGCCGAGGCGAACACTTCGGAGCCGTCGATGTAGAACGGCGCGCGCAGCCGCTGCTGCAGGAAATCGATGTAGTCGGTGACTTCGCTGGCACTCTGCACCGGGTTGAGCAGCATCAGGAATTCGTCGCCGCTGATCCGCGACAGCGTATCGGAGCTGCGCAGCTCGAAGCCGAGCCGCTTCGCCACTTCGATCAGCAGCGTGTCGCCGATGGCGTGGCCGTAATAGTCGTTGATGTGCTTGAAATTGTCGATGTCGAGGAACGCCAGCGCGAAACGCGCCTCCGGATCGTTCCGCAACAGCGCATTGGCGCGGGCCTCGATCACGCTGCGGATCGGCAGGCCGGTGAGCTGGTCGAAATAGGCGCGGTCGAACAATGCCTGCTCGACCTCCTTCTGCGCGGTAATGTCGGCCGAACTCGACAGCAGCAGGCGCGCGCCGGCGATCTCGAGCGGCCGATGCGCGGTGCTGTAGATCCGCACGCCGCGCTCGGCGACGATGCGCTCTTCGCAGACCCGGGCCTCGCCCTCCGCCAACAGCGCGATGCCGAGCGCGCGGCGCTCGGTCAGCGCCTCGGTCGGCAAGGCGTCGGTCGGCGAAAGCTGCAGCAACTGCGCTGCCGAAATGCCGAATTGCGTCGCGGCGGCGTCGTTGGCGAGCAGGAAGCGGCCCGCCGCGTCCTGCACCGTGACGGCCGAGGGCAGCGCGCGGATGATGTCCTGCAGCGCGGCCAGTTCGGCGCCCTGCGCGGCGTCGCCGCCGCCGCGAGGCGGCGGATCGATGTCGCGGGTGATATCGGCGGGGCCGGTCAACACCATGCTGGAGACTGCGCTTGACATGATGTGGCAGCATCGCAAGCTGTCTTGTAATTTTAGTTAAGTCGTCATGCAAAACGCCGGGCTATCGGCCCGGGGGCCGCATTTGACGTTGCGCCGGCGCGGATTGTCATTAACAGAGTCTCAACGGCGCGGCGCAGATGCAGACCGCGGGACATCATGGGGAGTGAGAGATGGGACGGCTGGACGGCAAGGTCGCGGTAATCACCGGCGCGACCAGCGGCATCGGGCTGCGCACCGCGGAGATTTTCGTCGCCGAAGGCGCCAAGGTGGTGGTCGCCGGGCGACGCGTCGCCGAGGGGCAGGCGCTGGCCGAACGGCTCGGCGCGGCCTGCCGCTTCCGCCAGACCGACGTCACCGAGGAAGACCAGATGCGGGCGCTGATCGACGAGGCGGTGACGCAGTTCGGCCGGCTGGATTGCCTGTTCAACAATGCCGGCGGCCCGGCGCAGACCGGCGGCATCGAAGGCCTCGAAGTGGCACGATTCGACGCCGCGATGGCGACCCTGCTGCGCAGCGTGATGCTCGGCATGAAGCACGCAGCCCCGGTGATGCGCCGGCAGGGCTGCGGCAGCATCATCAACAACGGCTCGATCGCCGGAAGGCTCGCCGGCTTCTCGTCGTCGCTGGTCTATGGCGCCGCCAAGGCCGCGGTGATCCACCTCACCAAATGCGTCGCGATGGAGCTCGGCGAGGCCGGCGTCCGGGTCAACAGCATTTCGCCGGGCGCGATCGCCACCGGCATTTTCGGCAAGGCGCTGGGGTTGTCGGTGGAAGCCGCGGAGCAGACCGCGGCGACGATGCGCGAAGTGTACAAGACCGCGCAGCCGATCCCGCGCGCCGGATTGCCCGACGACATCGCTTATGCGGCGGTGTTTCTCGCCAGCGACGAATCCGGCTTCATCAACGGCCATGATCTGGTCATCGACGGCGCCATCACCGGCGGCCGCAATTGGACCGCGCAGCAGCAGGGGTTGGCGGCGCTGAAGCAGGCGTTCGACAAAGCGGCGGAGTAGTCAGGAACGGTCGCGCTTCCGCGCGGCGCGCAGCGAGCGAACCATGAACGCGCGGCTTGAACTGAAGATGCGGATACTTGCGATCATGCTCACCGGCGGCCTGCTCGGCGGCCTGGTGTTCGTGATCTCGCGCGGCCACACCACGGCCGGCGACCTGCGCGCCGGGATCGTCTACGGCCTGTTGATCAGCAGCGCCATCGCGGTGTTCGAGCTGTTCATCGCCAACGGCGCGTTGCGCGAGCAGCTGGGACGGCTGCCGTTCACCCTCAGCGTGCTGGTGCGCAGCGCGATCTATGCGGCGATCATCATCCCGATCCAGTACTACGAGATCGGTGCGGTGCTGGCCGGTGTCCCGGTTGACGACGACCGCGCCTCGTTCTGGAGTGCGACGATCTATTCCGGGCTGTTCTCGATCGCGATGAATCTGGTGCTGGCGATCACCAACCTGATCGGCACCCGCGCTTTGTCCAACTTCATCACCGGCCGTTACCACAGCCCGGTGCAGGAAAACCGCTTCGTGCTGTTCGTCGACATCGCCGGCTCGACCGGGCTTGCCGAGCGGCTCGGCGGCGTCGGCATCCACCGTTTTCTCGACCGCACCTTCCGGCTGTTGACGCTGCAGGTCGCGGACTTTCGCGGCGAGGTGCTGCACTATGTCGGCGACGAGGTGATCGTGACCTGGCCGGAGCGCAGCGGCGCCGTCGATTGCCGGCCGCTGCGCTGCTTTCTGGCGATGCGCGAGGCGCTGGCGGGCGCCGCGCCGCAGTTCGCGCGCGAGTTCGGCGCCGCGCCGCAGATCCGCGGCAGCCTGCATTTCGGCACCGTGACGGTCGGCGAGATCGGCGACATCAAGCGCGCCATCGTGTTCAACGGCGACGTGATGAACATCGCCGCCCGGCTGGAGCAGTCGAGCCGCGACATCGCCGGCGGCTTCTTGGCCTCGCGCGCGGCGTTGCTGCGGTTCGGCGCGCCGCCGCCGGTGCCGTTGTGCGATCTCGGCCGGCTGCCGATCCGCGGCCGCGCCGACGGCATCGACGTGATGGGGCTGGCGGAGCCTGCACTCGCTACTGCCGCGGCGTCAGCGTCACCTTGAGGCCGTCCTTCGGTTTCGGGATCGGCCACATCTGCCAGTCCGGGGCGTAGCCGGGCTCAAGCGACACGTCGAGGTTCTGCACGAAATGCCGGGTAAAACACTTCGCCTGCATATAGGCGAAGTGCAGCCCGAGGCACATATGCGCGCCGCCGCCGAACGGCACCCAGGCGAATTTGTGCCGCTGCCGCGTCGCCTCGTCGGTGAAGCGCGTGGGATCGAAGCGGTCGGGGTCGGGCCAGATCTGCGGCATGTAATGCGAGAACAGCGGATTGACCGCGACCAGCGTGCCGGCGGGAATCGCGTAGCCGCGGAACGCAAAATCCCGCATTGCGCGGCGCGGGATCGACGGCACCGGCGGCTTCAGCCGCATCGCCTCCTTGAACGCCATCTCGGCGAGCGGCATCGCCTCCAGTCTGTCGAACGGCAACGTCTCGCCGGCCGGCACGTCGAGCGCGGCGACCTCGTCGCGCAGCTTGTCCTGCCACTCCGGATGCGCGGCGAGCAGCGCCACGAAGGACGTCAGCGACGAGGTCAGGGTGTCGTGCGCCGCCATCATCAGAAAGCTCATATGGTCGATGATGTCCTGCGGCGACAACAGCGCGCCGTCCTCATGCGTCGCCTGGCACAGCTGCGAGAACAGGTCGTCGCCGCCCTTGGCGCGGCGGATCGGGATCTGCTCGGAGAAATACGCCACAATGCGCCGCCGGCCGCGCACGCCGCGCGCCATGGCGGTGCCCGGCCACGGCTTGCGGATCGGCGCCACCGAGGCCGCCACCATGTCGACAAAGGCGCGGGTGATGGCGTCGACCTCCGGCCCGATCTCGGCGCCGAGAAACGAGGTCGCGGCGAGGTCGAGCGTCAATTGCTTCATCGCCGGATAGAACAGCATCTCGCCGGGCTCGCTGCGCCACTGCGCCACCCGCGCGGCGATGCCGGAATCCAGCGCCGCCAGATAGGACTGCATCGGCCCGGCCTTGAACGCCACCGACAGCGCGCGGCGGTGCAGCCGGTGCTCGTCGAAATCCAGCAGCATCAGCCCGCGCGGAAACAACAGGCCGAGGATCGGCTCCCAGCCATGGGTGGAGGAAAAATTCTTGGCCTGGTCGAACAGCACCAGCTCGTTGGCCTCGGGGCCGAGCAGCGTGATGCTGGTTTCGCCGAGCACCCGGCTGCGATAGGCGAGGCCATAGGTCTCGGCCATCCGCTCGACCTCGCCCTTGGGGTCGGCCAGCACCTGCAGCGTGCGGCCGATGATCGGCCAGCCCTCGTCGCCGGGAATGTGATTGAGCGCGCCGCGCTTCGGCGGCGCCAGCGATGCGCGGCCGTCGGCCATCTGCAGCGACATGGCGGATCCTCGGTGTTTCCTGGGTCGCGCGCGGCCGTCTCTGCGGTCAAGCCGCGGCTGCCGCGCTTGGCGGAAGCGTCTCGCGTTCCCGCGGCTTTTGCAAGGTTTCAGTGATTGGCAGTCGCAGCTGCCGCCCGCTACCGCGACGCGCTGCCGCAGCGCGGCATCTTGAGCGCCGCCCGCGCGATCACCACTTCTGGTGAGCCGCGCGAGGGTAAGTCAACGCGCGCTGCAGGAGAGGACGATGAGCTACTTCAAGACCGCAATTCTGCTGGCCGGGCTGACCGCGCTGTTCATGGGCGTCGGCTACCTGATCGGCGGTGCCTCGGGCGCCGCGATCGCGCTCGTGGTCGCCGCGGCCACCAACATCTTCGCCTACTGGAACTCGGACAAGATGGTGCTGTCGATGTACGGCGCCCAGCAGGTCGATGCGCACAGCGCGCCGGACCTGGTGCGGCTGGTCGCCGACCTCGCCAGCAACGCGCAACTGCCGATGCCGCGGGTGTTCATCATGGACAATCCGCAGCCCAATGCGTTCGCCACCGGTCGCAATCCGGAGAACGCCGCGGTCGCGGTGACCACCGGCCTGATGCAGTCACTCAGCCGCGAAGAACTCGCCGGCGTGATCGCGCATGAGCTGGCGCATGTGAAGAACCACGACACGCTGCTGATGACGGTGACGGCGACGATCGCCGGCGCGATCTCGATGCTGGCGCAGTTCGGCATGTTCTTCGGCGGCAACCGCGACAACAACAATGGTGGGCTCGGCATCATCGGCTCGATCGTGATGATGATCGTGGCACCGTTGGCCGCGATGCTGGTGCAGATGGCGATCAGCCGCAGCCGCGAATACGCCGCCGACGATCTCGGCGCGCGGATCTGCGGCGAGCCGCGCTGGCTGGCCTCGGCGCTGGCCAAGATCGACAACGCCGCGCATCAGGTGCCGAACGTTGAGGCCGAGCGGGCGCCCGCCACCGCGCATATGTTCATCATCAACCCGTTGACCGGCCAGGGCATGGACAACCTGTTCGCCACCCATCCCTCGACCGAAAACCGCATCGCCGCCTTGACGCAGCTCGCCGCCACGCTCGGCGTCACCACGCGCGGTCCGGCCCGCGCCGCAGCCGCCGCGCCGCGCGGCCCGTGGAGCGGCGCGCCGCGTAGCCGGGGGCCGTGGGGTTAACGCCGAACCTCCGCCCGCGGGCCGTGGGATAGTTTGGCGACCAAGCGTATCGTCGCACAGGCGATGCGCTTGCCAAATACAAGGCCGTCATTCCGGGGCGCGAGTTCGAAGAACGAGCGAACCCGGAATCTTGCCGCTGGGGGAGGGATCGCGCGTTGCGAGATTCCGGGTTCGCTCGAGCTAACGCTCTCGCGCCCCGGAATGACTGTCAGGTCTGGCGCTGGCGTCGCAATCCGACTCTACGCCCCCACGCTATCCCCCAGATAATCGATCGCGGCTTCGGTGCCGTGGCCGTGCGGGATGTTGAGCGCGCGCAGTCCCATCTCGACCACGCCGAGCGTGCCGAGCACCATCGGCGCGTTGACGTGGCCCATATGGGCGATGCGGAACGCACGGCCTGAAAGCTCGCCGATGCCGAGCCCCAGCACCACGCCGCATTTCTCCTTGCAATAGCGCCCCAGCGCCAACGGATCGGCGCCGTCGACCAGCACCGTGGTGACGGTGTCGGAGCGCTCGGCCGGCGCGGTGATATTCAGACTGAGCGCGCCGCCCATCGCCCAGCCGGCGACCGCGCGGCGCACCGCCTCGCCGAGCAGCCGATGCCGCAGGAACGACCCCTCCAGCGTCTCCTCGAACAGCATGTCGATCGCCTGGCGCAGCGCGAACAACAGATGCACCGGCGCGGTGCCGGCATATTTCATGTAGTGCTCGGGGCCTTCGCGCAGCGTCCAGTCCCAATAGGGCGCACGCAATCCGGCGCGCTGATGCATCTCTCTCGCGCGCGGCCCGGCGGCGACGAACGACAGCCCGGGCGGCGTCATCAGCCCCTTCTGCGAACTCGCCATCGCGACGTCGACGCCCCATTCGTCCATCTGGAACGGCATACAGCCGAGCGAGGCCACCGCGTCGACCATCAGCAGCGCCGGATGGCCGGCGGCCTTGATCGCGGCGCTGAGCGCAGGAATGTCGTTGACCACGCCGGAGGCGGTGTCGATCTGCACCACCACGATCGCCTTGATCTGATGCGTGGTGTCCTGCCGCAGCCTGGCTTCCAGTTCGGCCGGGCGCACCGCGCGGCGCCAGTCGCCCTTGAGGATTTCCACCTCGATGCCGAGGCCGGAGGCGACGATGCCCCAGCCGAGCGCAAAGCGGCCGCTTTCCAGCACCAGGATCTTGTCGCCGCGCGACAGCACGTTGCTGAGCACCGCCTCCCAGGCGCCATGGCCGTTGGCGATGTAGATGTAGCAATGGCCTTGGGTCGCAAACAGCCGGCCGAGATCGCGCAGCAGGCCGTCGGTGAGTTCGACCATAGCGTCGGAATAGATGTCGAGCGCCGGGCGATGCATCGCCTGCAGCACCGCATCGGGCATCGTGGTGGGGCCGGGAATCGCCAAAAATTCCCGTCCGGCGCGAACGCTCATGGTGTTGTCCTTGCGTAGAGCGGTGGTGACTTGCGGCCGCGATAGGAGCGGCTTACCGCCGCGTCTCCCGACATCCCGCGGCTTCGGCTTCCTCGACCGAGCAGAACCAGCGGGTGCCTTTGCTGACGTGCATCTGGATCTTGGCGTACCAGCGGCTTTCCGGGCGGTGATAGATGCAATGCCCGGAGCGGTTGACGTTGCCCTTGATGGTGCAGTCCGGCGACGGCGCCACCGGGCCCGACGCCGAGGCCAGCAGGATGGCGTTGGCGGTCGGCGGCGGCTTCACGGCGCCGAGAATGGTCGTCGCCTTGTTGCGCACCCGCCAATCCCACGGCGCGATGAAGGCGCCGGCCCACAGCCCGGCCTTGGCGTCGCGCGCCACCTTCTCGTCGGCGTCGTAGTCGTGCGAGATCTTCGCATGGGCCAGCGCCCAGCCGCTCTGCACCAGCCATTTCTGGATGTCCTCGCCCTCGACCTCGCAGCGCCCGACCGAGCGGCCGAACCGATCGGTGCGCTGGACGTGGCAGTTCCACGACTTGGTGCCGACATGGCGGACCAGTTCGTCATGCGCGGCGACGCCGCAGGTCCAGCGTTCGCCCTTGGGGTTGAGGCAGAGCTGATCCAGCGAGGGGGCGTCGATGCCGCCGAGCCGGATGCGGGTATTGGCGATCGTGATCTGGTCGCCGTCGCGGATCTTCGGCACGCCGCTGACATCGGCGGCCTCGGCCAGTGCCGGCAGCAGCAGCGCGGCCACTATCGCAAAGCAAAATCGTCTCAGCATGATTACCACCGGCCATTCCAACGCGGGCGTCGCGATGCGGGCGTCTTGGCGCGAGCGTCTCGACGCGCGCGTCACCACGACCTTTGATTGTGGTCGGAGTTGGGCCGCAACGCCAGCATTCCCTGCCGGAGCGAAGTCAAATTCGCGAGACAAGTCATCACTCAATACTCTTCCAGTTGGAGTGTGCGCTTTCAAGAGTCCTACACTGTCATTCCGGGGCACGAGAGCGACAGCTCGAGCGAACCCGGAATCTTGCAACAGGCCGGCGCATGCATCCGCAGCGAGATTCCGGGTTCGCTCGCAAGTGCTCGCGCCCCGGAATGACGACTGCATTTCGGTCGGAGGCTTCGGCGCCAACCGGAAGCGCTAAGCCGCGGGCCGCGGCGCCAGCGCGCGGCGTGCCAGCGCAAGCCCCATCAGCACGAAGGCCGAGGTGACTTCCGGGCCGCCGACCAGGATCCGCGTCGGGGTCTTCATCTTATTCCACTCATAGGCCTTGAACGGCGCGCCGCGCCAGCCCTCGCCGAGCGCGTCGAGGATGCAATTGAGCGGCGCCTTGAAGCTGTCCGGTTCGGCGCCGAGATGGCCGAGCGCGATCAGCGCCAAGGCGGCGTCGAACGGATTGATCTCGCGGGTGATCAGCTCGTCCTGCACATAACCCAGCACCTTTTCGCGCATCGCCGCGAAGGCGTCGTCGGGATCGATGGCGCGTTGCACGGCTTCCGGCAGCGCCCGCAGCGCGGCGGTGCAGCGGCCGAAATAGGCGCAGTACAATTCCGGCAGATAGTAGATGTGCGATTTCGGATCGGCGAACTGGCCGCTCTCGATCAGCCGGCGATGGAAGCCGATGATCCGCCGCAACGTTTCCAGCCGCTTCGGCGTTTCGATCACCTGCCAGCGCGCGGCATTGCGGAAGCTGAGTTCGAGCACGTCGAGATTGAGCGTGGGATCGAGGTCGTTGCCGAACGGCCGCTCGCCGGCGAGGCTGTCGATCCAGGTGACGATGCCGCCGTCGTAATCGATGCTGTCGTTGAGCGGCACGGTGACGCTCGGCGCATTGCCGCCGTCGCGGACCTGCAGCCCGGCGTAGAAGTCGATCAGCGGCTGCTGCAGCATCGGGTCATTGCAGCCGGCCTGGGTCGCGGCCGACAGCGAGCAGGCCGTGGTGTCGCAGTCGGGCACATAGACGTCGAAGCCGAGCCGCTGCTTGATCTGCCAGAAGAACCGGCTGAACCGCGGATGCGGCAGCGGCGCCAGCGCGGTGACGACGTCGACCGTGCCGCCGTCCGGGCCGCGCACGGTCTCGCGGCTGGTCTTCAGGCAGAACGCCACCATCTGGTCGATCGCATCGCGCGAAGCGGCGCTCTCCGCGCCGGTGGCGAGGTCGGTGTCGATGAAGGCGAGCAGCGCTTCGGTGAAGAACGCGTCGTAATAGGCCGTGCGATGCCGGATCTGCACCGGCTGCCACATCGGCTCGGCAATGCCGATCCACGGCGGGTTGATCAGCCGGCCCGTCGCGGAGCGCGCGATGAACACCCGGGCCAGGTTGAACATCAGCGTCGAGTTCTTGTAGCCGCGCGCGTTCAGTCCGGTCAGCGCCATCAAGAGTTCGCGGCCGCCGCAATCCGGATCGCCGATCAGGTTGAACGCCGCATAGGTCGGAATGAATCCGTTGCGGTCGAACGAGCCCAACAGATGAGTGCCGCAGGCGCGGATCGCTGCGTCGATATCGGCCGGCCGCGGCAGGTGCGGCGGCGGCACGACGCGCTTCGGCTTCGGGTGAGAGAGCTCGATGGTGTCGACGAGATCGGCGACCGGCTGGCCGATCGCCGCCCAGTCCGGCGCGTCGTCGTCGCAGGCCGCGCTCAGCGCGTCGCGTAGCGCGCGGACCCGGATCGGATCGCGCAATTCCGGCAGCCCGGAGCGGCGCAGCACTAGGCGGAGCGCGGGATTGTTGAGCGCGGTTCTGTAAAATGTCGCCAGATGCGAGTTGCCACAGCTTTGCCGCAAGAACACCGGGTCGCAAATGTCGTACAGCGACGGACCGTCCTTGGCGGCGGTCAGCGCCCGATAAAAGGCGCCGGCCATATAGCGAACATCCATGGCGAACTTTCCAAGCGGTATTATTTGCCGCCTCGCGAGATGGCAAAGCCTGCAAGTGCTTGAGAAATCGCACGAAGCCGGCGGGATTACAATTCCGCCAAGGTCGATGCCGGCGCCGCGCGCTCCGGGTTCCAGTCAACCCACGTATTGCCGCAAGCGCTTGAAGAATAACCGTAATATCCCGAGGTTAAAGTCCCCGGCGTGGTGACGCGCGGGTTCCAACTGGCTGGAAAGCATCGTCGCACTAAGAGTTTTCATGCTGCGGCGCCGCAAAATAGGCGTCATCGCCCGGCACTGCGTTGGTTATTCCAAGCAACCTTTGACGAAATTCCGCGACATACTTTCGTGCGCCAAGGAATGACTGAATGACATTCGGATTATTTCAGATCTCCCGCCGGTCGATCACCACCGCCGCCGCCTTGGTCGGCCTGGTGTCGCTGGGCATCGGCGCGCATGCCGCGCTGATCAAGCGTCCGCTCGACGCGGCGCCGATCGCGGCGCAGCCGAGCGAAGTGCAAGGCAAGGCCTCGCGGCTCGCGCTCCTGATCGGCAACGGCCATTATCCCGACGCCGGTGCGCCGCTGGCGCAGCCGATCAACGATGCCCGCGCTCTCAGCGCCGCGCTGCGCCGTGACGGCTTCGTCGTTGACGTGGTGGAAGACGCCACCCGCGACGACATCGATCGCGCGGTGGCGCGGCTGACGGCGCGGATCGCGCCGGAGGCCGTGGTGATGTTGTATTTCGGCGGTTACGGCATTCAGGCCGGCCGCGAGAGCTACATGATCCCGGTCGACGCCGCGATCTGGAAGGAAGCCGATGTCCGCCGCAGCGGCGTCAGCATCGAGGCGGTGCTGGCGACGCTGAAAGCGCAGGGCGCCGACGCCCAGCTCGCGGTGATCGATGCGTCGCGCCGCAATCCCTATGAGCGCCGGTTCCGCGGCTTCTCGCACGGCCTGGCGCCGATCGAGGCGCCGGACAACGCGCTGGTGCTGTCGGCGGCCAGCCCCGGCAAGGTCGCCGACGATTCCGCCGCGCCGAACAGCGTGCTGATGGCCGAACTGCTGAGCGCGCTGGCGCAGCCCGGCAGCGCCGAGGCCGCCTTCAGCAAGGCCAAGAGCGCAGTGGCGCACGCCTCCGCGGGCGCGCAGGTGCCGGTGCTGTCGTCGTCGTTGCACGGCGATGTCGCGTTCGGCCGCGTCGAGGCGTCTGCCGAAAAGCCCGGCGAATAACCGCAGCTACTTCGCCTTCGCGTCCGTCGCGGTCACCGGCCGGACCGGATCGCCTTCGCGCAGCAGCGCGCCGGCCCGCGCCACCACGACGTCGCCCTCGGCGAGCCCGTCGCGAATCTCGATCTGCCCGCCTGACATCAACCCGGTCTCGACCCGCCGGGTTTCGATCTGCTGCCGCCGCACCACCTGCACCACCGTGCCGGCGTCGCCGTACAGCACCGCGGTCAGCGGCACAGATACGCCGCAGCTTTCGCCGGTCTTGATCATCGCCCGTCCGGAGGAATTCGCCAGCAGTCGCTTCGTCGCATTGACGGTGACGAACACCTGGCCGAGCTGACTATTGGGCTCGACCGTCGCCGACACCCGGCGGACCTTGCCGGTCATCTCGTCGGCGCCGACGATCTTGACCGTGGCGGTCTGATCGACCGCGAGCTGCGGCAGATGACGCACCGGCACCTGGCCGACCAGATCGAACGCGTTGCGGGCGATGATGCTGAACAGCGCCTCGCCTTTGGCCGAGGCCACCGCGCCGATCACCGCCGACGACGCGCTGACGATGCCGGCGATCGGCGCCTGCACCAGCGCGGTGCCGCCCTCCGGCAGGGTGAGCCTTGCCAGCGGCTGTCCCGCGGTCACGGTCTCGCCGGGATCGACCAGAACGTCGGCGACCTTCAATCCCGGGCGATCCGGCCGCACCGCGACCTCTTCGCGCGGCATCAGCAGACCGAACACTTCGACGACGGCCGAGAAGCAGGCCTTGCTCGCATTCGCCACCGTGACGGTGGCGCCTTTGGCCTCCGGTTGCTCGGCGGCGAGGGCAGGCGGCACCAGCAGAGCGGCCATCGCAGCGCTCGCCACCATCAGACCGGCATAGCGCCGCCGCGGCGCCGCGCGGGCCGCAGCGGGCAGCGGGCGCAAAGCCTGGTCGGGGTCTGAACGTATCATCGTCGGAGGGTTCCAGGCGCCGGGGTCCGGCATGGCGCGACTCTAATGAAGCCACGGCGGCGCGCCAAGGGCGCCGTGACGATGCGGCCGCGCCGCGCGGATGCCCCTGATCGGTTTCGCGCGGAGCACAAGTCGCGCCCCCGAAGCGGCCGTGCCAGCTCGTTATATTGAGATGAATATATCCATCACATTTCTTGCGGAACCGTCCGGCGCGTTTTCCCGCGTCGATCCACTTCGTACCAGGACGTGAAAAATCGCTTCCGAAAATGACATCGCGGTCGAAACGCCGCGTCCGCCCGCGCGCGAACCCCAACAAATCCGCTGATTTTCCGAATGTTCGTCGGCCGCGGGCGGCTGGCACGACCTCTGCAATACCAATGCTGAGCTCGTAGCGTTCGCCCGAGCCCGCATCGCGCTGTGAGGCGAGCGACAACTATCCATCGATCAACCCGGAGGGTTTTCAAAGTGACACGCAAGATTGCGATCTACGGCAAGGGCGGCATCGGCAAGTCGACCACCACCCAGAACACCGCGGCGGCGCTGGCGCATTTCCACGACAAGCACGTCTTCATTCACGGCTGCGACCCCAAGGCCGATTCCACCCGTCTGATTCTCGGCGGTCTGCCGCAGGCGACCGTGATGGATACGCTGCGGGTCGAGGGCGCCGAGAAGGTGACGCTCGATAAGGTGGTGAAGACCGGCTTCAAGGATATCCGCTGCGTCGAGTCCGGCGGTCCGGAGCCCGGCGTCGGCTGCGCCGGCCGCGGCGTCATCACCGCCATCGACCTGATGGAAGAGAACGAAGCCTACACCGAAGACCTCGATTTCGTGTTCTTCGACGTGCTCGGCGACGTGGTGTGCGGCGGCTTCGCGATGCCGATCCGCGACGGCAAGGCGCAGGAAGTCTACATCGTCGCCTCCGGCGAGATGATGGCGATCTACGCCGCCAACAACATCTGCAAGGGTCTCACCAAATACGCCAAGCAGAGCGGCGTCCGGCTCGGCGGCATCATCTGCAACAGCCGCAACGTCGACGGCGAAAAGGAATTTTTGGCCGAATTCACCAAGGCGATCGGCAGCAAGATGATCCATTTCGTGCCGCGCGACAACATCGTGCAGAAGGCTGAGTTTAACAAGAAGACGGTCACCGAATTCCAGCCCGACGCTAACCAGGCGCACGAATACAAGGAGCTCGGCCGCAAGATCATCGAGAACACCGATTTCGTGATCCCGAAGCCGATGGCGATGGACGAACTCGAAGCCATGGTCGTGAAATACGGCCTGATGGACTGAGCCCCCACGCGCGCCGGTCGCCCCGGCGCGCGGTCCCCCAACCCTTTCATGGAGCGAGGCCCATGCCCTATCATGAGTTCGAAGTCAGCAAATGCATCCCCGAGCGCAAGCAGCACGCGGTCGTCAAGGGACCGGGGGAGGATCTGACGTCCTGCCTGCCGAAGGGATATCTCAACACCATCCCCGGCTCGATCTCCGAGCGCGGCTGCGCCTATTGCGGCGCCAAGCACGTGATCGGCACGCCGATGAAGGACGTGATCCATCTCAGTCACGGCCCGGTCGGCTGCACCTACGACACCTGGCAGACCAAACGCTATATCAGCGACAACAATGACTATCAGCTGAAATACACCTTCGCTTCCGACGTGAAGGAAAAGCACATCGTATTCGGCGCCGAGAAGCTGTTGAAGCAGAACATCCTCGAGGCGTTCAAGGCGTTCCCCGAGATCAAGCGGATGACGATCTACCAGACCTGCGCCACCGCGCTGATCGGCGACGACGTCGACGCGATCGCCGCCGAAGTCAAGGAAGAGTTGCCCGACGTCGACATCTTCGTCTGCAACTCGCCGGGCTTCGCCGGCCCGAGCCAATCCGGCGGCCATCACAAGATCAACATCGCCTGGATCAACCAGAAGGTCGGCACCATCGAGCCGAAGATCACCGGCGACTACGTCATCAACTATGTCGGCGAATACAACATCCAGGGCGACCAGGAAATCATGGTCGATTTCTTCAAGCGGATGGGCATCCAGGTGCTATCGACCTTCACCGGCAACGGCTCCTATGACGATCTGCGCACCATGCACGGCGCCCACCTCAACGTGCTGGAATGCGCCCGGTCGGCCGAATACATCTGCGACGAATTGCGGGTGCGCTACGGCATTCCGCGGCTCGACATCGACGGCTTCGGCCACAAGGCGCTCGGCGACAGCTTGCGCAAGATCGGGCTGTTCTTCGGCATCGAGGACCGCGCCGAGGCGATCATCGCCGAGGAAACCGCGAAGTGGGGCCCCGAACTCGCCTGGTATAAGGAACGCCTGCAGGGCAAGAAGGTCTGCCTGTGGCCGGGCGGCTCCAAGCTGTGGCACTGGGCGCATGCCATCCAGGAAGAGATGGGCGTCAAGGTGGTCTCGGTCTACACCAAGTTCGGCCATCAGGGCGACATGGAGAAGGGCGTCTCGCGCTGCGGCGAAGGCGCGCTGGCGATCGACGATCCCAACGAACTCGAAAACCAGGAAGCGTTGCGCAATTTGAAGCCCGACGTGATCTTCACCGGCAAGCGCCCCGGCGAAGTCGCCAAGAAGATGCGCGTGCCCTATCTCAACGCCCACGCCTATCACAACGGCCCCTACAAGGGTTTCGAGGGCTGGGTACGCTTTGCCCGCGATATCTACAACGCGGTGTATTCGCCGATGCATCAGCTGTCGGCGATCGACATCTCCAAGGACGACTACGCGACCGACAAGGGTTTCGTCACCCGCCGGATGCTGTCGGATGCCAATCTGTCCGACGAAGCCAAGGCGTCGCCGATCACCGGCTATTCCGGCAAGTTCGATCCGATCGCCGCCATCCGCGCCAAGACCGACGCCGACTATCCGGTGTACCCGCGTCGCAGCGCCGCCGAAGCCGCCGAGTAAGGGGAATCCCATGGCCAAGAACAGCAAGAAAGACGTGGCGCGCGCCAACTACGTCAAGCTCTACGACCACGACCCGCTCGCCGACGTCGACGCCGAGACCCGCGCCAAGGTCTCGGAGTTGGAGAACTACATCATGAAGAACTGCCTGTGGCAGTTCAACTCCCGCGGCTGGGACCGCCGCAAGCAAAACGCCGGCGTCCTCGGCAAGACCGCGCAGCTCCTGGTAGGCGAGGAGGTGGAGAATCCGACCCCGCTCGACAAGTGCTACTGGGTCGACGCGGTGCTGCTGGCCCGCAACTTCACCGAGCGCTGCGGCTGGCTCGCCGAGATGGGCAAGGACGAGATCCGACCCCTGATCGACAAGCTGCACGCCCGCATCGACTGGCTCACCATCGATGGCTCGCTCAACGAAGAGCTGACGGTCCAGAACTACTGAGGAGATTGCCATGAATTGCCAAGTCAAAGTCAAGGACCGCGTCGGCACCATCAACCCGATCTTCACCTGCCAGCCGGCCGGCGCGCAGTTCGCCTCGATCGGCGTCAAGGATTGCATCGGCATCGTGCACGGCGGCCAGGGCTGCGTGATGTTCGTCCGCCTCTTGATCTCGCAGCATCTCAAGGAGAGCTTCGAGATCGCGTCGTCGTCGGTGCACGAGGACGGCGCGGTGTTCGGTGCGCTCGACCGCGTCGAGACCGCGGTGGACGTGCTGCTGATGCGCTACCCGCATGTGAAAGTGGTACCGATCATCACCACCTGCTCGACCGAAGTGATCGGCGACGACGTCGACGGCCTGATCACCAAGCTGGAAGAGGGCCTGCTCGCCGAGAAATACGCCGGCCGCGAGGTGCATCTGCTGGCCATCCACTCGCCGAGCTTCGTCGGCTCCATGGTGTCGGGCTATGACGTCGCGGTGCGCGACTTCGTCAAGAAGTTCGCCAAGAAGGGCGAGCCGTCGGAGAAGATCAACCTGCTGACCGGCTGGGTGAATCCCGGCGACGTCAAGGAGCTCAAGCATCTGGTCTCCGAACTCGGCGTCGAAGCCAACGTGCTGTTCGAGATCGAGAGCTTCGACAGCCCGCTGATGCCCGACGGCACCGCCGTCTCGCACGGCAACACCACGATCGCCGACCTCGAGGCCACCGGCTCGGCGATGCACACCTTCGCGCTGAACCGCTACGAGGGCGGCAAGGCGGCGCAGTATCTTGAGAAGAAGTTCAAGATCCCCTCGACCATCGGGCCGACGCCGATCGGCATCCGCAACACCGACGCGCTGGTGAAGAAACTGTCGCAGGTGACCGGCAAGCCGATCCCGGCGAGCCTGGTCAAGGAACGCGGCATCGCGCTCGACGCCATCTCTGACGTCGCGCACATGTTCCTCGCCGACAAGAAGGTGGCGATCTACGGCGCCGCCGACCTCGTGATCGGCCTCGCGGAATACTGCCTCGACCTCGAGATGAGGCCGCAGCTCTTGCTGCTCGGCGACGACAACGCCGGCTACGTCAACGATCCCCGCATCAAGGCGCTGCAGGACAACGTCGATTATCCGATGGAGATCATCACCAACGCCGACTTCTGGGAGTTGGAGAACCGGATCAAGAACGAAGGCCTCGAACTCGATCTGATCCTCGGCCACTCCAAGGGCCGCTTCATCTCGATCGACTACAACATCCCGATGGTGCGGGTGGGTTTCCCGACCTACGACCGGGCCGGCATCTACCGCAACCCCGTGGTCGGTTACGGCGGCGCCACCTGGCTCGCCGAGCAGATGGCCAATGCGCTGTTCACCGACATGGAGCACAAGAAGAATAAAGAGTGGCTGTTGAACGTGTGGTGATGTCATGGGTGGTTGTTCTTCATCCTGCGGCGGAGCCTCCGCGCTCCGCCGCGCCCCGGCGCCGGATGGCCGGCTGCGGATCGCAGCCTTCGTCGACGCCGCGGGCGAACTGATCAGCTTTTTCGAGCCGGGCTTCGTCCGGCTCTATGAGCGGGCTGACGGACGATGGAGCTGCGTCAGCGAAACCTCGCTGGCGCTCGAGCGCGACCACGGCCTCGCGCACCTCAAGAGCCAACTCAAGGGCGCGATCGGCGGTCTCGCGCATTGCGGCGTCTTCATCGGCCAGCGATTGCGTGGCATCCACAACGTGCTGCTCGAGGACATGGGCTTCCACAATTGGGAAGGCGAGGGCCCGGTGCTGGCCAAGCTCGACGAAGTGGCGGAGCGCGAGGCCGCAGCAGCCAGGGCCGCTGCTGCGGCGGCGAAAGAAGCCTGCGGCGTCTGTCCGAGCGCAGCGGCGGTCGATACGGCCGCGGTGGTAATCGAGACCGCGCCCGTCAAGGTCGGCGACGGCCACTTCCGGCTTCACCTCACCGCCGTCTTGAACAGCCATCCCGAACTGAACTCGCGGCAACTGCTGATTCCGTTCCTCAACGCCGGCGGCTTCGACAGGCTCGACATCGTCTGTGATCACCAGCCGCGCTGGCTGGCGCAGGAGCTGGATCGGCTGCAGTTGGCCGCGGTCGCCGAGCCGCTGGTCCAGGGCCGGCGCGAATTCACCATCAGCATCGGCCGGCGGGGATAGACCGGCCGCGGCGATCACGAAGGGCTGACGACATGCTGGCATTTGGCGAAAAGTCTCATCATCTGTACTTCATGTACGGCTCGGACATGAACCCGGCGCAGCTCGCGCAGCGCTGCTACACGCCGAAGCCGGTCGCGGTGGCGCGGCTGCCGGGATATCGTCTCGGCTTCTACGGCCGATCCGGCTGCTGGGGCGGCGGCGAGGAGACCTTGGTCGAAGCTCCCGGCGAAGAGCTCTGGGGCGTGGTCTACCGGCTTTCCTTTTATGACGGCGAGCGGTTGGACTCCTGGCTCGACGTTCGGCTCGACGGCAACGGGCCGTATTTCCATTGGCCGGCCGAGGTGATCGACGTCAACGGAGTGAGCCATTGGACACTCTTATATAAGAGGGCGATGCTCGGCATTCAGGAGCCGCCGACCGACGCCTATCTGGCGCACATCGTCGCCGGCGCGCTGGCCCAGGGCCTGCCGGCGGATTACGTGGCGCAACTGAGTGCCATACCCACGGTGCCGTCCGCAGACGGCATGCCGATCAACGACCCGCGCCAGCGGGCGATCAGCGTCGGCGCAGCCTGCGGCAGCTGCAGCTGATCGTGGTCCAGACCCCCGACCAAAGTAGCAGCGCGGAATTGCAGGGCCGCATTTGCCCACGGCATAGCTGCCCGGCTTCCCGGGGGAAGCGGGGCCGATTTCCCGGCGCCCGTCAATGCTGAGCGGTTTTCAGCCGATCCGCGCCAAATCTTAGTTGAATGACCGCGCTGCGGCCTCGCCGAGCCGCCGACCCGCGTTCACCGCGGGTTCGCAGCGGCTGGGCGCGCTGACGCGTAGTACGCGCGCTCGCCGTGGCTCTCGTAAATCTACGGGTGGCCAAATTAACTCGGTTGCAGCACTCTCAGGATACGCCTCAGGGCGCGTAGTTCGGCAGGAATTCCCGCCTGCCAGCGGACTTCGCCTCTGCCGAGGATACGCTTGTACGAGATTAAATCGTCAAAGTTGAATTGGGGCGTTAACGGGACCAAAGAACTACGTAGTTACACTTGGTTGCGCCGCGTCGTGGCGCCCGCCGTTTCAACAGGACCGATCCTACTTCCCTCCCACATGCTCCTGTCATCAACCGGTCATGAGTTCACAAAATGGAAATACAATCGCCGCCGCCTTCGCTTCGCCTTCCCGCGGACTGCAGCATCGGCGGCATTCGCGCGATCTATGATCGGATCCGCAGTCTGCTCACCCAGCAGCGCGACCTGCAGATCGATTGTTCGGCCGTCGACAAGGCCGACGTCACCTCGGTGCAGCTGCTGCTCTCGGCGACGCGCACCGCGGACGAACAAGGCGGCCGGCTCGACCTCACCGAGGTGTCGCAGAGCCTGAAGTGCACGTTTCAGCGCGCCGGCATTCCCAGCAGCGCGTTCTCCGAACGGTCCGACGCCCAGCACAGCGAGACGAAGTAATGGCCACCATCCTCACCGTCGACGACTCCCCCAGCATCCGCCAGATGATCAAGGTGGCGCTGGCGCCGCTTGGTCATAACGTCATCGAAGCCGGCGACGGCGCCCAGGGCCTCGAAAAGGCCAAGGCCAGCCGTCCGCAACTGGTGATCACCGATCTCAACATGCCGGTGATGAACGGCATGGAGCTGATCAAGGCGCTGCGGGCGACCCCGGCCTTGACCGGCCTGCCGATCGTGTTTCTTACCACCGAGTCCAACGACACGGTGAAGCAGGAGGCCAAGAAGGCCGGCGCCACCGGCTGGATCACCAAGCCGTTCAGCCAGGACCAGCTGCAGGCCGTGGTCAACAAGCTGGTGCGGTCATGACGACGCTCGATCCGGTCGAGGTCTTCCGTCAAGAGGCCAGCGATTTGTTCGAGGCGCTGGAAGGCGCGCTGCTCGACCTCGGCTCGCGTCCCGACGATCGCGAACTGATCGACACCGCGTTTCGCGCGCTGCACACCATCAAGGGGTCGGGCGCGATGTTCGGCTTCGACAAGGTCGCGGCCTTCACCCATGAGTTCGAGACCGCGTTCGACCAGGTCCGCAAGGGCGAGATTTCGGTCAGCAAGGACCTGATCTCGGTGGCGCTGTCCGCCAAGGACTACATCCGCGCGCTGATCGAGGCGCCGGAGGGCACCGACTCGATCATCGGCGATGCGATCCTCGACGAGCTGCGCCGCTTCGTCGCCCCCGCCGCCGCAGTAGTGCCGGCCGAGGCGCCCAGCGCAGCGGCTGCCGCGGCGGTCGCGCCGACCGCGGCCGCGGCGCGCAGCCGCGGCTGGCAGCTGCATATCGAGTTCGATCGCGACGTGCTGCGCAACGGCTCCAACCCGCTGGATTATCTCGACGATCTGCGCAAGCTCGGCACCGCCTTCGCGACCGCGCGGACCGAGGACGTGCCGCTGCTCGACGAACTCGAGCCCGAGCTGTGCTTCCTGAAATGGGACGTCACGCTGAACAGCGACTGCGACCGCGCCGCGATCGACGACGTCTTTATGTTCGTGCAGGACGAAATGGTGTTGAGCTGCGAGCCGCTGACCGACGCCGGCGCCGAGGTCGAGACCGCTATCGAAGCGCCGGCGCCGGTGATCGCAGCGCCGCCGCTCGCACCAAGCGCGCCGGAGGCCGCGGCGCCGCTGCGCCCCGAGCCGGAAAAGCCGGCCGCGGCGCCGGCCAAGTCGAAAGGCGACGAGCAGCGCCGCTTCGACGACAAGGGACTGGCGACGGTTCGGGTGCAGGCGCAGCGGCTCGATGAGTTGATGGACCGGGTCGGCGAGTTGGTGATCGCCCAGGCCCGGCTCAGCCAATTGGCCGCTACCACCGACGACATTTCGATCAAGGCGATCGCCGAGGAAATCGAACGCCTCGCCGCCGGCTTGCGCGACACCACGATGGGCGCCCGCATGGTGCCGATCGGCTCGCTGTTCGGCCGCTTCCGCCGCCTGGTGCACGACCTGTCGCGCGACCTCGGCAAGCCGGTGGACTTCGTCACCTCCGGCGAAGACACCGAACTCGACAAGACCATGATCGAGCGCCTCGCCGATCCGCTGGTGCATTTGATCCGCAACGCCATCGATCACGGCATCGAAGACACCGCGAGCCGCGCCGCCGCCGGCAAGACGGAGATCGGCCGCATCGAGATCGCGGCGATTCATTCCGGCGCCCAGGTGCTGGTCACGGTGCGCGACAACGGCGCCGGGCTCAACGCCGCCCGGATCCGCGCCAAGGCCGAAGAGCAGGGCCTGATCCAGCCCGGCGCGGTGCTGTCCGACGACGACGTGCATCAGCTGTTGTTCCAGCCGGGCTTCTCCACCGCGCAGACCATTTCGACATTGTCCGGCCGCGGCGTCGGCATGGACGTCGTCAAGCGCACCATCGACGCGATGCGCGGCTCGATCGACATCTCGACCCAGCCGGGCCGCGGCACCACGGTGACGCTGCGACTGCCGCTGACGCTGGCGATCATCGAAGGCCTGCTGATCCGGGTCGGCGAAGGCCGCTACATCATTCCGCTGGCCGCGGTCGAGGAATGCGCCGAACTCAGCGCCGAAGAAGAGCGCGTGCGCGGCCGCGATTTCCTCAACATGCGCGGCGACCTGGTGCCGTTCCTGCGGCTGCGCGATCTGTTCGACGTCGCGGGCCAGCCGGACCGTCATCAGAAGATCATCATCGCGTCGTCCGGCGAGACCCGGGTCGGGCTGATCGCCGATCAGATCATCGGCAGCCACCAGTCGGTGATCAAGTCGCTGTCGAAGCTGCATTCCGACGTCACCATGTTCTCCGGCGCCACCATCCTCGGCGACGGCAGCGCGGCGTTGATCCTCGACGTCGCGCAGCTGCTGGCGATCGGCGCGAACGTCGGCGACGGCAAACATCTCAACGAGGCGGCATAATGGACCAGATCGTCGAAACGCGGCCGCGGGCCGAGGCCGAATCCGAGCAGATGCAGGTGGTGATGCTGGGGATCGGCGACGAAGTGTTCGCCCTCAACACCATGCTGGTGCGCGAAATCATCGATCCGGTGCCGGCGACCCGCGTCGCCGGCGCGCGGCCCTATCTGCCCTGCGTCGTCAACGTGCGCGGCAACGTGATCCCGCTGGCCGACCTGCGGTCGCGCTTCGGCATGGCGAAGACCGCGGCCACCGCCGATACCCGCATCGTGGTGCTGGAAATCGAAATCGATCGCGATCCGGTGCTGGTCGGCGTGGTCGCCGACAAGGTTCACGAGGTGACGCAGATCTCGCGCGCCGACGCGCAGCCGACCCCGCGGGTCGGGATGCGGTGGAATCCGGAATTCATCAGCTTCATCACCAAGTGGCGCGACGAATTTGTGATCGTTCCGAACATGGAACGGATCCTGAGCTGACGATCAATTTGCATTGGGACAAGGGGACTGACAGATGCGTTTCACTGTGAAGGCCAAGCTGGCGTGTGCGTTCGGCGTGGTGATTGCGTTGTCGATGGTCACTGGTTTCATCGCCTACACCAAGCTGACGGCGCTGGATGCGTCGCAGCTGAGGTTGGTGGCCCAGGCGGAGCGCATGAAGAAGACCGCAAACCTGATGAACAACATTCAAGGCCAGCTGCGGGCGGAAACCCGCATGATCCTTTCCAACTCCGATAAAGATGCCTTGGACCAGCACAAGATGATGATGGATCGGCGCGAAACCAGCGTGAAGATCAAGGATGATCTTTACGCAATGGCGTCCGAGGCTGGAAAGCGGCTGATCGAGCAGGCCGGCGCCAAGCTGCAGCGACTGAACGAATTGCAGGAGCAGGTCGGCAAGCTGGCGCTGTTGCGGTCCGATACGCGCGCCGCCGAACTGTGGAGCTCGGAAAGCCTGCTGAAGTTGCGGGAATTCAACGCGGCGGTTGACAGCGCCGTCGCCGAGATCGGCAAGTCGCAGGCTTCGCTTGAGGGGCAGCGCGCGATCACCGCGTTGCAGACCGTCAAGTACGAGGCGGCGAGGCTTGCGCGCTATGCGACCACCACCTTCGGCGCGACCTCGGTCGATGAACTCGATGCCGAAGCCAAGGCGGCGATCCCGGTGCGAGACGGTTTCAGGACCGGCGTGGCGCAGACCTCGACCCAACTGGCGGCACTCGGCGTGGCCTCCAGCGGCTTGACTGCGCAGGCCGAGCACTTCGTGCGCTCCGCCGAAAAGGTGATCGAGACTGCGCATGAGGGCGGCAAGATCAAAGCCGTCGCGCTCACCAACGGTGAGGGCCGCAAGGCGTTCAACGACACCCAGACGGCGCTCGAGGAGTACATCAAGCTCACCAACAACCAGATGGCTGAACTCGCGAGCACCGGCACCGAGGAAGCGAATTTCGCCAAGACGCTGCTGATCAGCATCATCATCGCCTCGCTGCTCGCTGCGATCGCCTCGGCAGCGTGGATCGCGGTCAATATCAGCCGCGGGCTGAGCCGTGCCGTCGGCCTCGCCGACGCGGTTGCGATCGGCGATCTCAGCCAGCAGATCGAGGTGTCGAGCGACGACGAGATCGGCGACCTGGTGAAATCGCTCAATCGCATGGCGACCAACCTGAACGCGACCGCGAAGGTCGCGGATACCATCGCCTCGGGCGACCTCACCGTCAACGCCAAGCCGCAGTCCGACAAGGACACGCTCGGCATCGCACTGGAACGCATGGTCATGAAACTGCGCAGCGTGGTCACCGACGCGGTCACCGCGGTGCAGAACGTCTCTGCGGGCAGCCAGCAATTGTCGGCCAGCGCCGAGCAGCTGTCGCAGGGCGCCACCGAACAGGCCTCCTCGGCGGAGGAAGCCTCCTCGTCGATGGAAGAGATGGCCGCCAATGTGAAGCAGAACGCCGAGAACGCCGGTCAGACCGAAAAGATCGCGCATCAATCGGCCAAGGACGCCGAGGCCAGCGGCGCCGCGGTCGGCCGCGCGGTCGAGGCGATGCAGACCATCGCCGGCAAGATCACCATCGTGCAGGAGATCGCCCGCCAGACCGATCTGCTGGCGCTCAACGCCGCGGTGGAAGCCGCGCGCGCCGGCGAACACGGCAAGGGTTTTGCGGTGGTGGCTTCCGAGGTTCGGAAGCTCGCCGAACGCAGCCAGACCGCGGCCGCCGAAATCGGCGCGCTGTCGACCGAGACCGTGAAGGCGGCGCAGGAGGCCGGCTCGATGCTGTCGCGCCTGGTGCCCGATATCAAGAAGACCGCGCAGCTGGTCGAAGAGATCACCGCCGCCTGCCGCGAGCAGGACGTCGGCTCCTCGCAGATCAACCAGGCGATCCAGCAGCTCGACAAGGTCGGCCAGCAGAACGCAGCCGCCTCCGAGCAGGTCTCCTCGACCTCCGAGGAACTGGCCTCGCAGGCCGAGCAACTGCAGTCGACCATCGCCTACTTCAAGATCGATCACGCCAAGGCCGCCAGCAGCGACAGGGCCGAGGGGCTCGACAAGGCGGTGGCGCAACTGCGCAACAAGGCCACGGCGATGGCGGCGCCGCCCCGCGCCGCCAAGAGCCCGGCCGCGCGGCCGGCACGCGCGCTGAAGGTTGCCGGCGGCGGCGGCTTTGCGCTCGAGATGAACGACCCCGTCGACGATCGCGACGCCGAGTTCCATCGCTAACTGAGCGGCGGCGCCGCGAGGCTTCGGCCGGCGGCCGCCGCCACGACCATCCCGTGAAGGGGGATCAAGAGATGTCCATGAGATTTTCTGTCAAGGCCAAGCTTGCAACCACGTTTGGCGCCGTCACCATCCTGTCGTTGATCACCGGCGGAGTCGCCTATCTCAAACTGGTTTCGCTGGAGGCCGCGCAGCAAGGCCTGGTCCAGCAGGGTTTGCGGATGGAGAAGACCGCCGACCTGATGGGCGAAATTCAATCCGCCCAACGCGCCGAGAACCGGATGATCAACGCCACCTCGGAAAAGGACACCGCGGACAATTATCGCGCCTTGCTCGAGCGCCACGACAAGGCCCTCAAGCTCAAGGACGAGCTCACGGCGATCGCCAGCGAGGAGGGCAAGCGTCAGCTCGGCCTGGCCACCGACAAGCTCAAACACATGTATGATTTGCAGAAGCAATCCGGCAAGCTGGCGTTGCTGAACTCCAACAATCATGCGGCGCAGCTGTGGTCGGTCGAGGGATTGAGCGCCGCGCGCGAATTGAACGCCAGCATCGACGTGGCGTTTGCCGACCTCAACAAGGCGCCGGATCGGATCGAAAACGTTCGTGCGCTGCTGACACTGCAGAGCGCGCGGCTGGAGGCGGCGCGTCTCGCCCGGCTGGTGGTGACCACCTTCTCGGCGTCGTCGGTGGAGCAGCTCGAGGCCGAACAAAAGACCGCCGTCGCGCAGGCCACCGAGCTGAAGTCCAGCATCGGGCAGGCGCTCAATCAACTCGGCGGTCTCGGCGTCGCGGTCAACAATATCACCCGCGACTACGAGCGGTTTTCCGGCGTTGCCGACAAGATCCTCGCCACGGCGCGCGAGGCCGGCAACATCAAGGCACTGGCGATCACCACCGGCGAAGGGCGCAAGGCGTTCAACGACAGCCTCGAGGCGTTCGAGGACTACATCATCCTGATCAAGAAGCGGATGAACGAGCTCGCAACCGCCGGCGCCGAGGAAGCGGCCTCGGCGAAGACGCTGCTGGCCGCCATCATCGCCGCCTCGCTGCTGATCGCGGTGGCCTCGGCGCTGTGGATCGCCATCAATATCAGCCGCAGCCTCGGCCGCGCCGTCAAGCTCGCCGACGCGGTTGCGGCGGGCGACCTGACCCAGACCACCAAGCCGACCAGCAATGACGAGGTCGGCGACCTGATCATCTCGCTGAACGGCACCGTGGAGCGTCTGCGCGGCGTGGTGACGGATGCGGTGACGGCCTCGCAGAACGTCTCCGCCGGCAGCCAGCAACTCTCGGCCAGCGCCGAGCAACTGTCACAAGGCGCCACCGAACAGGCCTCGGCGGCGGAAGAAGCCTCCTCGTCGATGGAAGAGATGGCGGCGAATGTGAAGCAGAACGCCGAGAACGCCGGGCAGACCGAGAAGATCGCGCATCAATCGGCCAAGGACGCCGAGGCCAGCGGCATCGCGGTCGGCCGCGCCGTCGAGGCGATGCAGACCATCGCCGGCAAGATCACCATCGTGCAGGAGATCGCTCGCCAGACCGATCTGTTGGCGCTCAACGCCGCGGTGGAGGCCGCCCGCGCCGGCGAACACGGCAAGGGTTTTGCGGTGGTGGCGTCGGAAGTGCGCAAGCTCGCCGAGCGGAGCCAGACCGCGGCCGCCGAGATCGGCGAATTGTCGACCGAGACCGTCAAGGCGGCGCAGGAGGCCGGCTCGATGCTGCTGAGGCTGGTGCCGGACATCAAGAAGACCGCGGAGCTGGTCGGCGAGATCACCGCCGCCTGCCGCGAGCAGGACGTCGGCTCCTCGCAGATCAACCAGGCGATCCAGCAACTCGACAAGGTCGGCCAGCAGAACGCCGCGGCGTCCGAACAGGTCTCCTCGACCTCCGAGGAATTGGCCTCGCAGGCCGAGCAGCTGCAGTCGACCATCGCCTACTTCAAGGTCGACCGCCCGAAAGAGCGGCAGGCCAATGTCCCGATCGAGCTGGAAAAGGCCGTGGCGCAGCTGCGCAGCAAGGCGGCGGTGATGGCCGCGCCATCGCGACCGCCTCAGCCGACACCGCGGGCCGCGCGTCCGCTCAAGGTCGCCGGCGGCGGCTTCGCGCTGGAGATGCACGACGCCGCGGACGACCGCGACGCCGAGTTTCAACGCTGACGCACAGGCGGCCCCGCCCGGGCGGGGCCGTCCGTCGCCGGCCGGGATTCGGTCCCGGTAAGGTCCCGTAGTTCTCCGCAGCGCTATGTTAACCGGACGTAGAAAGGATCACTCCAAGTTTTCCCACAAGTAATGCATTCATTTGCGGATCGATCAATTCGGATCCGGGTAGTGAGGCGTGACGACTTCGCCACCGTTCCGGCAAGGAACGCTCGAGAATCCGATCTAAAATCGACTCATGGGGACACCACAATGCGATTTTCCGTCAAGGCAAAACTGGCCTGCACGTTCGGCGCGGTGACGCTGTTGTCGCTGATGACCGGCGGCATCGCTTACAACAAGCTGAGTTCGCTGGAAGCATCGCAGGAAAGGATGGTTCAGCAGGGAGCCCGCATGAAGTTGGCGTCGGACATCATGAACGACATGCAGGGCCAGCAGCGTTCCGAAACAAGGATGATCATGTCGGTGTTCGACAAGGACACCGAAGCCAACTATCGGCAGATGATCGAGCGTCAGGGCGCGGTGATGAAGTCGCGCGACGAACTCTACGCGATCGCCACCGAGGCCGGCAAGCGGCTGCTCGATCAGGCTGCGGTCAAGCTCAAGCAATTCAACGAGCTGCAGCAGCAAGCCGGCAAAGCCGGACTGCTCAATTCCAGCCATCGCGCCTCCGAACTTTGGCTTGCGGAAGGATTGCCGGCGTTGCTCGAATTCAACGCCGCGCTGGACGCCGCCGCGCAGGAACTCAACAAGGCACCGGGCCAGACTGACAATCTGCGCGCCATGGTGGCGTTGCAGACCACGCGCTTCGAGGCGGCGCGGCTCGGCCGGCAGACGCTGTCGACGTTCACCGCGTCGACGATCGACGAACTGGAAAACTCCTATAAGGCCGCCGCCGCCCAGCTGGGCGGCCTCAAGTCCACCGTGACCCAGACCGTGTCGCAACTGAACGGCATCGGCGCGTCGACCGCCACGATCGCCCGGCAGCATGAAAAATACTCCGGCGCTGTCGATAAGATCATCGGCCTTGCCAAAGAGGGCGGCAACATCAAGGCGTTGGCGATCAGCAACGGCGCGGGCCGCATAGCCTTCAACGAAACCGTCGAGGCGTTCGAAGAGTTCACCAAATTGGCCAATCAGCGCATGGTCGAACTCGGAAGCGCCGGCGCCGAGGAAGCGGAATTCGCAAAGCTGCTGCTGATCAGCATCATCGCCGCTTCGTTGCTGATCGCGATTGCGTCGGCGACCTGGATCGCCATCAATATCAGCCGCAGCCTCGGCCGCGCCGTCAAGCTCGCCGACGCCGTTGCGGCGGGCGATCTCACTCAGACCATCAAAGCCACCAGCAACGACGAGGTCGGCGATTTGATCATCTCGCTGAACGGCACGGTGGAACGGCTGCGCACGGTGGTCACCGACGCGGTCACCGCGGCGCAGAACGTCTCCGCCGGCAGCCAGCAATTGTCGGCCAGCGCCGAGCAGCTGTCGCAGGGCGCCACCGAACAGGCCTCGGCCGCGGAAGAAGCCTCCTCGTCGATGGAAGAGATGGCGGCCAATGTGAAGCAGAACGCCGAGAACGCCGGTCAGACCGAGAAGATTGCGCATCAATCGGCCAAGGACGCCGAGGCCAGCGGCATCGCGGTCGGCCGCGCGGTCGAGGCCATGCAGACCATCGCCAACAAGATCACCATCGTGCAGGAGATCGCCCGCCAGACCGATCTGCTGGCGCTCAACGCCGCGGTGGAAGCCGCGCGCGCCGGCGAACACGGCAAGGGTTTTGCGGTGGTGGCTTCCGAGGTTCGGAAGCTCGCCGAACGCAGCCAGACCGCGGCCGCCGAAATCGGTGCGCTGTCGAGCGAAACCGTCAAGGCGGCGCAGGAAGCCGGTACGATGTTGTCGCGGCTGGTGCCGGACATCAAGAAGACCGCGCAGCTGGTCGAAGAAATCACCGCCGCCTGCCGCGAGCAGGACGTCGGCTCGTCGCAGATCAACCAGGCGATCCAGCAGCTCGACAAGGTCGGCCAGCAGAACGCCTCGGCCTCCGAGCAGGTCTCCTCGACCTCCGAGGAACTGGCGTCGCAGGCCGAGCAACTGCAATCGACCATCGCCTACTTCAAGATCGACCGTCCGAACGAGGGCGTCCAGCCGGCCCCTCTCGACAAGGCGGTGGCGCAACTGCGCGGCAAGGCCGCGGCGATGGGCGCCCATCGTTCGAAGAAGCCGGCACCGCGGCCGGTGCGGGCGCTGAAAGTCGCGGGCGGCGGCGGTTTCGCGCTGGAAATGAACGATGCCGCCGACGACCGCGATGCGGATTTTCATCGCTGATCACCGCGGTCGCGCCGGTCGGCGCGACCAACTAACAAGATTGGATTAAGGAGTACATCATGGCCGAAACGACGCAATATCTCACGCTCGGGCTCGACGGCGAGACCTTCGGCATCGGGATTCGCAACGTCCGTGAGATCCTCGACATGCGGCCGATCTCCAAACTGCCGCATGCGCCGAATTTCCTGCTCGGCATGATCGACGTGCGCGGCTCCAGCTATCCGATCGTCGATCTGCGGATCAAGCTCGATCTGCCGAGCGTGCCGGCGACCGAAGCCACCCGCATCATCATCCTCGACGTGCCGATGGGCGATCAGTTCGTCGGCGTCGGCTTCGTCGCCGACTGCGTGTTCGAGGTCACCGGCATCGACGAAAGCCAGATCGAGCCGCCGCCGACGGTGGGCGGGCGCTGGAAGTCGGACTATCTCGCCGGGATCGGCAAGAAGGGCGAGAACTTCGTCATCATTTTCGATCTGGCGAAGCTGATGACCACCGGCGGCGTCGTCCCTGGTGCTCCGGTCGAAGCCGAGGCGGCCTGACCCGATGCAGCCTTTGATGATCGAACCGCTTCCGCGGCTGTCCGACCGGCATTTTCGCGAGATCGCCGAACTGGTCGAACAGCAGGTCGGAATCCGCCTGCCGGAAAACAAGCGGTTGATGCTCGAGGGCCGATTGCAGAAGCGGGTTCGCGCGCTGGGCTATCAGGATATCAACGAATATGTCGATCGGCTGTTCGAGGACGATCATTTCGACGCCGAGCTGATCCACCTGATCGACTGCGTGACCACCAACAAGACCGACTTCTTCCGCGAGCCGTTTCACTTCGACTTCCTGCGCGACACCGCGGTGCCGGAGCTGTTGCGCAAGACCCGTGGCCGGCCGCTGAAGATCTGGAGCGCGGCCTGCTCGACCGGAATGGAGGCCTACACCATCGCCATCGTGCTCGACGACATGCAGCGCAGCGGCGTCGGCTTCCAGTTTCGCATTCTCGGCACCGACATCTCGACCGGCGTGCTGCAGCTCGCCGAGGAGGGCATCTACACCAGGGAGATGATCGCGCCGGTGCCGGAGGCGATGGCCAAGCGCTACTTCCTGTCGTCGAAGGACAAGTCGCGCAGCGAGGTGCGGATCGTGCCCGAGCTGCGCCGCTCGGTGGCGTTCATGCGCATGAACCTGATGGACGCGGTGTATCCGGTCGACCGCGACGTCGACGTGATTTTCTGCCGCAACGTTTTGATCTATTTCGACAAGCCGACTCAGAGCAAGGTCGTCGAGCGGCTCTGCAGTCATTTGCGGCCGGGCGGTTACCTGATCGTCGGGCATTCCGAATCGATGATTCAGAACCAGTCGATCAAAATCAAACAGGTGCAGCCGACGATTTTCAAGGTCTAGATGGTATGCCAAATACAATGCTGAGGCCAAAAATTCGCGTGCTGATCGTCGACGATTCCGCGTCGGTTCGCCAGATCCTGACCACGATCCTGAACGGCGATCCGGACATCGAAGTGATGGCGTCGGCCGCCGATCCGTTCGCCGCGGCGCGCAGGCTGCAGGACGAGATCCCCGACGTCATCATTCTCGATATCGAGATGCCGCGGATGGACGGCATCACCTTCCTGCGCAAGATCATGGCGCAGCGGCCGATCCCGGTGATCATCTGCTCGACGCTGACCGAAGAGCGCTCCGACGTGATGTTCGAGGCGTTCGAGGCCGGCGCCTTCGATATCGTGCCGAAGCCGCGGATCGACACCACGCAGGCGCTGCTCGAGGCGTCGACGCGGATGTGCGATGCCGTCAAGGCCGCGGCGCGCGCCCGGATACGTCCGCGGCGACCGCCGCGGATGGTGGTGGAGGCCAAGCTGACCGCGGACGCCATCATGCCGCCGCCGGTCAGCGGCCGGGCGCGTCCGACCACCGAGCGGCTGGTCTGCATCGGGGTGTCGACCGGCGGCACCGAGGCATTGCGCGACGTGCTGGAATGCCTGCCGGTCAAGGCGCCGGCGATTCTGATCGTCCAGCACATGCCGCAGGGCTTCACCGCGGCGTTCGCCAAACGGCTCGACAGCCTGTGCGAGATCGAGGTGCGCGAAGCGCAGGACGGCGACGCCGTGGTGCAGGGCTGCGCCTATATAGCGCCGGGCGGCCGTCACATGCTGCTGCAGCGCACCGGCCAGCGCTATCATATCGCCATCAAGGACGGCCCGCCGGTGTCGCGGCATCGGCCGTCGGCGGACGTGCTGTTTCGCTCGGCGGCGCAATATGCCGGGGCCAACGCGCTCGGCATCATCATGACCGGAATGGGCGACGACGGCGCGCGCGGTCTGCTGGAGATGCACAAGCTCGGCGCCAGCACGCGGGCCCAGGACGAGGAAAGCTGCGTGGTGTTCGGCATGCCGAAGGAAGCCATCGCGCTCGGCGCGGTGGACAAGGTGGTGCCGCTGGCGCAGATCCCGCGCGAAATCATGCTGTGGCAGGACGCGCGGCAGCCGGCGTCGACGGTCTGACAATGGACCACGCGGATCCCGAAACGCTCGAAACCCAAGCCGTCGCCGCGATCGAAGACGTCGGCAGTCGAATCGAGGAGGTGTTCGCGCGGGTCGGCGGCGACCTCGGCCGGGCGCATGGCATCTTCGACGGATTGAATGCCGATCTCGGCCTGCTCGGCGAGGAATTGTCCGGCGCCAATATCGCCAGCGCGTCGAAGGCGTGCAAGGACATCGCCTCGCGCTTGCGCAGCCTCGCCGATGCGTTGCCGGCGGAAACCGGCCTACTGGGCGAGATCTCCGGCAGCGCCACCAAGGCTTCGGTCTATCTCAAGGATATTCTCAAGCATATCGAGATGATCACCATCATCGCGCGCAGCTCTCGGATCGAGGCGGCGTCGCTGGATGGCGATCGCGGCGGCTTCCTGAGCTTCACCCGCGAGGCGTCCGAGCTCGCCCAATCGGTGCAGCGCTCGATCGTCGCCTGCGCCAAGGACCAGGAGCAACTGGCCGGCGCCATCGCCGCGGCGCTGAAGGGCCAGTCGAATTTCGAGGCGCATTACAAGGGCCGGCTGTTGACCGCGAGCGCCGAGCTGACGTCGGCCTGCGACGAGATCGCGGCCCGCCAGGCCGAGAGCGCGCGGCTCGCCGGACTGGCGCGCGCCAGCGCTGGCAACATCGGCGGCGCGGTCGGCAACGCCATCGTGTCGCTGCAGGCCGGCGACAGCACGCGGCAGCGGTTGGAGCACATCTGCCGGGCGTTGCGCCAGGTGCGGCCGAGCGGCGGGATCGCGCCGGCCGCCGGCCGCGACGCCTCCGATCTGGCGATCGTGGCGCCGTTCGTGCACGCCCTGCAGGCCGTGCAGCTCAAGGACGCGATCACCGGATTTTCCCAGGACGTCGGCACCATCGAGCGGTCGTTGACCGCGCTCGGGCTCGATGCCGCCCAGATGGTCGGTCACGGCCGCTCGCTGTGCGGCGGTCAGGGCGACGATATGAGTTCGCTCCTGGCGGTGATGAAGACCCGGCTCAGCACCGCGCTGTCGCTGATCGCCGCCTGCGGCTGCGCCAAGATGGCGGTCGATCAGTCGATCGCGGTGCTGGAAAGCATGCTCAAGGAGTTTCGCGCGGCGATCTCCTCGCTCGGCGACACCGTGATCGACATCACCCTGATCGGCATGAACGCCGGGCTGAAAGCCAGCCATCTCGGCGAACGCGGCCGCGCCTTCGTGGTGATCGCCAATGAATTGAAGACCACGGCCGATCGGATCTCGGCGGCGGCAAAACTCCTCAGCCCGGTGGTCGACGCGATCGAACAGGCGGCCGATCGACTGAAGGGACTGCGCGAAGCCGAAGAGGCGCTGCACGTCGAGGAGATGCAAGGCTCGATCGGCCAGGCTCTCGGAGAGATCGAGGCCGGCAACGGACATCTCGCCAGCTTGATGGACCATCTGACCAGCGAAAGCGCGGTGTTTGAAAAACTCGTGGTCGGCGCCAACGCCGCGATGACCGAATTGGGCGCGAAGTTCGCGTCGCTGTCGGAGGTCGCGCTGCAGCTCGAACGCCAACGACCGCGCGCCGATCAGTTGACGCCCGACGCCAGCCAGGCGATCGACACGCTGTTCGCCGAATTGTATCTGCAATACACCATGGTCAAGGAACGCGACGTGCACCGAAGATTTGCCGATCGCTTCGCCTTCATCGAGACCCAGGCCAGCGTCGCCGAACCCAGCGCCGACAGCACCGACGACATCTTCTTCTGAGCGGGCGTGCGGCGGTTCATCCGACGCGAGTGGTCTGGCCTGCGGTGAACGTCTCGGCAGCCATCATCCCGACCATCATGCCGCTGCCGTTCAAGCGCGCGGATCAGATTGCAACCGGCGCCGGCGGAATGCGAGCAGGGGTTGTGTCGCCCGTACGATTAGTTGTGAGACCTGCTCGCAACTATCGGCTCGATGCGGCAATTTGGCCGAAAGTGCGAGGAGAACCAAGGATGTCGTTGCGGTTTCCTTAACTAGACAGATCGTAATACTACCAACATTGTTCTCAAGACGGAATGCATGACGTGGCAGTTTCGGTTGCGCCAACAAACGTCGAACTGTTCTTCGACGCCGACGATATCATCGTCTCCAAGACCGACCTCAAGGGACGGATCACCTACGCCAACAAGGTGTTCTGCGACCTCGCCGGTTACACCGAGGCCGAGCTGCTCGGGCAGCCGCACAGCATCATCCGCCATCCCGACATGCCGCGCTGCGTGTTCAAGCTGTTGTGGGACACGCTCAACGACGGCCGCGAGATCTTCGCTTATGTGAAGAACATGTCGCGACGCGGCGATTTCTACTGGGTGTTCGCCCATGTCACGCCGTCGTTCGACGCCACCGGCCGCGTCGTCGGCTTTCATTCCAACCGCCGCGTCCCCGAGCGCCGGGTGATCGCCGCGCTGCAGCCGGTCTATGCCGCGCTGCTGCGCGAGGAGAACAGCCAGCGCAACGCCAAGGACGGCTTGGCGCAGGGCTATCGCCACCTCACCGATTTCGTCACCGCAAAGAACATGACCTATGACCAACTCGTCTTCTCTCTCTAGAGCCGGCCTTGGCCTCGCCGTTGCGGCGGCGGCGCTGCTCATCGCACTCGCCGGCGTGCTGGTCGAATCCCACGCGGTGGCGCTGGGCGGGTTGCTGACGGCGCTGCTGGCGCTCGGCTGGCTCGGGGTTTCGCTGTCGAAGCTGCACCGCGTGATCGTCGATCTCACCGAGGTGTGCCGGCGGCTGCGCGACGGCGACTTCGAGGCGCGGGTGCTGAACATCCGCGAGCGCGGCGCGATCGGCGCGTTGCTGCACGAGTTCAACGACATGACCGACCGCTGCGACGCCTTCGTCCGCGAGGCCAGCGCGGCGATGGGGGCGATCCGCGACGACAAGTATTATCGCCACATCCTGCCGCAGGGGCTGCGCGGCTCGCTGTTGATCGCCAGCCGCACCATCAACGAGGCGATGCAGGTGATCGAGCAGCGCGTCGCCGCGTTCAACGCCAACACCGCGCAATTCGAAGGCGCGGTCAGCGCGGTGATCGAGACGGTGTCGTCGGCCTCCAACAATATGGGGCAAACCGCCGGCAGCCTCGGCCGCGGCGCCACCGCCACCCGCGAGCGCGCCAATGCAGTCTCCGCGGCCTCGCAACAGGCCGCCGCCAACATGGAAACCGTCGCCGCCGCGACCACCGAACTGACCGCCTCGGCCGGCGAGATCGCGCAGAACGTCGCCCGCTCGGCGGCGATCGCCAAGACCGCGGTGGCGCGGGTCGAAGAAGCCCGGCTCACCGTCGGCAGCCTCTCCACCGCCACCGAACGGATCGGCGCCATCGTACAACTGATCGACGAAATCGCCGCGCAGACCAATCTGTTGGCGCTCAACGCCACGATCGAGGCGGCGCGCGCCGGCGAGGCCGGCCGCGGCTTCTCCGTGGTGGCGCAGGAGGTCAAGTCGCTGGCGGCGCAGACCGCGCGGGCCACCCACGAGATCTCGCTCAGCATCGCCGAGGTGCAGTCCACCACCAAGGCCGCGGTCGACGCGATGTCGACCATCGGCGGCGCGATCGGCGAGGTCGACGAGATCACCAGCAATGTGTCGCTCGGCGTGCAGGCGCAGACCGCCGCCACTTCCGAGGTGGCGCGCAACATCGAGCAGGCATTCGCCGGCATCCGGGAGATTTCCGGTAACATTACCGTGGTCAGCGCCGACGCCCGCGAGACCGAAAAGCATGCCGATACGACGCTGCACGCCTCCGGCACGCTGGCCGAACAGTCCGCCACGCTCGGCCAGACGGTGCGCGAGTTCCTGCAGTTCCTGCACCGCGGCGCCCGCGAGCGCCGCGCGGCGTGAGCACGGCCGAGGGGTGATTGCGACCGGGCAGGCGGCGCGGCACCCGGCATCCACCGGAGGCCGCCCGGGCTTTGCAAAGCACGGGCGTTGTGAGAGACTAACCGCGTGAAAAGCCTAGCCACCATCCGCCGCCTGCTGGCGATCTTGATGATCGCCGGCCTCGCCATGGCGCCGCTGTCCCGGCCCGCGATGGCCGAGGCGTCGACGCATGGCGCGATGCAGGCTGGCATGATGATGGCCGCCGAGCAGGCCGTTGCCGTTGACGCTCACCACATGAGCGCGGTCGAGATGGCCGCTGACACCGCGATGGCTTCCATCGAGATGGCTTCCGCCGAGATGGCAAGCGAGATGCCGTGCTGTCCGTCGCAGGCGCCGGCGCCGTCGGGCTGCGACAAATGCGTGGCGATGATCAGCTGCATGTCGTCCGGATTCGTCGCGATGCCGATCGCGCTGCTGCAGCCGGCCTTCGTACTGCCCGGCAACGCGCTGCCGCGCCACACCGACGCCCGCGCCGACGGCATGGGCCATTCGCCTCCAGAATATCCGCCTCGAACCCTGGTCTGAACGGCGCTTTTGCACCGTGTGCTGCCGTGCGACCCGATCGCGCGGTTCAACATGCCGCTTTGCGGCTCGACCATCATTTCGAGGATTCTTAAATGACTACGCTTCGTTCGCGCGTGCTCGCCGCCGCGCTCATCGGCTTTGGCCTGTTCGCCACCGCAGGCTTCGCCCGCGCCGACGTCAAGGACTACGAATTCAAGCTGCTCGACCCCGTGATCGCCGCGGGCAAGGACAAGATCGTCAGCGTCAAGCTGATCAACAAGGTCACCGGCCAGCCGGTGTCGGACGCGGTGATCTTTGCGACCCGGCTCGACATGGCGCCGGAAGGCATGGCCGAAATGGCCACCAAGATCGCGCTGCAGCCGGGCAATGCCGAGCCCGGGGTCTACAAGTTCAAGGCCACCTTCGGCATGGAAGGCAAATGGCTGTTGTCGCTCGGCGCCAAGCTGCAGGGCGAGACCGGCACGCTCGAAGCCAAGCTCGTCATCACGGCGAACAAATGAGCCGCGCCGGCCTCGCCTGCGCAGCCGCCGCCGCTGTGATAGCGGCGGCGGCTGGCGCGCTGTCCGGTGGCGCCGGACATCTAACCCATGCACGCGACATCGTCGCCGCGTTGGTGTCGCCGGCGGCGGGGCAGAGCGCCGACGAGCCGATCTATTACCAGGACCCCGACGGCAAGCCGGTGTATTCGCCGACGCCGAAGACCACGGCGGACGGCCGCGCGTTTCGCGCGGTGCCGCCCGCCGCCGATCTCAATTTCGACGACGTCGAGGAGGCCGCGGCGCCTGCCGCGGCGGCGCCGGCGCCGATGACCGCCGGCGGCGAACGCAAGATCAAATACTATCGCAATCCGATGGGGCTCGCCGACACCTCCCCGGTGCAGAAGAAAGACTCGATGGGGATGAACTACATCCCGGTCTATGAGGGCGAGGATTCCGACGACGGCTCGGTGTCGCTGTCGCCGCAGAAGATCCAGCGCACCGGCGTAAAATCCGAGCGCGCCGCGATGCGGCTGATCCGCACGACGATCCGCGCGCCGGGCGCGATCCAGCTCGACGAGCGCCGGGTCTCGGTGATCGCGATGCGCTCGGAGAGCTTCATCCAGAATGTGGCCAACGTCACCACCGGCAGCAAGGTCGGCAAGGGCGAGCCGTTGATGCAGGTCTATTCGCCGACCATCTCCTCGGCGGCCGCCGAATACGTCGCCACCATCAACTCCAAGACCACCGGCGGCATCGCCAGCTACGGCCGCGGTTCACGGCAGCGCCTGGTCAATCTCGACGTGCCGGAGGCGGCGATCGCCGCGATGGAAAAGGGCGGCCCGGTGCCGACCGTGCTGCAATGGTCGGCGCCGCGCGATGGCATCGTGCTGGAGCGCAACGCCATCGAGGGCGCCCGCGCCAATCCGGGAGACGTGCTGTTCCGGATCGCCGACATCTCCCAGGTGTGGGCGCTGGTCGACGTCGCCGAGCGCGATCTCGGTGCGCTGTCGGTGGGGCAGGCGGTGAGCGTGCGCGCCCGCGGCTATCCCGGCCGGGTGTTCGAGGGCCGCGTCAGCGTGATCTATCCGCAGGTCAATCGCGACACTCGCACCGCGCGGCTTCGCATCGAATTGCCGAATCCCGATATGGCGCTGTTGCCCGAGATGTATCTCGACGCCGAGATCGACACCGGCAATCCGCAGCCGGTGCTCGCGGTGCCGGACAGCGCGGTGCTGGATTCCGGCGAGCGCCAGGTGGTGCTGGTGCAGCAGGGAGAAGGCCGCTTCGCGCCGCGCGACGTCAAGCTCGGTCATCGCGGCGGTGGCTATGTCGAACTGCGTAGCGGCGTCAGCGACGGCGAGGCGGTGGTGGTCTCGGCCAACTTCCTGATCGACGCCGAGAGCAATCTGAAGGCCGCGCTGAAAAGCTTTTCCGACGCCGGAGCCGCGAAATGATCGCCCGTCTGATCGCCTGGTCGGCGCGTAACCTGTTGCTGGTGTTGTTCGGTGCCGGCTTCGCCGCCGCGGCCGGGCTCTATGCGCTGCTGCATCTGCCGCTCGACGCCATTCCGGATCTCTCCGATACCCAAGTCATCGTCTACACCGAATATTCCGGCCAGGCGCCGCAGGTGATCGAGGATCAGGTCACCTATCCGCTGACCACCGCGATGCTGACTGTGCCAAAGTCCAAGGTGGTGCGCGGCTTCTCGTTCTTCGGCGTGTCGTTCGTCTATGTGATCTTCGAAGACGGCACTGATATCTACTGGGCGCGCTCGCGGGTGCTGGAGTTCTTGAACGGGGCCACCTCGCGGCTGCCGGCCGGCGTCACGCCGACCATCGGCCCGGACGCCACCGGGGTCGGCTGGGTCTATCAATACGCGGTGATGTCGAAGGAATTGAACCTCGCCGACACCAGGACGATCCAGGACTGGACTCTGAAATTCGCGCTGGCCAAGGCCGAAGGCGTCGCCGAGGTCGCCAGCGTCGGCGGCTTCGTCCGGCAGTATAACGTCGTGCTCGATCCGCAACGGATGCGCGACCTCGGCATTCCGATGCAGAAGGTGCGCGACGCGATCCGCGCCAGCAACGCCGACGTCGGCGGCCGCACCGTCGAACTCTCGGAGTTCGAATATGTGGTGCGCGGCAAGGGCTATCTGAAGAACATCAACGACCTCGGCAATGTGGTGCTGAAAAGCTCCGGCGGCACGCCGGTGCTGCTGCGCGACGTCGCCCGCGTCGAGTTAGGGCCCGACGAGCGCCGCGGCCTCACCGAATTGAACGGCGAGGGCGAGGTGGCGAGCGGCATCGTGCTGCAGCGCTTCGGCGTCAATGCGCTCGACGTCATCGACAACGTCAAGCAGCGCTTCAAGGAGATCGCCTCCAGCCTGCCGGCCTCGGTCGACATCGTCGCGGTCTATGACCGCTCCAACCTGATCAAGGCCGCGATCGCCACGCTGAAGCACACGCTGATCGAGGAGAGCATCGTGGTGGCGCTGGTCTGCATCGTGTTCCTGCTGCATGTGCGCAGCGCGCTGGTGGCGATCATCATGCTGCCGGTCGGCATCCTGATGGCCTTCGCCACCATGAAGGCGTTGGGCCTCGGCGCCAACATCATGAGCCTCGGCGGCATCGCCATCGCCATCGGCGCGATGATCGACGCGGCGATCGTGATGATCGAGAATGCCCATAAGCATCTGGAGCGCGCGCCGCCCGATAAGCCGCGCGTCGAGGTGCTGATCGAGGCCGCGGCCGAAGTCGGGCCGGCGCTGTTCTTCAGCCTCTTGATCATCACCGTGTCGTTCATGCCGATCTTCACGCTGGAGTCGCAAGAGGGCCGGCTGTTCAGCCCGCTGGCCTTCACCAAGACGTTTTCGATGGCGGCGGCGGCGATCTTGTCGGTGACGCTGGTGCCCGCCTTGATGGTGCTGTGCGTGCGCGGAAAAATCATCCCGGAGCACAAGAATCCGATCAACCGCCTGCTGATCTGGATCTATCGCCCGGCGATCAAGGCGGTGCTGAAGGCCAAGGTGCTGGTGATCGTTTTGGCGCTGGCGGTGCTGGCGGTGACGATGTGGCCGGCGCGGCAGCTCGGCACCGAGTTCATGCCGGCGCTCGACGAAGGCACGCTGCTCTATATGCCGACCACGCTGCCCGGCATTTCCGTCACCAAGGCGGCCGAGCTGTTGCAGACCCAGGACAAGATCATCCGCTCGTTTCAGGAGGTCGCGTCGGTCTACGGCAAGGCCGGCCGCGCTTCGACAGCCACCGATCCGGCGCCGCTGGAGATGTTCGAGACCATCATCAACCTGAAACCCAAGGAGCAATGGCGCCCCGGCGTCACGCTCGACAGCCTGACCGCCGAGATGGACCGCGCGCTGCAATTCCCCGGCGTTTCCAATGCCTGGACCATGCCGATCAAGTCGCGGATCGACATGCTGTCGACCGGCATCCGTACCCCGATCGGCGTCAAGGTGATGGGCACCGACCTCGTTGAAATCGACAAGCTCGCCAAGCAGATCGAGCAGGTCTTGAAAGCCGTGCCGGGCACCTCGTCGGCCTATGCCGAGCGCGCGCTCGGTGGCTACTATCTCGACGTGGTGCCGGATCGCGCGGCGCTGGCGCGTTACGGCATCGCGGTGCAGGATGTCCAGGATGTCATCGCCACCGCGCTCGGCGGCCAGACCGTGACCACCACGGTGGAAGGCCGCCAACGCTTCAGCGTCAACATGCGCTATCCGCGCGACCTGCGCAGTAGTGCGCAATCGATCGCCAGCGACGTGCTGGTGGCGATGCCGGCCGGCGGCGCGGTGCCGCTCGGCGAGATCGCCAGCATCACGCCGTCGCGCGGCCCGACCGCGATCCGCACCGAGAACGGCCAGCTCGCGGTCTACATCTATGTCGACATCCGCGACCGCGACCTCGGCGGCTACGTCGCCGACGCCAAGGCCGCCGTGCAGGCCTCGATCGCGTTTCCGGCCGGCACCTATGTGATGTGGAGCGGGCAATACGAATATCTCGAGCGCGCCGCGGCGCGCTTGAAGATCGTGGTGCCGGTGACGCTCAGCATCATCTTCCTGCTGCTCTACCTCAACTTCCGGTCGATCGCCGACACGCTGATCGTGATGGCCTCGTTGCCGTTCGCGCTGGTCGGCGGCATCTGGCTGATGTGGGCGCTCGGCTTCAACCTCTCGGTCGCGGTGGTAGTCGGCTTCATCGCGCTGGCCGGCGTCGCCGCCGAAACCGGCGTGGTGATGCTGATCTACCTCAACCACGCGCTGGCGGAGATCACCGCGCGGCGCGCCGCGGAGGGCCAAGCGGTGAGCCGGCAGGACCTCGCGGCCGCCATCATGACCGGCGCGGTGGAACGGGTGCGGCCGAAGATGATGACGGTGGTGGCGATCATGGCCGGGCTGCTGCCGATCATGTGGAGCAGCGGCACCGGCTCGGAAATCATGCAGCGCATCGCGGTGCCGATGATCGGCGGCATGATGTCCTCGACGCTGCTGACGCTGATCGTGATCCCGGCGATCTACGGCTTGGTCCACGGCGCGCGGTTGCACGACGCCAAAGCTGCGACGAAACAGCGCATCGTCGCAGAACCGGGAGCCTGACGGGCTTGGTCTCAGCTGTTGCAATCCATGTGCAATCTTCCGTCATGACTTGGCAAGATACGCGTGGCATAAAATCGCCCGAACCAACTACTCTCGGGACATCTCATGACCACCATCGAGTCCACCGGCAAAGCCGCCGTCGGTTACGACGGCGTCTCCGTCGCGCTTCACTGGATCATCGCGCTGTTCATCGTCGTGTTGTTCGTCGGCGGGCAATTCCATGAGGCGTTGCCGCAGGAGCAACGCGGCATGGTGATGGATTGGCACAAGGCCGGCGGCGTCGTCGTGCTGGCGCTGGTGCTGCTGCGCACGCTGTGGCGGGTGACGCATCCGGCGCCGGAACTGATCCACATCTCGCGGCTGCTCGACATCACCGCCAAGGCTGTGCACGGCCTGTTGTACCTGCTGCTGATCGCGATGCCGGTCACGGGCCTCGCCATGGTGATCGCCGCCGGCCGCGGCGTCACCCTGCTCGGGATTCCGCCGCTGATGGAGAAATCGCCGGAGCTCGCCAAGGCGTTCAGCAACGCCCACGGCCTGATCATCGATGGCATCCTCGTGCTGGTGTTGCTGCACGTCGCAGCTGCGCTGTGGCATCAATATTTCCGGCACGACGGCACGCTCGCCCGCATGGCGCCGTGGCTGCGCGGTCGCAACTGAGCCGATCGCCGATCGCCTCGGGCGGATCTCCGCCCGGGGTTTGGCCCGGCCTCGGGTCTCCGCCAGCACCTGGCCCGGACCGCAAGGTCGCTGTGGCGCCGGGCGCGCCGCAACCCGTGATCGCGACCGCGTTTTTCGCCGTCGTGCCGCGCCCGCCGATGGCGTAAGCTGCCAGGCGGAACCCCGGGAAACATCGGGAAACCAAAAACCCTTTGCATGCGGCGCGGATTCGCGAAAAGGGATCGAATGGTCGCTATTCCCAATATCCTGGTGGTCGAGGACGACCGCGAAACCCGTGCCTTGATCGCGAAATATCTGCGCGCCAATGGCTGCCACGTCACCGCGGCCGCCGACGGCCACGAGATGCACCAGGCGATGGCGGATCGCCGGGTCGATCTGATGATCATGGACGTCATGCTGCCGGACGAGGACGGCCTCAGCCTGTGCCGCAAGGTCCGCGCCAAATCCCAGCTGCCGATCATCATGCTGACGGCGCGCGGCGAGGACGTCGACCGCATCGTCGGGCTCGAAATGGGCGCCGACGACTACATGGTGAAGCCGTTCAACCCGCGCGAATTGCTGGCCCGCATCAACGCGGTGCTGCGCCGCCAGGCCACGGCGCTCAACGCGAGTTCCACGCCCGAGGCGACGGCGTTCGCCTTCGACGGCTGGCATATCGATTTCCGGCTGCGCGAGCTGCGCAACCCGGCCGGCGCCCGCGTCGCCCTGACCAGCGCGGAATTCGATCTGCTGCGGGCGTTCTGCGAGCGCGCCGGCCGCGTATTGTCGCGCGAGGTGCTGCTCGATCTGACGCAAGGGCGCAATTCCGGCTCGTTCGACCGCAGCATCGACGTGCTGGTCAGCCGGATCCGCCGCAAGATCGAGGCCGATCCGCAAGATGCGATGCTGATCAAGACGATCCGCTCCGGCGGCTACATGTTCACGCCGGTGGTCGAACCGCTGATCACAGCACCTATAGCGGGGACATGAGCCGGCTCGGCTGGATCGTCCCGAAGCGGATCAGCGGCCAGATCGCGGCGATCGTGGTGATCTCCATCACCGTGATCCACGCCATCGTCGCCGTGACGTTTTTCATCAACCGGCCGGGCGAGCCGGAGCCGTTCGATCACGGCCGCAACGAACTCACCGCGCTGGTCCAGATTCTCGGCAAAGCTCCCACCACCGACCGACCGGCGCTGCTGGCCGCCCTGACGCGGTCGTTTCCGCAATTCGAGATCGCTCCGGCCGCGCCCGGCGAGCATGTCGCGCTCGAGCCCGGCGATGGCCCGCCGCCGCTACGACACCTCGGCCGGGATTATCGCCAACTGCGGCTGGAGGGCGCGGCCGACGACCGTCTCGGCGTCGCGCTCCCCGACGGCGAGCTGATCGCGCTGCGGTTGTTGCCCGATGAGCGGCGGCCGCCGTTGCTCGGCGGCCCGGTGATGGTCTCGCTATTGTTCGTCATCGTCAGCCTGACGTTGCTGGGACTGTGGGCGGCGCGGGCGCTGTCGCAGCCATTGTCGTCGTTCGCCCGGGCCGCGGAGAATTTCCGTCTCGACCACGCCGCGGCGCCGCTGCCGGAGCGCGGCCCTGAGGAAATCCGCTCGGTCGCCCGCGCGCTGAACGACATGCGCGCCCGCATCGCCGCGCTGGTCGACGACCGCACCAAGATGCTGGCGGCGATCAGCCACGATCTGCGCACCCCGATCACGAGGCTGCGGCTGCGCTGCGAGTTCATCGAGGATGAGGCCTGCCGCAATCATATGCTGCGCGATCTCGACCAGATGCGTTCGATGCTGGAATCGGTGCTGTCGTTCCTCCGAAACGATCGCAATCGTGAGGCGATGACGCTGACCGATATCGCCACCACGCTGCAACTGATCGCCGACCAGTTCACCGACGCCGGTCAGGCGGTGGGCTACCGGGGGCCGGCGCACGCCACGATGATGGCGCGTCCCGACGACCTGCACCGCGCGGTGACCAACCTGGTCGAGAACGCGGTGCGATTCGGCGCCGAAGCCACCATCGGGCTCAGCTTCACCCAGCAGGCGGTGACGATCGACGTCGCCGACGACGGCCCCGGCATTTCCGACGCCCAGAAAAGCGCGATGCTGCAGCCCTTCGTGCGCGGCGACGACGCCCGCAACATGGACGAGGCCTCCGGCTTCGGGCTCGGCCTGTCGATCGCGCAGGCGGTGGCGATCGCCCATGGCGGCGTGTTGTCGCTGAACGACCGCAGGCCGCATGGCCTGATCGTGCGGATCACGCTGCCGTTGCCGTCCGCCAGCGATCACGTCAGTCCCTCGAAGGCTGTCTGACCGGCGACGAGGGCATATCTTCGTCTGCCGACCCGAGTATGAGTAACTTGCTGCGTAGTCCGATACCGTAATCACTCTCGTCGAACCGATTAGTAGTTCTACCATCTTGCTTGCATCGCCCGATCACGCATCGCTGAGCGCCGTGCAACAAGGTGATTCGACATGCCGAAGATCAGCGCCGACAGGTTTACGCGCGCGACACGACGACGCGACAGGCGGCGGCTCACGACATCCGCGGTGAAACACGGCGTCGCCGTGAGCGCGGTGACGGCGCTGGCGCTTGGCGCGACGCTGGGTTCGGCTGAGGCGCAGTTCACCCGCGTCTACGGCTTCGGCGACAGCTACGCGGACACCGGCGCGGCGCCGGGCGGCGCGTTCCGGCTCGGCGGCGTGCCCTGCGTCTATCCCGGCGTCTGCTCCTTCACCGGCAGCACCACCTTCGTGCAGACGCTGCAATCGCTCTACGGCGCGCCGCAGATGATCAATTACGCGATCGGCGGCGCCCGCACCGACAATTCCAACACCCTCGGCTTTCTCGGCAGTAACTACGGCTTTCCCTATGAGCTGGCCCGGATGGCGCATGATGGCGTCCGCTTCGGCGACCGCGACCTGATCGCGCTGTCGATCGGCGGCAACGATTCGTCGCTGCTGGTCAATGACGTCCGCGCCGCCACCACGCTCGGGACGCAGGCGGCGGCGCGCGCCGTCAACGGCACCGGCGTCGGCACCATCAATGGCACGTTCGATGGCGTCACCTACAACAACGTCGCGACCTCTGGCGTGCAGCAGATGGTGGCCGCGGGCGCCCGCAACATCGCCTGGTTCAGCGCCGGCAATTCGAAATATTTCCCGCAGCCGGAGGGCGGCCCGGCGATCCAGGATCCGGCGCGCGACGCTTTTGCGCACAGCTATTTCAACGAGCTGCAGACCCTGCTGCGGCCGATGGCGCAGTCGGGCGTCCGCATCTTCATGTTCAATTACGAAATCCTGCAACAGCGCATCTACGACAATGCGGCGATGTACGGCTTCAGCACGGTGCCGGGCTGCGAGGCCAATGGCGGCGGCGCGATTCCCAAGGTCACCGGCTGCTTCTACGAGAACTCGGTGCACCCGACCGGCACCGCGATGGCGCTGATCGCCAGCTACATGGCCAACCAGGTCGACGCGCCGACCACCGTGGTGCCGCAAGGCAGCATTTCCACCGCACTGACGACCGGCTTCACCGGGTCGGTGTTCAACCGGCTGGACGCCTCGCGCAGCTTCGCGCCGTTCGGGCTCGGCGCGGCGCTGGCCTATGCCGGGCCGACCAAGGTTGCGCCGTTGATGGCGCCGGCGGATCGCTGGACGGTCTATGGCGAGGCTGCTTACGCCCATGGCAGCCGCGACCGGCAGATCTACGGCTCGGGCTACGACTACAATTCGGTCGGCGGTATCTTCGGGGCGGAATACCGCATCGATCCCAACTGGCGGGTCGGCGGCGTGTTCGGCTATTCGCAGCCCGACGTCAAACTCGGCGTGCAGAACGCCCGCGACCGCATCGATGCCTATCAGTTCGCCGGCTACGGCTCCTATGCCGATGCGCATTGGTTTGCCGATGGCCTGCTCGGCTACGGCCGCCACGATTTTTCGCTGGCGCGGCAGGGCATCATTGATACCATTCGCGGCAATACCAGCGCCGACGTGGTCACCGTGGCCGGCAAGGCCGGCTACCTGTTCGATGTCGGGCAGCTCCGCGTCGGACCGATCGCCGGCCTGACCTACAGCAACGCGGAAATCGCCGGCTACACCGAGACCGGCGACGTACTGCTGACCATGACCGTCGATCGGCAGCGCGTCGAGGCGCTGACCGGCGATGCCGGGGTGCAGCTGCGCTACCCGTTCGCGATCGGCGGCGGCATCTACAGCCCGTTCGTCAACCTCACCGCGGCGCATGATTTCATCGGCGAGGGCCGTAGTATCACCACCACGCTGGTATCGGCGCCATTGCTGCCGGTACTCACCCCGGTCGGCGGCGAGGGCCGGACCTATGGCCGGGTCGCGGCCGGCGTCTCGGCGCTGGTGTCCGGAAATGTTTCGGCGACGCTGACGGTGGGGTCGACCTTCGCGCGCAGCGGCGGTGACGATCTGGCGCTCAGCGGCGGGATCAAGGTGGCGTTCTAACCGCCGACAACCGCGCCGATGGTGCAGTCGCTCGATTGTGACAGTTAGATGACAAGTAACGACTGCGGTGCGTAGCTATGCGCCAGCTGATTGCCGCCAGCCGCGCGGGTTCCTTGAAAAATTCCACCCAACGTTGATAATGAACCCCGGCGGCGGGCGTCGCCCGGTGGACCACTGCCGGCTGCAACGCCCGCGTCGTCGATAACTGGCATTCGGCTCAGTCGCCGGCCATTGGTGATGATCGTGACGAGATGGCTAAGGCGAGCGTAGGCCGTACCCCCAAATTCAAGGGCAGGGCTGTACCCCGCCGTGCGTCCGTGGCGCTGCAATCGACCGAAGGCGCCAAGGCCGAGAAGATTTTGCTGCCGCGCGGCATCGCGACGGTCGATGCGTTTCGCATGATCGGGCGCTCGGTGCTGCGCCATGTCGTCGGCAACGAGGCCGCGGTGCGCGAGCTCAATCCCGACGGCGTGCACCAGATGCGGATCGGGCTGCGGCGGCTGCGCGCGTCGATCGCAGCGTTCGGCGAATTGCTGCAGGACGAAGAGACCGCGCGGCTGAAGCGCGAGCTGAAATGGCTGACCAGCCGGCTCGGGCCGGCGCGCGACCTGCACTTGCTGGAACTGCGGATCAAGCGGCAGCGCGGGGCGGGGCGCGCCGAACTCGTGGCCGAAATCGCCGCGCGGCGGGCCCGGGCGTTCGTCGGCGCCAAGGCGGCGGTGCAGTCGCTGCGCTACCGGACCTTGCTGCATGATGTCCAGCACTGGATCGAGGCCGGGGCGTGGTCGGCGCGACCCGCGCTGAAGCCGGCGCATCGCCAGGCGGCGGAGTTTGCCGCCGACGTGGTGGAGCGGCGCGCCCGGCGGGTGATGCGCAAAGCCGAACGGCTGCTCGATCTCGACGTCGAGAAGCGCCACCGGCTGCGCATTTCGGCAAAGAAGCTGTACTACGCGATCGGGTTCTTCGAGACGCTGTTCGAAGGCCGCAAGACCGGCGACCGGCTGGCCGCGTTCCAGTCGACGCTGAAGGAACTGCTCGACCGATTGGGCGCGCTGAACGATCTCGCCGTGCAGCAGAAACTGGCGCGCTCGGTCGCAGCCCCGAACGGCAAGCGCGCCGGCGTCGACGCGCACGAGCCGGCGCCGGGCGATCGCGTCAAGATCGAGCATCTGCTGCAATCCGCGGCCTCTACCGGCGCCGAACTGGCGTCGGCGAAGCGGTTCTGGGATTGAGCGGCTGAGCGCGATGGCGCCTCGGCCGGAGGCGTCCAACCAAGTCAAAGGGTCATTCCGGGGCGCGAGCACTTGCGAGCGAACCCGGAATCTTGCTGCGGGTGTGGCGTGAGATCCGGGTTGCGAGATTCCGGGTTCGCTCGAGCTGTCGCTCTCGCGCCCCGGAATGACAGACGTGAGTGCGCCGCGCATCAACCAACGCCGCGCGTGCTCGGTTCTACCCCAGCTCGCGGATCGCCTGGTTGGCCGCCTTCACCGCGTCTTCTTCGGTGTCGCAATCCTCCGCGGTGACGAAGCCGAGCATGGTCTTGCTCTGCCGCGCGCCGCCGGCAGTCGCCACCGGCGTGACGTTGGCGCGCCAGCGTCCGGGTTTGCGCTGGAACGTCAGGACGGTGTAGTCCGACGCCTTCGCCACTACTTGCTCGCCTTGGCGATCTTCTTCTCCAGATGGCCCGGCCCATGGTCATGGCGCAGCTGACTCAACGAGGTCTCGTTGAGTTCGCCGAGCACGTCGCTGAGCTTGGCGGTATCCGGATGGCCCGCGGCAAAGCCGCGGCCGTAGATCGTGCGCAGCGTGCCGACCAGCGTATTGCCGTGCTTCTTGGAGATTTGGCCGTCCTGATCGCGGTGGCGATCGTCGAGTTCGTGCTTCATCTAATCCTCCGAGCCGTCTGCGCGGCGAGCGTCAGTTTGCGCCGATCGGCCGGCCGTGGCAACGGTCGCAAACGACCGACGACGTCACCGCCTGCGATCAGGCGATGAGGTCGTGTAGCCGCCTGTGCGCTGCAGCGTGGTTGGTTATTTCTTCTTGCCGGAGCCCAAGGTCGGCTGCCAAGTGCCGCCGCCCTTCTGGCTCGCCGCCGCGGCGATGGTCTTGACCTTTTCCTTCTTGGGCTTCTTGGTTTCGCGGTTGCCCTTTTGCTCGCCCTTGGCCATGTCGTTCTCCTGTTGTTGTTATCCGTACGCTAGCACGCCTTGCGCAGCCTCGTACGGCTATTCCCCGGGATCGGCGCGTTTGCCGCTGGAATTCGACCGGCCCGGTATCCGGTGCACGGCTTGTCAAGACCGCTTGACGAATCGCGCCGCGGTTCCGCGCCACCGCACCAGGTTGCCGCGGCCGCGCGGCGATCGCGATAGAAAAACCCTATCCGCTCGCATACAGTCGTCGGCGCCACGCCAACTAATCAAGAAGCGCCCGGGGCAGGAATTGATCGACAAGCTCGAATTGTTGTTGGCGCTCGCCAAGGAGCGCCATTTCGGCCGCGCCGCGGAGTCCTGCGGCGTCACCCAGCCGACGATGTCGACCAGCCTGAAGCAGCTCGAAGAGATTCTCGGCGTGATGCTGGTGCAGCGCGGCTCGCGGTTTCAGGGCTTCACCCCGGAGGGCGAGCGCACGCTGGATTGGGCGCGGCGGATCGTCGGCGACGTCCGCTCGATGCGCCAGGAGATCAAGACGCTGAAGGACGGGCTGTCCGGCGAGATCCGCATCGCCGCGATCCCGACCGTGCTCGGCATGGTGGCGGCGCTGACCACGCCGTTTCGCGCGCGGCATCCCGACGTCAGGTTCCGCATCGTGTCCTGCACCTCGGCGGAAGTGCTGGGGCTATTGGAAAACCTCGAGGTCGACGCCGGGCTGACCTACATCGAGAACGAGCCGCTCGGCAAAGTGCGCTCGGTGCCGCTGTATCACGAGACCTATCGGCTGCTGACCTCGCCGGACGGGCTGTTCGGCGATCGCGATCAAGTGACCTGGCGCGAGGTCGGGCAGGTGCCGTTGTGCCTGCTGACGCCGGACATGCAGAACCGTCGGATTATCGATCGCGCGCTGAAGGCGGTCGGCACCGAGGCGCAGCCGACGCTGACCTCGAACTCCATCATCGTGCTCTACACCCACGTCAAGACCGGCCGCTGGGCCAGCGTGATGCCGGCAAAACTCGCCGAAACGCTGGGGTTTTCCGAGGCGGTGCGCAGCATTCCGATCGTCGATCCGCTGGTGAGCTACTCGATCGGCCTGGTGGTCCCGCCGCGCGAACCGCTGACTCCGCTGATCGCCGCGCTGGTGCAGGTCGCCCGCGAAGTGGCGCCGACGCTGGAAGCTTGATCGGTTGCAGTTCGTGTCCCGGACGCCGAGCAGCGCTCTTGCGCTGCGAGGCGAGCCGGGACCGTTACAAGGCGCTGCGTTCCGTAACGGCCCCGGCTCTGCAGCGCACCACGCCGCAAGAGCGGCGCGCTGCGCTGCGTCCGGGGCACGCTTCCCCATCAGTTCCATCGTACGTCACGCGGTCCGGCGGCGCTGCGTCGCAACGATACGGATTCCGTATCGCAGCATCGGATTGCGATATTGATCTTTGCCAAGATTCTCAGTCTCATAGGTCAAAATAACACGTCGGGAGCGAAATGGCCTTGGGCTACGAAGCATGGGATTCCGAGCGCGCGGCGGAGATCATCGCCGAGCTGAAGAGCCACGAGGGCGCCACGCTGGTGATCCTGCACGCGCTGCAGGAGGCGTTCGGCTACGTGCCGCAAGACGCGATTCCGATGATCGCGCTGGCGCTCAATCTGTCGCGCGCCGAAGTCCACGGCGTGTTCACCTTCTACCATGATTTCCGCAAAGCCCCGGCCGGCCGCCACGTGCTGAAACTCTGCAGTGCCGAGGCCTGCCAGTCCGCCGGCAGCGATGCGCTGGCCGCGCGAGCTGAGAGCACCTTGGGCATGACGTTGGGGGAAACCCGCGCCGACGGCGTGGTGAGTCTCGAGCCGGTGTATTGCTTGGGCCTCTGCGCCACCGCGCCGTCCGCAATGCTGGACGGCCGGCTGATCGGCCGGCTCGACGCGACGCGGCTCGATGCCCTGCTGGTGGAGGCGCAGCGATGAAGCTGAAAATCTTCATTCCGCGCGATGCCGGCGCGATAGCGGTCGGCGCCGACGAGGTCGCGCTCGAATTGGAGCTGTGCGCGCGCAAACGCGGCGTCAGCCTTGAAGTGGTGCGCACCGGATCGCGCGGGCTGTATTGGCTGGAGCCGATGCTGGAAGTCTCAACCGGCGCAGGACGAATCGCGTTCGGACCGCTGACGCCGGGCGACGTCGGTTCGGTGCTCGATGCTATTGCGGCCGACGGGCCGCATCCGCTGCGGCTCGGCCTCACTGAGCAGATCCCCTGGCTGAAACGGCAGACCCGGCTGACGTTTGCGCGCTGCGGCGTGATCGATCCGCGCTCGGTCGAGGATTATCGCGTCCATGGCGGCTATGAAGGGCTCGAGCGCGCGCTGGCGCTGACCTCCGAGGCGATCATCGACGACGTCATCAAGTCCGGGCTGCGCGGCCGCGGCGGCGCCGGTTTCCCGACCGGCATCAAGTGGCGCACCGTTGCGCAGGCCAACGCTGTGCAGAAGTATATCTGCTGCAACGCCGACGAGGGCGATAGCGGCACCTTCGCCGACCGCATGGTCATGGAGGGCGATCCCTATATGGTGATCGAGGGCATGACCATCGCGGGCATCGCGGTGGGTGCGACGCGCGGCTACATCTACATCCGTTCGGAATATCCGCACGCCGTCGAGGCGATCAATGCGGCGATCGCCGGCGCCCGCCGCGCCGGCTATCTCGGCCCCGGCATCGGCCGCTCGCGACACGATTTCGACATCGAGGTGCGGGTCGGCGCCGGCGCTTACATCTGCGGCGAAGAGACCGCGATGCTGGAAAGCATCGAGGGCAAGCGCGGCGTGGTCCGCGCCAAGCCGCCGCTGCCGGCGCATAAGGGGCTGTTCGGCCAGCCCACCGTGATCAACAACGTGCTGAGCTTCGCGGCGATTCCCTTCATCCTCGCCGGCGGCGCGCAGGCCTATGCCGATTGCGGCATGGGCCGGTCGCGCGGCACCAAGCCGATCCAGCTCGGCGGCAACATCAAGCATGGCGGGCTGTTCGAGGTGGCGTTCGGCATCACGCTCGGCGAACTGGTCGACGACATCGGCGGCGGCACCGCCTCGGGGCGGCCGGTCCGCGCGGTGCAGGTCGGTGGCCCGCTCGGCGCTTACTTCCCGCGCGAATTGTTCGACACGCCGTTCGACTACGAGGCCTTCGCGGCGCGCAGCGGCCTGGTCGGCCATGGCGGCGTCGTGGTGTTCGACGACACCGTCGACATGGCCAAGCAGGCGCGCTTCGCGATGCAGTTTTGCGCGATCGAATCCTGCGGCAAATGCACGCCGTGCCGGATCGGCTCGCAGCGCGGCGTCGAAACCATCGACAAGATCATCAATGGCGATCGCGCCTCGCAGAACATCGCGCTCCTCGAAGACCTCTGCCAGACCATGAAGCTCGGCTCGCTGTGTGCGCTCGGCGGCTTCGTGCCGTACCCGGTGCTGAGCGCGCTGAAGCATTTCCCGGAAGACTTTGGACTAGCGCCGCCGCGCCTGCAGGCTGCGGAATAGGAGCCCATCATGTCGCTGATTCACGAAATCGATTTCGGCACGCCGCGCTCTCCCTCGCAGACCATGGTGACGCTGTCGATCGACGGCCAGAGCGTCACCGTGCCGGAAGGCACTTCGATCATGCGCGCGGCGATGCAGATCGGAACGCAAATTCCCAAGCTCTGCGCCACCGACATGATGGACGCGTTCGGCTCGTGCCGGCTGTGCCTCGTCGAAGTGGAAGGCCGCAACGGCACGCCGGCGTCCTGCACCACGCCGGTGGCGGAAGGCATTTCCGTCCGCACCCAGACCGAGCGCCTGAAGGCGCTACGCAAGGGCGTGATGGAGCTCTACATCTCCGACCATCCGCTCGACTGCCTGACCTGTTCGGCCAATGGCGATTGCGAATTGCAGGACATGGCCGGCGCGGTCGGCCTGCGCGACGTGCGCTATGGCTATAAGGGCGAGACTCATCCCAATCCGGGCGTCGACGACTCCAATCCGTACTTCACCTTTGACGCCTCGAAATGCATCGTCTGCTCGCGCTGCGTGCGGGCCTGCGAGGACGTCCAGGGCACCTTCGCGCTGACCATCGCCGGCCGCGGCTTCGGCTCGGTGGTGTCGGCGGGGATGCAGGAGAGTTTCCTCGGCTCCGAATGCGTGTCCTGCGGCGCCTGCGTGCAGGCCTGCCCGACCGCGACGTTGAACGAAAAATCGATCATCGAGATTGGCGCGCCGGAGCATTCGGTGGTGACCACCTGCGCCTATTGCGGCGTCGGCTGCTCGTTCAAGGCGGAAATGCGCGGCGAGGAAGTGGTGCGGATGCTGCCCTACAAGGACGGCAAGGCCAATCGCGGCCATTCCTGCGTCAAGGGCCGCTTCGCCTGGGGCTACGCCACCCACAAGGAGCGCATCCTCAACCCGATGATCCGCGAACGCATCACCGATCCGTGGCGCGAAGTGTCATGGGACGAGGCGTTTTCCTACGCCGCCTCGGCGTTCAAGCGGATCCAGGCGAAATACGGCCGCGACGCAGTCGGCGGCATCACCTCGTCGCGCTGCACCAACGAAGAGACCTTCCTGGTGCAGAAGCTGATCCGCGCCGGCTTCGGCAACAACAATGTCGATACCTGCGCCCGGGTGTGCCATTCGCCGACCGGCTACGGCCTCTCCACCACTTTCGGCACCTCGGCCGGGACGCAGGATTTCGATTCCGTCGAGCACACCGACGTGGTGCTGATCATCGGCGCCAACCCGACCGACGGCCATCCGGTGTTCGCCTCGCGCTTGAAGAAGCGGCTGCGGGCCGGCGCCAAGCTGATCGTGGTCGATCCGCGCCGCACCGACATCGTGCGCTCGGCGCGGGTCGAGGCGGCGCATCATCTGCCGCTGAAGCCCGGCACCAACGTCGCGGTGCTGACCGCGATGGCGCATGTCATCGTCACCGAAGGGTTGGTCGACGAGGCCTTCGTGCGCGAGCGCTGCGATTGGGACGAGTTCGAGGGCTGGGCCAGCTTCGCGGCGCTGCCGCAGAACAGCCCGGAGCAGACCCAAGGAGCGACCGGCGTCGATCCGACCGAGCTGCGCCAGGCGGCGCGGCTGTTCGCCACCGGCGGCAACGGCGCGATCTATTACGGGCTCGGCGTCACCGAGCACAGCCAGGGCTCGACCACCGTGATGGCGATCGCCAATCTGGCGATGGCCACCGGCAATATCGGCCGGCCCGGCGTCGGCGTGAATCCTTTGCGCGGCCAGAACAACGTGCAGGGCGCCTGCGACATGGGCTCGTTTCCGCACGAACTGCCGGGCTATCGGCATATCGGCACCGATTCGGTGCGCGAGAGTTTCGAGGCGCTGTGGGGCGTGCATCTCAACAAGGAGCCGGGCCTGCGGATTCCCAACATGCTCGACGCCGCGGTCGACGGCTCGTTCAAGGCGCTCTACGTGCAGGGCGAAGATATTTTGCAATCCGATCCCAACACCAAGCACGTCGCCGCCGGGCTCGAGGCGATGGAATGCGTCATCGTCCACGACCTGTTCCTCAACGAGACCGCCAACTACGCGCATATCTTTCTGCCGGGCTCGACCTTCCTGGAAAAGAACGGCACCTTCACCAATGCCGAGCGCCGCATCCAGCGCGTCCGCAAGGTGATGACGCCGCGCAACGGCTTGGAAGACTGGCAGGTCACGCTGGAACTGGCCAAGGCGATGGGCTATCCGATGAGCTACGAGCATCCCTCGCAGATCATGGACGAGATCGCGGCGTTGACGCCGACCTTCGCGGGCGTCTCCTACGCCCGTCTCGACGAGCTCGGCTCGATCCAGTGGCCGTGCAACGACAATGCGCCGGAGGGCACCCCGGTGATGCACATCGATCACTTCGTCCGCGGCAAGGGCAAATTCGTCATCACCGAATATGTCGCCACCGACGAGCGCACCGGGCCGCGCTATCCGCTGCTGCTGACCACCGGGCGGATTCTCAGCCAGTACAATGTCGGCGCGCAGACCAGGCGCACCGCCAATGTGGTGTGGCACGACGAGGATCGGCTGGAGATCCATCCGCACGACGCCGAGCAGCGCGGCGTCCGGGATGGCGATTGGGTGCGGCTGGCGAGCCGCGCCGGCGAAACCACGCTGCGCGCGCTGATCACCGAGCGCGTCGCGCCGGGCGTCGTCTACACCACCTTCCATCACCCCGACACCCAGGCCAACGTGATCACCACTGAGTATTCCGACTGGGCCACCAATTGCCCGGAATACAAGGTCACCGCGGTGCAGGTGGCGCCGTCGAACGGTCCGTCGGAGTGGCAGAAAGCCTATGACAAGCAGGCCCGCCAGGCGCGCCGCATCGCCTCCAGCATCGAAGCCGCGGAGTAACAGCCCTTGGTGCACGACCCCGTTCAACACGTCTCCCGACGGATCTGGCGCGACAGCGGCTTTACGCAAGGTAGCCGCGCGGTGCCGGAAGAGACCGCGGTGGCGCTGACCTATAATGGCGGTAGCTACGCGGTGATGATGGCGACGCCGCGCGATCTGGAGGATTTCGCGGTCGGCTTCAGCCTGAGCGAAGGCATTGTGAGCTCGGCCGCCGAGATCCAGTCGCTCGAGGTGGTGATGCTCGACAACGGCATCGAGCTGCGGATGTGGCTGTCGGGCGAGATCGCGCAGCGGCTCAGCGCGCGGCGGCGCAATATCGCAGGCCCCACCGGCTGCGGGCTGTGCGGCATCGATTCGATCACCCAGGCGCTGCGCCCGGCGGCGATCGTCGCAACGCAGCGGCAGTTTTCGCCGCAGCAGATCATGGCGGCGATGCAGGCGGTGCCGGCGCTGCAAGCGCTCAACGTCGAGACCCGCGCGGTGCACGCCGCGGCGTTCTGGTCGCCGTCGCGCGGCATTGCGGCATTGCGCGAGGACGTCGGCCGCCACAATGCGCTTGATAAGCTTGCCGGCGCGATGGCGCGGCAGTCGATCGCAGCCGCCGACGGCATGGTGGTCTTGACCAGCCGGGTCTCGGTTGAGATGGTACAAAAGACCGCGGCGATCGGCGCGCCGGTGATCGTCTCGGTGTCGGCGCCGACCGCGCTGGCGATCCGGATGGCGGAGACCGCCGGCATCACGCTCGCCGCGATCGCCCGCGCCGATGGGTTCGAAGTGTTCACCCATCACGACCGCATTGCGCCAGGAGAAGCCGCCGATGTCGCCTGATCGATTGGTCCACATGGCCAACCAGATTGGCACCTTCTTCCGCAGCCAGGGCCCCGACATGGCGGTGGCCGGCACCGCCGAACACATCCGAAAATTCTGGGATCCGCGGATGCGCCAGGCGATCCTCAAACATCTGGAGGCCGGCGGCGCCGGCCTCGATCCGCAGGTGCGCGACGCGGTGGAGGCGCTGAGGCCGCCACCGAGCTAACGAGTAACGACAGACCGACCCACCAAGGGCGGCTGCAGGGGAGGGACACTCATGACCACGATCGAAGGTGCGCGCAAAATTTCCGGCGCAAGGCCGGGACTACTCGACCGCGAGCGGATCATCGCGCAGGCCGGCTACAATCGCTGGCTGGTGCCGCCGGCCGCACTCTGCATCCATCTGTGCATCGGCATGGCCTATGGCTTCAGCGTGTTCTGGCTGCCGCTGTCGCGCGCCGTCGGCATCAACGCGCCGAAGGTCTGCACCGACATGAGCATCTTCCAGGAGCTGGTCACCACCAGCTGCGACTGGCGGGTGGCGAGTCTGGGCTGGATGTACACGCTGTTCTTCGTGCTGCTCGGCGTCTCCGCGGCGATCTGGGGCGGCTGGCTGGAACGTTCCGGCCCGCGCAAGGCCGGCTTCGTCTCGGCGCTGTGCTGGTGCGGCGGCCTGGTGCTGGGCGCGATCGGCATCTACACCCACCAATTGTGGCTGCTGTGGCTCGGCTCCGGCGTGCTCGGCGGCATTGGGCTTGGGCTCGGCTACATCTCGCCGGTCTCGACGCTGGTGCGCTGGTTTCCGGATCGCCGCGGCATGGCCACCGGCATGGCGATCATGGGCTTCGGCGGCGGCGCGATGATCGGCGCCCCGCTCGCCAACATGCTGCTGAATTACTTCAAGACCCCGACCGACGTCGGCGTCTGGCAGACCTTCCTGGCGATGGCTGCGATCTATTTCGTGTTCATGATGATCGGCGCGTTCAGCTACCGGATTACGCCGGCGAACTGGCGCCCCGACGGCTGGACCCCGCCGGAAAAAGCCAACGCCTATATCACGGCGCATCAGGTGCATCTGCGCGACGCCCACAAGACCCGGCAGTTCTGGATGATCTGGGCGGTGCTGTGCCTCAACGTCTCTGCCGGCATCGGCGTGATCGGCATGGCCTCGCCGATGCTGCAGGAGATCTTCGCCGGCAAGCTGATCGGATTGCCTGAGCTGAGTTTCAACCAGCTCTCGGTCGAACAGAAGACCGCGATCGCGGCGATCGCTGCGGGCTTCACCGGGCTGTTGTCGCTGTTCAATATCGCCGGGCGATTCTTCTGGGCCTCGCTGTCGGATCATATCGGCCGCAAGAACACCTACTACACCTTCTTCGTGCTCGGCATCCTGCTCTACGCGGCGATCCCGACGTTTGCGGCGATGGGCAGCAAGGTGCTGTTCGTGGCCGCCTTCGCGGTGATCCTGTCGATGTATGGCGGCGGCTTCGCCACCGTGCCGGCCTATCTCGCCGATATCTTCGGCACCCAGTTCGTCGGCGCCATCCACGGCCGGCTGCTGACCGCCTGGGCCACCGCGGGCATCATCGGCCCGGTGGTGGTGAACTACATCCGCGAGGCGCAGATCGCGGCCGGCGTGGAGCGCGCACAGGTCTACGACTTCACCATGTACATCCTGGCCGGGATGCTGGTGCTGGGACTGATTTGCAACGCGCTGGTGCGGCCGCTCGCCGACAAGTGGTTCATGAAGCCGGAGGAGGTGCTGGCGCTGCAGGCCAAGGGCGCCACCGTGGCGAGCGGCGGCTCGCACGGCATCGGCAAGGGCGGCCTCGATGCCCGCACCGCGGCGTTCTGGGCGTTCGTCGGGATTCCGCTGGCCTGGGGCGTGTGGATCACGCTGCAGAACGCGATCAAGATCTTCTGATCGAGCGCGAGACGGCCGGGGCGGCGGCAACGCCGGCCCGGCAGGTGGGATCGTCGAAAGCCGATCCCGCCCCTCTCAATCCGGTGGATCATCATCCAACGGCAGCGACGTCGCTGAGCCACTCGCGAAGGATCTGAGGAGAATCGGCTGCATCAGTGCTCTGCCATCGCACGCTGTGCGGCAGCACTAATGCCAAAGTGAAGGGAGCTTCGCAGAACGCGATGCCCTCGTATTGGGTGAAATTTTCAAAGCGGGCGCGCACGCCGCCTGGCAGCGGCACAAGGCTCGCAACCTCGAGCAGCCGGAACGGCACCGTCAACCCGCAACGCAGCGCCTTGGAGAGCGCTTCCTTGAGGCACCACAGCAGCAGCAGGCGCTGATGCTCGTCGTAAGGCAGCACGGCCTGCGCCAGCGCCCGTTCGCGGGGCGTGGTCTGCTCGCCGAGGGCGGATTGCGCTTCCGGCGCGGCGCGTTCGAGGTCGACCCCCATGGGACACGCCTCGGGGTGCGCCACGGCAATCGCCGCGGTGCCGGCGTGCGACAGCGTGACCTGCAGATTCGACCGGCCCGGCACGACCGCCACCGGCTGCTGCAGCAGGCCCGGCAGCACGCTGATCTCGCGGAGGGAAACGCCCGGCGCGAGAACGCTCAAAGCGGTCTTGGCCGCGCGTCGCCCGGCGAGGAAAGACTGCCGGCGGCTTGGCGCGAGGCGGTCGGTCAGCAGCGCCTGTTCGTCGGGACCGAGGACGTCGCGCGCGTCGGCCTCCAGCGCTGCCAGCGGTGCGGCCACCAGCGAAGCCGCGCAGCTGAGCGTGCGGCTGCCTTCGTGCAACACGAAGGTTGCGCCCCGCTCGATTCCTGGAAACGCTGCGCCGGACGCCATCATCTCAGGCCGACGCCACGGCCGGCGCCGGCTCCGGCTGGTCGCGGTGGCTGAGCAGCAGATAGAACGCCGGCACCACGAACAGGGTGAACAGCGTGCCGATCGCCAGACCCGTGGCGATCACCAGGCCCATGTTGAAGCGCGAATTGGCGCCGGCCCCGGTGGCGACGATCAGCGGCGTCACGCCCAGCACCATCGCGGCCGTCGTCATCAGGATCGCGCGCAGCCGGATGGTGGCCGCCTCGATGATGGCATCGTGCTTGCTGCGGCCTTCCTCGCGCAAAGTGTTGGCCACCTCCACCATCAGGATGCCGTGCTTGCTGACCAGGCCCATCAGCGTCACCAGCCCGACCTGGGTGTAGATGTTGATGCTGGCGCCGCCGACGCCGAGCCAGATGAAGAACAGTGCTCCGGCGAGCGACATCGGCACCGAGACCAGGATCACCAGCGGATCGCGGAAGCTGTTGAACAGCGCCGCCAGCACCAGGAAGATGATCAACAGCGCCAGCGCGAAGGTGGTGACGAAGCCGTTGGATTCGTTCTCCAGCTGCCGTGACGACCCCGCGTAGTCGTAACTGTATCCCGACGGCAGCGCCCGGGCGGCGACCGCCCGCAACTCGGCCAGCGCGTCGCCGTCCGACACGCCCGGCATGGCGATGCCGGAGATGGTCGAGGCGTTGAGCTGCTGAAAATGGTTGAGCGACTGCGGCACCGTCTTCATCTCGATCCGGGCGATGGTGGAGAGCGGGACGGAGGTGCCGTCCGCGGCCCGGATATAGTAGTTCAGCAATTGGTCGGTGTTGAGCCGATGCTGCTGCATCACCTGCGGGATCACCTTGTACGATCGTCCGCCGAGGTCGAAATAATTCGCGTAGCTGCCCCCCAGCATGGTCGACATCGCAGCGCCGACGTCGGTCATGGTCAGGCCGAGCGACGCCACCTTGTCGCGGTCGAAATGGATGCTGGCGTGCGGCTGGTCGATCTTCATGTCGCCGTCGAGAAAGATGAACTTGCCGCTTTTCATGGCTTCGCTGAGGAAGTTCTCCGACGCCTGATAGAGCCGCGCATAGGAATCGTTGGATTTCAGCACGAACTGGATCGGCAGCCCGCTCGAGCCCGGCAGCGGCGGCAACTGAAAGGCGGCCACCCGCACCCCGGCGATCTTGTTGAACTCCTGCTGGATCAAGGGAGCGAGCGCCAAGGCCGACTGGCTGCGCTGGTCCCAGGGTTTCAGCACCCAGCCGCCGATCACCTGACCGGGCATGTCGATCTGGAACACCAGGTCGGTCTCCGGCCGCTTGTCGAGAATGCCGTAGATCTGCTGCACATAGGTTTCGCGCTGCTCCAGCGTGGCGTTCGGCGCCGCCGACATCATGGTCAGGATCACGCCCTGGTCCTCCGGCGGCGCGAGCTGCGAGGTCGAGTGGGAATACAGCCAAGTAACGCTCGTCAGCACCACGGCGCCGAACAGGATGGTCAGCGGCAACAGCCGCAGCGAGGCGGTCAGCGCGGTGCGATAGGCCCCGGTGACGGACCTCATGGCGCCGTCGATGCCGCGCACCATGCGGGCCTCAAGCGTGCGCGCCGACGGATCGTGCGGTGCGAGCAGATGGGCGCAGCTCATCGGCGACAGCGTCAGCGCCACCACCGCCGACACCAGCACGGCCGCCACCAGCGTGAAGGCAAATTCCGTGAACAGCGAGCCGGTCAGCCCGCCCTGGAAACCGACCGGCACATAGACCGCGATCAGCACCGCGGTCATCGCGATGATCGGACCGGACAGTTCGCGCGCCGCGGTGATCGCGGCGTCGATCGGCTTCAGGCCGAGCTCCATATGGCGGTTGACACCCTCCACCACGATGATGGCGTCGTCCACCACCAGACCGATCGCGAGCACCAGGGCAAGCAGCGTCAGCAGGTTGATGGAGAAGCCGAGCACCAGCATCAGCGCGAAGCTGCCGATCAGCGACAGCGGGATGGCGACGATCGGGATGAACACCGAGCGCCATGATCCGAGGAACGCAAACACTACGAGGGTGACGATCAAGGCCGCCTCGAACAGCGAGATCACCACCTCCCGGATCGAGGTGTTGACGAACTGCGTGGCGTCGTAAAGCACGGTGCCGGACAGGCCGCTGGGCAGGTCCGAGAGGATGCCGGGCAGCGTCTGCCGCACACCCTGAATCACATCGAGCAGATTGGCCGAGGGGGCGACCTGGATGCCGATATAGACCGCGGACTTGCCGTTGAAGCTGGTCCGGGAGTCGTAGTCGTCGCTGCCCAGCGAGACGTTCGCCACGTCCTTCAGGCGGATCACGGCGCCGCCGACGGTCTTGATGATGAGGTCGCGAAACGCCTGCACCGACTGCATGTTGGTGGCGGCGGACAGTTTGACCTGAACCAGCCGGCCCTTGGTGGTGCCGACGCCGGAGATGTAGTCGTTGGTCTTGAGCGCGCTCGCCACGTCGGTGGCGGTGAGGCCGAGCGAGGCCATCTTGTCCGGATCGAGCCAGGCGCGCAGCGCGAAGTTCTTGCCGCCGAGGATTTCCGCCACCTGCACGCCGGCCACCGCCTGCAGCTTCGGCTGCACCACGCGGGCGACGTAATCCGTCACCTCGTTCTCGGCCAGCACCGTGCTGGAAAAGGCGATGTACATCGCATCGATGGTGGCGCCCATCTTCAGCGCGAGGATCGGCTGCTGGGTGCCGGCCGGCAACTGATTCAGCACCGAGCTCACCTTGGTGCTGATCTCGGTCAGCGCATTGCCGCTGTCGTAGTTCAGCCGCAGATGCACGGTGATCGCGCTGACCCCGGTCTGGCTCGACGAGGTCATGGTGTCGATGCCGTTGGCCTGGGCGATCACATTCTCCAGCGGCGAGGTGATGAAGCCCGCGATGATGTCGGAATCGGCGCCCGCATAGGTGGTGGTGATCGTCACCACGCCGTTCTGCATCTGCGGATATTGCAGGATCGGCAGCGAGAACATCGCGCGCAGGCCGATCACCAGGATCAGCGCGCTCACCACCAGCGAGAGCACCGGGCGCCGCACGAAAAGGTCGGTGATGGGCATCGTCCGCTCCTGTCAGTCCGACACTTTGGGATCGAGCTTGGCCTCGGGAATGTTGTTGTTGTCGATCACCACCGGCGTGCCGTTGCGCAGCTTGATCTGGCCGGCCACCACCACCGTCTCGCCTTCCTTCAATCCGGAGACGACGGCGACGAAGTCGCCGCGCGCCTGCCCGAGCTTGACGAAGGTCTCCCGCGCCACCAGGCCTTTGCCGTCGGCGCCCTTGTCCAATACGAACACGGTCGAACCGTAGGGATTGGAGACGATGGCGGTCTGCGGCAGCGTCACGAATTTTTCGGCCGCGTCGATCTCGAGCGCGACCTTGGCGAACATGCCGGGCACCAGCCGCCCGTCCGGGTTGTTCAACACCGCGCGCACTTTCACATTGCGGCTCCCGGTCTCGACCTTGGCGTTGATGGCGCTGACGGCGGCGGCGAACTCCTGCCCGGGAAACGAGTCGACCTTCACTTTCGTCGGCTGCCCAACCTTCAGGCGGCCGAAGAATTGTTGCGGCACGAAGAAATCGGCGAACAAGGGATCGAGCGCCTGCAGCGTGACGATCGTCGTGCCGGCGCTGAGATATTGGCCGAGATCGACGCCGCGGATTCCGAGACGTCCCGCAAAGGCCGCCGTCAGGCTGTATTGCGCGACCAGCGCCTGCTGTTGCGCCACCAGAGCCTTGGCGTTCTTGAGATTCGCTTCGTCATTGTCCACCGTGGCCTGGCTCACGGCCTTGATCTTGAGCTGCTCGGTGTCGCGCTTCAGGATCAGGGCGTTCACTTCAGCGGTGGCCTTGAGCGAGTCGAGCTTGGCGGCCTGGTCGTCGGCGACCAGCCGCAGCAGCGGCGCGCCGGCCTGCACGGTGTCGCCGGATTCGAACGACAGCGATTGCACGATGCCGGAGACTTGCAGCGCGAGATCCGCGCCCTTGGAGGCGCGCAGCTCTCCGACCAGTTCCATGGCCGGTTGCCAGGTCTGCATCTGAGCGGTCTGCGCCGCCACCGTCTGCGCCGGCGCGCCGCGATGCGCCGGGGCGTGACGGCCGGGGATGCCGTGCTTGACGACGTAGTACGATGCTCCCGCCAGCAGCGCGACCGCAAGCAACCCGATGACACTCTTTTTACTCACCGGGGGCGCTCCATCTCGGGGTCGGGCGCCGGCGATGGCGCGGGTTCGTTGATCACGCCGTCTCGGGTTGCGGACAGCGCGGGGCCGTCCGGTCCCTGGAAGTAACCGCCGTTGCGCGGGAACGCCTCCCGGGTTTCGTCGAAGCGATGCCACCATCCGCCGCCCAACGCCTGGAACAGCGCCACGGTGTCGGCATAGCGCATCGCCTGAGCCTGGATCCGCAAGATGACGGCGTTCTGGTAGGTCTGCTGCGCGGTGATGATGATGGCGTAGCCGATCGCGCCGGACTTGAACTGCTCCTGCGCCATGGTCAGGCTGTCCAGCGCGGCTTTCTCCGCCAACGACTGGGCGCGGAGCGTGGCTGCATCGAATTGCACGGCGCGCAGCGCGTCCGCCACGTTCTGGAAGGCGGTGATGATGGTACCTTGGTAGAGCGCGTAGTCCTGCTCGAAGCTGGCGACGCTGGCCTCCTTGGTGCGATAGGCCTGGCCGCCGTCGACCAGCTTCTGCCCCAGGTTTGCCGCAAGGGTGAAGGCGGCGCTTTGCGGCGTGAACAGCTGCCCGACGGTGAGCGCGTCGGTTCCCGCCGAGGGCGTAATGGTGAATTGCGGCAGCAGGTTAGCGATGTTGACGCCGACCAGCGCCGCCGCCTGATGCAGCGTCGCCTCGGCCTGCCGGATATCCGGCCGCTGCCGCACCAGATGCGCCGGCAAACTCACCGGCAGCTTGCGCGGCAGCCGCAGGCTCGACAGATTCACGCTCTCGCCGCGGTCCTGGCTGGGGAGCCGGCCGAGATAGGCCATCAGCTGATTGCGGCCCTGAGCTAATTGCTTCTGCAGCGGTGGCAGCGTTGCCTGGGTCTGCGCCAGCGTCGCGCGCTGGGCGAGCACTTCGGCCTGCGAGTTGGCACCCACTTCGAACTGCCGCTGCACGCGCTGCAGCTGATCGGTCTGTGCCTTGATGATGGCCTGCGAGGCCGCGATCTGCGCCCGCAGCGAGGCGTCCGAGATCGCGGAGGTCACCACATTGGCGGTCAGGGCCAGATAGGTCGCCTCCATCTCGAACCGCCGATACTGCGCCAGCGCTTCGGCGGATTCGACCTGCCGCCGCAGACCGCCGAACACATCGAGCGTGTAGCTGACATTCACCGTCGCGTAGTAGAGGTTGTAGATCGACGGCGCGCCGGTGGTGCCGCCGGCGGCGGCGGGCACCTGCTGGCGTGTCGCCGATCCGACGCCTGCGATCTGCGGCGCCAGCGCGCCCCGGGTCTGCAGCGCGGTTTCACGCGCCGCGCGCAGCGCATATTGGGCGGCCCGCACAGTCGGGTGGTTGTGCACCGCCTCCTCGACGAAGGCGTTGATCTGCGGAGAGTTGAACTCCCGCCACCATTGCCCGCCGATTTCGAGGCCATCCACAAACCGCTGCGACGCGCTGCCGGTGATCTCGCTTGCCATCGCCGGCCGCAACCCGGCCTGCGGGGTGTAGCCGCTCACATCCGGCGGCAGCGGCGGTTCAAAGTCGGGCCCCACCATGCAGCCGGAGAGCAGCAGCGAGCCCGCGACCGCCCAGATCCGCCGGAGCGGCGCGGCCGGAGCTAAGCCGCATCGACCTGAGCTGTGCTCGTTGTTTCCTCTGTGGCGAATCGCTGGTGCTCCCATGCGTGATCCTATCCGAACGCAGCGCGTGGGCGGGCGAGAAAGCCGGCGATCGCCGCGGCCGTCTGTGCGGCAGCCGTCCCTGACAGCATCGACACATGATCGCCCTGGATCGTGCGCACACCGCGAATGCCATCGACCAGGCGGGACCAGCCCATGTCGGGCGCCGACACGATGGCTCTATCGGTTTCGCTGAGGTCGCCGCCGCGCAGCGACGAGGCCCGCACCAAGTACATCGGCAGATCGCGCGGCGCGCCCGGTGCGGGGGCATAGGCCAGGAACGCATCATAGAGCGCGCGGCTGGCGCGATAGCTGCGGCCGAGCCAGGCGGCATCCGATTCCGGGGCGATCAGTCCGGCGTCCAGCATCCGCGCCGTAGCAAACTCAAAACGGGCTTCGGTGTCGAGCGGCAGCAGGTCGTCGATACCAAGGCGCAACGCCGTGCCGTGGTGTCGTGCGCGCACGCCGGCCATTCGCAGCAGCCATTCCGCCTCGGCGCGATCGGGGTCGCGCGGCAGGATGGAGTGGCTGCCGAGCGGAGCGGGCGTGTCGATGATGACGAGGCGTTCGGGCGGCGTGCCGCGCGCGGCGAGCTGGCACGCCATCTCATAGGCGACGATGCCGCCGAACGAATAGCCGCCCAGCAGCCGCGGGGCGGCATGGCCGCGGCGGGCCAGCGCGGCGAGATTGGCCGCAGCCAGCGCCGCCATCGAGCCGGGCGCCTGCTGTCCGGGCTCCAGCCCGGGCGCCTGCAGCGCCCAGAATGGTGTTGTCGGCGGAAAGGCACGGGCGAGGTCGAGGAAAGCGCTGACATCGCCGGCGATCGGATGCACGCAGACGAAAGGCTCGCCGCGCCCGGCGGTGAGCGGCACCACGGCATCCCAGACCGCGACTGTTGTCAAGGCACGGGCCAGCGCCGCGGCGCTGCGATGCTCGATCAGCGCGGTGACCGGCACCGGCCGTCCGAGGCTCACAGACAGGCGAGCCGCGGCGGTCGCGAGGCCGAGCGATGTCAACCCGGTCGCCAGAACATCTTCCGCGAGGCCCAGTCGGCGGCCGATGATGCTCGACAGCACGTCGAGAACGGCCTGCTCGGATGAGTCCGGACGGCGCGGGCGGAGCGGAATCGGTGCGTCGCTGTCGGCGGCCTCGCTGGGCTTCATGGCGATCGCGCGAGCGGCGGGAGCGGCAGCGGGCAGCGGCATGGTCAACACCGACCGATCGATGGCGCCGGGCAGCGCGGCGAACACGGCAGCGAATTCATCGATCATCCGCTCGCCGGTCGCTTCGGCGATGCCGTCGGTGTCCGGCAGCACCATCGACAGGCCGACGCGCTCGCCGGGCACCACCACGCCGGTGAGGCTGTAGGCGGACTTCAATGCGTTGTAGACACTGTCCACCCGCAGCCCGCCCGCGCCGGTCCAGGCGTCGGAGCCGGACGGCATATTTTCCACCACCAGCAGCGTATCGAACAAATCCGATGCGCGATCGCCGAGGCCGGCCGCCTCGACGATGTCCGTCAGCGAGACCTGCGCCTGACTCTGCAGCGCTGCGATCTGCCGCTGCATGTCTTCCGCGAGGCCAAGCACCGCGCTGCCGGCATCGAACCGCAGCCGCACCGGCAGGTTGTTGATGAACAGGCCGACCATCTGCTCCACGCCCGGCACCTGCGGCGGCCGGCCAGACACCGTGGTGCAAAACACGGTGTCGCAGCAGCCGCGCCGCGCCGCCGACCACAGGCCCCAGGCCAGATGCGCCAGCGCCGCGATGGTGAGTCCGCGTCGCCGCGACAGATCGCGTAGCGCCTTGCTGTCCTGCGCCGACAGCTGCCGCCGAACGGTGACGTAGGACGCCGCCCCGTTACCGGGCGGACAAAGCGCCGGCTGCGACGGCACTGCTTCGAGCAGCGGCACGAAGGCCTCGCGCCTCCCGGCCCGTTCGACCGTGCCGCTCCAGGCGATGAAATCGCGAAAGCGCGCCGGCGACGGCAGCGCTGGCGGGATGCCGCGGCGGAACGCCTCGTAGGCAGAACGCGCCTCCCGCTCCAGCTGGGCGAGGCACCAGCCGTCTGCCAGCATGTGGTGGAAGCTGGCGATCAGGTAGGACTCGCTGGCGCTGACGCGGATCAGGATCAGGCGTGCGAGCGGACCGGCTTCGAGGTCGAAGCCGACAGCGCGGTCCTGCGCCAGACGCTGCTCGAGCCGCTCGGCGCTGAAGGCGGGCCAGCTCTCCAGCTCCACGGGCGGACGGGCTAATCGGCGGACGAGTTGCAGCGGACGGCTCAATTCGCGCCAGCAAAACACCGTGCGCAGCACCGGATGGCGGTCGAACACCAGCGTCCAGGCCTTGCGCAAAGCGGTAATGTCGAGCGGGCCGCGAAACCGCATGCAGCTCTGCTCGAAATTCACCACCGAGTCTTGCCGGCTCAGCGAATGCAGCAGCATCGATTGCTGCATCGGCGACAGCGGATAGATGTCCTCGATGTCGGTAGCCGTTCCCGCCACGCGGTCCAGCGTCGCGGCGTCGAGACCGGCGAGCGGAAAGTCCTCGGGCGTCAGCAGCGGAGCCTTTTGCTCCCGGGCCCAGCTGGCGATCGCGAGGAGCGTGCCGGCGATTTCTTGCAGAATCGTCTCCGGCGCCTGGGCCGCAGACGCCCCCGACCAGGCGAGAGCGATGCGCCCCCCTGTCACCCGCGCCGTCAGGCTGGCGCGGACCGAGGGGGAGAAGACCGGGGTGTGAGGATGCAGCCGGATTGCCGGGTCCTGCGCCGGGGCCGGCAGGATGGCCAGGCCGATCGACGCTTGAGCCAGCCGGAACGCCGACCGCACCGCGTTGAAGGCAAGGCCCAGCGGTTCGGCGCGTTGCCGCGCTGACTTGGCGTCGCGCAGGCGAAGGCCGAGCGCGCGCCCGGGCGCGCAGGCGCGTAGCGGCAGCACGGCATCCAGATTGGCGATCAGACCGGCCGCTCCCGGCGCCCCCTCGGGCAGGGTGCGGCGGCCGTCGATGACCTCGATGGCCGCAGCGCCGCCCAGCGCCTCGCCGAGAGCGACCAGCAACACGTCCAGCAGCGCGACGCGGAGCCGGCCCGGCAGGTCCTCCAGCAAGATCCGCGACGTGCCGCCGTCCAACAGCAGATGCGCCCGAGCCACCGAGGGATCCGTCGCATCAAGCAGGACCGGCGGAGCATCGACCTGCGCGGCTTCGCAGGCCATCGCCGCTTCGCGCACCACGGAGCTCGCCGCATAGCCCGCGAGCCAACCGAGCCAATGCGAAAAGCTCAGCGGCGGAGCCGCCGGACACGCGCTGTCAGGGCCCGCCGCCAGGGCGGTTTCGAGCTCCGTTGCGAGCAGCAGCAGCGCGCGGTCGTCGGCCACCGCCTCGTGCAAGGCGAGCACGACGGTGCAGCCGGCGCCCGACGAACTCTCCTGCTTCACCAGCGTGGCCGCGATGGTGACGCCGGCCGCGAGGTCGATGCCGCGCGACAGCCGGCTGCTGGTCTCCGCGATCCAGCGCTCGAAATCGTCGAGCGTCCCGGCAGGGACGTCGACAAAGCGCACCGGCACTGCGGGCAGAAAATCCGAGACGGCGATGGAACGTCCGCTCGCATCCTCCACGACGACGAAGCGAAGCGCGTCGTGCCGCTCGGCCAGGCGCTGGATCGCATAGCCGACATCCACGGCGGAGACCTTCGGCCCCACCGCGATGCTGACGAAGCGGCACGGATTGCGGTCGTCACAGGCGGCGGCGACCAGCTCGACGCTCAGGCGGGCGCCATGGCTCTCTGCCTGCACCGCCCGCTTGCGGCGGATCGCGATGGCGGCGAGACCCTCGATGGTCGGCTGCTCGAAGACGTGCTTCAGCTCGATGTCGAGGCCGGCCTCATAGGCGCGCGCGACCAGCCGGATGGTGAGGATCGAATCGCCGCCGACATGGAAGAAATTGTCCTGCACGCCGACCGGCCCATGGCCGAGCAGATCGCCCCAGATCCGGGCGAGAATTCGTTCTTCGGGCGTGCGGGGTTCGACGAGTGCGTCGGACTGTGTATCGGTGACGTCGACCGGCGGCAGCGCGCGCGGATCGACCTTGCCGTTCGCAGTCAGCGGCAGACGGTCCAGAATGGCATAGGCCTGCGGCAAGAGCTGCCGCGGCAGGCGCTCCTGCAGATAGTTGCGTAGCTCCGCTGCGGTGAGCGCCGCGCCCGGTTTTGCAGTGACGTAGGCCACGAGGTCGCGAGCGCCGCTCGCCCGACGGGGGGCGATCACCGCCGCGGCTCCGACGGCGGGATGCAGCGCCAGCATCGCTTCGATCTCACCGAGCTCCACGCGAAAGCCGCGGATCTTCACCTGCTTGTCGGCGCGGCCGAGGAACACGATGTTGCCGTCCGGTCGCCAGCGGCCGAGGTCGCCGGTGCGATACATCCGCGCATCGGCAGCGGACGCGAACGGATCCGGGCGAAAGCGCTCGGCGGTCAGCTCCGCGTCGCCCATGTAGCCCAGCGCCAGCCCGTCGCCGCCGACCCAGATCTCGCCCACGAGGCCCGGCGGCAGCGGCCGGCCGGCGGGGTCCAGCAGATAGGCGGTGCTGTTGGAGATCGGCGTGCCGATCGGGATGCTCAGCTCGTCGTCGCGCAGGCCGTCGATATCGAAGCTGGTGCTGAAGGTGGTGTTTTCGGTCGGGCCGTAGCCATTGAGTAGAACGAGTCCCTGCTCGCGGCCGGCCGCCAGAACCGCCCGCGCCGCGACCGGATTGACCACGTCACCGCCGGTGACGACGAGGCGCTGGCCGGCAAAAGCGGAGGGGTCGATGGCGGCGATCTGCTGGAACAGGCCGGCGGTGACCCACAGCAGCGAAATCCGCGCCTCGGCCAGGAACAGCCGCAGCGCGCGCGGGTCCATCACCAATGTGCGATCCACCGGCAGCAGCGTGCCGCCATTGAGCAACGGAAGCCAGATCTCCAGCGTCGAGGCATCGAAGGCGGGATTCGAATAGACCGCGGCGCGCAGCCCCGGCGCCGCGAGGCCGCGCGCGCGCGAAAGACGCACGATGGCGCGATGCGGCACGCACACCGCCTTGGGCGCGCCAGTGGAGCCGGAGGTGAACATCACATAGGCGGGACTTGCCGCGTCCACCGCACATCCCGGATGCGGATCTGCGGTCTCGGCATCGGCCAGCAGCCTGCTCCAGTGCAGCGTGGTGCATCCCGGTATGTCCAGCGCGGTGTCGAGCACGATCGCGTGGCGGGCTCCGGCGCAGCTGGCGCGGAGGTCGCGCTGCTCGGCAGGATACGACGGATCGAGCGGCGCATAGGCGGCGCCCAGCGCCAGCACCGCCAGTTGCGCCTCGATCAGCGCCGCCGAGACCGGCAGCGCAACGATGATCACGTCGCCGGCCGCTACTCCCTCCGCGGCGAGTATGGTGGCCAGCCGGCGCACCCGCGCGGCGAGTTCGCCGTAGGTCGACGAGATGCCGTTGTCTTCGATAGCGACCGCGTCGGGATGCAGCGCCGCATCCCGAAAGAACAGATCGATGGCGCTGGCGTCGCGCTCGTAGGGAAGCGCGCTGATGTTGAAGCGACCAATCAGCGCCGCGCCGTCCACCGGCGAGAGCAGCGGAATTTCCAGGACTGATTGCTCCGGCTGCGCAGCCAGCGCTGCGGCGATGCGGCCGAACCAGCCGAGCAGGGCGTCGATGGTTTCGGCCTCGAACAGGTTGGCGTCATAGCGGCACCACAGCCGCAGGCCGTCGTCCGAGGCGGCATAGACCAGCGACAGCTCCGCCTTGGCTTGCTGCTCGAGCTGTTCCGGCAGGATCTCGAAACGCGTGCCGTCCTGCGCGGTGATGGGAGCAGGCGGTGTCTCTGCGGCTCCGAATAGCACTTGCATAAAGGGCGCCGCCTCGCCGTGCCGCTCGACGCCGCTCGCCTCCACGATCCGTTCGAACGGCAGGTCGCGATGCGCCATCGCGGCGCGCAACGCATCCCGCACGTCGGCAAGCAGTGCTGGGAAGCGCGCATCTGCGCCCACCACCGCCCGGATCGGCAAGGTGTCGACCATCAGGCCGATCAGTTCCGCGAGTTCGGGGCGATCGCGCTTGGAGGCCGGAATGGTGACGACGAGATCGTCCAGGCCGCTCCATCGCCGCAGCACGACGAACAGCACAGCGAGATACAGGCTGAATTCGCTGCTGTTGTGGAGCCGCGCCAAAGCCGCGAGGCCTGCAGACACGTCGCCTGGCACATGCAGATGCGCCTGAGCCGAGCCGGCGCTATCATTTTCGCCCGGCCGCCGGTCATAGGGCAGGTCGAGCCGCGCCGGGGCGCCGCGCAGGGCCTCGCGCCACGCCGCCATGGCGGCGTCCGAAGCGGGGCCGGCGGCGTGCTCCTGCTCCCAATCGGCGAAATCGGGAAATTGCAGCGGCAGAGCGGGGCGGGTGTCGCTGCGTCCCGACAGCACGTCGTCATAGGTGCCGGTCAGGTCGCTTAGAAACAGCTCGAGCGAGGCGCCATCGCAGACGATGTGATGAAACACCGCCACCAATGCGGCGCCGGCATCCGACGCCATGAGCAGGCAGAACCGGGCGAGCGGCCCGGCCGACAGATCGAACGGCTCGTCCACCATGGCCTGCGCCCGCACCCGCAGTTCCGCCTCGAAGGCGTCGCTGGCAAAGCGGAGTTCGGTTTGAACTGCCGGCGAGGGGAACGAGCCGTCATCGGCCACGGTCTGCACCGGCGCGCCGTCCACCAGCGGAAAGGCCGCGCGCAAAACATCATGGCGCCGCACCACCGCATCCAGCGCGGCGCGTAGTGCGTCAACATCGACCTGGCCGGAGATGCGCACGAGCAGCGGCATCGCGAACAGCGTCCGTCCCGGCCGCAACAGCTCCGCGATCCGGATCTGGCGTTGGCCGAACGACAGCCCCGCGATGTAGCCGTTCGCCATCAGCGGCATCCCGGCGGTGGGGCGACGGTCAAGTTGGTAGCTCCACCCGGGTGCGTGGACGCACCGTCAAGGCGGGGCCCGGGGCGACCTTGTCCGAGGCCGCATTCAGCCGGTCCGCCAGCGCGGACAGTTGCGGCGCCTCGAACAGGTCCGCCAGCGTTGCCGGAAGCGCGAGATCCCGGCGCACCCGGGCGATCATCCGCATGGCGAGCAGCGAGCTGCCGCCAAGCGCAAAGAAATGGTCGTGGCGGCTGACCCTGGCGCCACCGAGCAGTTCGCTCCAGATCGCGGCCAGCGATGTCTCCAGAGGCCCTTGCGGCGGGGCTTCACTGGCCTCGGACAGGGTGGCGCGAGGCAAAGCCATGGTGTCGACTTTTCCGCTCGCAATGCGCGGCAGGCGTCGATGTCGCACGAAGGCTTGCGGGATCATGTAGGCGGGAAGTTTTGTGGCGAGTTGCCGGCGCAACTCGGCGTCACCGGGCGTGTCGGATCCGGCGCCGAGATGCGCCACCAGGCGCGCCGGCTGCCCGTCGGTCTGTTCGACCACCACGGCGGCTTCCAGAATGCCCGGCTGGGTCTGCAGCGCCGCTTCGATCTCGCCGGGCTCGATCCGATAGCCGGCGACTTTGACCTGTCGGTCGCGACGGCCATGGAACGACAGCCGCCCATCGAAGCCGAGTGAGACCTGATCACCGGTGCGATACGTCGTGCCACCCAAAAGCGTAGTCCGCAAGTCGATGCCCAGCGCTGCGCCCACATAGGCCCGCGCCACCGCCGGCCCGGAGATAATCAGTTCGCCGACCGTTCCGAACGGGCAAGGCCGCCCTTCGCAATCGACCACATGCAGGTAGGTGCCGGGGATAGGATGGCCGATCGCGACGCTGGTGCCGGTGGTCTCCGGCCGACAGCGCTCGACGCAAACCCAGACGGTCGCTTCGGTAGGCCCGTATTCGTTGCACAGCACGGCATGCGGTGCACCGCGCGCATGAGCTGCTACCAGCGCCGGTGGGCAAGGCTCGGCAGCCACCTTGGCCATGCGCACGCCGGGAAAACCCTGCGGGCCGGCGGCGTCGAGCAGCATCGCCCACAGCGACGGCGTCATGCAGACATGGGTCGCGTCGGCGCTGCGGATCAGCGCGACCAGCGCATCGACATCGCGCGACGCGGCGGCATCGGGCATCACCAGCGTGCCGCCGTCGCACAGGGTGCAGAACAGTCCGGTCACCGATCCGTCGAAAAACAACGGGAACGTCAGCAGGAAACGCGCGATCGGCAGGTCGGCATTCTCCGCCGCGCTGGCGGCGACGTGATAGCGCAGATTGTCGTGGCCGACGCTGACGCCCTTCGGCCGCCCGGTGGAGCCGGAGGTGAAGATCACATAGGCCTCATCCGAAGCCGCCGGTCGCTTCATCGTTTCCAGAGCAGACGATTCCGGCGCGATGTCCTCCACCATGATCGTGGCGATGCCGGAAAATGCTGCGGCCGACGCGCGGCGGGTCACCACCGCCGCGACGCCGGCGCTGACAAGGATCATCGACCGCCGCTCGGCCGGCGCATCGGGATCGAGCGGCACATAGGCCGCGCCGCTCCACATAATGCCGAGGACGGCGGCGACCGCCTCCGGGCCATGATCGAGCATCACGGCGACACGCGCGCCGGGCTGCACACCGGCAGTAGCAAGCCGCGTCGCAAGCGCGGCGGCACGGGCGCCGAGCTCTGCATACGACCAGACACGGCCGTTCGCCCGGATCGCAGGCGCGTCCGGCTGCGCGCTCATCTGCGCGAGAATCAGATCCAGCACCGTGCCCGCCGGTGTGGGCAGCGCCCGGCCTTGCAGCGCGGCTTCAATACGCGTCTGCAGCGGCTCCGGCATCAAGTCGAGCGTGTTCGCCGCGGCGTCGAGCTGGGCGGGTAGCAGCCGCAGAGCGGTCGCGAGCATGTCGAGAAGTTGGCGCCCCTCCTCAGCCGAGACGTGCTGGTGGTCGAACATCAGGCGGAGCTCGAAGTTTTCGCCGATCTCCACCATCAGATTGAGCGGCATGTCCGGCAGCGTGACGTCGCCGCTGGCGGCGATCTCTAGGCCGGCCGCCCGGAACGCCGTGGCGAGCGCCAGCGGATAGGTCTGAACCGCGATCAGGCTGCGCAGCGGCAGCGCATCGCTCGGCAGGCCGAGCAACTCGCGCATGGTGTCGAGGCCCAGCGGCCCAGCCTCGCGGCCCGCGGCGCGGGCGCGCTGGAGTTCGGCCAGCCATTGCCGCAGCGGCGTGGTGTCGCGGTGGACGCGGCTCGGCAGCACGCCGATCTGCGGTCCGACCATATGGGTCGAGCGATCGCCCAGCAGTTCCGGCGGACGCACCGTCTCCACGCAACCGAACACCACGTCGTCGGCACCGCTGCTGCGCGCCAGGACGAGGGCCCACGCGCCTTCCAGCAGCGTGCTCAGTGTCAGTCGCTCGGCTCGCGCGACCTGATCGAGGCGTTCGGCAACATCGGCGGGAAGTACGCTCGCCACCTCGCCGATGCGCGGCGCCGATATCGCGGAGCTGCGGATCACGGTGTCCGGCGCATAGCCGGCCAGCACCGCGCTCCAATGCCGGTTCGCGGCAGCGACATCGCGGCCCTGCCACCATTCGACATAGCGGCGGAAGGAAACGGCGGGCGGAATTGCTCCGCCTCGGTAAAGCGTCAGCACCTCATCCAGGATGTCGCCCAGCGACCAGCCATCGACCGTGAGATGATGGCGCGTCCACACCAGCAAATGGCGCTCCGGCGCCAGCGTCAGCAGCCGAACCCGCATCAACGGCGGTCGCCGCACATCGAACGGGTGGGCGCGATCATCCGCCAGCAGAGCATCAAGGGCGGAGCGCCAGTCGTCCTGCGCGGTCCAGTCGATTCGCTGCACCTCGAAGGCCGGGGCGGCAAGGACCATCTGAGTCGGCGCGCCCTTGAGCTCCCAATGAAAGCCGGTCCGCAGCGCCGCGTGGCGTGTCACCACGGCCGCCCATGCGGCGCAAAACCCAGCGGCATCGAGCGGGCTGGTCAGCAGCGCCCACCATTGGCCCATGTAGAGAGGTTGATCGGGATAGCTGGCGCAGCGCACCAGCATCGCGCGCTGCATATCGGTCAGGCCGTAGATGTCTTCGATCGGACCTCGGGCCAATGATTTGCCTTTGAAAAGCAGAATGCAGCGCACGCGGCCTGTTCGCACGTCACAGGCGGGAAGAAACTGTGGTCGACCTCAAGTCATGATTCCGCGCCGAAATGCCTGGAATCGCCCTCGCGCCGCGACGTGTCGGTCGCGCGCGAATCACCACCCGACCCGCAACCTGGCATCTTGATACCAGCATTTGCGAGCGACTTGCGCGATAGTTGGCGGCGGTCATCGACCGCCGCCGGAATCGTCAGAGGCTTTCGATGTAGAAGCCTTCGCCCTTGATGTCGCCGTCGCAAAGCTTCTGCAGCTTCTCGACGATTCCGCCGCCGTCCTTGGCCCGCGGATTGGTGGACATCTTGTCGAAAGCAGCTTCGCTTTCCCACACCGTGGCGACGCCATACATCGACGGGTCCTTCTTGGACTTCATCAGTCCAAAGCCGACCAGACCTTCGATGACGTCCTTCGGCTTCTTGCCGTCGGTAGGAAGCATTTCCTTTTCGAGAAGCGCGCGCGCGTCCTTCTCGCTGCCAGCCTTCACGTGACAACGGGAGATTGTCATAAACATATTAGCCATGGCGATTCCTCCATCAAAAGTTGTAGAAGCCGGCTTACAGCTAGAGAAACTGAATCGCAACTGGGATATTTTCTTTTATTATCAGTATTTTCACGTAATCATTTCAAAAGATAAATAAAGCAATTAAAAATTGTGTCTTGCTAAAACGATCAACTATCAATTGCGAATCACGCCTGGCATGCAGAGTGTCGCGGTATGTTGATAACGCAAGCCGCCTTACCGCGATGGGTCGGTGGGCCTCCGAACAGGGGATGGGAATGGCGGATCCGAACTCAGCGTGGCGCCGAATCCGTCGTGCGGATGGGGAACGTCCGATCACGCGCGGGGGCGGAGCGTGGCCGCTTGGCGGCGATCGGCGTGCGCCTGCCGGGCTCGTGACCAACGCAGCACCAGCCAGGCGCCCGCCCCGCAGATCCCGTTCTCCCTCAGGCGAATGGCGAGACGACCGGAAACAGATTGCCGCGGATCGGCGCGCCGACGGCGAGATCCACCTCGAATCCCTCGGCCAGCAGCCGATCGACCACGGTACGGCCGTGAGGCGCAAGCACCGCAGTTTCGTCGACCCAGCGCGTGACCATGCGGCGGCTGTCGTGCGTCAGGCTATTGCCCGCGGAGCCATGCAGCGTCCTGGCGTGGAAGACCAGGCAATCGCCTGGCTCCATGTCCCAGCTCAGGATGTCGTAGTCCTCGCGGCGCGCCTCGATGTCGGGCACGCGGGAGAACGTTTCGCGCGCCGCGATATCGAACTGCCCATGGTAGCGGGCGTAGAATTCTTCCACCGCCGGCAGGTCGCTCTCGGCGCTCTCGAAGAAATTGGCCGGCATGAACAGCTGATTCCAGCGGTGCGAGCCGCGCACGAATTCAAGCGCGGCTTGGCGCGGAATCCGGTCGAGCGTGACCCAGACCGAGCAGAACGGTCCGAGCACGACATTGTCATGGTGCCAGGGCGTGCGCGCCTGCGTGCCGGGACTCTTGGAGAACCAGGTGTCCTGCAGCAGTCGGACGGTGCCGGTGCGCAGGCAGCGGGCGGCGATCGCGGCGGCCGGCGACTCCAGCGCGAAGGTTTCGAACTGCGGGATGATCCGGCGCGACCAGATGTCGGACTGAAACGCGCCCTCGCCCTCGGGCGAAAAACTCTGGAACATCGGGCTCGGGGTCTCGCGATTGCGCCGGATGCCTTCCGCCGCAAGCTCGACCCAGTGCTGTGCGAAGGCGCCGCGCAGGCAGATCGCGCCGTCGCGGTCGAGCGCCTGGATCATGTCGTCGCCAATAGCCGCGGTCGGATTCGGCATGCAACCTCCTGCAATCTTTCGCGGCAAAACATCGGGTTCGGGGTGCCGGCTCGCGGGCGACCACCGGCAGAGCGAAGCGCCGGGCGTGCTGCCGAGCGGGCATCGAACACGACGCACGCAAGATGCGGCGCATCGCAGCGCACTGTCCAGCCGCGATCCGTCTCGTGACGACGATTTTGTCGAGGCCGAACATCCAATCCGACCACGCGCCCGCGATCCTGCACTGGATCCGGCCGATCGCGGACGCACCGGTGGTGGTCTGCTTTCCGCATGCGGGCGGCAGCGTGCTGTCCTGCATGGGCCTCGCAGCCGCACTGCCTGATCATCTGGCCATCGCCACGGTGGCGGTGCCGCGACAAGAGGTCGGTGGGCCGGTTGCGGGTCCAAGACGGATCGCCGCTGCCTTGGCCGAAGAGATCGCGCTGGCATTGGGCGATCGACATGCCGGGCTGACGCTGCTGGGAAACAGTTTCGGCGCCTTGCTCGCCTTCGAGACGGCGGTTGCGCTGGAGCGGCTCGACGCTCCCGTCCCCCAGCGGCTGCATCTTGTCGTCTCGGGATTTCGTTCGCCGAGCCGGCCACCGTGCGACGCACCGCTGCACCGACTGCCCCGTGCGGTGTTGTTGGCCGAGTTGCGCGACTGCTTCGGCGCCGTCGGGCCGGACCTCGACGATCTGCTCGGCGAAACGCAGGAAGCGGAATTGCGCGCGGACATCGCGGCTTGCGAGACCTACCGGATCGGCGATGCGCAGCCGCTGCGCAGCGCGCTGTCGGTGATCCGGCTGCTCGCCGATCCGTCGGTGTCCGACCAGGAATACCAAGCGTGGCGCGACGTCTGCGCAGGCCCGGTCCGGTTCTGCGCGCTCGACTCGGGACACTTTCCCTGGACCGCCGCGCCATCCGCTCTCGCCAACCTTGTGAGCGGGCTGATCGCGGCCACGCGCGCTGTTTCCTCGCCACCCGAACCGGCGTTGGCCGGGCGATCCATTCACCAGTCAGCACAGAAATCCTGAGGTCGCCATGTCCAACCGGCATTTCGAATGGTTCAAGAAGAACGAAACCGACGACGAGGTGCAGCACAAGCTGCAGCGGCTCTACGGCCTCGCATGCGATCGCCTGGCTCTCAACCCGGACAGCAGCTTCATCGCGACCGCGATGGCGGCCAATCCGGCGGAAGCCCGACGCGATCCGGTGCAACGTCTGGCGCATCATTTGTTCACCTACAAATTGGCGATGCCGAGCGGCGCCTGGGGCCTGCTGGGGCTTGGTCTGCTGCATTCTGTGCTTCAGGAGGTCGGCCGGGAAGACGGCAAGAAGCCCGTTCCGGTCGCGATCCCGCGCGCCGACGCGCGTGATCTCGATGGTCTCGCGAGCCGGCTGCTGCTGCCCGACGTCGACCAGAAGGACGTGCGCCGGGCGGCGGCGTTCGTCGACTATCTGCTGAAGGAACAGGGGCCGAAAGGCTTCATCAAGTTCGGCCGCGAGATGGGCGTCGCCGGGACGGTGGATCCCGCCAGCCAGGCGGCGGCGGGCATTTCGAGCGCTGCCCTCGAGCTGAAATGGCAAGAGGCCTCGGACGGCGGTCCGGCCCGCAAGGGACCCGTCCATCTGGTGATGTGGGTGGCGCGGGCGGCGGCGGCGCACAGGGTGCTGCTGTTCTGGTTCCTGCTCGCCAACGCGGTGCAGATTCTCTACGCCGTCATCGTGCCGGTGCTGCTGCAGTCGCTGTTCGACAAGGGTATCAAGCCGAGCGATGTCGAGGCTATCAGCCTCTATCTGGCCTACCTCACCTTGGGCTTTCTGGCCGCGTCCGGATTCGGCGTGGTGCTGGACTACACGCTGGCCAAGCTCGGACCGCGCATCCTCAACGACCTTCGCGAACGGATGTTTCGCAAGATCAACAACATCGATGCGCGCGAACTCGCAAGATCCAATACTGACGAAATCATCGCCCACTTCTCCAATGACATCACCGTGGTGGAAAAGGCCGTGATCTGGGCCGTGCCCGGGCTGTTTTCCAAAGGCCTGATGTTGATCGGCTCCGTCGTGGTGGCGTTCACGCTGGACTGGCAGCTGGCGACCGTCACCCTGGTCTCGCTGGTGATCGCGTTCTGGCTGCCGCGCGGCTTCAGCAAGCGCGCGGTGCGCTTCAACTACGAGCGCGGCGCAAAGGACGCCAAGCTCGCCAATATCGTCAAAGAGACCCTGCTGATGCAGCGGGTCATCCGCATCTTCGGCCTGCGCGACCAGCAGTCGAAGCAGTTCACCGGGCAGATCGGTCAGCTCTTCACCGCGAGCAACGACCAATATTTCTCGTCCGGCCTGGTCGGGCGCATGACCAGCTTCGGCGTCAGCGCCGCGCAACTGCTGGTGATCGGGCTTGGCGCCGTGCAGTCGGTGGACGGGCTGGTATCGTCCGGCACGATCGTCGCGTTCATCACGCTGCTGATCACCATCGGCGGCGCGGCCGGCTTCATCGGCGCGCAATTGCCGCTGCTGATTCAGGGCGTCGGCGGCCTCGAGCGGGTGCAGGACCTGCTCGCCAAGCCCGACGCCGCGCCGGATCCGGAGCGGCCGGAGTCGATCGGCGGGCTGGTGCATTCGCTGCAATTCGACGAGGTCAGCTTCAGCTATGACGGCAGCAGCCCGGTGCTGGACAAGGTGTCGATGACCATCGACTGCCCGCGGCGGGTGATGGTGGTGGGGCCGTCCGGCTCGGGCAAATCGACCATCCTGCGCCTGATCGAGAACCAGTTCTCGCCGGGCAGCGGCCACGTCCGCTTCAACGGCGTCGATCTGCGGCTGCTGGGCGAGGAGCAGGTCCGCTCGCTGATCTCGCTGGTGCCGCAGGACACCATGCTGTTCCAGACCTCGGTGCGCGAGAATATCCGCATGGGCAAGCGCGATGCCAGCAACGCCGAGGTCGAGGCCGCGGCCAGGGCCGCCGACATCCACGCCATCATCATGGCGATGCCCGACGGCTACGACACCAACGTCGGCGAGGCCGGCAACAAGCTGTCCGGCGGGCAACGCCAGCGCATCGCCATCGCCCGCGCGCTGCTGCACGATCCGCAGATCATGCTGCTCGACGAGGCCACCTCGGCGCTGGATTCGGCAAGCCGCGTCGCGGTGGAAGCGACCTTGCGCAAGGTCACGGCCGGCCGCACCGTGGTCGCCGTGACCCACGACCTCACGCAGTGCGAGCACGCCGATCTGGTCTATGTGGTCAAGGCCGGCCGCATGGTCGAGAGCGGCACCCACAAGATGCTGCTCGCCGCCGACGGCGTCTATGCCGATCTGTGGCAGCGCAGCGTGATCGCGGCCGCCGACGGCACCTTGCCGCGCGATCAACTGCTCGACCGGCTGCGCAAGCGTCCCATCCTCAAGGACGTGCCGGCCGATTTCGTCGAGCGCCTGCTCGCCAACATGACCGTGGAAACGGTCGGTCCCGACACCGTGCTGATCGAGGACGGCAAGCCGGCGGACCGTCTGATCTTCATTGCCCAGGGCGAGGCACAGCAAAGCATGCGTCTGTCGGACGGCACCTTCATGGCGGTCGAAGTGCTCGAGGCGGGGGATGCGGTGGGCGAATATGCGGCGCTTGAAAACGCCGAGGAATTCACCCGCGTGGTGACGCGCAAGGACTGCCACCTGCTGACGATCGATGCCGCGGCGCTGCGGGCGCTGATTGCCGAGGATCCGGCGATCGAGCAACGCATCATTGCGGCCCTCGCGTCGCGTCACGAGGCGATGACGCAATACTGCGCCTGGCAGAAATTGCAGCAGCATGCGCAGCCGCAATGAGTCCTGACGCGCCCGCCGGCAGCATTGCCACCCGCCTCGCCGCGCTCGCCGCGGCGTCCGACAGCCGCTGGTCGATCAGCTTCCTCGACAGCCAAGGCGCGGTGGCTGAACGCTGCGGCGCGGCCGAGCTGGCGGCGCGGGCCGCCGCGGTGGCGGGCTTTCTGGAGCGCCAGACCGCGCCGGGCGCGCCGGTGCTGCTGGTGTTCCAGCCGTCGGTCGACTTCCTGGTGGCGTTCCTCGCCTGCCAGTGGTCGGGACGTCTCGCCGTGCCGATCAACCCGCCGCGCCGGCATCGGCTGATCCAGCGGCTGCAAGCGGTGGCCGCCGACAGCGGCGCCGCGGTGGCGCTGACCGGCGGCGGCGTGGCGGAGTCTGCGCTGTGGCGGGCCGACAGCGCGGTGCTCGCGGCGATCCGCTGGCAGGACATCGGCGAGATCGACAGCGATCCCGCACTGGCCGGCCCGCTGCGCGAGGTCGATCCCGCCGCGACCTGCTTCATCCAGTACACCTCCGGCTCGACCGCGCTGCCCAAGGGTGTGGAGGTGAGCCACGCCAATCTGATGGCCGATATGGCGCGGATGCAGGACGCCTGGGGCCTGTCGCCGTCGAGCACGATGGTGACGTGGCTGCCGGCGTTCCACGACCTCGGCTTGATCTTCGGCCTGTTGCAGACGCTGTTCACCGGCTGTCCGGTGGTGCAGATGGCGCCGAACAGTTTTCTGCAGCGCCCGGTGTCGTGGCTCGAGGCGATCAGCCGTTTCCGCGGCACTCACACCGCGGCGCCCAGCTTCGCCTACGATCTCTGCTGCCGCCGGATTCCGCCCGAGCAGCGCGAGGGACTCGATCTCTCCAGTCTGGTGATGGCGATGAATGCCGCCGAGCCAATCGATCCGCGGGTGATGCAAAACTTCATCGACGCGTTCGGCCCGCATGGTTTTGGCGACACGACCTTCGCTCCGGCCTACGGGCTTGCAGAATCGACTCTGGCGGTGACCGCGAGCCCCGTCGCTGTCGCGCCACGGCTGTTCACGCTCGATGCGGCAGCTCTTGAGGACGAACGGATCGCTTTGCATGGTGCTGTTGCTCGCCGGACTACAATTGCCGGCTCCGGCACGCCGCTGGCCGACGTGACGATCGCCATCGTCGATCCCGAGACCGGACGCCGTCAGCCTGCTGACCGGGTCGGCGAAATCTGGCTCGGCGGTCCCACCATCGCGCGCGGCTATTGGCGCAGGCCGGACGAAAGTGCTGCGACCTTCGGGGTCCGCATCGCCGACGAGGACGATCCAACGAAATATCTTCGCACCGGCGATCTCGGCGCGATGATCGACGGCGAACTCTGCGTCACCGGCCGCATCAAGGATCTGATTATTCTATCGGGCGCCAATCACTATCCGCAGGATATCGAGCGGGCGGCACAAGCCGCCCATCCGGCGCTGCGTGTCGATAGCGGCGCCGCGTTCAGCATTGCGGGCGATCACGGCGGCGAGCAGGTCGTGCTGGTGCAGGAACTGGAGCGCACCCAGCGCCGCAGCGATCCGGCGCCCTTGTTCAGCGCGATCAGCACGGCGGTCTGGCAAACGCTCGAGCTTCAGATATCCCGCATCGTGCTGGTGGAGCCGGGCGCGGTGCTGCGCACCTCCAGCGGCAAGATTCAGCGCGCCGCCAATCGCCAAGCCTGGCGCGACGGCGCGCTTGCCGTGATCGCCGAATGGCGCGTGGCGCGAGCGCAGATTCGCGAGCCCGCATCTAGCACAGCCGCGACGCTGCCGCCGGGCGACGCGGCGGCGTTGCAACGATGGCTGTGCGAGTGGCTGTCGCGGCGGCTCGAACTGCCGCTGGCGCAGGTGCGGGTGGATCGCGGCGTCGGCGAACTCGGCCTCACTTCGGTCGATGCCGTCGAACTGGCCGTCGCGCTCGGCGCGCATCTCGCCCGCAAGCTGCCGCAGACGCTGGCTTATGATCACCCGACCATCAACGCCATGGTGGCGCATCTGTGCAGATCGCCGCCGCCGGCTTCGGCTCCAAATCCGTCGCCGGCCTCCGGCGGCGATCTCGAAGAGCTGTTGTCGATGATCGAGGGAGACGGCCGTGGCGGCCACTGAGGAGCGGCGCGCGAGCCTGACCCAGCGGTTGGGTCGGCTGCGTCCGGAGCAGATCACCGAATTGATGCTGGCGCTCGAAGGCCGCATCGATGCGCTGCGAACCGAGACGGCGCGGGGAAGCCAGCCCTTGGCGATCGTCGGGCTGGCCGCGCGTTTTGCCGACGCCCCCTCGGCGGAGGCCTATGGCAAATTGCTGTTCGAGGGCCGCGACGCGGTTCGCGCTGCGCCTGCGGATCGGCCGGAGCGCGACGGACTGCCGCCGGGCGGCTATCTCGATGGCGTTGATCGTTTCGACGCCGGCTTCTTCGGACTGCGGCCGGCCGAAGCCGACGCCATGGATCCGCAGCACCGGCTTGCGCTGATGCTGGCCTGGCACGCGCTGGAAGACGCCGGCTACGCAGATGCCGCGCTGCGTCCGCGCGCCACCGGGGTTTTCCTCGGCCTTGGCGCCAATGATTACGACGCCCGGTTTCACGACACCGACAGCCTGTCGCCTGCGGCCATTCTGGGCAATGCGGGATCGATCGCCGCCGGACGCATCAGCCATTGGCTCGACATCACCGGCCCTGCATTGGTGATCGACACCGCCTGCTCGTCGTCGCTGGTCGCTGTTCATGCCGCCTGCCGCGCGCTGCGCGCCGGCGAATGCGACCTCGCGCTCGCCGGCGGCGTCAATCTCGTACTCGACGCGGACGTCACCGCGGCGCTCGCCGCCGCCGGGATGCTCGGCCCTGGCCATGCCTGCCGCAGCTTTGACGCCGCAGCCGATGGCTATGTGCGCGGCGAGGGCGGCGGGCTCGTGGTGCTGAAGCGGCTTGCCGATGCCGCGCGCGACGGCGATGCCATCCGCGCCGTCATCCGCGGCTCCGCGATCAATCATGACGGCCATTCCAGCGCGCTCACCGCGCCGAACGGCGCCGCCCAGCAGGCGGTGATCGCCGCAGCACTCGCCGATGCGGGCCTGTCACCGCGCGATGTGCAGGCCGTGGAATGCCACGGCACCGGCACGCCGCTCGGCGATCCCATTGAGGTGCAGGCGCTCGCCGCCGCCTATGCGGCGGATCGCAGCGCGCCGCTGCTAATCGGCTCGGCCAAGACCAATATCGGGCATCTGGAAGCCGCGGCCGGCATCGCCGGACTGATCAAGATGGTGCTGGCGCTGCAGGCCGGTCGGCTGCCGGCGACGCTGCACCAGTCCACGCCCAATCCGCGCATTGCCTGGAGCGATCTGCCCGTCCGCGTCGTCGACCGGGCGATGGACTGGCCGACTGCCACGCACCGGCGTGCCGGCGTGAGCAGTTTTGGCTTTTCCGGCACCAATGCGCATCTGATCGTCGAGCAGGCACCGCCGTGTGCCGGTGGAGCAGCTGAACACATTCTGCCGACCATTTTGGCGTTGTCCGCGCCCGATGAAGGCGGCCTGCGCCGGCTCGCCGCCGAGCTTGCGGATCATCTCGCCGCTTATCCGGAGACGCCGCTGGCGGGCGTCGCCGCCGCGCTGACCACCGGGCGCGGGCGCTTCGCCCATCGCGCCGCCTGCCTGGCGCGCAGCCACGACGAAGCGCTCGCGGGTCTGCGAGCTATCGCCGAGGGCGAGCAGCCTTTCGCCGGGGCCGTCGGCCAAGCCGGCTCCGAACGGCCGAAGATCGCCTTGCTGTTTTCCGGACAGGGCAGCCAGTGGCCCGGCATGGCGGCAGACTTGTATGCCGCCGACCCGATCTTCCGCGATCGGCTGGACGCCGCCGCGCGTCGGCTTAGTACCGATCCCGCGACGCTGCGATTCGATTCCGTCGCAGGCGGCCGGGCGCCCGACACAGCCGAGGTGCAGCCGGCGCTGTTCGTGCTCGAATATGCGCTGGCCGAGCGCCTCGCCTGCTTCGGTGTGGTGCCCGACATTGTCGCCGGGCACAGCCTTGGCGAATGGTCCGCGGCTTGTGTGGCCGGGATGCTGCCGTTCGAGATCGCTCTCGACGTGGTGGCCGCGCGTGGCCGGCTGATGGGCGCGCTGCCGGGCGACGGCGAGATGGCGGCGGTGTTCGCGCCGATCGCGCGCGTCGCGCCGCTGCTGGATCGTTTCGGCGCGCGCCTCGATATCGCCGCGCTCAATGCTCCGGACGAGGTGGTGGTTTCGGGCGACAAGGCGGCGATTGCGTCATTACTTACGGATCTGGACGCCGCCGGGATCAGCTGCCAGCGTATCGCCACCAGCCACGCCTTCCATTCACACCTGATGGATGCCGCGGTGGCGCCGTTCGAGCAGGTGGTACGCGACGCCGGCCTGTCGGCGCCGAAGCTGCCGATGGTCTCCAATGTGACGGGGACGCTGGCGGCGGATTTTCAAAACCCGGCCTATTGGGGGCGGCAGATCCGCCAGCCGGTGCGGTTTGGCGACAGCCTCGACAGCATCGCCGCTTCCGGCGCGGATGTGGTCGTCGAGATCGGCCCCGCCGCGACCCTGGTCGGCTTTGCGCAGCGCGCACCCGGCTTCCAGGACAAGGCCACGCACTTCATTCCCACGATGCGCCGCAACCGCGCGGCGGCTGATACTTTGGCGCTCGCGCTCTGCCGGCTGTTCGCCGCCGGGCTCGATATCCGCTGGCCAATGAGCGGCGCGGCGCGCGTCAGCCTGCCCGGTTATCCCTTCGCCGGGGAGCAGCATTGGATCGCCTCGCCCGATCGGAGGCCGATCGCGCAGCACGCCATGGTCGCCATGCCGGTGCCTGAGCTGCAGCCGGCGGCGACGCCGGCTCTGAGCCGGGACGAAGTGCGCGCCGGCATCGCGGCGAGCCTGCGGCGCAGCCTGCAACTGGACGATGCGGCGCTGGCCGGCGATGCCGGCTTCTTCACGCTGGGCGTGGATTCGCTCGCTTTGATGGAAGCGATTTCCACGCTCGAGCGGCGTTGGAAAGTAGCCATCCCACGCCGCGAATTATTCGAGACGTTGACGACGCCACGCGCGCTGCTGGAGCGCGTCGTCAGCGAAATGGAGGCCCGTGCGCCCGACACGGCCGCCGCGCCCTCCGCCATCTCGCAAGTAACAGCTGTGTCCACGCCTCCATTGCAGCCTGTGGCGCGCATCGCGCCGGCGGCGCCGCAGGCCGAGCCGATCAGCGCGGAGGGGAAAACCTTCATCGCGGAGTTCGCCGCCCGCTATGGCGCGGCACGGCGGGCCTCGCGCCAGCAGCGAGAAACTTTTGGCGCCGTGCTGGCCGATAGTCGCGCGGTGGCGGGCTTCCGGCCCGAGACCAAGTCGATGCTCTATCCGATCATCGGCATCAAGGGGCAGGGCAGCCACATCATCGACGCCGACGGCAACGACTATGTCGACCTCACCATGGGGTTCGGCGTGCAATTGTTCGGCCACAACCCGCCGATGGTGGTCGAGGCGATACGAAGCCAGTTGTCGGAGCAGGGCCTGTTCCTCGGCCCGCAGGCGGAGAAGGCCGGCGAGGCCGCGGCGCTGATCGCCCGGCTCACCGGCAATGAGCGGGTGTTGTTCTGCAACACCGGGACCGAGGCGGTGATGACGGCGCTGCGGCTCGCCCGCCACGCTACGGGCCGCCCGCTGGTGGCGATGTTCGCCGGCTCCTATCACGGCCATTTCGACGGCACGCTGGCGCGCGCCGCCGAGGGCGGCAGCCTGCCGCTCGCCAGCGGCACGCCGCTTGGCATGTTGGCTGACGTGGTCGTACTCGACTATGCCGATCCCGAGGGCAGCCAGGCCGCCCTTGAGGCGCTGTCGGATCGGCTCGCGGCGGTGATCGTCGAGCCGGTGCAGAGCCGGCGCCCGAGCTTGCAGCCGCGCGATTTTCTGCAATGGCTGCGCGGCTTCACCAGCCGCGCCGGCGCCGCGCTGATCTTCGACGAGGTGCTGCTCGGGTTTCGCGTGGCGTCCGGCGGGGCGCAGGCCTGGGCCGGGGTGCGCGCCGATCTTGTGACTTATGGCAAGATCGTCGGCGGCGGCCTGCCGATCGGCGTCGTCGCCGGCGGCCGCGCGTTTCTCGACGGCATCGATGGCGGCACCTGGCCGCTGCAGGGCGCCGGTGGTCCGCAGGCCGAGCGGACCTTCTTCGCCGGCACTTTTAATAAGAACCCGCTCGCGATGGCGGCCGCAACGGCGGTCCTCACGCATCTGGACGCCTCCGGGCCCGCGCTGCAGCAGCGCCTCAACGCCACGACTGACCGTTTCTGCCGCGACCTCAACGCCACGCTCGAACACGACGGCAGCGCCTTGCGGGTGGAGCATTTCTCTTCGGTGCTGCGCTTCGCCGGCGCCAGCGACCTGTTCTACAGCCAGCTGATCTCGCGCGGCGTCTATGTCTGGGAAGGGCGGACCTGCTTCCTCTCCACGGCGCACACCGATTCCGATCTCGACCAGGTGGCGCAGGCGGTGCGCGATAGCGCCCGCGCGCTGACGGCGGTCGGCCTGATGGGCTCGTCGCCTCGCGCGGCCGCGCCCGCGACCATCGCCACCTCGCCGGGGCAGCAGGCGCTGTGGACGCTCGCCGCCTTCAGTCCCGAAAGCGCCGCCGCCTATAATCAGACGCTGGTGCTGAATTTCGAAGCCCCGCCCGATCCGCAAATGCTCAGGGCCGCGCTGGCCGATTTGATAGTCCGGCACGACAGCCTGCGGATGAATTTTGCGGAGGGCGGCGGCGAGGCCCACATCGCCGGCGCCGTCACGATCGCCTTGCAAGAGGTCGATCTGCCGGATGCCGAGGCCGCGGCGGCCTGGGTGCCGGCCGAGGCGGCACGGCCATTCGATCTTGCGGGCGGCCGATTACTTAAGATCGCTCTACTTCGGATAGGCGCGGCGGAATGCGCGCTGGTGCTGATCCAGCCGCACATCGTCACCGACGGCTGGTCGATGCAGGTGCTCGCCAACGAACTCGGCCGGCTGTATTCGGCTCGCCTCGCAGCGATGCCGGCGAGCCTGCCGGCGCCGGTGAGCTATCAGCGCTTTGCTAGCTTTGCCCGCGCGGCTGCCGCCGACCCGGACGCCGCGGCGCATTGGAAAAGCACCTTCGCTCGTCTACCCGCGCCGCTCGATCTTCCCGCCGACCGGCCGCGACCGCCGCTGCAGACGTTTGCCGGCGGGCGCATCTCCGCGCTGCTGCCGCCGGTGCTGGCGGATCGGCTGGCGACGCAAGCGCGGGCGCAAAATTGCTCGCTGTTCACGCTGTGCCTCGCCGCCTATGGACGGCTGCTGGCAGAACTTTCGAGGCAGGACGATATCGTCGTGGCGATCTTCGCCGCCGGCCAACCGATGCTGGGCGAGCCGGGCCTAAGCGGCTATTGCATCTCCACCGTGCCGGTGCGGCTCGCCGGCATCGGCGGCGCCGATGCGCTCGGCGTGACCCGCGCGGCGATGGCGCAGGCGATGGCCTATCCGGCCTATCCGCTGTCCGCCATCGTCAAGGCGAGCGGTTCACGGCGCGATCCGTCGCGCCCGCCGCTGGCCAGCGTCTCCTTCAACCTCGATCGCCTGGAGCCTCTCGCGGCCTTCGGTGAGTTCGCGCCAAAAGTCAGCGCCAACGCTCATGGCAGCGTGCGCTGGGACCTCAACTGGAATCTCGAACTCAGCGAGGCAGGGCTCGCCATCGAGGCCAACTACAACACGGCGTTGTTCGATGCCGCCCGGGTGAAGGGCTGGGTCGCCCGCTATCGCGAGTTATTAGACAGCAATGTCGGAGAACCCGCGCGGGCACCGGCGCTACCAGTCACTATCACGATCGCCGACTACGTGGCGCAATGGGCTGCGCAGCGGCCCGATGCGCCGGCGGTGATCGACAACGATGGCACGCTGAGCTGGGCTCAACTCGCGCAAGCCAGCGACCACCTCGCGGCGCGGCTTGCCGCGCTTGGTGTCGGGCACGGCGACCGCGTTGGCTTCTGCCTGGAGCGCGGCGCCGGCCCGCTGGTGACGATGGCGGCCGCAAGCCGGCTCGGCGCCGCCTTCGTGCCGCTCGAGCCGGAGCACCCCGCCGCCCACCGCGCCACGCTGCTCGCCGAATCCGGCGCCAGGGTGCTGGTGACGGATGCATCGACGCGGGGCGAGACGGCAGCGATTCCGACGCTGGGCTGGAGCCGCGACGCGCCGGCCGTGACGGCGCCGCCGCGCTTTTCTTCCGCAGCTTCGGATCTCGCCTACATCCTGTTCACCTCCGGCTCCACCGGGCGCTCGAAGGGCGTCATGGTGTCCTGCGGCGGACTGCACACCTATGCGGACGCCATGCTGCGCCGGCTGGCGATGCCCGGTCCGCTGGTGTTTTCGATCGTCACCTCGTTCGCCGCCGACCTCGGCTACACAAGCGTGATCGGCGCTTTGGCTTCCGGCGGCACTCTCAATGTCGTGGATGCGGCCACCGCGCGCGACCCCGCCGCCTTGATCGCCCGGATGGCGCAGGCCCCGGCCGACGTGCTGAAAATCGTCCCCAGCCATCTCGCGGCGCTGCTGACGCATCCGGACGCCGCCGCGCTGCTGCCGCGGCGCGCGCTGATCTGCGGCGGCGATGTGCTCACCTTTGCATTGGTGCAACGGCTGGCGGCGCTGCGGCCCGGCTTGCGCATCTTCAATCATTACGGCCCCACCGAGACCACCATCGGCTGCACCATGGTGGAGGTCACCGCGGCGCTCGCGAGCGTGATGGCGGATGGCCGCGTGCCGATCGGCTATGCGCTCGACGGCGCCGTCGTGGAGATCGTCGGCAGCGACGGCACGGTGCTTGCGGCTGGCGAGACCGGCGAAATCCGCGTCAGCGGCGCGGGCGTCGCGCTGGGCTATCTGGCGCCGGCGGCCGACGCGGCGTCCGGCTTCATCCGCCGCGCCGACGCCGCGCGCGCCTATCTCACCGGCGATCTCGGCAGCATGGATGCCGACGGCCTCGTCCGCTTCCTCGGCCGCAACGACGACATGGCAAAAATCCGCGGCCATCGGGTCGATCCCAACGGGGTGGCGGCGGTGCTGCGCGCCTGCCCGGGCGTGTCGGACGCGGCGGTGCTGGTCAAACGCGACGACGACGGCGCGGCGCGCCTGCTTGGTGCCATCGTGGCATCCGGCCAGACCGTTGAAAACCTCGCCACGCTGCTGATCGACCAGCTGCCGGAAGCCCATCGTCCGTCCCGGCTTGTGATCGTCGAGGCATTGCCACTCACCGCCAACGGCAAGGTCGATCGCAGCGCCCTGATGGAGCTGTTTGCCGCGCCGCGCGCCGTCGTCACCGCAGCGCCGGTTCAAGCCGAGGGCGTGCTCGGCACGATTCTGCTGCTGTGGCGAGAGCTGTTCGTCGGCCTTGGCGACCAGGCGCAGAATATCGGCGCCGACGATGATTTCTTCGCGCTCGGCGGTGATTCCATCATGGCGATCCAGCTTGCCGGCAAGGCCCGCGCGGCCGGCTGGCTGATGTCGCCCGCGCAGATTTTCACCGCGCCGACGCCGCGGGGGCTGGCCGAAATCATCCAGCCGGTCGCGGCACAGGCTGTCGAAGATCGCGGGCCGGTCGCGGAGGCGGTGCCGCTGACGCCGATCCAGCACTGGTTCATGGACATCGACATGCCCGATCGCGGCCATTGGGCGCTGACGGCGGTGTTCGATCTCCCGCTCGGCGCAACGACCGAAGCGATTAGTACGGCGCTCGCGGCGGCGGTTCAGCGTCACGACGCGCTGCGCGTGCGCCTCTGCGACGGCGACCCGCCGGCGCAGCAGGTGGAAGCAACGGCTTTCTCGCCGGCCTTGCAGCAACAATTAGCTGCCGCCGACGAGTTATCCGCCGCTGAGGATCGGATCGCCGATCGCCTGGTGGCGCAGCTGGATCCCGCTGCGGGCCGCCCATTCGCCGCGGGCCTGATCGAAACCGGCGCCGCGAAGCGCCTCGTCGTGGCGGTGCATCACCTGGTGTTCGACATGGTCTCCTGGGCGATTCTTTCGGACGATCTGGCCAACGCATTGTCCGACCCGCCGCGGCCGGTGGCGGCTCCGCCGACGGCGTGGTCCTGGTGGTGCCGCCATCAGGCGGCGTCGGCGGAAGCCTTCGAAGTCGATCGCCCGTATTGGCAGGCGGTGTTGGACGTCGCAGTGACGGTGCCGCTCGATGCTCCGGACAGCGTGGATTTGGAAGGCGACGCGCAATGCCGCGAATTGCGACTGAGCGCCGAGCTGTGCCAGCCGCTGTTCGCCGATCTGACCGAACGTTTCGGCCTCCAGCCGCATGAAGGCGCGCTGGCGCTGGTCGCCCGCGCGCTGATCGGCTGGACCGGCGGCGCGGTGCAGATCGAGTTGGAAGGGCACGGCCGTGACGCGGGCGACTCGGACATCGATCTGTCGCGCAGCATCGGCTGGTTCACCACGCGCTATCCGGTCGCGCTGGCGGCGGACGCGACCGACCTGCCGCGCTGGCTTTTGGCCATCAAGGACACAGCGCGTGCGGCGGCCGGGCGGTCGATGGGTTACGGTCTGCTGCGGTGCGCCGCCGTGCCGCTGACCGGGCCGCGGCCGCAACTGTCCTTCAACTACCTCGGCGAGATCGGGCGGTTCGGCCATGCCGGGCTGCCGCTGCTCCGGCTCGGCGCGGGTCGCGAGCGGGCCGCGCGGGCGGTTCGCCCGCATCGCCTGGCCTTCAACTGTTGGCAGGATGCCGGCGCTCTCATCGTTCGCTGCGAATTCGGCGCCGGCCATCAGGTCGCGACCATCGAGCGCCTGCTGCAGGCCATCGCCGCCGAGGCGGACGCCTGCCGTTCCGTGGTGAGCTTTTCGGAGCAGCGCCGCTATTCGCCGAGCGACTTCTCGGCGCTCGACCTCAGCCAGGAAGATCTCGACGCCCTGACGCTCTTCAATTGACAGATCCGCCTCCTCCAGGCGCAAGAGAGCCGGAGATGGAGACCCGTTCTGTTCTGAATGCTGGCAAATAAGTGGCGCACCCGACACGATTCGAACGTGTGACCTTTGCCTTCGGAGCAATTTAACCTGCCCTTCGACACTTCACGATGGGTTTCGCTCCGATGCGCTATGCTACTGTAATTACTAAACAAATTGAAATTTAGACCCGCCTGACGTACCCTCGGACACGCTCCGACTTGCGTCCGGTTGCTTACGTGGTGCTTACGCGAGAATGGGAGTTTGGACGGGAGAATTCCCATGGCTAAGCTCACGAAGCGGCTCGTCGATGCCGCCGAATCCCAGGAGAAGGACTACGTCATCTGGGACGACGAACTACCAGGTTTCGGCCTGCGCGTCTTCGCCTCTGGCAAGCGCAGCTATGTCCTTCAATATCGGGCATTGGGCCGCTCGCGCCGCTACACCATCGGCTTGCATGGCGTCTGGACCGCTGAGAGCGCGCGGCAGGAGGCGAAGGTCCAATTGGGCCGTGTTGCTCAGGGCGACAACCCCGCCGAGGAACGCCAGCTCGATCATAAAGCGATCACCGTCAAGGAGCTCTGCACGCTCTACCTTAACGACCTAAACGCTGGCCTCATCCTAGGCAAAGGCGGCCGGCCGAAGAAGCCGCACACTATCGTCACCGATATTGGGCGCATCAATCGTCACATCATTCCTCTCCTGGGTACGCGGAGGGTGAAGGATCTGACTAAGGCCGACATCAACAAAGTGCTTAAGGACATCATGGCCGGCAAAACAGCGGTGTCGGTGAAAACCAACAAGCTGCGTGGGAAGGCCATCGTGCGCGGCGGCGCTGGCACAGCGACGCGCACGGTTGGACTCCTTGGGGGCATTCTCACCTACGCGGTCGAAGCCGGCATCATCACCGTCAATCCAGCCCACGGACTGCGAAAGCCGAAGGACAATGTCCGAACTCGACGGCTCACCGAAGCGGAGTATCGGACGCTGGGCGAGATGCTGCGGACAGCCGAGGCGGACGAGAAGTATGCGACGACGGTTGAGATCATTCGTCAGATCGCGCTGACCGGCTGCCGCCGCAGCGAGATGATAGGCCTCATGTGGGCCGAGGCGGACACCGATGGGAGCTGCCTGCGACTCATCGATAGCAAGGAGGGGACCTCAGTCCGTCCCATCGGGCTGCCAGTCGTTGAGTTTTTTGAAGCGCGTCGGAAAGCAGCCTCCGGAACTTATGTTTTCCCCGGACTGGGCGACGACAATGCGTTCGGGAGTTTCCCAAACCACTGGGAGCAGATCTTCAAGGACTCACCACTCTCCGACGTTACACCCCACGTCTTGCGCCACAGCTTTGCAAGCGTCGGGAACGACCTCGGCTTCACGGAGGTGACGATCGCCGCGCTGGTCGGCCATTCGAAGGGCTCCGTTACCAGCAAATACATTCACGCGCTCGACACCGCCCTCATCATGGCCGCGGATACGATCGCCGGCTACATCGAGGGCCTTCTCGACGGGAAGGAATTCAAGCAGACGGCCTATGCTCTTGATCGCAATTCCCGAAAGGCGGCGCTCGCACGGTTCCTGAGAAAGGCCGAAAGCGAAGATGTGGCCGAGTCCGGAGAGGATAAGCGCTTTGCCGCCTAGGAAATAGCTCTGGCCAATCCTGCTGACAGTTAGGCTTGCTAGCCGATGGCGAAGAATTGATTAAAAAGTGGCCCAACCCGCACCGAGCGGACGGAGAAGCGCGACGGAGCAGGAAACGTGCCGTCGTCGACCCGTTTCTGGAACACGTCCGCGCTTGCCGATCGGCCGTATCAAGAGCGAATGCCATCCGCCGTGATGAAGCCGGGGTTGAACGTCGAGAAGTCGCGCAACTGAGGCACAGCTCGAACGTACGCAAGGTCGATCAAGTTCATATCAATCAGCCTGTGCAGGGCGCCGCCGTGCAGGAGACGCAACACCTCAGCGAGCACGAGCGTCGCAGCAACCGCGCCCACGAACGGAGCACCGACCGCCTTGCCTGCCAGCAAGGTCACGCCGCAACGGTCGAGGGAGCCCTCGTCGAGCATCTTGCGATAGGCCGCCGCATCGACCGCTGATTGGCTGCCTTCACCTTCGTCTCTCCACAGCGTGCCCGCCGACATTTCGCCGGGCAGTGTGTGAATCAGCAGGCTACGGAAATCTTGATGCCCGCGACCCAGCCCGGCTTCGACCACGAAGTCGAAGCCGACCTGGTCGAGCGCGCGTCGTCCTACGGCATTGTCGAGGCCACACAGCGCGATCGACGGTTCATTGTGGTGACGGCGGCAGGTTTCATCGAACAGCCGCTCGGTAATGGCGGTGGCGAATCCTCGCCGTTCCGCCCATTTGGCGGTAACGCGCGTTTTCTTTTCGCCAAGCATCGTGCGGTCCGAGAGGATCGAGGTGCTTTCGGTCGAGGGGGTGATCACATCGATGTCCTGGAGGAGTACTTCGACCTTCGCGTCGGCCGCGTAGGGTAAAAGCCCGAGTCCCCAGAGATAGGCCTGGCCGAGATGCCCGAGGCCGATGAGCCAGAGGCGAGACGGTAGATAGGAGAGCTCCGGCGCGCTCGCGTCGCACGACATCCAGTCGGTCGACCGCGACAGGTTCCAGAGATTGAGTCCGACGGTTCGCTTTCCAGCGAAGGGACTGTCGCCCGAAAGATGGAGGAATGCTTCGTTGATCGCCAATGCGGCGGCGAGCATCGGCGCCAAAGCCATCGGACCGATGTCGCCGCAATCGGGACCTTCAGCGTGACCGGGCACGATCCCGCCGCGCCAGCCATCGAATACCGCCCTGATCGAGAAGCCGTCTGACTTTTGCTTAGCCAGACCGCCGATCGCGATGAGCGGGATGCCCGCGGTCGCTGCCCCTGACGTGCCGCCTGCGGCCGCGACGGCATCCCGGAGCGTCGGGCCGGGGGACACCGGAACGTTCAGCGGCACATCAAGGTCGCCCTCGACGGTTACGCCGCCAAGGAAGACGCGCCGGCCGAGCTCCACTGCAGTCAGCAGCGCGGCCTGATGATGACGATCGATCGCCTCGTCCGGTCCTATGGACAAGGCGATCCGGTAGCCGCGCAGCAGAGCCTCTGCCTCTTGCCGGCTTGCGACCGTGCCATTGTCCATGGCGCGCTTGGCGAGCCGATGCATCTCGTCGGCAGGGGTAAAACTGTTCATCGCAATCCTCAAAATCCGATGTTGAAGAATTGGCGACGTTGAATACGCGGCACCGTGTGCCATGCGCCGCCGCCGAGGTAACGGTAGATGCCGATGTCGTCGTGCTGGATCGGCTTGCGCGCGAAGCGCGGGAGGATCAGGGCGAGATGTCCGGCCTGCGAGACCATGGGATAAGCGCGATCGGAGTTGCTCTGCCCGGAATCACCGGGATGGACATGCACATCAGCAACGACGGTCAGACCGCGCTCCCGGCACATCGCCCAAAGCCGCCCGAAATACTTGCCGTCGAAGCGGATGATGCCGGTGTCGAGACTATGTGGATCCAGATCGTCATAGAGGACGAAATCGCTAATCCGCGCGACGCCATTCGCGTCGGCATAGCCGAGCAGGAAGGCGCCGCTTTCACGGCTTTCATCCCGCCCACGCTCGCGCAGTCGCGCGGTCAACCGCCGCCACAGAAACCACGAGCATGACAGCTCACGCCGCGGCGCGAGCAGCCGGTTGATAATCGCCGCAATTGAGAAGTTCATGCACAATCTCCAGATACTGTGTGATGCCGCGCTCGGGACGCCAGATCATCGTGGGTGTTTCGGTGCGCCAGTTGTCGTGTCCCTCCCGGGTGACGCGGTCGCATGGGAGATACAGGGCGGTGCCTTGCTTCCAGTCGGGCCGAAACACCGCGCCGACGCGGCCGCCTTTGCCGCGCGGCCATCGGTCGAAAGGCAGCGGCACGCTGCGCTCCGCGTCCCAGGGGCGCGCCGTCGGTGCGATCGCCGGATAGCCGGCGCAATCAAACCTCAAGACGTATTCCCGGCCATCGATGGCCGAGACGCCGAGCAGCACGATGGGCCAGGTGATCGAGATCAACCGGAAGCGGCCTTCCGATTGTGCGAGCCGAAACGCCGGTCGGGCGAGATCGGCGCGCAGGGCTCGTTCGTCGGGCCCTGCCGAAGCCGGCATGCTCATGCAACACCCCAGCCGTTGACCTTCGGCGTGGTGACGAGGTCGAACTCGACCTTGCACTTCGGGCAGGATGCAAGCGTGCCGATATGCGTGCCCGGATCGGGCTGATCGGTCGTGCCGGCGATCTGCAGGTGGTGGTGGCTCGCTTCCTCTTCGGTCATGCCGAACTTGCGGACCGTCACCCAGTGCTTGACGCGGGCGACCGTCGCACCCGGCGCGAACTCGTGGCGCACGGTCTTGTCCTTGAAATGGATGATGACCTCGATCGTGCGGCAACGATGCACATGCGCCTTGATCCCGGCGCGACCAGCCTTGTCACGAAGCTTGGCATTACCATCGATCGGTTCGTCCTCATCCTCGAGGAACAGGATGATCTCGCCCGCGATGGCGTGTTTACCGGCGATTGCCGCCTGAAGCACGGCGAACGTGGCCTCGGCGTCGATTTCCAGATGCTCGAGCGCGCCGACGCCCTCGCCCTGATAGTAGATGTCGATGATATTCATGTCCCAACCCTTCCGGTGGCGAGAGGGCGGGCCCGATTGCCGTTCCTGTCGCTTCTGCCGGGCTAATTCCGGGTCGCGTGCGAAACCGGAACCGGGCTGGGAAAAAAGATTCTACGCCACGGCGAGCGGACCTTGCGGAGCCGATGCGCAGATGAAGAAGTGCGGGCAGCGAGGGCAGCTAAAGGTGTCGGGGTCGGGGGGAAACAGCCCGGCTGCGATGCCTGCGAGGATTTTCTCAACGGCGATGTCGTTGTTTCCCGCCTTCTTCGCTTGGGGCGCCGGCACGTCTTCGACGCCGCTATCGCTCGGATGCACGGCCTCCACCACAGCTCGGGGCCCGAAATTCTGCGCGGCCGCGCGTTGGTAGAGCGAGTATTCGAGCTTACTGAATTCGGTCTTGCCCCGCTTGCCGGTGCGCACCTTGCGCACGACGATGACGCCGTCGTGCCGCTCCGCGATCTCGTCCGGAGTGACGATCACCTTTCCATTGCGGTAGTTGATGGCGAGCGGAGACGCCTCACGAAATCGTCGGCCGGCTCCGGCCCTGATCAGGCCCTCAATGATGGTGTCCGCGAGCGTGCGATAGTCGGCGACATAGGGACTGTCGTGCGGGGCGCTGGTCTTCCAGATCGCATCGAACGCGTCCTGAGCCGCCTTCAAGTCGGGTGATGCGCTTACCCGCGCTTCCGCAAGCCAGTCGATGAATTCGTAAATGCAGGCGTGCGTGCGCTCGAATGGCGTCGTCCGCCGAGCCGTGCCGATGCCCAGGACATGGGTGTAAAAGAAGCGCAACGGGCAGCTTTCGTATGCCGAAACATGCCTGTGCGTCCGCTCCCATTCATCCGCGATGGTGATCTCGATGCGGCGCGGCGGACGTGGGGGCAAATGGATCGTGGCGGGAGACGCGATCGAACGCAGGCTGCCGGCGATCCGCGCCAGATAGTCCGAAGGGTTGCGCGCGGCGCCGTTCGCCTGCTGCCGATAGCCATAGAGGCGCAGATGAGTGCGGGCGCGCGACATCGCGACAAAGAACAAACATTCCTGCTCCTGCTTGTGGGCGCGCTCCGCCTCTTGCGGCACGGTGCCGATCGCGCCCTCGATCATGCCCTCCGGCACAGGACATGACAGGCCGCGATAGCTGGCGGGAATGCCGGTCTTCACGAAGCCTGGAATGTGAACCGCTTCGAACTCGAGGCCTTTGCTGCCATGCACGGTCATGAGGCGCACGGCGTTCATCTGCAAAGCTGCGTCCGGCACCTGACGCAGATCCCGCTCTTCCGCGAGCAGGACGAGATTGCGAACGCGATCGAGGAGCGTCTGCACCGGCGAGCCCGTCGCCACGGGGCTTTGGTCGCGCAAGAAATTGAGGAATTGCCAGACCGCGATCGCCCGCATGCGGTCGCCGATGCCCGTGCCGGAAGCCATCCTGCGGACGAGATCGGTGCGGTCGAGGAGGAAGGTCGTCGCCATGTCCCAAGGCGACGCCGAAGCCTTCATGCCCTTGAGGTCGCCGGCGAGTTTCGTGACGCCTTGAACCCCGGCTGGCGAAAGGCCTTCGATGCATGGGAGTTCATCCAGATGGAGGATGGCCGGCTTCTTGTTGGCTCGCAGGTGATCGAGCAGCCGCTTTACATCCTGCGCCGGGATAGCATATCGCTCGATACTGGCGATGCGGACCAGGCCTGCCCCGAACCGGTCGGCCGCGAGGCTCAGGACGCTGAGCAGATCGCGCACCTCCTCGCGCTCGAACAGGCTGCCGAGATGAAGGACGGGAATGCCGCGATCTTCGAGCGCCTGGGCGATCTCGTTCAGCCTGTCGTTCGTGCGGCAGAGGACGGCTTGATCGCGAAGGACGATGCCGCTCGCCTCCAATTCTCGAACGCTCGCGGCGATGCCGGCGGCCTCATCGGCAGGATCGTTGAGCGTGCGCAGTTCGGGTTCCGCCTCACCGATGCCGCGCTCGGCCTTCAAGGGCAGGTTCGCAAGCTCCGGCGGCAACGGCATGCCTGCAGAGAAGCCGCCGAATGCATCCAGCACTTTCTGGGTCGATCGGTAGCTCAAGCCCAGCTGACCAAGTCTTGCGCCGGGGAAGTCCGTGCCGAAGGAAGCCATGTTGGCGGAGGACGCGCCCCGGAAGCGATAGATGGACTGGCGAGCGTCACCGACCGCCCAGAGATTCTCGCCCGCACCGGCCACGGCTTTCACCAGGCGGACGCTGGCGCGGTTGACGTCCTGATATTCATCGACGAGCAAATGTCGGTGGCGTAGACGCACCGCGTTGCGCACAGCTTCGTCCTGCTCGATGAGCAAGGCCGGCAACATGATGAGATCGCCGAAATCCACTGCGCCGCGGCTGCGTTTCGCGTCTTCGTAAAGTTCGTAGACGGACGCGATCTCAACGCATTTCGCGGCGAGATCCGTAGCCTTTTCGTCCATCGGGTCAGCATTCTTCGCCATGGCTTCCGCCAGACGCCGGTATTCGGCGGGCGTTACGACTTCGTCCTTAGCGCGGGAGATCACTTGCAAAATCTCGCGCAATACGACGACCGGGTCCCAGAGATTGCGATAGTGCCGGAGCGGCAGGGTAGGAAGGATTTGCTCCAATACCGAGATCGCATCGCTGCGGTCGAACAGCGTCGGGTCCGACGGCAGCGCGAGCTTCTCATGAAATCGCCTCGCGAGATCGAGACCGAAACCGTGGAAAGTCCCGACCCACATTTGGGCCGCGTCCTCTCCAACAGCCTTGGACAGGCGCTCGGACAATTCGCCAGCCGTCCTGTTCGAAAAGGTCAGCACAAGCATGGATGGCGGATCTACGCGGTCCGCAATGAGGGTCTCGACCCGCCGAACAAGCGTGCGGGTCTTGCCGGTCCCGGGACCCGCGCGCAGCAGATATGGCGTATCGCGATGACGGGCGGCGTCCTCTTGCGCTGGGTCCTCCGTGAAAACCGGCTTCGGCTTGCTGGCGGTCGGCTCGATCTTCGGCAGGAGCAGTGCGTCCAGGATTTGCTGCCGCACGAGCGGAACCGGCAGGCCGGTCGCCGCTGCGATATCGGCCGCCGACATGGCCTGCTCGACATGCATGTGTCGCGCGAGGTCGCGCGGAAACAAAAACTCGCGTGCGAAAACGTTAGCTTCCAGTTCACGCCGCTCGCGCGCGCCGTAATCTTCCACTTTTTGGAGCCCGACAGGAGCGGACTCGGTCGAACGCGATGGGTCGATATCGCTGGCGCTGCAACAGCTAGATATCGTATGGACGGCGACGTGGCCGATCTCATGGCCGACAAGAAGCGCGCGATCCGCGTCCGAGCCCTTGTTTTCCGCACAGATCGTACGGCTCTGCTGGTCGAAAACCGCACGGCCACCGTTGAGCGCCGTATTGCCTGGCTCTAGGAACGCCAACTCTATGCCGTAATGCCTGATCGCGGCATCGACGAGCGTCAGCGGCTTCAGCGCATCGGCGCCGCGGGCCACGAATTGGTCGTGCAGCCGTGCGGCAACGACCCGTATGGTTTCGAAGGCATCCACGTGCGTCTCACATGTCCAAAAGATGCCGTTGCTGTTCGGGCGTTAGGCCCGAGCTTCGGACTGCTTCCTCGAACGTCTCGCGTTTTTGAGCGACAGGCTTGCTGTCGGATTTATGGAGTTGCTGGGCGTTGACCGTCGGCCCGGAGCGCACATGCGCCATCAGCGCTTCGACAGGGATATCGAGGCCGGCGGCCGCGATCCTACAAAAGCCGGGACGCGCATATAAGCTTTCGGGATCAATCCTGCCGTCTCGAAGTTTCATGACGAATATCGAGTTGGCGCCAAGCGTCGTCGCATACGCTCGAAACCCTTCCGTGCTGAGAGTCCTGAAGGGGTTGGCAAATGCGATTGGCGCTTCAGACAATCCTTTCTTCTCCAGTTCGAACGAGACGTTCTGGAAGTGACTGATCGCGCGTGAGACCGCCGGGCTGACCACCTCGTCGACGGCCTCGTCGCCTTCCTCGTCGCCAAGGGTTTCCGAGTTCAGCGCGAGTTGCACGGCAAATTCGGTCAGAGCTGCGGCGTGCTGCGGATGTCTGCGAACGAACGCGTCGAGCGTCTTTGGATCGGGTGTCGGCATGGCGAGTGCGAGCGCATAGAGCACATCACTCTCGTCCTTCGTACCGGTGGTCATCATGGTCAGCTCTCCTGCTGGAATGTTTTGAGTTTGGCCGCCACCTTGGCGAGCCGCTTGTTGATGGCCCGGCGGCCCACGCCAAGAATCCTAGCAGCGGTTACTTCGTCCGGGTCATCCGATTCGATCGTGTAGCCTTCGATCAGCACCAGTCTGACGGTCTCCCGGTCCTCCGGGGATAAGGTCGCGAGGAATTTGCCGACCTGCGTCAGGTAGACGTAATTGTCCTGCTGCGCCGGGCTGCGTGCAGCCTCCGACAGTTTTGCGAGCGTGTTCTCGTGGTCGAGCGGTCGGCCATCCTCATCCTTTTCCTGACCAATATCGACGAAGATCTTCTTCCGCGCATTGTCCTTGCGGACCTGCTTCCACCAAAGAAACTGGAACGCCTGATTGAAATTAACCTCATAATAGTCGAGGGCGGTGCTGTCCCCGTTAGTGCCGACGCGCGCGAACAGCACGTTGAATTTGAACATCACCTCGTCGCGAAGGCTGCCGGCGTCTGTCCGGCTGCCATCAGGGATTGCCCGCTTAAGCCGCGCCTCACAGCGCGACATGAAGTGGACGTAAAGCTTGCTTTCCGTCGACTTGTCCTTTTTTAGCCTGGCCTCTCGCATCAGATGGAGCAGGCATTCCATCGGCATGTAGTCAGTGTCGCGGACGTTGCGGATCGCCGCCCGTCGCAAGACCCTCTCGGGACTTTGGGCCAAGGCCTCGTCGATGCAGACCTCGATCTCGGGCCGGCGGGTGTAGAACCCGCCTTCGTCCATTTTTTTGTTCAGGGGTCTCGCCATTTACCGCCTCGCGCGCGCAACAGTGGTGTTCCGGCGTCCACGTCTGGCCCGCCTCAACACCCCCCTAATTCCGGGAGGAGCCCAGACCCGGAACCACGCCGACCGAAAAATTCTCAAGCCCATCTGCGACTGAATCGCTGGTGCGCGGCACCTACGACAAGCGGCACCCTCGTAGAGGTGATGCTCATGTCCGCCTTCCGGCTTCCCGACGCGGTTCGGCGGCGGCGCAAGCGCCGTCACAAGGTCGTCGAAGTCCACGTTGGCCTCCCCGTCGCGACGACGCGCGAGCCGTCGTCATCGCCATTGACACTCCCTTATAACCGGCCATATTTGCCCGGTAAAGGAGGCCCAGTCATGATTGCCTATAATCCAGATAAATTCGGGTCCCTCTATGAGACCGACCTGGGCCAACGCCTCTGGGGGTTTCTGACCGAAGAGGCTAATATCGCCCGACTGGAAACGGCCTCGCAGCTCGGCAAGCCGGCCGTTGAGGGGATTGAAGAGCACCTTCTGGAGGCGTTTCGCGAGGACGTGCTGGCCGATCGCGTCAAGCAGATGGTCGGCCATATGGTTCGCCAGATTCTAGAACAGCGCGATTGGGTTCTCGACCAGACCGATGTGAAGGTCCAGTCCGTGCCGTTCAGCAAGGCGGCCCGCTACCGGCGGGCCGACTGGATTACGTTTCACGCGTTTCGCAATACCAGCGACCCGCGCGACGTCGTCATCACGGATCGCCGCCAGAACGCGCCGCTGCCCACCGACGCGCGGTGGGCCTACTACGCGACCTTCGCGAGCCCGTTGAAGGCGTCAGTGGCGTTTGGCGTGCGCGACATTCGGCAGCTTCGTCAGCATGTGCATGCGCACGGCTATCAGCGCATGCGCATCGAGCGGATGTTGCGACGTGCCTGATGCCGATGCCCGATCACCAGCACATCGCGCTCAGCGACCGCGAAGAGCCCGTGCTGCTCGCCTGGCCGACGCAAGGCAATGCGGGCGGCTTCATTCAGTTCGAGAAGGCGGCGGACTGGCGCGCCTTCGTTGAGAGCCTCGGCATCGATCCGCGTATCCCCGAGATCGTGCGCGCCAAGTTTGCCCGTGCGCAGACGCTCTATCTGCTGGGCTGGGCGGATTTCAGCGTCATCAAGGCTGGCGAACTCGCCGCTCTGATCGCATTGGAGCTGGCGCTGATGGATCGCTATGGCGGCCGCCTCTCGAAGAGCAAGCGAAACTTTGCGGCGCTCCTCAAATACCTGGTCGAGGTCGACGGTCTCACCGACGCGCAGATTCCCATGGTCGTGCGCTGTGGAGGAACGGCATTAGGTCAGTTGACCGGCGACACACGTCCGACCCTTGCTGAGCGTCGAAACGCTCTAGCCCACGGCGATCCGTTCGATGGACTGCCAACGGGCGGTCTCCTTGAACTGGCCCGCGACCTCATCAATTTCGCCTACCGCCACTACATCGCGGAGGCCGCGGGCCTCGGCCTCCATCCAACCACGACAGGACGAGCCTAATGACGGCGAGTGCGTCGCTCATCGCCGCCGTTGACGCGGTCTGGCGACTTCCCCGGCCGGGCCCGGACAACCTTCTGGCCTCACCGCCCTTCGTCGCGCTGAGCGAGCTGTGCCTCGCGGAGTACGGCGGTGGCAAACCGGTATTCGCTTTGAGCACTGCCCTCCGGTCACTGGGGCTGCCGTGTCATCTCCCTGCCAACAAGGCCTCATTGAGTCTCGATCCCGAAAGCGCCGCGAACGCGCTAGACGACGCATATCGGCGCAGGACGACGCTGCGCCGCCATCTATGCCCGCTCGACCTGGCGGACGAGATGCCTATGTTGAGCTTCGGCAATGCCCGCGTCGCGGACTTCATCGCGGATGATCTGGCGCGGCTGTTCAACGCCCCGCGGCTCGCCCGCAATTTTCATAATGAGTCGCTCGATCCTAAGCGCTTGGCGCAGTTCCGATGGCTGGTTGTGGAGGAAGAAATCGCGCTCGACCCGCGCCCAGAAGCACGCGCCGCTCCGTTCATGTACATGACGCTCGATCGAGATTTCGGCGAGATCGATCCCCATCTCGGTCGCTTTCCGCCGGCGGTCGAACGAGTGCTGTTCTTTCTCCTGCTGGCGCCGTGGGAACGGTGGTCCACGATGCAGGAGGTCGATTGGCGAGGCTTTCGCTTGCCTTGGATTTACACGGTCGACGACGACCTCTTCATTCGCCCGTCTCCACCCCCGAGCGCGGATAGCCTCACCCTTGAGCCATGGATCGTCCAGGATCAGTGGGGAGACGACATCGAACTCGAACGTCCGACCGTCTTACGACTTGATGACGACGCGGCGTCGGGTCTGGCGCTCTTCACCGATGATGCTTGGAAAGAGCTCGAGGGGGCACGGGCAACGGACCTGTTCGAGACGCCTATCGCGCATTTTCTCGTCCGGGCCTTCCTCGCCGATGGCATGGACGAGGTCATGGCGCACATGACGGCCATCGAAGCTGCCGTCAGCCTCGAGATGGACCACAAGAAATGGCTCCGGCCGAAGCCTGACCCGCACAAGGCGGTTTCGTCAGCCACGGATCGCGTTGCGGCACGCGTCGCGGCTGTCTTGAACGACGCCACAAGCGTGCAGGACTACAAGGATCTCTTCGACCTGCGCAGCACCTTCGTTCACGGCCGCGCTGGGCTCCAGAAGGTGTCGACCAAGCGGCGCGTCATGGCGCGCAGCCTGGCGCGCGGAGTAGCCCGCGGCCTGGTCGACCTGGCGCTCAAGGGGCCGCGGCCGCGTGCAGACGTGCTGAGCGACCTTCTTACGCGTGGCGCACCCTACTTGTAGGCCCTCAGGGCGGAATGGTCCGATCGCGAATGCCTGCCGAAACAGAGTCTCTCCTGATCAAGCCCATCAGCGTGCGGCAGTTCGAGCTGTACGCCCTGTCGCTCGACCGTGGCCCGAACTTCGACCCCGCAAGCACTTTCGCCGCATATCAAGTCGGCCGCGGCGGCGCCTGTGGCGGGATTCTCCTCGACCAGGAGACCGGGACCTTCAGCACGATCGCTATGCGACGCCGGGTCGATCATTGTTGGACCTGCGTCGCAAAAAGCGGTCCGTTCGCGGCGCCCGAACAGGCCCTCGACGCGCTCAGCATCGATATGCGCGGCGGTGATCCGCCTGAACCGCTCGCGCCTGGCGTCCGCCGAAGGCCCTTATTGATCGAGGTCGGGCCGCGTGGAAGCTCCCCGGAGTTTGACTTGCTCATCAAGTCCATGAGTCATCTGCCGGCGCTGATGGCGGTGGGAGAATGCTATCTCGCCCTGCCGCGGCCAGATCGGAACTTCATCCCCGATTTGCAGACCAACAACTTCGCGTCGCGGCTCTTCGAGCTTTACCTGCTTGCCTGCTTTCGTGAGCAAGGCCTGCAGGTCCGCCAAGATCACGTCTCGCCCGATTTTCAAATCGAGAAGGACGGCATGACATGTTGGGTGGAGGCGGTGACCGCGAACTCCGAAACCCCACGCGCTGGCGGCATCGGAGATTGGGTTCATGCGCCTACCGATCGAACGGAGCGGCTCACCGGCGCCCCGGCTGAACGCTTCGCCAAGACGCTGCGAGGAAAGTTGCAGCGGGAATATCACGACCTGTCGCACGTGCGGGGGCATCCGTTCGCCATCGCGATCGCCGATTTCCACAGCTCGGGCTCCATGGTGTGGAGCCGTGAGGCGCTGCCAACCTATCTCTACGGCGTTCGCGCCGATGTCGAAGACGACGGCACGAAGCGACGCGCTGTCGGGACGGCGATATCCAATCTCACTGGCAAGAACGCGATCCCGGCCGGACTGTTTCGAGACCCGGACTTCGCGCATTTGTCCGCCGTTCTCTTCAGCAACGCCGGCACCTTGGCGAAATTCAACCGCATGGGCTTTTTGGCCGGATGGCGTCCGCCCGGCCTGTCGATGATCCGTCGGGGCATCTTGTTCGATCGGACGCCGGGCGCGTTGGAACCGATCGACTTCGAGCTAGAAGTGGGAAGCCAAGAGTACGACGCACTATGGCCATGGGGCGAAGGCTGGTGCCAGGAACTGGAGGTCTTTCACAACCCGCTCGCCTCCCATCCCATTCCGTTCGACCTGATCCCTGGCGCGACGCATTGGTTCGAGCGCGGCGGTGAAGTGGAATGCAGCACGATTTGGGCGAACTCGGTGATTTCATCGGTCACCCAGCTTCGAGCGCCAAAAGGCTATCACCCCGCGGCAGAAGGATAGGCGCGCGAGAAACGCTGCGAAGCGCAGCGTTCGGGGCGCAAACTCCGTCGCGACCTAAGCCTGTTCGCCCTTTCGCGTGATGAATCTAAATTCTGTTTGCCCAGCTTTGGCCGCCAATTCGAACCATTTCTCACGGTAGTCCGGCAGCTCCGCTCGACTTACGGCAATGGCGGAGAGCGCCGAACAATAGGCGATCCCGGCATGCACCGTTTCGCCGAGATAATTAAGAAAGCGCGTTAGATCAGGTGGGTATGCAAGATCTGTGTCGCTCTCGAAAACCTTGTGTCGCTCGCCATCGACGAAGGTATTAATCGCGGTTTCAAGAATAGCGTAGCTCAGAAACGCGTCCGCGCCCGCGTCGTGCGCAGCGAGCACCGCGTTCAGCTCAGGGCGCCATTCGATCGCTTTCCGGCAGAGCGCCGGATTGACGTGGCCGACCGCAATGTTTCGCATGTACTTCGCGAATTCGAACGCCCGCCGATGTGTCGAGATGATCTCATTGAGCTCCGGATGATCCTTGTAGAGTCCCCGGCTTATCCCTTCCAGGTCGGTGACATTCGCGCACGAAACAAGCAAATGCTTTAATAGGACCAATCGGATGGCGTGATCTTCCGGCCCGGCTTCAAGCGCCTTATCCGCAGCAACGAGATCGCCATGTGCGAGCCGCGCGGAGATTGCAATTTGAATGAAATCCATAACGCTTTAGCCCCACAAGCAGGATAGCGGCGCGGCGGCCAGCTTGTCGCCAAACGGGACAACGTCCGCGCTATCGTAGAGGACGATGCCGAAGGCGAAGCGATCCCCGCAGGCTTCGGCCAACGCCCGTAGCCCCGCGAAATCACCGGCTTTAACCGTCGCGCTCGCCTTGACTTCGATGCCTGCGATCATCCCGTCGTCGCGTTCCAGCACGATGTCCACCTCGCGCCCGTCCCGATCCCGAAAGTGGTAGGGCGTTAGCCGCAGGTCCGAGGCCGTCATCAGCTTCAGAACCTCTGCGAACACGAAGCTTTCGAGCAGCGCGCCGAACGTCCCGCGATCCGCCTTGACCCTGTCGAAGGAAAGACCGCGCACAGTCGCTAGCAGGCCGGAATCGAGGAAGTGCAGCTTCGGCGTCTTGACGATGCGCTTCAGGGCATTGGTGAACCATGGTTGCACCGTCGCGAGCAGGAACACCTGCTCAAGCAGCCCGACATAGCGCTGGCCCGTCTTGTGGCTGACGTTGATGCCGGCGCCGAACTGAGAATAGTTGACCAACTGGCCGGAGTGCTCGGCCAACAGCCTTACGAATTTCGGAAGTTCCGTCAGCTTCTCGACGTCAGCGATATCCCGCAGATCGCGCGTCAGCACCGATGTGAGATAGGATCTCGACCAGTCCTGCCGCCGGCGCTCGCTGTCGCGACTGATCGCTTCGGGGAAACCGCCGAGCAGGACAAGCTGGGTGAGGTCGTCGCCCAGGATCGCCTCCCGCTGGCTCCGAAGCTTTCCCGCGAAGAGATGCTCCAAGAAAGTCGGCGGCCGGCCTTCGACCTCAGCCCTTGCGAGCGGCAGCATCTGGATGGTCTCCATCCGACCGGCCAGGCTGTCGGCGACTCGCGGCAAGGTCAGGACGTTCGCCGAGCCGGTAAGCAGGAAGCGACCCGGCCGATAGTCTTCGTCGACCGTCTTCTTGATGGCCAGCAGCAGGTCAGGGGCGCGCTGGATTTCGTCGATGATGGCCCGGTCGAGGCCGCGGATGAAACCGGCGGGATCGGATTGAGCGGCCTCAAGGACCGTCTGATCATCGAGCGTGATATAGGTTCGCCCGGCTTCTCCCATTTTTCGGACGAGCGTGGTCTTGCCGGCGCGGCGCGGGCCTACGATCAGGACCACCGGCGTATCAGAAAGGGCTTCCTCCGCCCGTCGCTCCACAAACCGCTCGAACATGCCATCTCCGAATCCGGAAGATTGGAACTATCGATGCCGGCTGATTGGGAGTCAATGGCCCGCTAATTGGAAGTGCCTGGGCCGCGATCTGGAAGGCCTGGAGGGGAAAGCCTTCCCCCTGGTCGGCGCCGCGGTCGCCGAGGCAGCCCCTTCTGCGGGGATATCCCCCGCAGCGCCCCTTTTAGAGTGAAAGGGCGGCTCGGCTTCGCCGTGACGGGTTAAGGGCTGGAGGAGAGGCCTCCGGCACCCGTCATGGAGACTAGCCATGACCCATGTGGAGATTCTGGATGCCGCTCGCGACCAAGTCGGCGGCTACAAGGTGGATGTGAGCCGCGGCGAGCGGATCGGCCGCGTGTCCTCCGAATGGTTTTCGAGGTCCGCTGACGAGCGCTACCTTTCCCTGTCCGACATCTATGCCGCTGTGCATAGACGGACCGAGCGTAGCCGCACCCGAACCGTCGAGAGCGCGGCGATCCGGGTGGAGGCGAGCCGCGACGATGCAGAGCGCCTGGCGCTGATGTTGCCCGGCTCGGATGCGCCGATCGCGCCGACCCATTGGAGCTTCGGTCAGCTCGCCGGCCTGGTCGGAGCGCCGGCGGCCTATCTGCGGCAGCTTCCGGCGCCGCTGGCCGGTATCAACCTGCAATACGGCTTGGCGTCACATCGCGCCGAGCAGGTGAAGACGCTCGAGATCGAAGACGGTCGCGTTGAACTGCGCGCCGTCACCGGGCCCGACTATGGCCGTATCTTCGACCACGAACTGGTCTCGGCCGTGCAGCGTATCGCCGGCAACGGCACCGGCGATACGCGATGGAAAGTCCCGGGCGTGCTCGACTGGTCAACGGGCATCTACAACCCGCGCGTCGACATCACACGGGACACGACAACGCTCTACGCCTCCGATCGGGACGTCTTCCTCTTCCTGGTCGACGATCTCAATCCGATCGAGGCCGGTCGGCTCCCCGATGGGTCGCCCGACCTCTACTTCCGTGGCTTCTATTGCTGGAATTCCGAGGTCGGGGCGAAGACGCTCGGCATGGCGAGCTTCTATCTCCGCGCGGTCTGCCAGAATCGGAATCTCTGGGGCGTCGAGGATTTTGAGGAGATCACCATCCGCCACTCGAAATACGCCGCCTCACGTTTCGCGCATGAGGCTGCCCCGGCGTTGACCCGCTTCGCCAATTCCTCGCCGAGGCCCTTCGTCAACGGCATAAAGGCGGCCCGGGAAAAGATCGTCGCCCGCACCGACGATGACCGCAGCGAGTTCCTGCGCAAGCGCGGCTTCTCGAAGACCGAGACGGCGAAGATCATCGAGACCGTATTGGCCGAGGAAGGGCGCAAACCCGAGAGCGTGTTCGACTTCGTGCAGGGCATCACGGCGATCGCGCGCGACAAGACCCACCAGGACGCCCGGCTCGACTTGGAGGCGCGGGCCAAGAAGTTGCTCGATCGGGCAGCCTGACTCCCGGAAAGCCGGAGATGCGGAAATGCGTGTCTCCGGCTTCGTGCCTTTACGTCCTTCCTGATCGTTGGTTTCGCGGCGCTGCCCTTCAGAGGAAGAGGGCGGCGCTGCGCTTCGTGACGAGTTGATGCCGAGAGAGAGGCTTTCGGCGCTCGTCGCGGAGTATATCCCGATGGCTTCCACTGTTCAGAAGATCACCCTCTCGCCCTCGCGCGACATTCCCTTCAACAAGCTTTTGCTCTCTCAGTCGAACGTCCGGCGCGTGAAGGCCGGTGTCTCGGTCGAGGAGCTGGCCGACGACATCGCTCGCCGTGGCCTGCTGCAGGGCCTGAGCGTGCGCGCGGTCGTCGATCAGGCCGGCGTTGAGACCGGCATGTTCGAAATCCCGGCCGGCGGCCGGCGCTACCGGGCGCTGGAGCTGCTCGTGAAGCAGAAGCGTCTCGCCAAGACCGCGCCGGTGCCGTGCATCGTCCGCGAGAGCGGCATCGCCGAGGAGGACTCGCTCGCCGAGAACGTCCAGCGCGCGCCGTTGCACCCTCTCGACCAGTTCCGGGCCTTCCTGGCGCTGCGTGAGAAGGGGCAATCCGAGGAGGAGATCGCTGCAGCGTTCTTCGTCTCGGTCAACGTGGTGAAGCAGCGCCTGAAGCTGGCATCGGTCTCGCCGGCGCTGCTCGACGTCTATGCCGAGGACGGCATGACGCTCGACCAGCTCATGGCCTTCACCGTGTCCGGCGATCACGAACGCCAGGAGCAGGTCTTCGAGCGCCTGAAGGCCTCCTACGACAAGCAGCCCTACGTCATCCGCCGCATGCTCACCGAGGGCGCTGTCCGCGCCTCCGACAAGCGGGCGCAATTCGTCGGCATCGACGCCTATGTGGCGGCGGGTGGTACGGTGCTGCGCGACCTGTTCCAGGGCGACGATGGCGGCTGGCTGCAGGATGTCCCGCTCGTCGACCAGATGGTGGCCGACAAGCTCAGGGCGGAATCCGAGACGGTCGCCGCCGAAGGCTGGAAGTGGATCGAGGTCGCGCCCGACTTCGCCTACGGCCACACCTTCGGCCTGCGCCAGCTTCGCGGCGAGACCGTCGCACTGACGGCCGAGGAGGAAGCGACCCGGGACGCGCTGCAGGCCGAGTTCGACCGGCTGTCCGACGAGTATCAGGACGCAGACGAGCTGCCGGACGAGGTGGACGAGCGCCTGTCGGAGCTGGAAACCGCGCTGGAGGGGTTCGAAACCCGGCCTGTCGTGTTCGACCCTGCTGAGATCGCCCGCGCCGGCGCCTTCGTCAGTATCGGCGCCGACGGGCATCTTCGTGTCGAACGCGGCTACGTCCGCCCCGAGGACGAACTGCCGATCGAGCCGGAGCTCGTTTCGGCTGAGGACGGAGAGGCGGACCGCGCGATGGTGGCCAGCTACGAGGGCGACGAAGCCATCATGGCGGCCGCGCCCGAGGCCGAACCGGAGGAGGATGAGGGCCTGTCGCCCATTTCTGACCGGCTGATGACGGAGCTGACCTCGCACCGCACGCTCGGCCTGCGCCATGCGCTCGGCGAGCGGCCGGACGTTGCCTTCCTCGCGGCCCTACATGTCCTCACGCTGAAGACCTTCTATCACTACGGCTCGGATAGCTGCCTCGAACTGGAGGTGAAGAGTGTCAGCTTCGGCGCGCAGGCGCCGGGATTAAACGACAGCGCATCGGCCGAGGCGATCCGGGCTCGGCACGAGAGCTGGGCAAAGGCGCTTCCTAAGGAGTCTGCCGACCTCTGGGACGCGCTCCAGGAGTGGGACGGCGACAGCCAGGCGGGCCTCTTCGCCCACATCGTCAGCCTCTCGGTCAACGCGATGTACGAGCCCTGGAACCGGCGCCCGCGGGCGTTCGCCCATGCCGATCGTCTCGCGCAGGCGGTCGACCTCGACATGGCGGCCGCTGGGTGGAAGCCGACCGTGGATAACTTCCTCGGCCGGGTGACGAAAGCCCGCATCCTGCAGGCGGTGACTCAGGCGAAAGATCAGCGCGCCGCCGACCGGATCGAGCATCTGAAGAAGGGCGACATGGCCGCCGAGGCGGAAACGCTGCTGGCCGACACCGGTTGGCTGCCCGAGCCGCTTCGCACGCCGGGTCGTGCCTCTGGCGACCAGCAGACATCGGAATCTGCGATCGAGCAAACTCCAGAGCAGTCTAGCGAAAAACTGCCGGAAGACGAAGACCAGCCCGCCGCTCAGAATGATGACACCGGCGAGCCAATGATTGCAGCCGAGTAGCTGTCCAGCGCAACGAGGCCCGCCGGAGACGGCGGGCCTTTTCTTTTCGAGGACCATCATGGCCGATACCGTGCGTGATCTCGCACAACGCCTCGGGCAGCAAGCCGAGGTCGTGTGCCGCCATTACCTCTCATCAGGCCGCCGCGAAGGCGGCTACTGGCTCGTGGGCGACGTCCGCAACACGCCGGGCCGCTCGATGTTCGTGCGTCTCAAGGAGTCGACGAAGGGACCTGCCGGGAAATGGACCGACGCCGCCACCGGCGAGCATGGCGATCTGCTCGACGTGATCCGGGAAAGCTGTGGCCTGATCGACTTCAAGGACGTCGCCGATGAGGCGCGTTCATTCCTCAGCCTGCCGCACCCCGAGCCTCAGCCTGATCGTCCCCGATCGCGAACGCCCAGCGCTCCAACCGGATCGCCAGAGGCGGCACGGCGACTCTTCGCCATGTCGCAGCCGATCGACCGCACTCTCGTAGAAACGTATCTCCGCAATCGCGACATTACGCCTTTGCACGGAACCGGAAGCCTGCGCTTCCACCCGCACTGCTACTATCGGCCGGACGATCACAGCCCGACCGAGACCTGGCCAGCGATGATCGCCGCCGTCACCGATCTCACAGGACATCTGACCGGGGCGCACCGCACCTGGCTCGATCCAGGCGGTTTCAGCGAGGCGACGCTCGGCAAGGCGCCGATCGACACGCCGCGACGGGCGATGGGCGACCTTCTCGGTCATGCCGTTCGATTTGGCGTGTGCGGCGAGGTCATGGCGGCCGGCGAGGGCATCGAGACCATGCTGTCGCTCCGATGCGCCTTGCCGACCTTGCCGATGGTGGCAGCCCTATCGGCGGCGCACCTCTCCGCCATCCTGTTCCCGGACACGCTGCGGCGACTCTACATCGCCCGCGACGACGATCCCGCCGGCGACGGCGCGATGGCGACGTTGATCGAGCGAGCGCAGGAGGCCGGGATCGAGCCGATCGTGATCTCGCCACGGCTTGCCGACTTCAATGAGGATCTCCGCCTGCTCGGAATCGACGCGCTTCGGGCCGCGAGCCGGGTGCAGATCGCGACGCAGGACGTCGCCCGCTTCATGGAACTGGCGGCATAGCCGGAACGGGATGAAGGGCGGTTCGCCGGCATCGTCGCCACAGGGTCGGCGGCCATGCTTTCCCTCAGCGTCGGAGAGGGCCGCTCCCACGGCCTTCTGAGAGGGCGATCGGGCAGCAAGCGGCCCGGACCGGCAACCTTGTGGGCCGACTATTTTCCGTCGGCGGCCGAGGCCGCCTTTACATCGCGAGCCAAAATAGTCGGCCCCCTTCGGCCCTCCGCCGAGGCTCCGGCCCTTCGCTGCGCTGCGGGTGCAGGTCCGTTCCGCCCGCCGCCTTCGTCGCCATGAAGGCCGCGATGGGCGCGGCCGATCCGACGAGGAAAGCTGCGATGACCACCGACCATGACGACGAATTCGAGCCGCACCACAGCTCATCCCCGACCGACGAGGTCCTCCACGAACTCCAGCTCTATGGCTACCGCCCCTTCAACGACGAGCCCGATCCTAGGCCGCTTCCAGAAGCGAACATCCTCGCGGGCAGCATCTCCGACATCTTCGACGCCCTCGTGGTGGCGTTTTCAGACACACGCCTCGAACCCGACCTCGAGGACCTGCTCTGGTCGACGGTGAACGTCTTCCATCGGGCCATCGAACGGATCGAACGCGAACTCGACGACAACGAGTTGGCCCAGCAGCGCTTGCAACGGGAACAGGACGGCAGCGAGGTCAAATCCGTCGAGCTGGAACGACTGACGGCGGAAGGTCAGACGCTAATCGAACGCCGCAACGCCTTCGAGTTGATGCGCGACCAGGCCGCCGACCACTTCGAGCACCACACCCATTCAGCCTGGCGGCCGCGCAACGGGTCGAAGGTCAACCATCGCAACCTGACCTCCGCGATGATCGACAGCCGCGACTTCCTGGCGGCGAAGAAGCGCGCCGACAACCAGGTGCTCCTGCCGGCGGGGCCGAAGGTGGCGCTGACCGGCGGTCTCGACTTCAACGACCATCGGCTGATCTGGGCCAAGCTCGACCAGGTCCACGGCAAGCACCCCGACATGGTGCTGTTGCACGGCGGCTCGCCGAAGGGCGCCGAGCTGATCGCTGCCAAATGGGCAGACAACCGCAACGTTCCACAGATCGCCTTCAAGCCGGACTGGACGAAACACGCCAAGGCCGCGCCGTTTAGGCGTAACGACGCCATGGTGGAGACCCTGCCGATCGGGGTGATGCACTTCCCCGGCACCGGCATCCAGGACAACCTCGCCGACAAGGCGAAGAAGCTCGGCATCCCGGTCTGGAAGTTCGGCGGCGCGTGAGCGCCGCCAGATGCCATTGCAATAAGTGAGCAGCGCCTTGCGGCCCTCCGTCACTTCGTCCACGTCTCAAGATCAACCCAAAGCTCGGTGCCGTCCTCGAATACGACGCTTTCATCCCGCTCGAGCTTCACGAAGAACTCGCCGTTGTCGCCAAGCAAGATAGACATAGGCTCATAGATATTCTCGACGCGCTCGACCTGTCCGAGTCCGTCGCGCACGATCACATGGGCCTTGGCCGACCATTCGCGACGTGCGTTGAGCTTGAACCGGATGCGCGCGACCGCGCCGCCCGGCGCTCGCGCTTCAACACGGTCATAGTTCACACAAAGCTGGTCGAGCGCGAACTTGCCCTTGTATTGCTTACAGAGATTGATTTCTCCGCCCAGCATGAACGTATTGCCCATAAACATGCCGTTGAGCATGCGCTGGAGATCAACGCGGCTGATCTTTTCGAGGTCCAAGACGCGGTTCCGCTCATTCGACCATACGCGATAAGCCGCGAAGATACCGCACGCGATACCAAGAACGCCGGTGCCTATGGCGACATAACGATCGGGGATGAATAGCGCGGCTATCATAAGCGGCACACTAGCGGGTCCGCTCATGCGTTCGCCCCAATCGGCCCAGAACGCTTTCAGAAATGCCAGTGCGGAAGGTCTAGCCGTCATTCTTCGTCTCGGGTATCTCGCCGTAGCGTGGACCTCGCGTATCGCTCTGTAGCACCTCGATGGCCGCGTCCGAGTTGAACACTACGCCGATCACGGCTCGCTCGCGCCCGTCCCCGTGCAATTGCGCCGCCACATCATCAACGCCGGGACGCGAGGCATAGACCCCGATGAATCGCGCTGTGTTGGCATGCCGCTTAATCTCGCCGCCCTCGGTCAGGTAGTGCGTCTTAGCGCGCATGGCGCGGGATCCCCGTCTCTGACGCACGGTCCTTCAATCGCTGCGATCCCGAGCTTCCCAAACTCCACGCGCAAGAAATCGAGATTAGAACCTGGCGCTATGAGAATTTGCTTGATCGTGCCATCCGCAAACGCCGAGCGGAAATCGAACTGCGCTTGAAGGCTGTCGCTGAACGCCATTGTCGAGCCATCCGCAAAAGCAAACTCGCCCATGCCGAGCGCGGACAGAGACACCCGCAACTCGCGCTCTGGCGCATAGCAGGCGTCTTTGAGGTAGGTGTAGCGGATGGGATTTGGAAGATGCTCCGTGTTTGCGCGATATGTTTCCCAATCGACGTAATCGACCATGCCGTAATTGACAGAGAAGATTTGAATGCACGGCTTCCCGTCAGCCTGGAGCATGCACTTGTCCGGGTGCAGCGTCTCGTTCAGCCGCGCGCGGAGCTTACCGAACTCGAATTCGAGCCCGATTTTGCCGTTGGCGCTTCCGTCTGCGTATTCGCGCCAGATGTGTTCGGAATTGTCGAGCGAGAAGCAGCACGCATAGGTCCGCGATCTCGACCGGACGTAATAATCGGCTGCGGAGAAGTGCTCGGCCTTCTCAAACTTAGTCGCTGTGTTGCCTCGCACGTCGCCCGGCAATTGCTCGCCGTCGTGCAAGTCCGCGTCTTTGAAGTCGCGATAGCAATCAACGCGGTTGAAGTGGAGATAGCCGAATGCCATGGACCTGATCAGGTCTTCGGGCCGCATGATCTTGTAGAGAAGCTGGCTCGGCTCCGGTGCGTTCAGCATCGCGGCGTGAGGCTCAACCGAGCCATGTAGAAATCGCCTGCTAAAGTCTGGTTCGCTCGACATCGTCAAGAGATCGCAATCCCAGCCGCCAGTAAGAGCGCCGCGAGCTTCGTTGTCAGCAAGCCGGCCGCCACGCCCTCAACGATGTTGCGAAGCGTATGGAGTCCTTCGCGGACGATAGAGACGTTGGGCGCGGGCTTCTTGAGTTGAGGCCGGATCGTTTCGACTTCGATCATGGCGGCGCTTCGGACTTCGTCTGAGACACTAGAGGCGTCCAGCGCGGCCGCGAATTCATCGAGCGCCGTCTGCACCGCGCCCACGTTCAAGTGCACCGTAGCCGTCTGTGTCGCACCTTCACCGGCTTGTTGAATTGAGCCCACGTTTGAGCCGTGAAGGTTGACCGTGTTGTTCGTCTCTGACGCAGCCTTTCCTTGAGAACGCGGACGCCATAGCTGGGCTTGGAAGTCGCGAAGGTCATGCTCTAGCCCTTCGCGGATCGGTCGGATTTCCTGTTTGATCGCATTGGACGCGGCAGGACCAGGATCGAAGATCAGGACATCGCCCTCCGCCTGTGTGAGGAACGCGCCCAGCTGATCCGCAAGAAAGTCCGCGTGCACCATGCGGTGCATTGACTGTGTCCCGGGCAACCGCATCACGTCCTCAAAGCATTGATCCGTGAGCGCCACCATCCACTTCCGTAGGACCCCTACGCGTCGCCGCAAATGCGGCCCGCTGTTCCCGAGCCCCTTCGCCGCCATCTCGTGCGACACGGCCTTTTGTTCGTCCTGGTATTGGCGCAACGCATCGGCGACGTGCCGCCTCACACGCTCATAAAAAGCTCCGATGATGTCAGGTTCTTCGCGCATGAGTAGATCTTATCACTCCGTCCAGTGAGTATGACAGCGATCCGGCCGCCATTGTTCACGAATTCGACCCCTTTTAACCATGAAGGCGGTCGACCGTGGCGGGATTTCTGCTCCCGCTGGCGCCTGTTTGCGGCTATACTCATACCCGCGCCGTGGTGGTGGTGGAAGGCGCGACCGTCAGACCTTTATCTCACGGAGTACAGCGCCATGATCACCTTTGGACCTCTGCTTGTCATCGTCGGCATCGGCTTCTTCTGCTGGCTGCTGTTCACCCTTGCTGTCTTCGCGCTGCCGTTCTTCGTCGGTCTGACGATCGGCCTATGGGCCCTCCACACCGGGGCCGGTGCGCTCGGTGGAATCGCCATGGGCCTCGTGGCGGGCGGCGTGACCTTTGGCATTGGCCAGCTCGCGCTCGCCTTCGTGCCGTGGGCGTGGCTTCGACTCCTGATAATCCTGCTCTACGTCGCGCCCGCGACCGTCGCCGGTTACAGCGCGACGCACGGAATCGCGCAGATGGCGATGCCTTCGCCAACATGGCAGACCATCTTCGCCGTTGTCGGCGCAATCGCCGTCAGCGTCACGGCGTTCGTTCGCTTCACAGGAATGGCCGCGCCCGGACCAGCCGGACAGGGCTTGGCGCGGGGCTGACACCGTCACGTCGACAGGACGGGGCTGGATCAGGCTTCCGTATGCGCGCGCTTTCCCCGTCGTCGAACACGAAGTGAGAGCGGCTTGGCGTCGAGGCTCACCGGATCATCGCCGAGTACCGGGAGTCGTGGCGGGTCGCTGAAGGACTTGGCCCAGGTGGCGAGGTCTCACGCATACGGCCAACGAAGCGCGTGACGGGGCGTGCAACCGGAGCTTGGTGTCGGAAGCAGCAGACCCTTGGTGGCCAGGACAGGTCCCGCATGGCCGCCGAATTCACTGGCCAGCCTCCGCGGTGACTCGAAAGTCGCCAAGTTCCCCTTGATGTCAGCTCTGTCAGGCCGAGCGCACCGAACGGCCTCTTCGATGGACTGATCTGGCCGAAGGCCGGCTAAAGCCTCGACCGCCTATGGCGCAACAGCGGCGTCAAAACTTTCTTCCCCTGCCGGCTGCGCCGTCATTCCTCGCGAAACAAGAAAGTCCCTCCTTTGCTGTCGAGCCCCTTCGGGGTGCGCCGTCGATCGCCTCCGGCCCTTCGATCACCATCGAGGCCGCAATGGTGCGGGCTCGGAAACAGAGATCAAGGAGAACTACCATGGCGACCATCGGCACCTTCAAGAAGACCGGCTCGAACGAATTCACCGGCGAAATCGTCACCCTCTCGGTCCAGGCCAAGAACGTCCGGATCGTCCCCGAAACCACCCGCTCCGGCGACAACAGCCCCAGCCACCGCGTCTATGTCGGCCGAGTCGAGATCGGCGCCGCCTGGGCCAAGCGCTCTAACGAGGGCCGCGACTATCTGGCCCTCAAGCTCGACGATCCGAGCTTCACCGCCCCGATCTTCGCCAATCTCGTCGACGACGAAGAGGGCGAAGGCTACAGCCTGATCTGGTCCCGCCCCAACGGCCGCCGGAGCGACTGACCCCGCCTACAATGCCCCGTCCGGCTGGTCCGGGCGGGGCATCGCCTTATGCTCCAAGAGCGACCGCCAACCTTGAACGGGCGGAATACCTAGTTTACTAGGTGGCAGTATATTAGGTGGCACGGCGATCTCACCGCATGAGCTTGCGGGAGATCGTCGCCACGAATCTGCGAAGACTGAGACATGCCAAAAGCATGTCGCAGGAGGAGCTTGCCGACCGTGCGGGCATCAATCGCAACTATGTTGGTATGCTGGAGCGCGAACAGCACTCCGCGACCGTCGACATGCTGGAAAAGCTCGCCGAGGTCCTTGAAGCGGACCCCGTCGAATTCTTCCGGCGCGAGACGTGAACCGCAGTCTTCACAGAAACTAAGGCTCGACCGCCGCCTTTTTTCGAGCCTTCACGGGCACGACGCGCACCAGTTCGGTTGCTTCCACCTCGAGCGCCTCCGCGATCCGGCCGAGCACCGTCACGCTCGCCGAGACGTCGGCGCGTTCGATCCCTCCGACGTACCGGGCGCTCAACCCGGCCCTTTCGGCCAATTCCTCTTGCGTCATCCCTTTCGCATGACGCAACCGACGCAGATTGATCGCCATGACCTCCTTAAGATCCATGGCGATGAAGGAGCCGATATAGGAACTATCGTTCCAGGAATGATCGTTCCGATTCGTACATGCCTTTGCTTTTCATCGACGCTGCGGAGGCCTCAGTTTGCCATTTCCGCGAGCAACGTGATGCGCGCCAAGCATCGCGGCGTAAGTATTCGCGGCGCAAATCTTGCAAAAATTCGCGGTAAATGAATGGCTAACGCATTGCTTTGATCTCACGGGGGTAGATCGCAATGACTCAGGTGCCCTTTCAGGACCGGCCGCCGCACACCGACCGCTTAAACGCCTATGACGAGCAACATCTGGCGATCTATCTTCGATTGCTGATGGCCGACGAAGAGGGCGCTGACTGGCGCGAAGTCGTCCAGGTGATCTTCGGCCTCAATCCGGCCCAGGACCCCGCCCGTGCCAAAACGGTGCATGACAGCCATCTGGCGCGGGCCCGCTGGATGACTGAGACGGGCTATCGGCACTTGCTTGAACCCCGGATGCAGTGAACCGGCACCCCGCACTCCCACGGCTCGCAGCCACACGCGATGCAACCTTAAGGACTACTTTTGCCGACGAGTTTTCCGGATCGTCGAAGCCCCCTGGAGGGACAAAACGAGAGGAAACGCCATGCCCACGGAGTATTGGCGCTCGCCGGAGACGATTGATCGCCTGAACCGCCTTGAGCGCCCCGGCTTCGCCGTCGAATTCCTGCGCCGCAACACCCACTACCGCCGCGACTTCGCCCGTACACAACGCCAGATCGCACACGCTTCCGTCGATGCCGAGACCGCCCGCGTCAGTCTCGCTCGACGATGGGGGTTGCGCTTTCGCCCATGACCCGAGCCTTCCCGTTGGGCCCGCCCCAGTCACCTGGCTGCCCGAACTATCGCCCGGCACGCTGATCCTCGAAACAGCGCCGGGCGGGTTCGACCAACTCACGTCGCTTGATCCCGCGCAGCTAGGATCAGTTGTCGCCGATGACGTAGACGACGAGGGCCGTGAACTTGTTGTCGTCGACGGCTCCGGCGAACTCCACGTTCGTTTGCCCGGCGAACAGATCAGCACGCGCCCAGCCATTCTACTGCCGCCCGACATCTCATTTGAACTCCGGCTTGATGTCGCACTGCGCTTCGTGCGCCGTCTTCGTGGCCAGCGCATCAAACTTCTCCCCGCCGCGCTTCGCCTAACGCCCCAGCAGAAGCGCCGGCTCGTCCAACTTCTGCACGCCTTCGACATCCATGAACTTGGGGGCGGCCCACGCGATGTCGCCGAAATCATCCTCCGCTCCGAGCACGCACGATTTCCATCAGTGGAGTGGAAGGATTCACACGCCCGGCGCACCGCCAACCGTCTCATTCACGACTCGATCGCTCTCGTCGAGCGCGGCTATCTCAAGCTCCTGCGCGGCGGCTGATACGTCCGCCGATCCCTCCCACACGCTACGCCCGCTTGCGCAGGATTAGGCGCAAGGCGCGCCCCCTTACGCTCAATATCGCGATAGGGGGGACACACCCCCTCGAAAATCTTCGTCCACCCCCAACGCCTGAACTCTCCGCCACCGTGACCCCGACATGCCGCGACTTGGCCGCGGCGCTTCGAGGCAAGACGGAGGCACATCATGCCCGACAGGGCCGCGCAACTCGCCACGCGTTACGTCCGCACACATGAAGCGGCGCGCATCCTCGGCATCTCGCCGCGGACGCTGGAGAAATACCGCTGCCACGGTAGCGGCCCGACCTTCCGCAAGCTCGGCGGGCGTGTCGTCTACGCGATCGACGACCTCGAAGCTTGGGCCGACCAGGCCGCGTGCAACTCGACATCCGATCCCCGATACGTCGAGGCCCGCGCCGCCGGCCACGCGCATCGTTGAAGCGGCGCTCGTCGATGTCATCGCGCCGCCTCATCACAGCCAGCGAACGGAGCAAGCTCGATCCGTTCATCGTCGCCACCGGCGACGCAAGTCCGCGCGACCAGCGCGACTTGATGGAGCGGCCGTTCTTCTCCCTCGCCAAGGCCAGGCGCACCGCGCCGATCCACTACGAAGCCGGCGATGTTCGCGTGGAAGTCTACGCCGTGCCCGAGCACGGCATGGCGACCATTTGGGACGCCGACGTGCTGATCTGGGCCGCAAGCCAGATCGTCGAGGCCGAGAACCTTGGGTTCAAGACCTCGCGTTTCCTCCGCTTCACACCCTACCAGCTCCTGACCGCGATCGGCCGGCAAACCGGCTCCCGCGATTACAAGCTCCTGAAGGGCGCGCTTGCCCGCCTGCAGTCGACCGTCATCCGGACAACGATCCGCAACGGCGAACATTGGCGGCGTCATCAGTTCTCCTGGATCAACGAGTGGGAGGAATGCACGACGCGCGACGGCCGCGTCGAGGGCATGGAGTTCGTCCTCCCCGATTGGTTCTACCGCGGCGTCATCGACCGCTCGCTCGTTCTCGCTATCGATCCCGCCTACTTCCGGCTGACCGGCGGCATCGAGCGCTGGCTGTATCGCGTCGCTCGCAAGCACGCCGGCCGCCAGCCAAAGGGTTGGCTATTCGAGATCCCCCATCTCCACGAGAAGTCCGGAAGCCTGGTGCGCGTCTCCGATTTCGCGCTCCAGATCCGGCGCATCGCCGCGCGCCAGCCGCTGCCCGGCTATCGCCTACGCATCGAGTGGCAGGGCCGCCGCGAGCTGCTGCGCGTCCTGCCGGCCCACTTGTCCACAGTCCCTGTGGATGGCGCTGTGGAAACGCTCGGGACTTCGCACGCAAACGGTATCGGGACTCCGCACGCAGTCCTATCGGGACTTCGCACGCACGAACCGCAGCTAACGCTTTGGCCGGAAACTGCGATTCCGGGCCTTAACTTAGAGTCTAACTCAGAATCTAACTCTTGTAGTTGGCCCGTTCCATCTGCGGATAAGCGCGCCACCCCCGCTGCGCAGACCTCCGAACCACCGGCACGACAGCCGTCGCTGCCCTTCGGCCGCAAGCCGGGAGGGAAGAGATGATCGTCGCTCTGCTCAACCAGAAGGGCGGAGTCGGCAAGACAACGCTTGCGCTTCATCTCGCCGGCGAGCTGGCGCTGCACGGCAAGCGCGTCACCCTGATCGATGCCGACCCCCAAGGCTCGGCGCTCGATTGGTCGCAGCAGCGGGCGCGGGAGAACGTCTCGCGGCTATTCGGCGTCGTCGGCCTCGCGCGAGACACGCTCCATCGCGAGGCGCCCGAGATCGCGCTCACCGCCGATCATGTCGTCATCGACGGACCGCCGCGCGTCGCGGGGCTGATGCGCTCGGCGCTCTTAGCCGCCGACCTCGTGCTGATCCCGGTACAGCCGTCGCCCTTCGACGGCTGGGCCTCGGCCGAGATGCTGGAGCTGCTGCGCGAAGCGCGAATCTATCGCCCGCAGATCGCGGCGCGCTTCGTGCTGAACCGCTGCGCGGCCCGCACGATCATCGCTCGCGAGACGGCCGAAACGCTCGCCGATCACGATCCGCCGGTGCTCTCCAGCACCATCGGCCAGCGCGTTATCTTTGCCGACGCCGCACAGTCCGGCCGCCTCGTGTTCGAGCTGGCCGAGCAGAGCGCCGCGGCGCGCGAGATCGCCGCGCTCGCCGCCGAAGTCGCGAGGATCGCGCTATGAGCGAGCGCGCCACCCGACGCGGCTTCGCCGCCCGGCCCGGCGACGCCGAGAGCTGGATCAAGACCCCGGAAGCGCCAAGCCGGCACGGCGAGGAGGCGCCTGCCTTCACCGCGCGGTTGACGATCGACGTCACGCCGGCGCTGCGCGGCCGCATCAAGGTCGCCGCGTTCCAGCGCGGGATCACCGTCGCCGACATGCTGCGCGACCTCTTCGCGCGCGAATTCCCCGCCGATCCCGGAGAGAGCTCATGAACGACAATGAGCCGTCGCCCCGCGTCGTGCCGCCGTCGCATCGGCGCACCGTCGCACTCACCCATGTCGAGCTGACCTGGATCGAGAAGAAGATCGAGCAATGGCTGCGCTTCGGCCGCCGCGCCGAGGAGAAGATCCTTGATCGCCGCCGCAGCATCTCGAGCTTCAAGCCAGGCAGCATCTTCGCGTTCGTGCGCTGGGCGTCGAACGACTTCGGCACGGTCATCTCGCGCATGGACATCGTGCGCGCGGTCGAGCCTGGCGCACGCTTCCAGACGCTGCCCTACGTGCGTCCCGGCGGCGAGATCCTGCTGCGGGTCGATAGCTGGCCGAAGGTCGAGCGCGTGCTGCAGGCGATCGACGCCGTCGAGGCGCTCGACATCGATCCCGCCGACGCCGCGCCGGAATACTGGCGCCACCTCCACAACCGTCTCGCCGCCGGCCATGAGCCGCGCTCCTACACGCGCGATCAGCACGCCGCCTGGCTCAAGCGCAGGAGCGTCACGCTATGACCCGCTTCGGCTACGTCATGACGACGTATTTCGCCATGCTCGTCTTCATCGGCTTGGCTTTCGTCCATCCGGCGCCGCGTCTGATCTGGAACGCCACGGCGAGCACGCCGACCGGGTTTTATGCGCTCCGCCCAGCCGGACAGCTCCACGTGCTCGAACTGGTCGCCGTGCGGCCGCCCGAACCGATCGCCAGCTACCTCGCCGATGGCGGCTTCCTGCCCAAGGGCGTGCCGCTGCTGAAGCATGTGATGGCGCTGCCTGGGCAGACCGTGTGCCGCGCAGGCGACTCCATCACGGTCGATCACGTGGATGTCGGCGCGGCGCGTGAGCGCGATCACCTTGGCCGCCCGCTGCCGCGCTGGAACGGCTGCCACACGCTCGGCCCCACCGAAGTCTTCCTCATGAACCCGACCGTCCCGGACAGCTTGGACGGACGCTATTTCGGCCCGCTTCCCACCACCGCGATCGTCGCCCGCGCGGTCCCCTTGTGGACCGACGAGGCCGGTGACGGCCGCTTCGTATGGCGTGCCACCACCGATTGACCCGCTTCTCAACCCGCCAACAACGGAGGTTTCCCATGGCGCAGATTGGTCAGTTCACCCGAGACAAGTCCGGCTTCACCGGGCGCATCCAGACGCTCTTCTTCTACCGTGACCTTTCCCTCGTTCCGGCCGAATCCTCCGATGCCGAGAACGCGCCGGACTACCGCATCCACCTTGGCGATGGCGACGGCCCGGAGATCGGCGCGGGCTGGAAGCGCACCGGCGAGAAGGCGGGCGAGTACGTCTCGCTCGTCATTGACGATCCGGCGTTGTCGCAGCCGATTCGCGCGAACCTCTTCCAGTCGGGCGATGACAAGTCGGCCTGGGTGCTGAACTGGAACCGTCCGCCGAAGCGCGGCGATCGGGGCTGATCACATGCGGCGCGAGCTTCTTCTGCTCGCCAGCTTGACGGCGTTCGGCATGCCCGTCGTCGCCGTTCACGCTCAGGCGACGCCCATCGCGGTGCAGGCTTCGAGCGATTCCTACGCCGCTCTCGTTGCCGAAGCCGCGCAACGCTTCGGCATCCCGGCGGCATGGATTCGGGCGATCATGCGGATCGAGAGCCGTGGCGATCGGCGCGCCATCTCACCCAAGGGCGCGATGGGGCTGATGCAGCTCATGCCCGAGACATGGGCAGCGCTACGCGCTCGCTACGGCCTCGGGCGCGACGCGTTCGACCCGCACGACAACATCCTGGCGGGCGCGGCTTTCCTGCGCGAGATGCACGACCGCTACGGATCGCCAGGATTCCTCGCGGCGTATAATGCCGGGCCTGGGCGATACGAAGATTATCGCGATCGGCATCGTCCGCTGCCACCTGAAACCGTCGCTTACGTCGCGGCGCTTGTCCCTTTTGTCGGGGACGGCGCGACCGATGGGCCTGTCCTCGTGGCGGCCTCCGATCCGTCGTCCTGGACCCAGGCGCCGCTTTTCATCGTGCGATCGGCAAGCGCTGAACCTGTCGATCGCGCGACAGCCAAACCGCCGTCGAGCGACTCGCCGCCTGCCGTCGCGGTGCGCGACCTGTCGGCCATCGCACCGCAATCCGATGGGCTGTTCGTCCACGTTTCCGCAGCGGGGCCGAAGCCGTGATCGCGCCGCTCTCCCGTCGACGTGCCGCTACATCGCCTCGGTCAGCTCGCGCTTTCCCTGGCGACCCGACGGTCTTCGACGCCTCCAGGTGCTTCATCGAAGCTCTCGGGTACGATTTCGTAGGCAGGCGCGGCACAGCGTTCTTCCGGGAAGAAGGAAGGGCAGGCAGGGGAGGAACGCAGAAACCAACCGACCGAGGGCGAGATAAAAGGCCGCAAGGTGCGGCTCGGTCGGTCGGTTGTTTTTATTGGGATATTTCGACGTTCCGGCAATGTGCGCTCCTCGGGCGCAAGGTGCGCTGGACCCACAATGCTTTGCCGGAGCTAACTTTTCCGCACATTGCCGGAGCCGGCGATGGCTGACGAGCGCGAATTCCAGCCTCGCCCGGGCCGCATCCGCTCGACCCGTAGCCAGCGCGCGAAGCCCTTCATCGCCCAAGCGCTCGCGGCGGCCCAGCGCGCCGGTGGCGGCGTCTCGCGCCAAGGTCTCCTGAGGAGCGGCAGCCGCTCGACCTTCGGCCGCGGCCGCGTCGCCAGCGTGCGGGCGAACCGCCTGCTGACCGGCCGCTCGCGACTGGTGACGGTCAAGACGCGCGTGGTCCGTCACACCGCGCGGTCCGCGCCGCTCGGCGCCCATCTCAGCTACCTCCGGCGCGAGGGCGTCACCCGGGACGGGGAGAAGGCCAGGCTGTTCGGACCGGAGACCGAGGACGCTGACCCCAAGGCGTTCGCGGAGCGGTGCGAGAAGGACCGGCATCACTTCCGTTTCATCGTCTCGCCTGGGGACGCGCCGGAGATGGCCGACCTCAAGGGCTTCGCCCGCGAGCTGGTCGGCGAGATGGAGAAGGATCTGGGGACCAAGCTCGACTGGGTCGCCGTCGATCACTGGAATACGCAGCACCCGCACGTCCACATCATCGTGCGCGGCGTCGCCGACGACGGCCAGGACCTCGTCATCTCGCGGGACTACATCAAGGAAGGGATGCGCGCCCGCGCCCAGGATCTGGTCACGCAAGAGCTGGGACTGCGCAGCGATCTCCACATCCGCCGCGCACTTGAGCGCCAGGTCGACGCCGAGCGCTGGACCCAGCTCGATCGGCAACTGGTTCGCGATGCCGATCGTCATGGCGTCATCGACCTGGCTCCCGGCGGCGCTCAGCAGCCCGACGAATTCCATAGTCTGAAGGTCGGACGGCTGCGGCATCTGGAGAGCCTCGGCCTCACGCATCAGATCGGCCCCGGCCAGTGGACCATGGACGCGGCCGCAGAGACGACGCTGCGCGAACTCGGCGAGCGCGGCGACATCATCAAGCGCATCCACCGCGGCCTGACCGAGCGCGGCATTGAGCGGGCCGCGGCGAGCTATGTGCTCGCTGGCGAGAGTCTGGATGTCCCGATCATCGGCCGCCTGGTCGATCGCGGCCTCGACGATGAGCTGAAGGGCACGGCCTACGCTGTCGTCGACGGTGTCGACGGGCGGACCCACCACATCAAGCTTCCCGATCTCGACGCCGCCGGCGACAGCGCACCAGGCTCGCTCGTCGAGCTGCGCAAGTTCGACGACGCGCAAGGCCGCCGGCGCGCCGCCATTGCGGTGCGCTCCGACCTCGCCATCGAAGACCAGGTGACGGCCAGCGGGGCCACCTGGCTCGACCGGCAGGCGGTCGCGCGTGATCCGGTGGCGCTCGGCCAAGCTGGCTTCGGCGCCGAGGTTCGCGAAGCGATGGACCGGCGAGCAGACCAGCTTGTCGAGCAGGGTCTCGCCGAGCGACAGGCGCGGGGAATCGTGTTCGCCTCCGGCCTGGTCGGAACGCTTCGACGGCGGGAGGTGGAGGCGTTGGGCGAGCGGCTCGCCGCCGAAACCGGCCAGCCGTTCAACGGCGCGGCGACCGGCGAGTATGTCGCCGGGACCTATCGGCAACGCTTCGCGCTCGCCTCCGGCCGCTTCGCCATGATCGACGACGGCCTTGGCTTCCAGCTCGTGCCCTGGACGCCCTCCCTCGAAAAGCAGCTCGGCCGCCACGTTTCCGGCGTCACGCGCGCAGATGGCGGGATCGACTGGGGCTTCGGCCGCAACCGGGGGCTCGGGCTGTGAACGAGCCTTCCAATCATCGACCTCAGGAAAGGACGTCTTCTATGTCCGCGACCAAGATTCTCTGGGGCCAGGTCATCACCGTCTTTGCGATCGTCCTGCTGGCGATCTGGAGTGCGACGGAGTGGACGGCCTGGCGCCTCGGCTTCCAGCCGGAGCTGGGGCGGCCATGGTTCGAGCTCTTCCATTTCCCGTTCTACCTTCCGCCGGCCTTCTTTTGGTGGTGGTACGCCTACGACGCCTATGCGCCGTCCATCTTCGTCGAGGGCGCATACATCGCGGCGTCGGGCGGCCTGATCGCCGCTGCCGTCGCGATCGGCATGTCGGTCTGGCGGGCCCGCGAAGCGAAGAATGCCGAGACCTACGGCTCGGCGCGATGGGCGCAACCGAAGGAGATCGAGCAGGCCGGCTTGCTCGGCCCGGACGGTGTCGTGCTCGGCCGGCACCAGCGCAGCTATCTGCGCCATGACGGGCCGGAGCATGTGCTGTGTTTCGCGCCGACACGATCCGGCAAGGGCGTCGGTCTTGTCATACCCTCGCTGCTCACCTGGCCGGGCTCGGCGATCGTCCACGACATCAAGGGTGAGAACTGGCAGCTCACCGCCGGCTTTCGTGCGCAGCACGGCCGTGTGCTGCTGTTCGATCCGACCAATGCGAAGTCGTCGGCCTACAATCCGCTGCTGGAGGTCCGGCGCGGCGAGTGGGAGGTGCGCGATGTGCAGAATATCGCCGACATTCTGGTCGACCCGGAAGGCAGCCTGGAGAAGCGCAATCACTGGGAGAAAACCAGCCATGCGCTGCTGGTCGGCGCCATCCTGCACGTCCTCTATGCCGAGGAGGACAAGACGCTCGCCGGCGTCGCGTCGTTCCTGTCCGATCCGAAGCGGCCCATCGAATCCACGCTCTCGGCCATGATGCGGACGCCCCATCTCGGCGAGGCAGGCGTTCATCCCGTCGTCGCCAGCGCCGCGAGGGAGTTGTTGAACAAGTCGGGCAACGAACGGTCCGGCGTCTTGAGCACGGCGATGTCGTTCCTCGGCCTCTATCGTGATCCGGTGGTCGCCGAAGTGACGCGGCGTTGCGACTGGCGGATCGGTGACATCGTCGCCGGCGAACATCCGACAACGCTCTACCTTGTGGTCCCGCCCTCGGACATCAACCGCACCAAGCCGCTGATCCGCCTGATCCTCAATCAGATCGGGCGGCGGTTGACCGAGGACCTGCAGGCCAAGGCCGGACGCCGCCGCCTTCTCCTGATGCTCGACGAGTTCCCGGCCCTGGGGCGGCTCGACTTCTTCGAGTCGGCGCTCGCCTTCATGGCCGGCTACGGCATCAAGAGCTTCCTGATCGCCCAGTCGCTGAACCAGATCGAGAAGGCCTATGGGCCGAACAACTCGATCCTCGACAACTGCCATGTGCGCGTCAGCTTCGCGACCAATGACGAGCGGACCGCCAAGCGCGTCAGCGATGCGCTGGGCACGGCGACCGAGATGAAGGCGATGAAGAACTATGCCGGCAGCCGCCTTTCGCCGTGGCTCGGGCATTTGATGGTCTCTCGATCGGAGACGGCGCGGCCGCTGCTGACGCCGGGCGAAGTCATGCAGCTCCCATCGACCGACGAGATCGTCATGGTCTCCGGCGTCCATCCGATCCGCGCAAAGAAGGCGCGCTATTACGAGGACGCGCGCTTGCAGGAGCGCATCCTGCCGCCGCCTGCGCCGGCGCGGCCGAAAGAAGGCCGTTCTGACGACTGGAGTTCACGGCCACTGCCGCCGCGGCCACCGGCGCCCGCTGTCCGTGACGGCGAGGAAGCCGACGATGACGATCCGAAGAACGCGGACCGCCGTCGCCAGCCTGAACTGAACCAGGAGACGGTCGATAAGAAACAGCCGATCGACAACGAATTCGCCCTCGACCCGACCGACGAAGCGGAAGAAGACGCGCCCCGCATCGGCCGGATGAACGACCTCATGCAGGGTCTGGCGCGCCAGGCGTCCCTCGATCCCGGCGACGACCTGGGACTGTGAGGCGGGTATGCCGGCGCCCAAGAAGAAAGCTCAGATCTCCGTCTACCTCGATCCGGACGTGATGCGGTCACTGTCGGTCTATGCCGCGCGCCGGGAGCAACCGATGTCGCTGATCGCCGAAGCCGCTATCGCGTCGTTCCTGTCGCCCGATGGCGACGAGCGGCGCGAAGCTGCCATCGGCAAACGACTAGATCAGCAGGATAGGAGGCTTGCGCGCCTGGAACGCGATGTCGGCATCGCCGTCGAGATGCTTGCCGTGTTTGTGCGCTTCTGGCTTACGACTACGCCACCTTTGCCCGAACCGGCAGCCAAGGCGGCGCGGGCGCAGGCCGGGACACGCTACGACAATTTCGTCGCCGCCCTCGGACGCCGGCTCAATCAGGGGCCGAAGCTAAGGCAGGAGATTCCGGAGGAAGTAGAAACAGGATCATCGGGAGATAATCGCCAGCAAGATCGCGATCATCTCCCCGGTGACGCCTGAAAGCAGATTACCGCAAAGGCTTCGTTATTTCACTGAAGACTTCATGAACGCGACAAGGCGGATCACATCGCTCGGAACAAGGCGGCCGATCGCGCGGCTCGAGTAAACCGCATTGACGATCGTTCCATCCGGGGCGAGCACAAACCCTGTCGTCTCCAGAAAATGCCCTCTCGTCGGAACCTGCATGTCGTAGGCCCCGGTCGCACCGATAACCGTCTCGACGTTGGCGGAATGCCCCATCTTGAACGGAATACGATGCTTCCGAACGAATTCCGCCGTCGCCGCTTCATCATCGACCGAGAAGGCCACCACTTTGATGCCCGCTTGCGAAAGGGCGTCGGACGCATTCGCAAAGGCCGCCATCTGCTCGTTGCAGAACGGACACCAATGACCGCGATAGATCAGGATTACGCCGTATGACCCGGCGAGGTCACCCGGCAGGCTCAGGGCCCCGCCGCCCAGGGCGGGAATTTTGAGGTCGGGGAAGATTTGCCCGTTCTTCAGATGCTGACTCATGTGTGGCTCCTTGTGTCTGGACCAACCAGTCCAGACGTGCAATACCAAAAATGGACTGTCCAGTCCATTTTTGGATACAAGGGCCGATGGCTACGAACACAAGACCGATGAAACGCACGCTGACCCCGAGGGGGGCGGCGACCAAGCGGCGGATTGTCGAAGCAGCCGCCGAATTGATCTACGCGAAGGGGGCGGAGCGCGTCAGTCTCGACGAGGTAATGGAAGCAACTGGCGCAAGTCGGTCTCAGCTCTATCACTACTTCGCGAACAAAGACGCCCTTGTGCGCGAGGTGATCGAAATTCAGACCACCCGCATACTGGAGGCAAATTCCGGACATCTGGAGCATCTCGATTCTTTTGAGGCTTTGCGGGTCTGGCGCGACGCGCTGATTGCCGCGAACCGGGCGGGTGGTGTCCGAGGATGTCCGCTAGGCTCGCTCGCCAATGAACTCGCGGCACATTCCGAAGAGGCTCGACACCAGCTGGACCAGAGCTTTGCAGCCTGGGGCACGGTCATTGAGAAAGGCTTATGCCGGATGAGGGAACGAGGACAAATTAAGGCCAGCGCCAATCCAAAAGCGATGTCCGTGGCTATATTAGCTGCGATCCAGGGCGGCATTCTCCTGTCAAAGACGGCTCGCGACTCGCAGCCACTGGAGTTGGCGTTGGACATGGCGCTCAACCACCTTGAGCGATTTGCCGCGTAGCCGCTCGCCGGCGACAGTGAGGCCGCTTCGCACCCGGCAAGTATTTTTTCTCTGCTTTACGCTCGGCCACTACGCCGAATGAATACTTGTTGAAGCGCCCCATTTCTTACCTCTTCTAATCGTCCCCGTTGCTAGTCGCGTCTCGCGATTGGCCAATGACGGGGACGATCGTGGCGGTCACACCACTCCATTCCGAGGCCTTCTCCCGCGGTGCGCGCATGCTGCGCACCGCGCTCGGTCCCGCCATCGCGACCTTCCTCGAAGACCCGTCGATCGTCGAGGTGATGCTCAACCCCGACGGCCGGCTCTGGATCGACCGGCTGTCGGGAGGCCTGGAGGATAGCGGCCGCACGATGTCCGCCGCCGACGGCGAGCGGATCGTGCGCCTGGTGGCGCACCATGTCGGCGCGGAGGTCCATGCCGACAAACCGCGTGTCTCGGCCGAGCTGCCCGAGACGGGAGAGCGGTTCGAGGGGTTGTTGCCCCCAGTGGTGGCTGCGCCGGCCTTTGCGATCCGCAAGCCCGCCGTCGCCGTCTTCACCCTCGACGACTATGTCGCCGCCGGCATCATGCTGGCCGGCCAGGCCGCGGCGCTCCGCACCGCTGTGGCAGATCGCAAGAACATCCTCGTCGCCGGCGGCACCTCGACCGGCAAGACCACGCTCACCAACGCCCTCCTGGCCGAGATCGCCGGCACCACCGACCGGGTGGTGCTGATCGAAGATACCCGGGAGCTGCAGTGCCGTGCCCTCAACCTCGTCGCACTACGCACCAAGGATGGGGTCGCCTCGCTCTCCGACCTCGTCCGCTCCTCGCTGCGCTTGCGGCCCGACCGCATCCCGATCGGCGAGGTGCGTGGCGCTGAGGCGCTGGACCTCTTGAAGGCGTGGGGCACCGGACATCCCGGCGGCATCGGCACGATCCACGCCGGCACCGCGCTCGGAGCGCTGCGGCGCCTCGAACAGCTCATCCAGGAAGCCGTCGTCACCGTCCCCAGGGCGCTGATCGCTGAGACGATCGATCTCGTCGCGGTGCTGCGCGGCCGCGGCAGCGAACGCCGCCTTTCCGAACTCGCTCTCGTCGCCGGTCTAGATCCCGCCACCGGCGATTACCGCGTCCAGTCCGCCGGGGCGGGCGGCGACCCCTTGCCCCTCGGAGACCCATCATGATCCGCGTTCTCGCTGTCGCTCATTCTTCGCGCCGCCGCCTGGCCGAACTGGTCACACTCGCCACCCTGACGCTCGCCTTCGCCCCGGCGGCTTACGCCTCCGGCTCCTCCATGCCGTGGGAGACCCCGCTCAACTCCATCCTGGAGTCGGTGCAGGGGCCCGTCGCGAAGATCATCTCGGTGATCATCATCACGGTGACCGGGCTGACGCTGGCCTTTGGCGACACCTCGGGCGGCTTCCGCCGGCTGATCCAGATCGTCTTCGGCCTCTCGATCGCCTTCGCCGCGTCGAGCTTCTTCCTGTCCTTCTTCTCCTTCTCCGGCGGGGCGCTGGTCTGATGGCCGCGATCGTCGATCCCGACGTGCCCGGCTTCTTCGCGCCGGTTCATCGCGCGCTCACCGACCCGATCCTGATGGGCGGCGCGCCGCGGACCGTCGCGATCGCCAACGGCACGCTCGCGGCGGCGATCGCCCTCGGCCTTCGGCTCTGGATCCCCGGCGCCCTGATCTGGGCGGTGGGTCACGCCGCCGCGGTCTGGGCGGCGAAGCGCGATCCGCAATTCGTCGACGTGGTGCGCCGGCACCTTCGTTATCCCGCCCATCTCGGCGTCTGAGGCTCCTATGCTCAACCTCGCTGAATACCGCAGCCGCCCCGCGACCCTCGCGGACTTCCTACCCTGGGCAGCGCTGGTCGAAGAGGGCGTCGTTCTCAACAAGGACGGCTCGTTCCAGCGCACGGCGCGCTTTCGCGGACCGGACCTCGACAGCGCCACGCCCGCCGAGCTGGTCGGCGTCACCGCTCGCCTCAACAACGCGCTGCGCCGCCTCGGCTCCGGCTGGGCGATCTTCGTCGAGGCGCAGCGGATCGCCGCCCAGACCTACCCGCACAGCATCTTTCCCGATCCGGCGTCAGCGCTCGTTGATCTCGAGCGGCAGGACGCCTTCGAGGAAGCCGGCGCGCATTTCGAGAGCCGCTACTACCTCACCTTCGTCTGGCTGCCGCCCGCCGAGGACGCCTCGCGCGTCGAGGGCTGGCTCTACGAGGGCCGCGCCCAGACCGGCGTCGATCCTTGGGAGTTGCTGCGCGGCTTCGTCGATCGGACCAACCGCGTTATCCAACTGGTCGAGGGCTTCATGCCCGAGGTCGCCTGGCTCGATGACGGCGACACGCTGACCTATCTGCACTCGACCATCTCGACGAGGGCGCAGCGCATCCGCGTCCCCGAGACGCCGATGCACCTCGATGCGCTGCTCGCCGATCAACCGCTCGCCGGCGGCCTCGAGCCGCGCCTCGGCGCCCACCATCTTCGCACGCTCACCGTGGTCGGATTCCCGACGGCGACCCATCCCGGGATCCTCGACGAGCTGAACCGGCTCGCCTTCCCGTACCGCTGGTCCACGCGGGCGATCCTTCTCGATAAGACTGAAGCGGTGAAGCTGCTGACCAAGATCCGGCGGCAGTGGTTCTCCAAACGCAAGTCGATCGCCGCCATCGTCAAGGAAGTGATGACCAACGAGGCGTCGACGCTGGTCGACTCCGACGCCGCCAACAAAGCGGCCGACGCGGACCTCGCGCTTCAGGAGTTGGGCTCGGATGATGTCGGCCAGGCCTACGTCACCGCGACCGTCACGGTCTGGGACGAGGACCCGGGCCTCGCGGCGGAGAAGCTCCGGCTGGTGGAGAAGGTGATCCAGGGCCGCGACTTCACCTGCATGCCGGAAGGGGTGAATGCGCTGGAGGCCTGGCTCGGGTCCATTCCCGGCCACGCCTATGCCAACGTCCGCCAGCCACCGGTCTCGACGCTGAACCTGGCGCACATGATCCCGCTCTCGGCGGTCTGGGCCGGGCCGGCGCGTGATGAACACTTTCAGGCGCCGCCGCTACTCTACGGCAAGACGGAAGGTTCGACGCCGTTTCGGCTCAGCCTCCATGTCGGCGACGTCGGCCACACCCTGATCGTAGGCCCGACCGGTGCGGGCAAGTCGGTGCTGCTGGCGCTGATGGCGATGCAGTTTCGCCGCTACCACAACAACCAGATTTTCGCCTTCGACTTCGGCGGCTCGATCCGCACCGCGGCGATCGCCATGGGCGGCGACTGGCACGATCTCGGCGGCAGCCTGTCCGCCGGCTCCGAGCATTCGGTGTCGCTCCAGCCGCTGGCCCGCATCGACGATCAGGCCGAGCGCGCCTGGGCGGCGGAGTGGGTGGCCGCGATCCTGGCGAAGGAAGGCGTCACCATCGATCCGACCGCGAAAGAGCATGTCTGGTCGGCGCTGACCTCCCTGGCATCCTCGCCAGTGCAGGAGCGCACGATCACCGGCCTGGCGGTCCTGCTGCAATCGACAGCGTTGAAGCAAGCGCTGCAACCGTACTGCGTCGGCGGCGCTTCAGGCCGGCTGCTCGACGCCGAGACCGAACAGCTCGGCTCCGCTCCGGTGCAGGCCTTCGAGACAGAGGGGCTGATCGGGGCCGGCGCAGCGCCCGCCGTGCTGACCTACCTGTTTCACCGCATCGAGGGTCGCCTCGATGGCCGGCCGACGCTCCTCATCATCGACGAAGGCTGGCTGGTACTCGACGATCCGGCCTTCGCCCAGCAGCTTCGCGAATGGCTAAAGACGCTGCGCAAGAAAAACGCATCCGTCGTCTTCGCCACGCAATCGCTGTCGGACATCGACGGAAGCAACATCGCGCCGGCCATCGTCGAGAGCTGCCCGACGCGCATCTTCCTGCCGAACGAGCGCGCGATCGAGCCGCAGATCACCGCGATCTATCGCCGCTTCGGCTTGAACGATCGCCAGATCGAGATCCTCGCCCGCGCCACGCCGAAGCGCGATTACTACTGCCAGTCGCGGCGCGGCAATCGCCTGTTCGAGCTGGGCCTCGGCCCCGTCGCGCTCGCCTTCTGTGCCGCTTCCTCCAAGGCCGACCACGCGGCGATCGAACGTGTCGTCGCCGAGTACGGCCGTGATGCTTTCACCCCCGCCTGGCTCGCGGACCACGAACTCCTGTGGGCCGCCGATCTCATTCCCGACCTGACCAACCTGGAGACGTCATCATGATCAAGCTGCGCCATCTGGCGGCGGCAAGCGCCGTCGTGCTCACCCTGGCCGTCGCCGCGCCGCCAGCGTCGGCGCAGTGGGTCGTCTACGACCCGACCAACTTCAGCCAGAACGTGCTCACCGCGGCACGCGAACTGCAGCAGATCAACAATCAGATCCAGATGTTGACCAACCAGGCGACGTCGCTGGTCAACCAGGCGCGCAACCTTGCGAACCTGCCGATGTCGACGCTGACGCAGCTTCAATCGTCGATCGCCCAGACCCAGTCGCTGCTCGGCCAGGCGCAGAACATCGCCTTCAACGTCCAGCGCATCGAGCAGGCCTATTCGACGAGCTACGGTTCGGCCGCGGGCACGGGTTCGACCACCGCCATGGTCGCCAACGCGCAGCAGCGCTGGCAGAACTCGGTCGGCGCCTTCGAGGACAGCCTGAAGGTTCAGGCCGGCGTTGTCGGCAACATTCCGACCAACTCCAGCGCCATGACCTCGCTGGTGTCCGCGAGCCAGAACGCCACGGGCGCCTTGCAGGCCGCCCAGGCCGGCAACCAGCTCCTGGCGCTGCAATCCCAGCAGCTCTCCGACCTGGTGGCGGTGCTGTCCGCCAAGAGCCGCGCCGATGCGCTCGAGCAAGCGCGCAGCGCGGCCGCCGAAGCGCAGGGCCAGCAGAACTACAAGACCTTCTCGACGCGCAGCGGCTATCAGCCCGGCAACGTCACCATGTTCAGCGGCAACTGAGGCGCGGTGATGCTGGGACGTTCGGAAATCTTCCGCGCGGCCGCGATCGTCGCCCTGGTGGCGGTTTTCATCGCGACCCTCGTCGCGGTCAACCGGCGTCCCTCGGCGCCCGCCGTCGAGACGCCTCCGATCATCAATCCAGCATCCGATGACCTTTCGGCCGAGCTGCGCCGTTGCAGCGCGCTCGGTCCCCAGGATGCCGAAGACCCGCATTGCGGCGCGGTCTGGGAGAAGAACCGCCAGCGCTTCTTCGGCAGGCCGGCGCGGCCGCTGCCGCCACAAACGCCCCCAGGCACTGCCGCGCCGGCCACGCCTTCTAAGGGAGACGCGCGATGAACAATGTCGGCGTCATCGACACCTTCCTGAATACGTTCACCACCTACATCGATTCCGGCTTCGGCCTGATCAAGGGTGAGGTCGGCTATCTCTCGTCCACGCTGATCGTGATCGACATCACGCTCGCCGGCTTGTTCTGGGCATGGGGCGCCGACGAAGACATCCTCCAGCGGTTGGTGAAGAAGACCCTCTACATCGGGTTCTTCGCTTTGATCATCAACAACTTCAACAATCTCTCAGCCATCGTCTTCAACAGCTTCGCCGGCATCGGCCTGAAGGCGGGCGGCTCGTTAATCGGCACCGCCGACTTCCTGCGGCCCGGCAAACTCGCCCAAGTTGGCCTCGACGCCGGGCAGCCGCTGCTCGACGCAGCCAACCAGATGATGGGCTTCACCAGCTTCTTCGCAAACTTCGTGCAGATCGCGGTGCTGATGGTGTCGTGGGTGCTGGTGCTGATCGCCTTCTTCATCCTGGCGGTCCAGCTCTTCGTCACCTTGATCGAGTTCAAGCTGACGACGCTCGCTGGGTTCATCCTCATCCCCTTCGCGCTCTTCAACAAGACCGCCTTCCTCGCCGAGAAGGTGCTCGGCAATATCGTCGCCTCGGGCGTGAAGGTGATGGTGCTGGCCGTCATCGTCGGCATCGGCACGGGCCTCTTCTCGCAGTTCACCCAGACCTACGCCGGCGGCCAGCCGACGGTCGAGCAGGCGCTGTCCGTCGTGCTGGCCGCACTCGCCATGCTTGGCCTCGGTATCTTCGGCCCCGGCATCGCCACGGGCTTGGTCTCCGGTGCGCCGCAGCTCGGCGCGGGCGCCGCTGTCGGCACCGGCCTCGCCGTCGCTGGCACGGCGATGGCCGGCGCTGGCGCGCTGGGCCTGGCCGGGAGGGGAGCGATGGCTGCGGCTTCCGGCACGGCCGCGGCCGCGCGCGGTGGCGCGGCCATGGCTGGCGGGGCGTCCTCTGCTTACAGTCTGGCTTCGGCCGGCCGCTCGGGCGCCTCCGGCGTCGCCGCCGGACTTGGCGGTGTGGGCCGCGCCGCGGCTTCGGCCGCGACTGGCCCCGTTCGCCGAGCGGCGGCTTCGGCCGCCAGCTCCATGCGCCAAAGCTTTTCCGCCGGCGCCCGCTCCAGCTTCGCCGCCACCGGCGGTTCCTCGTCCCAGGGCACGGTCGGCGGCGGCAATCCGCCGAGCGGAGCTGCGCCGGCCGGGGGCGGGTCAGCCGACTCCGGGCCGCCCGCCTGGGCACAGCGCATGAAGCGCAACCAGTCGATGGTCCACGGCGCGCAGACGGCCGCGCAGGTCCTCAAGTCCGGCGACAGCCATGGCGGCGGCCATTCCGTCGATCTCTCAGGAGGAGAATAAGAGATGGCGCTGTTTCGCCGCCCCACGGTTCGTTACGGTCGGACGCCCGAGCCTGAGACACCGTACCAGCGCGCCGCCCAGGTTTGGGACGACCGCATCGGCTCGGCCCGGGTGCAGGCCAAGAACTGGCGGCTGATGGCCTTCGGCTCGCTGGCGCTGTCCATGGGCCTCGCCGGCGGTCTCGTCTGGCAATCGACCCACGGCAGCATCGTCCCTTGGGTCGTGCAGGTCGACAAGCTCGGCCAGGCGCAGGCTGTCGCCCCCGCCGCCGCCGACTACACGCCAAGCGACCCGCAAATCGCCTGGTATCTCGCCCACTTTGTCCAGATGGTCCGCGCTCTGCCGGCCGATCCGATCATCGTGCGGCAGAACTGGCTGCAGGCCTACGACTTCACCACCACCTCGGGCTCCCAGGCGCTCAACGACTACGCCCGCGCAAACGACCCGTTCGCCAAGCTCGGCAAGCAGCAGATCGCGATCGACGTCTCGAGCGTGATCCGCGCCTCGCCCTCGAGCTTCCGGGTCGAATGGGTCGAGCACCGCTATCAGGACGGCGCGCTCGCCGACAACACCCGCTGGACTGCGATCCTCACCATCGCGATCCAGACGCCGACCTCCGCCGACGTGCTCCGCAAGAACCCGCTCGGCATCTACGTCACCGCAATCAACTGGTCGAAGGAGCTGGGACAATGACCCTGCCGATTTCTAAGGAAGCCGGCGGTCCGGCTTCACGTCTCTCCGCCGTTCAGCAGAACCGGCAGGGCGCAAATGCGGCTTTCCGTAAAGCCGGCCTCGCGGCTTTGCTGATGTCCGTCACCGCACTCGGCGGCTGCGCGCACAACTTCATCCCGCCCGACATCAACTACGACAGCGCCGTGCCAGCGAAGCTCGCTTCCGATCCGCCGGCGCCCATCAAGATCGTAGAGCTGCCCAAGCCTCTTCCACTGCCCGGACAACTAAAACCGATCGACGGTGGAAAGCCGACGCCGGAAGCCGCTGACCCGACCGTGCGCGTGAACCAGGCCAACGCCGCGGCGCGGATCCAGCCGGTGCGCAACGGCTTCATCAACGCGGTCCAAGTCTATCCGTTTTCCGGCGGTGCGCTCTACCAAGTCTATACGGCGCCAGGTCAGATCACCGACATCGCGCTGCAGGAGGGTGAGCAGCTCGTCGGCTCCGGCCCCGTCGCCGCCGGCGACACCGTGCGCTGGATCATCGGCGATACCGAGAGCGGCGCGGGCGCCACCAAGAAGGTCCACATCCTGGTCAAGCCGACGAGACCGGACCTGCTCACCAACCTGGTGATCAACACCGACCGGCGGACCTACCTCCTCGAGCTGCGCTCGACCGAGAAGACCTACATGGCCTCCGTCTCCTGGCAGTATCCCGAAGATCAGCTCATCGCGCTTCGGCGGCAGAACCAGGAGGCCGACGCAGCCGCGCCGATTGCCAGCGGCGTCGATCTCGCCTCGATCAACTTCCGTTATGCAATCCAGGGCGACAACCCGGCCTGGCGTCCGCTGCGCGCCTTCGACGACGGGCACAAGGTCTACATCGAGTTCCCGAGCGGCATCGCCCAAGGCGAGATGCCGCCGCTGTTCGTCATCGGACCGGCCGGCGGCTCCGAGCTGGTGAACTACCGGGTCAACCGCAACTATTACATCGTCGACCGCTTGTTCGCCGCCGCCGAATTGCGCCTCGGCGACAAGGATAGCGAGCGGCGCGTGCGCATCGTCCGCACCGACGGAAGGCCGCGGTCATGACGGCGGAAGGTCCTGAAGAACAACCGCCGTCGCCGACGCCCGTCGTGCCGCCTGATCTGCGGCTTCGGGGCGAGCGGCCGCGCGTCACCCGCTTGTCGCGCAGGGTGCTCATTGGCCTAGGCGCCGTGTCGGCGCTCGCCGTCGCCGGCGCGCTCGGCTACGCGCTCCAGACTCGCAACGCGGCGCAGAGCGGCCAGGAGTTGCTCTCCACGCAGAACCGTCCCTCCGCCGAGGGCCTCGCCGGGCTGCCGAAGGACTACACGGGTCTGCCGCGCCAGGCGCCGCCGCTTGGGCCGCCGCTGCCCGGCGATCTCGGCAAGCCGATCCTCAATGCCGGGGCTGCGCCCAACACCGTCGCTCCTGGAACGACGCCCGATCCGGAAGCGCAGCGCCGGGCGCAAGAGATCGAAGCGGCCCGGCTCAGCCGTCTCTTCGCTCAGACCAATCAGCAGCCCCAACCGGTCGGCCTCGCCGCGCCGGCTGCGCCGGGCACTGCGGGCCCGACGCCCACACCGCCGGTCGACGCTGGCGCCGCGCAGAACATGCAGGACCGCAAGACGGCCTTCCTCAACGCTTCGACGGACAAGCGCACGGTCAGTCCGGACCGGCTCGACGCTAAGGCGTCGCCCTATGTCGTGCAGGCCGGCACCGTGATCCCCGCCGCGCTCATCACGGGCATTCGTTCCGATCTGCCCGGCCAGATCACCGCGCAGGTGACGGAGGCGGTCTATGACAGCCCGACCGGCAAATATCTTCTCATACCGCAGGGCGCGAAACTGATCGGCCAATACGACAGCTCCGTCGCTTTCGGCCAGTCGCGCGTGTTGCTGGTCTGGACCCGCATCATCATGCCAGATGGCGGCTCGATCGTGCTGGAGCGCCAGCCTGGCGCCGATACGCAGGGCTATGCCGGGCTTGAGGATGAGGTCGACAACCATTGGGGCATGCTGTTCAAGGCCGCCGTCCTCTCGACCCTGCTCAGCGTCGGCGCGGAGGCGGGCACGAGCCAGGACGAGAACAATCTAGTCCAGGCGATCCGCAGCGGCGCGTCCAACAGCATCAGCCAGACCGGCTCGCAGATCGTCCAGCGCCAACTCAACATCCAGCCGACCCTGACAATCCGCCCCGGCTTCCCGGTCCGCGTCATCGTTACGCGTGACCTGGTGCTCGCGCCCTACGCGCAGGGAGGGAAACCATGACGAAGCTCAAGCTCGGGCCGCTCGCTAACGACAAGCCGGTCAAGGTCAGCATCGAGCTGCCCGCCGATGTGCATCGCGACTTGATCGCCTATGCCGAGATCCTGGGTCGGACCACCGGCCAGTCTGCGCCCGATCCGGCCAAGCTGATCGCACCGATGATCGAACGGTTCATGGCGACCGATCGGGCATTCGCGAAGGCGCGACGAAATCCTGCTCAGCCGGAAGCGAGAGCGCCCGAGAGATCGGGATAACGCTCTCGCAGGATAGCGAGGAAGGGTGGCAGCGAAGGATTGCAATTCGCTTGGCGCCAGTAGGCGCGGAAGGCGAGGCGAGTTGGCCCATCCATGTCATGCACCTCCCGATAAGCAACGCCCGGATAGACCGCACCGGTCGCGCCCTCCAGTGCAAGCAAAATACCCCATCCCGCACCGACCAGCGTGAGAAGCCGATCCAGTCCGACATCGTGCCGGAGAAGACGGCAAGGATCAGAATGTCCCACTTTACTGACGAGCAACTTTAGGAATTCCGGACCGGGACCGCGCTGCGGCAACACCAGTACCTCATGTCTCAAGTCGCTCCAGTGAACAACATCGCGGCTTGCGAGCGGATGGTCCTCCGGCAAGGCGACGACGACCCGTTCGCTCCACACCGAAAGCGACTTGTCATCCCGCGCGGGGTAGTTCTCGGCCACAAAGGCAACATCGATGGCGGAGTTTGCCACGTCGGAGATCAAGTGTTCGCTCGATCCATCGACAAGGTGGATCTCGACGTCCGGAAACGCGCGGCGGTGCTCCACCAACGTAGCCCTGAGATTGCCAGCCGAAAGCGACGCATGAACACCAATGGTTAGGCGGCCGCTCTCACCTCTCGATCGGGTTTTCAAGCGGGAGACCATGAGCTCGGTTTCTTCGATGATCCGTCGCGCCGATCAACGAATTCTTGGCCAGCCGGGGTAAGGCGGGTGCCGCCATTCGTGCGTTCGAATAGAGTGGCGCCGACCTCCTGCTCAACGTCTCGCATCCGTCGGCTCAGCGTTGATTGCCGCATATTCAATTTCTCGGCGGCTTGCCGCAAACTTCGAAATTGCGACACAGCGATTGCCCACTTCATGTTCTGAAGTTCAACAGTCACCGCGCCCTCATCCCGTATTCAGAGAGAGCGCCTGACGACGACGCTTGATATGTGCGAACGCCCGATAGGCATCGCCGCGCGCCTGGTCGCGAGTCGGCTTTAACTCGGCATAGCGCTGCCGCGCTCTTTATTCGCACGCTGACAACTCGGTGCTTCGGGTCCAGCATCGGCAGATCACTCCGACCGCCGCGTCCGCCGTCCCTTGGGAAGTCCGTAGGGAACGAAAGCGTGGTCCACTTGCGTCTGGACCGCCACAACCGCTTCCCAAGCAGCATCTCTCAGAGACTCGGCACGGTAAAATAGAGACCATACCGTAGCTACGTTGATGGAGTCTATAAGGTCGTCTCTTGGGGGCCTCGGACCATGCCTCTCCGGGGCTTGGCTTGCGGCAACCACAAGCCGAGGTTCAAGCTGGATCTCGCCGTGGCCCGCTGGAATCCCCGCCAAGGGCTCTTTCGACGACGCCACGAACAAAAGCGTCATCGAGCTCTTGCCGCGAAAACCACCGGCGATAAAAGAGCGGTCCGGCGATCGCCGCCGTGAGATCGGCCACATCGAAATCCGGGCCCAACTCGCCGCGCGCTTGCGCGCGCGCCGCGATCGCGCCAAACCCCGACAACATGCCAGCATGAGTGCGCGACTGAAACTCAGCGACCTCCTGGTCGCGCTCGGCGGCGTCAACGATTGAGGGCATTGCGGACGACCACCGGCCTGTCCGCAAGCGTTCAGCCAACCCCAGCGCTAATACGGTCAGGTCGCTCCGAAAACTGCCCGTGTTGGGCGTCTGAAGCCGAGGGGCGAATTGCATAACGGCATCGAACAGTAGACCTGTGCGCGATGGCCAGTGCCGGTAGATCGTGGTCTTGGCGACGCCCGATCGCCGCGACACTTCGTCGACGCTGACACCGCTCAGTCCGAATTCTGTCAGCAATTCGTAGGCCGCGGCCAAACTTGCCGCCCTCACGGCTTCCTTGGAACGCCGCAGCGGCTCGGCTCCCTTGGCCGGCTTCCCCACCTTGCCCGACTTTGTGGACATTCCGCTTGACTCCCCGTTCTTAGATACGATACCGTGCCGTAGCTTAAATATGCAATACGACATTTAAGGCGAGGTTACCATGACGTTCAAGCAAACCCGACTGGTCACCACCGATGTGGCGAAGCTGACTCGCTTCTACGAAAGCGTCAGTCAAGCGACGGCCGAGGTCCTCAGCAGCGACTACGCGCAATTCCAAAATGAGCCTTGCAAGGGATTGGCCATAATAGCCCAAGCGACGACTCAGGCGTACGGCGAGGGCGTCGCCGAAGCGGCGGCCAATCGTTCCGTCATCCTCGATTTCGAAGTCACCGATATCGATGCTGAATACGAACGGCTGAAGGACATCGTGAGCGATTGGGTGATGCCGCCGAAGCTCATGCCTTGGGGAGCCCGCGCTATCGTCTTTCGCGATCCGGATGGAAACCTCGTCAATATGTACGCCCATCCCTGACGGCCGCCCGCTTTCTTTGAAGATCACCGAAACCTTTTGACAGGAATCAAAGCATGGCCGCCTCCGATCCACATCCTAGGAAGCGTGTCGCCGTCCTCGACACCGAGATGAGCTACGTAGATGTGGGCGAAGGCGATCCCATCGTCTTCCTGCACGGCAATCCGACGTCCTCGTACCTCTGGCGGAACATCATTCCGCACGTCAGCGACATCGGGCGGTGTCTTGCGCCAGACCTGATCGGCATGGGGCAATCGGGCAAGTCGCCGACCTACTCCTATCGCTTCGTCGATCATGCGCGCTACCTCGACGCCTGGTTCGACGCCATGAACCTGAGCAAGGTCATCCTGGTCGTCCATGACTGGGGCTCGGCGCTCGGCTTTCACCGCGCCTACCGCCATCCGGATCAAGTCGCGGCGATCGCTTACATGGAGGCCATCAGCCAGCCGCTTACGTGGGAGCCGTTCGGAGAGGGCGGGGGAATATTCGGCAAGATGCGATCGAGCGCGGGCGAACACCTCGTTCTGGATCAGAACGCCTTCATCGAGCAAATCTTGCCGGGAGCAATGATCCGGACGCTGAGCGAGGAGGAGATGGCCGCCTATCGCGCTCCGTTCCCCGATCCCGTCGCTCGACTCCCCACGCTGATTTGGCCGCGCCAAATTCCGATCGAAGGCGAGCCTGAGGACGTGACATCGATCGTTCGAGCTTACGGGAGATGGCTGAGTGAAAGCCCTCTGCCGAAGCTGTTCATCAGCGGGGACCCTGGGTCGGTCAATACGGCCGGCAGTGCGGTCCGGACGTTCTGCCGGACGTGGCCGAACCAGAAAGAAGTCACCGTGAAAGGGCGGCACTTCCTGCAGGAGGACTCGCCCGGCGAGATCGGCGCAGCCCTTCGACAGTTCGTCATCGAAACACGCCGCCCGGCGCACAGCCAAGCCGGCTAATTCTTAACAATATCGGAGAAAATCATGACTGTTTTAGTAACGGGCGCCACCGGCAACGTCGGCTCGGTTGTTGTCGAGCAACTTGTTGCGGCGGGATTCGACGTTCGAGCGTTCACGCGCTCACCGGAAAAGGCGACCTTTCCGCCGGGCGTCACGCCGTTCAAGGGTGAGCTGCTCGATGTGGATGCGCTGCGGGCCGCAATTGACGGCGTCGAAGCGGTGTTCCTGCTAAGCCCGGTCGTGCCGGACGAGCTGAACGTCACGATCTCCGCTCTCAATCTTTGCCGCGAGGCGAAGGTCAAAGCCATCGCTTACCTGTCCGTGTTCCGCGTCGAGGAAACCGAAGACGTTCCGCACTTCGCGTCAAAGTTTGCCGCGGAGCGCATGATCGCGAAACACAATATGCCGGTGACCATCTTGCGCCCGAACGCATACATGCAAAGCCCGGGCGTCAAGGACGCTCTCGGCCACGGCATCTTCCCGTTCCCGATCGGCGGGAAGGGCGTTTCCTTTACCGATATTCGCGACATCGCCGAGGTTGCCGTGCTCGAAATCCAGCGCCGGCTGGCCTCCGCCGAACCGTTCGGCCCGGAAATCTACGAGGTGGTCGCCGAGGACGTTCTGACCGGAGAATCCGGAGCGAAGCTCTGGAGTGACGCGCTCGGCCGCCCGATCAAATATATCGGCGACGATATCGACCAATGGGTTCAGAGCCTGCGGGCGTTCGCCCCCAACTGGATGGCCTACGACTTCAAATACATGATGAAGCATTTCCAAGAGGACGGCCCGGTCTCGACCGCCGCCGGACTTGAGCGCCTGCGCGAGCGTCTTGGCCGCAACCCGCGCTCCTACAGTGACTTCGTGGCCGAGAGCGCCAAGCTGTGGAGCGAGGCGGCTTCGAACTAACGAGGCAGATACGCTGTACGTCTGGGCCTCAGTCGTCACCCCAAGCCTAAATTGAGAGGACTACCAGGTGAAAATCACTCGCCACCGGTACACCGTGAAACCAGCGTTCGTTGAACAGAACAGGCAAAACCTTGCTGAGTTCATCGCAGCGCTGGCGGCGACTTCAACGCCTGGCCTTTCCTATCGGGTTTTCCTCGAAGAGGACGGGCAGACCTTTCTGCACTTGGTGACCTCTGAAGACGATCCGTCTGCGGTCATCACCGGCCTTCCATCGTTCAAAAAATTTCAATCGGAACTGTTGGCGAGTGCCCCAGTCCTAAGGCCGGATCAGGTGAGCATGTCGCTCATCGCGACAAGTGGAGAATCGTTCAGGTAGACCGCTGGCTGGCCTCCGCCTTCAGCCTTTTAATCCGAGGCTGTCGCAGTGTCCGACGCGCTTTCCCCAGAACAAGCAAGAAGGAATGAAATCTATGTCTCATGAAAATGTGGTGCTTGTTACTGGCGGGACGGGCAGTCAGGGCGGCGCGACCGTCACCCACTTGTTGGCGGCGAAAAAGGTTCGCGTGAGGGTCCTGACGCGGAACTTGGACTCGCCCAAGGCCAAGAGTCTGGCCGCGCGTGGCGTGGAGCTGGTCAAGGGTGACTTCGACGACGTGGCATCGCTTAGGAAGGCGTTGGAAGGCGTCTCCGCCGCGTATTCGGTGCAGCAATGGACGGAAAAGGGTGGCACTGAGGCGGAGGAGGTACACGGCAAGCGGTTTGCCGATGCGGTGAAGGCGTCGGGCAGCCCTCATCTCGTTTACTCGTCGGCCGAGGGCGTCGAGCGGAACAGCGGCCTCGGCCACTACGAGAGCAAATGGGCGATTGAGCAGCACATTCGTGAGCTAGGCCTCCCGGCCACGATCTTGCGTCCGGTCGGTTTCATGGATGCGTTTGGCGCCGCGGCGATCCCGCGCGGCATGTTCCTCGGAATATTCAGAGCGAACTTTGGCCCAACGCTCCCCATCCAATTCGTGGCCACCTACGACATCGGCTGGTTTGCCGCGCGCGCTCTGGAAGAGCCAGAGAAATACGCCGGACGGGTCATTCCGCTCGCCGGTGACCAGCTGAGCATCAACGACATCGTCAGGACCTTCAAGACCGTCACCGGGAAGAAGCCTTGGGTGGCGCCGATTCCCGCCTTCTTGGCCAAGAGGGCGATGCCGAAGGAGTTCTTGGACATGTTCACCTGGATCCGTGAGAAGGGCTTCAAAGCGAACATTGCTGAGGTGCGGCGTGAATATCCGCAGCTACTAACCTTTGCCGGTTGGGTGAAGAAATACACTGAAGAACACTGACCAACGAGCGTGTTCCGGCGGGCCGCGGAGCAGCGCATGACCATCACGTCAGCCAGCTTTTTGTAAATCGACACAATCGACGCGGTGCGCATCTCTGGCTGATTGCGCCGGACTCTTGCGGGCTTCGCGCATTCCACAAAGGAAACGATGATGACCGACCTTCTTGGTCCGTTCGACCTCGCCGGGCTCAATCTATCGAACCGCATCATCATGGCGCCCATGACACGGACGCGGGCCGATGACGCCGGCGTTCCGACCGACCTCATGCGCGAATATTACGTGCAGCGGGCCTCGGCGGGGCTGATTGTGACCGAGTGCACCGCCGTGCGACCGGACAGCGCCGGTATCATTCACGCGCCCGGCGCCTACGACGCGGCCCAGGAGGCGGGCTGGCGCAAGATCACAGATGCCGTGCATGCCGCTGGTGGCCGCATCTACCTGCAAATCTGGCATGGCGGACGAATCTCACATTCGAGCCTGCAGCCGGACGGCGCGCCACCAATCGCCCCCTCGGCGATCGCGGCCGCAGGCGTCATCTTCACGGCTAAGGGCCTCCTACCCTATGAAACCCCGCGGGCGCTGGAGACACCCGAGATCGCCCCGCTGGTCGAGAGTTTTGGCGCCGCGACCGCCCATGCGCGGCGCGCTGGCTTTGATGGCGTCGAGCTGCACGGCGCTTTCGGCTATCTGCCAGATCAGTTCCTGCAGGATGGGACGAACCAGCGGACCGACGCCTACGGCGGCTCGGCGGAGAATCGCGCCCGCTTCATGCTGGAGGTGGTCGAAGCCATGAGCGGCGCCTGGTCGCCGGAGCGACTAGGCGTGAAGCTCTCGCCCTCTGCGCGCCACTACGGGCAGTCTGATAGGGACGCGTTCGCCACCTTCACTTACGTCGCCCGGCAGCTGAGCGCGATGAAGGTCGGCTATCTGCACGTCATGGAGCCGAGCGAAGAGGATCTTAAGACGGGCTCCGTGCAAATCGAGCACACGACTGCAGCGCTGCGACCGGCGTTTCCCGGGGTGGTGATTTCCAACGGCGGCTATGACAAGGCCAAGGCCGAGGCGGCGCTTGCCGCCGGCACGGCCGACCTCGTGTCTTTCGGGGCGCCGTTTATTGCCAACCCCGACCTGCCGGCCCGATTCCAAAACGATGCGCCGCTCAACACGCCCGACCCGGCGACGTTCTACGGTAGCGGGGCGAAGGGTTACACCGACTATCCTTCGCTATCGAAATGAGAAGCACCGCGATGGCGCTTGTTGCCAGGACGGCAATAGCGCTCCCAGCCGCTTTGGCGGCTTGATCCAGGAAAACGACGTTTAATCTCAAAGGAGAAGCGTAATGGAAACGCTACAACCCATCGAAGTAAGCGAAGCAGTCGGCGAGGCCAAGGCATTGCTCGACGGCCTGCAGCAGCGACTGCCAAAGGTGCCGAATATGTTGCGGCTGTTGGGACATTCACCAACAGTCCTGGGTTCCTATTTGGACTTCACCGACGCTTTCAACAAGCAATTGCCTGAGCGGTTGCGGGACTTGATCAGCATCACCGTGGCGCAGATCACGGGCGCCGATTATCTTCTGTCATTCGCCCATGTGCTCGCCAAACGCGAAGGCCTGAGCGACGAACAAATGAACGCGGCCCGTCGTGGCGAGTCTTCCGATGTAAAGACGGCCGCCGTGCTGGGGTTCGCGGCGAAAGCTGCTCGCGAGCATGGGCGGGTTTCTGAAGGCGACCTCGCGGCGCTCCGCGAAGCTGGTTACAGCGAGGCCGAAACCGTTGAGATCGTGGCTTATATTTCGCTTTCGATGTTTCGCGTTTACTTCAACCTCATGGCCCGAACAGCCATCGACTTCCCAATCGTGAAGTCGGCAGATTTGGCTTCTTCCCAAAACAGCGGGGCTTGAGCGCGAATACGTTCCCTGGCCTTAAGACCTCACCGAACGGACATGCTTGGGAGCTTTGCGTTGGCTGCGCACGTCCGTCCAGATTCTCAACAGCTCTTCCACGCCTTCCGAACGCGGACCAAGTGCCGATGTAGCCAACGAAGGAATAATCAGCATGAGCAAGCTTGCCGGAAAAGTCGCGGTCGTCACAGGGGCATCACAAGGCATTGGAGCGGGCATCGCCAGGGCCTTGGCAGCCGAAGGCGCAGCGGTCGTCGTCAATTACTTAAAGAACAAGCAAGCGGCAGCCTTAGTTGTGGAGGCCGTTCTCCAAGCCGGTGGCAAAGCGATCGCTTTCGAAGCTGACGTCGCCCTAGCCGCAGGCGCCGAACGGATCATCGACGCGGCTATCAAGAACTTTGGACGGCTCGATGTTCTCGTGAACAACTCCGGGACGTCCGAGTCTACGCCCTTGGGATCGATCACTGAGGAGTCGTTTGATAAGATCTTCAAGGTCAATGTCCTTGGGGTTCTCCTAACAACTCAGGCGGCCGTCACCCACCTGAAAGAAGGCGGCAGCGTCATCAACATTGGCTCAAGCATCACGGGTATGACACCGCCCGCCATGGCCGTGTATACCGCAAGCAAGGCAGCCGTCGAGAGCATCACGAAGACCCTCAGTAAAGAGCTGGGTCTGAAGAGAATTCGCGTGAACTCCGTAATGCCGGGCACGACCGATACCGAGATGTTCCGCAGCCAGATAGCGGATAATGTGGAACAGCTGCAGGGGATCATCGGCATGACTCCTCTCGGACGGATCGGTCAACCAAGCGACATCGCTTCCGTTGTGACTTTCCTCGCCTCAGAAGATGCAGGCTGGGTCACAGGCGCATCGATACTCACCAGCGGCGGTCTATAGACTTTCCATTATTTTTCGCTCCATCGGATAACGACCCCGATGGACAGTGTGCTCGCTGGCCGCTTGGCCCCGCTTCAGGTCAGTGTCACCGCTGAAAAGCTCCCGGTCTGCGCGATCTATCCCGCGCTCCGGGCGGCCTCGAGGAGTATTTCAAGGACGTCCCGCTGGTCCCGATCGAGGCGTGGGAGATCCCGGCAAGCATCGATCTCGCAGCGCATCGATAAAGGCCCGCACCCGGGCAGGCATTTGGGTACGGGTCGAGAAAACGGCCCATATCCCAACTTCCAACGGTTCGACGTCGGCGAGGACGATCCGCTGTAACTCGCCGTGCGCGATCTGCTTGTGTACGTCCCAGAAGGTCAACATGGCGATGCCCACGCCCGCGATGCAGGCTGCTCGCACCGCGTCGACGGTGTTGGCCGAGATGGGACCACTAATCCGAACTCGGTGCGGCTCGCCGCCCCGCCTGAATGGCCAGGCGTCCATCGCATGAAGCTTGATGCAGGGGTGGCTCACCAGGTCTTCCGTCGTGGCGGGCGTTCCGAAGCGCGCGACGTAGCCTGGCGATGCAATTACAATAAACGGATTGTCAGCAACCCTTGTCGCTATCATGTCCGACGGCTTCATCTCCGCCACGCGAACGGCGACATCCAGTCCTGCCGTCGCAATATCGACGACGCTGTCGCTCAGAGTCAGGTCGACGCGTAGCGCCGGGTTATCGGCGATCAACTCGGCAACGACGGGAACCACGACCGAGTGGCCGATGACGTTCGGCGCTGTAATCTTCAACATGCCTGAGAGCCCGGAGCCACCGGACGAGACCGACTCGAATGCGGAATCTCGAGCTTCGATGAGGGTGATGGCGTGAGGCAGAAAGGCCTCTCCCTCAGGCGTCAGGGATAGGGACCGCGTCGTGCGGTGGAACAGGCGCGCGCCCAGTTCGGCTTCAAGGCCCGCCAACCGGCGGCTGACCAACATCGGCGTCGTGCCCAACTGACGAGCCGCCGCCGACAGGCTGCCGAGGGACGCGATGGTGCGAAACAGAGCCACATCTGCGAGATTCATATTCTAACGCTAAGCGTTATATTGCTTATCGTCCATCTCATCTTCTGCGTCGCACCCACAGGAGCTAGATTTAAAGCCAACAAGCGGTGCGTCTTCATATTTGCGCTGAAACCCGCCGCATTCAGCGCCGCTAGAGGTCTGGACGATGGAAATCTACACAAGCTCCCTTTTCGCGCCGATCGTTATAAACGGCCATACCCTGAAGAACCGCCTTTCTGTCGCGCCGATGACGCGCATCTCGGCGACCGAGGACGGCCGGGCGACCGAGACGATGACCCGTTACTACGAGCGTTTCGCGCGTGGCGGCTTTGGCGCAGTCACGACCGAAGGTATCTACACCGATCAGGCGTTTTCGCAGGGCTACGTGCATCAGCCCGGCATGACTGACGAAGCGCAGGCCAACGCCTGGAAACCGGTCGTCAGCGGCATCAAGGCGCACGGCGCGCTCGCCATCGCCCAGATCATGCATGCTGGGGCGATCAGCCAGGGCAATCGCTTTCGCGACACCACGGTTGGGCCGTCTCCGGTCCAGCCGAAGGGCGAACAGATGACGTTCTATCATGGTAAGGGCGCCTACGCCCCGCCGGCCGCAATTACGGAGGCGCAGATCGTCGACGCCATCACCGGATTTGCTCAGTCGGCGGGGCGCGCGATCAAGGTTGCCGGATTTGATGCAATCGAGATTCACGGCGCCAACGGATATCTTCTCGACCAGTTTCTGACCGACTACGCCAACACCAGAGCGGATTCGTGGGGGGGCGCCACGGAGAACCGCGTACGGTTGATCGTCGAAACCTTCAAGGCGGTGCGAGCGAACGTCGGCCCCAGGGTGCCGGTCGGGGTCCGTATCTCTCAAGGCAAGGTGAACGACTACCATCACAAGTGGGCAGATGCGGAGCGTGATGCCGAAATCATCTTCGGCAGCCTCGCGGACGCCGGCGCGGACTTCATCCATGTAACCGAATTCGAGGCGTGGAAGCCGGCGTTCGCGTCGGAAGGTCCATCCTTGATGCAGCTCGCCAAGCGCCACGCACCCAAAGCAGCAATCTTTGCCAATGGCAGTCTGCACAACGTCGAGCAGGCGCTGGCTGCGCTGGACGACGGTGCCGATATCATCACCCTCGCCCGCGGGGCTCTGGCGAATCCCGACCTACCGAGGCGTTGGTCCAACCGAAGCGTCCTCAACGACTTCGACCCCACGATCCTTGGACCGATAGCCAACATCAAAGAAGCCGAGCTGGCGATGTAAAGACGATTCGATTGAGGATCGTCGAGAATATAAATGGGAGCCATTAGACATGGGTAGCGTCGCAATATTCTGGATGCAGCTTCTCGTGAGTTGCGCCGTCTTCTCCATCGTCGCGGCGTGGTACGTTTGGCCGGCCCTGACCAAGCTGCCTCGCAATGCCGCTCTGATTCCGCTGCTCTGGGTGCATGTGCCCCGCTATGTGGGAATGACCTTGTTGGTTACGGGTATGGTCGATCCCAAATTGCCCAGCGAGTTCCTTTCCAGCGCGGCTTACGGCGATCTCTTAGAAGCGGCGCTGGCTCTCATTTCGATCTTCGCTCTTCGGAGCAACTGGCGCGGTGCTGTTCTTCTAGTATGGCTAACCAACACCTGGGGATTCGTAGACCTGCTAAATGGCGTACGCGGCGTGCTGCAGTTGAACGTGCCGAGCTTCAACTTGGCTACCTTTTGGTATGTCTACACGTTTTACGCCCCCCTGGTACTCATCTCACATCTGATGATCTTTGCGATTTTGATCAAATCCAAATCTTGGAAGAAATAGAGTAGATGCACCCGAATCCCCGGTCGCATACCTACGGCAAACCGTGCTGCGTCCCTCAGCCTACAAGCAACATGGTGCAATCGTGATGAAGCGGCATGCTATCACTTTGCTGCGTCCCGTTCCTGACCGTCCTTTTCTGTCGGCGTCATATCTCCTTCAAGATTTGGTGGATCGTCGGCCTGATTTCGGACGGGGGGAGGCAGATTGTGTGGACGGCCTTTGCAACGGCCGAACTCCATCCATGAAGGTCGCGACGGCCTGGGCCACGGAGGCATCGATCTCATTCTGGTCCATGGGCGGACGCAGCCCGAGGACTACGTTCAGATGGCGGTCGTCGCGGACCATGCCGATGAACTGCTCCGCCGCGAGCACAGGATCCGCAACTACTATTCGCCCCGAATCCCGATAGAAGGTCAGCGCTTCGGCGAGATGGGCCGTCGCCCGCCCAGGCCCGTGCTCGAAGAAAATTCGGGCGATCTCAGGAAAGCGACGGCTGTCGGCGACGACTGCGCGATACAGGTCGAGCGCGGTGGCCGACATGATGATCTCTAGGTAGCGGCGCCCGACTTCGGCTAGGGTACTCGCCGGATCATCCATTGCAAGGCGTGACGGCGCGAGCGGCTGTAGCACCTCGGCCGACAGCTCTTCGATCAGAGTGATGAAGAGTTCCTGCTTATTGTGGAAGTAATTGTAGACGGTCTGCTTGGACCCTCCGACCCGATCACAGATCGTTGCCATGCTCGCAGCCTCGTAACCGACCGCAAAGAAGATCTCAGCGGCCGCGCGTAAGATCGCGGCGCGTCGTTCCTGTTTAAACGCTGGCAACAGGTCTTTGGAAGAGGCAGTCACCTTCATCACGCACTAACCCCATTTTGGTTCGATGTTGGAACCGACTTCACAGACTCACACGTCTTCACATAAAGACCGTCGCCCTGCGGGCGACCAACCTAATTCGTCAACCGCACCCTGAACGTCCAATCTCAAAACATCACCCTTCATCTGAACTTCCGGTCGCCAGACATCCCTGGATGTCCCTTGCCATTTATTGGACCGTACGGTACAGTCCAAAAAACATGATGGCAAGGAGATATCCATGCGCCACGCCACAGAGCTTTTGACCCATCCCAGCCATTCTCCACCTCCCGCCGCGGAAGCGCCTAGTGAACACATCATCTCTGACCGGAGCACCGGGTTTAGCCCGGCCAAACAAGAGAGGGGCGCCATCGGTCGTGGTGCCCGACGCGTACTGATCGTCTGCGGCCTTGCCCTTGGCGGAGCGGGGCTCGCAGCGGCCTGCGCCTGGTACTGGGAGCGTGCGTCGGTCGAGAAATCTGAAGACGCTTATGTGCGCGCTGAGATCACAGTGATCAGCCCGAAGGTGCAGGGCTACGTGTCGGCGCTCCCGATCGCCGACAACGAGGAGGTAAAAGCAGGACAGGTCCTCGTCCGCATCGATGACGCGGACTTCCGCGCGAGGGTGGCTCAGGCAGAGGCCAACGTCGCTGCCGCCCGGGCAGGAATTGAGGCCCAGGAGGCGGCCGTCACGAATCTCGACAGCCAAACCACCCAGCAACGCAACGTCATCGCCCAGGCCGAGGCTGCGGTGATGAGCGCCGAGGCCGAGTTCGAGCGAGCCCAGCTCGACTACACGCGGTATGAGACACTCGTCAAAGAGTCGGCCGTGTCTCGCCAGCGGTTAGAGACTGCAACGGCTGACCTTCGCAAAGCCAATGCGGCTGTCGCGGGCGCAAGAGCGGCCGCCGCAGCGGAGCGAGGCAAGCTCGACGTGCTGGCGAGTAGCCGGAAGCAGGTGGAGGCCAGCCTGCAGCAGGCGCGCGCGAACCTGGGGCAGGCCGAAGCCAACCAAACACTTGCTCGAATAGATTTGGCGAACACGGCCCTCCGGGCTCCTGTCGATGGCGTGGTAGGCGCGCGATCGGTCCGTTTGGGGGCTCTGGTGCAGCCCGGAACGCCGCTCCTGTCGATCGTCCCGCTAGAACGGGTGTGGGTCGTAGCGAACTTCAAGGAGACGCAAGTAGCTCTAATGCGTCCCGGCCAGGCCGTTACCATTCGGGCAGATTCCTTTCCAGGCGTTGCAGTCCCGGGACACATCGACAGCTTCTCCCCGGCAAGTGGCGCGCAATTCGCCCTCCTGCCGCCGGACAATGCCACAGGCAACTTCGTCAAGATCGTTCAGCGAATCCCTGTGAAAATTGCGGTTGATCCGGGTGGCGCCCTTCAAGGGCGCTTGCGCCCCGGCATGTCGGCGTCTGTCGATATCGACGTCGGCAATAGCCGTTCCGACTCAGGTTCCGCTTCCGGTGCAGAAGCAGGCCGGCCATGACCGCTACGACCTTCATCGTCCATCCTGCGGCCGGCGCGCTCGACGGCGCGGCGACACGGAAAGCATCGGGACGCGCCGCGGCCGTCATCGCGGTCGGAGCACTTACGGCGGCGGCCGTGATGGATGGCTTGAACGCGATCATCTTCGACATCGCCGGTGATCACATGGCCGGCTATGTATCGGCGACTCCGGACGAAGCGGCTTGGCTCAACCTGGCTTATTTCATGGCCAAGGTGTGCGGGTTGCCCATGACCGCGCTGCTTCTCACCTGGCTCGGCACGCGGCGACTGCTGCAGTGCGCCCTCGTTTTGGTCATCATCGCCTCCGCAGGATGCTGGCTCGGCCGGGATCTTACGTTCCTCGTGCTGTGTCGAGCGCTTCAAGGGCTTGGCGGGGCCGCCATCCTCGCCGGAGGGCAAAGCTGGCTGTTCGGTCAATTTCCTAACCGACGCCAGGGGCTGATCCAGGCCATTTTTGCTCTCGGCGCGATCATGCTGCCGACGACTGCAGCTCCGGCGATCGCCGGCGTCATCGTGGACGCGGACTCATGGAACGCTGTCCTCCTGCTCAATGTGCCGATCGGCCTGGTCGTGCTGGCCGTCTTGCCGCTGTTCACGCCACGCCGCGTCCCTTGCGTCGTCAAGCCCGATTGGCTCGGGCTCGCGCTGATTTGCCTCGGTCTTCCATCGTTAGTTTACGTGTTGGTCGAAGGAAGTAGGTGGGACTGGTTCGAGGACAGCAAGATTGTCTGGCTGAGTTTGATCGCCGGGGCCTCCCTTACCGGCTTTATCTGCTGGCAGCGCAGCGGCAGGAACACGTCGCCGCTGATCGACCTCAAGATCTTTAGGCATGAGGAATTCGCGTTCGGCTTCGCCGTTAGCTTCGTCGCGGGATTTGCGCTGTTTGGCAGCGCATTCCTCATCCCGGCCTACACGCTCGAAGTGCTGCAATTTCCCGCCCGCGACGCAGGCTTGGTGCTGCTACCGAGCGCCCTCACCGTCGGGTTGGGACTTCTCACCAGCGGTTCGGTGATCCAACTCCTGCGCGCCCCTCCCGTCGTGATCGTTCCGTTTGGCATCGCCATTTTCATGACGGCAATGTGGCTCCTCTCGGGCTCGAATGCAGGAAGCGGCTACCCAGACCTCGTTCCCACGCTCGTGCTGCGGGGCTTCGGTATGGGTCTGCTGTTCATCGCCATCACCATCGTCTGCCTAGGCGATCTTACAGGCGCCGAGATTCCGCATGGCGTTGGGTTGTTCAATCTTGGCCGACAGATGGGAGGGCTGATCGGTATTGCCTTCCTGGCGACCTTCCTCGATCACCATATGGCCGTCAGCCGCACCGTCATCGTATCGAACCTCGCTCAGGGAAGCCCGGTCGTCACCCAGTCACTACAAGCAATGGAGCAGGGATTTGCAAGCCGCGGAATGGCCCCGGAGCAAGCCACGTCAGCCGCTCTTGCCGCGCTGGATCGCATGGTGACGGGCCAAGCCGCTGCGATTTCATTCAATGAGGCATTCCTGTCGCTCGCCCTGCTCTTCGTCGTCGCAGTCCCCTGCCTCCTCGTGGTGAAGGCTAGTCTGACACTGCTCGGGCGCAGACGGAGAGACAAAACGGCCGAAGCATAAATCCGCGATGTCAGTTCAGAACAGGAGGGAGCATCTTGGCGGTTGCCTCACTACCCGCTCAAGGAGGAGCAGCGGCAGGAGCTGCTCTCCATCGCCGATCGGTTGATCTCACGCTCGTGCGCGGTGCGCTTGACATGATGAGATGGCGCACCCGACACGATTCGAACGTGTGGCCTCCACCTTCGGAGGGTGGCGCTCTATCCAGCTGAGCTACGGGTGCATCTCTCATTCGCCTAGCCCGACCGACCCGTGAGGGTCAACGGATTCGCCGATCATAAATTCAACCCTCATTGGACGACGAGATAACTACGCTCAGCTATCCGGCGGTCCGCTTCCGTTCTCCCGAAACTGCTTACGCGGTGCTTACGCGAAAATCGGTCGGGTCTCTGAAGCGATCAACGGGGCCATCAAGTCACTGTTTATACAAGCCTTTCTTCAGTTGCCTACAAACGAAACGCACTTGACACGAGCCTTCGGAGGGCTTGGCACATGGGTTTTCCGCTGCTTCCTGTTCATCGCCAGAGCTTGCCGGAATGCGCTAACGCGGGCTATTAAGGGGGTTCTGGGAAGGCAACGGTTACACCGGAAAATTCCCGGAATTACCCGCCGCTGCTTCCTATATGCTTCCTGTAATCCTGCCGGGCCGCTCCATGCCGAAGCTCACGAAGAGCCATGTCGATCGACTCCCGGTCGAGGCGCGCGATTATTTCGCGTGGGATGGCGAGCTTCCGGGGTTCGGCGTGCGCGTCTGGCCGACCGGGCGCAAGGTCTACATGGCGCAGTATCGCGCCGGTGGCCGCACCCGCCGGGTGAAGATCGGAACGCACGGAGCGGTCACCGCAGAGCAGGCGCGCACCCAGGCAAAGATCGTGCTCGGTGACGTGGCACGCGGAGAGGATCCGGCGGAAGACAAGGCAACCCGCCGCAAGTCGCTCACGGTGCGCGATCTCTGCGACAATTACCTGAAGGCGGCCGAGGGCGGCCTGATCATGGGCAAGCGCCAGTTGCCGAAAAAGGAAACGACGCTGGTTTCCGATCGTGGCCGGATCGAGCGGCACATAAAGCCGCTGCTCGGCAATAAGCTGGTCCGCGACCTGGTGCAGGCCGACGTCAACCGCTTCATTCGGGACGTGACGCTCGGCAAGACGGCCGCGGTCGTGAAGACAGACAAGAAACGCGGCAAGTCAGTGGTCGAGGGCGGCGCCGGCACCGCCGCGCGAACTGCGGGCTTGCTCGGCGGCATTCTGACTTACGCGGTGAGTGAGGGCATCATTCCGTTCAATCCGGCGCGCGGTGCTAAACGACAGGCCGACGCATCGCGCACCCGACGGCTGTCCCCAGACGAATATCAGCGGCTCGGCGCTGCGCTGCGGACGGCCGACGAACTGGCCGAACCGGAGCAAGGCATCACTGGCATCTGGTTGCTAGCGCTGACCGGATGCCGCATCAGCGAAATCGTCGGGTTGAAATACGATGAGATTGACCTGGCCGGCTCATGCTTGCGGCTGGCCGACAGCAAGGAAGGCGCGTCGGTGAGACCCCTCGGCGCCGCCGCTGCCGATGTCATCCGCAGTGTGGCCAACCTCAGGCGCTCGCCATACCTATTGCCGGCCGATCGGAGCGACGATGGCAGCTATGGCGGCATGGCCCGCGCGATTGATCGCGTGATGACACGGGCGAAGCTGGCAGGCGTCACGGCGCACACGTTGCGTCATAGTTTTGCTTCGGTGGCAGGTGATCTCGGCTTCACCGAGTCCACCATTGCGGCGCTCATCGGTCACTCGGCCAGCGGCTCCGTCACGGGGCGATATATCCACCACCTCGACACGGTGTTGATCGCGGCGGCCGACAAGGTAAGTCGCTCGATTTTGGGACAGATGACCGGCAACGCTCCTATGGATCAAAACCATTTGTCCACGGTTGTGGTCTAAGAATCGTCGCAGGGATCCGAAAAAAGGCCATTTTGTGGCCGTAGACGCTTAGGGGCACTAGACGAAGCAGCCGGGCGGCGCCTAGGGTAACGATTCAGAACGTGTAAAGGGCAAATCAATGAAATTTCCGGCCAGAGATAGGGTGATCTACGACCCTAATCCTCTTGCTCAGGTGATGTGCCTCATTTCGTTTCCGCGGATATTGGCAATCGACAACGCTCTCCCCGTGTCATTTCAGGCTGCTCTCATGGCGCAATTTCCGTTTCTGGAAACAGAGGCGGCCGAAGGTGGCTCAACAGAGCGCGCTGACGACAAACCATTACGTTCGATGATCTACGAATTTCACTCGGCGGACCGGGTTGTTTCGATCGCGCTGGGTTCGGACTTCCTTGGCGTTCGCACAAAGGACTACGAGCGCTGGGAGAGTTTTCGAGAATACATCTCGTTAGCGATAAAGACCTTGATCGATAACTATGGACCAAAGCTTTTTACGCGCGTTGCGCTCAACTACGTCAATCTAATTGATCGAGACGAGTTGAAGCTTACCGATGCCGACTGGAAAGATCTTATTAAGCCTGCGTTGCTCGGAGCCCTTGCCGATCCAGACGTGCCTGAGGATGCAGTAGAGAGCTATCATTCTGTAATCGAGTTGCCCATCGATGGCGACGCCAACGTCCGTATCACCGCAGGACTTGTTGGCGACGACGATGGGGACGGTCCGTCGTTTCTGATAGACAACCTTTTTTATACCGAGAAAGCAGTTGACGCTGATGAACTCCAAAGCCTTGGCAATCTCAACCGATTCAATGCCGAAAGCGGACGCGTTTTTCAATGGTGCATTCAGTCGAAACTACATCTCGCCCTTAATCCACGATCTGTCGACTGACCACCCCCGCTTCATCGACGACAAAATCGCCTTCGTCGTGTGCACACATGTGCCTGCACATGATCAGTCGCGTTTCTTTGCCGCTGATCATTTAGCGACCTATTTGCAGAGCGTCACGGCAAAGACGTGGCGTCTCCATCATGCTTGTTTGGAGCAATTCCCACATTCGCGTCGAGCTGCGCAGAAGCCCAACTTGAACCTTGCGTGGGTCGTTACAGCGGTCACTTCTGATAGAGAGGGAAGCGGCACCGACACTATCGAGGTGGTAATCGAGGGGTTGAATGAGCTTTTGAAGGCGCGTCAATTCGAAGATATCCGGCGCATATTCAGAGTGATGCCGGAAAACCTGATTTCACCCGAAATCATGGTGACGCTCCTACGGACTACGTTCGCCGTGCGTAGCCTGATAGATAAGCCTTGGTATTCTCTGCTTCGCAGAGTCAGAGCGGAGCTTAACGCGCGTGGCCTTCCATCGAAGAAAATATTGATCGGGCTCGAGCAGTAATGCCCCTTGCCGCGAATGCTGAGAGGCCGTTCGATGACGTACGATTTCTCGGCATTGCTGCGAGATCTGTTGACCCCATATATGATGGCCAAGACTTCGGCCTTCATGTCGCTTTACTCTATAAGACCGATAATCAACCTGCGCGTCTTGCCCATCTTGCCTGGCATCACATCCAAATAGCGGATGGTGCGCCAGATGAAGCTTACAAGTGGGACCAGATCCAGCTCGGCGATATCAATACAAAAACCGTCGCATCGTGGTTGAACAAGCGCCGCGCAAAACCTGACAAAATTCCATATGGATTTTCGGTGACCGGAGATGTGTTTGAGCGTGGTACGGACGAGTTTATCGAGCCACCCCTAGGAATGGGATTAACCTGCGCAACGTATATACTTGCCGTTTTGAGGCACCTAGGTTTCCCAATGCTTGAAGAGCATACGTGGCCAGAGGCGCGGCCTGATGATCTTGCGTGGCAGGTGGGTATACTCGAAAAATTGCAAGAGAACGGGGCTTCCGCCGAACATACCACTGCCCTTGCAGAAAATGTTGGTGCAGTCCGCTTCAGACCAGACGAAGTCTGTGGTGCGGCTATCCTACCTGATTGGCCAATCGCTTTCGATGACGCCTCGACGGCGGCAGCGGAGATCGTTCAGTTCATGGGTGCTTGCAGAAACGCAGAAAACGGCCCGGCCGCGACCTGACAAACCGCCAAAACGTGGGAAGCTCATACCCTCCATCGTCGCCCCCGAGTGGCGCAACAATGTTTGACCCTTCTGTTCGACGTGTCGGAGTCGAGGTAGATTGAAGCAACGTGACGAAATCTTAGCGAGATGCGGCGAGATGATAGGTCCGCTTCTATTCCCTGTCGGGCTTTCAGCTTCCAAATGTAATTTTGTCCATGCCCTCAATGTAAGAGTCCAAAAGGCCCGCGCGATCAAGCATTCGATATGAATTGCGAGACGCTGCATACTGAGTCATCTGCTGATTGATCCGACACCAGGAACATTCCGTCTGGGAACTATCTGCCTTCATGGGCTCGAAACAGGTGCTGCACGATACAGCGGCAGGGATAAGCGCCGAGCCGTCGAAAATGTGCGGGCGTTCATGAAGGTCAAGGAAGTATGGAATTGCTGTGACCCTGCCAATTCGAATTTCGAAGTAGCGACAGCCCAGTTCGTGAGCTTTCCTTTTTAGAGCATCTTTCGTTGCATCTGTTGCTCTTGAACCAGCGATGATGCTTCTCACACATTGAACTGGCGCGTCTAGAAGTAGTAGATCGGAAGCGTCGCGGATCTCCGTTTCCGAAGCAACCATTCGACGCTCCCGCTCGTAGCTCCAGCAGGTTGCTTTGGTGTAGTAGGCGGCACGATACACGCCTAATCGCAAAAGATAGATGTAGCGATATTTTCCGATTCTAAATGCTCTATAGAGCATGTCGGTCAGGCCTTCGGACGGGACATCTGAATAAGTTACGTCGCCGAAACTGCTTTCAGGAAAAGCCTTCGCAAGGCAAGTTTCGGAAAATTCAACCACAAATCCTTTATGGTTTTCGGCATAGTGGGCCCACATAGGGACCACATCCGGCGATCGAGAAAAGCAGGTGGTGGGTTGCTGAACAAGCTCGCCAACAGCGTCGGCGTAAAAGGCCAGCGCGTCTGGCTCCTCGTCGAAATCTATTGTGAGAAATAGCTCGTAAGGATCGTTGAAATCCTTCGGCAAAGAGCACTTCATAGTCACCCGCTCAGGCGAGCTGAAAATGGCATCAACGAGCTGAGAACCCGCGTACTTGTAGAGATGCGTGTCCTTACGATCGATCGCCGCTGGATCCTCGCCCGAATGGTCTACCGCCGGCGAGCCGGATGCGGCAGCTTCGTCGAGCAACTTCCGCTTTTTCTTCTTTCCAATCTTATTGTTCATTGGCGCCCCATCGGATCATACTGGTGCTCTTCGGAGTGGCCGCATTTTCCACACTTCAGAGTTTGCAGCTGCACGCCCATGACGCCGAAGACAGGATCTTTCTTTGAGCTAATGACTTCCATTTTTCCTTCACGGCAAATGGGACACGCTTCGCCAGATGTATGAGCAGCGATCTGATCGCGTAGCGATTTGATCTGCCGATCCTTCTCATGAATTTCTTCCCGGGCGTCAGTGAGCGCCATCCGTAGCTCTGCGACCTTTCCGTAGAGGTCCGCCATTGAGGCCTTGAGCTCTCCCTCGCTGACGCCTTTGTCGATCTCGCGTAGCTGCTTGACGATCGTCAGCGCCTGCGATGCGGAAGCAAGTGCAACTGTAAAATCCACGGTCATTCCCCCGAGTTTTGAACTCGATAGCACAGGACGCGCCGAAGCGCCCCCAGAGGGGTGGACATTTTTAACCAAATCAGGTGAGCATGTCCGTGGGCGTGACAACCCGGACCAGTGACTACCCGCAATCCATCTAAGGATCAGTGCTCTCGCTTCGCAGGCGAGTGCCGCGGATATGAGTTTTACGACGTTGTCGTGAAACTCGACGGACGAGCTTGGCGGCTCGGCTCCGAACGGCCGATTTATGGCCGGGGATGAGCGTGCTGTCCAGAGGGTTTCGGCCCTTAAAAGCGCTCTGCCTGTCTCACTGGCAGGTTGTCACTCCCCGGCTGCTCGGTCTGTTACCGGGCGACGGCTGTGACAAGCCGATTTCAGTGAGCAACACCCATGACCGACGCTAGACCTATGTTTCCGCCCGTGGACACGTCCAGGCGCGGTTTTCTGACCCACACCGCGGCCCTTGCCGCTGCCAGCACCGCAATGGCGCTGGCCGCGCCCCTGCCGCCCGCTGAAGCCGCCGGGGTGGCCCCGATCGTTGCCAGCGAGGCCGTTGACCCCTTCTTTATCGAGATCAAGGCTGAGATCGACGAACGGCTGACCCAATGGCACCAGCTCGACGCCAAATGCAAAATTGGTGATCGGGCTTTGAAGGCATGGGAAGCGCGTAATCCTTTGCCTGACATGATCTGGGACGAGGCCGCTGACGAGTGGAAAAAGGACATCGGCACGATCCGCAGCGACTGGCACGAACGCCGGCAGAAGGTGATGTGGCAAACCAAGGTTGGCGAATTGAAGGGCCGCCGAAACGAGGTGGAGGCGGCATATTGCGAATCGATTTCGGAGTTCGCCGCCATCCCGGCAACCAACCTGCCCGTGCTGATCTTTAAGATCGAAACCGGCATCATGATGGATAGTCGCGACGGCACCATTGCCCGATCGGTGCTGTTCGACATTGCCCGGCTGAGACGGTCCGGCGATTTCCTGTACGACGCGGCGAACTCACAGACGGCGCAAGGCTGACGCTTAGCGCAATTTCTGGTCTGACAAGTCCCGTCGGCTCCGGCCGGCGGGTTATCCATCACGGGAAAAACTGATTACCTAGATGGCCGGGTAAAGACTTGACCTTTTTACCCAGCCATCTAGGTTAAAGTTATACCCAGCGAGATTCGACATGGCTACTGCAAATAATCTCTACGAGGCGCTTGCCGACGCAACCGGCAAATCAGTCTCCGCCGTCGAGGCCTATGGGCTTGGTCTGCGAAAAATTCGTCGGTGGCCGCCAACAAAGCCGGGGCGCGGTGCGTCACCTGTTACGCTGATGGACTCGGCAAAGCTGCTGTACGTCATGCTCTCGGCAGGACCGAACGATATCGGCCCGTTCTTTATGGAGTACGCCAATACGTGCCCTCTTGAGAACAAGGACAATGCGATCCTATTGAGCGTTTTGCAGGCCGAGCTGGATCTTAAGGACGACGCGAAATTCCTCGACTACTGCGCAGCATTTATCGCCAAGTATCGCGACGAAACGATCAAGGACGTTGTCTTCTGGAGCGAGTCTCCCGACGGCATGATGGAAGAAAGCGCGTACCCGGGCCCGCATATCGAAATGCGAGTTCAAGGGCCATTTCCCATCGGCGTCTTCAAATTCATCCTGTCGCACAAAATGCTGGATCGTATTGCAGATGCCGGTGGTGACCCGAAGCAGCACATGGGGATGATTGTTATTCCCTTCCTTCCAGAGTTTTTTCGGCTTGCAGCAGAATCTCGGAAACGAGCGGAGAACGCCGAAAGCAAACGGTTGCGAGCTGAGCATCTGCGGAGTGCTGATGCTTTCGGCGACGCCATCCAGGCACTGCGAGAACACAGATCAAAAGGAATTGGTTTCGAACGATACCTGGGTGGTCGCGAGTTCGACGCTGTCGGACGCGCTCTACGCGGTGATGTGCTGAGTACAGGCTAAGCAACTCGCGCCAGGCGAGCCTCTAGGAGACTGAAAAATGAATGAAGCTGAAAAACCCTCTTCGGAGGGAACGCCCCCGGCTTGTCTGCCGGCGCACCTCGACAAGCCTAGACTCCGACGGGAGCACGCGTCGGAATATCTTGATGTGGTGTTCGGCATCACCATCGCGCCTGCCACATTGGCAAAATACGTGACCATTGGCGGAGGCCCTGAATTTCAGAAGGTGAATCGCACACCTCTCTATCCCCGCCACTCGTTGGATGCTTGGGCGAAAAAGAAGCTTGGGCCGCTTATTGCTAGCAGTTCGCAGGCGGGCTGAACAAATGGGCAACATCGGCGCACATGTGTTTATCGACGGCGGGACGATCATCAGCAGTCCCATCACTGCCGAAATCGGTCTCTTCCAATACTTCGTCAACGTGGTCGAGGAAGACGGCTGCGAGATCGGCATGTGGTGTGGTTCGTCCTACCAGCAAGCCGTCGTTGAAGCGGAGATCATCGCCGAAGAGTGGGGCGAGTTGCCTGTGCATGATCGCATCGGCCGAACTGATCTGCTCCAATGATCGACTTCGGCAAGGTCAACGCCGCGGCGCTTAGTTCGCTGCCGTCGCTGCTCGATCGCTGGTTGCCCGGTGGTCGTCGAGAGGGGCGTGAGTACGTCGCCCGCAACCCGCGCCGTGCTGACCGCACGCCGGGAAGTTTCCGCATCAACATCAGCACGGGCCGATGGGCCGACTTCGCCACGGGTGACACCGGCGGCGACCCGGTAAGCCTCGCGGCATTTCTCTTCGATCTATCGCAGCTCGAGGCCGCGCGCCGGGTAGCTGCAATGCTTGGAATACGTGAAGGATGAACATGATCAATGTGGATGAGGCGTTCGCGCCCTTAGACGGTGACGTTCCTCCGCCGCCAGCAGTTGATGACGCATGGCGTCCGCTGCTGCCGATCCCGGCCGACGCTCCGAAACTCACCAATGCTCTCATCAATCGCTTTTGCCCAGCGGGCTACACGTTTGCCGAAGGCTGGCGCTACAACGATGCCGCCGGGCAATTGATGCTTTGCGTGGTCCGCTATAATCGGCCTGCGAATGGCAAGCCGGCAGATAAGCAGATCAAGCCCTTCGTATTCTGCGAGGGGCCGAATGACCGCAAAGAATGGCGTTGCCGAAACATCTCCGATCGGCGTCCGCTCTATGGCCTCGATAGGCTGGCTGCCCGACCGTCCGCGCGCGTGATGGTGGTCGAGGGCGAGAAGGCTGCCGACGCGGCGGCCAAGCGCTTCGACAGCTACGTGGTGGTTACGTCGTCCAGCGGCTCCCATGCCGCCCGCAAGGCCGACTGGTCTACCCTGGCCGGACGGCATGTCGTGCTTTGGCCCGACGCCGATGAACCGGGATCGAAATATGCGGAGACGGTGGCCGGGCTGTTGCAGGGCATCGCGGCATCCGTCCACATGGTCACCACGCCGCCGTCAATGCCGCAAGGGTGGGATCTAGCTGACGACGTGCCGCCTGGCATGAACGACAACGATATCAGCCGCCTTCTCGCCGTCGCCCGGCCGGTGACCGCCGGTGGCTGGCCTGCCGTGACGCCGATCACCTCGACGCTGCCGGCGGTCGAGCCGTTCATTCCCGAACTGTTGCCCGAAGCCATCCGGGACTACGTGATGGACGTCGCCGACCGCCAGCAAGCGCCCCCGGATTTCGCGGCCGTGACCGCGCTGTGCGGAATCGCAGCAACGATCGGAAACCGGGTTCGCGTTCGGCCAAAGCAAAACGATGATTGGGAAGTCGTGCCGAACCTCTGGGGTGCGATCATCGGCCGGCCCAGCGCGATGAAGTCCCCGGCCATGCAGGCCGCGCTCGGCCCGATCTACGCCATCACCGATGACCTGCGCGAGAAGTGGGAAGAGGAAATCAAAAGCGCTCAGATCGACGAAGCGCTTTCCGGCCTCGACGCCAAGGATGCCAAGAAACGCGCCGAGAAGGCGCTGAAGAACGGTGACCGCGATGCTGCCCGTGAACTCCTAGAGGGCCTAGCCGGCGATGACGATGACCAACCGCCATGTCCCCGCATCGTGGTGAACGACGCCACGGTCGAAAAGCTGGGCGAACTGCTGAACGAGAACCCGCGTGGCATTCTGCTGATCCGGGACGAGTTGCCCGGCTTCCTCGCCCGCATGGAAAGCGAGGAGCATCAGAGCGAGCGAGCGTTCTATCTTGAGGCGTTCAATGGTGATGGCCGCTTCACCTATGACCGCATCGGGCGCGGCACCGTGCATATCGAGCATTGCACCGTCAGCATCATCGGTGGTGTGCAGCCGTCCCGCATCGCCCCGATCGTCCGCGGTGCCATGTCGGGCGCCAGCAATGACGGATTGATCCAGCGCTTGCAGATGGTGGTGTGGCCGGACGATATCGGATCATGGCGCTGGGTTGACCGCGCACCGAACACGCTGGCGCGGCTCGCCTACGACAAGGTTTTCCGCGATCTGTACGACCTGCCGATGGGCGACACCGAGCGGCCGACCGTGCTGCGCTTCTCGCCGGAGAGTCAGGAGTTGTTCCAGCAATGGATGACAGAAATCCAGTCCGAAGCCCGGTCGGGGTCTCTGCCCTCAACGCTGGAAAGCCATATCCTGAAGATGCCGAAAACGGTGGCATCGCTGGCGTTGCTGTTCGAACTGATCGACGGCGGCCGGTTCGACGTGAACGAGACGGCAATGCGCCGGGCGCTGGGCTGGGCCGACTATCTCCGCAGCCACGCCAATCGGCTCTATTCGTCCGGCGAGACGATGGCCGAGGATGGCGCTAGGCTGATCATTGAGCGGCGGAACCAGTTGTCGGATTCATTCACCGCCCGCGACGTTCACAAGAAGGGCTGGGCAGGCCTGAGCGACCGCGAGACGGTTACAGCATCGATCGAGATGCTGATCGCCACCAACCACTGCCGAGAGGTCCAGGGCAAGCCGGTGGGGGCGGGTGGCCGTCCTACAATCACATATTGCTGGAATCCCGCACTTCAGGCCGGAGGGTGAGACTATGGGCCGTTGGCTGGCTGCTCTCCGAACCGATGAAAAAAAACTAGAAAACGCTACCGACCCGAACCGACAAAACCCCCAAAACCCCCCTCAAGCGGGTTTTGGGGGTTTTGGGGGTAGCCCTTCCGAGGATATCCAGAAATTCACGCTGGAGGCTGACGAGGGTTTTGGGGGTTTTGGGAGTTCGCTGTCTGGGCGTTTCCAGAATTTTTATTTGCTCGATGACCGCGCCGGCTGGGATGATGAAGACTGGCAGGCGGCATACGAAGAGCGGGCGGCCGTCCTTGAGTTCGATGGGTGTCTGTTGCGCGAGGAAGCGGAACGGCTGGCGCGGCTGGAAGTCGACGATCAGCGGAAGAGGTGGATTCAGTGAAGACGTTCTGGATGGAAGCCGAACTCGGCAACGCGAACATCAAGACGCTGGTGCAGTCGGACAAGCTCGATGGGCTGATCGCCTGGTGGGAAGAGGCGCTGACGAAACAGTCGGAGCCGGACCATCGGCAGGCATCGCGCAACGTCGTGGTCGAGGCGCTGAAAAAGAACCTGCACCACACTGACGAGAAGGTCGCGGAGATGGTGTGCGGCGCGCTGCTGTGGTTGACAGCGACGGGGCCGATCGGAACGACCATCATGCCGTTCATGCGGCGCGGCGACATGACCATCCGATACGAGATCACGCAAATCACCGAGACGGGTTACAATTTCTGCACCAAGTTTGATGAGAAGACGGACGCGGCATTGATGCTTTAGTTATCAACGGCAAACAGTGGAAAGCCCGGGCAAGCCCCGGCATTTCTAAGTTGTCCGACAAGGACGATTTTTTCTTTCAATCTCAACATGCTTCACCATTCTGCGGCCTATGCGGAATGGAACGATGTTTGACCGATTGAAATCCGTCTTCGGCTTTGAGGCGAAGAGCCTCGCCGATCCTAGTCCAGAACTTCTCAGCATCTTCGGCGCGGGTTTGCCGGGCGCGATTACGCGCGCTCAGGCCCTCGACGTTCCGGTGGTCAGCACCGCGATCCGGACGCTCAGCGAAGCCGCGGCGACGCTCAGCATCAAGGTGGTCCGGGTCAACGACGACGGCACCGAGACCGACGACGCCAAACATCCCGTCGCCAAGCTGCTGCAGGACCAGGTCAACGACTGGACCAGCGCCTTCGAACTTGTCCGCGACCTGGTGGTGCAGGCCCTGACCTGCGACGCGGGCGGCATTGCGTGGATCAATCGCGTCGACGGCAGGCCGCACGAGATCATTCTTTACCAGCCGGGCAAGATTTCTGTTTCCTATGCCGACACCGGCGAGCCGAGCTATCGCATCGATAGCCGTCCGCTCGACGCTGCCGACGTGATCCACTTGCGGTCACCGTTCAGCCGTTGCCCGCTGACCATGGCGATGCGCGCGATCTCGGTGGCGTGGCATCTGGAAAATCACGCGCTCAACTTGTTCAAGAAGGGCGCCCGGCCGGGCGGCGTCATCAAGTTCAAGAAGACCCTTGGCGACGAGGGCCTGAAGAAGATGAAGGCCGGTTGGCGCGCGGCGTTCTCCGGTTCGGACAATTCCGGCGAGACGGCCGTTCTGTGGGACGATGCCGATTTCCAGCAACTCACGCTCAACAGCACCGACAGCCAATTTCTCGAAAACAGGAAATTCCAAATCCTGGAAATCTGCCGGGCGTTCCGCATCCCGCCCGGCATGGCCTACGAGCTGGACCGCGTCACGTACAATAACGGGGAACAGCAGGGCCAAGAGTTCCTGAGCTACAGCCTGGAGCCGTGGTTGCACGCGCTGGAAAACTGTTTCCGCCGGGCGCTGTTCTCCACCGACGAACGGGCATCCTATCGCGTCGTCTTCGATCGCGACGACCTGACCCGCGCCAGCCTGACCGATCGCGCCGCGGCGATCAACAGCTTGCGGGCGTCGAAGGTGCTCAACGCCAACGAGGGCCGCTCCTGGATCGGGCTGCAGCCCTATGAGGGCGGTGACGTTTACGAAAACACGAACATCAGCACCGACAGCCCGGCGGCGGACGGTTCGAACCAGCGCGCGGACAAGACGCCACCGAAACAGAAACTGCAGGCGGCAGCATGAACAGCCGGATCGAGTTCAAGGCCGATTTTGCCATTGATGACGCTGGGGCCATCACCGCGATGGCGTGGCCGTTTGCGAAGCCCGATCGCGTCGGTGACATGATCGAGAAGGGCGCCTTTGCCAGCGCGGCGGTTCCGATCCCGATGCTGTTCGGGCACGACGCCAACGATCCGGTCGGCGCCTGGGATGTCGCCACCGAGAAGGCGGACGGCCTGCACCTGAAGGGGCGGCTGTTGGTCGACGACTTGCCGCGGGCGCGGGAGGTGCGGGCGCTGGTCAAGGCCGGTGCTGTCCGCGGCGTCTCGATCGGCTTCGTCACCCGCAAGGCCAGGGCCAGGGCAGGCGGTGGCCGCACCATTTCTCAACTCGAGTTGTTGGAAGCGTCCCTCGTGGCGATTCCCATGCATCCGGGCGCGCGCATCACCAGCGCCAAGTCCGCGATTACGGCCCTTGCGATCGCAGAGGCCATTCACCGCGCCACCGCGGCGCTCACGACAGGAACGAAAGCATGAAGCACGTTGCCACCAAGGCGCTGATCGGCAGCGCTGCCATCATTCGCAAGGGCGATGACGAAGATCCGGCGTCGATCGTCACGAAGGCGCTCGGCGACTTTTCGACCGAGCTCGAAAAGAAGTTTGACGATCGGTTCAAGGCGTTGGAGGCCAAGGCGCCGGCCACCGATCCGAAGCTGACCGAGCGGCTGGACAAAATCGAGGCCAAGGTCAACCGCCCCGGCGCCACGGACAAGACCAAGGACGAACAGGCCGAATCCGAAAAGAAGGCCTTCCACTCCTATCTGCGTCAGGGCGATCGGGCCGACCCGGTCGAACTGAAGACCCTGATCGTGTCCAGCGATCCGCAGGGCGGCTATCTGGCGCCGACCGAATTGTCGACCGAGTTCATCCGCGACCTGATCGAATATTCGCCGATCCGTGGCCTCGCCACGGTGCGCAGCACCACGTCGCCGGCTGTTGCCTACCCGAAACGGATCGGCACGACGAACGGAAAATGGAAAGGGGAACTCCAGGCGCAGGAAGGTTCGGAGCCGAGCTTCGGCCAGGTCGAGATCCCGGTTCGCGAGATCAACACCTTCGTCGACATCTCGAACCAGTTGCTCGCCGACAGCGCGGGCGTTGCCGAGGCCGAAGTTCGCATGGCGCTGTCCGAAGACTTCGGACAGAAGGAAGGCGCCGCCTTCGTCAAGGGCTCCGGACCGCTGATGCCCGAGGGCCTGCTGACCAACGGCGACGTCGTCTCGGTCCCGACTGGCAACGCGGCGACGCTCGGCACCACGCCCGCCGACCTGCTGATCAGCGTGTTCTACTCGCTGCAGGCAGCCTATCGGCAGCGCGGCACCTGGTTGATGGCGGGATCGACGCTCGCCGCGATCCGCAAGCTGAAGGATGGCCAGGGCAACTTCCTGTGGCAGCCCTCGCTGCAGCTTGGGCAGCCGGAAAGCATCTTGGGTCGTCCGGTGGTCGAAGTCCCGAACATGGACGCCATCGGCGCCGGCAACACTCCTATTGCCTTTGGCGATATTGCGACCGCTTACCGTATCATCGATCGGCTGGCGCTCAGCATCCTGGTCAACCCGTACCTGCTCGCCACCAGCGGCATCACCCGCATTCACGCCACCCGGCGCGTCGGCGGCGCGGTCATTCGGCCCGCGGCGCTCAAGAAGATCACCTGCGCCGTTAGCTAGAAGGAACAGCACCATGCGCGATCTTGCTTCAAACATCGGCGTCGTCCTGGCGCTGTCTCCCGCGGTGCAGGCCGCGACCATCAAGGGCAACGCGGTCGATCTGCAGGACTACGAAAGCGCCGCCCTGATCCTCAACAGCGGCGCCATCGTCGGCGCCGGCAGCTTTGCCGCCAAACTGCAGGAGGCCGACACCACTGCGGACGGCGACTTCACCGACGTTCCGGCCGATCTGCTGGTCGGGGTATTGCCGACGGCGCTGGCGGCCGATGCCACGGTCAAGCAAAGCTACATCGGACATAAGCGCTATGTCCGGGTGGTGGTGGCCAAGAACAGCGGGACGTCCGTCGCGGTCGGCGCGGTGTTCGTGCTGGGCCACGCCCGCAATCGTCCGGTGGCCTGATCCATGGCGAGCAAGCTTTCCGAGTTCTCGACGAACACCAGCAGCTTCGGCGCCAAGGGGTTGGCTATCGCCAAGTCTGACAGCGCGGATATTGCTGGTGGTCCGGTCAAAGCGATCACCGTCACCGCTGCGGGGAGCCTGTCCTTCATCCCGCCCGGCAACGCCGACAACGATCCGATCAGCTATGCCGACGTGCCGGTTGGCTTCATCCCGCCCTACCAAGTTCGTCGGGTGAAGAGCACCGGCACCACCGCCACCGTGCGGACAATCGAGGACTAGCAACCATGCCGATGCGCGCACCATCCATCCGTGGTTGCTGCGGGCGTCGGCTTCCGTCTGACGTGCTGTGCCCATGTCAGGCCAAGCGCGCAGCCGAGCGCAAGGCAAGGCACGATGCGGTCAGGCCCTCCGCATCTGCCCGCGGCTATGACGGGAAGTGGCGGACCGAAAGCCGAGCATTCATCGCGGCGCATCCGCGGTGCACGCGCGTTGTGGATGGCAAGCCATGCGGCAAGCCGGCCACGCTGGTGCATCACATCGTTAGGCACGGTGGCGACATGAAACTGTTTTGGTCCCGATCCAATTGGGCGCCACGCTGCACCGAATGCCACAGCAGCGCCGAACAGTCTGGCGAGGCGCGGCAGGCCGGGGGGTGGTCGACGTCTTCGCGGAATCGCCAGGGACCGGCGCATTCTCAGTCCCGCAAGAGATCCCAGAATTGAGGTTTTTTAGATGGCGATCGTCACGTTGGAAGAGGTCAAGGCCCAACTGAACCAGACGCTGGACGTCGATGACGAACTGATCGAGCGCAAGATCTGCGCCGCGCAGTGCCATATCGAACAGCTGCTCGGCTTCAAGATTTCCGATCAGTACACGCCGACGAAGATTCCGGCGCCGCTGAAGGAATGCGTCTGCCAGCTGGCGGCGCATTGGTACGAAAACCGCGAGGCGGTGCTGGTGGGCGTCACTGCGCAGTCGCTGCCGATCGGCGTGTCCGACATCGTGAACGAGTACCGTAACTGGAGCTGGGCGGGTTGAGCCATGCGCGCCGGCAACCTCGACAGCGTGATTGAGATCCAGCGTTTCACCGTCACGGGTGATGACGGCATGGGAAATGAAATTCAGGAATGGGTGGCGCTTGCCACGCTGCGCGCTCAGCTGATCCAGGCCGGCACCGAGGAGTTCATTCGCAACTACGGCACCAGCGAGGACACTGTTATCGTGTTTCGGACGCGCTACCTGCAGGGCGTCACCAACGTCGATCGCGTGGTCTATGACGGCCTTGTCTACGACATCAAGGAGACCAAGGAAATCGGCCGCGCGCGGGGCCTGGAGATCAGGACGATTTCGCAAGGGCAGGTGGCCTGATGCGCGGCACGAAACCGACGCTGGTGGTCGATAATGGCACGGTGCTGCGGGACATCAAGGCACCGTCGTGGATGTCGAAGGACGCCAAGGCCGAATGGCGGCGCGTGTTCCCGGTCATCCGCAAACGCCGCATTCTCACGACAGCAGACCTTGGCTCGCTTGAAAATTACTGCGTCGCGCTCGGCACCGTGCGGGAGATGGAACGGACGCTGCAGGCCGAAGGGCATGTGTTCTCCGCCGAGTCCGGTCCGAAGCGGCACCCGGCTGTTGCCATTCAATCCGACGCGATGACCCGCGCGCTGCGGCTTGCTTCAGAGCTTGGTCTCACTCCAGTGAGTAGATCCCGGCCGGCAGTCAGGAAGGATGATGACGGTGACGAGCCTAGTCCCTTGGATTTCTGACGACAGTCCGATCGATGATCCGTTGGGCCGTGGCGAGCGCGCGGTCCAGTTCTTGCGCGCCCTGCGTCATCCGAAAAGCAATGAGCCGCGCCGCGCCTTCAGGCTCGATCGGTGGCAGGAGCGCATCGTCCGCCGCATCTACGGTCCGCGCAATCCGGATGGCACCCGCATCGTCAAGACGGTGGTGCTGCTGCTGCCGCGCGGCAACCGCAAGACGTCGCTGGCGGGCGCGCTATCCCTGCTGCACACCATCGGTCCCGAGCGCGTGGCCGGGGGCGAAAACATCCTGGCCGCGTCGGACCGCAAGCAAGCCGGCTATGGCTTCCGCGAGGCCGCCGGCATCGTGCGGGAGGACAAGCGCCTGGTTGCTGCCACCCGCATTTACGACGCGCACAACAGCGTCAAGAAGCTGCACTTCATCCGCGACGGTTCGTTCCTCGAGGCGATCAGCGGCGACGCCGGGACGCAGCACGGCCGGACTCCGGCCTTCGTGTTCGCCGACGAACTGCATATCTGGCGCAACGTCGAACTGTGGAAGGCGCTGAAGTCCGCCATGGTCAAGTCGGTCGGCTCGCTCCTGATCGTCGCCACCACCAGCGGGCGCGGCCAGGAAAACGTCGCATTCGAAATCGTCGATCGCGCGCGCAAGGTTGCCAGCGGCGAGATCATCGATCCGACGATGCTGCCGATCCTGTTCGAAACCCCGGCCGATGCCGACTGGAAAGACGAAGCGATCTGGTACGCCGCGAACCCCGGCCTGGAGCTGGGCTATCAGGATATCGAGGGCCTGCGCCAGCTGGCGCGCGAGGGCGAAACCAGCATCACCGCCCGCGAAACGTTCCGGCAATACAATTTGAACGTTTGGCTCGATCACAGCACCGACCCGTTCATCGACATGGCGATCTATGACCGGGGCGGTGGCGTGCTGCCGGACGGCCTGGACGGCCTGCCTTGCTGGATCGGTGTCGACATGTCGACCACCACCGACTTAACCGCGGTGGTGGCGTGCATCCGCAAGGATGATGATTTCGTGGTGCTGGCGCATTTCTTCTGCCCTGGCGACAATTTGCGGGCGCGCGCCGATCGCGATGGCGTCCCGTACCCGGCCTGGGCAGAGCAGGGGTTTCTCACGCCGACGCCGGGCAACGTCATCGACTATTCGGCGGTTGAGGCCTGCATTCGCGGTCTCAATGAGCGGTTCGACGTCCGCGAGATCGGTTTCGATCCGGCCTATGCGCAGGCGGTGATGGGGCCGTTGACCGACGATGGTTTGCCGACCGCGACGATCCGGCAGGGGTGGGTGACGCAATCGCCGGCCTTGAACGAGCTGGAGCGCGTCATCCTGGCCGGCAAGCTGCTGCACGGCGGCCACCCGGTCTTGCGGTGGTGCTTCGACAATGTCGCCATCCACACGGACAGCGCCGGCAACCGCACCATGCACAAAGGCAAGTCGCGAGATCGCATCGACGGCGCGGTGGCGACGTGGATGGCGGTGTCGCGTGCTGCGGCATCTGAAACCCGATCGTTTTACGATTCGGACGCATTCACCGAAGACATGGCGAGTTTTTGAAGCAGCACTCCAAACCGAAGGAAATATGCAATGACCAAAGAACACAGCATCTCGATCACCGGCCTTTCTCAGGTGCGCAGGTTGAAGCCCGGTGCCACTGGCAACATACCGATCGCTTATTTCGACTGCACCGTGAACGGCATCGAGTTGATCGGCTGCGTGCTGGTGCGGACGGAACGCCGCGGCATCGCGGTGTGGCCTCCCAAAATCCCATCATCCGAAGATATCCGGCGCGGCGTCGGGTTCTCTGACAATTCGCTACGCGCCGCCATCCAGAAGGCCGCGCGCGATGTCTATCGCAGCATGGGCGGGCAACATGCCGAGTGGGAGCCCCGCGAGGATGACGGCACCGCAGCAGCGGCAGTGCCGGGGACCAACGAGGCCGCACCAAGCGAGGATTCCGAAGGGCTACGTCGCTTCGTCGTTGCCTAGCGGGCTGCTTCCTATGTGCTTCCTGTGAGGATTTCGGCTGAAGGGAGAATGCAAGAAACCCCTTGTTTTACTGGCGCACCCGACACGATTCGAACGTGTGACCTTTGCCTTCGGAGGGCAACGCTCTATCCAGCTGAGCTACGGGTGCTTCGCAGGTGATGTAGCCGATTGGGCGGGCGTCGGCAACGCCCGGCCCGGGCGATTTCGGCGATAAATCGCGGGGCGGGCGGTCGCGCGGCCCGGTGTCGGGCGTCCGTCACCGGCGCGAATCGTGACGGATGCGCCAGAAGCGCGTGTCGGATTCCAGAAAGCCGGGGCCGGCTATGGTGCTGCTGGAGCGCAGGCATCGCGATCCCCATCCGAGGGCGGAGCGCCGGCGATATCAGTCCGGTGCTGCAGCAGGATCATCAGGCCGGAACGATGACCTTGCCGATCGGCCAGAGCGCAATTCCCGCCAGTTTCAGATGCGCCCAGGCGAACGGGATGCCGATGATCGTCACGGCGAGCATGACTGCGGTGATCAGGTGGCCGAGCGCCAGCCACCAGCCGGCGAAGATGAACCAGAGGATGTTGCCGAGCAGGCCCAGCGGGCCGGTGCCGACGTCCTCGCGTCCGGTCAGCGCCTCGCGCGGCACGGCCATCTGGCCGAACGGAAACAGCGTATAGGCGGCGATATTGAAGGAGGCGCGGGCCCACGGCAGGCCGACGATGGTGATCGCCATGATCACCGCCGCGAGCAGCCACCCCGCCGCCATCCAGAAGCCGCCCAGCGCGATCCATAAAATGTTCAGAAGCAACGAAACCGGCGACATGGGCAAATCTTTCGCGTCAGGGCCTTGGGAGGTCAGCCTGAACCTTAAGGCTCACGCCGGCATCCGTCGATTGGGTGAAGCGACCGCGTGAGCCCTGCGCGGATGATTGTTCCCTGCCGCGAAGCCGTCGCAGCAGCGGCTTCTCGACCAGAAGATGGGCGGCGCAGCCGCCGAGCACGGCGGCAGCCAGCGCGATGCCATAGATCGCCCAGTGCGGCAGCGCGACGAAGCGGGTCGCGGCGATCGCGATCTTGCAGGCCAGCCCCAGCAACGCGAGATGCGTCAGATAGATCGAATACGACGCATCGCCGAGAAATTTCAACGCCGCGATCGGACGGAACTGGCGGTGGGTTTCCAGCGCCGCCGCGCCCGCGATGATCAGGCCGAAGCCGAGCGCATAGCCGAGCGGATGGAAATGGAGTGTGTGGCCATTGGCCTCGGCGAGGTAGCAAAGCGCGACCGTGCCCAGTCCAAGCCCGATGCAGGGCAGCGCGATACGGGGCGCGCGCAGCTTCCAGGCGAAATAGGCCGCGATGCCGACCGCGAAGTCCATGTTGAACGCTGAAAAATAGGTGTTGAGCGCGGTGCGGCTGCCTTCTTCGGCATAGACGCCGAACAAAACCGCCGTGCTCAGCCATGCGACGAGCACCGCCCAGCCGATCCTTTGGCTGAGGATCAACACGCCGAACAGCGCGTAAAATGACAGCTCGTGCATCAGGCTCCAGGCCGGTGTGATCGGCAGTTCGAAGCCGTCAAAACGAACCAGCAACAGCGTGCTGATCCAATCGGTCACGCCGTGCGGAAACGCGGTCGCCGAACCGAGCCCCAGCGCCAGCAAGGCGCACATGCCGAGCGCGTACACCCAGTAGACCGGATACAGCCGCGTGAAGCGCTTGCGCAGATAGGGCCGCAACCTCTCGGGCCGGCCGATGTCGCGATCATGCGCATAGAAGATGATGAAGCCCGACAGCACGAAGAAGAAATCGACGCCGAGATTGCCGCGCCAGGTGACGGCGTGAAACACCGCATCGCCGAGATAGCGCGGCTCGCCGAGCAGAATCGACAGATGGAACGCCGCAACCGCCAGCGCGGCAAGGCCACGGCCATATTGCAGCAGATGAAGTGGTTTTCGGTCCGTCATCGCGGCGTGCCTTTGTCCCTGGTGGCGTCATGCTAGAGGCTGGCGAAGCAATGCCAAGGCGAGCGGCCGGAATCCTGAGCTTAAGGTTACTTGTCGACCCTCACCGCAACGCGGCGGTGTCGCGGAACCAGCGTCGGCAGACAGCGAACGATCGCCGACGCCGCTGCAAGACGAGCCGACATTGGGTCGATGCTCCGCTCACGCCTCGCGCGCGTAATGCGACAGCCGGGCCTGCAGCATTTCCAGCATGTCGTCGCGAACGGGATCGCGGGTTCCGCGGGTCCAGGCCGCGGCCAGCGGCAGCCTGTTCATGTCGGATGCCGCGAGCCGCACGTAGCGGACGCCGCGCGCCGCCATCCGCGAGGTCCATTTCGGCACGATCGCGGCGCCGAGCTCGGCGGCGACCAGGTTGACGATGGTCTGCTTCTCGTCGGCGATCTGGGCGATGCGCGGCTCCAGTCCGGCTTCGGCGAACAGCTTGATGGTGAGGTCGTGGCTGTGCGGCCGCGACCGGCGTTCCGGCACGATCAACGGTTGATCGGCGAGGTCGGCGACGGTGAGCCGCTTGCGCGCGGCCAGCGGATGGCGGTCGGAGACGGCGACCACCGCGGTTTCGTGCAGCAGCAACAGAAACTCCAGCCGGCGGTCGGGATTTTCCGGCGGTCGCACGATGGCGAGATCGAGCCGGCCGGACAACAGCCGCGGCAACAGCCGGATGGTCTTGTCTTCGATCAGTTGCACGGTGACGTCCGGGCAGCGCTCGCGAAAATCGTGCAGCAGCATCGGCACCAGGCCTGCGGCGGCGCTGTCGATCGCGCCGAGCCGCACGGTGGCGGCCTGCTTGCGGCTCGAATGGCGGAACTTGTCGGCGAGCGCGTCGGCCTGCGCCAGCAGCACGCGCGCTTCCTTCAACAGCACGGCGCCGTCGGCGGTCAGGGTGACGCTGCGGGTGGTGCGCGCCATCAGCCGTGTGCCGAGATCGTCTTCCAACAGCCGGATGAAGCGGCCGAGCGCCGACGGCAGCATCTCCAGCCGCCGAGCCGCCTTGCCGAAATGCAGCTCCTCGGCGGCGGCCACGAAACAGCGCAATTGGTGAAGGTCCATCGGGCGCTCCTGCCCGGTCATTATATCATTTTTTTGTATAAACAAATGCGCCTTGAGCAGGGGGCTTCGCCGGATAAGGGTGCCGCCGCCATGTCCGGATATCGCGTCCAATTAAAAGCAAATCAAATCAAGGCGAGGAGCCTTTCATGAGTGCCGAAGTCGAGAAACGTACCTTGCGCAAGGTGTCGATGCGCATCGTGCCGTTCGTGATGCTGCTGTATTTCGTCGCCTTCATCGACCGGGTGAACATCGGCTTCGCCGCGCTGACCATGAACAAGGATCTCGGCTTTTCGCCGAGCGTGTTCGGCTTCGGCGCCGGCATCTTCTTCTTCGGCTATTTCCTGTTCGAGGTGCCGTCCAACCTGATCCTCAACAAGGTCGGCGCGCGGATCTGGATCGCCCGGGTGATGATCACCTGGGGGCTGATCTCCGGCGCGATGGCCTTCGTGCAAGGCTCCACCAGCTTCTATGTGCTGCGCTTTCTGCTCGGCGCCGCGGAAGCCGGTTTCTTCCCCGGAATCATTCTCTATCTCAGCTTCTGGTTTCCGGCCCGCCAGCGCGCCGCAATGACCGCGATCTTCATGGCGGCGGCGCCGCTGTCGACCGTGCTGGGCTCGCCGGTGTCCGGCGCCTTGCTGGAGATGCATGGCCTGATGGGGCTCAGCGGCTGGCAGTGGATGTTCATCATCGAGGCGATCCCGGCGCTGATCCTCGGCGTGGTGGTGCTGTTCTACATGACCGATCGGCCGGAGCAGGCGAAGTGGCTGAAGGACGACGAGCGCAACTGGCTGGTCGGCACCATGGACGCCGAAACCGCCAAGAAGGCCGGCACCGCCAGCCACAGCATCTGGCGCGGGCTCGCCGATCTGCGCGTGATCGCCTTGGCGATGGTGTATTTCGGTACCTCGGCGGGGCTCTATACGCTCGGGATCTGGGCGCCGCAGATCATCAAGGAATTCGGCCTCACCTCGCTGCAGGTCGGCTTCCTCAACGCCATTCCGGGCGTCGTCGCGGTGATCGCGATGGTGCTGTGGGCGCGGCATTCCGATCGCAGCGGCGAGCGCACCTGGCACGTGGTCAGCGCCTGCCTGCTGGCCGCCGGCGGTCTGGTGCTGGCCGGCTTCGCCGGCACCGTGATCGCGGTGCTGCTGGCGCTGTCGCTGGTCAATATCGGCATCAGCTCGGCGAAGCCGCCGCTGTGGAGCATGCCGACCATGTTCCTGTCCGGCTCGGCGGCTGCGGCCGGCATCGCCACCATCAACTCGATCGGCAATCTCGGTGGCTTTATCGGCCCGGCGATGATCGGCTGGATCAAGGATCTCACCGGCAGCTTCCAGGGCGGGCTGTTCTTCGTCGCCGCCCTTCTGGTGCTGTCGGCATTCCTCACGCTGGTGCTGGCGCGCTCGCAGCGCAACACCGCAAAGGCCGAAGCCGCTGCCGCCGCGGCTCATCGCTAAAACCCCACAATCAGTTCGGAGACTTCAGATGCGTGAATATTCAATCGCGGCGATCCCGGCAGACGGGATCGGCCCCGAAGTGATTGCCGCCGGCACCACGGTGCTGGCCGCCCTGCAGAAGCGTCTCGGAGACGTCAAGTTCAACGTCGAGACCTTCGACTGGGGCTCGGACTATTATCGCAAGCACGGCGTCATGATGCCGGCCGACGGCCTCGAGACGTTGAAGAAATTCGACGCGATCTATTTCGGCGCGGTCGGCGATCCGGTGGTGCCCGACCACATCACGCTGTGGGGGCTGCGGCTGCCGATCTGCCAGGGCTTCGATCAATACGCCAATGTGCGGCCGACCAAGATCCTGCCGGGCATCACCTCGCCGCTGCGCAATGTCGGGATCGGCGATCTCGACTGGGTGATCGTCCGCGAGAACTCCGAAGGCGAATATGCCGGCTGCGGCGGCCGCGTGCATCGCGGGCTGCCGGAGGAAGTCGGCACCGAGCTCGCGGTGTTTACCCGGGTCGGCGTCGAGCGTATCATGCGCTACGCCTTCAAGCTGGCGCAGTCGCGGCCGCGCAAGTTCTTGACCGTGGTCACCAAGTCGAACGCGCAGCGCCACGGCATGGTGATGTGGGACGAGATCGCCGCGGAAGTCTCCAAGGATTTTCCCGATGTCACCTGGGACAAGATGCTGGTCGACGCGATGACGGTGCGGATGACGCTGAAGCCGCAGTCGCTCGACACCATCGTCGCCACCAATCTGCACGCCGACATTCTGTCGGATCTGGCCGGCGCCTTGGCCGGCAGCCTCGGCGTGGCGCCGACCGCGAACATCAATCCGGAGCGGCGCTTCCCGTCGATGTTCGAGCCGATCCACGGTTCGGCCTTCGACATCACCGGCAAGGGCATCGCCAACCCGGTCGCCAGCTTCTGGACCGCGGCGCAGATGCTCGATCATCTCGGCGAGACCGATGCCTCGGCACGGCTGATGCGCGCGGTCGAGCAGGTCACCGGCGCCGGCATCGTCACGCCGGACGTCGGCGGCAGCGCCACGACGCAGCAGGTCACCGACGCCGTGGTGGAGGCGATCCATAGCTCGAATGTCTGACGTTACGTCAGCCAGGTCCTGGACCGAGGCCGAAGCGCGCAACGCGCTTCGGCAGATTTTTGATGCCGCGGTCGCCAGCGCCGAGCCCGGCGCCGCGGTGCTGCGGCATCTGCCGCATAAACCCAAAGGCCGCTGCGTGGTGGTCGGTGCCGGCAAGGCCGCGGCGGCGATGGCGGCTGCGGTCGATGCGGCGTGGCCCGACGTCGACCTCAGCGGCGTGGTGGTGACCCGCCATGGTCAGGGTGGATCTGCCGGCCGCATCAAAGTGCTGGAAGCCGCGCATCCGACGCCCGACGCCGGCAGCGAGCAGGCTGCGCGAAATATCCTCGCGGCGGTGCAGGGGCTCGGCCCCGACGATCTGGTGATCGCGCTGATTTCGGGCGGCGGGTCGGCGCTGATGGTGCTGCCCGGCGGCACGATGACGCTGGCCGAAAAACAATCCGTCAACAAAAGCCTGCTCGCCAGCGGCGCCACCATCGTCGAGATGAACGCGGTGCGCAAACATCTGTCGGCGATCAAGGGTGGCCGGCTCGCGCTCGCCGCGCATCCGGCGCGGGTGGTGACCTTGGCGATCAGCGACATCCCCGGCGACGATCCCGCGGCGATCGCGTCGGGCCCGACGGTGGCCGATCCGAGCACGCTGGCCGAGGTGCGCGACATCATCGCGCGCTACCAACTCGATCTGCCGGCCAGCGCGTTGGCGATCCTCGACGCCGGCACCGAAACGCCGAAGGCGCTCGACGCGAACAATAGCGTTCGTATCATCGCGGCGCCGTCGCTGGCGCTCGCCGCCGCGGCTGACGCCGCAACCAAGGCCGGGCTGACGCCGCTGATCCTCGGCGACGCCATCGAAGGCGAAAGCCGCGAACTCGGCATCGTGATGGCCGGCATTGCGCGTTCGGTGCGGCTGCATGGACATCCCGTCAAAGCGCCGGCGGTGCTGCTGTCGGGCGGCGAGACCACGGTGACGATCGGCAAGGGGCCGGCCGGCCGCGGCGGACGCAACACCGAATTCCTGCTCGGCTTTGCCATCGCGATGGCCGGCGAAGCCGATGTGTTTGCGCTGGCCGGCGACAGCGACGGCATCGACGGCACCGAGGACGCCGCCGGCGCGATCGTCACGCCCGATACGCTGTCGCGGGCGCGCGCCGCGGGACTCGATCCGCGCGGCGTGCTCGCGGCGCATGACAGCTACGGCCTGTTCGACGCCATCGGCGACCTCGTTCGCACCGGCCCGACCGGCACCAACGTCAACGACATTCGCGCCGTGCTGATCGGACGAGGCGCGCCTTCGGCCGACTGAGACCCCGCCCGCCAGCCGATAAGCGGTACCGCTGGCGGCGTGCGGATCGTCGATCGAAGCGCATCCGACCCCTGGGTATCCAAGCGAAATCTGCGCTTCGCAGTTGCACAAATTCTTGATTGGCAGCCTCGCTGTTGAACCCCCACTTCCGTTGAATGTCTCACTGTTGAGCGGCTCGCCCGAAGTCGGACCGCAGTGGTGCATCGCGTCCGGCCAATGCCGGCTTTCGTGATGGGCATCGGGTGGAAGTCAGAAGGGAAAGCAGCAATGGCGACCTCTGTGAAATCATCGACTCCCTGGATTTCGGCCTTTCAGGGGAGCCCAAGGCCTGCGCCTTCTGACGCCGATGCTCTCGACCGTTCCCGCGCCAGCCGGCTGGCCCATGTGTTGGAGCGCAGCGGTTTGGCGATGATGGGCGCCGCGGGCGGCCTGTTCGTTGCGGCGCATCTCGGCCGCGGCAGCGTCGAGCTGCTCGGCTTTCCGGTGGTGATCCTGGCGGCGACGATCTACGCCTTCATCGGCTTCTATCTCGGCATCGACTTGCCGCCTGACGCCGCGCCGCGCGCCGACAACGTCGCGACGCCGCGGGTGAAATGGATCGAGCGGCTGAGCGCCAGCGGCACCTTCTTCGCGGCGCTAGCGGTTTTCGTGTCGGTCTGGAACATCATTCTCGACGGCCAGCCGAATTCGCTAGCAACGCTGCTGGTCGGCGGCGGCTTTGTGATCGGCGTCACCATGCAGATCGCGGCCGGCTCGATCGCGCGGGCGCGCGCCTGATGCGCTTCAAAAATCCTGGCCGTCGTCATTCCGGGGCACGAGCAGCGTTAGCTGCGAGCGAGCCCGGAATCCATAACCCCTGCAGGGGATATGGATTCCGGACTTGCTCGTTCTTGCGAACTCGCAATCCGGAATGACGACCGCATTCGGCTTGAGTGCTTCAATCCGAACCGACGACGCTCTAGATCACTTCGGCGCTCGGGATCGTGAAGCGGAACGCGGTGCCGGCGCCGTCCCGCGGCTCGGCGCGAATGCTGCCGCCATGCGCGGTCACGATGGTGCGGCATAGCGACAGGCCGACGCCCATCCCGGCGGTTTTGGTGGTCATGAACGGCAGGAACAGCCGGTCCATCAGTTGCGGATCGATGCCGGGGCCGTTATCCGCAACCGTCATTTCGATCATCCCGTCGGCGCCGCGGCTGCTGGAAATCTGTAGCTCGCGGACGTCCTGATGCTCCATCGCTTCCAGCGCGTTGCGGATCAGGTTGAGCAGCAATTGCTGGATCTGCACCCTGTCGACCAGCACCCGCTCGGCGGCCGGATCGAGGTCGAGCGAGACCTTGACCTCGCGGTCCTTGGCGACGACCAGCGCCAGCGACACCGCGTCGTCGACGATCCGGTCGAGGCGTTCGTTGGTCTTTTCGGTTTCGCCGCGCGAGACGAATTGCCGCAGTCGCTGGATCACCTCGCCGGCGCGCAGTGCCTGATCCGCCGCCTTGTCGAGCGCGGTCCGGATGCGGTCGGCGGATTTGTCGGTGCTGTCCTGCAACAGCCGGCGCGAGCCCTTCAGGTAGTTGGCGATCGCGGCCAGCGGCTGGTTGAGCTCGTGCGCCAGCGCCGCCGACATCTCGCCCATGGTGCCGAGTCTCGCCACGTGCAGCAGTTCGGATTGCAGCTCGCGCAGCCGCGAGTCGCTGGCCTGCTGCCGCGCCATCGCGCGCTGCCGCTCGATCAGGAACGCACCGACCACGCCGGACGCCAAAGCCAGCACCACCAGACAGGCTGCCACCGCAGCGGCGGCGAAATTCGACCGCTCGAAATTGTGCTGCCGCTCTTTGAGCTGCGCCTGTTCGAATTTGGTCATCGCCGAAAGGCCATGTTCGATTCGCTGGGTCAGCAGATCGACGCGCGCCTGTTCGAGAATATCCAGCGACGTTTGCAGATCGGTCTGCGCCAGCTCGACGACGCGCTGCAATTGCGTGAGCCGCATCTCGATGCTGCTGCGCACCGCGGCGAGATTTCTCTGTTGCTCGGCATTGTCTCCGAGAACATGCACCAGCTCGTCGAGCGCGTGGGGCAGGGTGGACTTCGCCGTTTCATAGGCCTCGCGATATTCGTCGACGCGGGTCAGCAGATAGCCGCGCTCGCCGGATTCCGCCTGCAGCACCGCCCGCTCGATGCCGGCGATCAGCCGCAGCACATCGTTGGTATGCCTTACCCAGGTGGAATTCTCGCGGATCTGCATCAGGCTGTAGGCCAGCGCGAGGGTGGCGACGACGAACATCGCGAGCGCAGCCGCGAGTAGCCAAGCTGCCCGCCCGGTCGTGCTGTGGGACCTCAGACGCATCGAATTCAAACGCTCTCCGCTGTTCCGATGTGCTGAGCAGATCGCCGGTTTGGTTTCAAGTCTGCTTGCGGTTGCAACTGGAAAAGATTCGCTTGGCGGCGGAACCCGGTGGCGGCGGGCGGTGGATCGCAGCGCGCCCATTCGATGAGGAACCGGCGCGACGATGAATCGTCAAATTGCCGCGGTGCTGGCGAATTGCAGCCCTCACTCTCGGTCAGAATCGCGGGCGAGAGAAAGTTGGAGACCACCTTTTGACGTATAAAATCACCGCGGAGCGCGATAACGAAACCATGCGCAGCAGCCGAATCAGCGCGTTGATCGCCATCGCCAAAGCACGGATCTGGGCCAGCGAAGGCTGGGAGGTGGTGATCACCGACGACCAGGGCCGCGATTATGCTCCGTCGCAATTCGAGGAGCTGGCCCCGGCCAAGCCGCGCGTTGTATCGGAAGCGACGCCTTAACACGCGATGTCGCCGCGCATCATGCCGCGGGCCGCGCCGCCGCGGCCTTGTGGTGAAGACCCTCCGCCGCCGCATTCAGCCGGCTCATCGAGGCGGTGAGTTCCGGATAGACCTCATCCTTGATCGTGACCGTGCCGTAATTGCAGTCTTCGCCGTCGAAGCGGCCTTCCGCCGGTTGATCGGCGTGCTCGAACCAGTGATAGCCGACCAGATTCGGCTTGATCAGCGCGGCCGCGACGTAGCGCTCGAAGGCTCCGGCGCGCTCGATCTGGGTCGCGACCCGCGGGCCGCCGCCGCTGCTGTTCGGCAGTCCCACGTCGTCGCCGCGGAACGAGAACTCGGTGATCAGGCACGGCTTGCCGGCCGCCGCATAGGCATCGAGCAGCACCGAGGGATCGAAGCTGTAGCAATTGAACGAGATCACATCGAGGTGCCGGCCGGCGGCGGCGACCACGCCGTCATGCGGCAGCGCGCCGAGCCTCGCGCCGAGCACCAAGTGATTGGGATCGGCGGCCTTGATCGCCGCGGTGCACAGTTCGAAATAGCGGTCGGCCACCACCGCGGCGAAGGCGTCGCAATCGGCGGCGAACGCCGCGCGCCGCGGGTTGCGATTGGCCTCCGCCTCGAGGAGGGCGTAGTCGCCCCCGGGCGCCGTGCGCACGAACGGCGCCGCGATGCCGTCGAGCGCGTGCAGCGCTTCCCACGATCGCGCCGGCGTGTGCCAGATCACGTTGAACTGCGCGAACTCGCCATAATGCTGCTGCAGCGCGGTGATCGCGGTGACGCGGCCGGCGCGTCCCGGCGGGAAATTCAGGAAGGTGGTCAGCAATTCGTCATGGCCGCGCCAGTCCGGCGACCAGTACAATTCGTTGTCGATGAAGGTGCCGAGCAGCTCCGGGGCATTGCGCCGCGGCGTGCACAGCTCCCTGGCGCGCTGTCGGATGTGGGCTTCGAATTCGGCATCGAATACGTCCGGAAAGCGCTGGCCGTGGCGGTGCAGCCAGAACGAGGCGCCGAGGTCGACGGTCGGTGCGGTCGCCAGCGGCGTTTCGCCCGCGCCGGCGACGATTTCGTCGGACCAGCAGCCGAGCGTGTTGAAATCCCAGCCGGTCAAGCGTTCGGCGACGGTGCGTCGCCATTCATTGCGGCTGCCATATTTCTGCAGGCAGGCCTCGCCATACGGCACCCGGTCGGTGCCGCGAATGTTGTCCGGATCGAACCGGACGTTGTTGACGCCTTTGGACAGAAACCGCCCGCCATGCGGATCCACGAACCAGAATATGCCCTCGTCCTGCTCGACCCGAAAGAAGCCGCTTGCTTCGAAGCGGCCATCGGCGATGCCGCCCCACCTGGTTCGTCGCACCCACGCATCTCCTCGTTCAACAGCGCATCTTGGCAGTCGCGGCTTAAGGAATCTTTGATATAACACAACACCTTATTGCGGCCGCAGGGGCTATCGATAGGGCCTTATGGAATAGCCGGAGGACGACAGCGTGGCGGTATCCACTCTTGAGACGACAGCAACCGAAACGTCCTCGAAATTGCCTTCCCTGACCGCGCTGAAGCGCGACTTCATCTGGGGCGTGTCGACCTCGAGCTTCCAGATCGAAGGCGCCACCCAGGAGGGCGGCCGCGGGCTCAGCATCTGGGACACCTACTGCCGCGACGGCGAAATCAAGAATCACGACACCGGCGACGTCGCCTGCGATCACTATCACCGCTACGCCGAAGATGTCGCCCTGATGAAAACCCTGGGCGTGCAGGCCTATCGGTTTTCGGTGGCGTGGCCGCGGCTGCTGCCGCAGGGCCGCGGCGCGGTCAACGAGGAAGGGCTCGCGTTCTACGACCGGCTGATCGACGAACTGCTCGCCGCCGGCATCGAGCCGTGGCTGTGCCTGTATCATTGGGATCTGCCGCAGGCGCTGGAAGATCAGGGCGGCTGGATGAACCGGGAGTCGGTGACCTGGTTCACCGACTACGCCACGCTGGTAGCCAAGCGCTATGGCGACCGCGTCAAACGCTTCGCCACCTTCAACGAGCCGTCGATCTTCAGCCTGTTCAGCCGCTCGCTCGGCAAGCGCGATCGTTCCGCCGACGACAAGCTGCATCGCACCATTCACCACGTCAATCTGGCGCATGGCGCCGCGGTCGACGTGTTGCGCGCGCTGGTGCCCGGCGCCTCGATCGGCTCGATCCACAACGTGCAGCCGATCCTGCCGTCGACGCCGGCCGACGCGGCGGCGGCGGAGGTGTTCGGCGCCTATTGGAACGAGGCCTATCCCGATCCGCAATTCCTCGGCACCTATCCGGAGATCATGCTACCCGGCATTCAGCCGCATCTGCAGCCCGGCGATCTCGAGCGGATTCATCGCCCGCTCGACTGGTTCGGCCTCAATCATTACAGCCCGGTTTATGCTAAGGCCGATCCGGAGGCGATGATGGGCTTCAACTGGGGCGACCGGCCGCCCGGCCTGCCGCTGACGCCGATCGACTGGCCGATCAACGCGCCGGCGTTCCGCGACACGCTGCTGCGGGTCCATCAGCGCTACAAGCTGCCGATCTATGTCACCGAAAACGGCTATGGCAGCAACGACGAACCCGACGCCAACGGCGCGGTCGTCGATCCTGGCCGCGTCGGCTTCCTGCGCGACTATATCGAGGCGATGGACCAGGCGGTGGCCCAAGGCGCCGACGTGCGCGGTTACTTCGTGTGGTCGCTGCTCGATAATTTCGAATGGGATTCCGGCTACAGCGTGCGGTTCGGGCTGACCTATGTCGACTACAAGACGCTCAAACGGATTCCGAAGACCTCGTTCCATTGGTTCGCCGCGGCCATCAAGGCGGCGCGGCAGGGATGACCGCACAGCCGCAAGCCAACACCAAGCCGGTGCTGCTCGCCGATATCGGCGGCACCAATGCGCGGTTCGCGCTGTTGCAGGACGGCGCGGTCGGTGCCGTCAGCCATCTGGTGGTCAGCGACTATCCGACCTTCGCCGAGGCGATGGGGGCGTATCTGCGCGACCAGCAGGGTGGCGGCAAGCTCGCCGCCGCGCATCTGGCGGTCGCCGGCACGGTGACCAACGGCCGCTGCGAGATGACCAATTCGCCGTGGGTGATCGATGCCGCCGAACTGAGCGAAGCATTTTCGATTCCCTCGGTGCGGGTGATCAACGATTTCGAAGCGGTGGCGTGGTCGTTGTCGGCGATTCCAGCCGCGAAGCTGCGCCAGCTCGGCGGCGGCGACGCGGTCCCCGGCACGCCGTTGTTCGCGCTCGGCCCCGGCACCGGGCTCGGCATGGCCAGCAACGTACCGCTGCCGCAAGGCCGCGTGGTGCTCCCCGGGGAGGGTGGGCATGCTACGCTCGCCGGCGTCAATGCGCGCGAGGACGCGGTGATCGGCGTGCTGCGGCGCAAGTTCGGCCACGTCTCGGCCGAGCGGGCGCTGTCCGGCAGCGGGCTGGAAAATCTCTACAACGCGCTGGTGTCGCTCGATGGTCTTTCGCTGCCGCCGCGCGCCGCGCCGCAGATCACCAAGGCCGGTGTCGAAGGTTCGTGCAAGACATGTCGCGAAGCCGTCGACATGTTCTGCGCGCTGCTCGGCGGCGTCGCCGGCAACCTGGCGCTGATTTTGGGCGCCAAGGGCGGTATCTATGTCGCCGGCGGCATCATCCATCACATGACCGAGCATCTCGCCGGATCGGCGTTCCGCGCACGGTTCGAGGACAAGGGCCGGTTCCGCGACTACCTCGCGGCGATCCCGGTCTATCTGGTGCTGGAAGAGGACGTCGCCTTCATCGGGTTGCGTGAGTTCACCGAGGTGGTGGGGGCGGGTTCGAGTCATCTGCCGTGCGATACGGATTCACGAGCTTGAAGTTGAATCGCTGACTTCGCGGCATCGGCAGCGCGCTCCCTCGCCCCGCTTGCGGGGAGAGGGTCGGGGTGAGGGGGCCTCGCGTCTCGGCGAGGCGCCCCCTCACCCGACCCCGCTTCGCTGCGCTACGCGGGGTCGACCTCTCCCCGCAAGCGGGGAGAGGTGAAGACGTGTCTGCGTCCTCACACTGTCTGAAACTCTAAAACAAACTGCCCTGATCGACCGACTTCGACACCCGCTTTGCCGCGGCGGTGCTGGCCGGCTTCGCCGTCGCCGGCTTTGCGGCGGGTTTACTAAGCGTCGCAGCCTGCGCGGGCAGGCCGTCGGCATCCGCGGTGGCGCCGATCCGGCCGTCGGCGAATTCCAGGCTGAGCCTTGCGCCGGGCGCGACGCCGGCCGCGGCATGCACCGCCAGCCCCTGCGCGTCGCGCACCAGCGCGAAGCCGCGCGCCAGCACGCCGCGATAGGACAACGCGCCAAGTAACTGTCCGCACGACGCCACGCGGGCCTGCTGGCGTTGCAACGCAATCAATAGCGCACGGCGCGCCCGCTCGGCGAGCCGCAGCGTGCGTTCGCGGTCGCGCGCCAGCGCATTGCGTTGCGCCTGCACATTGGCGAGTTTCGACGCCTTGAAACGGGCGTCGAGCGCCGCGAACCGATCGCGGCGATGCCGCAGCCCGGCCCGCGCGCAATGCCTAAGCCGCTCGCCGTTGACGGTGAGCCGCTGCGTGGCGTGCGCCACCTGGGCGCGCAGTACTTTGAGCGTGAGACCGGCGCAGGCCTGCGCAAAGCGGCGGTGATGCGCATGGGTGTTGGCGCGCAACGCGCGCGGCAACGCGCTGGCGGCGCCGTCGAAACGCTGCCGCGGAATCGCCAATAGCGCGCTGGCGGACGGCAGCGCCCTTGTGGCGGCGCGCAACTCGCTGCGGCGGCGCTCCTGACCGCGCTGGAAACACAGCATCGCACGATGGCCGAACTGGCCGACCTCGACGAACAGTTCGGTACGCACCGGCACCGCCATTTCGGCCGCCGCGGTCGGCGTCGGCGCGCGCTTGTCGGCGGCGAAATCGATCAGTGTGATGTCGGTCTCGTGGCCGACCGCGGAAATTAGCGGGATCATGCTGTCGGCGGCGGCGCGGACCACGATCTCCTCGTTGAACGACCACAGATCCTCCAGCGAACCGCCGCCGCGCGCCACGATCAATAGATCGGGCCGCGGAATCGCGCCGCCTTCCGGCAGCGCGTTGAAGCCGTGAATGGCGGCGGCGATCTGCTCGGCCGAGCCGTCGCCCTGCACCTTGACCGGCCACACCAGCACGCGGCGCGGAAAGCGGTCCTGCAGCCGATGCAGGATGTCGCGAATCACCGCGCCGGTCGGCGAGGTGACGACGCCGATCACGTCCGGCAGATAGGGCAACAGCTGCTTGCGGGCTTCGTCGAACAGCCCCTCGGCGCCGAGCTTGCGCTTGCGCTCCTCCATCAACGCCATCAAGGCGCCGATCCCGGCGGGTTCGATGGCTTCGATCACGATCTGATATTTCGACGAGCCGGGATAGGTGGTCAGCTTGCCGGTGGCGATGACCTCGAGGCCTTCCTGCGGCTTGAACCGCATCCGGCCGTGCACGCCCTTCCAGATCACCGCCTCGATCTTGGCGCCTTCGTCCTTCAGCGCGAAATAGCAGTGGCCGGAGGAATGCGGGCCGCGAAACCCGGAAATCTCGCCGCGCACCCGGACATGGCCGTAGGCGTCTTCGACCGTCCGCTTCAGCGCCGAGGACAGTTCGGTGACGGTGAATTCTGGCGAGTTCTGCAGCGCGGCGACGGATGGCGGCATCGAATCTGATCTCTGGTGTCGGCCAAAGGTAGGGACTTCGGCGGCCAACGCCAAACGGCAATTTCGCGGCGCTTGAGTTCTCAGGCTTTCTCGGTCTGCGCGCCGAACAGTTCCAGGAAGCTGCTCCAGCCGCCGTCCATCGGTGCCCGCATGAAATGCGCGTTGGCGCCGTAGTTTTCCAACAGCCGATGCTCGAATTCGATTCTCGTCTGCTTGGCGCCGACCGGCACGAAGCGGACGTCGACCTCGGTGACCAGCGCGTCGTCGTGCTTCCAGTCGCCGTCGATTTCCCAGGTCATCACCAGATGGCTCGGCGGATCCCACACCAGCACCCGGCCCCAGAGATATTCGGTGCCGTCGGTCGAGCGCTCGAACCAGCGGCCACCGGCCTTCGGTTCGATGATCGCGGTCTGCGCCGGCTTGTCGCCGACGTGATGGGTTTCCAGCGGCCACCAGGCGCCGTGCTGCTCGGTGAACACCCGGAACGCGCGCTCCGGCGGGATGTCGACGACAATCTGCTTGCGGATCGGTTCGATGCTGGTCACGGGAGCCTCGTTACGCGCAAAATAATCCGCTCGTCGGTTAAGTCAGCCCCCACGTTAAGTCAAACCGGACCAATGGGCCAGAACCGGGCTTGAGCGGCCGGATCGGGGGCCCTAAACAGGCGGTCTTTACCGGCCAGGATTCTCAAAACGTGAACATTCTCCTTCTCGGCTCCGGCGGGCGCGAACACGCGCTGGCCTGGAAAATCGCGGCGTCGCCGCTTGTGGCAAACCTGTGGTGCGCGCCGGGCAATGCCGGCATCGCCCAGGTGGCCGAATGCGCGGCGCTCGACCCGGCCGACCACGCCGCGGTGATCGGTTTTTGCCAGTCGAACGCGGTGGATTTCGTGGTGGTCGGGCCGGAGGCGCCGCTCGCCGCCGGCATCGTCGACGATCTGGCTGCCGCCGGCATCAAGGCGTTCGGCCCGAGCAAGGCCGCGGCGCGGCTCGAGGGCTCGAAAAGCTTCACCAAGGAGATCTGCGCCGCGCAGAATATCCCGACCGCGGCCTATGGCCATTTCCGCGACATCGCGGCGGCCAAAGCCTACCTGGCCACGCAGGGCGCGCCGATCGTGATCAAGGCCGATGGCTTGGCCGCCGGCAAGGGCGTGGTGGTGGCGACGACGATCGAAGAGGCCGAGGCGGCGCTCGACATGATGTTCGAGGGCGGCTTCGGCGAAGCTGGCGCCGAGGTGGTGATCGAGGAATTCATGCAGGGCGAGGAGGCCTCGTTCTTCGTATTGTGCGACGGCGCCCACGCGCTGCCGCTCGCCGCCGCGCAGGATCACAAGCGCGCCTTCGACGGCGACCAGGGGCCGAACACCGGCGGCATGGGCGCCTATTCGCCGGCGCCGGTGATGGATCAGGCGATGATCGCCCGTACCATGGACGAGATCATCACGCCGACGTTGCGCGAGATGGCCGCGCGCGGCACCCCCTACAAGGGCGTGCTGTTCGCAGGCCTGATGATCACCGACCAGGGCCCGAAGCTGATCGAATACAACGTCCGGTTCGGCGATCCGGAATGCCAGGTGCTGATGCTGCGGCTCGCTTCCGACATCGTGCCGGCGCTGCTGGCGTCGTGCGACGGCGGGCTCGATCGCATCGCGCTTGATTGGAGTGACGACCGCGCGCTGACCGTGGTGATGGCGGCGCAGGGCTATCCCGGCGATTACGCCAAAGGCAGCGTGATCGAAGGGCTGGATGACGCCGCGCAAGTCGAAGGCGTAGAAATCTTCCACGCCGGCACCAAGGCCGATGGCGACAAGATCCTTGCCAATGGCGGGCGGGTGCTCAACGTCACCGCGCGCGGCGCCAGCGTCGCCGAGGCGCAACGCCGCGCCTATGCGGCGGTCGACCTCATTCGCTGGCCGCAGGGGTTTTGCCGCCGCGACATCGGCTGGCAGGCGATCAGGCGCGAGCAGGCCAAGGACTAAAGGCGGGGAGCGAGCATGGAGCGCGTGCGCGCGACCAACTAAGCGCGGGTGATCGGCCGATGCGCCGAACTGAAAAAGCGGCTGTCATTCCGGGGCGCGAGGCCGTAGGCCGAGCGAACCCGGAATCTGCCTCTCGCGCAAGGTCTGCTACGTGTTGCGAGATTCCGGGTTCACTCGCGGCTTGCGCCGCTCGTGCCCCGGAATGACGACCTGATAGTTCATCGAACGCCGCAATTCCTGGAAGGCCTCAGATGTAACGCTCGCAGCCCCTCGCACTCACCCCTTCGAATCCTGCTTCTCCGAGGCGGTGGCGGGTTTGCCGGGCTTTGGGCCGGACACCACGCGGACGGCGTCGCCGTCGCTGATGCCGTCGGGCGGCGCGGTGATGATGCGGTCGTCGGCGGCAACGCCCGCGGCGAGTTCGATGTCGCGGCCGAGGTCGCGCGCGATCTTGACCTGCTTGAACAGCACGCGGTCGTCGGCGCCGACCGTGGCGACGCGTAGTCCGGCCGCGCCGAACACCAAGGCGCTCGCCGGAATATGCAACGGCGCGCCGTCGCGCGACAGATTCAGCCGCACATTGGCGTAGCCGCCCGGCATCAATTCGCCGCCGGCATTGTCCAGCGCGAGCTGCATCCGCGTGGTGCCGGAGCCGACATCGACCGCCTGCGAGGACGCCTCCAGCGTCGCGGTGAAAGTGCGGTTCGGATAGTCCGGCAGCGTCAGCGCCGCCTTGGCGCCGATCTTGATCGCCGGCACGTAGCTCTGCGGCACGTTGACATAGACCCGCAGCTTCTTGATGTCGGACACCACGAACATCGCAGGCCCGGTGCCGGCGCCGCCGGAGATCAGCGCGCCGACGTCGGTGTTGCGTTCGGTGATCACGCCGTCGAACGGCACGGTGATGTTCTTGTAGCCGGCCAAGGCTTCCAGCCGCTCGACATTGGCCTGGCCAGAATTCACCGCGGCCTTCTTGTTGGCGAGGTCGGCGGTGCGCTCGTCGATTTCCTGCGCCGAGACGAAATTCGACGCCACCAGCGTTTTGCGGCGGTTCAGTGTGGCCTCCGATAGCCGCGCACTGGCTTGCTGGCTGGCGAGATCGGCGCGCGCCTGCAGCAATTGCTGATCGAGATCCGGCGCCTCGATTTCGGCGATCACCTGGCCGGCCTTCACTTTCGCGCCGATGTCGGCGCTCCAGCTTTTCAGATAGCCCGAGACGCGGGCGAAGATCGGCGCGCGGTAATACGCCTCGAGCCGGCCGGGCAGGTCGAGCGTGGCTTTGAGCAGCTTGGCGTCCGGCAGCGCCACCGCGACGCTCGGCATCGCCTGGGCGTCGGTCCAGTCGCGCAGCTCGGCGCTGCTTTTTTCCCGCGCCATGATGCCGGTGACGACGACGACGCCTGCGACCACCAGCCCGATCACGCCGGCGATGCCGAGCTTGCGCCGTGACACCCGCGGCGGCGGCGCGTCCGGCTCCGACGCGATCGGCTCCGGGGCGAACGGCTCCGGCTCGCGCGGCGGGTGATCAATGGACATGCGACATCTCCGGCGAGGCTTCGGGCGCGGTGGCGGGGTGTTTCTTGTGCACCATGCTGAACAGCACGGGGACGAACATCAGCGTGGCGATGGTGGCGAAGATCAGCCCGCCGATCACGGCGCGGCCGAGCGGCGCGTTCTGCTCGCCGCCTTCGCCGACGCCGAGCGCCATCGGCGCCATGCCGATGATCATCGCCAGCGCGGTCATGATCACCGGGCGGAAGCGGACGAAGCCGGCTTCCAGCGCCGCCTTGATCGGATCGCCGAGCACGGCGTAGCGCTCGCGCGCGAACGAGATCACCAGCACGCTGTTGGCGGTGGCGACGCCCATGCACATGATGGCGCCGGTCAGCGCCGGCACCGACATCGTGGTCTTGGTGGTGAACAGCATCCAGACGATGCCGGCGAGCGCCGCAGGAAGTGCGGCGATAATCACGAAGGGATCGGCCCAGGACTGGAAGTTGACCACGATCAACAGATAGATCAGCACGATCGCGGCGAGCAGGCCGAACAGCAGCCCGGCGAAAGCGCTGTTCATGGTCTGCACCTGGCCGAGCAGCACCACCGAAGAGCCCTTCGGCACCTCCTTGGCGGTCTCGTCGATCACCTTGCGGATGTCGGCCGCCACCGCGCCGAGGTCGCGGCCCTGCGGCGTGGCGAAGATCTGCACCATCGACTGGATGTCGTATTGCGAGACCACGGCGTTGCCGGCGGCGCGGGTGATGTTGGCGATGCCGCCGAGGATCGGCGGCGTCGTCGAATTCACCGCGGTGATCGGCAGGGTCTGCAGCGCGTCCAAGGAATCGATCTGGTATTGCGGCGTCTGCATCACGATCGAATACGACACCCCGTTGTCGGGGTTGAGGTAGTAGGTCGGCGCCACCTGCGAGGAGCCGGCCAGGTTCACCACCAGGCTGTTGGTGACGTCGCGCGCGGTGACGCCGACATATTGCGCGCGGGTGCGGTCGACGTCGATGTTGAAGGCCGGGCTGTTCGGCGATTGCTGGATCCGCGCGTCGGCGACGCCGGGAATGCGGCGGACCTTGGCCAAGACCTTGTTGGCGTAGGCGAAGTTCGCCGCGAGATTGGCGCCGCGGATCTGCAGGTCGATCGGCGCCGGCGCGCCGAAATTCAGGATCTGGCTGACGATGTCGGCCGGCAGGAACGCAAAGCTGATGCCGGGAAACAGCCGCGGCAACTGCTCGCGCAACGCCTGGACATAATGCTCGGTCGGCCGATGGCCGTCCTTGAGCTTGATCTGGATGTCGGCGTCCTGGGTGCCGATCACCCCGGTGTTGTTGTAGGTGAGGTTGATGCCGGAGATCGGCATGCCGATGTTGTCGGCGACGGTCTCGATTTCCTGCGGCGGAATGATCTTGCGGATCGCCTTCTGCACCTCGGCGAACTGATTGGCGCTTTCCTCGATGCGGGTGCCGACCTGGGTGCGGGCGTGTAAGAGGATCTGGCCGGCGTCGACCGCGGGGAAGAAGTTGCGGCCGAGATACGGCACCAGCGCGAAGGAGATGCCGACGAAGCCGAGAAAGCCGATCACGAAGATCGGCCGCCGCGCCATCGCCAGCGTCAGCAATTCGCTGTAGCCCCAGCGGATCCGGGCGAACACCGCCTCGAAGCCGTGCTGGAACGCGATCAAGGGATTGCGCGAGCGGCGCTTGCCGGCCGGCGAATGTTCTTCGTGCGGATGCAGCAGATATTTCGCCATGGTCGGCACCAGCGTGCGCGACAAGAAGAACGACCACGCCATCGCGAACATCACCGCTTCGGCCATCGGCACGAACAGGAAGCGGGCGATGCCCTGCAGGAAGAACATCGGCACGAACACGATGCAGATGCACAGCAGCGAGACGAAGGCCGGCGTCACGATCTGGTTGGCGCCGTCCATGATCGCGGTCTCGACGTCCTTGCCCTGCTCCAGATGCCAGTTGATGTTCTCGATGGTCACCGTGGCGTCGTCGACCAGGATGCCGACCGCGAGCGCCAGGCCGCCCAGCGTCATGATGTTGAGGGTTTCGCCGATCAAGGACAGCATCACGATGGCGCCGAGCACCGACAGCGGGATCGACACCGCGATGATCACGGTGGAGCGCCAGCTGCCGAGGAACAACAGGATCATCACGCTGGTCAGTAGTGCTGCGATGACACCCTCGAAGGCGACGCCGGTGATGGCGCCGCGCACGAACACCGATTGGTCGCCGATGAAGTTGATCTTCAAGGCGTCGGGCAGCGACGCCTTGACGTCGATCACCTTCTGCTTGATGCCGGAGATGATATCCAGCGTCGACACCGCGCCGGCCTTCAGCACCATCATCAGCACCGAGCGGTTGCCGTCGACATGGACGATGTTGGTCTGCGGCGGGTTGCCATCGCGGACCTGGGCGACGTCGCGGACGTAGACCATCGCGCCGTTCACGGTCTTGATCGGCAGGTCGCCGAGCTCTTCCATCTTCAACGGCGAGTTGTTGAGGTTGATGGTGTATTCGAAGCCGCCGATCTTTTGCGTTCCGACCGGAGTGATCAGGTTCTGCGCCGCCAGCGCGTTGGCGACGTCCTGGCCGGAGAGTCCACGGGCCTGCAAAGCCTGCGAGTTGAGGTCGATCTGCACCTGGCGCTGCTTGCCGCCGAACGGATAGGGGATCGCGGCGCCCGGCACCGTCACCAGCGGGGTGCGCAGCTGGTTGATGCCGATATCGGCGAGGTTCTGCTCGTTCAGCCCGTCGCCGGACAGCGCCAGCTGGATGATCGGCACGGTGGAGGCCGAGTAGTTCAGGATCAACGGCGGCGTGGCGCCGGCCGGCATCTGCTTCAAAAGGGTCTGCGAGATCGCCGTGACCTGGGCGTTGGCGGTGCGGATGTCGACATTGGGCTGAAAGAAGATTTTCACGATGCCGAAGCCGGCATAGGAATTCGCCGCGATATGCTCGATGTCGTTGACCGTGGTGGTCAACGCGCGCTGGAACGGCGTGGTGATGCGGCCGGCCATCTGGTCCGCCGGCAGCCCGGTGTATTGCCAGATCACCCCGATCACCGGAATGCGGATCTCCGGAAAGATGTCGGTCGGGGTTCGCAGCGCGGCGAGCGGCCCGACGATCAGCAACAACAGCGCCAGCACCACGAACGTGTACGGTCGGCTCAACGCGATGCGAACCAACGCGATCATGAGATGGGGTTTCCTCCGGTGATGATTGGCGACGCGCTCGTCACGGCAACCCTGGCCACCACGCGAACGCCTGATGGCGACAGCCGCGCGCGGGCGCACGCCATCACCAGTTTGGTTCTAGCCTCTGTTGCAGTGCAATTGAAGCACTGCGGCCATCACCTGTCTGTGACAGTGAAAGGAAAGCGCTGCCGCACAGCCATGACGTGCAAATTCGCGTTACGAAAAGTTAATCTCGCTGCGCCGCTTCGCCGCGCTCGTCTCCGGTCATGTGGGTGACGAAGTCGGCGATCAGCGCGCGCAATTCGGCGAACGACGGAATGTCCATCAGCAGCGCCACATAGCCGCTGATCGCCTTGTTGCTGATTTCGAAGTTGATGTGGAGGAACAGGATCAGGCTGTCCGAGCCGCCGGGACTGTCGAACATCTGCCGGCCGTCGCCGCGCACCACCACCGGCAACGACATCCGCAGCGCGCGCTTCAACAGGTTGGCGATGGTCGCCACCCAGCTGTTGAGGATGATGTTGCCGGTTTCGGCCAGCGCCTCGTCTTCCAGATCGACGATGTCTTCCAGCGTCAGCTTCGGCCCGACCACTGCGCGGATCAGTTCCAGGCTGTTGGCCTCCGGAAAGATCAACAGCGCACGGCCGGAAAACGCGCCGCTGAAATCCTGCCGCACCGCCACCAGGCTGGAGTGCGCCGGCCGCGCCACGATGGCCGCCGCGGCGTCCTGGGTCAGCACGTCCACCGCCGGCACCGACAACAGCACCTGATGCTGCACCATCTGGCGCAGGCTGGAGGCGGCGCGGGCCATGGCGATGTTGGACAATTCGCCGAGCGCGTCGCGCTCGAAGTCGGTCAGGGGGATGAAGTCGTCGCTGGTCATCGACGGATGTCTCCGGGTGCCGCGGTATCACCGCCGCTGCGGGCCGACAGGCGGCGCGCCGCGCTCGGCGACCGATTATTCCGCGGGCGTCGCTTATTTGGGCCTGCGCAACTCTTGCACGTCAATTCTATATTGTGTCTTCTCTGCCGGCGAAGTTTCGGCCATCAGCAAGGCCGCCGCGGCGGTTGGCCGCGATGTTACGATGGGTATGGCTCGATGCGGAAGACCACCAATGGCAGCAAGCGTCCTCATGCCCCGGAGGTGACCGGGCGGGGTCGTGTCGCGCCACCGGCCGCGGGCGCGGCAGCGCAGGGCGCTTCCGTCGCGGCCGAGCCGGCCGCCCGGCCGGCCAAGGCGCTGGGGTCGAAATCGCTGATGAAGACCGCCGATCTCGCCACCAAGGGCGCGCGGCGCCCGGCCGCGGCGGCGTCGCCGGTTGCGGTGGCGCCGGCGAAGTCGCCCGCCGCCAAGACCGCGCGCGGGCCGGCGTCCACCGACGCCCCGAGCCGCAAGCAGAAGATCGAGGAGCGCATCGCCGCGGCCAGCGAAGAACTCGCCGGCGGCATCGTCGAGGCGACCTCGGCGGCGGAGGAATTGCGCCGCGCCATGGAGCAGATCGCCAGCGGCGCCGAGGAGGCGGCCAGCGCCTCGCAGGAGACGCTGGCGGTGGCCAATTCCGCCACCACGGCGTTGCAGCAGGCCCGCGAGCGCGCCGACACCACCCGCCGCGGCACCGAGCGGCTGCAGAGCGTGCTCAGCGACGCCGCGAACCAGATCGCGCTGTGGGCCGGCAATATCAAGCATAATGGCGAGCGGCAGGCCGGCTCGGTAGCGGTGATCGAGCAACTCAGCGAGCAGGCGGTCAGCATCGGCGACGTCACCAAGACCGTCGGCCACGTCTCCGACCAGACCAACCTGTTGGCGCTCAACGCCGCGATCGAGGCGGCGCGGGCCGGCGACCACGGCCGCGGCTTCGCGGTGGTCGCCGACGAGGTGCGGGCGCTGGCCGAGACCTCGGAAAAGAGCGCGCTCGACGTCCAGGAACTCACCGGGCAGATCCACGAGCAGGTCAAGCTGATCGCCACCATGATCAAGACCGCGGCCGACGGCGCCGCCGCCGAGGCGCAGCGCAGCCAGACCGTGATCCTGGCGCTCGGCGATTTGCGCAAGGAGGTCGGCACCCTGGCCGACAGCAGCCAGTCGATCGCCGCCGCAGCGGCGCAGGCCGAGACCTCGTCGCGCGAGGCGCAGAAAGGCGCCGAGATCATCGCCTCCGCCGCCGAAGAGCAGGCCGCTGCCGCCGCCGAAGCGCTGCGCAGCGTCGAGCAGCAGACCGCGGCGCTAGAGCAGAGCCAGGTGGCGACCCAGGCGGTCGCGGCGTTGGCCGGCGAGGCCCTGAGTGGCGCCGGCAAGGCCGCCGAACTCGCCTCATCGGCGGAAGAACTCTCCACCGCGGTGCAGGAAATCTCCGGCGCCGCCGCGCAGATCATGATCGCGCTCGACGAGATCAGCCGCGGCGCGCAGCAGCAGGCCGCGGCGACCCAAGAGGCCAGCGCGGCGATGACCGAGATCGAGACCACCGCGCTCGCCGCCAAGGCCAACGCGGCGAGTTCGCTGGAGCGCACGTTGCGGATGCTCGACATGCTGAGCGAGATCCGCACCACGATCGGCGAATTGTCGGACGGCGTGGCGCGCTCGCTGCAGACCACCCGCCAGAGCCGCGAGATGATCGGCGGGCTGGAAATCCTGAGCCGCCGCGTCGACAAGATCGTCGACGGCATCGGCATGGTGTCGATCCAGACCAACATGCTGGCGGTCAACGGCTCGATCGAAGCGGCGCGCGCCGGCGAGTTCGGCCGCGGCTTCGCCGTGGTGTCGCAGGACATCCGCAATCTGGCGCGGGATTCCGGCGACAATGCCGGACGTATCCAGGATACCGTGCAGGCGATCCAGGACCAGATCAAAGCGGTGCGCGCCGAACTCGAACAGATCGTCGCCGCGGCCGAAGCGGAAAACCAGAAGACCGCCGCGGTGCTCGGCGGCATCGGCGTGGTCGAGGCCGACATGACCGAGGTCGCGGCCAGCACCCGGCAGATCGTCGCCAATGCCGAGGCCATCCTGTCGTCGATGCAGGAGGCCTCGCGCGGCGCCCAGCAGGTCGCCAGCGTCGCCGAACAGGCCGGCAGCGCCGCCGCGCAGGCGGCCTCCGCCGCCAAGCAGCAGGCGCGCGGCGCCGAGGATCTGGCGGCGGCGATCGAGGAAATCGCCTCGCTGGCCGAAGACATCCAGCACCAGCATGGGTAAGCGCGCGCAGCACGCCATAGCCAGCGCCAGCGCCGCGCCGGCGGCGGCTCCGCCCACTGGCGAAGCCGCGATGCCGGCGTCGCAGACCGCCCATGTGGTGGTGTTCGGCGTCGCCGCCGAACGGCTCGGGCTGCGGCTGAAGGAGGTCGCCGAAATCATCCGGCCGCCGAAGCTGGCGCAGATGCCGATGGCGCCGCCGAGCCTGCTTGGCCTCGCCAATCTGCGCGGCACGGTGCTGCCGGTGCTGTCGCTGCGCCGCCTGCTCGGCTGGGAGGACGCCGAAGCCGCCGAGCTGGCGCGGGTCATCGTGATCGATCGGCCGGCGCCGTTCGGGCTGTTGGTCGACCGCATCGAGCGGCTGCTGCCGGTGGCCGACGCCGCCGTCGAACAGGACGATGCCGGCGCCGGCCAGCTCGATCCCGCGCTGTTGGAGGGCGTGATCAAGGCCGGCGAAGGCCACGACACCATCAAGGTGCTGCATCCCGATCGGCTGTTGCGCGAGCAGTTCGCCCGGCTGAGTAGCGCCGCGCCGCGCGCGGTGACTGGAGTCTCGGCGATTGCACCAGCTGCGGCACGCAGCGAGACGGCCGCGCACCGCCAGGCGCTGCTCAGCTTCGATCTCGGCGCCCAGGAATACGCGCTGCCGCTGGAGCGGGTGCTGGAAATCATCGCGCTGCCGGACCACGTCTCCGAGGTGCCGCGGCCGGAAACCGCGGTGCTCGGCGTGGTGACGCTGCGCGACCGCTTGCTGCCGCTGGTGTCGCTGCGCACGCTGCTGGGATTTGCCGACGAACTGATCCGCGACGGCCGCGGCAAGGTGATCGTGCTGTCGCTCGGTCACGGCGCCGTCGGCGTCGTGGTCGATCGCACCCGCGACATCCTGCGGGTCGACCCGGCGCTGATCGATCCGGCGCCGGCGTTGTTGACCCGCGGCGCCGGCGACGCCGAGATCGCCGCGATCTGCCGGCTCGACCACGGCAGGCGGCTGGTCGGGCTGCTCAGCCCGGACCGGCTGTTCCGCTCCGAGCTGGTCAGCCGGGTGTTGTCGCAGCAGCTCGAGCAGGGCAGTGTCGGGCCGCAGCAAGCCGATGGGGACGCGATGGCCGACGAGCAGTTCATTGTCTTCAGGCTGGGCGAGCAGGACTATGGCGTGCCGGTCGCCGCGATCGACGAGGTGGCGCGGGCGCCGGAGCGGGTGACGCGGCTGCCGAAGGCGCCGTCCTTCATCGACGGGGTGATGAACCTGCGCGGCAGCGTGATGCCGATCGTCGATCTGCGGCGGCGCTTCGAATTGCCCGCCAACGACGCCGCGACCGCGCAGCGCGTGCTGGTGCTGGACAGCGGCGGCGGCAAGACCGGCTTTCTGGTCGACAGCGTCTCGGAGCTGATCCGAATTCCCGCACCGGCGATCAGCGCCGCGCCGGAGGTCTCCGCCGATCAGGCCCGGCTGATCCACCGCGTCGCCAATCTGCAAGCCAGCGGCCGCATCATCCTGTTGATCGATCCGGCGCAATTGCTGGATCGCGTCGAGGCCGACGTGCTGGCCAAATTCGACCGCAACGCGGCCGACGCAGCGTTGCCGGCGTCGTGATCAGGCTGCTGATCGCCGACGATTCCGCCTTGGTGCGCAAGCTGCTCGAAGGCGTCTTCCTGGAGGAAGGCGATTTCGAGATCCGCACCGCGCGCACCGGCCTGGAGGCGCTCGACATGGTGCGCGCCTTCGATCCGCATGTGGTGACGCTCGACGTGCAGATGCCCGGCATGGACGGGCTGACCTGTCTCGGCCGCATCATGATCGAGGCGCCGCGGCCGGTGGTGATGATCTCCTCGCTGACCGAGCAGAACGCCGACGCCACGCTGTCGGCGATGGCGCTCGGCGCGGTCGACGTCATCGCCAAGCCGGGCGGCACCTTCTCGCTGGAACTCGACCGGCTGCGGCCGCTGCTGGTGGGCACCATCCGCGCCGCGGCGGCGGCCAAGATCCGCCCCACTCACCGGCTCGCCGATCGGATCCGGCATAAGTTCCAGGACGCCGCCGCGAGCCCGCGCGCGCGGTCGGCGCGGCGCGGCGCCGCGCGGCGGCACGCCGAGCCCGCGCCGGGGCTGGTGCTGATCGGCACCTCCACCGGCGGGCCGGCGGCGCTCAACGTGGTGCTGCCGGAGCTGCCGGCGGATTTCCCCTGGCCGGTGCTGATCGCGCAGCATCTGCCGGCGACCTTCACCGGCGCCTTCGCCAAGCGGCTCGACGGCGAATGCGCGCTGAACGTGGTCGAGGTCGACGTGCCGCGACTGCTGGAGCCCGGCACGATCTATATCGGCCGCGGCGATGCCGACGTCATCGTGGCGCCGCGGCCGACCGGACTGATCGCGCTGTCGGTGCCGGCGCGGCGCGACTATCCGTGGCATCCGAGCGTCGAGCGGATGGTCGATAGCGCGCTGGAGCATTATGACGCGACAAGATTGCTCGGCGTGCTGATGACCGGGATGGGCGACGACGGTGCCGGCGCGATGACGCGGCTGCGCGCGCAAGGCGGGCGCACCATCGCCGAGGCGGAGTCCACCGCGGTGGTCTGGGGCATGCCGGGCGAATTGGTCAGGCAAGGCGGCGCCACGCTGGTGCTGCCGGTGGAGGAGATCGCCGCCGCGGTGATCGAAGGGGTGAGCGCCGATGCCGCTGATTAGACGCGACGACAACAAGACTGCCGCGCCGCGCGAGCCGGTCGCCGACGCCGCGGCGCTGACGGCGGCGCTCGGTGATCCCGATCCGGATCGGCGCTGGCGCGCCGCGCGCAGCCTCGGCAGCGACGCCGGCGCGGTGCCGGCCCTGGCCGCGGCGCTCGCCGCCGAACAGCTGCCGCAGGTCCGCGAGGCGATCATGACCGCACTGCTGCGGATCGGCGATGCCGGCGCGGTGGCGGCGCTGCTGCCGTCGCTGCGGGCGCAGGACGCAGCCTTGCGGGCGTCGGCGATCGAGGCGTTGCAGGCGATGCCGGAGGCGACGCTGCCGTTCATGACGGCGCTGTTCGCAGATGCCGATTCCGACGTGCGGATCCTGGCGACCGAGCTGGTGCGCAACATGCCGGCGGAGACCGCCACCCCGCTATTGTGCGACCTGTTGGCGCACGAGCCGCATCCCAATGTCTGCGCCGCAGCGATCGACGTGCTGGCCGAGGTCGGCACGCCGGCGGCGATCCCGGCGTTGCAGGCCTGCGCCAGCCGGTTCGCCGAAGTCTCGTTCCTGCGCTTTGTAGTGGCGGTGGCGATCGATCAGATTTCCGGCGCGGAGCATTGAGCCGAGCATGACTCGACCCGGTGCCGGCCCCAGCGTTGCGATCAGCCAGCAGGACGTTCGCCGGCTGTGCGAATTCCTCTATCGCCGCACCGGCATGTCGTTCGCCGACAACAAGCGCTACTACATCGATCGCAGGCTGGCGGAGCGGATCGCCGCCACCGGCTGCGGCTCGTTCGCGGATTACTTCGCGATGCTGCGCGCCGACGCCGAGCACGAGATCGAGCATCTGGTGAATTCCTTCACCGTCAACGAAACCTATTTCGACCGCGAAGAGCATCAGCTGCGCTGCATGACCGCGAGCCTGCTCGACGAGTTGCTGACACGGAAGGGCCCCGACGAGACCTTGCGGATCTGGTCGGTGCCGTGTTCGACCGGCGAGGAGCCGTATTCGATCGCGATCTGGCTGATGGAGCATTGGCGCGACGTCGACAAATACAACATCGAGATCGTCGGCTCCGACATCGACACCAGCGCGCTGCAGAAGGCCGAACAGGGCATCTATGGCGAGCGCGCCTTGATGCGGCTGACCCGCGACGTGGTGGCGCGCTATTTCAAGCCGCTGAGCCCCGGCAAGTATCAGATCGATCCGGGATTGCGGGAATCGATCCGCTTCACCCACGCCAATCTGGTCGACGCCGCCGACATGGCGCAGTACCGCGATTTCGACATCGTGTTCTGCCGCAACGTGCTGATCTATTTCGACGATGCCTCGCGCCGCATCGCCGCGGAAAATCTCTACGACTGCCTGCGTCCCGGCGGCTTCATCTGCCTCGGGCACTCCGAGACGATGAGCCGGATCTCGCCGCTGTTTCGGATACGCCGGTTTCCCGACGCCATCATCTATCAAAAACCTGGGGCCGATCATGACGAGCAACAGTGAAGCCGGCGCCGCCGCCGCGCCGCGACGGATTTTGGTGGTCGACGATTCCTCGCTGGTGCGGCTGTATTACCGCGCCGCGCTGGAGAAGGCCGGCTTTGCCGTCGATCAGGCGATCAACGGTATCGAGGCGATGGAAAAGTGCCTGGTGGAGCGCTTCGACCTGGTGATCGTCGACGTCAACATGCCGCGGATGGACGGGCTGTCGTTCCTGCGCGCGCTGCGCGGCAGCGCGCCTGAAATCGCCTCGCTGCCGGCGCTGATGATCTCCACCGAGGCCGGCCAGCAGGATCGCGACGACGCCCGCGCCGCCGGCGCCAATTTCTATCTGGTCAAGCCGGTGTCGGAAGCCGATCTGCTCAGTCACGTGGCGCTGCTCGCCGGGGCGCCGTGATGGATGCGCTGCGCGAGCAATTCGTCCTCGAGGCGCGCGAACTGGTGCAGCAGGCCGGCGACGACCTGATCGCGCTGGAGCGCGACGGCGGCTCCGCGCCGCGGATCGAATCGGTGTTTCGCGCCTTCCACACGCTGAAGGGCGCTGCCGGCCTGGTCGACTTGCCGGCGATGGGCTTGGCGATGCACGCCGCCGAGGATCTCTTGGCCGAGGTGCAGGCCGGCCGGATCGGCGTCACCCCGCCGATCATCGACGGCGCGCTGCAGTGCCTCGACCAGGTGTCGCGCTGGGTCGATTACTTTGAAGCTGACGGCGCGCTGCCGGCGGATGCCGGCGAAGTGGCGCGGCAACTGGCCGAGGCGTTGCGTTTGCTGCTGGCGCCGGGCGGTGGTGGCAGCGCGGCGGCTGCCGCGGCGAGCGCGGTGCCGGACTGGGTCGCGGAGCTTTTGGAGGAGGCGCGGGCCAATCTGCCGGACGCGCCGGTTGCGGCGCTTTCGGCGGTGGACTATCAGCCGCATCCCGGTTGTTACTTCAACGGCGACGATCCGCTCGGGCTGATGCGCAAGATCCCGCAGCTGTTAGCCTTGCGGATCGCGCCGCGCGAGCCGTTTGCGGACCTGGCCGAGATCGATCCTTACGCCTGTAACCTTCGGCTGCGGGCGATCGCGGCGGTCGACCGCGCCGCGCTGGCCGCGGTGTTCCGGCTGCAGCCCGATCAGGTGCGGATCGTCGAACTGTCGCCCGAGCTGCTGGCGCCGCCGCCGTCCGCTGCGGCAGCCGCGAGCGCGGCCCCCGCCGGGGTCTCCGACCTGGTGCGCGGGTTGATCGAGGAGCAGGCGCGGGTGCTGGCGGCGCCCGGCGAGGCCGCCGATCTGGTCGGCCGGATCGGCGCTGCGGCGCGGGTCGCCATCAACGGCTTGCGGCATGACGGCTTGGCGGAGGCGGCCGCGCAGGTCGAGGCCGCCGCCGCGCAGGCCAGCGCGCAATCCGATCCCGCCGGGCTGCAGCGTTGCCTTGCGCGGATCCTGGCCGGCGAGGCCGTCGCCGCCGCCGAGCCGGAGGCTGCGGTCGAGAGCGCCGCCGGCGGCCGCGGCAGCCGCACGTTGCGGATCGAGGAGGCGCGGATCGACGCGCTGGTCAATCTGGCCGGCGAGCTCACCCTGGTGAAGAACAGCTTGGCGCATCTCGCCAAACGCGCCGCGAATGGCGGCGGCGACATCGCCCGGCTGCTGCGTCACGAGGTCGACGCGTTCGAGCGGCTCGACGCCGAAATGCGCGCGGCCATCCTGCAATTGCGCATGGTGCCGGTGGCGCAGCTGTTTCGCAGCTTTCCGCGGCTGGTGCGCGACCTCGCGCAGCGGCTCGGCAAGTCGGTGGCGCTGGTCACCGAGGGCGAGACCACGGAATCCGACAAGACCGTGGTGGACCTGTTGTTCGAGCCGATGCTGCATCTGGTCCGCAACGCGCTCGACCACGGCATCGAGACGCCGGAGCAGCGCGTCGCGGCAGGCAAGCCGGAGGCCGCGATGCTGACGCTGCGGGCGCAGCGCTGCAGCGACCGCTTCATCGTCGAGGTGATCGACGACGGCCGCGGCATCGACCCCGCGATGGTGCGGCGTCGCGCCGCCGACAAGGCGCTGCTCGGCGCCGCGGAGCTGGCCGCGTTGTCCGACGCCCAGGTGATCGACCTGGTGTTCGCGCCCGGCTTCTCCACCACCGCGAAGATCTCCGACATTTCCGGCCGCGGCGTCGGCATGGACATCGTGCGCGCGACCATTGCGCCGATCGGCGGCCGGGTGACGCTGCAAAGCCGGGTCGGCGGCGGCACCACGGTGCGGCTCGACCTGCCGTCTTCGATCGCGATGCTGCGGATCATGGTGGTGGAGGCCGGCAGCCAGCTGTTCGGCATCCCGATGGACGCGGTGTCGCGCACGGTGCAGCTTGCGCCGGAGCGGATCAGCCGGTTCAAGGCCAATGACGGCTTCGTGCTGGACGATCGCGTGGTGCCGATCTGCGAATTGGCCGAGCTGATGCAGCTGCCGGCGAAGCCGGCCGCCGCCGCCGCGGACCGCCTGGTGGTGGTCGCCGAGGTCGGCGGCAAGCTCGCCGGCCTTGCGGTCGACGCCATCCGCGACCGGCTGGAGGTGGTGCTGAAGCCGATGCAGGGCGTGCTGTCGACCGCCCGCGGCTTCGCCGGAACCACGCTCTTGGGCGATGGCCGGGTGCTGCTGGTGCTCGATCTGCAGGAGATCGTTCCATGAGTATCGTTCGCAACACGGCGGGAACGATCGTGCTGTCCGGGGCTTGCTCTGTGGATGAGGCTGAGGCGTTGCTCCGGCTGTTGCAGGAGACGCCGCGGGCGCAGCTCGACTGGACCGGTGCCAGTCATCTGCACTCCGCTGTGGTCCAGCTCATCCTCGCCGCCAGGCCCGATCCCATCGGGCCTTGTGGCGACCCGTTCATTGCGCGGTGGGTCGCCCTCGGGTCGGTGTGAAAGGTAGAAAACCGTGCTAGTTCAATTGGCAAGGTTCCCGCAAGGGTCTCAGCGGACCCGGAACCTCAACAGGCGGCTTGGTGCCGGTGCGAGATAGCGTGAATGCAGCATAAAGTATTGATCGTCGACGACAGCAAGCTGGCCCGCATGGTGATGGCCAGCGCGTTCCGCCGGTTGCGGCCGGATTGGGACCTGGTCGAAGCCGGCAATGCCGAAGCGGCCATGCAGGCGCTCAGCGACGCGGCGCCCGACATCGTTCTGGTGGATTTCAACATGCCCGGCATCGACGGCCTGGAATTGCTGGAGAAGATTCGCTCCGAGCAGCCGAAAATCCCTGCCGCGGTGGTCTCGGCCAACGTTCAAGACGAAATTATTGCACGGACACGGGAACTTAATGCCGCCTTTATCGCTAAACCCTTGACCGATGAGGCTCTTGACGCGTTCCTGGCGGGGGCTGCGCTGCGATTGAAAACGAAGGCGCTATGAGTATCGAACGCGGCGAACTTTCCGAGATCGAACAGGATGCACTCGCAGAAATCGCCAATCTCGGCGTCAGCCGGGCGGCGGCGAGCCTGCGCCAGATGGTCGGCGAACAGGTGATGCTGTCCGTTCCGGCAGTGCGGATCGTTGGCCGCGAGGTCGCCGCCAAGCTGGTCGAAGGCGACAACGCCCCCCAATTGGTCGCGGTGAAGCAGTCGTTCGAAGGACCGTTCGCCGGCAAGGCGCTGTTGATCTTCCCGCAGGCGCAGAGCCTCGAACTGGTCCGCTCGATCGTCGGCCAGGAGCACAGCCTGGAAGACGTCATCGACCTCGAGCAGGAAGCACTCGCCGAGACCGGCAACGTGATCCTCAACGCCTGTCTGGCAACCATCGCCAATCTGCTCCGGCGTACTATGCGTATGTCGTTACCGTCGGTGATCCGCGGCGACGGCAGGACTTTGTTCGAGGTTGACGCCCCCGATGCCGATGGCAATCTGGTGTTGTTCCTGTATATCGACTTCACCATCAAGAACCGCGACATTCGCGGCTTCATCGCGCTGCTGATGGATCTGCCATCGATCACCGCGTTGAAGGAGATCGTCGCTGAATTCATCGAAGGCGTCGAGCAGCAAACCGCGTAACGAATGTCAGAGAGTAAATCCGAGTTCGACGTCGCGGCCGTTGTCGATGCGCTAGACGTCGGCGTGATCGTGCTTGACGAGCGCCAAGGCGTGGTCGGCTGGAACGAGTGGATCGCCCGGGTCAGCCGCAAGCCGCTGCCGGCCGTGCTCGGCAAAAATCTGATCGAGCTGTTTCCCAATCTGGCCAGCACACGGCTGCCGTCGGTGATCGCCGATTGCCTGCAGACCGGCAGTTCCAGCATCCTCACCCATTCGCTCAACAAGCTGTTGCCGTTGCACGGCGAGGGCGGCGAAGAACTGCTGCACAATATCGTGGTGCGTCCGGTGTGGTCGAACGGCGCGCCGCGCTGCATGCTGCAGGTCAATGACGTCAGCGTGCCGGTGGCCCGCGAGCGGGTGCTGCGCGAACGGCAGAACGCGCGCTACCACGCCATCGTCGATTCCGCGCCCGACGCTATCATCACCATCGGGCTCGACCACAATATCCAATGGGCCAACGGCGCCGCCGAACAGGTGTTCGGCTATGAGCTGTCCGAGCTTTTGGACCAGAAGCTCGACGTGCTGCTGCAGCACGACGACGGGCTGGCGCAGGCGTTCGTCGATCTGCAGCACTCGAACTCCTGCACCGTGCAGGTCAACGGCCGGCGCAAGGACGGCGAATTGTGCCAGTTCGACGTCTCGCTCGGCCGCTGGAAGGCCGACGAGCGGGTGTTCATCACCACGATCTGGCGCGACGTCACCGAGCGCACCACCGCGGAAGCCGCGTTACGCGACAGCGAGGGCCGCCACCGGGCGCTGCTCGAGGCGTTGCCGCAGCTGGTGTGGACCTGCGATCAGCACGGCGAATGCGACTACTTCAATCCGCAATGGCAGGCCTATACCGGCGCGCCGTCCGGCGAGCACCTCGGCTCCGGCTGGCTCAAGGCGATCCACCGCGAGGATACGCCGGGGTTCATCGAGTCGTGGAAATCCGCCTTGGCCGATGGCGGGGTGTTCGACGTCGACGTCCGGCTGTGCCGCCACGACGGCACCAATCGCTGGTTCAAGATGCGCTCGATCCCGGTATTGGAGCCAGGCGGCAACATCAGCCGCTGGTTCGGCACCGCGACCGACATCACCGATCACGTCGAGGCGCGCGAAGCGCTGCGCCGTAGCAACGAGGAGCTCGAGGCGCTGGTGCAGGAGCGCACCCGCGAGCGCGAGCTGGCGCTCAACCAGCTGCACGAAGCCCAGAAGATGGAGACCATCGGCCAGCTCACCGGCGGCGTCGCGCACGACTTCAACAATCTGCTCGCGGTGATCCTCGGCAGCCTCTCGCTGCTGAAGAAATGGCTGCCGGACGATCCGCGCACCTCGCGGCTGCTCGACGGCGCGCTGCAGGGCGCCGAACGCGGCGCCACGCTGACCAAGCGGCTGTTGGCGTTCGCGCGGCGCCAGGAGCTGAAGCTCGAAGCCGTCGAGATCCAGAAGCTGATCCCCGACATGATGGACTTCCTGCGCCAGTCGCTGGGGCCGAACATCAATATCAGCATCGACATTCCGCCCGAGGTCGAGCCGGTCAAGATCGACGCCAACCAGCTCGAACTGGCGCTGATGAATCTGGCGGTGAACGCCCGCGACGCGATGCCGGCCGGCGGCGCGCTGGTGATCACCTGCCGCAACGACGCGGCCGCGACCAATCCACGGCCGAGTGCGCTGCCGGACGGCGACTATGTCTGCATCAGCGTCGCCGACACCGGCGAGGGGATGGACCAGGCGACGCTGGCGAAGGCGATGGAGCCGTTCTTCACCACCAAGGGATTGGGCAAGGGCACCGGGCTCGGGCTGTCGATGGTGCAGGGCCTCACCGTGCAATCCGGCGGCGCGCTGACCATGACCAGCGACGTCGGCAAGGGCACCGTGGTCAATCTGTGGCTGCCGCAGGCGCGCCGCGAAGACATGGTGGCGCCGGTGGCCGGACTGGCGCCGCTCAGCAGCGGCGCGGTCAGCAAACAATTGCGCATCCTCTTGGTCGACGACGATCCGTTGGTGCGGATGAACACCGCCTATCTGTTGATGGATCTCGGCCACAGCGTGATGGAGGCGCAGTCCGGCGCGCAGGCGCTGCAGCTTTTGGACTCCGACGCCCGCTTCGACGTGCTGCTGACCGACTACGCGATGCCGGGGATGACCGGGCTCGACCTCGCGATCCGGGTGAAGGTCTTGAAGCCGAAGCTGCCGATCGTGCTGGCGACCGGCTATGCCGAATTGCCGCCGGACGCGCTGCTCGGCTTCCCGCGGCTCGGCAAGCCCTACACCCAGGACCAGCTGGCGGAATCGCTCGAAGCCGCGATCCGCGACCGGGTGAATTGACGCGATTGCTGTCGATGCGCTCTGCAATTATCCGCGGCCATTCCGCTGCGGCTGCGAAATAATCAAACGTCATTCCGGGGCGCGAGCAGCGAAGCTGCGAGTGAACCCGGAATCCAGTACTCACCGCCCTGGAATACTGGATTCCGGGTTCGCTCGGCCTTTCGGCCTCGCGCCCCGGAATGACGTAGTTTGTAACGTAGTCTTGTAATGGAAGCGTGCCCCGTACGCAGTGCAGCGCGCCGCACGTGCGGCGTGGTGCGCTGCAGATCCGGGGCCGTTACGACGGCAGCGCCTGGAACGGTCCCGGCTCGCGCAGCAGCGTAAGAACGCTGCTCGCGTCCGGGACACGAGGTCCCAGCGCGGCCGGGTGCGACCAGCTCACAACGAGCGTCCTACCCCTCGCCATGCGCGGCCTTGACCGCGGCGCGGTCGATCGCGCCGGTGGTGGTTTTCGGCAGGCTCGTGACGAACACCACGTGTTTCGGCTTCTTGAACCGCGCGATCTGCCCGGCGACGAAATCGGCCACGTCCGCGGCGCTGGGCTTTGCGCCGTCGCGGCAGACGCAGACCGCCTTGATCGCTTCGCTCCATTGCGGATCCGGCACCCCGATCACCACCACCTCGGCGATGCCGGGATGGGCGCGGATCGCGGCCTCCACCTCGGCCGGATAGACGTTCTCGCCGCCGGTCTTGATCAGATCCTTTTCCGGCGCGCGGCCGGCGTACCACAGGTAGCCGTCGGAATCGAAGCGGCCCATATCGCCGGTGTGATGCCAGCCGTTGCGCAGCGCGTGCGCGGTGGCGGCCTCGTTATTCCAGTAGCCTTTGAACACCGTCGGGCCGCGCAGCACGATCTCGCCGACCTCGCCCGCGGGCAACGGCGTGTCGTCGGCATCGACCACCGCGAGCGATCGCCAGAACAACGGCCGGCCGGCGGATTTCGGCCGCGCGCGATACGGCGACAACGTGGCGAGGCCGGACGTTTCGGATTGCCCATAGGTCGACCAGAACCGTGCGTTCGGACACATCGCCTCGAACCGTTCGATGGTTTCCGGGCTGTCGAGGCCGGTGACGGCGCGCAGGCTGGCGAGCTGATCGCTGCCGGCGTGATCCAGAATATTCGCCAGCATCGGCGCGAACGACGCCAGCAACGTCACCCGTTCCGCGGCGATGTCGCGCGCGGCCTGCGCCGGATCGAACTTCGCGGCGATTAAGCTTGCGCCGCCGGCCTGCTGCGCGGTCAGCATCAGGCCAAGGCCTGTGACGTGGAACAGCGGCAGCACGCCGAGATTGACGTCATGCTCGCTCAAGCCGAACGCCTCGATCAGCGAGCTCTGCGCGATCAACAGATTGTGCTGCGACAACAGCGCGCCGCGCGGCCTCCCGCCGACCGCGGCGGTGTGAATGATAACGAAGCCGGCGTCGCCGTCGACGTCGTGCTCCGGCGCGTCGTCGTCGCCGTCGCTGAGCTCGGCGAACGCCGCGAACGGCGGAGCGGCCTCGCCGATGATGAAGCAGCGCCGCAGCGAAGGTAGCGACGGCAGTAGCGGTGCGACGATCGCCTGATAATCCGGACCGACGATCAGCACGACCGGCGCGCCGTCGGCCAGCACGAAGCCGATCTCCTCGGCGTTGAGCCGGACATTCACCGGCAGCAGGATGGCGCCGAGCCAGGCCACCGCGCCGATCAGATCGATCATCTCCAGCGCGTTCTGCGACAAAATCGCGACACGGTCGCCGGGCCCGACGCCTTGGCGGGCGAGGCCCGCCGCCAGCCGGGTCACGCGGGCGAGATAGTCGCGATGGCTGACGCGGCGGCCGTCGACCACGAAGGCGGTGCGCTGCGGGACCAGCGCGGCATTGCGCCGGTAGACGTCCGCCAATGTGAAGTGGTTGAGGGTCATGGCCGAATTCCGTTCGCTGCGGGGCGCTCAGTATTGCCGAGCCGGCCGCGCGCTCCAACCGGCTTTCGCCGCGTCATCGTGGCCGGCCTGCCGGGCCAGAAACCCGGTCATTCACGGAACATAGCCGAAGCTGCCGAGTTCACATGCCAGCTTTCCAACAACACGGAGTCCACCCATGGCCCAGGCCGATCCTCGATCCTTGGAAGAGATACGCCGCGACGCCGAGCGCGCACGGGCCGGCCTCACCGCGACGGTCGATCAGTTGAAGACCACCGTCACCGATACCGCGCAGGATTTCCGCGATCGGTACTCGCCCGACGCCATCAAGGCCGAAGTCTCCGGCTACATCAAGAGCCGCGGCGAGCAGATGCTCGACAGCGTCACCGACGCGGTCCGCAATAACCCGCTGCAGGCGTTGGCGATCGGCGCCACCGTGGCGGTGCCGCTGCTGCGCGTGGTGCGTAGCATCCCGGCGCCGGTGCTGATGGTCGGCGCCGGGCTGTATCTGGCCGGCACCAAGCGCGGCCAGGACGTCGCGCGCCAGGCCAATGACGCGGCAATGGATATGGCCGGCGACCTCAGCCGCCGCGCCCGCGACTTCGGCGGCGACGTCAGCGAGGCGGCGGTGGCCGCGCGCGACTACGCCGCCGATCGCTACGCCGCAGCCAGCGAAGCCGTTGCTGTCGGCACCGAGCAGCTCAAGGGCAAGGCCGCGGAACTCGGCGCGACGATTTCGTCGGGCGTCGACGGCTTGCGTCGGCAGGCTCACGATGCGCGCGATCGGATCTCCGATGAAGTCACGGAGTTGTCCGAGACCGGGGCGCGCAATGCGACGGACGTCGCCGGCTCGGTGCGTGACACCGCCTCGAGCGTGCGCGATGCCGCGGCCTCGATGCGGGAGACCGCCGCCGAAGCCGCAGCGCGGTTGCGCCAGAGCGCGTCCGCCTCGGTGGATGCCGGCCGCGACGCCGCCGCGATGGCGCGCGACCGCGCCGCAGATCTGGCGCGGCAAGCCGCCCGCGCCGGTGATCGTGCCCGCAATACGCTGATGGACACCGCGACGCAGAATCCGTTGCTGGTGGCCGGCATCGGCCTGCTGCTCGGCGGGCTGATCGCGTCGGCATTGCCGCGCACGCGGATCGAAGACCGGATGGTCGGTGGCACCGCCCGCGGCCTCAAGGAGCGGGCGCGCGACGTCGCGACGCAGAGCGTCGAAGGCCTGAAGGAAGCGGTGAGCGGCGCCTATCAGGAAGTCGCCAACGCCGCCGACGACGAAGGGCTGAACTCCGACGGCGTGACCGGGGCCGCCAAGGATATCGGCCAGCGGGTGCGCAAGGTCGCGGATGCCGCCACCAACGCGATCGACATGCCGTCGCACAACAAACATTGAACCAGACACACTCAACAGATATCCGGGAAGGAAAAACAATGGTTGAGCCGATCAAGACCACGCCGTCGAACTCCAGCGTTGGCAATTCGACCAAGTCGGCCGCGCCGCAGAGCCTGCGCGGCGTGACCGAGCAGACCGTGGCCGCCGGCCGCGATCTCAAGGAAGCCGGCAAGGAAGCTGGCCGCGAGATCAAGGAGAAGGCGGTCGACTTCAAGGACAAGGTCAGCGACCTCGCCGGCGCGTCGGCCGAAACCATCAAGCATCAGGCCGCCGAATTCACCGAAGCGGCGAAGGATTTCGCCTCGCAGGCCGGCGACAAGATCAAGGAGCGCGTGCACGACCAGCAGGGCGTCGGCGCCGACTATGTCGGCAATCTCGCCGAGACCATGCGCCGCGCCGCGCGCGAATTCGACCACGACCTGCCGTTCGCAGCGAGCTACATCCGCAAGGCCGCCTCCAAGGTCGAAGGCGTCTCCGACAGCGTTCGCAACGGCGACCTGCAGGATCTGATCGCAGGTGCGCAATCCTTCGCGCGCCGCCAGCCGACCGCGTTCCTCGGGCTCGCGGTGCTCGCCGGCTTCGGTGCGGTGCGCTTCCTGAAGAGCTCCGGCAGCGCCGCGGACGACAACCACAGCTCGACCTCGGGTCAGCGCGGCACCCAGCAGCGCGCGACCGCGGGCGGCCAGAACAGGGGGAATCGCGATGAGTTCACCAGCTAATCGCTCGATCCCCGAGCTGTTCAGCGACGCCTTCGATCAACTGTCGAAGCTGCTGAGCAACGAGATCGACCTCGCGCGTGCCGAATTTTCGCAGAAGCTCGGTCAGGTTGCCCGGGCCGGCGCGATGATCGGTGCTGGCGCGGTAATCCTGATGCCGGCGCTCGTGCTGCTGCTGTTGGCGGTGGCGTCGGGTCTGACGGAGGCCGGCTTCACCCCGACGATGTCGTATCTGATGACCGGCGGCGGTGCGGTGGTGATCGCGCTGATCCTGGTGAGCATCGGCGTCAACCGGCTGTCCGGCGATGCGCTGAAGCCCACCGTCATGTTGCAGGAAATTGAGCGCGACAAGCTCGCCGCCAAGGAGATGGTCCAATGAGCACGAACTCGTCCTACGAAACCATGGGGGCGGATTTCGTCCGCAACCTCGGCCAGGCGGTGCGCCGCAATCCGGTGTCGACCGCGCTGATCGGCATGGGCGTGCTGTGGCTGATCAGTGGCGGCAAGACCACCGATGCCGCGCAGCGCCTCGCTCGCCGCAGCGGCCTCGACCGCTTGCCCGACGCCGCCGCCGACGCGTTGTCGTCCGGTCGTTCCGCGGTTCAAAGCCGGGTCAACGCACTCGGCGGGCAACTGTCCGACGTCGGCGAGAGCGCCGGCGCGATGGTCGGCAACGTCGCCCATACAGTCCGCGACACCGCCTCGGATGCGATCGACCGCGCCTCGCGGCTCGGCTCCGACGTGGCCGGGTCGGCCTCCGACTTCGCGCACGCCACATCGGAGCGCTCGGCCGACCTGTTCGCTTCGGCGCGAAACCGCTTGAGCGACATGCTGGAAGAACAGCCGCTGTTGCTCGGCGCGGTCGGCCTTGCGATCGGTGCCGGCATCGCGGCGTCGCTGCCGACCACCAAGCTCGAAGCCGAATATTTCGGCGAGACCAGCGACGAATTGAAGGCCCGCGCGGCCGAGTTCGTCGGCGAGCAGGGCGGACGGGTGCAGGAACTCGCCCACAACGCGCTGGAAGCGGTCGGTGACGAAGCCCAGCGCCAGGGTCTCACCCCGGAGCAGCTGAAAGCCGAAGCCGGCAATGTCGGCGACAAGCTGAAGCGCGTTGCGGACACCGCCGGCAGCCGCATCCAGTCGGCGGAGCAACGCTGATCATGGCTGACGATCCAGATTCCGGCACCAAGCACGATCAGCAAAAGAGCGGGACCGACAAGCCATGGCAAGAGCCCGGCCAGAGCGCGCAGAGCCCCAATCAGAAGCCGACCAAACCGGACCTGGAGCATTGGCAGGAGTCCGAGACCCACTAATCGACCATCCGCCGCTGCACGCAGCGGCGGATGACACCACCTCGCCGCAGATCTCGCAGGGGCCGGCGTCGCTGCGGTCCTGGACCGCCTGGAAATCCATCCTCATCACGCTCTATCACCGCACCAACGACGACCGGCTGTTGGCGGTCGCCGCCGGGACGGTGTTCTACGGTCTGCTGGCGCTGTTTCCGGCGACCACCGCGCTGGTGTCGTCCTACGCGCTGTTCTCCGACGGCAATACGATCAATCAGCATCTGTCGCTGCTCGCCGGCGTGGCGCCGGAGGGCGCGTTCTCGATCGTGCAGGACCAGGTCGGCCGGGTGCTGGCCAAGGGCGAGGTCAAGCTCGGCGCTGCGTTCCTGTTCAGCATGGCGCTGGCGCTGTGGAGCGCCAATGGCGGCATGAAGGCGATCATCGATTCCCTCAACGTGGTCTATGGCGAACAGGAGAAGCGCGGCTTCTTCAAGCTCAACGCGGTGTCGTTGGCGTTTACGCTCGGCAGCCTCGCCGCGGTGCTGGCGGCGATCGGGCTCGTGGTCGCCGCACCGATCGTGCTGTCGATGGTCGGCCTCGGGCCGATCGCCGATGCGCTGATCCGCTACGGGCGCTGGCCGGCGCTGGCGATCCTGGTGCTGCTCGGGCTCGCGGTGCTGTATCGCTACGGCCCGAGCCTCACCGCGCCGCAATGGCGCTGGGTGTCCCCCGGTAGCATCGCCGCGACGCTGAGCTGGCTCGCCGGCTCCGCGGTGCTGTCCTATTACCTGGCGAATTTCGCCAATTACGACGCCACCTATGGCTCGCTCGGCGCTGCGATCGGCCTGATGGTGTGGATGTGGATGACCACCATCGTGGTGCTGCTGGGCGCGCAATTGAATTCCGCGATCGACAAGCAGCTCGGCGAGCCCGGCGCGCGCGGCACTCCGTCGTCCGACACCAGCCAAGACCCGCAATCGGCCGGTCAGCACAGCTAGGATTCCCGCTCATGACTGCGCCGGCCCACGACGACGTCGACTGCCTGATTGTCGGCGGAGGCCCTGCGGGGCTGACCGCCGCGATCTATCTTGCGCGCTATCGTCGCCGCATCCTGCTGGTCGACGACGGCTGCAGCCGCGCGGCATGGATCCCCGAGAGCCACAATTATCCGGGCTTTCCCGACGGCGTCTCCGGCAAGGGCTTGCTGGCCAATCTGCGCAAACAGGCCGAGCACTATCAGGTGCCGACGCTCGCCGATCGGGTCACCGAGCTTGCGCGCGACGGTGACGGCTTCATCGCGCGCACGGGCACGCGCAGCATCAGTGCGCGCATCGTGCTGCTCGCCACCGGCATCGTCGACGCGATGCCGAGCCTGCCGGGGCACGACGCCGCGGTGCAGGACGGCAGCGTACGCTATTGTCCGGTGTGCGACGGCTACGAGGTCACCGACCAACGCGTCGGCGTGCTCGGTCACGGCGACGACGCCGCTGCGAAAGCGATTTTTCTGCGCAGCTATTCGAAGGACGTCACGCTGCTGAACATCGACGGCAGCGTCGCCTCGCCGGAATGCCGCGACGGACTGGACAAGGCCGGCGTCGTGGTCGCCGGGCCGGTGACCGGGCTGGAGCGCGCCGACAAAGGCGTCCGCGCGCTGCTGGCGGAAGGATCGCTGGCACCATTCGACGTGGTGTATCCGGCGCTCGGCTGCGAGGTGCGCTCCGATCTCGCCACGCGGCTCGGCGCTGCGACCAACGACGTCGGCTGCCTCAAGGTGGATGATCATCAACGCACCACGGTGCCCGGCATCTATGCCGCCGGCGACGTGGTGTCGGATCTGCACCAGATCGCGGTCGGCACCGGCCATGCGGCGATCGCTGCGACGCATATTCACAAGATGCTGGCGCACAATTTTCGCTGAGGCGGCGGCGCCGCCGCTCGGCCGCGCGGGCGTCGCCCCACGCACCGCCGTCATCCTGAGGAACCCGGCGAAGCGCGTAGCGCGAAGCCGGGTGTCTCGAAGGATGGGCTGCGAGGTCGTGGGCGTGCTACGGGCTCGCGGCCGCATCCTTCGAGGCCCTCGCTACGCTCGGGCGCCTCAGGATGACGACGTTGAAAGTGTAGTTAGCACATGCGCGCGAGCGATCTCGATCAAATGGTTGCTTGCTAGATGGCCGCGTCCAGAAGAACTCACCGCCTGATGAAGTCCGACAGCGTGCGCGCCGAGCGGATGAAGGCCAGCGCGGCCGGATGGTCGATGCCGTCGCGATGCGCCAGCGCCACCTCGGAGGGGCGGATGCCGTCCAGATCGCGGATCACCACGTTGGGCAGCCGATAGTTCTGCAGCGAAGCCGGCGCGATGGCGATGCCGACGCCGGCGGAGACCAGCGAGATCAGCGAATACATGTCGGTGGCCTCGTGGGTGGCGGCGGGCCTGATCCCGGCCTGCTGCATCACCAGCGCCAGCGTCGCGGCGAAGCCCGGCGCGTTCAGCTTGGAGTAGGTGACGAATTCGGCGCCGTCGAGATCCTGCAGCGCGAGCGGCGATCGCGAGGCCAACGGATGCGGCGCCGGCAGAAACAGCTTGTAGGGCTCCTCGTGCACCAGAATGGTGGTCAGCCCGCGCGGGTCGCGCAGCGGAATCCGCAAGAACCCGATATCGAGTTCGCCGCTGCACAGCAGCTTGACCTGCGCGGCGGTGAGATGATGGCGCAGGTCGAGCTCGACGTTGGGCGCCTGCTTGCGAAACTCGGTGACCAGTTGCGGGATGACGTAAGCCGCGGCGGTCGAGATGAAGCCGATCCGCAAGCGCCCGATCTGGCCGGCGGCGGCCTGCCGCGCCCGCTCCACGGCGCGGCTGCCGAGCGCGAGAATCTTGCGCGCTTCCTCGCGATACAGCGTACCCGCATAGGTCAGCGTGGTCTTCTTGTGCGAGCGCTCGAATAGATCGACGCCGAGTTCGCGCTCGAGCTTTTCGATCTGGGTGCTGAGCGCCGGTTGGCTGAGATGCAGGCGTTCGGCGGCGCGGGTGAAGTGCAGCGTCTCCGCCACCTCGAGAAAGCACCGCAATTGGCTGGATTCCATGTCGTGCTCCTGATCCTGTTCGCATCGAAGGGCGGGCGCCTCAGTCGTGCGCCGCCAGCTCCGCGGTCTCGGCTTCGGTTTCGCGGCGGGTGCGCAACGCCAGATCGATGAACAGCCGGCAGGCCGGGCGGCTGTCGTCGCGGCGGAAGGCCAGCCCGATCTCGGCGGGCGGCAGCCAGCCCGCTTCGCGCAGCACCACGCCGGGCAGGTTGTAGTTGCGCGCCGAGATCGGCGCCACCGCGACGCCGATCCCGGCGGCGACCAGCGCCACCAGCGTGTACATCTCGCCGACCTCCTGGGCGATGGTCGGATTGATGCCGTTGCTGTTCAGCGTGCGCATGATCAGGTCGTGATAGCCCGGCGCGTTGTGCCGCGAATACATGATGAACGGCGCGTTGTGCAGGTCGCGCGGCCGGATCGAACTCTGCTTCGCCAGCGGATGCTCCGCCGGCAGCAGCAGCACGTGGCGTTCCTTGTAGACGCTGGCGATCTCCAGGCGATGCTGCGTCATCAGCGGCAAGCGCAGGAAGGCGATGTCGAGCGCCGCGGATTCGATCAGCGCCAACAGGTCGATGTTGATGCGGTTCTGCAGGCTGAGTTCGACCTGCGGGTGGATGCGGCGAAACTCGCTGATCAGCCGCGGCATGAAGCGCGCGGTGGTGGCGGTCGAGATGAAGCCGATCTTCAGATAGTTGAGGATGCCGGTGGAGGCGCGGCGCACCCGCTCGGTGGCCTGCTCGGCGGTCGCCAGCATCTCGGTGATGTCGGCGCGGAAGATCTCGCCGGCGTAGGTCAATTTGGTCTCGTGGCGGTCGCGCGCCAGCAGCGGCACGCCGATCTCGTCCTCCAGCGCCTGCATCGCCAGCGTCAGCGCCGGCTGGGTGACGCCGAGTTTCTCGGCGGCGCGGCGGAAATGCAGATCCTCCGCGAGCGCCAGAAAGGCTTGGATCTGTCGGATCTTCATGGCTGCAAACCTCCGGCGGAGCGTGTTCCACCTCTGCTATGGAACTTTAGCGTGTATTTTTACAATTCTCAAAACTTATCACAAGAAGCAGGAATTGAAATCACAGCGACAATGCGTCGCTGCAGCGGCGCAATTTGAGTGGTGCGCGGCGGAAGTTCGCCAAATGATCATCGCCAAATCTAATCACTGATCTCAGAAAATACGATTTCTCAATTGGCTGTGAGGGGCGCAGGTTCCCGCCGTCATCAGTTGCGCGGCGCAGTCGGTGCAGGTCGCGCAATCCTTCCAATGGAGAGATCAACGATGGACGTCGCAACAAGCGAAGTGGCCGGGGCTCGGTCCTGGTCAACACGGCGCGAAGGCAAACAGCGTCGCATGGCACTCGTCAGCCCGTGGATGAACGGCAAATTCCTGCCGCAAAAAAAGATCGTCGAAGCGCTCGAGACGCTGCTGGTCCCGGGCGACCGGGTGGTGATCGAGAGCGTGCAGAAGCAGGCGGATTTCCTGTCCCGCTCGCTCGCCAAGGTGAACCCGAAGAAGATTCATGACCTCAAGGCGGTGATCTGGGCGATCGCGCGGCCGGACCACATGGAGATCTTCGAACAGGGCATCGCCAGCGAAGTCGACTTCAGCTTCGCCGGTCCGCAGAGCCTGCGGCTGGCGCAGATGCTGGAAGACGGCCAGATCAAGGTCAATTCGATCAACACCTATGTCGAGCTGTCGGCGCGGATGTTCGTCGACCTGATCCCGAATGCGGTGCTGGTCTGCGCCGACATGGCCGACCGCGAGGGCAACCTCTACACCGGCGCCAACACCGAAGACACGCCGTCGATGGTGGAAGCCGCGGCGTTCCGCGACGGCATCGTCATCGTCCAGGTCAACCAGATCGTCGACAAGCTGCCGCGCGTCGACATTCCCGGCGGCTGGATCGACGTCATCGTCGAGGGCGATCGCCCCTACGCCAAGGAGCCGATCCAGACCCGCGACCCGAAGGACATCAAGGAGCTGCAGATCCTCACCGCGATGATGGTGATCCGCGGCGTCTATGAGCGGCATCAGGTGACTTCGCTCAACCACGGCGTCGGCTTCGACACCGCGGCGATCGAACTGCTGCTGCCGACCTATGGCGGCAAGCTCGGCCTCAAGGGCAAGATCTGCCGCAACTGGATCCTCAACCCGCAACCGACCCTGATCCCGGCGATCGAGAGCGGCTGGGTGGAGAGCGTGCACTCGTTCGGCAACGAAGACGGCATGGAGAAGTACGTCGCGGCGCGCCCCGACATCTACTTCACCGGGCCGGACGGCAGCCTGCGCTCCAACCGGGTGTTCTGCCAGCTCGCCGGCCACTACGCGGTCGACCTGTTCGCAGGCTCCACGCTGCAGATCGACGCCGAGGGCAACTCCTCGACGGTGACCAAGGGCCGCATCGCCGGCTTCGGCGGCGCTCCCAACCTCGGCAGCGACGCGCGCGGCCGTCGTCATCCCTCGGCGGCCTGGCTGTCGCTGATCACTTCCGACGACGCCATCGTGCGCGGCCGCAAGCTGTGCGTGCAGGTGGTCGAGACCTTCAAGGCCGGCGGCGTGCCGCTGTTCGTTGAAACGCTCGACGCGGTGCAGGTCGGCAAGGACGCCAAGCTGCCGATCGCGCCGGTGATGATCTACGGCGACGACGTCAGCCACGTCGCCACCGAGGAAGGCATCGCCTACCTCTACAAGGCCGACGGCATGGAGGAGCGCCGCGCCGCGGTCGCGGCGATTGCCGGCGTCACCAAGGTCGGCCTGAAGTCCACCGCCAAGCAGGTCAAGGCGCTGCGCGAAAAGGGCGTGGTGGCTTATCCGGAAGATCTCGGCGTGCGTCGTTCCGACGCCAACCGCTCGTTGCTGTCGGCGCGCAGCATGAAGGATCTGGTGACCTGGTCCGGTGGACTGTACGAGCCGCCGGCCCGCTTCAGGAGCTGGTGATGCAGTCAGCTCTTGCACAACCTGCGCTGCAGGCAAGGAGACGCGAGGTGTCGTCGTTCGCGGCCTCGATCTCGGCCCTGCCGACGCGGATCGCCACCCTGGCGGTGGAGTCGCTGATCGCAGAAGCCAGCCTGACGCCCAAGCCAGGGCTGGTCGACAGTCGCGGACCCGGCGCTCATGCCGACCTCGACATCGCGCTGATGCATCGCTCGGCCCGCTCGCTGTTTCCCTGTTTCAGGGAGATGGCCCGCGCGGTCACCGGGATGACGCCGAGCCGGCAAGTACGTGAAAAGCTTGCCGCGATCGGTCGGGACGGCGAAGCCGCGATGTTCGCGGCGACCGGCGGGGTAAACACCCATAAGGGTGGGATCTGGTCGCTCGGCCTGCTGACGGCGGGGGCAGTGATGTCATCCCGTCCCGGCGATGCCGTGGAGATCGCGTCGATCGCCGGCAGCATCGCCCGGCACAGCGACAGCCGGATGCCGAGCGATGCTACCAACGGCAGTCGGGTGGTCGAGCGCTACGGCGTGCCCGGCGCCCGCGGGGAAGCCCAGGACGGCTTTCCTCACGTCGTCGGCGTCGGCTTGCCGGCGCTGCGGCAGGCCCGCTCACGCGGCGTCGGCGAGACCTTCGCCAGACTCGACGCGCTGCTGTCGATCATGGCGAAGCTCGACGACACCTGCCTGCTGCACCGCGGCGGTCCCAAGGCCCTCGATACGGCGAAGTCCGGCGCTGCCGAGATCCTGCGGCTGGGCGGCACTTCGACCCAAGCTGGGCTCGATGCCCTCGATCAGTTGGACATCGACCTGCTCGAACTGAACGCATCTCCAGGTGGCAGCGGAGATCTGTTCGCCGCCACCCTGTTCCTGGACTCACTCAATCAACTGTCGTCGGGCCTGCCTGTCGACCTCGATCAAAACGGAGATTTTTCGCAATGGAAATCCTGAACTTCGAATTCCCTTCATCGAAGGTGAAAGCGCGACGCGCCCACGTCGGCGTGGTCGGGTCGGGCGATCTTGAGATCCTGATGGAGCCGTCGGTGGACGGCGAGACCCGCGTCACCATCCAGACCAGCGTCGCCGGCTTCGTCGACACTTGGAAAGCGGTCGTCGAGCGCTTTCTGCAGCAGCATCCGGAAGCTGCAAACATCGAAATCCACGATTTCGGCGCCACTCCGGGAACGGTGGCGCTGCGTCTCCAGCAGGCCGTCGAGGTGAGCAAGTCATGACCTTCGAAATCACACTTTCCGACGAAGTGCTCGCGCTCAGCGCGCGCCGCAGCTACATCGAGCTCAACGCCCGCGCGCGCGCTCTTCAGCTGCTCGATGACGGCACCTTCCACGAATTGCTCGGTCCGTTCGACCGGGTGGAATCGCCCTGGCTGCCGATGCAAGGCATCGTCACCCAATCCGACGACGGCTGCGTCGTCGCCAAGGGCAAGATCGACGGCCAGCCGGCCGTGGTGATCGCCATGGAGGGCAAATTCCAGGGCGGTTCGATCGGCGAAGTCTGCGGCATGAAAATGGCCGAAGCCTTCCGCCTCGCCCGGCTCGACAACGAGAAGGGGATTCCGACCCGCGCGGTGTTGTCGCTGGAAAGCGGCGGCGTGCGGCTGCAGGAAGCCAACATGGGCGAATTGGTGATCGCCGAGATCTACGCGGAGATGGTTGCCCTGCGCAAGCACACCCCGCTGATCGTGGTGATCACCGGGCCGACCGGCTGCTTCGGCGGCATGTCGCTCGCCGCAGGTCTCGCCTCCTACGTGGTGATGACGCGGCAGGCCCGCCTCAGCATGAACGGCCCCGAGGTCATCGAGCTGGAAGCCGGAAAGGACGAGTTCGTCGCCGCCGACAAGCCGTTCGTCTGGAGCGTCAACGGCGGCGCGCAACGCTTCGCCACCGACTTTGCCGACGTGCTGCTCGAGGACGATGCCGACGCGGTGACCCAGGCGGTGACCGAGCTGTTCCGCAAGGGCCAGCCCGCGCAGCTGCGGACCGACAAGTACGAACTCTTCATCAAACGCCTGAAGTTCTTGGACCCAGCCAAGCAATGGGTCGCCGAAGACATCCGTAACGCATGGAAGGCAGTAGCGAAATGACCGATCCCCTGAACAATCGCGGCCGCAAGTGGTTCGAGGCCCTGACCGGCAGCGACGGCAAGGTCGAGGGCAATCCCGGCTCGCTGATGGTGGCCGAGGCCACGCTCGGCGGCGAGAAGGCGGTGTTCGTCGGCGTCGCGCCCGACGCCAATGCGCGCTTCCCGCGCACCGGCCACACCGAGGTCGGGCTCGAAGAAGGCTGGTACGGCACCAAGAATCTGCGTGCCGTGATCGAAGCCGACAAGAACGGTCCGAAGCGCCCGATCATCACGGTGTGCGACTCCAAGAGCCAGGCCTATGGCCGCCGCGAGGAGTTGTTCGGCATCCACGTCGCCGCCGCCGCGATCATTGCCGCCTACGCCGATGCCCGCGCCGCCGGCCATCCGGTGATCGCGCTGATCGTCGGCCGTTGCGTGTCGGGCTCGTTCCTGGCGCTCGCCGGGCAAGCCAGCCGGATGATCGCGTTCGACGATCCGGAAGTGCTGATCCACGCGATGTACAAGGATGCCGCCGCGCGCATCACCAAGCGCAGCGTCGCCGAACTCGACAAGCTCGGCGAGACCATCGTGCCGATGGCCTACGACATCGGCTCGTTCAACAAGCTCGGCGGTCTGCACAAGCTGTTGAAGATCGCCGATCCGGACACCCCGGCGCCGGCCAGCCTCGAGCAGGTGAAAGCGACGCTGATCGAAGCGATCGCCGACGCCCGCAAGTCGCCGCGCAATCTCGACGCAAGGTTGGAGTCGGACGGCGCCAAGGCGTTCCGCAAGGCCTCGCTCAAGGTGCGTCAGATGATGACCGAGCAGTGGGCAGCCTGCTGACACCGCCAACGCGCTCGCCCGGGATCAGCCCGGGCGAGCGCAGCTTCCCCCCGCGTTCAAAAGACGCGCTCGCGTCTGACGTGCATCATGTCCGATCCCCGCATCCCGCACCCGCTCCGTCCGCATGATCTCGTGTGGATCGACGAACCGCGGACCCTCATTTCAGAGACGCCGACGCCGGCCTGGGTGTTCGCCGCGCTCGACTCCGAGCCCGTCGCGGTGGTGCGTCGCGGCCGTGCCGCCGAGGGGCTGATCCCGGTCGGGATTCGCGGCGCCGCGCGCAACGAACGATTTGCCGGCGCGGTGTCGCTAGGCTCAGTGACCAAGCGGGTCGAACCCGGCGATCTGCTGATCGATCGCCATGAGCCGACCGCGGCGCGCTTCGCCACGATCCCGGCGCTGCGCGGCTTTCTTGCCGTCGAAGTGGCCCTCGCCGGGCTGGCCTGGCCGTGGGGGCCGGTCGGTAGCGTCGGTTTCGAACTTGCGACCGGGCGGCCGACCGCGACGGTGTCGAGCGATCTCGATCTCGTCGTCTACGCCGAACAGCCGATCGCCGAGCAGGTCGGCCGCGAGTTGCTGCGCACCGTCGATGCGGTCGACGGCACAGCCGACATCCAGGTCGAGACCCCGCAGGGGTGTTTCTCGCTCCGCGAATATTGCAACGGCCGCTCGCTGCTGCGGCGGCTGAAGACTTGCGACGGATCACGCCTGGTCCGCGACCCGTGGCGCATCACCGAAGGAGACTTGCAATGAGCATCGCCTTTCTATTTCCCGGCCAAGGATCGCAGCGCCCCGGCATGCTGCACGAATTGCCGGCGCACCCCAACGTCGCGCTGACGCTCGACGAAGCGAGCCAGTTGCTCGGCCGCAACGTGCTCGAGCTCGACGAAGAAAAGATTCTCGAATCCACGGTGTCGACCCAGGTGGCGATCTACGTCGCCGGCGTCGCGATGGCGCGGGCGCTCGCCGCGGAGGGGGCGTTACCCAGCGCCGTCGCCGGTCTCTCGGTGGGCGCCTACGCCGCGGCGACCGCGTGCGGCGCGCTGGCATTCCGCGACGGGCTGCGCCTCGTGCATCTGCGCGCCTCGCTGATGGAGCAGCAATTCACCACGGGCTACGGGCTCGCCGCCATCGTCGGCCTCGACGAGGAGCAGGTCTCAGCGCTGGTCGCCAAGGCCACCACCGAGGAATTCCCGGTCTATGTCGGCAACCTCAACGCGCCGCGGCAGATCGTCGTCGCCGGCGCGCTGCCCGGCGTCGACCGCGTGGTTGAATTGGCGCTGGCGACCGGCTGCAAGAAGGCCGAGCGGCTCGCCGTCAAGGTGCCGTCGCACTGCCCGCTGTTGCAAAACGTCGCCGACGTGCTGGTCGACAAATTGAAGACGCTCGAACCGGGCACGGTGCGCGCGCAATACATGACCAACCGCCGGGCGCGGCCGACCCGGGTGCTCGACCGCATCCGCGAGGACTTCGCCACCAACATCGCGCATCCGGTGCGCTGGCACGACTCCACGCAGGTGCTGGTCGAACTCGGCACCACGCTGTTCGTCGAGATGAACCCCGGCACGGTGCTGTCGAAGCTGACCGCCGAAGCCTTCCCGCAAGTGACGTCGATCGCCATGGCCTCGACGCCGCTCGACAACGCGGCGCGGCAGATCCGCGACGCCATGGAGGTGCTCGACTGACCCCTCCCGCATCACCGGCTCGCTGAGCTTTCCAACCTCCCATTTTCGCACATCAAACACCCCCAACGGAGACTGACATGGCCATATTCGAATCCCTCAGCGGGGTTTTCAGCTGCATGCTGATGATCCTGCTTGGTTACTATCTGACGCAGATCAAATGGTTCAACAAGGAAGTTGGCCAGCTGTTTTCCAAGTTCGCGATGACGGTGACGATCCCGCTCTACATGATCGTCTCGATGATGAAGTCCTATAAGAAAGAGGACCTCTTGCAGCTCGGCGTCGCGGTGATCGTGCCGCTGTGCTCGATGCTGACGCTGTGGCTGATCGGCGTCGTCGTCTCCAAGCTGTTCAAGGTCCCTGAATATCGCCGCGGCGCGTTCCGCGCGATGTTCTTCGTCTCCAACAGCGCCTTCATCGGCTTCCCGGTGAACATCGCGCTGTTCGGCGACAAGGCGCTGCCGATCGCGGTGATGTACTATCTGGTGCAGTCGCTGCTGTTCTGGACCATCGGCGCCTACGGCCTCAGCCTCGACGGGCCGAAATTCGCCCGCCTCGAAGGCGGCGAGAACGCCGACGTCACGGTGCCGAAGGTGCTCAGCCTGAAGACCATCAAGAACATCATGTCGCCGCCGTTGATCGGCGCCGTGGTCGCCATCTCGCTGATCCTGCTCAGCATCAAGCTGCCGACCTTCGCCACCAGCACGATGACCTATCTCGGCAGCATGACCACGCCGCTGGCGATGTTGTTCATCGGCATCGCGATCTACATCGCCAATCTGCGAAGCGTTCGGATCACCTGGGACATGGGCATCCTGATCGGCGCGCGCTTCCTGATCGCTCCGGCGGTGACCGTCTTGGCCTGCTATCTGTTCGAAGTGCCGAGCTTCATGCGCAACGTGCTGATCATCGAATCCTCGATGCCGGTGATGACCCAGGTCTCGATCGCGGCGCGGGCCTACAAGGCCGACGCCAACTACGTAGCGGTGATGACCGCGCTCACCACGGTGCTGGCGCTGTTCACCATCCCGGCCTACTTCATCCTGCTGACATTCGGCATTCTCTGACGACCAAAGAAAGGTCGGCGCCCACGGCGCCGGCCTTTTCGGCTTTCCAACACTCAAGACGTCCGGCCCTGGTGTCGCCTTGGCGGATCAAAGGGCTCGGATCCCGCGCATCACCAAGAACCTTCTAGGAGAAGCAAGTGACTGAACAAGCAACGGCTCTCCGACCGACTCACTGGAGTAAATCGATCTTCTCGGCGCCGAATGTGGTCCTCGGTCTGCTGTGTATTCTGTATTTCTCGGCCTATGTCGATCGCGTCAACATCAGCACCACCGCCGGCATGATGCGCAAGGAATTCGGCATCAGCAACGTCGAGATGGGCGTGGTGTTCTCGGCCTTCGCCTACCCCTACGTGCTGTTCATGGTGTTCGGCGGCTGGCTCGCCGATCGCTTCGGCGCCCGGCGGGTGTTGATGGTCTGCGTCAGCGTTGCGGCGGTGGCGACGTTCTGCACCAGCCTCGTCAGCGGCGTGGTCGGCCTGTTCATGTGCCGGCTGCTGCTCGGCTTCGGCGAGAGCGTGATGTTTCCCTCCGCCACCCGCGGCATGCAGGCCTGGATTCCCTCCGACCGCTACGGCTTCGTGCAGGGCATCACCCATTCGTTCTCGCGGCTCGGCAACGCGGTGACGCCGCCGATCGTCGCCGCGCTGGTGATCCTGTGGGGCTGGCGCGGCTCGTTCGCCGTGATGGGCGTGATGACGCTCGCCTGGGTCGGCTTCTGGGTCTATTACTACCGCGACGATCCGCGCGACCATCCGAAGATCCGCCCCGAGGACCTGATCGGCCTGCCCGAGCGCGCGCCCGCCAAGGCCCGCAAGATCCCGTGGCTGCGGCTCGGCTGGCGGATGGCGCCGGTGACCTTCACCTACTTCTGCTACGGCTGGTCGGCCTGGGTCTATCTGAATTGGCTGCCGTCGTTCTTCTTCGAAGGCCAGGGCTTCGACCTGAAGAAGTCCGCGGCGTTCGCCTCCGGCGTGTTCTTCGCCGGCGTGGTCGGCGACACCGTCGGCGGGCTGATGAGCGACGCGGTGAAGCGGCGCACCGGCAACGTCAAGCTGGCGAGGCTGTCGGTGCTGTGGATCGGCATGCTGGGATCCGCGGTGTGCCTGACCGCCATGATGTATCTGCACGACATCATGTGGATCAGCCTGGCGCTGGCCGCCGGATTCTTCTTCCTCGAGCTGGTGATTGCGCCGGCCTGGGCGGTTCCGATGGACATCGCCCCGCAATATGCCGGCACCGCCAGCGCGATGATGAACATCGGATTCGCGGTGGCGGGCATCCTGTCGTCGGTCAGCTTCGGCTGGATCCTCGATCTCACCGGCAACTGGTATCTGCCATTCCTGTGTTCGATCGGGCTGATGCTGGCCGGCACGATGACCAGCCTGCTGATGCATCCCGAACGACCCTTCATCGACGAACCTGCCTGAACTCCTCGCTGCGGGGCGCGATCACCCTCGACGGGGATCGCGCCCCGCAGCCGAGCCGACCCCGAAGAGGCCCGCTATGTTGCCGTCACCGTCAAAGCATCTGCAAAAATTCCTGACCGTGCTTGGGATCGGGAGCTCCACCGAAGCCGGCCGACCGCGTTGGACGATGCGCACCTATATCGATGCGTTGGAAGCGCCCGGAGAAGGTGACGCGGATCGCGTCGCCGCGGCCGACTCCGACCACACCGTGATCGATCTGGTCCGCTCGGTCGTCGCGGCGCAGCCACGGGCCTCGGCCGCGGCGCACACGGACAAGACCGCGCGCGCGGTCGAGCGCGCCGAGCGAACCCGTGCGCTGCAGGCCAGACTGCGCGAGCAGTTCGACGAGGTGTCGCAGCGCTCTCTCTCGCGCGCCGATCGACGCCGCGGCCAGCGACGCTATCGGCTGGAAGGCGTCTCCTGATGGGCAGCCTGATGAGCCTGGCCGTGCTGGCCCTGGTGCTCGGCTGCTTCTGGCTGCGCCGCTGCGGCCGGCTGTGAGCCCCCTTTTCATCCCGCCACCAACTCATCAGTAAGGAGTCACCATGTCACGCAACAAGATCGTATTGGCCGGAGCCGGCCAGATCGGCGGCACGCTGGCGCATCTGGCGATGCTGCATCGGCTCGGCGACGTCACGCTGCTCGACGTCGCCGCCAATCCGCCGAAGGGCAAGGCGCTGGATCTGTCGCACGCCGCGGCGATCGAAGGATCCGACGCGGTGCTGCGCGGCACCGCCGATCAGGCCGACATCGTCGGCGCCGACGTGGTGATCGTCACCGCCGGGGTGCCGCGGCGGCCCGGCGTCGACCGCGAGGCGCTGCTCGGCATCAACCTGCCGGTGATGGAATCGATCGGCACGGCGATCGGGCGCTACTGTCCCGACGCGTTTGTGATCTGCATCACCAACCCGCTGGATGCGATGGTGTGGGCGCTGCGGCGGTTCTCCGGCCTGCCGCCCGAACGCGTCGTCGGCATGGGCGGCGTGCTCGACAGCGCACGGCTGCGCAGTTTTCTGGCTGAAGCGCTCGGCGTCTCGGTGACCGAGGTGCAGGCGATGACGCTCGGCGGCCACGGCGACGACATGGTGCCGCTGGTGCGGCAGGCCACCGTCGGCGGCGTCGCGCTGCCGGACCTGGTGAAGATGGGCTGGATCACCCAACAGGCGATCGACGCCATCGTGCAGCGCACCCGCAACGGCGGCGCCGAGGTGGTGAATCTCATGGGTAGCAGTTCGGCCTACTACGCGCCAGCCAGTGCCGCCATCGCCATGGCGATGAGCTATCTCGGCGATCAGAAGCGGGTGTTTCCGGCCTCGGCGGCGCTGAGCGGCCAATACGGCGTCGACGGGCTGCACGTCGGCGTGCCGGTGATGATCGGCTCGGGCGGCATCGAGAAAATCATCGAACTCGACTTCGACGACGAGGAGCGCCGGCAGTTCGCCCGCTCGGTCGCCGCCGTCGCGTCGCTGGTCGAGGACTGCAAGCGGCTGCATCTGGGGCTGGCGTGATGGCGTGGCAGGCGATGCGGTGGTCGCGTGAAGGCGAGAGTAGGATGTGGACAGAGCCGATGAGCGACGCCAGCGAGCGGGTGTTTCTGCTGAGCAGCCTGATCGGCCTGCCGGCGAGCGTCGGCGGGCATCGGCGCGGCCGGGTCGCCGATCTGACGGTGAGCAAAGCCGGCGCGCAGCTGCGGGTCGACGGCATCGTGGTGCATGGGGCGACCGGGGTCGAGACCGTGGATTGCGGCGCCATGCAGTCGCTGCACGTCTCCGGCCTGGAGTTTTGCGATGGCGACGGCGCGCCGCATGGCGAGCGGTTTCATCTCGGGCAACTGGTGTTCGGCAAGCGGATGCTGGACCGCGCAAGCGGCTCCGTCCGCGTCGCGCGCGACGCCCGGCTGGTGCTGCGCGATGGCGTGCTGATCGTGACGGCGTTCGATTTCGACGCGCTCGGGCATCCGTTCCGCAACGTCGTCGACTTCGTCGAGGAACGGCTGAAGCGCCTCGTGCATCCGTCCGCGCTGCGCAGCAGCGTAGGCATCGACGACGTGGTGGTGCCGCGGCTCTACGCGCAAAGCCACCAGATCGGCGACGACAAGATTCCCGCGGTCGATCTCGCCGAGATTCTGTCGGAGCTGGAGCCCGCCGAACGCATCGCCGAATTCAGCCGGCTCGGCGTGTCCGACGCCGCCGCCGTGCTGGAATACGAGACGCCGGCGTTCCGCCGCGAGCTGATATCGGCGATCGGCACCGCGCGGATGGCGCAGTTGATCGGCGCGCTGCCGCCGGCGCGCGCCGCCAGCCTGTTGTGGGGGCTGCCGCTGTCGGAAATCGACTGCGTGCTCGAACATCTCGGGCGCGGCGAGGCGGAGCGGGTGCACCACCTGTTGTGGAACAAGGCCGACGATCTCGCGCACTTCCTGACGCCGTGCCATCTCGAGCTGCACGCCTCCGCCACCGTCGCGCAGGCGATCGCGGAGTATCGCCGGCTCGACGGCAAGGCCGCGCGGGTGTCCTACGTCTATGTGATCGACGCCGAGCGGCATCTGCTCGGCGTGGTGTCGGCATCGGCGCTGCTCCGCAGCCCGGCCGAGGCGCCGCTGTCCGCCATCATGACCGCGCAGCCGGCGCGGTTGCACCAGACCGACGCGGTGAAACAGGCGTCGCGGATGTTCCAGCGCTATCCGTTTGCGGCGCTGCCGATCGTCGATCTCGCCGATCGGCTGGTCGGCAAGATCGAGCGGGACGAGGTCGACTTCATTCTCGGGCGGTTCAAGGACCTAGGCAACCAGTGTTGAGCTGCGGCCGTTGACCGGCGCGGACGATGACGGAGGATAGACGTGATCGATCGGCTTCACCGGCGCGGCGAAATTGCGCGTGGTTGCGCCTTTCTCGGCCTGCGCGGTCGCGGGGTGCAGGTCCGGCAGGCCGGCGTCGCGCGCGGCGAGCAGCCCGAGCGCTGACCAATCGAGATCGGCCCAGCCATGTGCCACCATCGCGACCAGACGATCATGCACCAGACTGGTGGCCGGCATCGGCACGCTGCTGGATTCGGCGACCGCCAGCGCCAGCCGCAGATCCTTCACCGCCAGCGGCACCGTCATGCCGGGCGGGCTGTAGCGCTCCTCGACGATCTTGCCGCCATAGGTGCGATGCACGCGGGCGTCGAACAGCGAATTGGTGAAGATGTCGAAGCCGACGCGCGGATCGATCCCGCTTTTGCGCAGCAGCGCCAGCACTTCGCCCATGCTCTGCAGCGTCAGCGCGGTGAGCACGTTGCCGGCGAGCTTGACCAGATTGGCCGCCGCGGCGTCCTCGCCGATCACGAACAGCTTTTGGCCGAGCCGATCGAGCAGCGGCTTGGCTTTTTCCATCGCGGCGGCGGGGCCGGCGGCGAGGATGAACAGCGTCCGCGCCTTCGCCAGATCCGGATTGCCGAGCACGGGGGCTGCGACATAGCCCTGGCGGCGCGCGGCGTGCCAGGCGGCGAGCCGGCGCGACATCGCCGGACTGATCGTGCTCATCGAGATGTGCACGGCGCCGGGCTGCAGCGTCTCGACCAGACCGCCGGGCCCGGTGGTGACCGACGTCAGCGCCTCGTCGTCGGGCAGCGAGGACAACACCACGTCGCAATCGGCGAGATCGGCGAGCTTACGCGCGGCGGTGATGCCCGGCTGCGCGACGGCGTCGATCGCCGCCTGCGCGGCGTCCCACGCCACGACCGGATATCCGTCGGCGCACAGATTCTCGGCGAAGGCGCGGCCCATCCGTCCCAATCCGACCACGCCGACCCGGATCGGGTGCTGCGGGGAGGCGGGGGCGTCGCTGTTGGCAGGGGTGTTGGTCATGGCGGGTCTCGCGATGTCGAAGGGAAACTGACGCCATGATCATGGCGCCGAAATCGCCGGCGGCGAAAGCGCTGCGGCGGCAAATGACTTTTGCGTAGATGGGAAGTGAGTGCGATGGACTATCTGATGGCGATGCGCGCCTTTACCCGCACGGTCGAGCTCGGCAGCTTCTCGTTGGCGGCGACCGAACTCGACGTGAAAGTATCGACGATCTCGCGGCAGATCGCCGCGCTGGAGAGCGACGTCAGCGCCGCGCTGCTCAATCGCTCGACGCGCCGGCTGCATCTCACCGAGGCGGGCTCGCTGTTTTACGATCGCGCCACGCAGATCCTGCTCGCGGTGGAGGAGGCGCGGGCGGCGACCGCGTCGTTGAACGAGAGCCCGCGCGGGCTGCTGCGGATCACCATGCCGACCGCGTTCGGACGGCTGCACGTGATGCCGCATATCAAGGACTTCATCGCCGAATATCCGGAAATCCGCATCGCCGCGACGCTGACCGACGCGACGGTGGATCTGATCGAGACCGGCGACGACGTCGCGGTGCGGATCGGCTCGCTCACCGATTCCAGCCTGGTGGCGCGGCGGCTGGCGTCGCACCGCAGGCTGCTGGTCGCCAGCCCCGGTTACTTGCGGCAGCGCGAACCGATCAGCCGGCCGCGCGACGTCGCGCGGCAGCAATGCCTGATCTTCACGCTGCAAGCCGGCGACTGCTGGTACGCAAGGCGCAGCGAGGATGCTGCGGCGGAGCCGTTGCAGATCGCGGTGACCGGCAACATGCGCGCCAACGATTCCGAGGCGCTGCACGGCGCGGCGCTGGCCGGGCTCGGCCTCGCGCTGTTGCCGTCGTGGCTGGTCGGCGACGATCTGCGCAAGGGGCGCCTGGTGGCGCCGTTGGTCGGCTGGGAATGGTTTGCATCGCGCGGACCCGAGCCGGCGATCTGGGGCGTCTATCCGCCGAAGAAGATCGTCTCGCCCAAGGTGCGATCCTTCATCGGCTTCCTGTCGCGGCGCTACGGCAGCCCGGCCTATTGGGATCGCCCATCAGACGCAGCGCCCGCGAACGCGTAGTTCTGTCACGGCGTTTGTTGCGCGCGACGCAAAGCACCTTTGCAGCCTCGCAAACTTAATACTTCCGCAAGTCGTGCGGACCTAACGCTGAATTTGGCTGTGCCGTTCGATGGTTATCTCGATCATTCCGCGTACTCGGTCGCACCGTGATCGCTTCAAGGAAGCTCAAATGCTCAATAATCTTTCGATTCGCGCCAAGATCACCATCGTGGTGTCGTTCCTGCTGTTCGCGCTGACCGGCATGGGCCTGATGGCGGTCGTCAAGATGCGCTCGATCAACGCCAGCACCGTCGAGATCCAGAGCGTCTGGCTGCCGAGCGTGCGGGCGCTCGGCGAGCTGCGCGCCGCCGCCGCGAGCTATCGCGGCATCGTGCGGCTGCACATCCTGAGCGAAACCGCCGAGACCAAGGCGGCGGCGGGCAAACGGCTGCAGGCCGCCTCGCAGGGCATGAAAGATATCCGCAAGGGCTACGAGAAGCTGATCCAGGCCGAGGACGAGCGCGCGCTGTTCGCCGATTGGACGCGGCAATGGGAGAGTTATGAGAACGCCGTGCAGCAGGTGCTGGTGCTGTCGCGCGAGGCCGCCGGCCGGGTGCCGCACGAGGCGTTCGTCGAGAACGAGACCAAGGCCTATCCGATCGGCAAGACCGCGGACCTCACCCTGGATCGCGCCATCGACAACAACAACCGCGCGGCGGACGGCGCAGGCATCGCCTCGGCCGAGCACTACAACGCCGCGTTTCTGCTGATCGCGGTCATTCTTGCGGTGACGGCGGCCGCCGGCATCGGTCTGGCGATCTATCTGGTGCGCAGCGTCTCGCACGGCATCGCCTCGATCGTCACGCCGATGCAGGCGCTCGGCCGCGGCGATCTCGGCGCATTGGTGCCGCATCAGGGCGAGCGCACCGAAATCGGCGCCATGGCCGATACCTTGCAGGTGTTCAAGCAGGCGTTGATCGACAAGCAGGCCAGCGACGAGGCCGCGGCGCGCGAGGCCGAAGCCAAGATCCGCCGCGGCCAGCGGGTCGACAGCATCACCCGCGAGTTCGAGGCGATGATCGGCGAGATCGTCGAGACGGTGTCGTCGGCCTCGACCGAACTGGAAGCCTCGGCGAGCACGCTGACCTCGGCGGCGGAGCGCGCGCATCAATTGACCAACGCCGTCGCCGCGGCGTCGGGCGAAGCCTCGAGCAACGTGCAGTCGGTCGCCTCGGCCACCGAGGAATTGAGTTCGTCGGTCAACGAGATCGGCCGTCAGGTGCAGGATTCCGCGCGGATCGCCAACGAGGCGGTGCATCAGGCCGAAAACACCAACCACCGGGTCGGCGAGCTCGCCAAGGCGGCGGCGCGGATCGGCGACGTGGTCGAGCTGATCAATACCATCGCCGGACAGACCAACCTGTTGGCGTTGAATGCCACAATCGAAGCCGCCCGCGCCGGTGACGCCGGCCGCGGCTTTGCGGTGGTGGCGTCCGAAGTGAAGGCTTTGGCCGAACAGACCGGCCGCGCGACCGGCGAGATCAGCCAGCAGATCAACGGCATCCAGCTCGCGACCCGCGAATCGGTCGACGCCATCAAGGAGATCGGCGAGACCATCGGTCAGATGGCGGAGATCGCCTCGACGATCGCGTCGGCGGTCGAGCAGCAGGGCGCCGCGACGCAGGAAATCTCCCGCAACGTGCAGCAGGCGGCGCACGGCACCGGGCGGGTCAGCGCCAATATCGGCGACGTGCAGCGCGGCGCCAGCGAGACCGGCTCGGCGTCCACCCAGGTGCTGTCGGCGGCGCAGTCGCTGTCGCATGACAGCACGCGGCTGAAGGACGAGGTCGGCAAATTCCTGGCGTCGGTGCGCAGCGCCTGAACGCGCGGACGCAAATCCGATCGGGGCGCGGTGGTCGTTCGTGGTCGGAAGCCGGCCACGACGCGGAGCACCGACCGTAAAGCAAAGCAACCCGGGCCGCCTGCGCAGTGCGGATTGCTTTGCCGTAAGCAGTGCTCGTAACGAATACTCTAAGCGTGGGCTAGTCTTGCGGCGTAATGTCGGGATGTATTTGCCGGCAGCGGTGATTACGCGGCCTGGCCGGCGATTTCCATTTCGACGAGGCGCATCTGCGCGCCGCCGGAGGCGTCGAGCCGCGAGGAGCCGCAGGACGGGCAATGATCGAGCCGGCTGGAAACCGTGGCCTCGGCGCCGCAATCCAGGCATTTGGCCTGGCCCGGCGGCCGGTCGATCTCCAGCACCATGCCGTCGAGAAAGGTGTCGCGGCTGGTGATTTCAAAGGCGTAACGCAGCGCCTCGGGGTCGAGGCAGCTCAACAGTCCGATTTCCAGGCGCAGTCGCTTCACCATGTCGAATCCGCGGCGGCGGCGCTCGTCTTCGAGCTGGCTGATGATCTCTTCGCAAATCGTCATTTCATGCATGGCGCAGGGTCCTGACATTGCATGGGGCGGAAACCGCGGCCGCCGGGACACCGATGCTTTGGCTGCATCGGCGCCCGGCGGTCGGGGCTCAGGAGGTCGCTTTCAACTTAGGCCGGCTGAACCACCTTGGTGGCGACCGGATTGGCGGCCGCCGCAAGGCGCTTCTTCAGGTCGCTGTAGTCCTTATTCACCTGCTTCTCGGCCCATACCTGGTCGGCGATGGCCTCGACACGCACGGCGGCGAACTTGTATTCCGGCGTCTTCGAGATCGGATCGACGTGATGGACGGTCAGTTCGTTGCACGCGCCGATCCACCACTGGTAGGTCATGTAGACCACCCCGAGGTTGGTGCGCTCGGTGATCTTCGCACGCGAGATCACCTTGCCACGACGTGACGCGACATAGACCAGCTGCTCGTCCTTGATGCCGAGCTTGGCGGCGTCGACCGGGTTCATGGTGACGTAACCCGGCTCGTCCGCCAGCGCGGTGAGGGCGGAGCAGTTGCCGGTCATCGAACGGCAGGAGTAATGCCCGACTTCGCGGACCGTGCAGAGACCGAGCGGGTATTCCGCATCGACCTTCTCCAACGGCGGGCGCCATTCGGAGGCGAACAACAGGCCCTTACCGCTCTTGGTCTGGAACTTGTTGCCTTCGTAGAGATAGGGCGTGCCGGGATGGCCTTCTTCCGGGCAGGGCCACTGGATGTAGCCGAGGCCCGACAGTTTCTCGTAAGTCGCACCCTTGTAGAGGTCGCACAGCGAGATCAGCTCCGCCCAGATTTCGTCGGTGGAGGTGTACTTCATGGGATAGCCCATCGCGGTGGCGAGCAGGCCGTAGATCTCCCAATCGTGCTTGACGTCGCCCTTGGCATTCACCGCCTTGTAGAAGCGCTGGAAGCCGCGGTCGGCCGACGAGAACACGCCGTCATGCTCGCCCCACGAGGTCGCCGGCAGGATGACGTCGGCATACATCGCCGTCTTCGTCATGAAGATGTCCTGCACGACGATGAAGTCGAGCGCCGCAAAGCCCTTGCGCACCGAGTCGAGGTCGGGCTCGGTCTGAGCCGGATCTTCGCCGAAGATGTACATCGCCTTGAGCTTGCCTTCCTCGGCAGCGTGCGGCACGTCGGTGATCGACATGCCGATCTTGTCCGGCAGGCTCGGCACGCCCCACGCCTTGGCGAACTTCGCCCGGGAGGCCGCGTCGGTGACGTATTCGTAACCCGGGAACACGTTCGGCAGCGCACCCATGTCGCAGGCGCCCTGCACGTTGTTCTGGCCACGCACCGGGCCGACGCCGACGTTCGGACGGCCGAGGTTGCCGGTCAGCAGTGCCAGGCCGGACAGCCCCTTCACCACGTCGACCGCCTGACCCCACTGCGTCACGCCCATGCCCCACAAGATCGTCGCCGATTTGGCGGCGGCATAGACACGCATGGCTTCGCGGATCTGCGACGCCTTCAGCCCGGTGATGCTTTCAACGTATTCGGGAGTGTATTTCGCAACGGTTGCTTTGTATTCTTCAAAGCCTTCCGTGTATTTCTCGACGAAATCACGGTCATAAAGACCTTCGGTGATCAATACATTGGCGAAAGCATTGACCAGCGCCATGTTGGAGCCGTTCTTCAGCGACAGCCACATGTCGGAAATGCGCGCGGTTTCGATGAAGCGCGGATCGCAGGTGATGATCTTGGCGCCCTTTTCCTTGGCCTTGAGGATCCGGCGCGCGACGATCGGGTGGCTGTCGGCGGCGTTGTAGCCGAAGCACAGGATGCAGTCGGTGTCTTCGATCTCGCAGATCGAGTTGCTCATGGCACCGTTGCCGAGCGTGACCATCAAACCCGCCACCGACGGGCCGTGGCAGACCCGGGCGCAGCAGTCGATGTTGTTGGTGCCGATCACCGCGCGGGCGAACTTCTGCGCGACGTAATTCGACTCATTGCCGGTGCCGCGCGAGGAGCCTGTCAGCATGATCGAATCAGCGCCGTGCTGCTTCTTGATGTCGCCGAGCTTCTTGGCGGTGAAGGCGATCGCCTCGTCCCACGACACCGTCTCGAACTTCGAATCCCGGGTCCGGCGGATCATCGGCTGGCGCAGCCGCGGGGTGAGGATCTTGGTGTCGTTGATGAAGTCCCAGCCGTAGTAGCCCTTCAGGCAGAGCTCGCCCTGGTTGGTGACGCCGTTCAGCGGCTCGGCGCCGACCACCTTGTCGTTCTCGACCAGCAGGTTGAGCTTACAGCCGGATCCGCAGTACGGACATACAGAGATGTGTTTTTCCATGGTCTTACCTCGTAAGTAAACTGGTTAAGCTGTAAGTTGAGTGTTGACGATCTCGCCGGCGGAGGTGGTCAAACCGCCGTTGATCGCGGAGCGCAGCCGCCGTTCGCGCTGCAGTTCGGCCATCATGGCTTCGTCCATGACGTGCAAGGCATCGGTCGGGCAGACCTCGACGCAGGCCGGACCCTTTTCCCGGTTGATGCAGAGGTCGCATTTGTGGGCTTCGGCCTTGACGCCGTCGGCCACGGTGACACCGGCGAAGCTGCGATAGGTCGGCTGGGTGATGACTTCCATCACGCCGAACGGGCAGGCCACGACGCAGGTCTTGCAGCCCAGGCAGCGGGACTGATCGATCTGCACGGTGCCGACGTTATAATAGATGGCGCCGCTCGGGCAGGCCTTCAGGCACGGCGCTTCTTCGCAATGATGACAGGTCACGGGGGTCGAGACCGTGAGGGTCTGCATCAGCTTGATGCGCGGCGTGAAGTGGCTCGGCGTGAGCGCCCCCACGGTCTGCGACGGCTCGTGCGCAAGCGCGCATGCCACCTCGCAGGTATGACACCCAATACACTTGTTGGGTTCGCTGACGATGAATCGATTCATTCTCCACATCTCCACTTAGGCGACGTCCGCAGGTGAAGGCCGCGCGGTGAAGTCCGCGTGGCCCATTTCGCGTGGCGGCTCGGTTTGCCCGCACGTCGCCCGGCCCATCATCAAGATTTGTTATCGCTTAATAAAACCAAGATATGGGCGTGCGTGTTGCAGGTAATCTGCCATGTACATTACGCGTTCGAACAATAGAACTGATCTAGATCAAAATTACAAAACATGAGAGATCCGCAAAATTAGCTGGTCTCACTTTCAATTTTCGGTGTACGTGTCATTCGGAAGCAGCGAATACTTCGATTTACTTCTCTTGTTAGGTAATTCTTCTTGGATCATCAGTTCTGCTTATCGAAATCCCCAGGACCTGACGCACCGTCAGGCCGTGGCACGCGGTGGAGCGATTCACCGTCGGGGCCAGCCATCAACGTGGAGAGATGGACATGAATCGCTTTGTCATCGCAGACCCGGGGCGATGCATCGGCTGCAATACCTGTATGGCCGCATGCTCGACGGTACACAGCGCCGTCGGGCTGCAGGCGCATCCGCGGCTATCAGTGACCCGAACTTACGAGATCACCGCGCCGGTGCAGTGTCGCCACTGCGAGGATGCGCCGTGCGCCCGGGTCTGCCCGGTCGACGCCATCAAGCTCGCCGACGATCAGGTGATGCTCAGCGAGCAGGCCTGCATCGGCTGCAAGATGTGCGCGATCGCCTGTCCGTTCGGCGCGATCACGCCGTCCGGCACCTCGGTCTCCGGCGTCGCCGGCATCAAGATCGACCGGCCGACCGAATCCGCCGCGCTCGACCCGCTGCTCGGCTGGAGCATCGGCGTCCGCACCGTCGCGGTGAAATGCGACCTGTGCAGTTTCCAAGAGGCCGGCCCCGAATGTGTCCGCGTCTGTCCCACCGCAGCTCTGCATGTGGTGAACGGGCGGTCGCTCGATCGCGCCAACGCCGACAAGCGGCTGGCCAGTGCGGCGGCCAACGTCGCGCTCAGCATCGTCGGCTTCGACGCTTCGTCCCAAGCCAACACTCCATCGATTGAGGAGCGCGACTGACATGACTCCGATCCAGCTTCTATGTGCCTCGCTCGCCTGCTCCATCGTTGCCGCCTTCGGCAGCCTGTTGCTGTCGCGCGCTGAAAACTGGGCGATCAGCTTCGCCGGCCTCGGCGGCCTGGTCGCCGCGGTGCTCGGCGGCGTCGCCGGCGCTTCGGTGCTGAGCGGCGCGCCGCTCGTGCTCGACGTCGCCGGTCCGTTCTCCTTCGCCCACTTCATCATCAGGCTCGACGCCTTGTCGGGCCTGATGGTGCTGGTGATCTCCACGCTCGCCGCCGTCGCCTCGATCTACTCGTTCTCTTACGTGCGTGAGTATGGCGGGCGCGGCGTCGGGCCGATGGGCTTCTTCTTCAACCTCTTCGTCGCCTCGATGGTGTTGGTGGTGGTCGCGGACAACGCCTTCTGGTTCCTGGTGTTCTTCGAGATGATGTCGCTCGCCTCGTACTTCCTGGTGATCTTCGACCAGGACGAGGAAGCGGTGTCGGCCGGGTTCATCTACTTCCTGGTGGCGCACGCCGGTTCGGTGGCGATCATGGCCGGGTTCTTCCTGATGGCCAACGCCGCCGGCTCGCTCGACTTCGCGGCGTTCCGCGCCACGCATCCGTCGGCGCTGGTGGCCTCGATCGTGTTCGTGCTGTCGCTGCTCGGGTTCGGCGCCAAGGCCGGCATGATCCCGCTGCACGTCTGGCTGCCGCGGGCCCATCCGGCCGCGCCCTCGCACGCCTCCGCGCTGATGTCCGGCGTGATGATCAAGATCGGCGTGTTCGGTATCCTCAAGGTCAGCGTCGATCTGCTCGGCGGCGACGTGTTGTGGTGGGGCATCGCGGTGCTCGCACTCGGCGCGATCTCGTCGGTGCTCGGCGTGATCTACGCGTTGGCCGAACACGACATCAAGCGGCTACTGGCCTATCACTCGGTCGAGAACATCGGCATCATCATGCTCGGCATCGGCACCGGCATGATCGGCATCGCCACGCACCATCCGCTGGTCGCGATGCTCGGAATGCTCGCCGGTCTCTATCACCTCATCAACCACGCGATCTTCAAGGGCCTGCTGTTCCTCGGCGCCGGCGCCGTGATCTTCCGGATGCACACCAAGGACATGGACAAGATGGGCGGCCTCGCCCGCACCATGCCGTGGACCTCGGCCTGCTTCCTGGTCGGCGCGCTCGCGATCTCGGCGATCCCGCCGCTCAACGGCTTCGTCTCGGAGTGGTTCACCTACCAGGCGCTGTTCGCCGCGGCACTCGACGGCACCTTCCTGGTGCAGTTCGCCACCCCGATCGCCGCGACCGCACTGGCGCTGACCGGCGCGCTCGCCGTGATGTGCTTCGTCAAGGCCTACGGCGAGATGTTCTCCGGCCTGCCGCGCAGCAAGAAGGCGGAACAGACCACCGAGGTGCCGGCGCCGATGATCATCGGCATGGTGCTGTTGGCCGCGGCCTGCGTCGGCCTCGGGCTTGCGGCGCCGCTGGTGGTGCCGGTGATCGGCGGCATCGCCGCCGCGATCCTGCACATGCCGCCGGCATCGTTCGCCAACGGCGTCATGGTGCTGCCGGGCGATCCCGCCCACACCCTGCTGTCGACGCCGTTGCTGGCGGTGCTCTTGGTCGGACTTGCCACCGTGCCGCTGGCGATCAGCGCGGCGTTCTCCGGATCCCGCGCCAACCGCCGTCAGGCCGCCGAGCCGTGGGCCTGCGGTTATCTGCCGGACGCCCACATGACCGTCACCGCGCACTCCTTCGCGCAGCCGATCCGGATGTTCTTCGCGCCGCTCTACGCGGTGCGCCGGACCGCCGCGGCGGCCTCCGAGGGCATCGAGCGGCAGTTCGTCAAGCTGGTGTCGCTGGCCCGCCGCGGTGAGCCGATGCTCGACCGCGCGCTGGTCGGTCCGTCGATCAGCTTCGTCGGCGGTGTCGGGAAGCGTCTGCAGATCCTGCAAAGCGGCGCGCTGTCCACCTACTGCCTCTACATCGTCGCGGCGCTCGCGATCCTCCTCCTCATTACGCTTCGCTAGGAGAGAAACAGTCGTGCCCACTCTCACTCAAGTCTCGCTGGCATTCGTGCAAGCCCTCTTGCTGCTCGCTGCCGCACCCTTGTTCACCGGCATCACCCGCGTGCTCCGCGCCAAGATGCACACCCGGCGCGGGCCGGGCGTGCTGCAGGACTACCGCGACGTCATCAAGCTGTTACGGCGGCAGAATCTGCAGCCGCCGGCGGCCGGTTTCGCGTTCCGCGCGATGCCGACGGTGATGATCGCCGCGCTCTTGACCATCGCCATGGCGGTGCCGGTCTTGACCCGCGCCGTGCCGATCCCCGGCCTCGGTGATCTGATCACGGTAATCTACCTGTTCGCCATCGTGCGGTTCTTCTTCTCGCTGTCGGGCCTCGACTCCGGTTCGTCCTTCGCCGGCATCGGCGGCAGCCGCGAACTGACGCTCGGCGTGCTGGTCGAACCGACCCTGGTGCTGTCGCTGCTGGTGTGCGCGTTGCTCGCCGGCAGCACCGACATCGGCGCGATGGGCGAGGCGATCGCCACCGGGCACGTCCGCTCGGCGGGCGCGGTGTTGCTGGCCGGCGCGGCGGCGATCTTCGCCTGCTACTTCGAACTCGGCAAACTGCCCTACGACATGGCCGAAGCCGAGCAGGAACTGCAGGAAGGCCCGCTGTCGGAATATTCCGGTCCGTCGCTGGCGCTGCTCAAGGTCGCGATGGGGTTCAAGCAACTGCTGATCCTGGCCTTCGTGTTCGCGATCTTCGTGCCCTACGGCAGTTCGTCCGACACCAGCCTGGTCGGGCTGTTGATCGGCCTCGCCGCCTTCATCGCGAAGATCGCCGTGGTCGCTGTGGTGCTCGGCGTCGTCGAGAACAGCGTGGCGCGGGCGCGTTTCCGCCTGACGCCGCGGCACAGCTGGTTCGGGCTCGGCATCGCCTCGCTCGCCTTCGTCTTTTACATCTCTGGCCTGTGAGCCGAGGAGCAAAGCCATGATCGCCCTTGCGCTAGCAAGCATCCTACTTCCCACCGTCGGAGCGGCTCTCATCGCGCTCTCGCCGCGGTCGGCCTCAAAACGCCTCGGCCAGATCTTCGCCGGCCTGGCCACCGCCTGCCTCCTGGTCCTTGCCTATCAGTTCTCTGTCGGCGGCAAGATCCCCGCGGAATACTCCGTCATCAACTTCGGCGGGGTCGAGATCCTCGGCTTCGGCGTCGACACCGTCTCGGTGTTGGTCGCCTGCGCCGTGGTCGGCATCGGCTTCCTGATCTCGATCTATTCCGGCGGCTACCTCGACGCCGGCAATCGCGAGCATCCCGACATCGTGCGGCGGCGCTACTTCGCCTTCCTCTCGCTGTTCATCGGCGCGATGGCAGGCCTGGTGTTCTCCACCACGGTGATCGGCCAATTGGTGTTCTTCGAAATCAGCGGCGTCTGCTCCTGGGCGTTGATCGGCTACTACGAAAAGCCGAAGTCGCTGTATTCCGCCGCCAAGGCGCTGATCATCACCCACATCGCCTCGCTCGGGCTGTATGTCGCGGCGAGCGTGATGTTCCTGGAGACCCACACCTTCGCGCTGTCGGCGATCGGTGGATTGTCCGAGACCGCCAAGACCATCGTGCTGCTGGCGATCCTGGTCGCCGCCTGGGGCAAGTCGGCGCAGCTGCCGTTCCACATGTGGCTGCCCGACGCCATGGAAGCGCCGACCCCGGTCAGCGCCTACCTGCACGCCGCCTCGATGGTCAAAGTCGGCGTCTACATCTTCGCCCGCGCGCTGATGTCGTCGAACGGCGCGCCGGAACTGGTCGGCTACGTCTGCACTATCATGGCGACCATCACCCTGGTGTACGGCTTCATCATGTATCTGCCGCAGTGTGACATGAAGCGGCTGCTCGCTTACTCCACCATCACCCAGCTGTCCTACATGTTCCTCGGTCTCGGGCTGTCGGTGTTCGGTTCGCAGATGGCCTTCAACGGCGCCATCGCTCACTTGTTCAACCATGCCTTCGCCAAGACGCTGTTCTTCTTGGTCGCCGGCGCACTCAGCTACACGACCGGAACGCGCATGTTGCCGCTGTTGCGCGGCGTCCTGTCGAAATCGCCACTGCTCGGCATCGCCTTCGTGGTGGCGGCCTTGGCGATCGCCGGCGTCCCGCCGTTCAACGGCTTCTTCTCGAAGTTCGCGATCTTCGCCGGTGGCTTTGAGGTCGCTCAACAGCACCCCTTGCTGATGGTGCTGTTGGTGATCGCGTTGCTTGAATCGGTCGGCAGCTTCGCCTGGTTCCTGAAATGGGTCGGTTGGACAGTGCCGGGTCGTCCGTCGGAGGCGGTGGCCGCTGCGTCGCCGGTTCCGCTCTCCATGCAGATCGTGCTGATCACGTTGATCGTCATGGCAGTCTGCTCAAGCTTCATCGCCGCTATCTGGCTCGGTTGAGGACAACAAGATGTCTGGATTACAGATCGTAAATGGGCTCGCGGGCCTGCTGATAGTCACCTCGCTATTGGTCGTGGTGGCGCGCAAGCCCTCACAATCGGCCAAGTTCTACGCGCTTCAATCGTTGGTGCTGGTCGCGGTGTTCGTCGCGCTCGGCTCCGCCACCAACGCGCCGCAACTCTACGTCTGGGCGGCGGTGGCCTTCGTCACCAAGGTGGTGCTGGTGCCGGTGATCATGGCACGCAGCTTCGGCCGCTTGTCGGACGAACGGCTCGGAAGCGGCGAGCGGATCTCGCCCGCCGTCACCGTGTTGCTCGCCGCCGTCGTCGTCCTGCTGTGCACGCTGATCATCTCCGGCGTGACGCTGCCGGCGGCCGCGGGGATCAAGCCCGCGCTGGCGATCTCGCTCGCCCACTTCTTCTTCGGGCTGGCCTGCATCGTGACCCAGCGCAACATCCTCAAGCAGGTGTTCGGCTATTGCCTGATGGAGAACGGCTCGCACCTCACGCTGGCTCTGCTGGCGGGGAGTGCCCCCGAGCTGGTCGAGATCGGCATCACCACCGACGCCGTCTTCGCCGTCGTCATCATGGTCATCCTGGCCACCCAAATTAACCGCAAGCTGGCGACCCTCGACGCCGACCAGCTCACCACCCTGAAGGGATGATCGCCATGGTCGCCTCGGACCTGCCTCCCCTCCTGCTGCTTTCCCCTCTGGTCTTCGCGCTGGTGATCTTCGCGATGCCCACGAGTGGGCGATCTGCCAGGCTCATCGAACTGCTGCATCTCGTCTCGATCGTCGGCACGCTGGTGTTGGCTCTCACCACCGTCGGCTACGTGCTGTCGCACGGAACCCTGGTGACCTTCGGCGACTGGCTGATGGTCGATCCGCTGGCCGCGATCTTCGTCGGTCTGATCGGCGTGGTCGGCTGCCTCACCGGGTTCTATTCGATCGGTTACATCCGGCACGACGTCGCGCATGGTGAACTGACCGCGGTGAAGCAGAAGCTGTACTACGGCTTCTTCAACCTGTTCCTGTTCACCATGCTGCTGGTGGTCACCGCCAACAACATCGTGATGATGTGGGTGGGGATCGAAGCCACCACGCTCGGCTCGGCGTTCCTGGTCGGCATCTACGGCAAGGGCACCTCGCTGGAAGCCGCCTGGAAATACCTGATCATCTGTTCGGTGGGTGTCGCCTTCGGCCTCTACGGCACGGTGTTGACCTTCGCCAATGCGTCGGCCTCGATCGATCCGCACCAGGCCGTGCTGTGGACCAGCATCCTTGCCCATGCCCAGGACCTCGATCCGACGCTGGTCAAGATCGCCTTCGTGTTTGTGCTGATCGGCTTCGGCACCAAGGCCGGCATCTTCCCGATGCATGCCTGGCTGCCCGACGCGCACTCCGAGGCGCCGAGCCCGGTGTCGGGTCTGCTGTCCGGCGTGCTCTTGAAGTGCGGCCTGTTCGTGATCATCCGCTACTACGCGGTGACCATGAAGGCAATCGGCCCGGAGTTCCCGCAGTCGATCCTGCTGGTGCTGGGCGTGTTGACGGTTGCGGTGTCGGCCTTCCTGGTGTTCGTCCAGCACGACTTCAAGCGCAAGCTGGCCTACCACTCGATCGAACACGTCGGCCTGATCGTGATCGGTCTCGGCGTCGGCGGCCCGCTCGGAATCGCCGCGGCGCTGCTGCACACCATCAACCACAGCTTCACCAAGGCGCTGTTGTTCTGCGGCTCGGGCAACGTGCTGCAGAAGTACGGCACCCGTGATCTGCGCTCGGTCAAGGGCATCCTGCGCACCGCGCCGGTGACCGGGCTGTTCATCATGGCGGGTGCGCTCGCGCTGGCCGGCTTCCCGCCGTTCAACGTGTTCGTCTCGGAGTTCATGGTGTTCGCCGCCGGCCTCGACGCCGGATATCCGAAGCTGATGATCCTGGTCGCGCTGCTGTTCACCATCACGGTTGCGGCGCTGGTCGACATCATCGCGCATTCGGTGCTCGGCAAGGCTCCTGAGAACATGGAGAAGAGCGACTCCAGCTGGCTGTCGCTCGCGCCGATGGGGGTGCTGCTCGCTCTCATCATGGTGTTTGGCGTCGCGATGCCCCGCCCGGTCGGCGACATCCTGCGCCAGGCGACCGGCATCGTCATGGACCAAGGACATGCGACGGCCACCGCGACGCCGATCGAACACGTCGCGGCGAAGAAATAACCGCCGGCCCCAACGGAGAACTGCCATGAACATCAACGTAACAGACCGGGTCGGCGCCTCGCATATCGAATATTTGCGCCAGAAACTCCCGCATGCCGTGCTCGAAGAGCGCTGGCAGACGGACAAGCAGGTGACCGTCACCGTCAAGCTGAACCAACTCCCCGAGGCCGTCTCGACGCTGTATTACGGGCGCGAAGGCTGGCTCTCGGTGGTGGTCGGCAACGACGAGCGCTCGCTCAACGACTCTTTCGGCCTCTACTACGTGCTGTCGATGGAGGGCGAGGAGAAGTGCCACGTCGTCGTCCATGCCGCGGTGCCGAGCGACAACGAGGAATTCCCCTCGGTGACGCCGAAGGTCCCGGGCTGCGTCTGGGGCGAGCGCGAAATCCGCGACATGTACGGCCTGCGCCCGGTCGGTCTGCCGGACGAGCGCCGGCTGGTGCTGCCGGACGATTGGCCCGAAGGGCTGCACCCGCTGCGCAAGGACTCGATGGACTATCGGCTGCGGCCGCAGCCGACCAGCGACAACGAGAACTATCAGTTCCGCAACGACGCCGCCGGCGAGACCACGGTGGTGCCGCTCGGCCCGCTGCACATCACCTCGGACGAACCCGGGCATTTCCGGCTGTTCGTCGACGGTGAAGACATCATCGATGCCGACTACCGGATGTTCTACGTGCATCGCGGCATGGAGAAATTGGCCGAAACCCGGATGGGCTACAACGAGGTGACGTTCCTCGCCGACCGGGTCTGCGGCATTTGCGGCTACGCCCACTCGGTCGCCTATGCGAGCTCGGTCGAAAACGCGCTCGGTATCATCGTTCCGCAGCGCGCCCAGGCGATCCGCTCGCTGCTGCTGGAGACCGAGCGACTGCACAGCCACATGCTGAACCTCGGCCTGGTCTGCCATTTCGTCGGCTTCGACTCCGGCTTCATGCAGTTCTTCCGGGTTCGCGAAAAGGCGATGACGCTGGCCGAGATGCTGACCGGCGCCCGCAAGACCTACGCGATCAACCTGATCGGCGGCGTCCGTCGCGACATCCTCGGCGAGCAGCGCACCAAGACGCTGCAGCTGGTCGCGGAATTGCGCGAAGACGTGCAGCGGCTGCTGGAGATGCTGCTGGCGACGCCGAACTTCGGCCCGCGCGTCGCCGCCGTCGGCCTGCTCGACCGCAAGATCGCCCGCGATTACTCGCCGGTCGGCCCATTGGTGCGCGGCAGCGGCTTCAAGCGCGACACCCGCGTCGATCACGCCTTCGCCGGCTACAAGAACGTCAACCTCGGCGTCCACACCGGCGACGGTTGCGACGTGCTGTCGCGAACCATGGTGCGTGCCGCCGAGATCTTCGACAGCCTGTCGCTGATCGAGCAGCTGCTCGACAACACGCCGGAAGGCCCGATCATCAACGAGGACTTCGTCTACAAGCCGTATCAGTTCGCGCTGGGCTTCACCGAGGCGCCGCGCGGCGAGGACATCCACTGGTCGATGACCGGCGACAACCAGAAGCTCTATCGCTGGCGCTGCCGGGCCTCGACCTACGCCAACTGGCCGGTGCTGCGCTACATGCTGCGCGGCAACACGGTGTCGGATGCGCCGCTCATCGTGGGTTCGATCGATCCTTGCTACTCCTGCACCGACCGCGTCACCGTGGTCGACGTCAAGAAGGAGACCAGCAAGACGATCCCCTACAAGGAAATCGAACGCTATTGCCGCGAGCGCAAAGACTCGCCGTTGAAGTAGGGAAGACGTCAATGTTCAAACTGCTGAAGGAAGTCTTCCGCACCGGCGAAGCCACGGTGAAGTATCCGTTCGCGCCGCTGGAAATCTCCAAGGATTTTCGCGGCAAGCCCGAGCACACCGCGGAACAGTGCATCGCCTGCGGCGCCTGCACCATCGCCTGTCCGGCCAACGCCTTGGCGATGGAGACCGACGTCGCCGCCGGGACCCGAACCTGGTCGATCTCGTATGCGCGTTGCATCTTCTGCGCGCGCTGCGAGGAGGTCTGTCCGACCCAGGCCATCAAGCTGACGCCGGACTTCGAGCTCGCGGTCACCAACAAGGCGGATCTCACCGTCAAGGCGGTGTTCAAGCTCGCTGACTGCGTCTGCTGCGGCGAGCCGTTCGCGCCCGCCAAGGAGATCGCCTACGTCACGGCGCTGATCGAGGCGACGTCCGTGACGAGCGCCGACGGCACCACCGCCGCGGTGTCGGAAGACACCGAACGCCGGCGCCGGATGCTGGCGACTTGCCCGAGCTGCAAGCGCGTCAATGACCTGGTGCAGATCGCCCGTATCACCGATCAGCAGGAGAAACGTCGATGAAAATGGACACCCCCGCCGACATCAAGCGGATGAAATCCTCGCTGCTGTCGAACATCCGCCGCTCCGCCTACGTCTATCGGGTCGATTGCGGCGGCTGCAACGGCTGCGAGATCGAGATCTTCGCCGCCATCACCCCCATCTTCGATGCCGAACGCTTCGGCATCAAAGTGGTGGCGTCGCCGCGCCACGCCGACATCCTGCTGTTCACCGGCGCGGTGACCCGCGCGATGCGGATGCCGGCGCTGCGCGCCTACGAGGCGGCGCCGGATCCGAAGATCGTGGTGTCGTATGGCGCCTGCGGTTGCTCGGGCGGCATCTTCCACGACCTGTATTGCGTGTGGGGCGGCACCGACCAGGTGGTGCCGGTCGACGTCTACATCCCCGGCTGCCCGCCGACCCCGCCCGCCACCATCTACGGCTTCGCCGTAGCCCTCGGCCTGTTGGATCAGAAGCTGAAGGCCAAGACCCACATCGAAGGCGAGGGCGAGCAGGCCGGCATCGCGCACCCGGCGGTGCCGTACAATGTGCGGATCCACATCGAGCGCGAGGCTCGCCGCATGGCCGGCTATCGCCAGGGCCGCGACATCGCCGATCGCTTCCTCGGCATGTTGCAGATCCCCGGCGACCTGCCGCTGCAGCAGCGCGTCGAGACCTTCGCCGCGGCGGAAACCGACCCGCGCCTCGCCGAGATCTATCTGCAGATCGGCGAGACGCTGCAGCATCCGGAGTTGCGGCCATGAATGGCGACATCGTGTTCTATCGGCTCAATGCCAAGATCATGGAGCGCGATGGCGACATTCCGGCGGACGCCAAACAGGTGATCTACTACTCGCTGGCGATCGGACACCACGTCGGGGTGTTCGATTGCTTCAAGCCGGTGCTGCGTTGCAGCGGCGACTTCTATCAGCGCCTGGTCACGGCGCTGCCCGAGGGCGAGGCGCGGCGCAAGCTCGACGGCATCCATCGCTTCGGCGAGATCACCATCGATCGCTCGCACACCGAGTTGCTCGGCGCGGCGATCGATCAGGTGTCGCCGGCGCTCGACAGCGAATCCGCCGACTGGCTCCGCGAACTCGGCACGTCGCTGGCGGCGATCGAGGCGGAGCCCGCGATCTACCTGATGGGACGACGACTATGACCGGCATGGTGCTGACGGTCGGCAATACGCTGATGGGCGACGACGGCGCCGGCCCGCTGCTTGCGGAATTGCTCGAAGCCCGGCCGGCGGCGGGATGGACGGTGCTCGACGGCGGCGCCACCCCGGAGAACGTTACTTACGTGGTGCGCGCCGAGGCGCCGGAGCGCGTGCTGCTGGTCGACGCCGCCGACATGCGGCTGCCGCCCGGCACGGTCTGCCGCATCAACGAGGCGGACGTCGCCAAGCAATTCCTGATCAACACCCACGCGATTCCGCTCGACGTGCTGATCGCCTCGCTGCGCGAAACCGTGCCGCGAGTGACATTTGTCGGCATCCAGCCGGAGGTGGTGACCTTCTTCGGTGATATGACGCCGGCGGTTAAGGCGGCGGTGGAGGGTCTGCACCGAAGCCTCTTATTGGGTACGGACCCTGACGATCTGCCGACCGTGGCGGAACGCCACGACCAGACAGCAATGACTTAGTCACTTAGCGCCACATAGAAGGAGACTCACCGTGGCTGATAACGCAATACTGGGCTCAGACGCCTACTCTCCGGCGGAGATTCAAGACAAGGTCGAAAAGCTTGGAGTCAAGAAGGCGCGTATGCCCTTCCTGCCCGAGTTCATGCTGTCGATCATCGCCGGCGGCTCGATCGGCCTCGGCGGCATGTTCTTCGTGATCGTGCTCGCCGATGCGTCGCTCGGCTTTGCCATCCAGCGGGTGCTCGGCGGCGTGGTGTTCTCGCTCGGCCTCGCACTGGTGATGATCGGTGGTGCCGAACTGTTCACCGGCAATTGCCTGATCGTAATGGCGTGGTGGAACGGTCAGATCCGAACCGGCGAAGTGATCAAGAACTGGATCGTGGTCTGGGTCGGCAACCTGGTCGGCGCGCTCGGCTTGGTGTTCCTGCTGTACATGGCGCATTTCGCCGATCTCAATAACGGCGGCACCGGCACCGCGATGCTCAAGCTCGCGATCGGCAAGATGTCGCCCGACGCGATCACCATCTTCTTCAAGGGCATTCTGTGCAACCTGTTGGTCTGCCTCGGCGTTTGGCTCGCCTACGCCAGCCGCTCGGTCGCCGACAAGATGGCCGGCATGGTGCTGCCGGTGGCTTGCTTCGTCGCCGCCGGCTTCGAGCACTGCGTCGCCAACATGTTCTTCCTGCCGATGGCCTGGTTGCTGGCCGAGACGGGTCATGTTCCCGCCGGCATGGATGTCTCGGTGATCACGATGTTCAACATCATGCACAACATCATTCCCGCAACGCTCGGCAATATCGTCGGCGGCGCCGGCTTTGTCGGGCTGATCTACTGGGCGATCTACCGCAAAGGTCTCGGTGGCTTGACGCCGCTGCCGGCGGCGCCTGCCAAGCAGGTCGCGCCCTCCAAGCGCTCGGTTCCGGCCGAGTAATCCAGCTACGACCGTCCGTGGCCGATCGCATCGGCCACGGACGGATACTTACGATGAAGATGTAATGCTCCCGAGGAATGTCCCATGTCCGTCGGTCATGAAGTTACTGCTCACGGCACGCTGATCGACCCGCACGGTCGCCACATCGACCGGCTGCGGGTCTCGGTGACCGATCGTTGCAATTTCCGCTGCAGCTATTGCCTGGGCGCGCATCCGAAGTTCGCGCCGCGCGCCGAGCTGCTGACGCTCGACGAACTCGACCGGCTGTGTTCGGCGTTCGTCGCCTGCGGCGTGCGTCGCATCCGCCTCACCGGCGGCGAACCGCTGGTCCGGCGCAACCTTTTGTCCTTCGTGCGCGCGCTGTCGCGGCACCTCGCCTCGGGCGCGCTCGACGAAATCACCATGACCACCAACGGCGCGCTGCTCGGTCGCTATGCCGCCGAGCTCGCCGATGCCGGGCTCTCCCGCATCAACGTCTCGGTCGACACGCTCGATCCGAAGGATTTCAAATCGATCACGCTTGGCGGCGACGTCGACGTGGTGCTCGCCGGCATCGAGGCGGCGCGCGCCGCCGGTCTGCCGGTGAAGCTCAACACCGTGGTGCAGGCCGGCGTCAACGAAACCGCGATTCCGGCGCTGATCGAATACGCCCACGCCCGCGCCATGGATCTGACGCTGATCGAAGTGATGCCGATGGGGCTGTTCGCCGGAAAACGGCCGCCGTCCTTCGTGTCGCTGAAGAAGATCCGCGCCGACCTCGAGCAGCGCTTCACGCTGACCGATCTGCTCGACCGCTCCTCCGGCCCCGCGCGCTACGTGCGGGTGGCGGAAACCGGCGGCCGCGTCGGCTTCATCACCCCGATGAGCCGCGGTTTTTGTGAAACGTGCAACCGGGTCCGCATCACCTCAACCGGGCAGCTGGTGCCGTGCCTCGGCCATGTCGAAGGCCTCGATCTGCGCGCGGCGCTGCGCGGCAGCGAGAGCGAGGGGCCGCTGATCGACGCGATTCACGCCGCGGTCGCCCACAAGCCGGTCGGCCACGATTTCGCTACCCCGCGCTGCGCGCCGGTCGCGGTCGAGCGCAGCATGAACGTAACGGGCGGCTGATGATGCCCGACGCGCTGCAGCCCGGTGTCGTTCGTATCACCGCCGACGTGTCGGACGGCCGGGTGGTGGCGCGCACCGTGTTCAGCGATCGGCCGCGCGGCCTTGCGGCGGCGATCGCCCGGCAGCCGCCGGTGGCGATCCCCGATCTGACGCGCCGGCTGTTCGCGCTGTGCGGCACCTCGCATTGGCTCGCCGCGATCAACGCGCTGGCGATGGCGGGCGCGGCGCTCGAGGCGCCGTCACCCAGCGCCGCGGTACGCATGCTGGCGGCCGAGCGCGTCGTCGCGCATCTGCAAGCGACGTTCATGGATTGGGGCAGCCGCGTGCAGCTGATCGGTGCGGAGGCCGCGGCGCTATCGTCGGCGCTGACCGCGGCGCGCGGCTCGCAGATCGACGGCGGCGCGTTGTTGGAAGCCGTCACCACGCTCGGCATGGCGACGCGGGACCGCCACGCTGCTGCCGGCTCCTGGGTCGAGCGGCTGCTGTTCGCCGCCGGCGACGATCCGATCGAGCAGCCGACCTTCGACGTTCTCACCGGACACGACGACGAGCAAGTGCTGGCCGCGCTCGACGATCAGGAAGAAGCCTTCACCGCGGCGCCGTGGCTGCCGGGGCGGCGCCCGGAAACCGGACCTGCGGCGCGCGCCGCGCTACGTGGTCTGCGCGCGGCGTCGCCTGCCGAACGGCTGTGCGCGCGGCTCGCCGAGGTCGCCGAGGCGGCGGATCTGATCGCAGGCACGCTGCTGCCCGATCCGAGCGAATGGCTGTCGACCGCGCGACTCGGCCCCGGCGTTGCATTTTGCGCGATCGAAACGCCGCGCGGCCGGCTGCATCATCTGGTGCGGCTCGATGCGCAGGCTCGCGTGCAGCGCTATCTGATCCTGGCGCCGACCGAATGGAACTTCGCCGCCGACGGCCCGTTCGCCGCCGCACTTCAGCATTTTCGCATCGCCGAGGACGACACCGCGCAATCGGCGATCGGGCGACTGGCGTCGCTCTACAATCCTTGCGTCGGTTGCGCCATCACGGTGCGCGATCCGATGGATCGACCCGCCTCGCATCAGCGCGGGATTTCGACTGATGTAGTCCGTGGCGCGCCGTAACGGCACGACGCGCGGGAGGTCGCTATGTTGCAGGATTCGACGATCGCGTTTCCGTCTCCGGCTACGCTCCACACCGCGAGCGAGATCGCGGTGCAGCCGCTCGGCCGCGGCAAGACCACCGCGATGGTCGCCGAGGAGGTGCCGGTCGGAGTGCTGTACAGCGGCATCCCGCACGCCGTGATGATGGCATCGCCGGCCGATCTCGAGGATTTCGCGATCGGTTTTTCGGTGACCGAGGGCATCATCAAGTCCGCCTCGGAGGTGCGCGAAATCACCACGCAGCAGACCTGCGACGGCGTCGAGCTCAATCTGGTGCTGGCGCCGGAGCGGTTCCAGGCGTTTCTGTCGCGACGGCGGACCCGCAACCTGCGCGGTCACACCAGTTGCGGCCTGTGCGGCGTCGAGGACGTCGCCGATACCCGCGCCGACACGCCGCAGGCCCCCGCGGGACAAAGCTTCACGCAGGACGCGATCCGCCGCGCCTTGGCAGCGCTCGGCGGCCACCAGCAGTTGCACCGGCTGACCCGCGCTGCGCATGCCGCGGCCTGGGTTTCCTGCGAGGGTGATATCCTGTTGGTGCGCGAGGACGTCGGCCGGCACAACGCGCTCGATAAGTTGATCGGCGCGGCGATGCGGCAGGGCACCGATCTCGCCGCCGGCTTCTGCCTGATCACCAGCCGCTGTTCTTATGAGATGGTGCAAAAAGCGTTGATGGCGTCGATGCCGGCCATCGTCGCGATCTCTGCGCCGACCGGGCTCGCTGTGCGAACGGCGGAGGCCGCGGGCCTCACGCTGGTGGCGCTGGCGCGCGACGATGCACAGAACGTTTACGCCGCCGCGCATCGGATCGACGACCATTAGCGGGATTCCCCGCTAATCTTTCTGCTTCTTGATTTGGATCAAGTCTAAAGGCGATGTTCAAGTATTCGTACGAGCATCGTTGTTGCTAGAGATCGCGGTTATGGACGTGCCCGGACTTCGAACGCACGTTGCGTCGACAAAATCTGCAACCCTTTTTTTCTGTGCCTCATCCGACCGATCGCGACGCTGCGGATGATCAGGGAATTATTTACGCCATCGACCGAACATCGCCATGTGCATCGCTATCCCGTGTAAAGTTGTGGCCGTCGTCGACTTCGCGCAGATGCAAGTCGCCGTGATGTCAGAAGGCGGCGAGCAGGAGATCGTCTCCGCCGCCTTGCTGGTGACGCCGCAGCAGCCGCTCGGCGAACTGGTGGGAACCTACGTGCTGATCCACGCCGGCTTCGCACTCTCGGTGATCGACGAGGCCGAGGCGCGATCGCGACAGCAGGTGTTCGCCGCGATGCGCGGCGGCAGCGGCGCGATCGATCTCGACGATTTCTATGCATCCACCACTCGGGATGTCGCGGCAGTGCCTGGGCTCGAGGTTGCGATCCGTCCGCTGCCCGATGCCACCTCGTGATGGAGCGGTGGGGTCCTTTGTAGCATGTACGAGAAGTTCGAATATCTGCTGGCGCTGGGACGCGAAAAGCACTTCGGCCGCGCCGCCCAAGTCTGCGGTGTGTCGCAGCCGAACCTGTCCGCTGCGATCAAGCAACTCGAACTGCAATTCGGCGTGATCCTGGTCGATCGCGGTGCGCGCTTCATGGGATTCACCGCCGAAGGCGAGCGGGTGCTGGATTGGGCGCGCAGCATCGTCGGCGATTTTCGCGCGATGACCGCCGAAATCGAATCGATGAAGCAGGGCTACGCGGGGCATCTGCGGATCGCCGCGATCCCGACCTCGCTGCCGATTCTGTCGCGGCTGACCACGGCCTATTGGGAGCGGCATCCCGGCGTGCATATCTCGATCTCGTCGTGCAATTCGGCGGAGATCCTGGCGCGGCTGGAGAATCTGGAAACCGATATCGGCATCACCTATTTCGATCAGGAATCGGTCGGCCGCAACGCCGAGGTGCCGCTGTATCACGAGCGCTACTGCCTGATCGGGCCGCACGACCTGCAGCTGATGGACCGGCCGACCGTGACCTGGGAAGAAGTGGCGACGCTGCCACTGTGCCTTCCCGCAGCCGATATGCAGAACCGCCGGATTTACGACCGCATCTTCAAGGAAGTCGGCGTCACGGTTCATCCGGTGATGGAAACCAACGATTTCATGGTGCGCATCGCGCATCTGCGCACCGGACGGCTGGCGACGGTGATGCCGCGGATCAAGGCGGAAGGCTGGTCGCTGCCGCCGGAGCTGGCGTCGATCCCGATCGTCGCGCCCGAAGTCAGCGCGCTGGTCGGCCTGCTCTATCCCAAGCGCGATCCAATCCCGCCGTTGACCGCGTCGCTCATTCATGAGGCCCGCCAGCTCGTTCCGGTGCTGACCGCCATGGCCTGAGGGGCCGTCGAAATTAATCGATGCCCGGCGATTGCCTGGCGAAACGGAGAGACGCGATGTGTACGACATGCGGATGCGGCGGAACCGAAGCGACCATCGAGGGTGTCGATGCCCACGGGCATTCGCATGCTCATCCGCATGATCACGATCACGATCACGCGCACGATCACGATCACCCCCACGATCACGATCATCCGCAAGATCATAGTCACGATCACGATCGTGATCACGGCCACGCCCATGATCACGCACACGGCGGGCAGCATCATGATCACCACCATCATCACGACCATGCGGTGGCTGTCGAGCCGGCGCCCGCTGCCGGCGTAACCTCGCGGACCATCGTGCTGGAGCGCGACATTCTCGCCGAGAACGACCGCCTGGCGGCCCGCAACCGCGCCCGCTTCGCCGATGCCGGCGTGCTGGCGCTGAACCTGGTGTCGAGCCCCGGCTCCGGCAAGACCACGCTGTTGACGCGCACCATCGCGGCGCTCGCCGGCACGGTGCCGGTCGCCGTCATCGAGGGCGATCAGCAGACCAGCAACGACGCCGATCGGATTCGCGAAGCCGGCGCGCCCGCGGTGCAGATCAACACCGGCAAGGGCTGTCATCTCGACGCGCATATGGTGGGCCACGCCTGCGATCAGCTCGAGCTTGCCCGCGGCGGCGTGCTGTTCATCGAGAACGTCGGCAATCTGGTCTGTCCGGCGGCGTTCGATCTCGGCGAAGCCGCCAAGGTGGCGATCGTCTCGGTCACCGAAGGCGACGACAAGCCGCTGAAGTATCCCGACATGTTCGCCGCCGCGCGGCTGGTGCTGGTGAACAAGATCGACCTGCTGCCTTACGTCGATTCCGACATCGCGGTGCTGACCGCCAACGCCCGGCGGGTCAATCCCGCGGTCGAGGTGATGGTGCTGTCGGCGCGCAGCGGCGAAGGCATGGACGCCTGGATTAGTTGGTTGAAATCGCGGCTGGCAACATAGGATCAACGCTCATGTGCCTCGGCATTCCCGTCCAAATCAAATCCATCACCGATCCCGACAAGATGCTGGCGCTCGCCGAGGTCAAGGGCGTGCGTCGCGAGATCAACGTCACGCTGGTCAGCGAGCCTGCTGAGCCGCTCGAGGCGCTGATCGGGCGCTGGGTGCTGCTGCATGTCGGGTTCGCGGTGTCGCGGATCGACGAAGACGAGGCGCGGATCACGCTCGAACTACTCGCCGAAACCGGCGCGGTGGAAGAAGAGCTCGCCGCGATGGTGCCGCAATGACCACGGCAACGCCGAAGAACTACGCCGACGAATACCGCGATCCGGCGCATGCCCGCGCCGAGCTGGCGCGGATCGCCAGGCTCGCCGCCACGCTCGGCGCCACCCGCGACAAGCCGATCTCGATCATGGAGATCTGCGGCGGCCACACCCACACCATCTTTCGCCACGGCCTCGATCGCCTGATCGATCAGGGCATCGAATTCGTGCACGGGCCGGGCTGTCCGGTCTGCGTGCTGCCGCAGGCGCGGATCGACGAGTGCATCGAGATCGCCAGCCGGCCCGGCGTGGTGCTGGCGACGTTCGGCGACGCCATGCGGGTGCCCGGCACGAAGGGCTCGCTGCTCGTCGCCAAGGCCAAAGGCGCCGACGTGCGCATCGTCTATTCGCCGCTCGACGCCTTGGCGCTGGCGCGCAAGATGCCGGAGCGCGAAGTGGTGTTCTTCGCGCTCGGCTTCGAGACCACGATGCCGGCCACCGCGCTGACGCTGCTGCAGGCGGAGCGCGAGGGCATCAAGAACTTCTCGCTGTTCTGCAATCACATCACGGTGCCACAGCCGCTGCGCGTGCTGCTGCAGGACCCGATGATGCAGATCCACGGCTTCGTCGGGCCCGGCCATGTCAGCATGGTGATCGGGCTCGAACCTTATGAGTTCATCGCCGAGCAGTTCCGCCGCCCGCTGGTGGTCGCGGGCTTCGAGCCGGTCGATCTGTTGCAGTCGGTGGCGATGGTGCTGACGCAACTGGTCGAAGGACGCGCCGAGATCGAAAATCAATATGCCCGCGTGGTGCGCAAGGCCGGCAATCCGCAGGCCTTGGCGGCGATCGACGCGGTGTTCGAGCCGCGCGCCAGCTTCGAGTGGCGCGGGCTCGGCGAGATCGAATGGTCGGGCATGAAAATTCGCGGACGCTACGCGGCGTTCGACGCCGAACAGAAATTCGGCGTCGGCTATGGCGGCACCCGGGCGGCGACGGCGCCTGAGCTCGCCGATTGCCGCTGCGGCGAAGTGGTGAAGGGCGCGATGAAGCCGCCGGATTGTCCGCTGTTCGGCACGGTGTGCCGGCCGGAGACCCCGGTCGGCGCGCTGATGGTGTCGTCGGAAGGTTCTTGCGCGGCGTATTGGCAATATGCCGGGCGGCGCGTCGCCACGGCGGAGGCTTCGGTATGAGCAAGTTGATCGGAAGCGTCGTCACGCTGGCGCATGGCGGCGGCGGCAAGGCGATGCGCGACCTGGTCGCCGAAATATTCCTGCCGGCGTTCGACAATCCAATTCTGGGCGTGATGGAAGACCAGGCGCGGCTCGAGCTCGGCGCGCTGTCGGTGCCGGGCGCAAGGCTCGCTTTCACCACCGACGGCTTCGTGGTGCGGCCGCTGGAATTTCCCGGCGGCGACATCGGCAAGCTCGCGGTCTGCGGCACGGTGAACGATCTCGCGGTCGGCGGCGCCACGCCGTTGTGGCTGTCCTGCGCGGTGGTGATCGAAGAAGGCTTTGAATTCGAGAAGCTGCGCCGCATCGTGGCGTCGATGCGGGCTTCAGCCGCCGAGGCCGGCGTGCTGATCGTCACCGGCGACACCAAGGTGGTGGAGCGCGGCGCCGCCGACGGATTGTTCATCACCACCGCGGGCGTCGGGGTGTTTCCACCCTGGCGCAATCTCGCCGCGGTGAATGTGCGGCCGGGTGACGTCGTGCTGGTCAATGGCCCGATCGGCGATCACGGCGCCGCGGTGATGGCCGCGCGCGGCGACCTCGCGCTGGAAACCGAACTGATCAGCGATTGCCGGCCGCTGAACGGTTTGATGAATGCGCTGCTCGACGCCGCACCGGGGACGCGTTGCGCGCGCGATGCGACGCGCGGCGGCGTCGCCGCGGTGTTGAACGAGATCGCCGCGGCCGCCAAGATCGGCGTCGCGATCGACGAGGCGAAGATTCCGGTGCGGCCCGAAGTCGACGGCGTCTGCGAGATTTTGGGCCTCGATCCCTTGTATCTCGCCAATGAAGGCACCCTGGTCGCGGTGGTGCCGGCAGACCAAGCCGACGCCGCGCTGGCGGCGTGGCGCGCCTGCGCCGGCGGCGCAGAATCCTGCGCGATCGGCGAGATCACCGCGGGTCCCTCCGGCGACGTGGTGATGCGCACGCGATTCGGCAGCGAGCGGCTGGTCGATCTGATGATCGGCGATCAATTGCCGAGGATTTGCTGAACGGTTCTCGTCAGCGATCCTGCGAGTTCAATCTCCCGCGATATGTCGACGTGCCCCGGACGCGGCGCAGCGCGCCGCACTTGCGGCGTGGTGCGCTGCAGAGCCGGGGCCGTTACGGAACGCAGCGCTTGGAACGGTCCCGGCTCGCACAGCAGCGTGAAGAACGCTGCCGCGCGTCCGGGACACGGCCTCATTGCTTTGACAACGCGGCGCCAGCCGAACGCGCTACGCCAGAGCCCGCGCCGCGGCGATGATCGCTTGGCCGAACGCCAGCCCGCCGTCATTGGCGGGGATTTGTGCCGGCGACAGCACCGGCAGCGAACTTGCAGTGAGACGGGTGAGGCAGGCCTGAAGTAACAAGCCATTCTGGAATACGCCGCCGCCGAGCGCGATGGCCTGCGCGTCGTTGGCCTTAGCGATTCTGAGTGCCGCGTCACAAAATGCTTCGGCGAGCCCGAAGTGAAACCGGGCCGCGATGTCGGCGATCGGCACGCCGTCGCGGAGATCTTCCAACAAAGCGCGCCACATCGGCGCCGGATCGATGCTCCAGGGCAACGTTGCGGTGTCGACGCTGAACGGATAGCAACGCGTATCAACGCTGTTGCTGGCCAGCGCTTCCAGCGCCATCGCGGCTTCGCCCTCGAAGCTGAGCTGTGCCGGCGAAAGCGCAAGTGCGGCAGCGACCGCGTCGAACAGCCGCCCGCAGGACGACGACAGCGGCGAATTGAGGCCGCGCGCCATCGCCTGCCGCAGCACGCCGAGTTGTTGCCCGGCGAGGATCGCGCCGCCCGGCAGTGTAGGCATATACGCAGCGGTGCCGTCGATGCCGAACGCCGCATCGAGCTGCGCCAACAGATTGCGCCACGGCTGCGTCACCGCGCGTGCGCCGCCGGGTAGCGGCACCGGCTTGAGCCGCGCCATCCGGGTAAAATCCATGTAGTCGCACAGCAAAATCTCGCCGCCCCACACCGTGCCGTCGCGGCCATAGCCGATGCCGTCGAGCGCGATGCCGACTACGCGGCCGCAGTCGCGCGGCCACGCCCGCTCCGCCATCGCGGCGGCGATATGCGCGTGATGATGCTGCACGCGGGCGAGCGGCAGATCGCGCTCGGCGGCGGCCTGTTCGGCCCAGGCGGAGCTGCGATAGGCCGGATGCAGATCGGCCGCGAGCAGGGCAGGGCGATGGTCGAACAGCTGCGCGTAGTCGTCGATGGCGCGGACGAATTCGCGATAGGTCAGGGGCTCTTCGAGGTCGCCGAGGTGATGCGACAGCAGCGCCTCGTTGTTGCGCGTGAGGCAAATCGCGGCTTTCATCTCGCCGCCGAGCGCCAGAACCGGCGGCGCGCTCGCAAAGCCCGGCGGCAGGCGTCGCGGCGCCGGCGCGTAGCCGCGGGCGTGGCGTAGCAAACGCGGCTCGCCGCTGACCACGCGCGCCACCGAATCGTCGAGCCGCCGCGCGATCCGCCGGTCGTGCATCAGAAAAGAATCGGCGAAGCCGCCGAGCTTGCGCTGCGCGTCGGCGTTGTCGATCACCTGCGGTTCGCCGGAGACGTTGCCGCTGGTCATCACCAGCGCGCCGCCGAACTCGCCCAGCAGCAGGTGATGCAGCGGCGTGGTCGGCAGCATGAAGCCGAGCAGCGCCTGGTTCGGCGCCACCGCGGCGGCAAGACCCTCGCGGTTGAGCCACTCGAGTAGTACGATCGGCGCCGCCGGACTCGCCAGCAGCGCGGCCTCGCACGGATCGACGCGGCAAAACTTGCGGATGTTCGCGAGATCCGGCGCCATCAGCGCGAACGGTTTCGCCGGGCGGCGTTTTCGTGCGCGAAGCGCTTCGACTGCCGCCCCGTTGCCGGCGTCACACGCCAGATGAAAGCCGCCGAGACCTTTCAGCGCCAGGATTTGTCCCTGCCGCAACGCCTCGACCGCGGCGGCGAGCGGATCGTCGCTCGCGACGCGCACGCCGTCGGGGTTCTCGATCCACAGTCGGGGGCCGCACTCCGGGCAGGCGATCGGCTGGGCGTGGAAGCGGCGATCCACCGGCGACTCGTATTCGCCGCGGCACGGCGCGCACAGCGGAAAGTCGCGCATCGTGGTGTTGGGGCGATCATAAGGGATCGCGTCGATGATCGAGAACCGCGGCCCGCAGGCGGTGCAGCTCGCGAAGGCGTAGCGATAGCGCCGCTCGCCAGGCGTGTCGATTTCACTCTCGCAGGCCGCACAGATCCGCGCATCCGGCACCACGCCGGCGGTGTGGCGGCCGCCGTGCTCGGCCGGCGAGGCGGCGATCGCAAAGGTGACGAGGCCCGACGGCGCGCTCCACAGCGCCCGCTCGATCGACGCGACATGGGCCAGTGCGGGCGGCTCGTCGCGGATCGCCGTGACCAGCGCGTCGATCGCGGCGGCTTGCCCGGCGACATGAATCAGCACGCCTTCGCTATCGTTATGCACCGATCCCGCAAGTTGCAGGCGCTGCGCCAGCGCGTGCACGAAGGGGCGAAAGCCGACGCCCTGCACCAGGCCGCGGACGCGGATGCATTCAGCCGCGCGCAGCGGCGCATCGCGTTCGCCGCGCTCCATGGTCATTTCGGCCGGAACGCGGCGATCACCGAGGCGTCGGTTTCGATCCGGCCGGCGCCCATCAGGTCGAGACAATACGGCACCGCGGCGAACACCGCGTCGAGACACACCGCGATCGAGGCCGGCTTGCCGGGCATGTTGATGATCAGCGTCTTGCCGCGCGACCCGGCGAGCTGCCGCGACAGGATCGCGGTCGGCACGTGCTGCAGGCTGGCGAGCCGCATCGCTTCGCCGAAGCCGGGCATCAGCCGTTCGATCACCGCCTCGGTGGCTTCCGGGGTGCAATCGCGCGGCGACGGGCCGGTGCCGCCGGTGGTGAGCAGCAGATCGACCTTGTCGACGTCGCACATCGCGATCAGCGCCTCGCGCACGCTGTCGACGCCGTCCGGAATCACCCGGCCGACCGCCTCCCACGGGCTGGTGATGGCGCGGCTGAGCCAGGCGACCACCGCCGGGCCGCCGAGGTCCTCATATTCGCCGCGCGCGGCGCGGTCGGAGACGGTCAGAATGCCGATGCGCACCATGCGCCAATTCCCATGCTGGAGTTGTCCGCCGCCGAACGCCGACGGCCTCCGGCGACCCTAGCACGGCGGTTTTGCCGGGCGGCAGCGAATGTTGGTTGCGACCGCGTCGCTGCGGCTCAGCGATGAGATTCGCGATGCTGTAGCCGGCGATGCCGAAGCTTTGGCCGATGGCGGGCGGCCACAACCTGCCGTCGCGGCCGCGCCGTCGTTACACCACACAGGCTTCAACGCGGTGATCTCTCCGCCGCGACATTAGCGGCGGTCATCATCATCCGAATTGCCGGGGTGGCGGCGATCGGCGCCATGATATGTTGCCGGCAACGCAGGGGAACCGGAATGAGTTGGTACGTCGAGGCGATCGTTATCGGAATCATTCTGCCGTGGATCATCATGACCTATCGGCTGATCGCGGCGTTTCGCCGAGGCGTCGGCGCCGGCGTGGTGAAATGGCTGACCTATTGCGCGATCAGCGTGCCGGCGATGCTGCTGATCATGTGGGCCATCCAGTTCACGCGATAACGCAAAAGCCCGTCCGCGATAGCGCGAGGGTCAGACGCGATTTGGCCTGACGTAGCAATCGGTGGGAGCAGCGTCGATCGGCGTGGCGGCCGCGGCCGGCTGCAACTCGGCGCGACGCGGCGTGCGGTCGGCGGAGGCCTCCGGCGAGCCCTGCTTTCTTCCGCCTTCGATAATCACGAAGTTGCGTTGCGGCCGCGCCATCCGCTCCGATTCGCGCGGCTGCGAGGCTGGCGCGGGGCCTGGCGTGATCGCGGGCCTCTCGTCGGCCGGGTGTGGCGCGGCATCGCTCGGGATTTCCGCGTTGGCCGGCTCGATGCGCGCCAGCATCGCGCGACCGGCGTCGGTGAGCCGCCAACCCTCGGCGTCGCGAAGCACCAGCTGTTGGCCGAAGATGTCGAGACCGGGGGCGCGCGCCAGCATGCGCTTCATCCGGTCGGTCCAGTCGGTGCCGCTGGCGCCGAGAATCGCAAGGTCGGCCTTGAGCATGTCCACGGTGGCGCAGCCGCTGGGATAGCTCGACAAAACTTTCAAGATGGCCACTTGCAACGACACGCTACGCCCCGACTCAGCAAGAATCACAAATTCCGGCCAACGCCATTATCTCCCGAGAACGACGGGTGTCTAGGAAAGCGCCAGTTATCCCCAACTTCGGCGTGGGCGACGCGGGCTGCGGAGTAGAAGGATACGGTCGGCGCGCCTTCAGCCGGGCGCGCCGACCAGGCGACCTTCGCGGAAGAACCAGCGCCCGCGATGTTTGCGAAACTGCGAGCGCTCGTGATGCTTCTGCTCGGCGCCGTCGCCCTGCCGAAACCAGGCGATGAATTCGACCTCGCCGCGACTGCCCTGCTGCGAGCTGCTCAGGATATCGAGGCCGGTGAAGATCGAGCCGTCCATCCAGGCGCGGTTGGCGTCGTGATCGAGTTCGTCGCGCACCTGCGGGTCGGTGGTGTCGACGATATAATCGAAGTCCTTGCGCACATAGGCCGCGTAGCGCGACCGCATCAGGGCTTCGGGCGTGGCGGCCGCGGTGGTGCGGGCAAGCAGCGGCCCGCAACATTGATCGAACGGCTCGTCGGCGCAGCAGACGCATTTCATCGGGCGAACCTCGGTCTTCAGTAACGGCGACAGGCTAGCAACGCCAGCGCGGGAGCCAAGGCCGCAATAAGGCGGGCGCCGCGGTTCCATCGCCGCGGTTGTCGCCCGGCTTCGGCCGCTTCGCCGCCGGCCTTTATAAGATTCCTATAAGTCCGCTGCCGCGGTCGCCTCGAAAACCTATGCGGCCAGGCGCACCTGATGACTCGGGCCGGGGTCTCATCCGGCCGAGGATCACCGCGCAACGGAGCATCTCATGCTGGACATTCTCATGCTGGGCCTCGGGCTCGGATTTTTCGCGCTGTCGGTCGGCTACGCCTACGGCTGCGACCGGCTTTGAGGAGCACACCCATGACATTCGATCTCACACTCGCCGGCATCGTGACAGTCGGGCTGTTGATCTACCTGACCTACGCCTTGCTGCGGCCTGAGCGTTTCTGAAGGGCTTACTATCATGACAATCATCGGCTGGATTCAAATTGCATTGTATTGCGTCATCGTGGTCGCGCTGGTCAAGCCGCTCGGCTGGTACATGACGCGCGTCTTCACCGGCGAGTGGACGCCGCTGTCGCCGGTGCTGCGGCCGGTCGAGGCGGGGCTGTATTGGCTCGGCGGCGTCGATCCCAAGCGCGAGCAGCATTGGCTCACCTACACGGTGGCGATGCTGCTGTTCCACGTCGGCGGCTTTCTCATTCTCTACGGCGTGCTGCGGCTGCAGGCGATGTTGCCGTTCAATCCGCAGGAGCAGTCGGCGGTGGCGCCGGATCTGTCGTTCAACACCGCGATCAGCTTCCTCACCAACACCAATTGGCAGAACTACGGCGGCGAGAGCACGCTGTCCTATCTGTCGCAGATGCTCGGCCTGACGCACCAGAACTTCCTGTCGGCGGCGACCGGCATCGCCTTGGCGGTGGCGCTGATCCGCGGCTTCGCGCGCTCCTCGATGCGCACCATCGGCAATTTCTGGGTCGACGTCACCCGCTGCACGCTCTACGTGCTGCTGCCGATCTGCATCGTCTACGCGCTGTTCCTGGTGTCGCAGGGCATGCCGCAGACGCTGAGTGCTTATGTCGACGCCACCACGCTGGAAGGCGCCAAGCAAAGCATCGCGGTCGGCCCGGTGGCCTCGCAGGTCGCGATCAAGATGCTCGGCACCAATGGCGGCGGCTTCTTCAACGCCAACGCGTCGCACCCGTTCGAGAACCCGACCGCGCTGTCGAATTTCGTGCAGATGCTGTCGATCTTCGCGCTCGGCGCCGGCCTCACCAACGTGTTCGGCCGCATGGTCGGCAATCAGCGCCAGGGTTGGGCGATCCTCGGCGTGATGGGCGTGCTGTTCATCGCCGGCGTGGCGATCACCTATTGGGCCGAGGCCAACGGCACCACCGGCCTCAACGCGCTGGGGCTCGCCGGCGGCAATATGGAAGGCAAGGAAGTCCGCTTCGGCATCGTCGCCTCCAGCCTGTTCGCGGTGATCACCACGGCCGCGTCGTGCGGCGCGGTCAATGCCATGCACGACTCGTTCACCGCGCTCGGCGGCATGATCCCGCTGATCAACATGCAGCTCGGCGAGATCATCGTCGGCGGCGTCGGCGCCGGGCTCTACGGCATGCTGCTGTTCGTGGTGCTGGCGATCTTCGTCGCAGGCTTAATGGTCGGCCGCACCCCGGAATATGTCGGCAAGAAGATCGAGGCTCGCGAGGTCAAGATGGCGATGCTGGCGATCCTGGTGCTGCCGTTGATGTATCTCGGCTGGACCGCGGTCGCGGTGGTGCTGCCGCAGGCTGTGGCGTCGATCGCCAATCCCGGCCCGCACGGCTTCAGCGAGGTGCTGTACGCCTTCACCTCGGCGACGGGCAACAACGGCTCGGCGTTCGGCGGGCTCACCGGCAACACGCTGTTCTACAATCTGACGCTCGCGACCTCGATGTTCGTCGGCCGCTTCTTCATGATCGTGCCGGCGATGGCGCTGGCCGGATCGCTGGCGGCGAAGAAATCGATCCCGGCCTCGGCCGGCACGCTGCCGACCACCGGCGGGCTGTTCATCGGCCTGGTCGTCGGCGTCATCCTGATCATCGGCGGTCTCACCTTCTTCCCGGCGCTGGCGCTCGGCCCGATCGTCGAGCACCTCGCGATGACCGCCAACACCCTGTTCTGATCGACCACATTCGGAGTGACCTCAATGGATAAAGTCAAAACCAGGAAGCGGGCCAGCCGCTCGGCGATGTTCGATCCATCGATCGTGCTGCCGGCGGCCGGTCAGGCTTTCGTCAAGCTCGATCCGCGGCTGATGATCAAGAACCCGGTGATGTTCGTGGTCGAAGTGGTCGCGGCGCTGACCACGGTGATCTTCGCCAAGAACGTTGTGCAGGGTGGCGCCGATCTCGGCTTCACCTTCCAGATCATCCTGTGGCTGTGGTTCACCGTGCTGTTCGCCAACTTCGCCGAAGCGGTCGCCGAAGGCCGCGGCAAGGCGCAGGCCGACACGTTGCGGCAGACCCGCTCCAACACCAAGGCCAAGCGGCTGTTGATCGAGGACAACTTCGAACTCTACGAAGGCGTCGCCGCCGACCAGCTCGAGCAGGGCGACCTGGTGCTGGTCGAAGCCGGCGATATCATTCCCGGCGACGGCGAAGTGATCCGCGGCGTGGCCTCGGTCAACGAGGCGGCGATCACCGGCGAATCCGCGCCGGTGATCCGGGAATCCGGCGGCGACCGTTCCGCGGTCACCGGCGGCACGCTGGTGATCTCGGATCGCATCGTGGTGCGGCTCACGGCGTCGAAGGGCACCTCGTTCCTCGACCGCATGATCAGCTTGATCGAAGGCGCGGCGCGGCAGAAGACGCCGAACGAGATCGCGCTGAACATTCTGCTGATCGGCCTCACCATCATCTTCATCTTCGCGACGGTGACGATCCCGAGCTACGCCGCCTATGCGGGCGGTTCGATCTCGGTAGTGGTGCTGGTGGCGCTGTTCGTCACGCTGATCCCGACCACGATCGGCGCGCTGTTGTCGGCGATCGGCATCGCCGGCATGGACCGGCTGGTGCGCTTCAACGTGCTGGCGATGAGCGGCCGCGCGGTGGAAGCCGCCGGCGACGTCGATACTTTGCTGCTCGACAAGACCGGCACCATCACGCTCGGCAATCGCGAGGCCACCGAATTTCGTCCGGTGCGCGGCGTCAGCGAACTGGAACTGGCCGACGCGGCGCAACTGGCCTCGCTTGCCGACGAGACGCCCGAAGGCCGCTCGATCGTGGTGCTGGCGAAGGAGAAGCACGGGCTGCGCAGCCGCGATATGGCCGAACTCAACGCCAGCTTCATTCCGTTCACCGCGCAAACCCGGATGAGCGGCGTCGATGCCGGCGCGTCGTGGGTGCGCAAGGGCGCGGTCGATGCGATCCTCAACCATGTCGACGGCGGCGGTCGCCCGCGTCAGCTGGCCTCGGGCAACGCGGCGCGCGCGGTGGCGGCGATGTCGGAGCCGGCGCGGGAGATCTTCGCGATCGCCGATGAGGTCGCCAAGGCCGGCGGTACGCCTTTGGCTGTGGCCAAGGATGGCCGGCTGCTCGGCGTCGTCCACCTGAAGGACATCGTCAAGGGCGGCATCCGCGAGCGCTTCGCCGAATTGCGGCGGATGGGCATTCGCACGGTGATGATCACCGGCGACAATCCGATGACCGCGGCGGCGATCGCCGCCGAAGCCGGCGTCGACGACTTCCTGGCGCAGGCGACGCCGGAGGACAAATTGAAGCTGATCCGCGACGAACAGGCCAAAGGCAAACTTGTGGCAATGTGCGGCGACGGCACCAACGACGCCCCGGCGCTCGCCCAAGCCGACGTCGGCGTGGCGATGAACACCGGGACGCAAGCCGCGCGCGAAGCCGGCAACATGGTCGACCTCGATTCCAACCCGACCAAGCTGATCGAGGTGGTGGAGATCGGCAAACAATTGCTGATGACCCGCGGCGCGCTGACCACGTTCTCGATCGCCAACGACGTGGCGAAGTACTTCGCCATCATCCCGGCGATCTTCCTCGCCTTCTACCCGCAGCTGCAGGCGCTCAACGTCATGCAGCTCGCCAGCCCGCAAAGCGCGATCCTGTCGGCGATCATCTTCAACGCGCTGATCATCATCGCGCTGATCCCGCTGGCGCTGAAGGGCGTCGCCTATCGGGCGATCGGCGCCGGCGCATTGCTCCGCCGCAACCTGCTGGTCTACGGGCTCGGCGGCCTGATTATCCCGTTCATCGGCATCAAGGCGATCGACCTCGCGGTCACCGCTTTGCACCTGGTTTGAGGAGACACGTCATGTTGAAAGAAATCCGTCCCGCCATCGTGCTGTTGCTCGCGCTGACGCTGCTCACCGGGCTCGCCTATCCGCTGGCGATGACTGCATTGGCCGGCGTGATCTTTCCGAAGCAGGCGCAAGGCAGCCTGATCGAGAAGGACGGCCAGGTGATCGGCTCGGCGCTGATCGGCCAGCAGTTCACCGAAGACAAGTATTTCCACGGCCGCCCCTCGGCGACCACGGCGGCCGACCCTGAAGATTCCAGCAAGACCGTGTCGGCGCCGTATAATGCGGTGAACTCCGCCGGCTCCAATCTCGGCCCGACCAACAAGGTGCTGATCGACCGCGTCACCGCGGACGTCGACAGGCTGAAGGCGGAAAATCCCTCCGCGCCGGTGCCGGTCGATCTGGTCACCACCTCGGCGAGCGGCCTCGACCCCGACATCTCGCCGGAGGCGGCGCTGTTCCAGGTGCCGCGCGTTGCGAAAGCGCGAGGCCTGTCCGAACAGCGGCTGCAGCAGCTGGTGCGCGATCACAGCCAAGGCCGGCTCGCCGGGCTGCTCGGCGAGCCGCGGGTCAACGTGCTGGCGCTCAACCTGGCGCTCGACGCGGCGAAGTAGCGAAGACTAGGCCGGTCGCCGGGCAGAGGCTATGATGTCGTATGGCCAATCACCGCCGCAACGCTGACCAACGACCCTCTCCGGAGGCGCTGCTCGAAACCGCGCGACGCGAGGACGAGCAGCGCGGCCGGCTGAAGATCTTCGTCGGCGCCGCCCCCGGCGTCGGCAAGACCTTCGAGATGCTGCAGAGCGCCCACGCCAAGCGCAAGGCCGGCGTCGACGTCGTGGTCGGCGTGGTCGAGACCCACGGCCGCGTCGAGACCGAGGCGCTGCTGGCCGGGCTCGAGGTGATCCCGCGGCGCCGGCTCGACTACAAGGATCACGTGCTCGACGAGATGGATCTCGACGCGGTGATCGCGCGCCGGCCGCAACTGGTGCTGGTCGACGAATTGGCGCACAGCAACGCGCCCGGCAGCCGCCACCCCAAGCGCTATCTCGACGTCGAGGAACTGCTCCGCCACGGCATCGACGTCTATACCGCGGTGAATATCCAGCACATCGAAAGCCTCAACGATGTGGTAGCGCAGATCACCCACGTCCGGGTGCGCGAGACCGTGCCGGATTCGATCTTCGACCGCGCCGACGCCATCGAACTGGTCGACCTCACCCCGGACGATCTGATCCAGCGGTTGCGCGAGGGCAAGGTCTATGTGCCGAAGCAGGCCGAGCGCGCGCTGGAGCACTACTTCTCGCCGGGCAATCTGACCGCGCTGCGCGAATTGGCGCTGCGGCGCACCGCCGAGCGGGTCGACGAGCAACTGCTCACCCATATGCAGGCCAACGCGATCTCCGGGCCATGGGCGGCCGGCGAACGGATCCTGGTCTGCATCAACGAGGACACCCGCTCCGCCGGGCTGGTGCGCTACACAAGGCGGCTGGCGGATCGGCTGCACGCGCCGTGGAGCGCGATCTGCGTCGAGACCAGGAGCGGCCAGCGGCTGACCGAGGTCGAGCGCGACCGGCTCGCCGACACCTTGCGGCTGGCGGAAACGCTGGGCGGCGAAGGGCTGACCATTCCGGGCAGCGGCCGCCGCGTCGCCGACGACGTCATCAGCTTCGCGCATAACAACAACGTCACCCACATCGTGGTCGGCAAGTCGACCCGGTCGCTGTGGTTCGAGATGCTGCGCGGCTCGGTGGTGCACGATCTGATCCGCCGCGCCGGCAATATCAGCGTCCACGTCATCGCCGGCGAGGAACTCGCCGCCGATCCGGTGGCGCCGAAGACCGTGAAGACGCTGGAGCGCAGCGACGCGTTCGACCCAAAGCCCTATCTGATGGCGGTGCTGGTGGTCGGCGCCGCGCTCGGCCTCGCCATCCTGATCGAACCCACGTTGGGCCTGGTCAATGTCGATCTGGTGTTTCTCACCGCGGTGGTCGGCGTCGCGGTGCGCTACGGCCTCGTTCCGTCGGTGCTGGCCAGTGTCAGCGCCTCGCTGTGCTACAACTTCTTCTTCCTGCCGCCGGTCTATACCTTCACCATCGCCGAGCCGATCAACATTGCGGCGTTCTTCTTCTTCATGCTGATCGCGCTGCTGGTGTCGAACCTCGCGGGCCGGGTGCGCACCCAGGCGGTGTCGGCGATCGGCCGGGTGCGCACCACGGAATCGCTCTACGCCTTCAGCCGCAAGCTCGCCGGCACCGCGGCGCTCGACGACGTGCTGTGGGCCACCGCGTATCAGGCGGCGCTGATGCTGCACGTCCGCGTGGTGCTGCTGTTGCCGGAGGACGGCCGCATCGTGGTGAAGACCGGCTATCCGCCGGAGGATCAGCTCGACGACGCCGACCTCGCCGCGGCAAATTGGGCGTGGGCCAACGATCGCTCGGCAGGCCGCGGCTCCGATACACTGCCCGGCGCCAAGCGGCTGTTCCTGCCGATGCGCACCGGCCGCGGTCCGATCGGCGTGATCGGCATCGACGACGACCGCAGCGGGCCGTTGCTGACGCCGGATCAGCGCCGGCTGCTCGACGCGCTGGTCGATCAGGGCGCGCTGGCGATCGAGCGGGTGCAATTGGTGGAAGACATGGACCGGGTGAAACGCTCCGCGGAATCCGATCGGCTGCGCCAGGCGTTGCTGACCTCGATCTCGCACGACCTCAAGACGCCGCTCGCAGCCGTGCTCGGCGCCGCCTCGACGCTGCGCGATCTGTCGCCGAAACTGTCGGATGCCGAGCGCGCCGACCTGCTCGGCAGCATCGTCGAGGAGGCCGAGCGGCTCAATCGCTTCATCGCCAATCTTCTCGACATGACGCGGCTCGAGGCCGGCGCCGTGGTGCCGAACGCCGCGCTGCACGACGTCGGCGAGGTGGTCGGCAGCGCGTTGCGCCGCGCCGCGACGATTCTCGCGCATCACAAGGTGGAGCTCGACATTGCGCCCGAGCTGCCGATGCTGCAGATCGACGCCGTGTTGTTCGAACAGGCGATCTTCAATCTGTTGGACAATGCCGCCAAATATGCCCCCGACGGCACAACGATCACAGTGAGGGCCGCGCGCCACGGCGACGCCGTGCTGTTGCAGGTGCTTGACGAGGGCGAAGGCATTCCGCCGGAGGATCTGGAAACCGTGTTCGACAAATTCTATCGGGTGCGCAAAACCGATCAGGTGCGCGCCGGCACCGGGCTCGGCCTCGCCATCTCGCGCGGCTTCATCGAGGCCATGCAGGGCACCATGGCGGCGGCCAACCGCAGCGACCGCAGCGGCGCGGTGCTGAGCATCCGGCTGCCGGTGCCGCCGCCGCGCGCAGCATTGGACACCGCGGCATGACCGGCGTTCCGATCAAGGTGCTGGTGATCGACGACGAGCCGCCGATCCGCAAATTGCTGCGGATGGGGCTCGGCACCCAGGGCTACGACATTCTCGAAGCCAGCAACGGCAAGATCGCGCTCGAATTACTGGCGCACCAGCCGGCCTTGATCATTCTCGATCTCGGCCTGCCGGACATTCAGGGCCACGAATTGCTGCGCATCATCCGCGCCCGCAACGCCCATGTCCCGGTCGTGGTGCTGTCGAGCCGCGGCGACGAGGCCGGCAAGGTGCAGGCGCTCGATCTCGGCGCCGACGACTATCTCACCAAGCCGTTCGGCATGGAGGAATTGCTGGCGCGGATGCGCGCAGCATTGCGCCATCAATTGCAGGTGCAGGGCGAACGCCCGGTGTTTCACGCAGGATCCCTCGCGGTCGATCTGGTGCGCCGGATCGTCAAGGTCGGCGACAAGGATGTGAAGCTATCGCCGAAGGAATACGAGCTGCTGCGGGTGCTGGTGCAGCACGCCGGCAAGGTTTTGACGCATCGTTTTTTGCTGAAGGAATTATGGGACGAACTCACCGACGCGCAATATCTGCGGGTCTATGTCCGGCAGCTGCGGCAGAAGATCGAACCCGATCCGGAGCGCCCGCAATTCCTGCTCACCGAGACCGGCATCGGCTATCGGCTGCGGGCACCGGATTAGTTTGGTTCGGGCATGACAGCTGTCGGTGGATCGGACGCCGGGAAATTGGTGGATCGGCGCGCCTGGAAATTCGTGGATCGGTGCGCCGGCAACATAACAAGCTGTCATTCCGGGGCGCGAGGGCGCCAGACCGAGCGAACCCGGAATCCAGTACTCACCGCCCTGGAATACTGGATTCCGGGTTCGCTCGCAGCTTCGCTGCTCGCGCCCCGGAATGAGTCATCCGTGAAGAACACATAAGTCGTTGAGCGAGAATCGGTTTTGTGCGGCTGCAAGTATAGATTTTTGCCGGTTTGGGCGGGTCTGACGCCGGTTTTCTGGCAAATTGATTTGGCGTTCTGATCGTGATTCCATCGCCCAGC
>NZ_JACHIH010000004.1 GCF_014203125.1 Rhodopseudomonas rhenobacensis
CCGGACGGCCGCAAGGCAGGCGAGCCGTTCGCGCCGGGCGCCAACCCGATGCACCGCCGCGACGTCAAGGGCGCGGTGGCCTCGATGGCGTCGGTCGCGAAACTGCCCTACGCGCATTCGCAGGACGGCATCTCCTACACCTTCACCATCGTGCCTTCGGCGCTGGGTGCCCAGGACGCCGACCGCGTCGACAACCTGACCGGCCTGCTCGACGGTTACTTCGCGCAAGGCGGCCACCACATCAACGTCAACGTGTTCGACCGCGAAACCTTGCTGGACGCGATGGATCATCCGGAACTGTATCCGCAGCTCACCATCCGGGTCTCCGGATACGCGGTGAACTTCACCAAACTGACGCGCGAGCAGCAGCTCGACGTCATCTCTCGGACCTTCCACAGTGTACACTGACCAGGCCAACGCCGGTTACGCCACCGCGGCGCGCAAACCTTCGGGTTTGCGCGCCGTGCGCCCGGCCATCAACGGCTGGGTGCATTCCACCGAGATCGGCGGCGCCGTCGACGGTCCGGGGATTCGTTATGTTTTGTTCCTGGCCGGGTGCCTGCTGCGCTGCCAGTATTGCCACAATCCCGATAGCTGGCACATGCACCACGGCAAGCCGACCAATTCGCGCGAGGTGCTGCGCGACATCGCCGCCTACACCAAATTCCTGATGCACGCCCATGGCGGCGTGACGCTGAGCGGCGGCGAGCCGCTGGTGCAGCCGGACTTCACCCACGCCATCCTGCGCGGCTGCAAGGAGATGGGGCTGCACACCGCGCTCGACACCGCGGGCTTTCTCGGCGCCCACGCCGACGACTATCTGCTCGCCGACGTCGATCTGGTGCTGCTCGACATCAAGGCGTTTTCTGAGGCGACCTATCACGCCCTCACCGGCGTCGCGCTGGAGCCGACGCTGGTGTTCGCCCGCCGCCTCGCCGCGATGAACAAGCCGGTGTGGCTGCGCTACGTGCTGGTGCCCAGCCTCACCGACAAATTCGACGAGATCGAGGGCTTGGCTGCGTTCGCCCGCGCCCTCGGCAATGTCGAGCGCGTCGACGTGCTGCCGTTCCACAACATGGGCGCGTTCAAATGGGCCGACGTCGGCGTGCCGTATCGCCTCGGCGATACCGAACCGCCATCGCAGGAGCTGCTCGCCCGCACCCGCGCCGCGTTCCGCAGCCAGGGTTTGCTGACGACGTAAGGCGGCGGCTGGCGGAAAATAACCCTCCGAACAGCGACAACCCGGCAGCTGGGATCAGCCGCCGGTCGTCCTTCACATGCCCATCGCTGCGCCCTGAGGGCGAGCTCAGATCGCCCGCTGACGGCGGCCGGCCACGAAGCCATAGACCAGCAGCACGATGACCGCGCCGACCACCGCGCCGATCAGTCCCGCGCCCTGTTGCGGCCCGTACCAGCCCAGCGCCTGACCGAGATAGGTGGCGACGAATGCGCCGACGATGCCGAGGATCGTCGTCAGAATGAAGCCCGATGGCTCGTTGTCGCCCGGCATCAGGAATTTGGCGATGACGCCGGCGACGAAACCGATGATGATGGTCCAAAGAATGCCCATGACTACTCCGTGAAATCGAGAAGAACTGGCGGGCAAACGTCAGGCCGACAGATAGGTTCCGAGCGAAGCGCCAGTCGCACGCCGGCCCTCGACTAAACGGCGGGCTCGGCTTCGGTCATTCGCACAATTTTGCGGTCACCGCCGAGCTTGCCCAATCCCAACCCACCAAATTGGAGGGTTGCCGACCCAGCCGGTTCGCGTAACTCTCCGCTTGCAAGACCGCGAGTTAAGATCGAGCCCTGCATCCGGCGAGGCGGAAACAACCGATGACCAAAGGCGCTGAAGGCAAACGCACCGCTTTGGTCACCGGCGCCAATTCCGGCCTCGGCAAAGCCGTCGCCGCGGCCTTGGCGGCCGAGCAACTGCGCGTCGGCCTGGTGGTGCGCGACCGCGCCCGCGGCGAGCGGGCGCTCGCCGACATCCGCGCCGCCACCGGCAACGACGATCTGCATCTGTTCGTCGCCGACCTCGCCGACCAGACCGCGATCCGCGCTCTGGCGCGGGCGGTGCTCGACCGTTTCGACCGCCTGCACCTGCTGGTGAACAATGCCGGCACCGCCTTTGCCGAACGGCGGATCAGCCCACGGGGCATCGAATGTGCGTTGGCCGCGAACCACCTCGGCCCGTTTCTGCTCACCACTTTGCTGCTCGATCTACTTAAAGCCAGCGCGCCGGCGCGGATCGTCAATGTCGGCACCCGCATCGACACCGCGATGGATTTCGACGATCTGAATTGGGAGCGGCGCCCCTACCGCATGCTGCAGGCCTATGGCCAATCCAAGCTTGGCAATCTGCATTTCACCTTCGAATTGGCGCGCCGGCTGCAGGGCTCCGGCGTGACAGTCAACTGCGTCTTCCCAGGCGTGTTCAGATCGAATTTGGGCGGCACCGATGGCGCCCAGGGCGTCTTGCTGAAGTTGTTTGCCCGGCTGTTCGGCTGGGCGATCCCGTCGCCCGAGAAGGCGGCGCGCCGCGTGCTGTATCTCGCCAACGCCCCGGAACTGGCGAACGTCAGCGGTCAGTATTTCGGCAACCGCAAGAACATCCCGGCGCCCGCCCAGGCGCGCGACGCGGAGGCGAACCGGCGTCTGTGGCAGCTCAGCGAAGCCCTGACCGCCGAGCCCGTTGCGGCAGACGGCTGACGAATCGCTGCCGGCCGCTCGGCGCCGGATCCCACGCAGGCCGGACCGCCAGGTTGACCGCCCCTCGCCGTGGATTCTATAGGAAAACCAGACCGAAGAATTCTCCTGGTGTTTTCGCCACGTTTGGCGTCGATTGGCCGCCGTGACCGCCCAGCCCCTGCACATCCTGAAAACCGTCTACGGCTACGACGCCTTTCGCGGACCGCAAGCCGCCATCGTCGACCATGTCATGGCCGGCAACAACGCCTTCGTTCTGATGCCGACCGGCGGCGGCAAATCGCTCTGCTACCAGATCCCCGCGATCGCCCGGCCCGGCATGGGGTTGATCGTCTCGCCGCTGATCGCCCTGATGGCCGATCAGGTGGCGGCGCTGCGGCAGGCCGGCGTGAACGCCGCCGCGCTCAATTCCGACCTGCAGGGCGACGAGCGACACGCGCTGTGGCGCGACATCTCGAGCGGCGCGCTCGATCTGCTTTACGTCGCGCCGGAGACGCTGCTCAGACCCGACATTCTGGAGCTGCTTCGCCGCACGAAGCTGTCGCTGATCGCCATCGACGAAGCGCATTGCCTGTCGCAATGGGGGCATGATTTCCGCCCCTCCTACCGTCAACTCGACGCCCTCGTCACGCAATTCCCCGACACGCCACGGATGGCGCTGACGGCGACGGCCGACGCGCCGACGCGCGGCGAGATCCTGTCGCATCTCAAGATCGCCGAGAGCGATGCCTTCATCGCCGGCTTCGACCGCCCCAACATCCATTACGCGATGGCCGAGAAGGACAATCCGCGGGCGCAGCTGAAGCGTTTCCTGACACAGCACGCGCAGGAAAGCGGCATCGTCTACTGCCTGTCGAAGCGAAAGACCGAAGAGACCGCCGCCTGGCTCTGCGAGCAGGGCTACACCGCGCTGCCCTACCACGGCGGCATGGACAAGGCGCAGCGCCAGGCCAACCAGACCCGCTTCCAGCGCGAGGAGGCCGTCATCATGGTGGCCACCATCGCGTTCGGCATGGGCATCGACAAACCCGACGTCCGCTTCGTCGCGCATCTCGATCTGCCCGGCAGCATCGAGGCCTATTACCAGGAGACCGGGCGCGCCGGTCGCGACGGTCTGCCGTCGGACGCGCTGATGCTGTATGGCCACGACGACATCGCGCTGCGCAGCCGCTTCATCGAGGAGTCCGACGCCCCGGAGCAACGCAAGCGCATGGAGCGGCAGAAGCTGGACGCACTGCTGGGGCTCGCCGAGACGGCGGGCTGTCGCCGCCAGGTGCTGCTGTCGTATTTCGGCGATCATTCCGAGCCTTGCGGAAACTGCGACACCTGCGCGGAGCCGCCCAAACGCTTCGACGGGACGATCGCGACGCAGAAGGCGCTGTCCTGCATCTACAGGACCGGCGAGCGCTTCGGCCAGGCCTACATCGTCCAGGTGCTGCTGGGCGTCGCGGACGACCGTGTGACCCAGTCCGGCCACGACCGCATCTCGACCTTCGGGATCGGCAAGGAGCACGACAGCCGCACCTGGCGGGCGATCCTGCGCCAGCTGATCGCGCTTCGCCTCATCGACGTCGACATGACGGGTCACGGCGGACTGTCGATTTCCGAAGCGGGCCGCCGGTTCCTGCGCGAAAAGCCGGTGCTGATGCTGCGCGTGCCGGCAAAGCCGCGCGCCACGCAGGCCAAGGGGGTCCGCGCCCAGGCCTCGACCGCCCTGCCCGATGTGGACCAGACGCTGTTCCAGGCGCTGCGTGAGAAGCGCACCGAACTGGCCCGCATGCAAAGCGTGCCGCCCTATGTGATCTTCCACGACAAGACGCTGATCGAAATGGCCGCCGCGCGTCCCGGCTCGCGGTCCCAGCTGGCGAAGGTCCCGGGCGTCGGCGAAGCCAAACTGGATCGCTACGGCGCCGCCTTTCTCGCGGTGATTGCCGAGCACGGCGGCTAGCTCAAGTCATGGCGGAGGGGTGGGCCGAGCGTTCTGCCGCAAGGCAGCGAAATTGCGTAGGAGTTTCGCGCCGTCCGGGGTGTGCACCACTTCGGGGTGAAACTGCATGGCGTAGAATTTGCGAACGTCGTCGGCGATCACTTAGATCGGTGAACCCGCGGCTTTCGCCACGCCTCGAAAACCTTCCGGCAATTGCGTGACGCGGTCGCCATGGCTCATCCAGACCTCGTATTCTCCGCCCTTCTGCCCCGACGCCTTCGAACACCGCGCAGTCGTCGGTGATCTCGATGTGGGCGCGACCGAATTCGCGGTGATGGCCGCCCTCCACGGTGCCGCCGAGCTGCTTGGCCAGCGTCTGTTCGCCGTAGCAGATGCCGAGGATCGGCACCCCGGCCCGAGTTCGTAGCTTGAAGGCCGGACAATCGCGCTACGCCCCCAAACTAGCGCTCGAAACGGCGTTCATTCAAAGAATGGCCGTAAGCTCTACGCGATCTCGTGTCACCGCCGTAATCAAGTGCTGGAAGCGCTTTGAACTCGGATAGCCCCGCACCGAATGAACGGGCTCAGAGAGCAAAGTGCGCCATATATTTTGGTTCAGAACGAAGACCTGATCGTCGGACTCAACTATTATTCCGGCCTTGCTACCTGAAGCAGATAAGACACGCTCAGGAGGCTTGGTCATTTTCACGAAACGCGACACTGGTCGTTCGTCATTTTGTGCGAGACGGAAGTAATAGAAGCCATCATCAGCCAATACCCACAGCGTGTCCTTAAACAGAAACGTACGGTTCGCGCCCGGCAAATCGGCAATCCGTCGATTGATTTTGGCATCCTGCAGTTCGAAGTCTCGCCCCTTCACATCAGTTAATTCTACGCTGTCCTGTTCGTCGTCACGAAAGACTCCTCTAGTTGGCTGCTGTTGTACCTTTTGGCCACTAACGCCGTACCGCTCAACAGCGGTAGAACCTGCAATGCACGAGACCGCATGTTGGTTAAGTTCAATTCCGAAACATCGCTCTGCAAACGGCTTAAAAGTAATCCGCCAGTTGGGATCGTCGGTTGCCGCGCCGAAACCGACCACGCCGCCAGCCGGGCCACAAGCGGCCGCCACGGCACCTAGTCGCCCCCGGATTTGGCGTGCAGGCAAATCAGATACGCGCTGGTGGCGCAAATTCGCGGAAGCAGAAAATCCAATCTCCCTCACTTGAAGATCTTCCCGCCCTAAAGCGAGAAACTGCTGGATTCCATTATCGGCGCCGACAAAAGCACGACGGTTGTAGAAGCGTACATCGAGAACGGAACGGCACCCCGCTCCCGCTCGAAATATATAAGAAAAGTTGTCGACATCAGGCGCGGCAACCTCAATAGCCTCATCACTCGAGAGCAATTGCGTGAGAGCTGACGCCTCCCGTCCTCCTTGATACTGTGGCAACAACTGATTATTCGAGAATAGCGCGACAGCGGCGTCACTTTCGCCGTTGAGCCGCTTCTCACAATATCTTGCGAGATCAAAGGCTCTAACTACCCCGTCCTTTGAAAACAGCCACGCGAAATCAAAGTAGACGTAAGCGTCTACAAACTTCCCCGGCAGAACAAGCCGCTTCAGCCTCATAGCTTGCCCTTCCGCATGCGGCCGGCAACCAAATCGTCGATAATCGCACTATCTTCCCATTTATCGATAAGCTCGTGCGGCACTTCGTAGTCTCGATCGGAGATAGCCGAAACGGGATAGCCGTGCCACGGGCCGGGGTGATTAGAGCAAACTGGAAAAAATGCTAGCCGCTCGCCGCTCAACCCAACTGTGGTTGTTGCGTCTTTAGATACCCACCAGTAATCACCGGAAGGACTAAGCCAATCTCCAGCTTCGCATTGCTCGAAATAGGTATACTCTGCCTCTCGAGCAATCGCCGTATGCCAAATAGTTTTGCCCCGCTTTAGGTTCGGCTGACGATGATAGTTTAAAGATTTATAGGTTCGCTTTTTACCAGCGGTATAACCAAAGACAATTCCATCAGGCTCAACTGCAAGCTTCTGCATAGTTGGAAGTTATCCTACCCCATAAAGCCCTGCAACGAAATTGTACTACACGGCAACACCCTATCAATTCGTCGAGACGCACCGTTTCGGGCTCACTAGTTATTTCCTCAGAATAAGCTATCGCCGCAGGCAGCAAGCTCGGGAAGGCCTACTCCCACTCGATCGTCCCCGGCGGCTTGCTCGTGATGTCATACACGACGCGGTTGACGCCCTTGACCTCGTTGATGATCCTTGTCGCGGTGGCACCGAGGAAGTTCATCTCGAACGGGTAGAAGTCGGCGGTCATGCCGTCGGTCGAGGTGACCGCGCGTAGTCCGACCACGTACTCATAAGTGCGGCCGTCGCCCATCACGCCGACGGTTTTCACCGGGAGTAGCACGGCAAACGCCTGCCAGATCTTGTCGTAGAGCCCGGCCTTGCGGATCTGGTCGATGTACACCGCATCCGCATTGCGCAAGATCTCCAGCTTCTCTTCGGTGATCTCGCCGGGGCAGCGGATGGCGAGGCCGGGTCCGGGGAACGGATGGCGGCCGACGAACACTTCGGGCAGTCCAAGCTCGCGGCCGAGCACGCGGACTTCGTCCTTGAACAATTCGCGCAGCGGCTCGACCAGCTTCATGTTCATGCGTTCGGGCAGGCCGCCGACATTGTGGTGCGACTTGATCGTCACCGACGGGCCGCCGGTGAACGACACGCTTTCGATCACGTCGGGATACAACGTGCCCTGCGCCAGGAAATCGGCGCCCCCGATCATCTTGGCCTCGCCTTCGAACACGTTGATGAACAGCCGCCCGATGGTCTTACGCTTCAACTCCGGATCGCTGACGCCGTCGAGCTCGCCGAGAAACAGTTTGGCGGCGTCCACATGCACCAAGGGGATGTTGTAGTGGTGGCGGAACAGATCGACGACGGTCTTGCCCTCGTCCTTGCGCAGCAGACCGTGATCGACGAACACGCAAGTCAGCTGATCGCCGATCGCCTCATGGATCAGCACCGCTGCGACCGCCGAGTCGACGCCGCCGCTTAGCCCGCAGATCACCTTGCCGGAGCCGACCTGGGCGCGGATCTTCTCGATCGCCTCCTCGCGGAACGCCCGCATGGTCCAGTCGCCCTTGAGGCCCGCGACCTTGCGGACGAAGTTGCGGATCAGCTTGGCGCCGTCCGGGGTGTGCACCACCTCGGGGTGAAACTGCATGGCGTAGAATCGCCGCGCGTCGTCGGCGATCACCGAGATCGGCGAGCCCGCGGCTTTCGCCACGCTGCGGAAGCCTTCGGGCAATTGCGTGACGCGGTCGCCATGGCTCATCCAGACGTCGTAGTGGCCGCCCTTCTCCCAGACGCCCTCGAACAGCGCGCAGTCGTCGGTGATCTCGATCTGGGCGCGGCCGAATTCGCGGTGATGGCCGCCTTCCACCGTGCCGCCGAGCTGCTTGGCCAGCGTCTGCTCGCCGTAGCAGATGCCGAGGATCGGCACGCCGGCGGTGAGGATCGACAGCGGCGCCTGCGGGGCATCGTCGTCCAGCACCGAGGCCGGACCGCCGGACAGGATCACCGCCTTCGGCTTCATCTCGGCAAAGGCGGCTTCGGCCTTGTTGAACGGCACGATCTCGGAATAGACGCCCTCTTCGCGCACCCGTCGCGCGATCAATTGCGTCACCTGGGAGCCGAAATCGACGATCAGGATCTTGTCATGCGCCGCGGCGACATGCGGCGACGGATCGACGGGCGAAGCGGAGGTTGTGCTGGGTGCTGTCATGGCAGGGAATTACGCGATGGGGGGCGCGCTCGCAACCGGGAAAAGGCCGGGATCCGGTCGAATTGGACTGCGGCAGTGCCGCGATCACGGCACCACCTCACCCCGCAAGAGCGGGGCGAGGAAGCGCGCTGCCAATGAGGCCGACGCAACGCCAGAGTTCAAGCGCCGCTCACCCCGCCTTCTTCATCACGCTGACGAAGAATCCATCGGTGCCGGTGCGGCGCGGGGTCATCAACAATCCCTGCTCCGACACCAAGGCGGCGGCCAAGAAGTCCTCCGCCTTGTCCCACAGCACCGCGGCGGTCTGCTGCAGCGGCACCACCGCAAACTCCGGATGCCGTGCCAGGAACGCCGCGATCTGCGCGCCGTTCTCCTGGCCGAGCACCGAGCAGGTGACGTAGGCGATCCGCCCGCCCGGCTTGACCAGCGGCACCGCGCGGTCGAGCACTTCGGCCTGGTCCTTCAGCCGCACTTCGAGGGCGCCCGGCCGCATCCGCCATTTGGCGTCCGGATTGCGCCGCCAGGTGCCGGTGCCGGTGCACGGCGCGTCGATCAGCACCAGATCGGCGGAACCGCTGATGTCGCTCAAAGTGTCATTCGGCCCCTTCGGGGTGCGGATGTCGCAATTGTGCACGCCGGCCCGCGACAGCCGCTCATAGATCGGGGCGAGCTGCCGCTTATCGTGGTCGGTCGCGATCAGCCGGCCCTTGCCCTGCATCATCGCCGCCAGCGCCAAGGTCTTGCCGCCGGCGCCGGCGCACAGATCGATCACCTGCTCGCCGGGCTTGGCGCCGGACAGCAGTGCTGCGAGTTGCGAGCCCTCGTCCTGCACCTCGACGGCGCCCTTGATGAAGTCTTCCTCGGAATGGATGCCGGGATTGCGGGCGTCGGCGCCGAGTTCGATGCGCAGCCCGAGCGGCGACCACGGCGTCGCCTTGGCGCCAAGATGCGCCAAGGAGCCCAGCAGCTTGTCGCGCTTGGCCTTCAGCGTATTGACCCGCAGGTCGAGCGGCGCCCGGCTGGCCATCGCGGTGGCCTCGGCGACGCGGTCGTCGCCGAACACCGCGGCGAGCTCGCCGTCGAGCCATTCCGGATAATCGCCGGCGACATGCGGCGGGGCGTCGTCCAGCGTGCGCGAGGTCAGCGCCGCCTGCTCGGCGTTGCTGAGCGGCTCCGGCGCAAAGCGGCCGCCGTCGCACAGTGCGGCGATCGCTGCGGCGTCGAGACCGCGCTCGAGCTTCAGCATGCCGAGCACCCGCGCCCGCGGGGTGTCGCTGTCCATGAGCCAGGCGCTGGAGGCGCGGCGGCGCAGCACGTCCCAGGTCAGGCCGGCGATCGCGGCGCGGTCGCCGGAGCCGGCATAGCGGTGCGCGGTGCCCCATTCTTTCAGCGCCTTCGCCGCGGGAACGCGCTGGCTGTCGATCGCGTCGATCAATTCGATGGCTGCGGACAGCCGTGCGGCAGGAGTCATAGCAAACTTTCAAATTCCAGGAGGCGCCGAGCGTTATCAGATCAAGAGCAGGATTCGCAGTGCGAAATAGACCCACATCGCCAGCAGCACCAGCACGCCGGCAAGCCAGGAGCTGGAGCGCTGGCCGAGATCGTTGGAACTGACGAAGATTCCGGCATGGGCAAAGCGCGTCACCACGAACACCCAGGACAGCAGCACCAGCACCAGATCGATGCGCCGCAGCGGCAGCCCGATCGCAATCAGCGCATAGAACAACAGCGGCAGTTCGAACTGGTTGGCGTAGCAATTGCTGAACTTGGTGGCGCGTTCCGGCCAGTTCGGCTGGCCGAGCGCGATATCGCGGATCTTGGTCTGCCGCGACAGCAGCGCGCGGCGACGCTCCCAGACCATCCCGAGCAGCAGTGCGAAGGTCAATCCGACCAGCACGAACACCGGCAGCAGCACCATCTGGACCGACATCAGACCTCCCGTCACGGTTGTGTTGAGGGTCCGCTATAACGAGCGCGCCCGCGGATGACAATCATCCGCGGCGCACCTCACCGCCCCGATCGTCGAGCGCGACGCCAAAGCTACTTCGAAAGGCGCGCTCGCCCTTGGGCGTCACGACGACCGCGCGGGTCCCAACCAGCCGCCGGGTCCAGCCTTGGTCGAAACAGTGAGCGCAGAGCGCGGCGCCGAGCGCCCCGGCCAGATGCGGCCGCCGCTCGCTCCAATCGAGGCAGGGACGGCACAGCACCCGGCCCGACCGACTTGTGCGCCGCGCCATAATCGGCGCGACGTCGACGCCGATGTCTCGCAAAAAGGCGATGCCTGGATCGGTCAGAATCCCCGCATCATTTGTCAGCTCGACATGACCTTGCGCGATCATCGCGTCGGCGAGCCCAACGCCGAGCCGTCCGGCCAGATGATCGTAGCAGGTGCGTGCCCGCCGCAGCGCCGCGTCCTTTGGACCGACCGACAGCCGCGCGCGGTCCGGCTGCAATTCGGCGGCCACCGCCATGATGCTCTCGAGCATCCGCGCCACCGACGCCGAGGCCAGCCGGTGATAGCGATGCCGGCCCTGCTTCTCGACACTGAGCAGTCCCGCGGCTGTCAGCCGGCCGAGATGACCGCTGGCGGTCTGCGCGGTGACACCGGCGGCCTTTGCCAATTCGGTCGCGGTGAGCGCCCGGCCATCGAGCAGCGCATGCAGCATGCTGGCGCGGGCCGGATCGCCGGACAGCGCCGCAATCTCCGCGAACATCGCCTGGCTCGCCATCGCCCGCCTCCCTGGATCGGCCGCATCATAGGCCAGCGGCGAGCAGAATGCTTCGGCCTTCGCCGTAACATCCGGACGTTGCTTCCTTCAAACGGTGAGCACCAAGTTTTTGAAAGAGGCGCTGCGAAATGCTCCGGATCACATCGACGACGTTCTACGGCTGGCGGGGTGGTGGCTGCCGCCTTCACCATCGCGGTGTTCGGTTGGGGGCTCGGCTTCTACGGTCCGCCGATCTATCTGCATGCCGTGCGCGAGACCCGCGGCTGGTCGCTGGCGCTGGTCTCCACCGCCATCACCGTGCACTTCCTGGTGGGCGCAGTGGTGATCGCCAACCTGCCGCGGCTGTATCGCCGGTTTGGCTTGCCGATGATCACCAAGGCAGGTGCGGTTGCGCTGGCGGTTGGCGTGACCGGCTGGGCCGTTGCCGCGCAACCGTGGCAGTTGTTCGCCGCGACGCTGTTCAGCGGCGCGGGCTGGGTGGCGATGGGCGCCGCCGCCGTCAACGCCATCGTATCACCCTGGTTCGTGCGCAACCGGCCCGCCGCGCTGGCCATGGCCTATAACGGCGCCAGCATTGGCGGCGTGGTATTCTCGCCGCTGTGGGTCGCGGCCATCGGGCTGTTCGGCTTCCCGCTCGCCGCCGCGATCATCGGCGTTGTGACGATCGCCGCCACGTGGATTCTTGCCGAGCTGTTTTTGGCTCAAAGCCCGCAGCAGCTCGGGCTCGCCCCCGATGGCGATGCAACACCACCGACGACGACGGCCCCCAGTATGCCTGCGGCGCGGCCGCGCGCGGCGTCAAACCTCTGGACGGATCTCCGCTTCATCACGCTGGCCGCCGGCATGGCGCTTGGGCTGTTCGCGCAGATCGGCCTGTTGGCCCACCTGTTCACGCTGCTGGTGCCGGCGCTCGGCGCACAATTCGCCGGCATCGCGGCCGGGGCTGCGACCGCCTCCGCGATCGCCGGCCGCACGCTGGTCGGCTGGCTGATGCCGCCGCGCGCGGACCGGCGGCTGGTCGCCAGTGCGAGCTACGCTGTGCAGATCGCCGGATCGATCGCCTGGCTGCTCGCCGGCGGCGACAACTTGCCGCTGCTGCTGGCCGGCGTGGTGCTGTTCGGCGCCGGAATCGGCAACGCCACCTCGCTGCCGCCGCTGATCGCCCAGGTCGAGTTCGCGCCAAGCGACGTATCGCGCGTGGTGCCGCTGATCGTCGCCATCGCGCAGGCGAGCTATGCCTTCGCCCCCGCCGCGTTTGGACTGCTGCGCGAGTTTGCACCAAGCGCGACGGCGGCGGGTGCCGCGCCCGCGCTGTTCATCGCCGCGGCGCTGATCCAGGCGCTGGCGATCGGCGCCCTGCTCGCCGGACGCCGATGCCGCGGCTCAGGCGACGCGCGCGGATATCGCGCCGTCGCCTGAGCGCATCACGCCTCAGCTATTGTCCGGCCCGACCCGCACCAGCTGCTTGCCGAAATTGGCGCCCTTCAACAAGCCGATGAACGCCGCCGGCGCGCTCGCCAGCCCCTCCGTGACGAATTCACGGTGCTTGACCTTGCCCTCGCGCAGCCAGTGCGACATGTCGTGCAGAAAGTCGGCCTGCATCGCGGCGAAATCCGAGACGATGAAGCCGCGGAAATTCAGCCGCTTCACCAGGATCGCGCGCATGATCGAATTGGCCCATTTCGGCGTCGCGGTATCGGCGCCGAAGATCGTATTGTAGTCGGCGATCAACCCGCACAGCGGAATCCGCGCGAATGGATTGAGCCGCGGAAACACCGCCTCGAACACCGCGCCGCCGACATTCTCGAAATACACGTCGATGCCCTTCGGGCAGGCCTCTTTCAGCTTGGCGGCGAGATCCGGCTCGCGATGGTCGAGACAGGCGTCGAAGCCGAGCTCGTTGACGACGTAGTCGCATTTCTCACGGCCGCCGGCGATGCCGACCGCCCGCGCGCCCTTGATCCTGGCGATCTGTCCGACCGCGGAGCCGACCGCGCCGGAGGCTGCGGCGACCACCACGGTCTCGCCGGCCTTCGGCTTGCCGATTTCCAACAAGCCCGTATAGGCGGTCATGCCGGGCATGCCGAGCACGCCGACCGCGGTCGAGATCGGCGCGCGCTTCGGATCGACCTTGCGCAGCCCCTTGCCGTCGGACAGCGCGTGGCTCTGCCAACCGGAATGCGCCAGCACGAAATCGCCCTTGGCAAAGCCCGGATGGTGCGAGGCGATCACCTCGGCCACGGTGCCGCCTTCCATTACGCCGTCGACCGGCACCGGCGCCGCATAGGACGGCCCCTCGCTCATCCGGCCGCGCATATAGGGATCGAGCGACAGATAGATGGTGCGCAGCAGAACCTGCCCCTCCCCCGGCGTCGGCACTGAAAATTGCTCCAGGCGGAAATTTGCCGGAGACGGCTCGCCCACCGGGCGGGAAGCGAGAATGATGCGGGAGGCGGATTGCGACATGATGTTTCCTCGGTTTCTTGTTGGCGCCGCGCCTTGTCTATCCGAGGATCGCGACGATAGCTATTCGGCGGCGCCGCTTTGGCCGGCCGCTATGCTGCGGAGCAATGACGCCCGCGCCCGTCCTCCTGGCGCCAGCGTTGTAGCTCATCAAATATACCGTTGACGCCAAATCCAAGTCGGCACACAATTCCAGGTAGCACGCGACCGATCCCCAAGAGACGGCGTGGTGCGTTCAGCGGGCCCGCGCGGCCGCGCTGAAATTTGCGCGTTCGTGCGATGGGCCGACGCGCGCTTGATACTTCCCAACGACAATCAAACCAGCGCGCCGAACGGCGCCACACAAGGGACGAACGCCATGTATCAGCAAGCCTTGGACAAGGTTTCCGCGCAGCTCCTGATCCGCGACCGCTACGACAATTTCATCGGCGGGCAATGGGTCGCGCCGACCGAGGGCCGCTACTTCGATAATCCGAGCCCGGTCACCGGCAAGAAGCTGTGCGAAGTGCCGCGCTCTTCCGCAGCCGACATCGAGCTCGCGCTCGACGCCGCGCACAAGGCCCGCGAGGCCTGGGGCAAGACCCCGGTGCAGGATCGCTCGCGGCTCTTGAACAAGATCGCCGACCGGCTGGAATCCAACCTCGACCTGCTGGCGCTGGTCGAGACCCTCGACAACGGCAAGCCGATCCGCGAGACCACCCATGCCGACATGCCGCTGGTGATCGACCATTGGCGCTACTTCGCCAGCGTGTTGCGGGCGCAGGAAGGCGCGATCTCGGAAATCGACGCCGATACCGTGGCCTATCACTTCCAGGAGCCGCTCGGCGTGGTCGGGCAGATCATTCCGTGGAATTTCCCGATCCTGATGGCGACCTGGAAGCTGGCGCCGGCGCTCGCCGCCGGCAATTGCGTGGTGTTGAAGCCGGCCGAACAGACCCCGCTCGGCATTCTGGTGGTGATGGAATTGATCGCCGACCTGCTGCCGCCCGGCGTCGTCAACGTCGTCAACGGCTTCGGCATCGAGACCGGCAAGCCGTTGGCGCAAAGCAAGCGGATCGCCAAGATCGCGTTCACCGGCGAGACCTCGACCGGCAAGCTGATCATGCAATACGCCTCGGAGAACATCATCCCGGTGACGCTGGAGCTCGGCGGCAAATCGCCCAACATCTTCTTCGCCGACGTGCTCGACCACGACGACGACTACCTCGACAAAGCGCTGGAAGGCTTCACGATGTTCGCGCTGAACCAGGGCGAGGTCTGCACCTGCCCGAGCCGCGCCTTGGTGCAGGAATCGATCTACGAGCGCTTCATCGAACGCGCGGTGGAACGCACCAAGAAGATCAAGCAGGGCCACCCGCTCGATCCCTCGACCATGATCGGCGCGCAGGCCTCGACCGAACAGCTCGACAAGATCCTGTCCTATTTCGAGATCGGCCGGCAGGAAGGCGCCACCGTGCTGACCGGCGGCAAGCGCGCGCAGCTCGAGGGCGAGATCGCCGAAGGCTACTACGTCGAGCCGACGATCTTCGCCGGCCACAACAAGATGCGGGTGTTCCAGGAGGAGATCTTCGGCCCGGTGGTGTCGGTGACCACCTTCAAGAATGAAGAGGACGCGCTGGCGATCGCCAACGACACGCTGTACGGCCTCGGCGCCGGACTGTGGACCCGCAACGGCAACCGCGCCTACCGGATGGGCCGCGCCATCCACGCCGGGCGAGTCTGGACCAATTGCTACCACGCCTATCCGGCGCACGCCGCGTTCGGCGGCTACAAGCAATCCGGCATCGGCCGCGAGAACCACAAGATGATGCTCGATCACTATCAGAGCACGAAGAACATCCTGGTCAGCTACTCGGCCAAGGCGCTGGGGTTCTTCTAGCCGCTCGCTTTCAAAGCGGCTATGCGCGATTGAGCACGTTTAAATGAGGATGGTCATCCCGGGGCACGAGCGGCGCAGCCGTCAGTGAGCCCGGGATCCATAACCCCTGAAGGAGTATGGATTCCGGACTTGCTCGTTCTGACGAACTCGCAATCCGGAATGACGGCCTCGTTTTCAAACGCCAGCAGGCGCGGGTTGCCCCGCGCCTGACCTGTTCCGTTGTCTGAAAACCCTCGTGAAAGCCGCGCCGTATTGGCAGCTCCCCCGCGCTGCGGAGCTTAAACGCCGCCCGGATAGTTCGGGCTTTCGCGGGTGATGGTGACGTCGTGGACGTGGCTTTCGCGCAAGCCCGCGCCGGTGATGCGGACGAACTGCGCCTTGTCGTGAAACTCGGTGATGGTCCTGGCGCCGACATAGCCCATCGCCGCGCGCAGGCCGCCGGCGAGCTGATGCACCACGTTGCCGACCGGGCCCTTGTACGGCACCTGGCCCTCGATGCCTTCCGGCACCAGCTTCAAGGTGTCTTTGATGTCCTGCTGGAAGTAGCGGTCGGCGGAGCCGCGCGCCATTGCGCCGACCGAGCCCATGCCGCGATAGGCCTTGTAGGAGCGGCCCTGCCACAGGAACACTTCGCCGGGAGTTTCGTCGGTGCCGGCCAAGAGCGAGCCGACCATGGCGATGTCGGCGCCCGCCGCCAGCGCCTTGGCGAGGTCGCCGGAATATTTGATGCCGCCGTCGGCGATCACCGCCACGTTGGCCTTCTTCGCGGCTTCCACCGCGTCCATGATCGCGGTGAGCTGCGGCACGCCGACGCCGGCGACGATCCGCGTGGTGCAGATCGAGCCCGGGCCGATGCCGACCTTGATGGCGTCGGCGCCGGCGTCGATCAAAGCCTGCGCGCCTTCCTGGGTGGCGATGTTGCCGGCGATCACCTGCACCGCATTGGACGACCGCTTGATGCGGTTGACGGCATCCAGCACGCGGGAGGAATGGCCGTGCGCGGTGTCGACCACGATGACGTCGACGCCGGCGTCGATCAGCGCCTCGGTGCGCTCGAAGCCGCCCTCGCCCACCGTGGTGGCGGCGGCGACCCGCAAGCGGCCCTGCGCGTCCTTGCTGGCCAAGGGATGCGCGACCGCCTTCTCCATGTCCTTGACGGTGATCAGCCCGACGCAGCGATACTGGTCGTCGACCACCAGAAGCTTTTCGATGCGGTGCTGATGCAGCATCCGCTTGGCTTCGTCCTGCTTGACGCCTTCGCCTACGGTGACCAGGTTCTCGTGCGTCATCAGCTCGGAGATCTTCTGGTTCGGATCGGTGGCGAAGCGGACGTCGCGGTTGGTGAGAATGCCGACCAGCTTGCCGGGCACGCCCTTGCTGGCGCCGGTGACCACCGGAATGCCGGAAAAGCCGTGCGCGCTCATCAGCGCCAGCGCTTCGCCGAGCAGCGCGTCCGGGCCGATGGTCAGCGGGTTCACCACCATGCCGGATTCGTATTTCTTGACCTGGCGGACCTGCGCGGCCTGGCCCTCGACGTCGAAATTGCGGTGGAGCACGCCGATGCCGCCGGCCTGCGCCATGGCGATCGCCATCCGCGCTTCGGTCACGGTATCCATCGCCGAGGCGATGATCGGAATATTGAGCGGAATGGTCTTGGTGAGGAACGAGCGGATGTCGGCTTCGGACGGCAAGATGTCGGACAATCCTGGCTTCAGCAGCACGTCATCGAACGTGTAAGCTTCACGAAAACCAGATGCTTGTACAAACGCCATTGCCAACTCCGTTCAGCGGCCGATTTGCCGCGCTGGACCTTGAGGATGAAAAGCCCGGCCAGCGACGCCGTCAGCATCGCCGTCGAATCGAGCCCATCGGTGGGGTTGGCGGTGGTCGATAGCATGATGCCGGCGGGATTCAAAGGATTTGTGCCGCTTATCCCGGCTTCGTGAGCGATTTCACGATTTCCCTGATCGACGCCCCTCTCCTGCAGCTACGGCAGGTTGCGCCGCCGCCGCAATGCGGGCTGCGGGCCGAGTTCACAGGCACGGTGCGCTCAGCGCGAATAGCCGGGCGGCGGGCCGTGCTGGCGGATCGCCTCCACCACCTCGCGATGCATGCGCTTTTCGCGCTCCATCCGCACCGCGATCAGCGCGTGCGCCGACGGCACGAACAGCAGCGGATGAAACACCAGCCCCAGCACGACGCAGACCACCAGCAGCAGCAGATTGAACACCGCCGAGATCGGCTGGCCGTTGAGCAGCAGTCCGAGCGGCGGCAGCACGGCGGCGAGAAGATAGATCATCGGCGAAACCTCCAGTTGTCACGCAGGATTTATGTGCTGCCCGGTCTTCCGCAATAGCCGCTGCCGCGACAGGATGTTACAGCGCGGGTCCCCGCCCCGCTCAATCCAGCCGAAGACCGGATGACCAAGGAACGCCTGATCCCGCTCATCGTGGCCGCGGCGCTGTTCATGGAAAACATGGACGCCACGGTGATCGCGACCTCGCTGCCGGCGATCGCCGCCGACATCGGCACCTCGCCGCTGACGCTGAAGCTGGCGATCACCTCGTACCTGTTGTCGTTGGCGGTGTTCATCCCGGCCTCGGGCTGGACCGCCGACCGCTTCGGCGCCCGCGCGGTGTTCTCGATCGCCATCGGCGTGTTCATGGTCGGCTCGATCGGCTGCGCGCTGTCGAGTTCATTGAGCGACTTCGTGATCGCGCGGATCCTGCAGGGCGTCGGCGGCGCGATGATGACCCCGGTCGGGCGTCTGGTGCTGCTGCGTTCGATCGACAAGAGCGCGCTGGTCGGCGCGATGGCGTGGATGACGATCCCGGCGCTGGTCGGGCCGGTGATCGGCCCGCCGCTCGGCGGCTTCATCACCACCTATTTCTCCTGGCACTGGATCTTCCTGATCAACATCCCGATCGGGCTCGTCGGCATCTTCATGGCGCAGCGCTACATCGATCCAATCCGCAGCGACCATCCGGAGCGCTTCGATCTGGTCGGCCTGGTGCTGGCCGGCGTCGGCCTTGCCGGCATCGCCTTCGGGCTGTCGGTCGCAGGGCTCAATCTGTTGCCGTGGCCGGTGGTGGCGGGCCTGATCGGCGTCGGCTGCGTGTCGATGACGCTGTACGTGTTTCACGCCCGCCGCACCGCTTCCCCGGTGCTGGACTTCACCCTGCTGCGGCTCGCCACGCTGCGGGCCAGCATCATCGGCGGCTTCCTGTTCCGGCTCGGCATCGGCGCGCTGCCGTTCCTGCTGCCGCTGTTGATGCAGATCGGCTTCGGCCTCAGCCCGTTCCAGTCCGGCCTCGTGACCTTCGCCTCCTCGGCCGGCGCGATGGGCATGAAGGCCTTGGCGGCGCGGATCATCAAGACCTTCGGCTTCCGCAACATCATGACGGTCAACGCGGTGGTCAGCGCGGTGTTTCTCGCCGCCTGCGCGCTGTTCACGCAAGCGACGCCGCTCTTGCTGATCATGATCATCCTGCTGGTCGGCGGCTTCTTCCGCTCGCTGCAGTTCACCGCGATCAACACCGTGGCCTATGCGGAGGTCGAAACCGCGCAGATGAGCCGCGCCACAACGCTGGTCAGCGTCAACCAGCAGCTGTCGATTTCCGCCGGCGTCGCGGTCGGCGCGCTGTGCGTGGAATCCACCATGGCCTGGCGGCATATGACCACGATCACCGCCGACGACTTCGCCCCGGCCTTCGTGGTGGTGTCGATCCTGTCGGCGCTGTCGGCGTATTTCTTCTGGCAGATGCCGGACGATGCCGGCCACGAGATTTCCGGACGCAAGGCGATCGAAATCTCCAGCCGCAAGGGCGCGGAAAAAGCCGCCGCCAAGACCGCGGTCAAGACCGGCAGCGAAGCCACCGAGGACGCCCGCGATCAAAGGCTGGGCTGAGCCGCCTGATACGGCTGTCGCCGGGTTGCAACGCTCAGGACAGCGCCACGGGCTCGTCTTCAGGCGTCGCCGCCGCGATGCCGCGGAAACCCATCGCCAGCACGTAGCGCTCGGAGGAATCCTTGCGGCTCGAGGCCGGCTTGACGTGCTTGACGGTGACGAAGTCGCGCTTCAGCTGGGTCACCAGGGTGGCATCGGCGCCGCTCTGGAACACTTTGGCGACGAAAGTGCCGCCCGGCTTCAGCACGTCGCAGGCGAACGCCGCAGCGTCTTCCACGAGGCCGACGATGCGCAACTGATCGGTCTTGCGATGGCCGGTGGTGTTGGCGGCCATGTCGGACAGCACCACGTCGACCTTGCCGCCGATCATCGCCAACAGCCTGGCCGGCGCCTCGGCGTGGAGGAAATCCAGCTGCGCGAAATCGACCCCGACGATTTCCGGCATCTCCAGCAGATCGATCGCCACCACCTTGCCGCGGCCGTCGGCGGCGCCGACCCGCTTGGCGGCGATCTGGCTCCAGCCGCCGGGCGCGGCACCGAGATCGACCACCGAAATGCCGGGCTTGAGGAAATGATATTTGTCGTCGATCTCGATCAGCTTGTAGGCGGCGCGCGAGCGCAGCCCGTCGCGCTTGGCCTGCGCTACATAAGGATCGTTGAGTTGGCGCTCCAGCCAGAGCTTCGACGACAGTTTCAGCCTGCCGGCGCTCTTGACGGTGACGCGCAGGCGCCCGGTGGTGTCTTTGGCCATATTGTCTGTCTCGACGGGTTGGGGCGCGGTCTTAGCACAGGCGGACGCCGAAAGCCCTCACGCCGGGCCCAGCGCACCATCCTGCCGCATCATTTCCACCAGCATGCCCTCGCGCAGGCCGCGGTCCGCCACCCGCAGCCGGGGCAGCGGGAACGCGGTGCGGATCGCGTCGAGGATGGCGCAGCCGGCCAGCACCAGGTCGGCGCGCTCCACCCCGATGCAATTGTTGCTGGCGCGGTCGTGATAGCTCATGCCGTGCAGCTTGGCGATGGTTTCGGTCAGTTCGGCGTCGCTGAGCCAGATCCCGTCGACCCGCCGGCGGTCGTAGCGGGTCAGATCGAGGTGCAGCCCGGCCAGCGTGGTCACCGTGCCGGAGGTGCCGAGCAGGTGCATTCCGGCGAGATCGCCGCCGATCCGGGCCGCAAACGGCCCTACATGGATCGCCACCGCCTCGACCATCGCCGCATAGGTCTCGTCGCTGACCACCTTGCCGCCGAATCGCTCCGCCAGCGTCACCACGCCGAGCGGAATCGACATCCAGGCCCGGATCCGCGGCGCCAGCTCAGGCTTGGCCGGATCGCGCTCGATCCACACCAGTTCCGAGGAGCCGCCGCCGATGTCGAACAGGATGGCGCCGCGGCCGTGCGGATCCAAGAGCGGCGAACAGCCGACCACCGCCAGCCGGGCCTCGGTCTCGCGGTCGATCACCTCCAGCCGGATCCCGGTGGCGTGCGCCACCCGGTCGAGGAAATCGTCGGCGTTGTCGGCGGCGCGGCAGGCCTCGGTGGCGACCAGCCGTAGCCGCTTGGCCCGGCGGGCGTGAATCTTCTCGCTGCACACCGACAGCGCGGAGATCGCGCGGCCGATCGCCGCCTCGCTGATCCGGCCGCTGGCCGACATGCCCTCGCCGAGCCGGATGATCCGCGAGAACGAATCGATCACGCGGAAGCCGTCGCCGGTCGGCCGGGCGATCAACAGCCGGCAATTGTTGGTGCCGAGGTCGATCGCGGCATAAACCCCGTCATGGCCGTGCCCGCCCTCGGGGTGCGAGCCGTCCGAGTGAGCGCCATAAGGATGCGAGCCATCGCGATGCGCAGCGTCGGCGCGCGAACCGCCGGCCGGTTCGACCGCGGTCCCGCTGCCCTCCGCAACACTCGCAGCTTGCGGGTCCTCGCGCGGCCCAAGGCCGTCGCGAAGCCGCGTATCGTCCGTCATACAATCCGTCTTTCCGTGACCCTGCGGGGCCAGCGAGGAAACCATTCACGGAAAGTTTAGCAGCGCAGCGGCGCGGCGCAAGCATCGCGCAGGCCGCATTCCCAAACATGCGTTGTCGCAACGGCAGCGCTGCATTATCTCGGCAATGCTGCGTTGTCCGCAGATTTCCCGCCTTCGCGACCGCGGTCGCCGTTTGATGGATTGCACCATGCAAGATCACGTGTTTCCGCGCGACGCCGCCGTCGCGCTGCAGCGGTTTGGCGTCGGCCAGCCGGTGCGGCGCAAGGAAGACGACACGCTGGTCCGCGGCCACGGCCGTTACACCGACGATCTGCAGGCGCCCGGCCAGGCCTATGCCTGGATGCTGCGCAGCAACCACCCGCACGGCGTGATCCGCAGCATCGACGCCAGTGCGGCCAGAGCGATGCCGGGCGTGCTGCGGATCTGGACCGGCGCCGACCTCGCGGCCGCCGACTATGCGCCGTTCAGTTGCACGCTGCCCTTGAAGAATCGCGACGGCACGCCGCTCTTGCAGACCCCGCGTACCGCGCTGATGACCGACAAGGTGCGCTATGTCGGCGATCCGGTGGCGATCGTGGTCGCCGAGACGTTGTTGCAGGCCCGCGACGCCGCCGAGGCGATCGAGCTCGACATCGAACCGCTGCCGGCGGTGACCAGCGCCGAGGACGCCGCCAAGCCCGGCGCGCCGCAGCTCTACGACCAGGTCCTCGGCAACGTCGCGCTGGATTATCACTATGGCGACACCGACGCGGTGGACGCCGCCTTCGCGGCCGCCGCCCATGTCACAAAACTCGACATCGTCAATACCCGCGTCGCGGTGGTGGCGATGGAGCCGCGCTGCGCGCTCGCCTCCTACGACCAGGCCAGCGAGCGCTACACCATCCAGCTGCCGACCCAAGGCGTCTCCGGCAGCCGCAACGCACTGGCGAAATTGTTGAAGGTGCCGAACGACAAGGTGCATCTGCTGACCGGCCATGTCGGCGGCTCGTTCGGCATGAAGAACGTCAACTATCCGGAATACATCTGCATCCTGCACGCCGCGAAATCGCTGGGCCGGCCGGTGAAATGGACCGACGAGCGCTCCACCAGCTTTCTGTCGGACAGCCACGGCCGCGCGCAGCAGATCCACGCCGAACTGGCGCTGGACGCCGACGGAAAATTTCTGGCGGTGCGGATCAGTGGCTATGGCAATCTCGGCGCCTATATCACCGGGGTGTCGCCACTGCCGCTGTCGCTCAACACCGGCAAAAACCTCTCCAGCGTGTACCGGACGCCGATTCACAGCGTCGACATCAAATGCGTGCTGACCAACACCACGCTGATGGGGGCCTATCGCGGCGCCGGCCGTCCCGAGGCCAACTACTTCATGGAGCGATTGATCGATCGCGCCGCCGACGAAATGGGGATCGACCGCCTCGCCTTGCGCAAGCGCAACTTCATCAAGCCATCGCAGCTGCCGTTCAAGGCCTCCTCCGGCATGACCTATGACAGCGGCGACTTCCTCGGCGTGTTCAACAAGGCGCTGGAATTGTCGGACTACGCGGGCTTTGCCAAGCGCAAGCGCGACAGCAGGAAGCGCGGCAAGCTGCGCGGCATCGCGGTCGGCAGCTATCTCGAAGTCACCGCCCCGGCCAACCCCGAGCTCGGCAAGATCGTGTTCGAGCCGGACGGCGGCGTGAAGCTGATCACCGGCACGCTGGATTACGGCCAGGGCCACGCCACGCCGTTCGCGCAGGTGCTGGCGGCGCAGCTCGGCGTGCCGTTCGAGCGGGTGACGCTGCAGCAGAACGACAGCGACGTGGTGCACACCGGCAGCGGCACCGGCGGCTCGCGCTCGATCACCGCCAGCGGCACGGCGATCGTGGAAGCGTCGAAGCTGGTGATCGCGAAAGGCAAGATCGCGGCGGCGCATCTCTTGGAAACCGCGGAAGCCGACATCGAATTCGACGCCGGCCGCTTCCTCGTCGCCGGCACCGACCGCGGCATCGACATCCTCGATCTGGCGCAACGCCTGCGCGACGCCACGCTGCCCGAGGGCGTGCCGTCCTCGCTCGACGTCGACCACACCATCACCGCCATCCCCTCGACCTTCCCGAACGGCTGCCACGTCGCCGAGGTCGAGATCGATCCCGACACCGGCGTCACCCGCGTGGTCGGCTACACCGGGGTCAATGATTTCGGCACCATCGTCAATCCGATGATCGTCGCCGGCCAGTTGCACGGCGGCGTTGCGCAAGGCATCGGCCAGGCGCTGATGGAAAACGTCAGCTACGACGACAGCGGCCAGCCGGTCACCGGCTCGTTCATGGACTACGCGATGCCGCGTGCCGAGGACATTCCGATGATGACGGTCGGCGATCACCCGAGCCCGACCAAATCCAATCCGCTCGGCACCAAGGGCTGCGGCGAGGCCGGCTGCGCCGGCAGCCTCGCCACCCTGGTCAACGCCGTGCTCGACGCGCTGTCCGACTACGGCATCGCGCATCTCGACATGCCGCTGACCTCGGAGCGGGTGTGGCGCGCGATCGAAGACGCCAAGCGCAAGGCGGCTTGAGCCGCGCGGCGGCGGGTTACGCCGCCGCCTTGGCCCGCGGCTGGTAGATCGCCACGTGGTGGCAATGCGCGATCGCGGTGTCGCCGCCGGCCACGATCAGCGCGTCGAGCTCGACGATGCGGTGGCCCTTCTTCTCGTAATTGCCGGTGACCTTGGCGCGCGCGGTGAGCTGGTCGGTCGGGCGCGCGGCGTTGAGCAATTGCATCTCGCTGCCGACATGCATCCAGGCGCCGAGCAGCGCATTCTCGATCAGCACCCGGTTCATGATCCGCTGCAGCACGCCGGGATGCAGCAGGCCTTCGGCGCGGTAGATCGGATCGGCCTCGCGCACTTCGGCCAAATAGCCGATCGCCGCATCGCCGGCCCAGCATTGCGGCGCGGTGCCGAGCCATTTGCCGAGTTCGTAGGAGCTGGAATCGACCGGGCGGCGGATCGTCACCGGCGGCACCGCGCGGAAATTGCCGAGCCGCGCCGGCGGCGCGTGCTCCGGCAGCGCGGCCGCGCCGGTGGCGCAGAGTTCGCCGCGGCTTTCGACCCGGAGCGTCAGGCCCTCGCCGTCCGGCTCGGCGCTCACCTCGACGTCGTCGCCGTCATAGACCGGCTTGACGAAGCGCGCCTCGATCAGCCCGCGCTCCAGAAAGCCGCGGCCCCATTTCGCCACCGGCAGATGCGTCATATAGGCCAGCACATCGACCCCGGGCACCAGCCCGCCGACGAACCCGAACCGTCGCGCCACGGCGTCGTCATGCATCCGGTTTTCCGACTGCTTGGCGCTGTTGTGGGCGACCACCCCATAGGGTTCCGGCAAAACCGTCATCATTCCCCGCAAAAGTTGTTGATTGGTACCCAAGATGGTACGCCTCGCCGCAGCCGCGGCAAAGCCGCGGGTGAGCACCCCAGCCCCGCGACCACAGAAGGCCCCGCTTGAGCCCGACCCGCATCTATGTCGACGCCGACGCCTGTCCGGTGAAGGACGAAATCTACAAGGTGGCCGCCCGCCATGGCCTGCCGGTCAGCGTGGTGGCGGGGAACTTCATCCGCGTGCCGCCTGATCCCTCGATCGAGCGGATCGCCGCCGGTCCCGGCATGGACGCCGCCGACGACTGGATTGCGGAACGCGCCGGCCGTGGCGATATAGTGGTGACCTCGGACGTGCCGTTGGCGAGCCGCTGCGTCAAAGCTGGCGCCGACGTGCTGGCGCCGAACGGCAAGCCGTTCAGCGAGGCCTCGATCGGCATGACGCTGGCGGTGCGCAACCTGATGACCGACCTGCGCTCGGCGGGCGAAGTCACCGGCGGCCCGCGCGGCTTCAGCCCACGCGACCGCTCCGCCTTCCTGTCCGCGCTGGACACTGCGATCCGCCGCATCCAGCGCAGCAATAAACCCGCGTAACACTCTGTTTGAATTGAGAGACCATGGCGCCTCCGCTGATCCAATTGAAAGACATCGCGCTGACCTTCGGCGGCACCCCGCTGCTCAGCGGGGTCGAACTGTCGGTGTCCGCCGGCGAGCGGGTCTGCCTGATCGGCCGCAACGGCTCCGGCAAATCGACGCTCTTGAAGATCGTCGCTGGCCTGGTGCAGCCCGACCGCGGCAGCCGCTTCGTGCAGCCCGGCGCCACCATCCGCTATCTGCCGCAGGAACCCGACTTCGAGGGCTTCTCGACCACGCTGTCCTATGTCGAGGCCGGCCTGCACGCCGGCGACGAGCATTACCAGGCGGCGTATCTCCTGGAACAGCTCGGCCTGCATGGCGACGAGGACCCTTCCCATCTGTCCGGCGGCGAGGCCAGGCGCGCCGCGCTGGCGCGGATGCTGGCGCCCAATCCGGACATCCTTTTGCTCGACGAGCCGACCAACCATCTCGACCTCACCACCATCGAGTGGCTGGAGGCAGACCTCGCGGCCCGGCGCTGCGCGCTGGTCATCATCAGCCATGACCGCCGCTTCCTGACCAATCTGTCGCGCGCCACCGCCTGGCTCGATCGCGGCCAGATCCGCCAGATCGACCGCGGCTTCGCCGATTTCGAGCAATGGCGCGACGACGTCTTGGCCGAGGAAGAGCGCGACCAGCACAAGCTCGACCGCAAGATCGTCGCCGAGGAGCATTGGCTGCGCTACGGCGTCTCCGGCCGCAGGAAGCGCAACGTCAAGCGGCTCGGCAACCTGTTCGAGCTCCGCGAGCAGCGTCGCGACTATCGCGGCACCGCGGGTTCCGCCAACCTCAACGCCGCCGAGGCGGAGAAATCCGGCAAGCTGATCATCGAGGCCAAGGGCATCGGCCGGGTCTATGAGGACCGCAAGATCGTCGACGACTTCTCGATCCGGGTGCAGCGCGGCGACCGCATCGGCATCGTCGGCCCGAACGGCGCCGGCAAGACCACGCTGATCAACATGCTGACCGGCGCAGCGCCGCCGGATTCCGGCACAATCCGTTTCGGCGTCAACATCGAGATGGCGACGCTGGACCAGGGCCGCGAAAGTCTCGACCCGAAATCGACGCTGGCCGAAGCCTTGACCGGCGGTCGCGGCGACAGCGTGATGGTCAACGGCAAGCCGAAGCACGTCGTCAGCTACATGAAGGACTTCCTGTTCGCGCAGGAGCAGATGCGCACGCCGCTGGAAGTGCTGTCCGGCGGCGAACGCGGCCGGGTGATGCTGGCGCGGTCGTTGGCCAAGCCGTCGAATCTTCTGGTGCTCGACGAGCCCACCAACGACCTCGATCTGGAAACCCTCGACGTGCTGGAAGAAATGCTCGGCGACTATGAGGGCACGGTGATCCTGGTCAGCCATGACCGCGACTTCCTCGACCGCGTGGTGACCTCGGTGATTGCGCCGGAAGGCGCCGGCCGCTGGGTGGAATATGCCGGCGGCTATTCCGACATGCTGAAGCAGCGCGGCGCGGACCTGACGCGCGCCGCCGTCAAGGCGGTGGAAACCGCCAAGGCCGACAGCGCCAAGGAAGCCGCCGCGCGCGGCGAGAAGCCGGCCGCGGGCGCGGCAAAGCGCAAGCTGAATTTCAAGGAAAAGCACGCGCTCGACACGCTGCCGAAAACCATCGCCAAACTGCACGCCGAGATCGCCAAGCAGCACCGCTTCCTCGACGATCCCAATTTGTACGCCAAGGACCGCAAGAAATTCGACACCGCCTCCGCCGCGCTCTCCGCCGCGCAGAAGGAGCTGCAGATCGCCGAGGACCAGTGGCTGGAATTGGAGCTCTTACGCGAAGAGATCGAGAGCGCGTGAGTAGCGGGTGCACTTGAATCGACAGCGGGCAAGTAACGACGATCAGCAATGCTGACCCCCATTATCCGGCCCTGAACCCAACCCGTCATGGCCGGGCTCGTCCCGGCCATCCACGGGAACCAGCACAGCCTCGCTCGTTGGCGTGGATGGCCGCGACGAGCGCGGCCATGACGCGGAGAGGTCCGTCATTTATTGGAGAGGTCGCGAGGGGCGATCCCGATTGCAGCGACGACCTCGAAGGGCGACGGCGACTTCGACCTCGAAGGGCGACGGCGACATGCTTGTGCACCGTCATTCCGGAGCGCGAACAGCGTCAGCTGTGAGCGAACCCGGAATCTTGCGACACGCATTATCTCTTGTACGCGCAGCAAGATTCCGGGTTCGCTCGCAAGTGCTCGCGCCCCGGAATGACCGCGGTTGGTCTGCGACTTATCGACAGCCTCAGCGCGCGAGCCAGCGCAGCACGCCGCGGCCCGCCGCAGCGCCGGTGGCGAACGCGCCCTGCAGCAGATAGCCGCCGGTCGGCGCCTCCCAGTCCAGCATCTCGCCGGCGGCGAACACGCCGGGCACTTTGCGCAGCATGTAATCGGCGTCGAGTTCTGAAAACGCGATGCCGCCCGCGGTCGAAATTGCGCGGGCGATCGGCTCCAGGCCATTCAGACGGATCGGCACCGCATTGATCAGCGCCGCGAGTTCGGCGGGCGCCAGCGCCGACAACGCCGCGCCTTGCGCGATCGCCGCCTCCTGCAACAGCCCGACGCCGAGCGGCGTCAGATGCGCCGCCTTGCGCAGGAAATTCGTCAGCGACGCCTTGCCGCGCGGCGCCGCCAGCCGCGCCGTCAACTCATCAGCAGGCACATCCGGCCGCAGCGCCACGTGCAGCGTGGCTTCACGGTCGGCGAGGATGGCGTCGCGCAACGCCGCCGACAGCGCATAGACGGCGCCGCCCTCGATGCCGCTCCTGGTGATCATCGCCTCGCCGCGCACCACGCGGCCGCCGAACGACAGCGCGATGGTCTTCAACGGTTGCCCCTCGTAACGATCGCGAAAAATCTCCGACCACGCCACCGTGAAGCCGCCATTAGCCGGCCTGAGCGGCGCGATCGCGACTTGCTTCGCCGCCAAAATATCGACCCAGCCGCCGTCGGAACCGAGTTTCGGCCACGACGCGCCGCCGAGCGCCAGCACGCTCGCGCCGGCCTGCACCGCGCGCTCGCCGTCGGGCGTCGCAAAGCGCAGCGCGCCATCGTCGCCCCAGCCCTGCCAGCGATGTCGCAGCTTGAGTTCGACGCCCTCCGTCTGCAGCCGGCGCAGCCAGGCCCGCAGCAGCGGCGAGGCCTTCAGCGCGGCCGGAAACACCCGTCCGCTACTGCCCACGAAGGTCGGCTGCCCCAGCGCTTCGCTCCAGTCCCGTAATGCGTCGGGTGAGAACGCCTCGATCGCGCTTTGCAGATGCGGTAACGCGGCGCCGTAGCGCGACAGAAATTCTGGCAGCGGCTCGCTGTGCGTGAGGTTCAAGCCGCCGCGCCCGGCGAGCAGAAACTTGCGTCCCGCCGACGCCATGCCGTCATAGACCGTGACGCGCGCGCCGCCTTGCGCGATCACCTCGGCCGCCATCAGCCCGGCCGGCCCGGCACCGATGATCGCCACGCTGTTCGAAGTGCCTATCATGGCGCAACGCTATGCACGCTGATGCGCGGCTTGTAAAATCTCCGGGCTATTGAGCCCGAGCGTTCGCGCCATCGGAAGCGAACTCCCTCGCCCATGGGGAGAGGGTTGGGGTGAGGGGTTACGGTCTATCGATAGGCTTGCAGCCCCTCACCCGGATCGCAAGAGCGATCCGACCTCTCCCTATGGGAGAGGTGAAGACCGCGCGTCGCAGGCGCTTCGGAATAACGGAGGGCCTACCCCTTCGCCAGCCGTGCCGCGGCCTGCTCGACGTACTTCTGCGTCTGCTGGAACGCGCCGTCGAGCGCCTGCGCCTTCGACATGTCGGAAATCTCGGCGAAATGCGCCGCGATGGCGTCCGGGGTCCAGTCGGCTTCCGGCAAATTGAGCCCTTCGCTTTCCATCAGCTTGACCACCGCGAACGAGCCGGCGCCGGCGCCGATGATGGTGCGGGTCGGCGCGTCCTGGCTCAACAGATAGAGCACCGCGGGCGTGATCGATTCCGGCTTCAACAAGGCCAGCGCCTGCGGCGGCAGCAGTTCCTCGGTCATCCGCGTCGCCGCGGTCGGCGAGATGGTATTGACGCGGATGTCGGTCTTGCGGCCCTCGGCGGCGAGCACATTCATGAGACCAATGACGCCGGCTTTCGCAGCAGCATAATTGGCCTGGCCGAAATTGCCGTACATGCCCGACGACGAGGTGGTGACGACGATGCGGCCGTAGTTGCGCGCGCGCATGCCCTCCCACACTGCCTTGCAGCAATAGAACGTGCCGTTCAGATGCACGTCGATCACCTTGGCGAAGTCGGCGAGCTCCATCTTGGCGAAGGATTTGTCGCGCAGGATGCCGGCATTGGCGCACAACAGATCGACGCTGCCCCACTCCGCGGTGGTCATGTCGACCATCGCCTTGACCTGTTCGAAATTGGAAACGTCGGCGCCGTCCGCCATCGCGATGCCGCCGGCGGCACGGATTTCCTCGACCACGGCCTCCGCCGCGGTCATCGAGCCGCCCGAGCCGTCGCGCCCACCGCCGAAATCATTCACCACCACCTTGGCGCCGCGCGCCGCGAGGCCAAGCGCGTGCGCGCGTCCGAGCCCATTGCCGGCGCCGGTGACGATGGCGACGCGTCCGTCAAATCGAATGCTCATGGTTGCCGTCCCTGAAGTTTAAACCGTGGTTTCTTGTTCTGCGAAATAGATCAGCCCGAGCCAGTCGGCGACCAGCGCCGAGCGTTTCTCGCCCTCGATCTCGACGCTGACCGCGGTGCGCGACAGCAATTCGTTGGGCTTGCGCATCACAGCTTCAGCCAGCATGAAGCGGCCGCGCACCCGCGATCCGGCGCGCACCGGCGAGATGAAACGCAAGCGATCGAAGCCGTAATTGACGCCCATGGTGGCGCCGCGAATTCTGGGCATGGCCTCGTAGGAGAACACGCTGAGCAGCGACAGCGTCAGAAAGCCGTGGGCGATGCTGCCGCCGAACGGGGTTTCGCGCGCGGCGCGAAGCGGGTCGACATGGATGAATTGATGATCGTCGGTGGCGTCGGCGAACCCGTCGATCCGCGTTTGATCCACCAGATGCCAGGCCGAGACGCCGACCTCCTGCCCCACCATGGCGAGGTAGGCCTCGCGTTCCACCACCGAAGTCATGTGCTCTCCGTCACGCTTATTGTTGCGACGCACATTCCACAGCTGGCGGCCAAGCGCCAAGCGATTTCTTGCGATCCGCACCGCGACGATAGCCGCGCTAACCCTCCGATTGTCCCAGCTTTTGCTGCAACTCGACGAATTCTTCTTCGCGGAATTCGCGGCCGCGCAATGCATCGCTGCGGTCGTCGTCGTGCTCGAGCCGGCGCAGATGCACGCGGCGGATCTTGCCGGAGATCGTCTTCGGCAATTCGTCGACCAGCTCGATGCGCCGGATCCGCTTGAACGGCGACAGCCGCGCCTGCAGATGCCGGAAGATCGACAGCGCGGTGTCGCGCGAGCGTTCGGTGCCGGCGACCAGCATCACATAGGCCTTCGGCACCGCCAGCCGGATCGGATCCGGCGCCGGCACCACCGCGGCTTCCGCCACCAGATCGTGTTCGAGCAGAATGCTCTCCAGTTCGAACGGGCTGATCCGATAGTCGGAGGATTTGAACACGTCATCGATGCGGCCGACGAAGGTCAGATAGCCCTCGTCGTCGGCGAAGGCGACGTCGCCGCTGCGATAGAGTTCGCCGTCGGCGCCGCTCACACTGCCGCCGTCGCCCTGATAGCCCTGCATCAGCCCCGCGGGACGATCGGCGCCGAGCTTCAAGGTGATCTCGCCCTCCTTGGCCGGCTTGCCGTCGGGATCGGTGATAATAACCTTGTAGCCCGGCAGCGGCCGGCCCATCGAGCCGATCTTGACCTTCTGCCCCGGCGAGTTGCCGCACAGCGCCGTGGTCTCGGTCTGGCCGTAGCCGTCGCGGATGGTGAGGCCCCACGCCGCCTTGACCTGATCGATCACTTCCGGATTGAGCGGCTCGCCGGCGCCGCAGACCTCGCGCAACGCCACCTTGTAGTCGCCGAGTTTTTCCTGGATCACCAGCCGCCACACCGTCGGCGGCGCGCACAGCGTGGTGACGCCGCAGCGCGCCACGGTGGCCAGCAGGGTCTTGGCGTCGAACCGCGGCTGGTTGACGACGAACACCGTCGCGCCGGCATTCCACGGCGCGAACACGCAGCTCCAGGCGTGCTTGGCCCAGCCCGGCGAGGAAATGTTGAGATGGATGTCGCCGGGCTGCAGACCCAGCCAATACATCGTCGACAGCGCGCCCACCGGATAGCTGCGCTGGCTGTGCCGCACCAGCTTCGGCTTCGCCGTGGTGCCGGAGGTGAAGTACAACAGCATCGGCTCGCCGGGGTCGGTCGGCGCATCCGGCGTGAATTCTTCCGGATAGTCGGTGCTCTGCGCGAATGGCAGCCAGCCGTCCTGCGCATCGCCCGCCACCACGCGCTTCAGATCATCGCCGCCGAGGCTGGCGAATTTCGCCACCTGGTCGGGCGCCGCCACCACCAGCTTAGCGCGGCCGCGCTCCAGCCGGTCGCGCAATTCGTCGGTCGTCAGCAGCGTGGTCGCCGGGATCACCACGATGCCGAGCTTGATCGCCGCCAGCATGATCTCCCACAGCGGAACGACATTGCCGAGCAGCAGCAGCAGATGATCGCCTCGGTTGAGCCCCTGCGCGCGCAGGAAATTCGCCACCTGGTTGGAGCGCCGCGACAGTGTCGCGAAGGACAGCTTGTTCTCGCTGCCGCTCGCCGCATCGACGATCCACAGCGCGGTGCGATCTCTGCTTTCTGGGTCGGCCGCCAGTCCGGCGTCGAACCAGTCCAGCGCCCAGTTGAACGGCGCGTCGTCGGGCCAGCGGAAACCCGCCACCGCGGTGTCGTAATCGGTGCGATGCGCGAGCAGAAACGCCCGCGCCTCTTGGAAAGTAGTCATGTCTCGTCCCCAAGTCTTGTTATTCTGACGTCGCTACGCGGACGCTCAATTAGTTACGCTTCAACCCACACTTCCGTCATCCTGAGGAGCCCGGCGTCGTCCGCAGGACGAAGCCGGGCGTCTCGAAGGATGGGCTACGGGCACTCGAAGCCGCATCCTTCGAGACGCCGCGCGAAGATCGCGCGGCTCCACAGGATGACGACTCTCCCTTACTCCCCCGCCTGCCCGCGCAGATAGTTGATGATCCCCGAAAAGTCCGTGCCGCCGTGGCCGGCGTCGGCGAACGCCGCGTAGATTTCTTCCGCATGCGCGCCGAGCGGCGTCGCAGCACCCGCGGCCTTGGCGGCTTCCTGCGACAGTTTCAGATCCTTCAGCATCAAGGCGGCAGCAAAGCCCGGCTTGTAGTCGTTGTTGGCCGGCGAAGTCGGCACCGGCCCCGGCACCGGGCAATAGCTGGTCAGCGACCAGCACTGCCCCGACGAGGTCGAGGCGACGTCGAACAGCGCCTGATGCGACAGCCCGAGCTTTTCCGCGAGCGTGAACGCTTCGCTGACCGCAATCATCGAAATGCCGAGGATCATGTTGTTGCAGATCTTCGCCGCCTGGCCTGCGCCGGGGCCGCCGCAATGCACGATCTTCTTGCCCATCAGTTCGAGCACCGGCTTCGCAGCCTCGAACGCCGCCGGCGCGCCGCCCGCCATGAAGGTCAGCGTCGCCGCCTTGGCGCCGCCGGTGCCGCCGGAGACCGGCGCATCCACCGACGCGATCTCGTGCTTGGCCGCCAACGCATGAGCGCGGATCGAACTGCCGACGTCGATGGTCGAGCAATCGATGATCAGCGCGCCCTTGGCGATGCGCGGCAAAATTTCGTTCCACACCGCCAGCACGTGATTGCCGGCCGGCAGCATGGTGACGATCACTTTGGCGTCGGCCACCGCCTCGACCGCCGAACCCGCGATGCTCACGCCGTCGCCCTTGGCCGCTGCGCAGGAGGCCGCCACCAGATCGAAGCCGGCGACGCTACGCCCGGCTTTCACCAGATTGCCGGCCATCGGCCCGCCCATATTGCCGAGCCCGATAAACGCGATTTTGCTCATTCCTGCCCCTCCACGTTTTGTTGTTCGATTAGTCTGGAAATTGCAGCTCCTTCTCGCCGCGGCCGACGAAATAGCGCGCCACGATGTCGTCGCTGACGTCCTCGAGCCGTGACGGCTGCCATTTCGGGCTGCGGTCCTTGTCGATCACCGCGGCGCGAATGCCTTCGACGAAATCCGCGCTGACGAACACCTGCAGCGCCGCGCGATACTCGGCAATCAGGCAGGCCCGCAGCGAGGGCAAACGCCGCGCCTCGCGCAACAGCTTCAACGTCACCTTGAGGCTGGTCGGCGATTTGCTCTGCAGCGCCTGTAGGGTCGCGCGCGCGAACTCCGAGCCGTAGCGCGACAATGCCGAGACGATCTCTTCGACCGTGTCGTGGGCAAACGCCGCATCGATCCGATCGCGATGCAGTTCGGCCGCTCCCGGCTGCGGCGCCGCGGCAAAGCGCGCGACGATGCCACGCACCTGCGCGGCCGTCGCCGCGGGCGCCTGTGTCAGTGCGTCGCGCAATGCCGGCCAGGCGGACTGCGGCACATAGCTATCGGCAAAGCCGGCATAGATCGCATCGGCGCCGTTCATGATCGCGCCGGTGAGGCCGAAATAGCTGCCGATCTCGCCGGGCGAGCGCGACAACAAATAACTGCCGCCGACGTCGGGAAAGAAACCGATGCCGACCTCGGGCATCGCAACCTTGGTGGTCTCGCTGACAATGCGATGCGAGCCATGAGCGCTGATGCCGACGCCGCCGCCCATCACCAGCCCGTCCATCAAGGCGACGTAGGGCTTGGCGAAGGAGGCGATCCGCGCGTTCAGCAGATACTCTTCGCGCCAGAACACCGGGCCGAGATCGCCGCCCTGCTGCGCGCTGTCGTAGAGGCCGCGGATGTCGCCGCCGGCGCACAACCCGCGCTCGCCGGCGCCTTCGATCAGCACCAGCGCCACCTCCGGATCGGCGGCGAAGCCATCGAGTGCGGCGTCGATGCCGCGCGCCATCTGCAGCGTCAGCGCGTTGATCGCCTTCGGCCGGTTGAGGCGGATGACGCCGGCGGCGCCTTCGCGCCGCACGATCAGCTCCGGCTCTTTCAGCGGCGCATTCATCGCGCGGCCTCGATCAGCTTGCGCGCCACGATCAGCCGCATGATCTCGTTGCTGCCTTCCAGGATCTGATGCACCCGCAGGTCGCGCACGATCTTCTCGATGCCGTATTCGCTCAAATAGCCGTAGCCGCCGTGCAACTGCAGCGCCTGGTTGGCGACCTCGAAGCCGACGTCGGTGCCGAACCGCTTGGCCATCGCGCACAGCATCGTCGCGTCATGATCCTTGCGGTCGAGCGCGGCGGCGGCGCGCCAGACGAAAGTGCGCGCGGCCTCCAACTCGATCGCCATGTCGGCCAGGCGAAACTGCAGCGCCTGGAATTCGTCGAGCCGCTTTCCGAAGGCTTTACGCTCCTTCATGTAGCTCAGCGATTTGTCGAGCGCGGATTGCGCGCCGCCGAGCGAACAGGCCGCGATGTTGATGCGGCCGCCATCGAGGCCGGCCATCGCGATCTTGAAGCCGATGCCCTCCTCGCCGATCCGGTTGGCGACCGGCACCCGCGCGTTCTCGAACATCACCGCACAGGTCGGCTGCGCGTTCCAGCCCATCTTGCGCTCATTGGCGCCGAACGACAGCCCCGGCGTGTCGCGCTCCACCACCAGCGTGGAAATGCCCGAGGCCCCCTCGCCGCCGGTGCGCACCATCACCACATAGAGCCCGGCCTGGCCCGCGCCGGAGATGAACTGCTTCTGGCCGTTGAGGATGTAGTGCTCGCCATTGCGCACCGCGCGGGTGCGCAAGGCCGCCGCGTCAGAGCCGGAGCCCGGCTCGGTCAGGCAGTAGCTCGCGATCAGCTCCATGCTGCACAGCTTCGGCAGCCATTTGCTGCGCTGCTCCGCGCTGCCATAGGCGTCGATCATCCAGCTCGCCATGTTGTGGATCGAGAGAAATGCCGACACCGTCGGGCAGCCCTGCGCCAGCGCCTCGAAGATCAGGGCGGCATCGAACCGCGTCAGTCCGCTGCCGCCGACGTCGTCGCGAATGTAGATCCCCGCCATGCCGAGCGCAGCCGCCTGCCGCAGCACCTCGACCGGAAAATACTTGTCCTGATCCCATTGCAGCGCGTGCGGCGCGATCTTTTCCGCGGCGAAGTCGCGCGCCATGTCGCGGACGGCGCGATGGTCTTCGGTGAGGGTGAAGTGCGTCATGCGGGCCGCCAGTCGGAAAGCAACATGACGTGACGCGCAAGCTCGGTGCCGGCGAGTTTGGCCGTGAAGCGGCGATCCGCCGTCACGAGTCGCGCGTCAACTCGCCGCGCCGTTTCGAGGTAGATCAGGTCGTAGATAGGATGGCGAAGAAGGCAGGCACTCTGAAATGCAGGCTGGATCATGTCGTCGATGTCGATGAGTTCGGGCAACAAGAATGAAATCCTACGAAAGTGATCCGAGGCTTGCCGCAGGTTGAGCGTTCCTTGCTTGGTCTTGGTGACCAGGGCGTTGGCCAGTTCGGTCTTGATCAAACGTGGCGCAACGAGACGATCTGTCGAAATCGAAATTTCTCTCGCGATATCCGACATCGCTTCCGGAACGAGCCACTTGACGGCAACGCTGGCATCAACAACCCACGTCCTCACATCAGGCCTTCCCTGATCTCCTCCAGCGTCAAAGACGGCTGGATGCCATCGTAGCTCGAATGAAAATATCGGATGAGGGCCACCCGCTCCTCTGGCGTTAACGGCCGCTTTTGCTCGAGCATGAACTCGATCTCCTGCTCGAATGTGCGGCCGTTCGCGCGCGCGCGCCGATCGAACGACGCATCCATTTCTTCGATACGACTCAGCGACTTCATCTCAGTCATGGCGCTTCTCCGGAATGAGAATGTCCCAGCCTACCTCACTTCATCGTCGGAATCGAGAATTCTGCCCCCTCCTTGACGCCCGACGGCCAGCGCGCGGTGACGGTCTTGGTCTTGGTGTAGAAGCGGATCGAATCCGGGCCGTGCTGGTTGAGGTCGCCGAAGCCGGACTTCTTCCAGCCACCAAAGGTGTAGTAGGCGATCGGCACCGGGATCGGCACGTTGATACCAACCATGCCGACATTCACCTTGGCGGCGAAGTCGCGCGCGGCGTCGCCGTCGCGGGTGAAGATCGCGACGCCGTTGCCGTAGTCGTGGTCGGAGGGCAGCGCCAAGGCTTCCGCGTAGTCGTGGGCGCGCACCACGCTCAGCACCGGGCCAAAAATTTCTTCCTTGTAGATCCGCATGTCCTTGGTGACGTTGTCGAACAGGCAGCCGCCCATGTAGAAGCCGTTCTCGTAGCCCTGCATGGTGAAGCCGCGGCCGTCGACGGCGAGCGTGGCGCCCTCCTCGATCCCGACATTGACGTAGTCCTTGACCCGCTCCAGCGCCGCGCGAGTGACCAGCGGACCGAAATCCGCCGACGGATCGGTCGAGGGGCCGATCTTCAGCGCTTCGACGCGCGGGATCAGCTTCTCCATCAGCGCGTCGGCGGTAGCCTTGCCGACCGGCACCGCCACCGAGATCGCCATGCAGCGCTCGCCGGCCGAGCCGTAGCCGGCGCCGATCAGGGCGTCGACGGTGTGGTCGAGATCGGCGTCGGGCATGATGATGGCGTGGTTCTTGGCGCCGCCGAAGCATTGCGCGCGCTTGCCGGTCGCCGCCGCCCGCTCATAGATGTATTGCGCGATCGGCGACGAGCCGACGAAGCCGACCGCCTTGATGTCCGGATCGTCCAGGATGGCGTCGACCGCATCCTTGTCGCCGTTGACGACGTTGAGGATGCCCGGCGGCAGGCCGGCCTCGATCATCAGCGCGGCGAGCGCCATCGGCACCCCGGGGTCGCGCTCCGATGGCTTCAGGATGAAGGCGTTGCCGCAGGCGATCGCGGGCGCGAATTTCCACATCGGGATCATCGCCGGGAAATTGAACGGGGTGATGCCGGCGACGACGCCGAGCGGCTGCCGCATCGAATAGATGTCGATGCCGGGGCCGGCGCCTTCGGTATATTCGCCCTTCATCAGATGCGGGATGCCGCAGGCGAATTCCACCACTTCGAGGCCGCGCTGGATGTCGCCCTTGGCGTCCGGCACGGTCTTGCCGTGCTCGCGGGCCAACAGCTCGGCGAGCTTGTCGTAGTCGCGCTGGGCGAGCTCGAGGAATTTCATCATCACGCGGGCGCGGCGCTGCGGGTTGGTGGCGCCCCAGGCGAGCTGCGCCTGCTTGGCATCTTCCACCGCGGCGCGCAGCTCGGCCTTGGTCGCCAGCGCGACCTGCGCCTGCACCTCGCCGGTCATCGGCTCGAACACGTCGGCGAAGCGGCCCGACGTTCCAGCAACCTCGCGGCCAGCGATGAAATGCCCGATTGAGCGCATACGTTCCTCCAGAAGCTGATTTTGGGGATATCTTGAACAGACTTTTGCGGCGTTTGGGAAGGGCTTGCCGTCGCGATTCCGGCAGACTAGCGGCTGCGTCCTGCCCCGGCAAACCGCGAACGCGTATGCGTGCCTTGAGAAAAACGCCTCAGTCCGCGGCCGGAGCCAGCGCCGGTTTGCGCACTGCGCGCGGCTTCGCGGTGGATTTTACCGCGGCGGCCCGATCCAGCGCGGCCTCGCGGCCGGCGCTCAGAATCTCGTCGGACATCTCGCCGTGGCCGGCGATCCGCGAAAGCAGCAGCGCGCCCATCATCGTCGCCATCGCGGCGATCGCCTGCTTGCGCGCCAGCTTCGGCGGCGCGTCGACGATCTGCTCCGCCACCATCTCGATCATCTCCTCGAGCTTGGCGGCGAACGCCTTGCGGGTCTTCGGGCTTTCGCGGGCGATCTCGGCGCCGAGCGCCGGCACCGCGCAGCCGCGGCCGGGATCGTCGCGATGCGACGCCGTCAGATAGGACTCCACGATCGCCGCCAGCCGCTGCTGCGGCGGCAGTTCGGCGGCGAGCTTGCGCCAGCGCGCGTTGGAGCGGTCGATCGCATAGCCGAACGCCTCGACCAGCAGCGCCTCGCGGGAGTCGAAATGCGCGTAGAACCCGCCATGGGTCAGCCCCGCCTCCTTCATCAGGTCGGCGACGCCGATGCCGTGGGCGCCCTTTTCGCGTAGCCGGACCGACGCCTTCTTGACGATCCGGGCGTGGGTTTCCTGCTTGTGGTCCTTGGAATAGCGCATGGCCGACCTATAGAATGTCTGAAATCATATGATGACACTTTTCGCGGCAAGATGCTGCAGTCTTTTGGTCGACCCGCAAAGATACGAGACGTGCCCCGGACGCAGCGCGGCGCGCCGCACTCGCGGCGGCGTGCGCTGCGAGCCGGGGCCGTAACGAACGCAGCGCCTGCAACGGTCCCGGCTCGCGTCGCAGCGCAGAGCGCTGCTCGGCGTCCGGGACACGAATTGTTGCTTCCAAAAGCGCCCCTCTCCGCATCATGTCGCCTCTCGCCTTGCATCTTCTGCGTCGCATCATATGATACCCATCATTGCACCGGCTCGCCGATGTCGTCCGATTCGCGGTCGCAGCGGCCGCGAATCCCAAGCAGGAACCCAGATGATCTCGACCTGGCTCGCCGCCGCCCTCACCCGCCGCAACCTGCATTACGGCTGGGTGATGGTGGCGGTCACGTTTCTCACCGGCTTGATCTCGGCCGGAGCGGTCGGCGCGCCGGGGGTGTTCATCGTGCCGCTGCAGCAGGAGTTCGGCTGGAGCACCGCCGAAATCTCCTCGGCGCTGTCGATCCGCTTCATCCTGTTCGGGCTGATGGCGCCGTTCGCCGCCGCGCTGATGAACCGCTACGGCTTGCGCAACGTGACGCTGGCCGGCCAATTGATCATCGCCGTCGGCCTGATCGCCTCGGTGGCGATGACAGAGCTGTGGCAATTGGTGCTGCTGTGGGGCATTGCGGTCGGCATCGGCACAGGGCTCACCGCCCTGGTGCTCGGCGCCACGGTGGCGGCGCGCTGGTTCGTGCATCGCCGCGGCCTGGTGGTCGGCATTCTCACCGCCAGCGTCGCCACCGGACAATTGGTGTTCCTGCCGCTGCTCGCGATGCTCACCGAGCGCTACGGCTGGCGCGCCGCGTTGCTGCTGCTCTGCGCCGCACTCGGCGTCGCGGCTTGCGCCGTGGTGCTAGCGATGCGCGACCGGCCCGCCGATCTCGGCCTACGGCCCTACGGCGACCATGGCTCCGAGCCGTTGCCGCTGCCGCCGCCGGCCAATGCCCCGATCATGGCGGCGGCGCTCGGCGCGCTGCGCGACGCCGCGAAGACGCGCGTATTCTGGATCCTGTTCGCCACCTTCTTCATCTGCGGCGCCTCGACCAACGGCTTGATCCAGGTGCATCTCATTCCACTGTGCGCCGATTTCGGCATCCCGCAGGTGCAAGCCGCGGGCCTCTTGGCGGCGATGGGGGTGCTGGACTTCTTCGGCACGATTTTTTCCGGCTGGCTGTCGGACCGCTACGACAACCGCTGGCTGCTGTTTTGGTATTACGGCCTGCGCGGGCTGTCGCTGTTGTTCCTGCCGTTCAGCGACTTCTCGTTCTACGGGCTGTCGCTGTTCGCGCTGTTCTATGGGCTGGACTGGATCGCCACGGTGCCGCCGACGGTACGGCTCACCGCGCAGACCTTCGGCGCCGAGCGCGCCGGCCTGGTGTTCGGCTGGATCTTCGCCGGCCATCAACTGGGCGCCGCCACCGCGGCGTTCGGCGCCGGATTGTCGCGCACGCTGCTGCTCAGCTACCTTCCGGCATTCTTCGCCGCCGGCGCGCTGTGCCTGATCGCCGCCGCCATCGTGCTCACGATCGCGCGGCATCCGAAGCCGGCGGCGACGTAGTTTCGCAGACGTGCCCCGGACACGGCGCGTCACGCCGCCATTGCGGCGTGACGCACCGTGAGCCGGGGCCGTTACAGAACGCAGCGCTTGGAACGGTCCCGGCTCGCATCGCAGCGCAAGAGCGCTGCTCTGCGTCCGGGACACCTGAAGCAGAGCGCCGCGCCACTCCGCTCACGAGCTGTCCCCGCTTACGCGTCCCTCCTCAACGCCGCCCATCCGCCGCCCGAAGCTGCCGCGGCGGGCTGATGCGGCGGCTGGCGGCTTCCAGCCCATAGCTGGCGCCGGGCGTGATGGTCTTGTGCGGCATCGCCGGGCGCAAGGTGAGTTCGCTGCCGTTGTCGTGAAGGCCGCCCTCGGCGTTCTGGATCAGCGTGCTGATCGCGGCGCCGAGCTTGGTCAATTCCGGCCCGACCTCGTCGTGCATCCGCTGCTCGTCATACATCGACGACAACAGCCCGATGGTGACCACCACGTGGCTCTGGTATTGCGGCGACCACATCGGCGTGGCGATGCCGTTGATATGCGGGCTCCACAGCCCGCAGGCGGTGACGTAGCCGCGCTCGCGCAGCATCGCGCGGTTGCCGTCGATCCGCTCGCGCAGCGCCTGCGCGTCGTGCGGGATCTCGCGCTCCATCTCGGCGAGCAGCGCGGTGGCCACCTCCTCGTCGAGCGCGGCCGTATAGGCGTGGCCGGCGGCGGTGCGGGTCATCGCGATCCGGCTGCCGGTGATCGAATGCAGCCCCAAGGCATGCGGCGCGCGGGCGAATTCCAGATAGACCAAATGGAAACGGTCGGGCAGCAGGAAGCCGATGGTGCCGGGAATTTTCTCCGCGACCTCCTGCAACTGCAGCCGGATCAGGTGGCGCAACTGCAGTCCGCACATCATCGCGGTCGACATCGCCACGGCGCTCGGGCCGATGCGATATTTCTGGTCGCGCGGCAGATACACCAGCTGCCCCATCCGGGTCAGGGTGTGGGTCAGCCGCGACACCGTCGAGCGCGGCAAGCCGCAGCGGTTGGAAATTTCCAGATTGCCCAGCCGGGCCTCGTGGCCTTCGAAGCAGCGCAGCACGTCGAAGGCGCGCGACACCACTTGAATCACATCGTCCTGTCCTGAAAGATCGCCGGCAATCAGGCCTTGTTTGGTTAAGCGTTCCGAGCGTCGTCCCATTTGTTTTCCACGTGATTGTGAGAGCCCGTCGCGCTCGCGTCGCCCCGCCCATCGGGGCGCCGCAGCGCATTGCTCTCATTCCGCAGTGTGGAATGTAATTCCACTTGATCGACACGCTACAACAGGGAATCCGGCTCGACAACATCCCGTCGCACGCGCCATGCCGTCCAATCGGAAGTTTTTTCGAGGCGAAGATCGGCGTCGGGCGTGCGACTGCGACGCGACGACGCGGCTCCGCCGCCCGCTGCGTTCCGGCTCCGGCCTATTTGCCCGCTCCGGCGAACGGCAGCGTGGTGGCGCCGAGCCCGCGCAGCTTGGCCTGCATCGCCGGGCTGAGCTGCACCACCAGCTCCGCATTATAGGCACCGGTCGGCTGCAGCGGCGGCGGCGACTGCGTCAGCTTGCTCGCCGCATAAATCTGCAGCGCTGCGACGGCATGGCGGCGCGAGGCCGCCGCCGGCGTGCCGTCCCGCACCGCCGGATCGACGTCGGTGGCGAAGATCGACAGCGTGTCGTCGCTGTTGCGGACGATGTCGAACAGCCGGAACTGCTGCGGGAAATCCCGCAACGAGGCGGTCTCGACCTGCCAGAAGCCGAGCTCCGGCCGCGACGGATCCGGCGACTTGAACGCCGTCACGGTGTTGAAGTGGCGATGCCCGGCGACCAGCAGGATCAGGTTGGGATATTGATGCAGCGTGGCGGTCAGCTCTCGCTCCGACACCTCAGCCGCGGAATTCCAACCGATGAACGAGCTCGGCGGCTCGACGCCGATCGGGATATGGGCGGCGATGATCATCAGCTCGTCGGCCGCCTGCCCCGCCGCCAACTCGTCGAGCAGCCAGTCGTAGCGTTTCTGATCGAGCGAGCCGTGGCCGTAGCCCGGGGACGAGGTCGCCGACGGCGACGGATTGGCATCGTGCTCGTTCTGGGTATCGTCCAGCACGATCACCTTGAGCGGCACCGCCGGATTGGGGCGGAAGCTGTAGCAGGCGAAATCCTGCTCGACATTGGCCGGCGAAAAGCCGTGGCCGACCGGCTGCGATCTGGTCGCGAAGAACTCCTGCATCCATTGCCGGCGCGACAGCGAGCGGCGATCCGGATCGGCGGCGAGCTTCGGCGGCGTCGGGAACTGGCCGACAGGACCGGCGCCGACCACGTCGCCGAACGGCGTCGATCCGTCCAGCGTGCCCATGTAGTAATCGCGGTGATTGATGCCGTCGGGATCGGCGAAGATGTCGCCGAGCGCCAGCACCTCGTCGCCGACGAAGGTCTGGCGGAGATAATCGCTCACCGGATTGGTGCCCATCCAGAAGTGATCGTGATTGCCGAGCGTCTGATACCAGGTGATTGTCCTATCCAGGCCCACGGCCTGATAGGGTCTTTGATAGTCGACGGTCTCCGCTCCGGCATGGGCGCCGGAACTCGGCGTGATCAGCCCGCCGTCGAGCACGTCGATGTACCAGCGCAGCTCGTTGTACTGGGTATCGTTGCAGACGTCGCCGAGCGAAATGCCGAAATCGAACCGATTGTTGCGATGCAGCTCGTTGATGGTCTGCACCGCGGCGTCGAGCACATGGGTCGACTCCAGCATCACCGCCGAATAGCCCGAGGAAATGCCGTGCTTGAGGCCGAGATAGATCGCCGACGACGGCGATTCCTTGTCGCAGATGTGGACGTCGGTGATGGTGAAGAAACGCAGCAATTTTTGCGCGTTGTAGACCGATCCGGGTTTGTAATCCGCGGCGACCAGATCGAGCCGCTTGTCGTAGGTCAACGGACCGCCATAGGACCAGCCGCCATAGCCGGACTGTTGATACTTCGAGACCTCGTCGGGGCGGATCTTCACCGCCGGCGCCGGATTCGGCAGCACCGTCCGCTGCAGCGTGGTGACCACGGGCGCTTCGATCGGATAGCGCTGCGGCAGAAGCGCTCCGCTCGCGGCCACCGGCCGGCCCCCGGCAACGCTGGTGATCGCCAGCGCCGCAGCGCTCACTCCGAAGTCGCGGCGAGAAAGTCCCGTCATCGTCGATTCCCTTGCTGCGAGGCGGATCATGGCCCCGCACGGCGGTGCGGGGCAACCTCGACTTGGCACTCAGTCGCGCCGTAAATGCAATCTACTCGCAGTTACTACGGGCTGCGTGCTTCTCCGGCGGAGCTTCGACGTCGCGAAATAATAATCGATGAATCGAATCGGTGAGCTTGCCGGATGCAGCCTTGCCATGCATCCTGTCCGCATCGACCGCGAAAGGATTTTGGCATGAGCATCGAATTCCTGATCACCTCGCTGATCGTGATCGCCTCGCCCGGCACCGGCGTGCTGTACACGCTGGCGGCGGGACTTTCGCGAGGCTCACGCGCCAGCGTGGTGGCGGCGTTCGGCTGCACCGTCGGCATCGTGCCGCATATGGCCGCGGCGATCCTCGGCGTTGCCGCGCTTCTGCACACCAGCGCACTGGCGTTCCAGACCTTCAAATATCTCGGCGTCGCTTACCTGTTGTACATGGCCTGGAATACGCTGCAGCAGCGCGGCGCGCTCAGCGTCGAGGACAAGCAGGGCGGCGCGCAGTCGGTCGCTCAGGTCACCGTCACCGGCATCCTGATCAATATCCTCAATCCGAAACTGTCGATCTTCTTCCTGGCGTTCCTGCCGCAATTCGTCCGCGCCGACGAGGCGCATCCGCTGCCGCAGATGCTGGAGCTGAGCGCGGTGTTCATGGCGCTGACCTTCGTGGTGTTCGTCGGCTACGGACTGTTCGCCGCAGCGGTCCGCGACCACGTCATCGCACGGCCGAAGGTGCTGACCTGGATGCGCCGCAGCTTCGCCGCGGCCTTCGTCGCGCTCGGCGCCAAACTCGCCACCGCGGAGCGGTAACAAGCCTCGTCCCGCGCGCCCGAACGCGTAGCGGCTGCGATCATATTTGCCCGGACATCCATCACGAGCAGTGCATCACCTCTCCCCGCTTGCGGGGAGAGGTCGACCCGGCGGAGCGGCAGCGAAGCCGGGTCGGGTGAGGGGGCGCCTCGGCAGAACGAGACGCCCCCTCACCCGACGCGGGCTTCGCCCGCGCCACCCTCTCCCCGCAAGCGGGGCGAGGGAAAGTTGCCGCGCCGCTGCAATCAACTTTGACGCAATACGTCGGTTGTTGCCACCCCTCACCCCAAGCTCGGATCGATCAGAAACTTCTCCCCGGTCGCCCGCTTGGCATAGACCGCGATGACGTCGGGCTGCAGCACCTGTTGCAGCGACACCACCCGCGTGTAGTGGCTGGCGAAGGTGGTCTTCAATTCGGACGCGACGCGCTGGCGCAGCTTGGCGGCATCCGCCGCGCCGATCTTCTGCAGGAAGTTGAACAGCAGCCAGCCGCCGATCCCCCAGGTCATGCCGAAGCCGCGGCTGAATTCGGTCGGGCCGGTGTCGAGGCTGCCGTAGAGATAAACCTGCTTGTGCACGCTTGAGCCGTAGCGGCTGTAGACCTTGGCGGTCTTGTTGGCGGCGGCCTCCATCGCGGTGAGGATTTGGCCCGCGAGCTTGCCGCCGCCGATCGCGTCGAACGCGATGGTGGCGCCGGTCTCCAGCATCGCCGCATTGAGATCGTCCTTGAAGCTCGGCGCGCTGGAATCGCAGACGTGTTTGGCGCCCTGCCCGCGCAACAGCTCAGCCTGCTGCGCGCTGCGGACGATGTTGACGAGTTCGATGCCGTCCTTGAGGCAGATCCGGTTCAGCATCTGGCCGAGATTGGAGGCCGCCGCGGTGTGCACCAAGGCCTTGTGGCCCTCGCGGCGCATGGTCTCGACCATGCCGAGCGCGGTCAGCGGATTGACGAAGCAGGAGGCGCCCTCGGCCGCCGTGGTGCCGATCGGCAGCAGCAGGCAGTCGCTGGCCTTGATCAGCCGGTACTGCGCGTACATCGCGCCGCCGATCATCGCCACGGTCTTGCCGAGCAGGGTCTGCGCCGCGACCGAATTGCCGGCCTTGATCACGGTGCCGGCGCCCTCGTTGCCGACCGGCATCGATTGATCGAGCCGCCCGGCCATCGCCTTGATCGCCGATGGCGGCACCGTGGCGGTGATGACCGGCCGCTCGGCGCTGCCCGCCGCCTGCAAGGTGGCAAGGTCGGCGGCGCCGAACAGCAGGCCGAGGTCGGAGGGGTTGAGCGGGGTGGCCTCGACCCGGACCAGCACCTCGTCAGCGCCGGGCTGCGGGATCGGCACGTCTTGCAGCGACACTTCGAGTTCGCCGCTGGCCTTGATCAGCGAGCGCAGCTCAAGTCCGGTCGTCTTCGTCTTTTCGTCGGCCACGCCAACCTCCCTGCTCGTCCATTTGCTTGCGCGGCACCTTGGTGCATGGACGAGCCGGGTTCAAGTCGGCCGGACCGGCGAAGGCCGGTCTATAGCGTTTTCGAGCGAAGTGGATCCCGGTTCGCGTGAAGAAAACGCGTCAAAACGAGAATCTAGTGCTCCGGTTCTGATTTTATCAGAACCGGAATAGCTCTAGTCGAGATAGCGGAACGCCTTCAGCGCCGCGCGGCCGGCAAACTTGGCCTGGCCGCCGAGTTCCTGCTCGATCCGCAACAGCTGGTTGTACTTCGCGGTGCGGTCGGCGCGCGCCAGCGAGCCGGTCTTGATCTGCCCGCAATTGGTGGCGACCGCGAGGTCGGCGATGGTGGAGTCCTCGGTCTCGCCCGAGCGATGCGACATCACCGCGGTGTAGCCGGCCTTGTAGGCCATCTCGATCGCCGCCAGCGTCTCGGTCAGGGTGCCGATCTGGTTGACCTTGATCAGGATCGAATTGGCGCGGCCGTTCTTGATGCCGTCGGCGAGCCGCTCGACATTGGTGACGAACAGGTCGTCGCCGACCAGCTGGCACTTGTCGCCGATCAGGTCGGTGACCTGTTTCCAGCCTTCGAAATCGTCTTCCGCCATGCCGTCTTCGATCGAGACGATCGGATAGCGGCCGACCAGCTCGGCGAGATACTTCGCCTGGGCGTCGATGTTGCGGGCTTTCTTTTCGCCTTCATAGACGTAAGCGCCGTTCTTGAAGAACTCGCTGGACGCCGGATCAAGCGCCAGCGCGATGTCCTCGCCGGGCTTGTAGCCGGCCTTCTCGATCGCCCGCATGATGTAGGTCAGCGCTTCGTCGGCCGACTTCAGGTTCGGCGCGAAGCCGCCCTCGTCGCCGACATTGGTATTGTGGCCTTCGTCGTGCAGCGACTTCTTCAGGGTGTGGAACACCTCGGCGCCCATCCGCAGCGCTTCCGAGAAGCTCGGCGCGCCGAGCGGCATGATCATGAATTCCTGGAAGTCGATCGGGTTGTCGGCGTGTACGCCGCCGTTGATGATGTTCATCATCGGCACCGGCAGGGTGCGGGCCGCGGTGCCGCCGACGTAGCGATACAGCGGCATGTCGAAGGATTCCGCCGCCGCCTTGGCGACCGCCAGCGAGACGCCCAAAATGGCGTTGGCGCCGAGCCGGCTCTTGTTCGGAGTGCCATCGAGGCCGATCATGATCTCGTCGATCTGCACCTGCTGCTCGGCATCCATGCCGCCCAGCGCGTCGAAGATCTCGCCGTTGACGGCTTCCACCGCCTTCAGCACGCCCTTGCCGAAATAGCGTTCCTTGTCGCCGTCGCGCAGTTCGACGGCCTCGTGGGCGCCGGTGGAGGCGCCCGACGGCACCGCCGCGCGACCGACCGCGCCGTCTTCCAGCACGACATCGACTTCAACGGTGGGATTGCCGCGGCTGTCGAGAATTTCGCGGCCGATAATGTCGACGATGGCGGTCATGGCGGTCCTTCGGAATTTGCAGATGGGAGGGTGGAACAGTTGGTGGTGCTTCTACAACATGCGGGGCTGAGGGAAAAGGCCGCGTGACCGCCGCGGTCCGATTGGCTAAGACCGCCGCAACGGAGATCCCGATGTCGAAAACGCCCCGCAAACCGTCACAATCCCCTGCCCTGCAGCTCGGCCGCGCCGTCGACTGGCCGCAGACCCCCGACGAGGCCAAGCTCGACCGGGTGCCGAACCCGCAGGCCGACACCGATTATCTGGTGCGCTTCACCGCGCCGGAATTCACCTCGCTGTGCCCGGTCACCGGACAGCCGGATTTCGCCCATCTGATGATCGACTACGCGCCGGGCGCCTGGCTGGTCGAATCGAAATCGCTGAAATTGTATCTGGCGAGCTTCCGCTCGCACGGCGCGTTCCACGAGGATTGCACGGTGGCGATCGGCAAGCGCATCGCCGTCGAGATTAAGCCGAAATGGCTGCGGATCGGCGGCTACTGGTATCCGCGCGGCGGCATTCCGATCGACGTGTTCTGGCAGACCGGCAAGGTGCCGAAGGGGTTGTGGGTGCCCGAGCAAGGTGTCGCGACCTATCGCGGGCGGGGCTGAGAAGAGCCGCCTGTGTCCCGGACGCGGAGCAGCGCGCAGCGCTGCGCCCGCGAGCCGGGACCATTCCAGATGCTGCCTTCGACACGGTCCCGGCTCGCGGCGCCGCGTCAAGGACGCGGCCCCGCGTCCGGGACACGCGCTGACAATTACGTCCCCGGCCTGGCATCCGCCGGCTTGAGCTGCCGCAACAGCCGCGCGCACAGGGGCCCCAGCGCCAGCATGATCGCGGCGGCCACGAACATCGTCGGCAGCTTGCCGAGATAGGCGATGCCGAAGCCATAGGCGATCGGGCCGACGGTCTGGCCCATGAAGAAGAAGAACGAATGCAGCGACAGCGCGGTCGCGCGCGCGGCTTCCGACAATTCGCTGGCGAACACCTGCAGGCAGCCATGCAGCATGTAGAAGCCGCAGCCCATCGCGATGAAGCTGATGCCCTGCACCTGCCAACGCGGCCCCAGCGCCACCACCGCGAGCTGCGTGCCGACCAAGGCGGCGCCGACGATCATCATGCCGCGCACCTTGAGCCGCGGCAGCAGCCGCGACACCGTCAGGGTGTAGAGCAGCCCGCCGACCGCGAAGCCGGCGATCACCAGGCCCGCGATGGCGAGCCGCTGTTCGCCGAGCTCGAACAGGAACGCGGCGATGAACGGCAGCACGCCCAGCACGCAGCAGCCCTCGATGAACACCGCGGTAAAGCAGATCTTGGCGTTGGGATTGGCGAAGATGGTGGCGTAGCCCTGCCGCAGCAGCGACAGATTCATCTTCGACGGCGGCCGCGCCAGCGAGGCGCCGCGCAGCCCGATCGCCACCGCAAGCGACGCCGCGATCACCAGCACGCCGAGCACCGCCAGCACGCCGCGCCAGCCTAAGAAATCGCCGATCAGCCCCGAGGCCGAGGCGCCGAGCAGATTGCCGGTCATCGCGCCGGCGAGCAGCCGGCCGATCGCGACCTGCCGCTTGTCGGGCGCCACCATGTCGCTGGCCAGCCCCATCGCGATCGGGAAGATGCCGCCGGCGCCGATCCCGGACAGGATACGGCTCGCGAACAGCATCGGAAACGAGGTCGCAAACGCCCCGAACAGGCTGGAGAGCCCGAGCAGCACCAGGCAGACGATCACCAGCCGGCCCTTGCCGAACAGGTCGGCGGCGGCGCCCAGCACCGGCTGCACCATGGCGAAGGTGAAGGCGAACACCGCGGCGAGAGAAGCCGCAGTGGCGATGCCGACGGCAAAATCCTCGGCGATATGCGGCAGCACCGGGTCGAGCGCGCGCGACGACAGGCTGGCGGCGAACGCCGACACTGCAATGATGTTCAAAAGCGGCGGCAGTCCGGTACGGGCTGCCTGCGGCATCAGCTCGCCTTCGCCAGCGCGTCGAACTGCATCAGCCGTCCCACCAGCGCTTCGAAGTCGCGCAGCGGCACCATGTTGGGGCCGTCGGACGGCGCGTGGTCGGGATCCGGATGGGTCTCGATGAAGACGCCGGCGACGCCGACCGCGACCGCGGCGCGCGCCAGCACCGGGACGAATTCGCGCTCGCCGCCTGATGACGTGCCCTTGCCGCCGGGCTGCTGCACCGAATGGGTGGCGTCGAAGATCACCGGCGCGCCGGTGGTGCGTGCCAGGATAGGCAGCGCCCGCATGTCGGAGACCAGCGTGTTGTAGCCGAACGACGCCCCGCGTTCGGTCACCAGCACGTTGGCGTTGCCGGCCCCGGTGAGCTTCTGCACCACATTGGCCATGTCCCAGGGCGCCAGGAACTGGCCCTTCTTGACGTTGACCACGCGGCCGGTGGCGGCCGCGGCGAGCAAAAGATCGGTCTGCCGGCACAGGAACGCCGGGATCTGCAGAATATCCACCGCTTCCGCGGCGCGCGCGCATTGCTCGCTCTCGTGCACGTCGGTCAACACCGGCAGGCCGAACGTCTCGCGAATTTCGGCGAAGATCGGCAGCGCCTGCTCGATCCCGATGCCGCGCTGACTCGAGGCGCTGGTGCGGTTGGCCTTGTCGAACGAGGTCTTGTAGACGAGGCCGATGCCGAGCTTCTCCGCGATCTCTTTCAACGCGCTGGCGGTTTCCAGCGCGTGGGCGCGGCTTTCCAGCTGACAGGGGCCGGCGATCACGGCGAGCGGTAGCGCGTTGCCGAAGCGTACGGAGCCCGCGGCGACGATCGGCGCGGCGGCAGTGGGAGCGATCAAAGCGGCATCCTTTGCTCAGTCAATTTCATCAGATCATGCGGATCATGCAGCGCCGGCAGCGTCAAGCCTCGCCGCGCCGCTCGAGGATCAATGTCGCGCCGAACGCAACGTCCGGTGGCAACACCAGCCGGTCGCCCTGCCGTGTGAACGGCAATCCGTTGCCCCGCCAAAGCCGCGCGACGCCGTCGAGTTCGTCAACCGCAATGCGCACGCCTTCGAAGCGGGCGCCCGCGTCCGCGGTGGCCGGGATCACGCCGAACTGGTCGCGAAACGACACCGGCTCGACGATCTCGATATCGCCGCCGGGCGTCCGCGCCGCGACGCCGATCGAGGTCGAGGACAGGTCGCGCACCCCGGTGAGCGCCGACAGAAAGATATGATGATCGCTCGGATTGTCGGCGACCAGCAAAGCCGCGCGCGCTGTGCGTGCGCCGTTGCCGTGGCGCTGGAACGCCGCGTTCCAGAAATTTTCCGGGAAGTGATGCTGGCACACCGCAAAGCCGGCTTCGGGAGATGCCGGATCGACGGCGAAGGCGAGCGAGAATGCGAGTTTCACCACGCTGCCGTCGGGGCGGCGTCCGTCGCGGGCGAACGCGAACACGTCGAAGTCGCCGAACCCTGCGGCGGCAAAGTCGCGCGCGTCGGCGGCGGCGTCGCTACTTTGCAGCAGTAGCATCGACAGCCCCTGGCGATGCGCCAGATATTCGCGCTGGAACGCGCCGAACGAGAAGTCGCGTGGACCGTGCGCGGGGATCTTCTCGGGCTCCGCCACGCTCAGAATCTCGATGAAGAAATCCTGCAACTGCACGATGCGGTTGTTTGTACCCCAAGGATGGACATTGCGCCCGCCGACCTGGAAGCCGGCGCGCTGGTAGAACGCAGCCGCGGCGTCGAGATCATGCACGGCATGGACGATGTGGTCGAGGCCGCGCGGCATCAGCAAAAACCTTCAACGATGCACAGCCGGCCATCCGGCGAAACGAAACGCCTCATTGCAGCGCGGAGAATGCGGTGGGAGTGAGAAACTGGTTGGCGATCGAGGCCACGATGGGACTGTCCTTCTCGGTTTCGGCGCGCGCCGAAAGCCATTCCGGATCGGTGGAAAACGCCGTCCATTTCGCCTCGCGCTCGGCCAACGACTCCCAGGCCAGGAAATAGGTCAATTCCTGATTGGATGCACCGACCATCGTGGTGAAGAACGCGGTCGGCCGGATGCCGTGCTTGTCGAACATCTTCACCGTGATGGTCTCGAAGCGCTGCAGCAGCGCCGGCAGCCGGCCCGGCAGGCAGCGATAGACACGCATTTCGTAGATCATGGTCGGCTCCGGCTGGTTTCTGCGCAAGCCTTATAGCGACTGGTGGGAGCGATGTCTTGAAGCCCAGGGTTGCTGCGGCTTGACCGCGACCCGTGCAAATCGTATATACGATAAATGGCTGATTTCGATCCGGCCAAGGAGGCGCTCAACGTCGCGAAACATGGCATTTCGCTGGCGCGCTGGGTCGATCTCGAGATTCGTGCGATCGTGCGCGACGATCGCTTCGACTACGGAGAACCGCGGTTTCGCGCCTACGGGCATATCGACGGCATTGCATACTGCCTGGTTTTCACCGTTCGCGACCAACGCTATCGCCCGATCAGCCTGCGGCGTGCCCATGCAAAGGAAATGAAGCGCTATGCCCCGTAAGATCAAACAGCCGGTGTTCGACGACGATAATCCGGAATGGACCAAGGCGGATTTCGCCAGGGCAACCCGATTCGATGGCATCAAGGCGAAGGATCTCACCCCGGAGATGCTGGCCCGGATTCGCGGCCAGCGCGGGCCGCAGAAAACCCCGACCAAGATCGCGGTCTCGATCCGTCTGAGCCCCGAGGTGGTCTCCCACTTCAAGGCCACCGGCGCCGGCTGGCAGGGCCGGATCGACGACGCCTTGCGCAAGATCGTCAAGAAAGCCGGTTGAACGCGCGCCCGCGCCGCTGCATCAGGTCCGGCGCTTCGGCTCCACGAACGGCAGGCCGAGGATGCGGCGGCTGTTGCTCACCGCGGCCTGAAACGCGACGTAATCGCGGTGGGTTTCGTTGCCGGCGTCGAACTCGACCAGATCCTTGCTGCTGGCGATCGCCGCCCACGGATCGGTTTGCAGACGCTGCCGCAGATCTGGAAAATCGGCCAGATAACTGCGCAGCCGGGTCTCGTCGTTGACAAAGGTCTTCAGCGATGTCGCAACCCCGGTCTTGAGATATTTTTCGGTCACGATCTTCAGGTCGTCGGCATCGAGATAATACGGCCGCATTGCCGCCGCCACGTCGGGCCGCATCGTGTAGCTCACCGTATTGAGCTGCTGCATCGAGCCGCTGACGCTAGCGCCGAGCGAGACATTCTTCAATCCGATCTTGGCGAGAAGTTTCGACAAGTCGGTCAGGGCGTTTGCGCTCAGGCTGCCCGTGATGGTGAGTTCGTAGTCGATCTTGAAGTCGCCATCGACGTAATAGACGTCGCCGATCAGGAGCCGATCGGCATCGCTGCGATGCTGCTCGATGGTGCTGCGCAGGAACGGACAGAAGTCCTTCGAGAAATACTTCGCCACGTCGGCGGGCTGCAGCGCCTCCATGGTCACGGTCTTCAGCGTGCCGGAGAATCTCTGCACCAGTTTGACGTTGCCAGTGATCTCGGCCGCGGTCCCCGCCGGCAGATCGGCTGCGAAACGCCCGGCGAGATCGATCACCCGGGTGAGGTTCGGGGTCGGGTAATTCTGCGGCAGTCGGGGATTGCCGGGAAACCCGGGAAAGCAGGCTTCGCGGCGCGGATCGATGTCATAGGCCGGCAGCCGATAGCTGTCGGCGGCGCGCTGCCCGCGATTGACCAGGGTGGCAAACGCCCCGAGGTCGCCGAAATAGGCCACGATCGGCACCTGGTTGGTATCGGCAATGTAGTGCTCGTATTTTATGTCTTCGGCCGACAGCGCCGAAGCCGACAGCAGCGCGGCGAGTGCCGCGCCGGCGCGCAAAAATCCGACGAGCGAAAGGGCTGCGATGCGAAGCGGCATGACGTCCTCCCGGGACGCAATTATGCACGCCCCGGTTGAAATTTCAATTGCCGTTGCGAGCCCAGTCTCACACCAGCCGCGACTGCACCACCGCGGCCTGGATGAACGAGGCGAACAGCGGGTGCGGATCGAACGGCCGCGACTTCAGCTCGGGGTGGAATTGGACGCCAATGAACCAGGGATGGTCCTCGTATTCGACGATTTCCGGCAGCACGCCGTCCGGCGATAGCCCCGAGAACCGCAAGCCGTGTTGCTCGAGGCGATCCTTATAGGCGGTGTTGACCTCGTAGCGATGGCGGTGGCGCTCGGAGATTTCCAGCGCGCCGCCATAGACCTCGGAGACCCGGCTGCCGCGCTTAAGCATCGCCGGATAGGCGCCGAGCCGCATGGTGCCGCCGAGATCGCCGGCGTGCGAGCGCTGCTCGCGTTCGTTGCCGCGCAGCCATTCGGTCATCAGACCGACCAGCGGCTCCTTGGTCGGGCCGAATTCGGTGGAGTTGGCTTCCGCAATGCCGGCGAGATTGCGCGCCGCCTCGATCACCGCCATCTGCATGCCGAAGCAGATGCCGAAATACGGCACGTTGCGCTCGCGGGCGAATTGCGCCGCGCGGATCTTGCCCTCGGCGCCGCGCTGGCCGAAGCCGCCGGGCACCAGGATGCCGTTGACATGTTCGAGGAACGGCGCCGGGTCCTCGTTCTCGAACACCTCGCTCTCGATCCAGTCGAGATTGACCTTCACCTTGTTGGCGATGCCGCCATGCGACAGCGCCTCGCTGAGCGATTTATAGGCGTCCTTCATCCCGGTATATTTGCCGACGATGGCGATGGTGACGGCGCCTTCCGGGTTGCGCACCCGCTCGTTGATCACGTTCCAGCTGATCAGGTCGGGCGCCGCCTTCGGGGTGATGCCGAACGCCGCCAGCACCTCGTCGTCGAAGCCGGCGTCGTGATAGGCCTTCGGCACCGCATAGATGTTGTCGACGTCGCGCGCTTCGATCACGGCGCTTTCGCGGACGTTGCAGAACAGCCCGAGCTTGCGGCGTTCTTCCTTGGGGATCTCGCGGTCGGTGCGGCACAGCAGGATGTCGGGCTGGATGCCGATCGAGCGCAGCTCCTTGACCGAGTGCTGGGTCGGCTTGGTCTTCAATTCGCCGGCGCTCGGGATATAGGGCAAGAGCGTCAGGTGCACATAGATCGCCTCGCCGCGCGGCAGATCGTTCTTGATCTGGCGGATCGCCTCGAAGAACGGCAGCCCCTCGATGTCGCCGACGGTGCCGCCGATCTCGCACAGCACGAAATCATAGGCGTCGTTGCTGTCGAGGATGAATTCCTTGATCGCGTTGGTGACGTGCGGGATCACCTGGATGGTGGCGCCGAGATAGTCGCCGCGGCGTTCCTTGGTCAGGATGTCCTGGTAGATCCGTCCGGTGGTGATGTTGTCGGCCTTGGTGGCCGGCCGCCCGGTAAACCGCTCGTAATGGCCGAGGTCGAGATCGGTCTCGGCGCCGTCGTCGGTGACGAACACCTCGCCGTGCTGATACGGCGACATCGTTCCGGGATCGAGGTTGAGATAGGGATCGAGCTTGCGCAAGCGCACCTTGTAGCCGCGCGACTGCAGCAGCGCGCCGAGCGCGGCTGAAGCCAGACCCTTGCCAAGCGAGGAGACCACGCCGCCGGTGATGAAAATGTACCGCGCCATGGGACTTAACCTTTAAGGCTCCCGCACCGATTCGCCAAAACGAATCGCAACCGCGATCCGGTTGCCGGGTGCGCTGTGGGTGACTGCAAAAGTGCTAAAACAACAACGGCCTGCCGAGAACCGCTAAGAGTTCACGACAGGACGCTCAAAGCATAGCCGCGATGCTTTATTGCGATCGCGGGGGCTGCGGGCCGGCCGGAGCCTGCGAGTTGTCGCGCTGGTCCTGCTGCTTCAGGGTGTCCAGAACGCCGCCGCCCTGCGACACCGGCGCGGCCGGCTGCGACTGGGTGGCCGGGGTATCGATCACCGTCGTCGGCTTGCGGTCGTAGCTGGCAATCCAGGACAGCAACAGGCTGGTGATGAAGAACCCGACGGCCAGCACCGCGGTCGTCCGGGTCAAAAGGTTCGCGGTGCCGCGACTCGACATGAAGCCGCCACCACCGCCGCCGCCACCGCCCATGCCGAGAGCGCCGCCCTCGGACTTCTGCAGCAGCACCGTCGCGATCAAAGTCGCAACGATCATGAGGTGGAGAACGATAATGACAGTTTGCATCGGTACCTTCCATCGCAAGCCCAAGGCCGCCGCTTCGAACCGGCGAACGGCTCCTCGACAGGCTTGCGGGGTATTGAAGTCGCGCGGTGTCTACACGATCGGGCGGTGAATTGCCAATACCGGAGCGGCCCGGGCGGCGTCTTTTCGTCCGTCGCAGCGATAGTTAGGGACAGCCGGCGGCAATCGCAAGGAAATCGCCGGCTTTCAGGCTGGCGCCGCCGACCAGCGCGCCGTTGACGTCTTTAACTGCCATCAGTTCCTGGGCGTTGGAGGGCTTCACCGAGCCGCCATAGAGGATTCGCACTTTCGCCCCCTCGCCGTTCATCCGCTGGATCAGCGACTTGCGGATAAAGCCATGAACCTGCTCGACATCCGCAACAGTCGGCGTGAGTCCGGTGCCGATCGCCCAGACCGGCTCATAGGCCACCACGGTATTGGCGGCGGTGGCGCCGTCGGGCAGCGAGCCGGCCAGTTGGGTGCCGACCACCTCCAGCGTCTGTCCGGCGTCACGCTCGGCCTGCGTCTCACCGACGCAGATGATCGCGATCAGCCCGGCGCGCCAGGCCGCCTCGGCCTTCTGCCGCACCAAGGCGTCGCTCTCGCCATGATCGGCGCGGCGTTCGGAATGGCCGACGATCACGGCGCTGGCGCCGGCATCGGCCAGCATTTCCGCCGAGATGTCGCCGGTGTGGGCGCCCGACGCCTTGGGGTGGCAATCCTGTGCGCCGATGGCGAAGGAATTCGACCGCGAGCCGGTGTCGGCGGCGAGTTTTTGGGCGAAGCTCGCGACCAGCGTCGCCGGCGGGCAGATCAACAGGTCGGCGGTGGCCGACAGCTTGGAAGCGCCTTCCAGCATTAGCTTCAATTCGGACAGCGACGCCCGCAGCCCGTTCATTTTCCAGTTTCCGGCAATCAACGGTCGAATCGCAGCAGGCATTTTTGTTTCTCGCGGGCTGGTGAGCTGAGGAATGGCCTGCGCTAGCAGAGCGGCCCCAGTTCCTCAAGCGCCGCGACGCCTCAGCCGGCCGGCTCGCTGCGGGTGCCGGCGCGATCGTCGGTGGCGGGCGCGGCTGCGGCAGGCTCGAACGCCGCCCAGCCGCTCGATTGCAGCTCGCTGCGGCGCTGCGCGATATCGACCGACGAGGGATCGAGCAGCGCCTCGAGCCGGGCCTTGTCCTCGTCCGGCACCCTTGCGCTGACCAGGCTGCCGCCACGGCGAATGCTCTCGGCGTAGATTTCCGCCTCGTTGGTGGCGACGCCGGCTTCCGCCAGCATGCCGAGAATACCGCCGGCGGCGCCCGCGGCCGCCGCGCAGGTCAAGGCCGCGGCGAGCCATCCGGCCGCCACCACCGGGCCCAGCCCCGGCACCACCAGCAGCCCCAGCCCGGCCAATAGCCCGCCGACGCCGCCGAAGCCGGCGCCGACCGCGGCGCCCTTGCCGGCCGCCGTCGCCAGATCCGGGGAGAACCATTTTTCCGAATTGTTGGCGAGCAGGCTGATGTCGTCGTCGACGACGCCGGCCTGCTGCAGCCGGCCAATCGCCGCCTGCGCCACCGTGGCATCGTCATAAAGCCGGGAAATCGTCACCGTCATGCCGATACCTCCGCTGCGGCCGGCGATCGCGCGGGCCTACCGCGCATCGACCTGCCCCTTATAATCGACGCTGACATGAACCGTTTCCCCGTTGCGGGTGGCGGTGCCGCGCCAGATGCCGTGCTCGTCGTTGACCAGCCGCGAGATGTCGCCGAATCCCTTGGCGGCGATCGCGGCGCGGGCCTGACTTTCCATGAAGCTGTTGGCGCCGGGGGTCAGCTTCGGCCCGAGCGCCGCAGTGGAATCGGGCGATGCCGGCTGCGCCGCCGCCTGCCCCAGCACCGAACCCAACACTACCAGCGCAACGATGATCCGCATCTGCTTCCGCCCCACTCGGCCGCAATCGTGGGAAAAAGCCCATAGCGGCCACAATGTTCCAGGCCGGCCACCCGCCGGTTTGCCGGCGCTGGCGGTTGCGACGACGTGACCGCCACTTTATGGTGGATTATCAAGCCGGCCTCGCCCATTGGTGCAGTCGCTTAAGCCGGCGGCGTCCGGTTCCCTCCTGCCAACAAAGTGGACCCATGCTTCGCGGAATTCGTAAGGCCTCATCGAATTGGGTCGGCAAGACCGTCATGATCATTGTCATGAGCGTGCTGATCCTGAGCTTCGCCGTCTGGGGCATCGCCGATATTTTCAAGGGCTTCGGTCAGTCGACGCTGGCCAAGATCGGCTCGACCGAAATCTCCACCGAGCAATTCCGCCAGCTCTACACCGAGCGGCTGCAGCAGATCGGCCGCCAGTTCGGCCGCCCGCTGACCCAGGATCAGGCGCGCGCCTTCGGCATCGACCGCCAGGTGCTGCAGCAGGCGGTCGCCGAAGCCGCGCTCGACGAAGACGCCCGCCGCCTCGGGCTCGGGCAGTCCGACGCCGAGACCATGCGCACCATCGTCAGCGATCCGAATTTCCGCGGCACCAATGCCGGGTTCGACCGCGCCCGTTTCGCCCAGGCGATCCGCCAGTTCGGCTACACCGAGCAGCGCTACATCGCCGAACAGCGCAAGGTGTCGTTGCGCCGGCAGATCGCCGGCACGCTGACCGCCGACCTCGAGCCGCCGAAGACGCTGCTCGACGCGCTGACGCGGTTTCAGAACGAGCAGCGCGCGATCGACTATGTGAAGCTCGACGCCAACCACGCCGGCACCATCGCGCCGCCCTCGCCGGAAGTGCTGGCGGCCTATTACAACGACCACAAGACCCAGTTCAGGGCGCCGGAATATCGCAAGCTCTCGTTCGTCGCGCTGACGCCGGACGCGGTGGCGAAGTGGACCACGGTGTCGGACGACGACGCCAAGAAGCTTTACGAGGCACGCCGCGAAAAATTCTCGACGCCGGAGCGCCGGCAGATCGCCCAGATCGTATTCCCGAACGCCGAGGAAGCGCAGGCCGCGCGCGCCAAGATCGCCGCCGGCACGTCGTTCGACGACCTCGTCAAGGAACGCGGGCTCTCTGCCTCTGACGCCGATCTCGGCCTGGTCGCCAAAACCGGGATTCTGGATCCCGCGGTGGCCGATGCCGCCTTCGCGCTGCCGGAGAACGAGGTCAGCCAGCCGATCACCGGCCGGTTCGGCACCACGCTGGTCAAGGTCGGCAAGATCGAGCCGGGCAGCCAGCAGAGCTATGAGAGCGTCGCACCGGCGCTGAAGCGCGACATCGCGATCGACAATGCGCGGGCCTCGATCGCCGACCTGCATAACAAGATGGAAGACGCCCGCGGCGGCGGCGCCAGCGTGCTGGAAGCGGCGCAGAAGCTCGGCCTCACCGCGGTGACGATCGAGGCGCTGGACCGTTCCGGCCGCGCCCCGGACGGCAGCCCCACCGCGATCCCGCAGGGCCTCGACCTCGCCTCGGCGGCGTTCTCCTCTGACGTCGGCGTCGACAATGACGCTTTGGCGTTCGGCGGCGGCTATGTCTGGTTCGACGTGCTCGGCATCACGCCGTCGCGCGAACGCAGCCTCGACGAGGTCAAGCCGCAGGTCGAAGCGCGCTGGCGCGACGAGCAGATCAGCACCAAGCTGCGCGACCAGGCCACCGACATGGTGCAGAAGGTCAACGCCGGCGGCAAGCTCGCCGACGTCGCTGCGGCCGCCGGGCTGAAGACCGAAACCGCGACCGGGCTGAAGCGTGACGCCAGCGTCGCCGGCCTGCCGGCGAGCGCGGTCGAGGCGGCGTTCCGCACCGCCAAGGACGGCGTCGGCCAGGCGCCGGGCTTGAGCGGCGGCGAATGGATCGTGTTCCGCGTCACCGACATCAGCGTGCCGCCGGTCGATCTCGCCTCCGAGGACGCCGTCAAGCTGAAGGACACCCTGCAGCGACGGCTGGCCGACGAATTGCTGGCGCAATATGTCGCAAGGCTGGAGACCGAGATCGGCACCTCGATCAACGAAAGTGCTGTTGCACAGGCCACCGGGGCGGCAACAAACTAATCAATCGTCCCGGCGCCCTGTGCTGCGTGTCCGACTGCTGCGTGTCTGAAAGTCATCGATGAACGATTTCAAGTCCATAATCGGAAAGGTCGCGACCGGCGTCACGCTGTCGCGGGAAGAGTCGGCCTGCGCGTTCGACGCCATGATGTCGGGCGAAGCCACGCCGTCGCAGATGGGCGGCCTATTGATGGCGCTTAGGGTGCGCGGCGAAACCGTCGAGGAGATCACCGGCGCGGTGTCGGCGATGCGCTCGAAGATGCTGCGGGTGACCGCGCCGACGGACGCGGTCGACGTGGTCGGCACCGGCGGCGACGGCTCCGGCTCGGTCAACGTCTCGACCTGCGCGTCGTTCATCGTCGCGGGCTGCGGCGTCCCGGTCGCCAAGCACGGCAACCGCGCGCTGTCGTCGCGCTCCGGCGCCGCCGACGTGTTGGCGGCGCTCGGCGTCAAGATCGACATCACGCCGGCTGAGGTCGGCCGCTGCGTCCAGGAGGCCGGGATCGGCTTCATGTTCGCGCCGACCCATCATCCGGCGATGAAGAACGTCGGCCCGACCAGGGTCGAACTCGCCACCCGCACCATCTTCAACCTGCTCGGGCCGTTGTCGAACCCCGCCGGCGTGACCCGGCAGATGGTCGGGGTGTTCTCCCGGCAATGGGTGCAGCCGCTGGCCCAGGTGTTGAAGAATCTCGGCTCCGAGGCGGCCTGGGTGGTGCACGGTTCCGACGGGCTCGACGAGATCACCATCTCCGGCCCGACCTTCGTGGCGGCGCTGGCCGACGGCAAGATCACCACCTTCGAGATCACCCCGGAAGACGCCGGCCTGCCGCGCGCCGCCGCCGACGCCTTGAAGGGCGGCGACGCCGAAGCCAACGCCGTGGCGCTGCAGGGCGTGCTCGACGGCAAGCCCAGCGCCTATCGCGACGTGGCGCTGCTCAATGCCGCCGCCGCGCTGATCGTCGCCGGCAAGGCCACCGACCTCAAGCACGGCGTGGCGCTCGGCACCGAGGCGCTCGACAGCGGCGCCGCCGCGGCCCGGCTGGCGCAGCTGATCGCCGTCTCCAACGCGGCGGATTAAGGGCATGTCCGACATCCTGACCAAGATCGAAGCCTACAAGCGCGAGGAGATCGCGGCAGCCAAGCTTGCGCGGCCGCTCGCCGAGCTGCAGGCAGCCGCAAAGGCCGCCTCGCCTCCGCGCGCCTTCGTCGCCGCGATCCGCCAAAAACTCGCCGCCGGCGACTATGCGCTGATTGCCGAGGTCAAGAAGGCCTCGCCCTCGAAGGGCCTGATCCGCGCCGATTTCGATCCGCCGGCGCTCGCCAAGGCCTATGAACAAGGCGCCGCGGCCTGCCTGTCGGTGCTGACCGATACGCCGTCGTTCCAGGGCAGCCTCGATTATCTCGTGGCGGCGCGCGCGGCGGTAGCGCTGCCGGTGCTGCGCAAGGATTTCATGTTCGACACCTATCAGGTGGTGGAAGCCCGCGCTTATGGCGCCGACTGCATCCTGATCATCATGGCGGCGCTCGACGACGCCGCGGCCAAGGACATCGAGGACGCCGCGATCGATCTCGGCATCGACGTACTGATCGAGATCCACAACCATGAAGAGCTGGAGCGGGCGCTAAAACTTCGCTCGCCGATGATCGGCGTCAACAACCGCAACCTGCGGACCTTCGAGGTGACGCTGGCCACCAGCGAAGCCTTGGCGCCGCTGATTCCCGCCGACCGGCTGATGGTCGGCGAAAGCGGCATCTTCGCCCCCGCCGACCTCGCCCGGCTGGAGCGCGTCGGCATCTCGACCTTCCTGGTCGGCGAAAGCCTGATGCGGCAGCCGGACGTCGCTGCGGCAACGCGAGCGCTGCTGACAAGGGACTCGCTTCCCGCCATCGGAACGCGGTAGTGCAGGGAAACATCAACGCCGCCCTTCACCCTCCAGGGGAGGGTTAAGGAAAGCCCATGGCCAAGAAACACAAGCAGCCCCCCGAGCAGCCCGCCCTCACCCATATCGGCGAAAGCGGCGAAGCCTGGATGGTCGACGTCTCGGCGAAGCCCGACACCGAGCGCACCGCGGTCGCAGCCGGCAGCGTGCTGATGAGCAAGGCGACGCTTGAGCTGATTCGCAGCGGCAACGCCAAGAAGGGCGACGTGCTCGGCACCGCGCGGATCGCCGGCATCATGGCGGCGAAGCGCACCGCGGATCTCATTCCGTTGTGCCACCCGCTGGCGCTGTCCAAGGTCACCGTCGAGATCGAGCCCGACAACAAACTGCCCGGCTGCCGGGTGCGCGCCAGCGTCACCGTGACCGGGCCGACCGGCGTCGAAATGGAAGCGCTCACCGCAGTATCGGTGGCTTGCCTGACGATCTACGATATGATCAAGGCGGTCGAACGCGGCGTCTCGATTCAGGATATCCACCTGGTCGAGAAGAAGGGCGGCAAGTCCGGACATTACCTCGTCACCAATGCGAGCGAGAACAAGCGCGGCAAGACCAGCCGCGACAAGGCCGCGACGGCAGCGTCGTAACCGCGACGTTCGCGGCGGCGAACGGGCGCAAGGAAGCGACATGGGCGAAAGCGGTTTCTTTGTCGACTCGGTCGGCCTCAGCGTCGGCGACATCGTCGCGCTGACCGGCGCGCAACCGCGCGACGGCAGCGATCTCGAGCGGATCATCAGCGACCTCGCGCCGCTCGACCGCGCCGGCATCGCCGACCTCAGCTTCATCGCGGAAACCAAATATGCCGGCGTGCTGGCGGCGACGAAAGCCGGCGCGGTGCTGACCACCGAGCGCTTTGCCGACATCGCCCCGCCGAGCGTCACGGTGCTGCGGATCGCCAAGCCCTACGAGGCCTTCGTCGCGGTGGCGCGGCAACTCTACCCCAGCGCGCTGCGCCCGACCTCGCTGTTCGGCACGATCGGCATCGCGCCGGGCGCCATCGTGCACCCGTCCGCGAAACTCGCCGCCGGCGTCACCGTCGATCCCGGCGCGGTGATCGGGCCGCGCGCCGAGATCGGCAAAGGCTCGCTGATCGGCGCCAACGCGGTGATCGGCCCGCATGTCAAAATCGGCGCCGACTGCGCGATCGGCGCCGGCTGCACCATCACTCACAGCGAAATCGGCGACCGCGTCATCGTGCATCCCGGCAGCCAGATCGGCCAGGACGGCTTCGGCTACATCTCCAGCGCCAAGGGTCACACCAAGGTGCCGCAGATCGGCCGCGTGATGATCCACGACGACGTCGAGATCGGCTCCGGCACCCAGATCGACCGCGGCGGCATGCGCGATACCGTGATCGGCCAGGGCACCAAGATCGATAATCTGTGCCAGATCGGGCATAATTGCGTGATCGGCCGGCACTGCATCATCGTCGCGCAATCCGGCCTCAGCGGCAGCGTCACGGTGGAGGACTTCGCCGTGCTGGGCGCCCGCACCGGGGTGATCCCGCATATCACCATCGGCAAGGGCGCGATGCTCGCGTCGCGCTCCACGGTGTACAGCAACGTGCCGGCCGGCGCGGTGTGGGGCGGCTTTCCGGCGCAGTCGAAGCGGCAATGGATGCGCGAAGTGGTGGCGCTGCGGCAGCTCGCCGCCCGCGACCAGGAGGGCCGCACGGCGGCGCCCGCGGACGCCGCAGCGCCCTCCTCTGACGTACCCGACCAGGCGGCGTCCTGACGCCGCCACTCACGCCGTCATTGCTTCGGCCGCGGCGCGGCGGTCGACCACGAACCGGCTGATATTGTCGCAATGGAGGCAGCGATAGATATGCCGGTCGAATTCGTGGGCGAACCCGACCGGCCGCGGTTCGACCCGCGACAGCCGCATCCGCATCCCGCAGTTAGGGCAGCGCGACGGATCGAACGTGACGTCGTGCCAGACCATAGTGCCCTCCGATCGATCGCTGCGCCATGCGCCGCCGCTGCCAGGCATCGGCCGCGACGTGGCTGCGGCGCCGCACGTCTTCCAGCCGGATCGCCATGCCGCCATTCGGCGGCGGATCGGGATCGTCATCGAGACGGCGTAGCGCCTCGAGAATAGCCGCCAGCGCCACCGGCTCGTCATGCCCGGGAACCAGCCGCAGCCAGGGCTTGGAGTCCACCGCGTGGGCATCGGAGGCCCACGACGACAGCGTGGCGCGCTTCTCGGAGCGCGACAGCGACGGCGCGCGTAGCACCTCGTCGGGGTCGCGGAAACCGGACGCCGGATTCGGAAACGCCAAAATGGTCGCGGGGGTCGCCCGCGGGGTTTCATAATTTGTCAGGCTCATAGCATCCTCCCGAACAGCTCCTTTCAAACGGGACGCGCAAGAATTAGAATACCGCCGGCGCGCTTCAAGACCCTCGCCGGAAATTTTTGAAAGGCCGAGTAAGACGGTCTGCGTCGGGGGTTTCCGTGGCGCTGCGCCGACCTACGCGGCCAAACGCCGCCATTGCGCCCGCGCCGCGATGCGCCGATACCCGTCGGACGATCGTTGCAAGAGGACGCCCGATGTCCAACACCGCCTCCCCGCTTTCCGTCCCGCTACGCGGCCTCGACGACGCCGAAGTACGCGCCCGCCAGGCCCGCGACGGCTATAACGAACTGCCCCGCCCGGACCGCCGCACGCCGTTTCGCATCGTGCTGGAAGTAATCCGCGAGCCGATGCTGGCGCTGCTGATCGGCGGCGGCGTGGTCTATATGGCGCTCGGCGATCTGAAAGAGGCGCTGATTCTGTTGTGCTTCGCCAGCCTGTCGGTGGTGATCACCGTGGTGCAGGAGACCCGCACCGAGCGCGTGCTGGAAGCGTTGCGCGACCTCACCAGCCCGCGCGCGCTGGTGATCCGCAACGGCGAGCGGCAGCGCATCGCCGGGCGCGAATTGGTATGCGGCGATCTCGTCGTGTTGTCGGAGGGCGACCGGGTGCCGGCCGACGCCGCGCTGTTGCAAAGCCAGGACATGCAGACCGACGAGTCGCTGTTGACCGGCGAATCCGTGCCGGTGCGCAAACTCGCCACCAGCGACGCGGCGTCGTCCGAGATCCACCGCCCCGGCGGCGACGATTTGCCTTACGTGTTTTCCGGATCCTTGGTGGTGCGCGGCGCCGGCCTCGCCGAAGTGGTGGCGATCGGCGCGCACAGCGAGATCGGCAAGATCGGCCAGTCGCTCAGCGCGCTGAAGACCGAGGCGCCACGGCTGCAGGCGCAGACAAGGCGGCTGGTCGCGGTGTTCGGCATCGTCGGCGGCGCGGTCAGCCTGCTCGCCGTGGTGCTGTACGGCACGCTGCGCGGCGGCTGGCTCGACGCGATCCTCGCCGGCATCACTATCGGCATGTCGATGCTGCCGGAAGAATTTCCCGTGGTGCTGACCGTGTTCATGGCGATGGGGGCGTGGCGGATTTCGCAGGCCCGGGTCTTGACGCGGCGCGCCGCCGCGATCGAGACGCTCGGCTCCGCCACCGTGCTGTGCACCGACAAGACCGGAACGCTGACCAAGAACAAGATGTCGATCGTGGAGCTGCGATTGCCTGACGGCACCGCGCTGCGCCCCGGCGACGCCGCCCTGCCCGCCGCGTTCATTGAGCTGTTGCAGGCCGGCGTGCTGGCGGCGGCGCCCGATCCGTTCGATCCGATGGATGTGGCGTTTCACGAACTCGGCAAGACGGCACTGCCGGACGCATTCACGCAGCGGCAAGCCAACCGCAAGCCGGTGCAAAGCTATGGGCTGCGCCCGGATCTGTTGGCGATGTCGCAAGGCTGGGCCGGCGATGACGGCGGCTTCGTGGTCGCCGCCAAGGGCGCGCCGGAGGCCGTCGCGTCGCTGTGCCGGCTCGACGACGCGCAGCGCGCGGCGCTCGCGCAACAGATCGACGCGATGGCTGAGGCCGGATTGCGCGTGCTCGGCGTCGCCCGCGCCGCGTTCAGCGGCGGCGAATGGCCGGCGTCGCAACGCGATTTTCAGTACGAGTTTCTCGGCCTGGTCGGGCTCGCCGATCCGCTGCGCGAGGCGGTGCCCGCCGCGGTGAAGGACTGCCGCTCGGCCGGCATCCGCGTGGTGATGATCACCGGCGACTATCCGGCGACCGCGAAGGCCATTGCGCGCAACGCGGGCCTCGACGCCAGCGATTGCGTGAGCGGCGAAGCGCTGGCGCAGATGGACGACGCGGCATTGGCTGAACGGGTGCGCAGCGCCACCGTGTTCGCGCGGATCATGCCGGAGCAGAAGCTGCGCATCGTCAATGCGCTGAAAGCCGACGGCGAGGTGGTGGCGATGACCGGCGACGGCGTCAACGACGCGCCGTCGCTGAAGGCCGCGCATATCGGCATCGCGATGGGCGGCCGCGGCACCGACGTGGCGCGCGAGGCGTCTTCGATCGTGCTGCTCGACGACGACTTCGCCTCGATCGTGCGCGCGGTGCGGCTGGGGCGGCGGATCTACGACAATCTGCGCAAGGCGATGGGCTTCATCTTCGCGGTGCACGTGCCGATCGCAGGATTGGCGCTGTTTCCGCTGCTGCTCGGCTATCCGATCCTGCTCGGGCCGATCCACATCGCGTTCCTGGAAATGATCATCGATCCGGTGTGCTCGCTGGTGTTCGAGGCCGAGACCGAGGAGAAGGACGTGATGCAGCGGCCGCCGCGCGATCCCGAGCAGCCGCTGTTTTCCGGCGCGCTGATCGGCTGGGGCCTCATGCAAGGCGTGCTGGCGCTTGCTTTGGTGATCGGCGTGTTTTCGATCGGACAGGCGCGCGCCATGCCGGAGACCGAGATCCGCGCGCTCACCTTCTTCGCGCTGGTGCTGAGTATCGTCGGGCTGATCCTGGTCAACCGCTCGTTCAGTTCCTCGCTGTGGGCAGCGCTGCGGCGGCCGAGCCTGACGCTGGTCGCGGTGCTGCTGCTGGTGGTCAGCGTGCTCAGCCTGTCGCTGGCCTGGCCGGCGGCGAGCGAGCTGTTCAAGTTCGGGCCTCTGCATCCCGACGACCTGGCGCTGACGCTCGGCGCTGCCGTGGTCGTGCTGTTCGCGCTGGAGCTGATCAAGCCGCTGTGGCGCGAGCGGATTCATGGCGGCGTGCGATAGCGCATCTCCAATTGGTCGGAGGCGCTTCGCAAATACGAGACCGTCGGCGTCGGGTTGCCCGGGCACAGCGCGCGCACCAAAAGACGCCGTCATCCCGGGTCACGAGCAGCTTTAGCTGCGAGTGAACCCGGGATCCAGTAATCACCGCCCTGGAATACTGGATTCCGGGTTCGTTCGGGCTTGCGCCCTCGCGCCCCGGAATGACGGCTTCGTTTGTGGATAACTACTTCACCAACGCACAACCACCCTCCGCCAGCGGCCGATAGGCCTGCTCGGGCGCGATCGTCGAGACCAGCTTGTAGTAGTCGAACGGATAGTTCGACTCCGCCGGCGTCTTGACCTCGAACAGATACATCGGGTGCGTCACCCGGCCGTCCGCGCGGATCGCGATCTCGCCGAACAACTTGTCGTGCCCCTTCAGCGTCTTCATTTGCGGCACCACGTCGGCGGCGGCGTCGCTGCCGGTGGCGGCGACCGCGTTGAGATAGGCCAAGGTTGCCGCATAGACCCCCGCCTGGTTGCCGCTCGGCATCTTGCCGGCCATCCCGGGGCGCTGCGCGAAGCGCTTGGCGAAGGCGCGGGTGTCGTCGTTGAGATCCCAGTAGAAGCTCTCGGTCAGCAGCAACCCCTGCGCCACCGGCAGGCCCATGGCGTGCACGTCGTTGATCAGCATCATGAACGCCACCAGCGCCTGGCCGCCCTGCCGCACGCCGAATTCGCCGGCCTGCTTCACCGCGTTGATGGTGTCGGCGCCGGCATTGGCGAGCCCGACCACCTGCGCCTTGGAGGACTGCGCCTGCAGCAGCAGCGAGGCGTAATCCGAGGTGCCGAGCGGATGCTTCGCCGAGCCCAGCACCCGGCCGCCGTGGCTTTCGATGTGCTGCGTCGCTTCGGCTTCGATGCCCTGCCCGAGCGCGTAGTTCACCGTGAGGAAGTACCAGTCGCGCCCGCCGCGCGCCAGCATCGCCGCCGCAGTGGCGTGGCCGCTGGCCCAGGTGTCGTTGGTCCATTGGATGGTGTTGGGCGAACATTGCTTGCCGGTGAGTTCCGAGGTGCCAGTGGTCGAGGCCAGAAACGTCATCCGCGTGTCGCGCAACAGCGCATTGACCGCGAGGCCCACCGAAGAGTTCGGCACGTCGACGATGGCGTCGACCTTCTCGATGTCGAGCCAGCGCCGCGCGATTGCAGCGCCGACGTCGGTCTTGTTCTGGTGATCCGCATAGACGATCTCGACCTTGAGCGGCTTGCCGGCGCCGGCGACAAAATCCTCCGCCGCCATCCGCGCGGCTTCCACCGATCCCATGCCGTTGGTGTCCTGGAACACGCCGGAAATGTCGTTGAGCACGCCGATCCGCACCACGTCGTCGGAAATCTCGGCCTTGGCGGCGGCGCAGCCCCAGCCTGTCACCAGGCACCCCGCCATCAGCGCCACCCGCACCCGCGTCATCGGACCTCTCCGCTGCCATTCGTCGCGGAGCCGCAGTAGCACCGCGGCGCATTTTCGCAAGGCGACATTTCGCGGCGCCGCGGCGGCGCGGCGCCGCTCGCAACCGCGACCAAAGCGCCGTTACGGCTGCAGGTCCGGCGGCATCGGCGGGCTTTCGCGCATCAGGGTGATGGTCACCCGGCGGTTGGCGGCGAGCAGCGGCGCGTCGGGAAACAGCGGCTCGCTGTCGGCCTTGCCGGCCACCGCGAAGACGTGACTGCTCGGCAGCCCCTCGCGCTTCAAAAGCTGCCGCACCGCATTGGCGCGCTGCCACGACAGCACGAAGGCGTCGTCGTCGTCGCGCCCCGGCGTCACCGCGCTCGAGGTGTGGCCGACGATCGAGACCCGCAGCGCGGTGGCGCGCAGCGGCGCCGCCAGCTTGCGCACCAGCGCGATGGTCCGCTCATAGGGTAGCGGCGAGCCGTCCGGGAACATCGGCCGGCCCTCCTGATCGACGATCTGCAGATTGAGCCCCTGCGGGGTTTCCTCGAACATCACGTTCTTGGAAATCTCGGTGATCTCCGGCATGTCCTGCAGCGCCTGGCGCAGCGAGGCCGAGGCCAGCGCGAATTCGCGGTCGGCCTTCAGCTGCCTGCCGACTTTGGCCATGCCGCCGCCCTCGTCCGGGCTGGGCGTGTTGGTGGCCTGGTCCGGCGCGAGATGCTCGACGTTCTTGACCTTGCCGCGGGTCGGCACGCCATCGGACTCGATCACGCCCGACCAGCGCGCGTCGGTCTGCACGCCGAAGGCTTCGCGCATCGAACCGGCGACGATCTGCATCTTGTACTGATCCTGATGCGAAAACGACACCAGCATCACGAAGAAGCCGGTCAGCAGCCCCATCAGATCGGCGAAGGTGACGAACCAAGCGCCGACATGGCCGCCCGCCTCTTCGGGCTTTTTCTTGTTGCCGCCCGCTCGCCCTAATGCCATTCGCCGTCGCCTACGCCGAGAAATCTTCGCAGCATTGCCGCGCGTTCCGCCAGAAGCAGCCAATATACCCTTCCGGCTGCAGCGAATTGCTAACGCTGCCTTGTCGGCGGCTGCCGCGCTGCGGAACGCGTCGATAGCGTTAGCAAATCTCTAACGGGCGCCTTGCCGCACGCGCCCGACACGCGTAGACGCGACGGATGCCCGCGACACTTGCGCCCCACGCCGCCGATGCCCTGTTGTTCGACCTCGGCCGGGTGGTGCTCGACATCGATTTCGACCGCACCGTCGCCGCCTGGGCGCGCGACGCCGGCTGCTCGCCCGCCGAGCTGCGCGGCCGCTGGACGGCCGACGATGCCTACCACCGTCACGAGCGCGGCGAGATCGACGACGCCGCGTTCTTCGCCATCCTGCGCGATCAGCTCGGCGTCGCGCTCAGCGACGCGCAGTGGCTCGCCGGCTGGAACGCGATCTTCGTCGGCGAAATGCCGGGCATCGCGCCGCTATTGGCGCGCGCCGCCGCGCGGCTGCCGCTCTATGCGCTCAGCAACACCAATCCGGCGCATGTCGTGCATTTCTCGCAAGCCTATGCCGACCTGCTCGGGCATTTCCGCCGCGTCTTCGTGTCGTCGGCGATCGGCATGCGCAAACCCGAGCCCGCCGCGTACGACCACGTCATTGCGGAGATCGGCGCGAAGCCCGAGCGCATCGTGTTCTTCGACGATCTGATCGCGAATGTCGAAGCCGCTCGCGCCCGCGGGCTGATCGCGGTGCAGGTGCAAAGCAGTGCCGATGTCGCGCGCGCGCTGGATGCGCTCGGCCTGTAGCGCATCACCGCTGCGCAGCAGTTTGACGTAACAAATGTGACAGCCGCTGCACAAAGAATCGCCGAAGCTGCGCAATGATTCCGCAATTCAAAATAGCCCGCGGCGCTTTACCAAATCTTCTCGATTAGTTTCCTACGACGGCGGCCATCACGCGGCGATCATGCTGATCGGTTACATCGGCACGACCCATCACACTGCGCCTGGAAGGCTGTCTCAGATGTTCACACTTCGCGCTCCGATTCTCAAACTGAGCGGCAAACTGGCTCCTCGGATCGGTTTGCGCGTGCAGATCGCCTTGCTGGGAATAGTTGGCGTGTTGCTGACCGGCGCCATCTGTCTGGCGGGTCTGAAGCTCGCCGACAACGCCCAGCAGCAATCCGCGCAACGCATCGCCCTGCGCGCGCACGTCGTCGAATTGTCGGCGAATTATCTCGAGGCCGGCCTGATCGCCACCGGCTTTCTGCGCAAGCCCGACGACAAGTTGATCGCCGGTCACAAGGCCGTTGTCGCCTCCGCGCAACGCCATCTCGACGCCATCGAGCAGATGATCGGGCAATTCGACGACGGCGACCCGTTGAAGCAGACCAGCGCGCTGCGCTCCGGCTTCAACCTTTATCTGACCCGTTTCCAGAACCTGGTGTCGGCGCAGCAGGTGCTCGGCTTCAACGAGACTCAGGGGCTGCAGGGCAAGCTGCGCGGCGCCGTGCACCAGGTCGAAAGCCGGTTGGCCGAATTCGACCAGCCGCGATTGGCCAACCTGATGCTGATGATGCGCCGGCACGAGAAGGACTTCATGCTGCGCGGCGACGAGAAATACGCCGACCAATTCGACAAGCGGGTCGGCGAATTCGGCGACATGCTGGCGGCATCGGAGTTGCCCGCCGCGGTGAAGACCGAGCTCGCGGCGCTGATCAAGGCGTACAATGCGGGCTTTCTCGCCTTCTCGGTCAGCCAGACCACGTTGAACGACGAAGCCGCGGATTTCGTCACGGTGTATCAGCGCAACCGCCCGACGCTCGACGCGCTGATCAAGGCCGCCGAAGAGCGCTACCAGTCCTCGGAGGCGAGCGCGGTCGAATTGCGCAAGCTGTTGGCGTGGGCGATCGGCGGCGCCACGCTTGGCATCGGCATCCTGGCGCTGCTGTTCGGCCAGCGCATCGCCCGGGCGATCGCGCGGATGACGACCGCGATGCAGAAGCTCGCCGCCGGCGACTTCGAGGTGGTGCTGCCGGGCCTGGCGCGCAGCGACGAGGTCGGCGACATGGCGCGCGCGGTCGAGCACTTCAAGCTGATCTCGCAGCAGAAAGCGCGCGACGAGGTCGAGGCCAGCCTGCAACACGACGCCATCCTCGCGGAGCGACGCAGAGCGGATATGACGCGGCTCGCCGACGGCTTCGAAGTGGCGATCGGCGAGATCATCGAAGGCGTCTCTTCGGCGGCGATTCGGCTGGAGCAGTCCGCCGGTTCGCTGACCTCGACCGCGGAACGCTCGCGCGAGCTCGCCTCCTCGGTCGCGGCGGCGTCCGGAGAAGTCACCAGCAAGGTGCAATCGGTGGCGTCGTCCGCCGAGCAGATGGCGTCGTCGGTCGACGAGATCGGCCGCCAGATCCGCGAGTCGACGGCGATCGCCGCCAAGGCCGCCGACCAGACGCGGCGCACCAACGCGCAGGTCGGCGAACTCGCCGCCGCGAACAGCCGGATCGGCCACATCGTCGAGCTGATCACCGGCATCGCCAAGCAGACCAACCTGCTGGCGTTGAACGCCACGATCGAAGCAGCGCGCGCCGGCGAGGCCGGCCGCGGCTTCTCGGTGGTGGCCTCCGAGGTCAAGGCGCTGGCGGCGCAGACCGCGCAGGCGACGCAGGAGATCAACGAGCACGTCGGCGGCATCCAGGCCGCGACCGCGCAGTCCTCGGCGTCGATCAAGGAGATCAGCGACACCATCGGGCAGATGTCGGCAATCTCCGCGGCGATCGCGCTGGCGGTCGAGGCGCAGGGCAGCGCCACCGGCGCGATCACCCAAAACGTGCAGCAGGCCGCGCAAGATACCAGGCAGGTCGGCGCCAGCGTCGCCGACGTGCAGCGCGGCGCCACCGCGACCGGGGCTGCGTCGTCGCAGGTGTTCTCCGAGGCGCGCTCGCTGTCGAGCGAGAGCGCGCGATTGAAGGCCGAGGTCGGCAAATTTTTGGGCTCGGTGCGAGCGGCGTGAGCGACTGACACATCGTCGGCTCGCTCGATCCGCTCGCTGAGCTGTGAATAGAAGAGTGCCCCCGTACGCAGTGCAACGCGCCGCCCTTGCGGCGTGGTGCGCTGCAGATCCGGGGCGGTTACGACGGCAGCCTCTGCAACGGTCCCGGCTCACGTCGCCGCGCATGCGCGGCTCCGCGTCCGGGACACGCTCAATCCGCACTCGCTCAGCCTGCCGCTTCCACCTTGTCGAACGCCCTGCGCCGGCGCTAAGAGAGCCGCAGCCGCGCGATCGCGGAACACGGCCCGGCGACAGCAGGAGTAGCCGATGCGGGATATGGCGAAGTGGATTTTGCGCGGCGTGATCGTGGTGTTCGGCGCCGGGTTTCTCTACGTCTATGTCAGCCGCAACGGCTGGACCATCGCCCAGATGCCGATGGTGTGGGACGGCAGAGCGCCCGCGGTAAGCGATAGCCCCACGGCGGCTCCCGCCGAGCCGAGCGCGCCGGCGCCTGTCGCGACCGCAGCGCCGCCCACTGCGCCGGCCCCCGCGCCCGCCGCCAAGGCGCCGCAGCCGGCCGCCGCAGCGACGCCCGCCTTCCCGCAGTGCCAGCCGATCGGCCGCACCGAAAAGGGCGAGCTGGTCTATTCGATGGACTGCCGGCGGCTGCCGGCGCCCTAACGCCGCGCGACGACGCGGGCCTTCGCGCGCGCGAGCGCGGGCCGGATTGCCCGCGGCGGTGCCTGACATCGCCGGCCGGATCGGTGTACAGTTCGGCGCGACGCCTCACTCCCCCGCGCGTTTCGCGCCACCCCGCCCCCCGGAGATTCCCGCAATGGCCCTGATGCCGGTTGCCGATGCATTGGCGGCGATTCTCGCCGGCGCCGAACCGCTTCCCGAAGAGCTGATCGCGCTCGACGAAGCGCATCACCGCGTCTTGGCGCGCGACCTCGCGGCGCGGCGCACCCAGCCGCCGCAGGCGATGTCGGCGATGGACGGCTACGCGATCCGCGGCGGCGATGCCACCGCCCCCGGCACCCGGCTGCGGGTGATCGGCGAGGTCGCCGCCGGCCGGCCGATCGACCGCGCGCTCAGTGAAGGCGAAGCGATCCGGATCTTCACCGGCGGCGTGGTGCCCGCGGGCGCCGACACCGTGGTGATCCAGGAGGATTGCTCGCGCGACGGCGACGTGGTGATTCTCAACGAGCCCGCGAAGTTCGGCCGCCACATCCGGCCCGCCGGAATCGATTTCAACGAAGGCGACGTGCTGCTGCGCCAGGGCGCGCGGCTAAGCGACCGCGATCTGGCGCTGGCGGCGTCGATGAATCATCCGCTGCTGCCGTTGCGGCGGCGGCCGCGCGTGGCGCTGCTCGCCACCGGCGACGAACTGTTGATGCCGGGCGCCACCCCCGGCCCCGGCCAGATCCTGTACTCCAATGGCTACGCGCTGCACGCGCTGGCCCGCGACGAAGGCGCCGAGACCTTCGACCTCGGCATCGCCGCCGATACGCTCGACGCCACCACCGCCGCGATCCGCCGCGCCCGCGCCGAGCAGGCCGACATCCTGGTCACCACCGGCGGGGCTTCCGCCGGCGACCACGACATGGTGATGCGTTCGCTTCAGGCCGAGGGCGTCGAGATGGCGTTCTGGAAGATCGCGATGCGCCCCGGCAAGCCGATGATGCACGGCCGGCTCGGCGCCATGCGGGTGATCGGCCTGCCCGGCAATCCGGTGTCGTCCTATGTCTGCGCCTACCTGTTCATGGTGCCGCTGATCCGCGCGCTCAGCGGCCGCAGCGATGTCGCGCATTGCCGCGAACTCGCCGTGCTCGGCCAGGACCTGCCGGCCAATGACAGCCGCGAGGACTATCTGCGCGCCGCGTTGTCGTTCGACGACAGCGGCCGGCTGGTGGCGACGCCGGTGCAGCGGCAGGATTCCTCGCTGCTCGGCTATCTGTCGAAGGCGCAGGCGCTGCTGATTCGGCCGGCCCTGGCGCCGGCCGCGAAAGCCGGCTCCCCGTGCAGCATTCTTAAGCTCCCGTTGTAGCGATCAGCGAATGTCTTGACCGCAAATTAACCGGTTGCGGAACACATATGGAACAGATAGTGTTCGTTCATGATTTGTTTTCGGGATTTCGCCGTTTCGTGACGTCCTGAAAACGCGGCGGGCCACCTCGCAGGCCGCAACGCCAAGCTTTGAGGACCGGTGAAATGCTCACCCGCAAACAATACGAACTCTTGCGCTTCATCAATGAACGGCTGAAGGAAGCCGGCGTGCCGCCCTCCTTCGACGAGATGAAGGACGCGCTCGACCTGCGCTCCAAGAGCGGCATCCACCGGCTGATCACCGCTTTGGAAGAGCGCGGCTTCATCCGCCGGCTGCCGAATCGGGCCCGCGCCATCGAGGTCATCAAGCTGCCCGAACTCGGCGTCAATCCCGGCGGCGGCAACGGCCGCCGCGGCTTTACCCCATCCGTGATCGAAGGCAATCTCGGCAAGGTGCGCCCCGCCGCCTCGCTCGGCGCCGACGACGACAACGGCCGCACCGTCGCGGTGCCGGTGATGGGCCGGATCGCCGCCGGCACCCCGATCGAAGCGCTGCAGACCCGCAGCCACACCATCAGCATGCCGGCCGACATGCTCGGCTCCGGCGAGCACTACGCGCTGGAAGTGCGCGGCGATTCGATGGTCGACGCCGGCATTCTCGACGGCGACATGGCGCTGATCCAAAAGAACGACAGCGCCGACACCGGCGACATCGTGGTGGCACTGATCGACGAGGAGGAAGCCACCTTGAAGCGCTTCCGCCGCCGCGGCGCCTCGATCGCGCTCGAGCCCGCCAACGCCGCCTACGAGGTCCGCATCCTGCCGCCGAACCGGGTCCGTATCCAGGGCAAGCTGATCGGGCTGTATCGGAAGTACTGAGCGACGAAGCCGCGGTGTTCGCGACCGCCTGAGGAGGTCGACTGAACTAGAGCATTTTCGGTTAGGATTGATGCGGTTCAAGAGTCCCGGGCCGTCATTCCGGGGCACGAGCAGCTTCGCTGCGAGTGAGCCCGGAATCCATAACCACCGCAGGGATTATGGATTCCGGACTTGCTCGTTCTGACGAACTCGCAATCCGGAATGACGACGACATTTTGGTTGGATGATTTGGCTTGGCTCGCACCGATCCGGTGGGTCGAGCTTCAGTCCTCGTCGCTCCGCTCCGACTCCGGCGGCGTGGCGTCGAGTGGCGCCGCCGCCTGCCCATTGGCACGGCCTGCCGCCGCTCCCGAGGCGACGCCTCCCGATCCTTCGACGGTATTTCGATCCTCCGGAACCGCCGGCGACCACGGCCGGTCGACACCGCGCGGCCGGATCGCCTGGGTGACGACGCTGCCATCAGTTTGCCGCAAGATTTGCGCGCCCTGCCGGCGCAGGCTGTCCTGGTCGATCACCAGCGCCGCGCAGTCCGCAGGCTTCTGCCGCAAGGTCACGATCAGCCGCACCCGCCCGCAATCCTCCGCCACCGCCTCCGGCCGCCGCGCCAGCGCGACCAAGCCGCCATCGCCCAGCGGCACGACGCAACCCGCCGCATCGCACGACACGCCCTCGGCCAGCGAGGCATCGCTCACCGCGCGGCCGTCGGCATCGGCGGCGAGCCACTCCTTCAGCAGAAACGCGTCCTTGCCGTCCTGCATCACGCGCAACCGGCCGTCGGCGCCGCGCACCGCGACGTGGCGGCCGTCGCCCGACACCAGAATATCCGGCTGCGGAGTGAGCAACGCCCAACTGATAGCTAACCCGAGCACGGCCGCGCCGCCGAAGCGCAGCGGCGTGCGCAACAGCCCGAGCAGGATGATGCCGAGCGTCGATGCTAACAGCGGTCCGGTGCCGAACGCCGCGACCCGGCCGACTGCGCCGGGCAGCGCCGCGACGCCTTGCGCCACCACGATCATCCACTCAATGCCGAGCTCCATCAGCCGCCAGAACACGCCGTCGAAGCCGAACGGCATCGCGGCCAATCCCAACAAGCCCGCAGGCATCACCAGAACTGAGACGACCGGCATCGCCAACAGATTCGCCAGCACGCCATACGGCGTCACCCGATGAAAATGAAACGCCGCATAGGGCGTGGTGGCGAGGCCTGCGACCAGCGAGGCCAAGCCCAGCACCATGATTTCACGCGCACCCCACAGCGCGGCGCGTGCGGTCGCGGAATTGTCCGGCGACGCAAACAGTTTCGGCATGCCGATCTGCACCAGCGCAACTAATCCCAACGTCGCGGCAAACGACATCTGGAAGCTCGGATGCACCAAGGCTTCCGGCGCCAGCGTCAACACGATCATCGCCGCCACCGCGAGCGTGCGAAAGGTGATCGCCTGACGGTCGACCATCACCGCGATCAGCACCACCGCGGTCATCAGGAACGAACGCTGCGTCGCGACTTCAGCCCCGGACAGCACGAGATAGAACAGCGCCGCGGCGAGTGCCGCCGCCGCGGCGCATTTCTTGATCGGGAATGTCACGGTCAGCGCCGGGATCAGCGCCAGCAGCGCGCGCACCGTGAAGAACACCACGCCCGCGACCACCGCCATGTGATAGCCGGAAATCGACAGCACATGGCCGAGGCCGGAGACGAACATCGCGTCGTTGACCGGCGGGGTGATGGCGTCGCGCCGCCCGGTCAACAGCGCGGTGGCGATGGCGCGGTCATCGCCGCTCAAGGTCAGCCTGATCCGCGCGTCGATGGCGTCGCGTAGTCCCTGCATGGTCGCGGCGTAGCGCAGTGCGAACCCCGGCTCGCCGGGCGGCGGCCGCGGTTTGATCGCGCCCATGACGAAGCCGGTGGCGGCGATGCCCTGGAAATACAGGTCGCGGCCGAAATCGTAAGCGCCGGGCCGCAATGGCGAGAGCGGCGGCGTCAGCCGCGCCTTCAATTCGACGAAGCTGCCGACTTGCGGCGCGGTGCCCTTCTTTACAGACAGCCGCACCCGTTCCAACTTGATCGGATCGCGCGAAACATCGATCTGCGTGACGCGCAGCACGAAGCGGTCGGTCTTGTCGCGTTCCTCGTGGGTCTCGACGAAGCCCTGCAGGCCGATGGAATGCATCGGCCGCGTCAGCACGGTGTGAGCGACCCGCGAGGCTTTCAGCGCCGCGGTGGCAAAGCCCGCGATGAGCGCCGCGATCAGCACCGCCAGCGCGAACACCCGCTGCCGGCGCAGCGCGATCGCGGCTACGCTGAAACCGCAAGCGGCGAGCGCCGCCACCCAGGCGATCGGCTCATGCTCGGCTGAGAAATACAGCGCGATGCCGGCGCCGAACGCAACCGGCACCCAAGGCAGCAGCCGGCCGGCGCCGGCTTCGGCGTGAGCCCAGGCGCGCAGTCGTTCGACGACGCTCTGCCACACGCCGAGACCGAATGGCGCCAGGCCAGTGGCCCGCGCGGCTTCGCCCAACGGCCAGGTCCGCGCCCGCGATCGCGCCCTTGTTGCCGCCTTGGGCCGGTTGTTACCTGCTTCGTCCACCCCGCACGCCCCTGACGAGCCGTGCGGTGAAAATGAAACAAAAGGTTGCAGGCCGCAACCGCGGACTGCCGAGCTTCAGCTTGAGGTCGTCAGCCCTTGGCGACCTCTTTGGCGAAGCTGTCGCGCAGCCCGATGGTGCGGTTGAACACCGGCTTGTCCGGCGTGGTCTCCGGATCGGGCACGAAATAGCCCTGCCGCTCGAACTGCATCACCTCGCCCGGCCCGGCGCGCAGAACCGCCGGCTCGACGCGGGCGTCGGCGAGAACTTCCAGCGACTGCGGATTGAGATCCGCGGCGAAGCTGGCCGCATCCGGCGACGGGTTGACGAACAGCGGGTTGTAGACCCGGACTTCCGCCGGCACCGCGTCCGCCGCCGACAGCCAATGCATCGTGGCTTTCACCTTGCGGCCGTCCGGCGCATTGCCGCCGCGGGTCGCCGGATCATAGCTGCAGCGCAGCTCGACGATTTCGCCGGCGTCGTTCTTCACTACCTCGGTGCACTTGATGAAGTAGGCGTAGCGCAGCCGCACCTCTTTGCCGGGCGACAGCCGGAAGAACTTCTTCGCCGGGGTCTCCATGAAGTCGTCCTGCTCGATCCACAATTCGCGACCGAATGTGATTTTGCGGCTGCCCGCCGACGGATCGTCGGGATGGTTGATGGCGTCGAGCTGTTCGCTCTCGCCTTCGGGATAATTCTCGATCACCACCTTGAGCGGCCGCAGCACCGCCATCCGCCGCAGCGAGGTCTTGTTGAGCTCCTCGCGAATGCAGAACTCCAGCATGCCGACGTCGACCACGCTGTTGGCCTTGGCGACGCCGATCCTTTTCACGAATTCGCGGATCGCCGCCGGCGGCACGCCGCGCCGCTTCAAGCCGGCGATGGTCGGCATCCGCGGATCGTCCCAGCCGTTGACGTGGCCCTGGCGCACCAGCTCGGTCAGCACCCGCTTCGACAACAGCGTGTAGGTCAAATTGAGCCTGGCGAACTCGTATTGATGCGGCTTCGACGGCACCGGCAGCTTGTCCAACAGCCACTCGTACAGCGGCCGATGGTCCTCGAATTCCAGCGTGCAGATCGAATGGGTGATGCCTTCGATCGCGTCGGACTGGCCGTGGGCGTAATCGTAACTCGGATAGATCGACCAGGCGTCGCCGGTGCGCGGATGGGTGGCGTGCAGGATGCGATACAGCACCGGGTCGCGCAAATTGATGTTGCCCGCCGCCATGTCGATCTTGGCGCGCAGCACCCTTGCGCCGTTGGGAAATTCGCCGACCTTCATGCGGCGAAACAGCTCGAGATTTTCTGCGACCGAGCGCTCGCGAAACGGCGAGTTCTTGCCGGGCTCGGTCAGCGTGCCGCGGCTGACGCGAATCTCCTCCTGCGACTGGTCGTCGACATAGGCGTGACCGGCCTCGATCAAGGTTTCCGCCCAGCCGTACAGCCGCTCGAAATAATCCGAGGCGTAATAGAGATTGGTTCCCCAGTCGTAGCCGAGCCAGTGCACGTCGGCCTGAATCGAATCGATGTATTCTTGCTCTTCCTTGGTCGGGTTGGTATCGTCGAACCGCAGGTGGCAGCGGCCGCCGAACTCCTGCGCAATGCCGAAATTCAGAGCGATCGATTTGGCGTGGCCGATGTGCAGATAGCCGTTCGGCTCCGGTGGGAAGCGCGTCACGATCTGCGCGTGTTTCTTGGAGTCGAGATCGGCCTGAACGATATCGCGAATGAAATCGCGCCCTGCCTCAGCCGTCGCTGCCTCTGCCGTCATTGCTGTGAATTCCTGCGTGTCGGGACCTTGAGGCGTATGTGCCAAATCCGGAGCGCCCCGCCAACCCCGGTTGTCCGATCGAGAGCTTTGTTTATGCATCGTTCCTGCTATACACCCTGCGCGCCGCTCCGGCGTGCCAATCATCGCAGTTCTGAATGACCCTTCCCGTCGTCACCCGCTTCGCCCCCTCGCCCACCGGCTTCCTCCACATCGGCGGCGCCCGCACCGCGCTGTTCAACTGGCTGTACGCCAAGAAACGCGGCGGCAAGATGCTGCTGCGGATCGAGGACACCGACCGCGAACGTTCCACCCAGGCGGCGATCGACGCCATCCTCGACGGCCTGAAATGGCTGGAACTGGGTTGGGACGGCGACGTGGTCTACCAATACGCCAACGCCGCGCGGCATCGCGAGGTGGTGGACGAGATGCTGGCCGCCGGCACCGCCTATCGCTGCTATGCCAGCGCCGAGGAATTGGCGCAGATGCGGGAGACCGCCAAGGCCGAGGGCCGCACCCGGTTCTATAACGGGCTGTGGCGGGACCGCGATCCGTCCGACGCCCCCGCCGGCGTCAAGCCGACGGTGCGGCTGAAGGCGCCGCTCACCGGCGAGACCGTGATCGAGGATCAGGTCCAGGGCCGTGTGGTGTGGCAGAACGACAATCTCGACGACCTGGTGCTGCTGCGCGGCGACGGCAGCCCGACCTATATGCTGGCGGTGGTGGTCGACGACCACGACATGGGCGTCACCCACGTCATCCGCGGCGACGACCATCTGATCAACGCCGCGCGGCAGAAGCAGATCTATGACGCGCTCGGCTGGGAGCTTCCCAGCATGTCGCACATCCCGCTGATCCACGGCCCGGACGGTTCGAAACTGTCGAAGCGCCACGGCGCGCTCGGCGTCGACGCCTATCGGGCGATGGGCTATTTGCCGGCGGCGCTGCGCAACTATTTGGTGCGGCTGGGCTGGGGCCACGGCGACCAGGAGATCTTCTCCACCGAGGAAATGATCGAGGCGTTCGACCTGCCGGCGATCGGCCGTTCGGCGGCGCGGTTCGATTTCGCCAAGCTCGAAAACCTCAACGGCCACTACATTCGCCACGCCGACGATCAATCGCTCGTGACCATGCTGGAAGACGTCTTGCGGTACATTCCGCATGGCGCCGACGTCGCCGCGAAGATCAACGACACCACCCGCGCGCAATTGCTGCAGGCGATGCCGGGACTGAAGGAGCGCGCCAAGACGCTGCTCGAATTGATCGACAGCGCCGGCTTCATCCTGGCCGACCGCCCGCTGCCGATCGAGCCGAAGGCTCAGGCGGTGCTGACGGCTGACACCCGAAAATTGATAGCTCAGCTTCGCGCCGCGCTGGAAACGGTGACGTCGTGGTCCGCCGCCACCACCGAGGCAGCGATGCGGGCCTTTGCCGAACAGCACGGGCTCAAGCTCGGCGCGGTGGCGCAGCCGCTGCGCGTGGCGCTGACCGGGCGCACCACCTCGCCGGGGATTTTCGACGTGCTGGCGGTGCTGGGACGGCAGGAATGCCTGTCGCGGCTGGCCGATCAAGCCTCGGAATAGACCCAGGTTTGGCGTCCGCCTGGCACAGGTCGGTGCGTCTTGCAGTGCACACAGCAATAAGCTACGCATTCAACCTGCACAAATAGAACGTCCGGTTTCCGGCGCCGTCTGGGGTTCAGAGGGTGGCGGAAGTTGGCCGCTCGGCAACGATCTCATCGGGGACCACACGATGGACGCAACAACAAATACCAAGAACGCCACGCTCACGGTCGGCAACAAGACCTATGATTTCCCGATTCTCAGCGGGACTGTCGGGCCTGATGTCGTCGACATCAGCAAGCTGTACGCCCAGGCCGGAATGTTCACCTACGATCCCGGCTTCACCTCGACCGGCAGCTGCCAATCCAAGATCACCTATATCGACGGCGACGCCGGCATTCTGCAATATCGCGGTTATCCGATCGAACAGCTCGCCGAAAAGGGCGACTTCCTCGAAACCTGCTATCTGCTGCTGTACGGCGAGTTGCCGAACAAGGCCGCGAAGGAAGATTTCGACACCCGCGTCACGCACCACAACATGGTGCACGAGCAGATGGCGCGGTTCTTCCAGGGCTTCCGCCGCGACGCCCATCCGATGGCGGTGATGGTGGCCTCGGTCGGCGCGATGGCGGCGTTCTATCACGACTCCACCGACATCAACGATCCGACCCAGCGCATGATCGCCTCGATCCGGATGATCGCCAAGATCCCGACGCTGGCCGCGATGGCCTATAAATACTCGGTCGGTCAGCCGTTCGTGTATCCGCGCAACTCGCTGAGCTACGCGGCGAACTTCCTGCGGATGTGCTTCGCCACGCCGTGCGAGGAATACGTCGTCAATCCGGTGCTGGCGCGCGCGCTCGACAAGATCTTCACGCTGCACGCCGACCACGAGCAGAACGCTTCCACCTCGACGGTGCGCATCGCAGGCTCGTCGGGCGCCAACCCGTTCGCCTGCATCGCCGCCGGCATCGCCTGCCTGTGGGGACCGGCGCATGGCGGCGCCAACGAAGCCGCGCTGAACATGCTGAAGGAGATCGGGACGGTCGAGAACATCCCCAACTTCATCAAGCAGGTGAAGGACAAGAACTCCTCGGTGCGGCTGATGGGCTTCGGCCACCGCGTCTACAAGAACTACGATCCGCGCGCCAAGATCATGCAGCAGACCTGCCACGAAGTGCTGGCGGAAACCGGCCATGGCGGCGATCCGCTGCTCAGGGTGGCGATGGAGCTGGAGAAGATCGCGCTCAGCGACGAGTACTTCATCGAGCGCAAGCTGTACCCGAACGTCGACTTCTATTCCGGCATCACGCTGAAGGCGATGGGCTTCCCGACCGACATGTTCACCGTGCTGTTCGCGGTGGCCCGCACCGTCGGCTGGATCAGCCAGTGGAGCGAGATGATCGAGGATCCGCAGCAGAAGATCGGCCGTCCGCGGCAGCTCTACACCGGCGCCACCCACCGCGACTACGTCGACATCGCGCAGCGCTCGTAAGCCGAACCAATGCTACGAAACGGCCCGCCTCGCGCGGGCCGTTTTGATTCAAGCGGGCGGTGTTGATCGAGCGGTGTGATTCAGCGCGGCACCGGCGCGGCGTCGCGCGCCACCGCCAGCACGATGTCGGCGGCGCAGGCGCTCGGCGACTGCGCGCCGGTCGACATGATGTCGTCGATCCGGGCGAACGCCGCGAGCTGGCGCTGCCGCAGCGGCGAATCCACAAGCACGTCGCGGAGCGCCGCGGCCAGCGTCGGCGCCGTGCATTCTTCCTGCAGATATTCCGGCGCGACGTTTTCGCCGACCACCAGATTGGCCAGGATCACCGAGGCGGAGGTGATCCTGCGGCGCACGATCCAGGCTTCGAGCTGGCCGGCGCGATAGGCGGTGACCATCGGCACGCCGGCGACCGCGAGCTCCAGCGTCACCGTGCCGGATTTGGCGAGTGCGGCGCGGGCGATCCGGAACGCCGCGCGCTTGTCCTGTTCGCCGACCACGATGCGCGGCTGCAGCGGCCAATGCTTCACCGCCTCGGCGATCAAGGCCTCCAGATGCGGCATGGTCGGCAGGATCAGTTCGAACGCCACGCCTTGCGCCTGTAACAGCCCGAGCGCCTCGCCGAACACCGCCATATGGTGGCGGATCTCGCTGCGCCGGCTGCCCGGCAGCACCAGCAGCACCGGCGGCGCGGCGTCGCGGCGCAGCTGCTCCTCGGGGCTTGGCCGCAGCGTGGCGATCTGCTCGGTCAGCGGATGGCCGACATAGCTGCAGGGCGGCCCCTGCAGCCGGCGATATTCGTCCGGCTCGAACGGCAGCAGCGCCAGCACGTGGTCGACGTATTTGCGCATCACCTTCGCCCGCCCCGGCCGCCACGCCCACACCGTCGGCGAGACGTAGTTGACGATCGGAATCGACGGGTCGCGCGCCCGCACCCGGCGCGCCACGCGGTGGGTGAAATCCGGGCTGTCGATGATCACCAGCACGTCGGGCGCGGCCTGCAACGCGGCGTGTGCGGCGGTGCGGATGTGGCGCAGGATGGTCGGCAACCGCCGCGCCACCGCCGACAGCCCCATGATCGACAATTCCTCGATCGGAAACAGCGACGCCAGGCCCTCGGCCTGCATCGCCCGGCCGCCGACGCCTTCGAAGCGCACGGCCTCGCCGAGCCGCTCGCGCAGCTCGCGGGTCAGGCTGGCGCCGAGCCGGTCGCCGGATTCCTCGGTGGCGATCAGGAAGATTTTTCGCACCGTCTTGGTGTCGGCGGCGATCACGTTGGCATTCCGGTGATGAACAAGCCGGCGCGGTCGGCGGCCTCGATCATCGGCTGCGGTTCGGCGACCACGGTGTGGCCGGCGACCACGGCGACGCCGGCGAGTTCAGCCGCAACGGCACCGGCGATGGTGCGCGGCCCCAGCGCCGGCAGATCGAACCGCAGGTTCTGGCCGATCTTCGGCGCCTTCACCAGCACGCCGCGCCGCGGCTTGGCGCGGATCAGCCGCTGCGCGCGCAGCCGCGCCACGCTCGCCAGCAAGGCGTCGGTGCCGCCGATATTCTCGACCGCCACGACGTGGCCGTCGATCACCACGCAGCCCTGCCCGATGTCGAACGGGCTCAGCGCCGCCAGCACCGCGCGGCCCTTGGCGATATCCGCCACCGTGCTGCCGTCGGGGGTGGCGCGGGTCAGGCAGCCCGCCGGCATCAACAGGTCCGGCGCGACGTCGCGGATGCCGAGCAGCCGAAAGCCGTCCTGCTCGAAGATCTGGCCGATGCCGGATAAGAGATGATCGTCGCCGCCGCGATACGCCGCCATCACCGCGCGGATCACCTTGATCGCGCCCCAGTCCAGCCGGACCTCGGACAATGACGGCCGCACCACCGCGCCGATGAACACCAGCTCGCGGCAATGCTCGGCGCGCAGCAGCTTCTGCAGCCGGCCGAACCGGCCGATCGAAATCCAGTGGTGACGATAACGGTGCAGCGCGGCGGCATCGCAAAAGCCGTTCAGCGCAAAGATGATCGGGGTTATGCCGCGAGCAAGCAACGAGTCGGCGACCGCGAACGGCAACACGCCGCCGCCCGCGACCAGGCCGATCGGTGAGGAGATTTGCGCGACCTCGGCCATGGCCCCCGAACCCGTCCGCTAATCGACGACGCTGCCGCCATCGGCCGGCATGCACAGCGAGCGATGCCGGCCGCCGCGGGCTTTGCCCTCGTCGATGAAGGCGATGATCTCGGCGATCGCCGGGTCCTCGCCGACGCGCGGCCGCACCCGCTCGAGCCGATCGGCGAACAGGCCTTCGCTATGGAATAGCTCATCGAAGAACGACCGCACCACGACAAGACGCTGCTTGGTGAATTTCCGCCGCCGCATGCCGACGATGTTGAGACCCGACAGATGCGCGTAGATGCCGTTGGCCAGCCCGTAGGGAATGACGTCGTCGCGCACCCCGCTGGCGCCGCCGATCATCACCTGGGCGCCGACCCGGGTAAACTGCTGAAACACCGTCATGCCGCCGATGAAGGTGAAATCGCCGATCTCGCAATGTCCACCGAGCGTCGCCGTGTTGGCGAAGATCACGTCGTTGCCGACGTGGCAATCGTGGCCGATATGGCTGCCGGTCATGAAGAAGCCGCGGTCGCCGACCCGGGTGACGCCGCCGCCGGAGACGGTGCCGCGATTCATCGTCACCGACTCGCGAATCGTGCAACCGCTGCCGACTTCGAGCCGGGTCGGCTCGCCCTTGTAGCCGGTGGATTGCGGCGGCGTGCCGAGCGAAGCGAACGGTGAGATCGTGGTGCCGTCGCCGATCGTGGTGTGGCCGTCGATATTGACGTGGGAGATCAGCCGGCAATTGGCGCCGATCACGGCGTCGCGGCCGACAATGCAAAACGGACCGATCGAGGTGCCGTCGCCGATCACGGCGCCGTCTTCAACCCGCGCGGAGGGATCGATATTGCTCATGGAGCTCCAGTCTCAGTCACTCTCGAGCCGGACGACGCGTCTTCAATGCGAACGCTCGCCGCCCGGAGTCTTGATGGCGCCCGAGCTGGTCCGAGAACCGGGAGGCTGGTTGGGATCCGCTCGAAGCTTTGATTTCGTGTGGTTAGCCCGCGCGGCCACGGCTGTCCACTGACGTTGAATGTCGCAAGATCACATCGCGACGCCCGCTCGCAGCGGGCTCAGCGTCGGCGCGTCCCGCGCCTCTCGTCAGCGCGCGGCGGCTCAGTCGGTCAGCATCGCCCCGACATCGGCTTCCGCGACCACCACACCGTTGACCTTGGCGTCGCCGTGAAACCACCACATCGCCTTGCGCCGGCCGATGCTCTTCATGTGATATTCGATGGTGTCGCCCGGCAGCACCGGCTTGCGAAACTTGCACTTGTCGATGGTGAGGAAATACACCGCGCGCGGCTTCTCGGTGCCCTCGACCGACATGATGCCGATCACGCCGGCGGTCTGCGCCATGCCCTCGATCATCAGCACGCCGGGAAACACCGGCCGCTCCGGAAAATGCCCGAGAAACGCCGGCTCGTTGAAACTGACGTTCTTGATGCCGATGCCGCTGTAATCCTGGCGGATGTTGACGACGCGGTCGATCAGCAGAAACGGATAGCGATGCGGCAGGGTTTTGAGAATCGTGTTGATGTCCACGGTCTCGATTCTGATCGGTGACTCCATCAACCTTGCCTCTCGCCCTTCGCATCCTTCGAATCAGCGCCCGGCGCACCGCTCTTCGGCAGGCGCTCCACCGCGAGGATCTCGCGGAACCATTGCTTGGTCGGCTTTGCGAAGTAGCCGCCCCAGCGGCCATTGGCCGGCACGTCGTCCTTGACCGCGCTCATCGCGGTCACCTGGGCGCCGTCGCCGATGTGGAGGTGATTGTTGATCCCGACCTTGGCGCCCAGGGCGACGTTGTCGCCGAGCGTCAGGCTTCCGGCAAGCCCGCATTGCGCGGCAATCAGGCAATGTCGACCAATTGTTACATTGTGGCCGATCTGCACCTGATTGTCGATTTTGCTGCCCTCGCCGATCACGGTGTCGCGCAGGCTGCCGCGGTCGATGGTGGTGCCGGCGCCGATCTCGACGTCATTCTGGATGATGACGCGGCCGGTCTGCGGCACCTTCTGGTGGGTCTCGGCGAAGATGAAGCCGTAGCCGTCCTGGCCGATCTGGCAGCCGGGATGGATCAGCACGTTGTTGCCGATCAGCGCGAACTGAATCACGGTGCCGGCGCCGACGTTGCAGTCGCGGCCGATGCGGACGCCCGGCGACAGCACCGCGCCGGAGCCGATCACCGAACCGGCACCGATCTCCACATGTGGCCCGATCACCGCCAACGGATCGACGGTGACGCCGTCCTCCAGCCGCGCGGTCGGATGGATCACCGCAGACGCCGCGATCCCGGTGAGGTCGAACCCGGACTGCGGCCGCATCGCGTCGCCGTGGATGATCCGGGCATAAGCCACGAAGGCGCGGAACGGGCGTTTGGCGCGCAGCACCGCGACGTGCGGCGGCACGCTGGCCTCGAACCGCTCGCTGACCAGAACCGCGCCGGCGCGGGTCTGCGCCAGCTGTCCGGCGTATTTGACGTTTTCGAAGAAGCTGAGGTGCATCGGCCCGGCTTCGTCGAGCGAGGCCACGCCGGTGATGCGCAGGTCGGCGCGCGAGGCGTCGACCAGATCCGCCTTCGTCAACGCGGCGATTTCAGCCAGCGTCGACGAAGGGCTTTTCTCAAAGAACGATGGTTGCGCCATTACGCCCGTCGCAGTCTGGCCCCGCAGGGGCTCAGAACGAGGTACCGCCACCGAACTTGAACTGCTGCACCCGGTCGAACTGACCCTTGGTGAGCGGGATCGCGTAGTCGAAGCGCAGCGGGCCGAACGGCGAGGCCCAGATCAAGCCGACACCGACCGAGGTGCGGACCAGATTGCTGTCGTCGTAGGTCATGCCAGCACAGGTACCGACATCGTTCTTGGTGGCGGGGACGCAGGTCGCGGTGTTGACCTGGTTGGTCAGCGACCACGAGGTCGGCCCCTTGTAGTCCCACAGCGAACCGGCGTCGGCATAGATCGCGCCCTTCACGCCGACTTCCTTCGGCAGGAACCAGAACGGCATCTGCAATTCTGCCGACGCGCCCCAATATTTGGTGCCGCCCAGCGCATCGCCGTAGCCGGTCAGACCGTAGTTCGAGATGTCGCGCGGACCGATGCCGTTCGGCGCGAAGCCGCGCACCAGGTTCGGACCCATCTGGAAGTGATCCAGCATGCGGATGTCCTTGCCGCCGGCTTCGTTCAGGATACCGCCCTGCACGTGGATCAATCCGACGATATCGGCGACCAGCGGGGTGTAGTACTTCGCATCGAACGCCGACTTCAGATAGCTGACGTCGCCGCCGACGCCGGCGTAATCCTGCCGGAAATCGATCAGCAGGCCGTCTGTCGGGTTCTTGTTGTTGTCCAGGGTGTTGTAGGTCAGCGTGTAGCCGATCGCCGAGGTCAGCGCCTTGCCGTCCTGCAGCTCGATGCGGACCGGAAGCGCGGCTTCGCCATCGCCGAGACAGCCATAGTTACCATAGCCGGTGTTGTTGAAGTTTCCGGCGTTGATGTAGCCCGGCGTCGGGAAATAGGCCGACGTGCCAAAGTTATTGTTACAATTGTTCAGCGCGTCCGGCAGCGAGATTTCTTGCTGATAGATCGAATAGCGCACCTGCAGCGACAGATCCTCACGCAGACCGAAGCCGAGCCGCGGGCTGAAGCCGAGCGTCTTGGTGGTGTAGGAGACATAGCTGTTGGCGAGCTGCTGGCGCTGATAGAGGTCGAGGCCGAGCGCCACCCGGTAGTCGAGCAGATAGGGCTCGACTAGCGACAGCGAATAGCCGCGGGAATACTGGCCGTAGCTGACCGAGGCCTTGGCGAACAGGCCGCGGCCGAGGAAGTTGCGTTCCGACACCGAGACTTCGGCCAACGCGCCGTCGCTGGTGGAATAGCCGCCCGACACCGAGAAGTCGCCGGTGGATTTCTCTTCGAGGTCGACCACCAGGATGATGCGGTCGCTGGACGAGCCGGGCTCGGTAACGACCTTCACGCTCTTGAAGAAGTCGAGGTTCTTCAGCCGGCGCTCGGCACGATCGACCAAGGCGCGGTTGTAGGCGTCGCCTTCGGACAGATCGAACTCGCGGCGGATCACGTAATCCCGGGTGCGGGTGTTGCCGCGCACGTCGATGCGCTCGATGTAGGTGCGTGGACCTTCATCGATCGCGAACACGATCGACACGGTGTGATTGTCGAAGTTGCGGTCGCCGCGCGGACGCACGGTGGCGAAGGAATAGCCGCGGCGGGAGGCCTCGATCGACATCTCCTCGACCGACTTTTCCAGCGCTTCGGCGTTGTACAGCGAACCGACCGACACCCGCGAATAGCTGCGGAACGAGTTGGGGTCGAGGTTCGGGATGGTCGACTGGAATTCGACCGAACCGACGCGATACTGCTGGCCTTCCTCGATCTTGAAGGTGACCAGGAAGCCCTTCTTCTCCGGATCGTATTCGGTCAGCGCGGCAACCACCTGCACGTCGGCGTAGCCGTGCTTGAGATAGTAGCGGCGGATCAGGTCGCGATCGGCCTCGACGCGATCCGGATCGTACAGATCGCCGGACGCGAGGAAGCTCAGGAAATTGGATTCGTGGGTCTTGATGACGTCCTTCAGGCGATAGGACGAGAACGCGTTGTTGCCGATGAATTCGATCGAGCGGACGCCGGTCTTGGCGCCCTCCTCGACCGTGAACACCAGGTCGACGCGGTTGTTCGGCTGCTCGATGACTTCCGGCGTGACGCGCACGTCATAGCGGCCGGAGCGGCGATAGATTTCGGCGATCCGCAACGCGTCGGACTGCACCATCGGGCGCGACAGCGTGCCGCGCGGCTTCGACTGGATTTCCGCGGTGAGCTGCTCGTCCTTGACCTTCTTGTTGCCTTCGAAGGCGACGCGGCCGATCACCGGGTTTTCCACCACGGTCACCACCAGCCGGCCACCGGCCTGGTTGATGCGCACGTCCTGGAACAGGCCGGTCTCAATCAAGGCCTTGAGGCCGTCGTCGATCCGACCCTGGTCGAGTCGACCACCGGGGCCCGGCTTAAAATAGGAGCGGATGGTCTCGACCTCGACGCGCCGGTTTCCCTCCACGGCGATCGAGTCGGCCGTTTGGGCAGCCGCGGGCGACGTCACCAGAGCGGCGGTCACCGAAACGGCGACCGGCATGGCGAAAAATACCAGAGCAGCCGTCAGGCCCCCCCGCAACACTCGCATTCCAACGTTCATGCGCAACGCGCCCTTGTCATTCCGTGCCGGATTGCACCCCAGCGCACCGGCAGATTCCCATTCGCTGCACCGCTTGTAGACAATTTTGTCGATTGGGCAAACGGCCATTCGCGGTGCAATTTCAATTTCATTCCAAGACGTTGCCTATCGGCCACGGGCTCCGAATCGCGGCTCATGACGCCGCCAGATGCAAGATATCATTGTAGGTGGCGAACACCATCAGCATCAAAACCAGCCCCAAACCGATGCGAAAACCCATTTCCTGGGCGCGTTCGGACAATGGCCGGCCCCGGACCGCTTCCACCGCATAGAACAAAAGGTGCCCGCCATCGAGCAACGGTACCGGAAACAGGTTAAGCAGTCCGATCGATATCGACAGCACTGCGGCGAGATGCAGCAGCGGCGTCAGCCCGAAGGTCGCGACCTGGCCGGAGATCTGGGCGATTCGCAGCGGCCCGCCGAGCTGGTCGGCAGCCTCGCGGCCGGTGAAGATGCCGCCGATATAGGCCAGCGTGCGGTCGACGACGAACCAGGTCTCCTTGACGCCGAGCACCAGCGCGGTTCCCGGGTTGACCCGCTCGGTCATCACGTCGCCGGGATTGCTCGAGCGGCTGATGCCGAGGATGCCGGCGCGATGCACGTTGCCGAAGCCGTCCTTGATCTCCTTCTGCACCGGGGTGGCGCGCAGCTCCAGCGTGGCGTCGCCGCGCTTGATGGTGAAGGCGAGCTCGCGGCCGGCCTCGCTGCCGACGGTGCGCTGCATTTCGGTGAAACTGTCGATGGTCTTGCCGTCGATCTTCATCACCACGTCGCCAGGCTGGAAGCCCGCGGCGGCGGCGGGGCTGTCGGCCTGCACGGCGTCGACCCGGGCGCTGGTGATCGGGCGGCCTGAAATCGTGAACAACGCGGCGAAAATCGCGATCGACAGGATGAAATTGGCGATCGGCCCGGCGGCGACGATCGCGGCGCGCGGACCGACCTTCTTGTGGTGGAAGCTGCCCTCGCGTTCCGCCGGCGTCATCTTCGACAGCGCGGCGCTCGACGGCGTCGACGCCTCGCTCTCGTCGCCGAAGAATTTGACGTAACCGCCGAGCGGGATCGCGGAGATCTTCCAGCGGGTGCCATGCTTGTCGTTGAAGCCGACCAATTCCGGACCAAAGCCCAGCGAGAACGTCAGCACCTTCACGCCAGCCCAGCGGGCGACCAGGAAATGCCCCAGTTCATGGAAGAACACGACGATCGTCAGCACAAACAGGAACGGAATGACGTAGCCGATCACGCCATGGCTCAACACATTGAAGCTGTTAAGAAATATGTCAGCCATCCGATTCCTCTCAGCAGAGCCGGTGGCCCTGAATTTAATGCTCTAGGATGCCTTTGCGGCAATTTGAGGCAATAGCGCGGCAGCCATATCTCGCGCGTTGTGGTCCACCGCGATGGCGTCGTCGGCGCAGCTCAACGGCGCCAGATTGCCGGCGCGGATCCACGAGTTCATCGTCTCCTCGACCAGCCGGGCGATCGCGCCGAACCGGATCCGCTGCGCGATGAAGGCGGCCACCGCGATCTCGTTGGCGGCGTTGTACACCGTGGTGGCGCCGTTGCCGGCGCGCAGCGCGTCATAGGCCAGTTTCAGGCCGGGGAAGCGGGCGTAGTCCGGCGCCTCGAAGGTCAACGTGCCGATTTTGGCGAGGTCGAGCGGCGCGGCGCGGCCGACGATGCGGTCCGGCCAGCCGAGACAATGCGCGATCGGGGTGCGCATATCGGGCGAGCCGAGCTGCGCCACCACCGAACGGTCGGAAAACTCCACCATGCCGTGGATGATCGACTGCGGGTGCACCACCACGTCGATCTCGTCGGGCGACAGCGCGAACAGCCAGGACGCCTCGATCACTTCGAGGCCCTTGTTCATCATCGAGGCGGAATCGATGGTGATCTTCTGCCCCATGCTCCAGTTCGGATGCTTCAGGGCCTGCGCCAGCGTCGCCTGCTCGATGTCGGCGGCGGCCCAGGTGCGGAACGGGCCGCCCGAGGCGGTGATGATCACCTTGGTGAGTTCGTCGCGATTGCCGGAGGCGAGCGCCTGGAACAATGCGTTGTGCTCGGAATCCGCCGGCAGGATGGTGGCGCCGGCCTTCGCCGCGCGATCCATGAAGAATTCACCGGCGCAAACCAGGCATTCCTTGTTGGCGAGCGCGACGTGGGCGCCGCGGTCGACCGCGGCCAACGCCGGCTTCAGCCCGGCAGCGCCTGCGACCGCCGCCATCACCCAGTCGGCCGGCCGCTCGGCGGCTTCGACGATGGCGCCCTCGCCTGCACCGCAGGCGATGTCGGTGCCGGCGAGCGCCGCGCGCAATTCGCTGAGACGCGCCGGATCGGCCACCGCGACGAAGCGCGCGTTGAACTCCTTGGCCAGCTTGGCGAGGCCGGCGACGTTGGTGTTGGCGGTCAACGCCTCGACCTGATAGCGCTCGGGCGAGGCCCGCAGCAGGTCCATCGTGCTGTCGCCGATCGACCCGGTGGCGCCGAGCACGCTGACGCTACGGACGCCGGACGCCGCGACCCGGGCGTTTCGCAATGGAACTGCACTCATTTTTTCACCAAACCATAAGACCGCGGCCGGCGCCATCCAAAGCGCCCCGCATCACCCCGAAAAGGGCCGCAACGACAATCGCCGCAACATAGCCGTCGAGGCGGTCGAGCAGACCGCCATGGCCGGGGATGATGTGACTGGAATCCTTGACGCCGAACCGCCGCTTGACCGCGGATTCGAACAGATCGCCAAGCTGCGAGACCACCGACAACAGCGCCGCCAGCGTCAGCAGCGGCAGCCATTTGCCGATCCCGAACGCGGCGAAGCCGGAGGCGACGATCAGGCTGCCGAAAAACCCGCCGAACGCGCCGGCCCAGGTCTTCTTCGGGCTGACCCGCGGCCACAGCTTCGGCCCGCCGATACTCCGGCCGGCGAAGTAGCCGCCGATGTCAGTCACCCACACCACCAGCAGCACCAGGATCAGCGCGGCAAATCCGTCATTTGGGTCGAGCCGCACCAGCACCGAGGCGATCAGCGCCGCCGCGGCATAACCATAGCCCAGCACGCTCCAACCACGGCGTTCGGCGTTCAGCGCCGCCACGGCGACCAGGCCGGCCACGGTCACCAGGATGCAGAGCGCGCCCTGCCCGAGCGCCAGCGCGGCGCCGCCGAGCAGCAGCGCGACACTTCCGGCCGCGGCCACGCGCCTGTCGCCGATCGCGCCGACGACGCTCAGCCATTCGATGTAAAGCCCGACCGCCACGGCGGTGGCGAGCGCCGCCCAGGCCCAGCCGCCCGCATAGGCGATGCCGATCGCCAGCGGCGCCAGCACCAGCGCGGTCGCTGCCCGCATCACCAGATTGCGCGAGCCTGTGTCGGCCGCCGGTGTCGGCGCCGCCTGTTCCTGATTCACCTCGGTCACGATCCTGTTTTCGCCGCCAAACCGCCGAACCGGCGTTCACGGCGGGCGTATTCGGCGATCGCGCCCTCGAGCGCCGCCTTGTCGAAATCAGGCCAGTGAATCGGCACGAAAACAAGTTCGCTGTAGGCCGCCTGCCACATCAAAAAGTTGGAGAGCCGCTGCTCGCCGCTGGTGCGGATGATCAGGTCGGGATCGGGAATGTCGGGGGCGTCGAGATATTGGCTGAGGCTGTCCGGATCGATCGAGGCCGGATCGCGCTTGCCCTCGGCGACCTCGCGCGCCAGCCGCTGCGCGGCGTTGGCGATCTCCTGCCGCGAGCCGTAGTTGAAGGCGACCACCAGATTGAGCCGGGTGTTGTTGCGGGTCAGCTCTTCGGCCTCGGTCAGCAGCGCGCAAAGATCCGGCTCGAGGCCCTCGCGCTCGCCGATGACGCGCACCCGGACGCCGTCGCGGTGCAGCGTCGCCAGGTCGTTGCGGATGAAGCGCCGCAAGAGGCCGAACAGATCGCCGATTTCGCTGGCCGGGCGCGACCAGTTCTCCGAGCTGAACGAGAAAATCGTCAGATAGGCGATGCCGAGCTCGTTGGAGGCGCGGACCACACGGCGCAGCGCTTCGACCCCGCGGCGGTGGCCCTCGGCGCGCGGCAATCCGCGCGCCGCCGCCCAGCGGCCATTGCCATCCATGATGATGGCGACGTGCGCCGGCATATCGGATGAATCCGATCGGTCAGGCGCGGGCGCGGCGACGTTCGACATAGGTCAATTCCCAATGCGTAATCCGCGAAGAGGCTTCCCGTTTGCCGCAAACAACCAGTCCACCAGTAAGCTGCGCAATTTCCGATCGCAAGGCCACAGCGGGGGTCGACTTAGACGGTAAGAATTTCCTTCTCCTTAGTCGCCAGCAGCTGGTCAACCTCGAGAATGGTCGCGTCGGTCGCCTTCTGCACTTCGTGCGCCAGACGCTCCTGGTCGTCTTCGGAAATCTCGCTGCCCTTTTCGAGCTTCTTCAGGGTGTCGAGGCCGTCGCGGCGGACGTGGCGGACCGCGACCCGGGCCGCCTCGGCATATTTGTGCGCGACCTTGACCAATTCCTTGCGGCGCTCCTCGTTGAGCTCCGGAATCCGCAGCCGCAGCACCTGGCCCTCGGTGGCCGGGCTGAGGCCGAGATTGGAATCGACGATGGCCTTTTCGACCGCCTTGACCATCGACCTGTCCCACACCTGCACCGACAACAGCCGCGGTTCGGGGACGCTGATGGTGGCCACCTGGTTCAGCGGCATGTGGCTGCCATAGGCCTCGACCTGCACCGGCTCCAGCATCGAAGCCGCCGCGCGCCCGGTGCGCAACCCGCCCAGCTCGTGCTTGAGCGACTGGGTGGCGCCCTGCATGCGACGCTTCAATTCGTTGATGTCAAAACCGCCCGTTGGCATTGCCGCCTCTCCTTGCAAACTTACTCAAGACTCGCCGACGCCGTGGTCGGCGCCGCGATCAGCCCGCGACCACCGTGCCGCGCCCGGTCCCGCTCAGGATCGCGCCGATCGAACCGGCCTCGGCGATCGAAAAGACGATGATCGGCAGCGAGGTTTCGCGGGCCAGCGCGAACGCGGTGGCGTCCATCACCTTATAGCCGCCTTCCAGCGCCTGCGAATGCGACAGTCGTTCGAAACGCTGCGCCGATGGATCTTTTTTCGGATCGGCGCTGTAGACGCCGTCGACATTGGTGGCCTTCAGCACCGCCTGCGCGCCGATCTCGCCGGCCCGCAATACCGCCGTGGTATCGGTGGTGAAGAACGGATTGCCGGTGCCGCCGGCGAGCAGCACGATCTTGCCCTCGGCCAGGTAGCGATGCGCAGCACCTCGGGTGAACAGCTCGCAAACCTGCGGCATCACGAAGGCCGACAAGGTCCGCGCCGCCACCGCGCGGCGCTCGATCGCAGCCTCCAGCGCCAGACAGTTCATCACCGTGGCGAGCATGCCCATGGTATCGCCGGTCGGGCGCGACACCCCGCGCGACGATACTTCGACGCCGCGGAAGATGTTGCCGCCGCCGACCACCACGGCGATCTCGACGCCGAGTTTCTGCGCAGCGATCAGGTCGCCGGCGATCCGATCGATGGTCGGCTGGTCGATGCCGAATGACTGGTCGCCGGCGAAATACTCGCCGGACAGCTTGATCACGACCCGACGATAGATCGGCTCACCCATGATGCGATCGCTTCCTTCCGGCGCGGCTCCCGGCCGTTGCGGCCGGGAGGTCGTGTCGTCGATTACTTCTGGCCGCTGGCGGCGGCGACTTCGGCGGCGAAGTCCGAGGTCTGCTTCTCGATGCCTTCGCCGAGCGCGTAGCGCACGAACCCGGTGACCTTGATCGGCGCGCCGACCCGGCCCTCGGCTTCCTTGACCGCCTGCGCGACCGACTTGCCCTTGTCGTCGAAGATGAAGGCCTGCTCCATGAGACAGACTTCCTTGTAGTAGGTCTTCAGGCCGTTCTCGACGATCTTTTCGATCATCGCCTCGGGCTTGCCCTGCTGACGATACTTGTCGGCCATCACGTCCTTCTCGCGGCGCACCACGTCGGGATCGAGACCGGCGGGCTCCAGCGCCTGCGGGTTGGCGGAGGCGACGTGCATCGACAGCTGCTTGCCGAGCGCGGCCAGCTCGTCGGTCTTGCCGGCGGACTCCAGCGCCACGATCACGCCGAGCTTGCCGGCGCCCTCGGTGACGGCGTTATGCATGTAGCTCGCGACCACGCCCTGCCCGACTTCGAGCACGGCGGCGCGGCGCAGCGTCATGTTCTCGCCGATGGTGGCGATGGCGTCGGCAATTGCGGTCGCGACCGTCGAGGAGCCGACCGGCGCGGCGTTGATCTTGTCGAGATCGGCGCCGACCTTGAGCGCGACCTGGGCGATCATCTTGACCAGACCCTGGAACTGCTCGTTGCGGGCGACGAAGTCGGTCTCGGAATTGACCTCGACCAGCACGCCCTTGGTCTTGTCGGTCAACGCGCCGATCAAACCTTCGGCGGCGACGCGGCCGGCCTTCTTGGCGGCCTTCGACAGGCCCTTCTTGCGCAGCCAGTCGATCGCCGCCTGCATGTCGCCGTCGTTCTCGGTCAGCGCCTGCTTGCAATCCATCATGCCGACGCCGGTGGTCTCGCGCAGGTCCTTGACCATCGCCGCTGTAATCGTTGCCATCTTTGAACGTCCTTCTGCCTGTCAGGGCGCGCGCCGAGCAGCCAGGCCGCCGGGCACGATTTCGCCGTCAGGAATCGAAAATTGATTGTTGCCGCCGAAACATTGCGGCCGGATGTCCCGGCCGCAATGCGAATGCGTTATTCCGCTTCCGCGGTCATCGCCTTGGCCTGGGCAACCCAGCCATCGGCGCGGCTCGGCAGACCGACTTCTTCGCCGATCTTGTGCGCGGTGTCGCGGTCCAGTTCGGCCAGCTGCCAGAAATGGAAGATGCCGAGATCGTTGAACTTCTTCTCGATCGCGCCGGACACGCCGGTGAGCTTCTTGAGGTCGTCGGCGGTGCCGCGCGGCCCGGCCAGACCCTGGAAGGCGGTGGCGGCGGCGGGGGCCGCAGCGGCCGGCAGTTCTTCGCGCACCGGCGCCACCGAAGCGCCGACGTCGAAGCCGGAATCGCCCTGGGCGCGGGAGATGCCGTCGATCACCGCACGCGCGATCAGGTCGCAATACAGCGTGATGGCGCGGCCGGCGTCGTCATTGCCGGGGACCAGATAGGTGATGCCCTTGGGGTCGCAATTGGTGTCGACGATCGCCGCCACCGGGATGTTGAGCCGCTGGGCTTCCTGGATCGCGATGTCTTCCTTGTTGGTATCGATCACGAAGATCAGGTCGGGCAAGCCGCCCATGTCCTTGATGCCGCCGAGCGAGCGGTCGAGCTTGTCGCGCTCGCGCTGCAGCGTCAGCCGCTCCTTCTTGGTGTAGGCGTTGGCGTCGCCGGAATTCAGCACCTCGTCGAGGTGGCGCAGCCGCTTGATCGACCCGGAAATCGTCTTCCAGTTGGTCAGCGTGCCGCCGAGCCAGCGCGAATTGACGAAGTACTGCGCCGAGCGTTTGGCGGCTTCGGCGACGTTGTCCTGGGCCTGCCGCTTGGTGCCGACGAACAGCACGCGGCCGCCCTTGGCCACGGTGTCGCTGACCGCCTGAAGCGCGCGGTGCAGCAACGGCACGGTCTGCGCCAGATCGATGATGTGGATGTTGTTGCGGGCGCCAAAGATGTACTCGGCCATCTTCGGGTTCCAGCGGTGCGATTGGTGGCCGAAATGGACGCCGGCTTCGAGCAGCTGACGCATCGAGAATTCGGGAAGTGCCATCGTGATATTCTCCGGTTGGTTCCTCCGGAAGCGTGTGAGCACAAGGGCTTGCTGCAGATAGCCTGCAGCTCGGCCCGGATGCCACCGGACGGCGTTATTGCCATGCTTCCGTGTGAGATGGCGCGGTATATAGCCGGATTCTGCGCAGAAGCAAGGCAAATGGCCGGTTCGGGTGGGCGTGGGCACCCTCTTGGCAGAGGCCAGCACCACAACCGCACGTTGACTGAGCATCTCTCCGAGGACAAGATCAAACAGCTGCTTTGAAGTTGGGAAGAATGGCGAAAACCCAGGCCGAACAGTTGGTTGTCTGCATCGACAACGAGGGTTATGAGACCTCGCTGGAGAAGCGGAAGATCTATGTCGCCCTCCCCGACGCCGAGGCCGAGGCCGAGCAGCACGGTCTGATCCGCATCGTCGATGAATCCGCCGAGGACTATCTCTACCCGGCGACCTCGTTTCGGCCGATCGAGTTGCCGCAGGCGGTGAAAAAGGCGGTTTTGGCGGGTTGAGCTTCGCCCCTACACTGTCTGCACGTCGACGACGCCCTGCACGGCCTTGAGCGCGCCGGCGATCTGCGGCGACACCCGGAACCGGCCGGGTAGTTTCATTTCCACCTCGGTCTGCAGATCCAGCATCATCACCAGCGTGACCTCGCCCTCGCCGCCCGGCCGCTTTGGCTCGCCGGCCGGGGGCGCCGAGCCGCCGCCTTCCGGCATCTGCAGCCGGCGGGCGATGGAATCCAGCGGCGTGGTGTCGCGCAGGAAGATCCGCAGCCCCTTCTGGGTCTTGGCGGCGGCGTCATCGAGCGGTTCGGCGTGCAGGATGCGAGCGCGGACGTCCTCGCCCTGCAGTTCGGCGCCGAGCTGCAGCAACACCGCCCCGCCGGGCTCCAGCACCTCGCGATATTGCGCGAGGCCTTCGGAGAACAACACCGCCTCGAAATGCCCGGTCGGATCGGACAGCCCGAGGATGCCCATCTTGTTGCCGGTCTTGGTGCGCCGCTCCATCCGCGACACCACGGTGGCGGCGACCTTGCCGGCGGTGGCGCCCGACTTCACCGCGCGGCAGAACTCGGCCCAGGACTGCACCCGCAGCCGCTTCAGCGCGGTGGCGTAATCGTCGAGCGGATGGCCGGACAGGAAGAAGCCGATGGCGTCGTATTCGCGGCGCAGCCGCTCCGCCGGCAGCCACCCCTCGATCTGCGGCAGCATGATGGTCGGCGCGTCGGCCATGCCGCCGAACATGTCGTCCTGGCCCATCGCCGCCGCCTCATGGTGGCGCTGGCAGGCCGCCATGATGGCGTCGGCGCCGCCGAACACCGCGGCGCGGTTGGGATTGAGCTGGTCGAAGGCGCCGGCGGCGGCGAGGCTTTCGATCACCCGCTTGTTGATCGCCTTCGGGTTCACCTTGGCGGCAAAGTCCGCCAGCGAGGTGAACAGCCCGGCCTTGCGCCCCTCGACGATCAGCTCGACCGCCTGCTGCCCGACGCCCTTCAGCGCGGCGAGCGCGTAGTAGATCACGCCGTCGGCGACCTCGAAGGTCGGCCCGGAGCGGTTGACGCTCGGCGCCTCGAGCTTGATGCCGAGCCGCTGCGCCTCGGCGCGGAATTCCGACAGCTTGTCGGTGTTGTGGATTTCCAGCGTCATCGACGCCGCGAGAAACTCCACCGGGTAATGCGCCTTCATGTAGGCGGTGTGGTACGAGACCAGCGCGTAGGCCGCAGCGTGGCTCTTGTTGAAGCCGTAGTCGGCGAACTTCGCCAGCAATTCAAAGATGGCGTCGGCCTGCGCCTTGGGCACGCCGTGCTCGACCGAGCCGGCGACGAAGCCGGCGCGCTGCTTCTCCATCTCGGCGCGGATCTTCTTGCCCATCGCGCGGCGCAACAGGTCGGCTTGGCCGAGCGAGTAGCCGGCCATCACCTGGGCGATCTGCATCACCTGTTCCTGATAGATGATGACGCCGAAGGTTTCCTTGAGGATCGACTCCAGGATCGGGTGCAGATATTCCGGCTCCTCGTCGCCGTGCTTGCGGGCGCAATAGGTCGGGATGTTGGCCATCGGGCCCGGCCGATACAGCGCCACGAGGGCAATGATGTCCTCGAAACGGTCGGGCCGCATGTCGACCAGCGCCCGGCGCATGCCCTGACTTTCCAGCTGGAACACGCCGACCACGTCGCCGCGCCCGAGCATCGCGAACGTGTCGGGATCGTCGAGCGGCAGCGTCGGCAGCGAGACTATCACGCCGCGCTGCTTCAATAGCTTCACCGCGACGTCGAGCACGGTCAGCGTCTTCAGGCCGAGGAAGTCGAATTTGACCAGCCCGGCCGGCTCCACCCATTTCATGTTGAACTGGGTGACCGGCATGTCGGATTTCGGATCGCGATACATCGGCACCAGCTCGGAGAGCGGGCGGTCGCCGATCACGATGCCGGCGGCGTGGGTCGAGGCGTGGCGGGTCAGACCTTCCAGCCGCTGCGCGATGTTGAAGGCGCGCGCCACCACCGGGTCCTCGTCGCGGAACGCCTGCAGCTTCGGCTCGCTTTCGATCGCCTGCTTCAGCGTCACCGGCGCCGCCGGGTTCTGCGGCACCAGCTTGGTCAGCTTGTCGACCTGGCCGTAGGGCATCTGCAGCACCCGGCCGACGTCGCGCAGCACGCCGCGCGCCTGCAGCGTCCCGAAGGTGATGATCTGCGCCACCTGGTCGCGGCCGTAGCGGCGCTGCACGTATTCGATCACTTCGCCGCGGCGGTCCTGGCAGAAGTCGATGTCGAAGTCGGGCATCGACACGCGTTCCGGATTGAGGAAGCGCTCGAACAAGAGGCCAAAGCGGATCGGATCGAGGTCGGTGATGGTCAGCGCATAGGCCACCAGCGATCCCGCGCCGGAGCCGCGGCCGGGGCCGACCGGAATGCCGTTCTCCTTGGCCCATTTGATGAAGTCGCCGACGATCAGGAAGTAGCCGGCATATTGCATCCGGGTGATGATGCCGAGTTCGAATTCCAGCCGCGCGCGGTAGTCCTCTTCGGTGGCGCCTTTCGCCACGCCGTGCAGCTGAAGGCGTTTGGTCAAGCCCTGCTCGGCCTGCGCCCGCACCTCGTCGGCTTCGTTGCTGGAAGCCGCGGCGGCGTGGCTGCCGGTGCCGGCGCCGACGGTGAAATGCGGCAGGATCGGCTTGCGGGTCCGCGGCCGGAACGCGCAGCGCTCGGCGATTTCCACCGTCGAGGCCAACGCCTCCGGCAGGTCGGCGAACAGCACCGCCATCTCGGCCCGGGTCTTGAAGCGGTGATCCGGGGTCAGCTGCGGACGGTCGCTCTCCGCCACCAGCCGGCCGCCGGCGATGCACAACAGCGCGTCGTGCGCTTCGTAATCGTCGGTGGTGGCGAAATACGGCTCGTTGGTCGCCACCAGCGGCAGGCCTTTGGCGTAGGCCAGATCGATCAGCGCCGCCTCGGCGCGGCGCTCGGCATCGACGCCGTGACGCTGCAGTTCGACATAGAGCCGGTCGCCAAACAGTTTGGCCAGGCGCGCGCAGCGGTCTTCGGCCAGGGATGCATGGTCGGCGTTGAACGCTAGTGAGATCGGGCCGTCCGGTCCGCCGGTCAGCGCGATCAGATCCTCGGCCTCCCCGTCGAGCCAGTCGAGCTTGATGTGCGGGATCTGGTTGACCGGGGTCTCAAGGAAAGCCCGCGAATTCAGTTTGATCAGGCTGCGATAGCCGCGCTCGCGCGCCGCCAGCAGCACGATCCGCGACGGCGCCGCCGACAGCGCGTTGCGGGCATTGGGGTCGAGATCGCCGAAATCGATCGCCAGCTCGCAGCCGACGATCGGCTGAATGCCGTAGCCGGCCATCTTCTCGGAGAATTCCAGCGCCCCGAACATATTGTCGGTGTCGGTCAGCGCCAGTGCCGGCTGGTGGTCGGCCTTGGCGAGCTCACACAGCTTGGCGACCTTGATCGAGCCCCGCAGCAGCGAATACGCCGAATGCACGTGCAGATGAACGAATCCGGCATTGCTCATGACGCGGCGTCATATCCAGGACTGAGGACGGCGCGACCGGAGTGGCTCCGGTCGACTCGGACCTTATGGTGCGTCGCTGCGAACCGCCTGTAAACCGGCACCGCAGCAACCAGTCCCGCTGTCCCCAGCCGCAGCCTGAGGTTTGCCTCACAATTGTGGAATCACCTGGGCCCAGACCGCGATCATCCCGACGAACAGCACGATCGACGCCAGCGCCGCGGCCTCTTCAACGAAGGTCTTCAACATCTCAGCCTCCCTGGTTGGAACATAACCAGAACATTGTTCTTGATCCGTTCCAAAGTCAAGCCGGCCGCGAAGCCTCGGAACAAGATGGCTGACGAAGTGTAAATTCGCCGGCGGTCGCGTTGCGGCGGATGGCACCTGCGCGGCGAAGTGAGTTGACGCGGCAGCCGCGGAGCGGCTTGCTCCATCACGTGGAATCACAGACGGCTGCGGCCGGTTGGAGGATAAGATGCGTGCTGCACTTTTGGCTTTGCTGGCGCTCGGCGCCGTGTCGGCGATCGATACGACGCCGGCCGAGGCCCGGGACTATCCGTTCTGCATCAAGGGCAAGGACTACGCTCAGGTGCTGGGCGACTGCAGCTTCTCGACCTATCAGCAATGCCAGGCCACGGCCTCCGGCCGTTACGCCTATTGCGACACCAATCCGTATTACAGCTTCGGCGCGGTCGAACAGGAGCCGCAGCCGCGGCGCAGCCGGCGTCACTATCGCGATTGAATCCTCGCATAGGCTCCGGCGAACGCGGCCGGTGGAGGCGTTCAGGCGCCCCCCCGTCGCAGCACGACGTCCGCCCCGGGGATCACTCCCGGGCCACCGCGGACAGCTTGATTGGAGAAATCGATGCGGATCGCGGCTTTGATCGCTCTGGGCGTCCTCGCCCTTCCCTCGACGGCGCTCGCCCGGGACTATCCGGTCTGCCTGCGGGTCTACCAAGGCTACGTCGATTATTACGACGAATGCGCCTACACCTCGATCCCGCAATGTCAGATGTCGGCGTCCGGCCGCGCCGCGCAGTGCCTGGAGAACCCGTGGTATGCCGCGCCGGTGCAGCGGCAACCGGCGCCGCGTGCGCGGACGCATCGGCGTCATCACCGGCATTGAGCCGCAGGCGGGAAAGCAATCCGGGAACGATCGCTGATCGTTGCTTTTTTCTTGACGATCTACGCGGCGATCGTGGGCGCCGCCGACCTCGCTCGTGAATTGCCGCGCGAGCTAATCCAGTTCGATGACCTGGCCGTCCTGGATCGAGACGCGACGGTCCATCCGCGCGGCCAATTCCATATTATGCGTGGCGATCAGCATCGCCACCTGGGTGGCGCGGACCAGCTGCATCAAAGCCTGAAACACGTGATCGGCGGTGTGCAGATCGAGATTGCCGGTCGGCTCGTCGGCGAACAGCACGCGTGGCGCGTTGGCCACCGCCCGCGCGATCGCGACCCGCTGCTGCTCGCCGCCGGACAGTTCCGCCGGGCGGTGGGTGATGCGGTCGCCAAGCCCGAGATAGGCCAGGATTTCCTTGGCCCGCTCGATGGTCTCGGATCGCTTCAAGCCGCGGATCATCTGCGGCAGCATGACGTTTTCCAACGCGGAGAATTCCGGCAACAGCCGGTGCGACTGATAGACGAAGCCGATGTCGGTGCGACGGATCTGAGTGCGCTCGGCGTCGCTGAGGCCCGAGGTGGCGGTGCCGCCGACATAGACCTCGCCTTCGTCCGGATGCTCGAGCAGTCCGGCGATATGCAGCAGCGTCGATTTGCCTGCACCGGATGGCGCTACGAGTGCCACCGACTGGCCAGCCCACAGCGCCAGCTTGGCGCCGTTGAGGATGGTCAGGATCGACTCGCCCTGAACGTACTGCCGCTTGACGTCGTGCAGATAGACGACCGGGACTTCTTCAGCGACCTCCTCCATCGTCGTGCTCACTCGTACCTCAACGCTTCGACGGGATCGAGCCGGGCCGCGCGCCACGACGGATAGAGGGTGGCGAGGAACGACAGCGTCAGCGCCATGATCACCACCGCGGCGGTTTCGCCGACGTCGACCTCGGCGGGTAGCCGCGACAGGAAATACAATTCCGGCGAGAACAGCTCGGTGTTGGTCAGCCAGGACAGGAACTGGCGGATCGACTCGATGTTCAGACAGACCAGGAGGCCGACCAGAAATCCGGTCAGGGTGCCGACCACGCCGATCGCAGCGCCGGTGATCAGGAAGATCCGCATGATCGAGCCCTGCGAGGCGCCCATGGTGCGCAGAATGGCGATGTCGCTACCCTTGTCCTTCACCAGCATGATCAGCCCGGAGACGATGTTGAGCGCCGCCACCAGCACGATCAGCGTCAGGATCAGGAACATGACGTTGCGCTCGACCTGCAGCGCGTTGAAGAAGGTGGAGTTGCGCTGCCGCCAGTCGACCAAGAACACCGGCCGCCCCGCCGCCTCGGTGACGCTCTTGCGGAAGGCGTCGATCTTGTCGGGGTTGTTGGTGAACACCTCGATCGCGGTGACGTCGGAGGCGCGGTTGAAATAGGCCTGCGCCTCGGGCAACGGCATGAACACGAAGCCGCTGTCGTATTCCGACATCCCGATCTCGAACACCGCGGTGACCTTATAGGGCTTGATCCGCGGCGTGGTCCCCATCGGGGTCACCGCGCCGCGCGGCGCCACCAGCGTAATGCTGTCGCCGGCGTGCAGCGACAATTGGTCGGCGAGCCGTCGCCCGATCGCGACGCCCTGGCCCTCGTCAAAACCTTCCAGCGTGCCCTGCTTGATGTTCTTGGCGATCGAGGTGAGGTTGTTCAGATCGTCGGCGCGCATGCCGCGCACCAGCACGCCCGAGGCATTGAACGGCGAGGACGCCAAGGCCTGGCCGTCGACCACGGGTGCGGCGAGCCGGATGCCGGCGACGCCCGAGATGCGCTCGGCGACGTCCTTCCAGTCGGTCAACGGGCTTTCCAGCGGCTGCACCAGCAAATGGCCGTTGAGGCCCAAAATCTTGTCCAGCAGTTCCTTGCGGAAGCCGTTCATCACCGCCATCACGATGATCAAGGTGGCGACGCCGAGCATGATGCCGAGGAAGGAAAACCCGGCGATCACCGAGATGAATCCCTCCTTGCGTCGTGCGCGCAGATAGCGTCCGGACAGCAGCCATTCGAATGGCGCGAAAGGTGGGGTTCGAACTGGCTCGCTCATGGCTTCATCCATAGTCCGAATCTCACACGATTCGGGCTTATTCTAGCCTCGCCGTCCGCGCCGTCGCGACCGCACGGTGGATAAGTCGTTATGTCGTCAGCCGTGCGACGGCCTCCGCCGGGGTCACATTCTCGCGCGAGCCGTCGGCGCGGCGCTTCAATTCGACGGTGCCGTCGGCCAGCCCCTTCGGTCCGACCAGGATCTGCCACGGAATCCCGATCAGGTCCGCGGTGGCGAATTTGCCGCCGGCGCGCTGGTCGGTGTCGTCATAGAGCACGTCGACGCCCTTGGCGGAGAGCTCCTTGTAGAGCGCCTCGCAGGCGGCGTCGGTGTCGGCCGCGCCCTGTTTCAGGTTCAGGATCGCGGCGCGGAACGGCGCCACCGCCTCCGGCCATTTGATGCCGTTCTCGTCGTGGCAGGCCTCGATGATCGCGCCGACCAGGCGCGACACGCCGACGCCGTAGGAGCCGCCATGGATCGGCGCATCGACGCCGTCGGGTCCGGCGACCAGCGCCTTCATCTTGTCGGAATATTTGGTGCCGAAATAGAAGATCTGGCCGACCTCGATGCCGCGGGTGTTGAGCTTCTTCTCGGCCGGGACTTCGCGCTCGAAGCGCTCGGCGTCGTGCACGTCCTCGGTCGCCGCATAGACCGAGGTCCATTGCTTGATGATCGCCGTCAGATCGCCGTCATAGTCGACGTCGTCGCCCGGCACCGGCAGGTTCAGCACGTCGCTGTCGCAGAACACTCCGGATTCGCCGGTGTCGGCCAGCACGATGAATTCGTGGCTGAGGTCGCCGCCGATCGGGCCGGTCTCGGCGCGCATCGGGATCGCCTTCAGGCCCATCCGGGCGAAGGTCCGGAGATAGGCGACGAACATCCGGTTGTAAGATTTGCGCGCCGCGGCCTCGTCGATATCGAACGAATAGGCGTCCTTCATCAGGAATTCGCGGCCGCGCATCACGCCGAACCGCGGGCGCTGCTCGTCGCGGAATTTCCATTGGATGTGATAGAGGTTGAGCGGCAGGTTCTTGTAGGAGCGGACGTAGCTGCGGAAGATCTCGGTGATCATTTCCTCGTTGGTCGGCCCATACAGCAGTTCGCGCTTGTGCCGGTCGGTGATGCGCAGCATCTCCGGGCCGTAGGCGTCGTAGCGGCCGCTTTCGCGCCACAGGTCGGCGAGCTGCAGCGTCGGCATCAGGCATTCGATGGCGCCGGCGCGGTTCTGTTCTTCCCTCACGATCTGCTCGATTTTCTTCAGCACCCGCAGCCCGAGCGGCAGCCAGGCATAGATGCCGGCGGCCTCCTGCCGCAGCATGCCGGCGCGCAGCATCAGCCGATGCGAGACGATTTCCGCCTCCTTCGGTGTTTCCTTCAGGATCGGCAAAAAGAACCGCGACAATCGCATGGGGATACTCAAGAATCGGTGGGACAAGGGCGGACGGCAGTGAAACCGGATTGAATGCCAAAACACAAGGGCGCGGCCGCAGCAAGGCGGAAAACCCTGCGGCCGACGGTGCTGCGCTGCGGTCAAGGCAGTTCGAGCTGCGCCTCGAGCGACAGTTTGTCGAAATCATCGACCAGGATGCCCAGACCGAGCACCCAGCGGCCGGGCAACCGCGTGGTGAGCGTCGCCCGCCAGCGGCCGTCGTCGCCCCGCCTCGCTTGGGCCGTGATCGGTTCGATCTGCAGCTCCGGCCGCGCCAACGTCACGATGAGCGCCTGGGCTGCGAACGGATGCTTGTCGGGCGTGGTGAGCGCGACGGTGATTTCGACGCCGCCGGCCGCCGCGGCGACGTTGACCTGCGCCAGCACCCGGTCGGTGCGGATCTCGGTGGTGAGTGGCGGTTGCCGCGCAGCGGCGATCGCCGCCGGCGGCGGCGTGAAGCGCCACAGACCGACCACGCCGAGGATGATTGCGACCAGCGCCAATTCGACCACGATCGACCGCCGCAACAGCCGCCTCGGCTTGTCGCCTCCGCGAGCGATCCGCGGCGTCAGCCACGCCCGGTTGCCGGCCGCGATCGCCAGCAGGATCAGCACCAATGCCAGCTTGATCATCAGCACGCGGCCGTAGTCGCTGCGCCACAGCGCGTCGGGCCGCGGCAACTCGATCAGCGTCAGCGCGACGCCGCTGCCAAGCAGCGACGCCACCGCCCAGGGAATGGCGTTGGAAAACCGCCGCAACGTCGGCAGCGCCGCCTCGCCCGGCGCATTCATCGCTTGATACAATGGCCACAGCGCGCCGATCCAGAACGCCAGGCTGACGCCGTGCAAGAACACCGCGGTGGACGCGAGCGCGCGTGGCGTGGCGCTGGCGGCGTGGCCGCTGAGCGCCAGCGTCGCCCCGACGCACAGCATCGCGGCGACCGCAGCCGCCCTCGCCGCCGTCCCCGGCCGCCACAGCGAAACCAGCCCGAGGACAAGCCCGGCCGCCGCGGCGGTCGTCGACCAGCCGAATGAGCCGCGCAGCCCCGCGCTCCACACCGCGCTCGTCACTAATGCGCTCGCCGGCGCGTCCAGCGCGTCGAGCCCCTGCAATCCGATGGCAACGCCCACCGCGAGCAGCGCCGCGACACAAGCCGTCACGCTGACGCCGCGGGCACCGCGGAAGTTCTTCGGTTGCAGCCAGGCCGCGAAGAACGCGCCGCCGATGCCGACGAACAGCCCGATATCGATGATCAGCTGCACGGTCCAAATCGCGGCTTGCAGCGCGAAAGCAATGGAGCGCACCAGTTGCGGCGCGGCGACAGCCCCTGCTCCGATCGAGAAGCCGAACGAGCCGCCGACCGGGTGGCCGTCCTCCGACATTACCCGCCAGCTGAGAAGATAGCTACCGCCCTGCAGCGGCTGAGGCGGCGTCAGGATCAGCGTCGGTCCGCGCCGCGCGATATTGCCGAACTCAATGGCGCGACCATCGGAGCCAATGATCCGCACCACCAGCGGCGAGACCTCGTCGCTGAAGGTCAGCGTCAGGGTCGCCGGCGCGACGGCGAGCACCGCGTCGGCGACCGGATCGCTCGACACCAGGCTGGCATGCGCCAGTGCGAGACCGGGCTGCGCCAGCACCAGCACGATCCACAAGAGCGCCCGCGACAGCCAAAGCGCGACGCTTCGCGCTTTGGCGATGGGCTTGGCGGCCTGCCCGCTCAAGGCGCCTTCGGCTTCAACCGCAGCACCGGCGCCGGCTCGTGCAGCTTGTCCGCCGATTGCCCTGCCGCGGGAATTTCGATCCAGCGGTTCACGCCCTGCTCGCATTCCTGCACCACCGGGAAATACAGCGTCTGCCCCGCACCGTCGGGCGTCTTCATCTGCAGACCGAAGCTGTCGTAGAGATGGTCCGGCAACGGCCCGCCGCGCCACGACACTTCGTCGACCACCTCGGTGATGGTCTTGCCGTGCAGCCCGGCGACCGGCGCGTCGAGCGTACGTTTCTTGATCTCGACGCTCCAGCCCGGCTTCATCTGCGGCTTCACCGACATCACGCCGTTCGGGATCTTGACCCGCACCGCGACCGTGGCGCTGCCGTCGCAGCCATGCGCGACATTCAGCGCCGCCTCGACATAGCTGCCGGCAGCCGCCTCGTTGGGGCGAAGCGTGACGTGGGCGTCGGCCGCGGTCGCACCGAGGCCGAGCAGGACCGCCACCAGCGAAACGCGGCAGCTCATCGCCGTCATCGCACCGCTCACTTCGACATCTTCATGCCGGAGTGATCGGGCGCCATCTTGTGCGCGTCGCTCGTGGCGGCCGGCGCCTGCGCGCCGACGCCCTGCACGTCGAGCGTCACGTCGACCTTGCCGGCCTTCTCGAAGGTCAGCGTCACCGGCACCTGCTCGCCCTGCTTCAGACCGCCCTTCAGCTCCATCAGCATCAAATGATAGCCGCCGGGCGCCAGCTTGACGCTCTGGCCCGGCGCGATCGCGAGCCCTTTGTCGAGCGGCCGCATCGTCATCACGCCATTATCCATGCTCATCTCATGCAGCTCAACCTTGCCGGCGATCGCGGCGGTGCCGCTCAGCAGACGGTCCGGCGCGGTGCCCTTGTTCTCGATGGTGAGATAACCGCCGGCGACCTTGGCGCCGCCCGGCGTGGCGCGGCTCCAGGGCTGCGTGATCAGCAGATCGCCGACCTTGGCATCCTCGGCCTGCGCCGCAGACGCCGCCGCCAGGATAAGTGCCGCACAGGCGGCGATATGAGACATCATCTTCATGGATAGCTCCTTGTTGACGAGTTGCAGTTCAGAACTTGATCTTGACGTCGGCGACGTAAGTGCGCCCGGGGAACGGATGGAACAGCGTGTATTTCGCATTGCCGACATTATCGACGCCGAAATTCGCCGTCGCCGTCTCGGAGAATTTGTACTGCGCGCGCAGATCGACGACGGTAAAGCTGTCGAACGCACCATAGACGTTGGAGATGATATCAGTGTTGTCCAGCGTGGAAAATTGCTTGCCGCTGTAGCGCATCGCAGCGGTCAACGCCCAATAGGCGTCCGGCCGGTAGGTGGCGCCTAACGTGGCGCGCCAATCGGGGACATAAGGCACCCGCTTGCCGGTGGCGGTGGTGCCGGTCGCGCTGACGAAATCCGGATCGCTGACGATCCGGGAGTCGACATAGGTGACGCTGCCGAACGCTTCCAGCCGGTCGATCAGGAAATTGTCCTTCTGCGCGGCGAGTTCGATACCGCGGTTGCGGATCGCGTCGACATTGCTGAAGAAGGTGAAGAGCGTGGTGCTGCCGGGGACGACGCCGGTCTGCGAGATCAGCGCGTCGCGGACGTATTCGTGAAACAGCGACAGCCGGAGCTTGCCGTCTTTGAAGCGCCGCTCCAGTGCCAGCTCTTCGCTGAGCACGTTTTCCGGCGTCAGATTGGGATTGGGGAATTGCAGATTAGTTCCCGACGACACGATTTGATAGAGCTCCGACACCGTCGGAAAGCGGTAGGCTTGGCCGAACGATGCCGTCGCCAGCCATTCCTTCGACGGCTCATAGGCGAGCGAGGCTTTCGGCGAGAACCGGGTGGCGTCGAGCTCCGGCTGCAATTTGGCCGAGGTCGATAGAATGGCGCCGGCGGCGCTCTGCGCGGTCTGCAGATTATAGCCGTCATAGGCCTTCCAGTCTTCCAGCCGGCCGCCCAGCGTCAGCTTTAAGGCCGGCGCGAATGTCCAGGCGTCCTGCAGCCACAGCGCCGCGGTGCGGGTGGCGCCGCGGCCGTTGGTGTAGAGCGCCGAGGTGGAATCCGGCCCGCTGTTCCAGGTTGGCGTCGCATAGGTCGGGTTGTTGAGGAAATAGCGGTCGGCGTGCAGGCCGAACGAAATCTCGTGGGCGTCGTTCGGCCGCCAGATCCCCTTGGCGTCGCCGTTCATCCAGTTGGTGCCGTCGAGCCGGGCGATCTTGCCGTTCTTGGAGAACGCCGCCGCGGCGCTGCCCGCCACCACGGTGTAGGGATTGCGCTGGATGTCCTCGAGCCAGTCGTAGCGCGACGCCGAGAGATCGAAATCGAACGTCCCCTTGGTGTCGGATTTCACCGACAGCGAATTCGCCAGATGCTGTTCGTTGAGCGTGTAATTGCCGCCGGCAAAGCCGGAGACGCCGCCGAACGTCGTGAGGCCTGCGGCATTGCGCAGATAGCTCTCGACCCGGGAGTCGGCATCGTTCGACCAGTAGCCGATCGAATACACCGCCTGCACCAGCGGGGTAATGTCCCAGGCGAACTTGCCCTTCAGATTGGCCATTTCGGTGTGCAGCAGGCCGCCGGCGCCGACCACATTGGCCACCGAGCCGGTCTTGTTGAGCTGCGGGATGGTGCCGCTGGTCCCGGCGGGGGTGTTGGTGGTGGTGACCCATGACAGCGGCTGGCTGTAGCTGTTCTGGAAGTTGCCGCTGATGAAATAGGAGAAATTGCCGTTGCGGTCACCGAGCGTGACGCTGGTCTGGTCGGTGCGATAGGTGCCGGAGGTCTTGTAGCGGTCGAAGGTCTGCAGGCTCTCCACCTGCTTGGCGGTCATCTCCAGCTTATCCGGCATTCGCGTGGTGATCAGCAGCACCCCGCCCATCGAATTGCCGGGATAGGCCGCGGCGAACGGGCCGTAGAGAAAGTCCACCCGCTTGATCTCTTCCGGCGCCACCAGCCCCCAGCGCGGCGCGCCGATGGTGTTGTTGTTGCCGATCAGCGCGCTGATCAGGATGTCGTCGACATAAACCAAATTGCGCGCGCTGGAATTGACGCCCCAGGTCCGGGTCGCCAGCACCGGCTGGGTGTCGCCGTTGTTGCGCTTGCGCACGAACAGGCTCGGCATGTACTTCACCGCGTCCTCGGAATCGACGACGTTGATCTTCTGTTCGATCTCCGCGGCGGTGACGCTGGCCGCGGTCTGCGGCAGTTGATAGGTCTGCTTGATCGGTGGCGTGCCGGTCGATGCGCTCGCCGCCTCGCCGCCGGGCTGCGGATTGACCACCACAACCGGCCGGTTCGGCCGGGTCGGCGCCAGCCGCCTGGGTTTGGCCGCGGCCGGTTTTTTGGCCCGCGCTTCGACGTTGATCTGCGGCAAGTCGCCGTCCGAGGTCTGAGCCTGCGTCGCGGCTGGCGCTAAAATGAGCAGCGCGCCCAGCACCAGCGTGCCGGAGCCGTTCGAGGGTCTTGGGCATCCCATGATAGTTTCCCGATGCCGGCACGCGACCGGCTGCCTGAGGCGTCATTGAAGCCGGCTTGCGCCGGCCTCCGTGCACTGCGACGTGTCAGATCAGGAGAAGGTCGGGGGCGCCCGCGCCTGGGCATTGGAGCCGGCGCGCAGCGGCGTCGGCGCCGGAGTCGCCTGCAGCCAGACCACGCGCTGATACTGCCGCTGCAAGGCGACGAAGCTCGGCGTCGGCGGATTGAGGGCGGCGCCACCGCTCTGCGCCGCGGCGCAGAAGCCGCAGCATTTGCTGTCAGGCTCGGCCGGACCGGCCGGAGCCGAGGGCTGGCCGGAGTCGTGCAGACCGCTACAGATCGCGCTCAACGACAGCGGATCGGCGATCGCTTGCGCCACGGCGCGAAACGCCCCGATCGGTGCCATCAACTGCACCAACAGGGCCATCGCAACGAGGGGAAGATATCGTCCCAGCCGTCGGCGCATGATCGCAGCCACCTCTCTCTCCGAGTCGGTATCATGCGCGAATACCGGTGTCGAGCAGGCGGACCAGCCGGTGGGTGGGGCCGTAAATGTAAAGCTGCCTTGACAAGTCGGCGCCGGATCCGAGGCATTCGGAACCGAAAGCATAAATCACGGACGATCGGTTTCGTTCCACGCAAGCCCGAATTTTATACAATCGTTGCCGTAAATGATGACAAGTGAAAATGGATCAGCTACGTTCCAGGTGCAGGCTAATCGCACGTTTAGTCTGGGTGGTCCAAGTCTCGGGAGGAGCCCGGCGCGCACAAGCAGCGCCACCCGTCAAATCAACGACAAATCGCAACTCACGACGGGAAATAGGGTCGACACGGTTTTCGAGCAGGGCTGATCCCCTGCTCTTTTTTTTGACGATGACTACGTTGGACAATGAGTACGTTGGACAATGCGGACGCTGATAGTTGCCGGCGATAGCCTCCGGCATTCGTTCAGAGCGGAATGCCCATCAACTTCGTCAGCCGCTCAATGTTGAGATAGCCGGCCTTGTAGGCCAGCATCGCTAAGCCATAGATCAGTGCGGAGATCAGCGTCGTCCACAGCACCTTGCGCAGCATCAAGGCTTTCACCGGCGCGCCGGGATCGTTGCCCGGTGCACCGGCCTCGCCGCTTTCGGCCTGATTGCGCACGCCGAACGGCAAGGTGGCGAACAGCACCACCCACCACAGCACGAAGTAGATCGCGAATGCGGTGGAGATGCTGTACGCCATGCTCAGGCCTGCTCGATTTCGACCAGCGCGCCGGAGAAATCCTTCGGATGCAGGAACAGCACCGGCTTGCCGTGCGCGCCGATCTTAGGCTGGCCGTCGCCGAGCACGCGGGCGCCCTCGGCGATCAAGAGGTCGCGCGTCGCGATGATGTCCGCCACCTCGTAGCACAGATGATGAATGCCGCCGTCGGCGTTGCGCTCGAGGAATTTGGCGATCGGCGAAGTCTCGCCGAGCGGCTGCAGGAATTCGACCTTGGTGTTCGGCAAGTTCACGAACACGGTGATGACGCCGTGATCGGGCAGCGGCACCGCCGCGGAAATTTCCGCGCCGAACGCCGCGCCGTAGATCTTGGCGGCCTTCTCGGCGTCCTTCACCGCGATCGCCACATGGTTGAGCCGTCCCAGCATGATCCCCTCCGTGTTCGGTTCAAACCCGGTCTCTAGCGTCAAACCGTCAGCACGTGAACGTAGCACATTGGCTTCTTGCCCCACTGCTCGTTGAGCGCCGCGCGCACCGCGCGCCGCACCGATTCACCGACCGCATCAGGATCGCGCCGCTTCGCCTTGGGCAGCGTCTCCACCGTGGTGATCACCAGCTCGTACACCAGATCGTCGAGCGGCTCGCCCGCGGTGTTTTTCTCCGGGATGCCGACCAGTTCGACCTCGGGATCGTCGGCCAGTTCGCCCTTGGCATCGAGCGCGAACGCCACGAAGGCGCAGCCGGCGAAGGCGATCTTGCGGCGCTCGACCACCGCGCGCGACTTGGCGTCCTCGAGAATGTTGCCGTCCTTGTACAGCCGCCCCGATGGGATCTGCTCGATGATCGCCGGATCGCCCGGCCCGAGCCGAACCAGGTCGCCGTTGACGCAGGTCAGCACCTTGGGCACGCCGCAGGCCCGCGCCAGCTTGGCGTGTTCGAACAGATGCAGCGCTTCGCCGTGCACCGGGATCAACAGCTGCGGCCGCACCCAGGAAATCATCTCGCGCATTTCGTCGCGTCGCGGATGGCCGGAGACGTGCACCAGATGGGTGCGGTCGGTGATCACCTCGATGCCCTGCTTGATCAGCCCGTTGATGATGCCGCCGACCGATTTTTCGTTGCCCGGAATGGTGCGCGACGAGAAGATCACGCAGTCGCCCTTGTTGAGCGTGACCTGCGGGTGGTCGTCATTGGCGATCCGCGCCAGCGCGGCGCGCGGCTCGCCCTGGCTGCCGGTGCACAGCGCCAAAACCTTGTCCGGCGGAAAATGCCCGTACAGATCGGCGCCGCGGAAATTCTGCACGCCGTCGAGATAGCCGGTTTCGCGCGCCACCTGCACCACGCGCTCCATGGCGCGGCCGACCACCACCACTTCGCGGCCGACCGCGCGCGCGGCATCGGCCACCGCGCGCAGCCGCGCGACGTTGGAGGCGAAGGTGGTCACTGCCACCCGGCCTTTCGCGTTCTTCACCAGTTCGGCGATGGTCTTGGCGACCTCGGTTTCCGACGGCGAGGTGCCCTCGCGCACCGCGTTGGTGGAATCGCCGATCAGCGCCAGCACGCCCTCGTCGCCGAGTTCGCGCAGCCGGCGCTCGTCGGTCGGCTTGCCGATGATCGGAGTCCGGTCGATCTTCCAGTCGCCGGTGTGCAACACCACGCCGACCGAGGTGCGGATCGCCAGCGCGTGGGCCTCCGGAATCGAATGCGCCACCGGGATGAATTCGACGTTGAACGGCCCGAGGTCGACCTTGCCGCCGGACGGCACCACGGTGACCGGGATCTTCGGCGGATTGCGCTCGGCCTCGCATTTGGCGCGGAACAACGCGGCGCTGAACTGGGTGGCGTAGATCGGGCACTTCAATTTCGGCCACAGATCCATGATGGCGCCGAAATGGTCCTCGTGGACGTGGGTCAGCACCAGGCCGACCAGGTTCTTGCGCTCCTTCTCCAGGAAGCGGATGTCCGGCATGATCAGATCGATGCCGGGCAGATGTTCTTCGTCACCGAACGACACACCGAGATCGACCGCCAGCCATTTGCGCTGCGAACCTTTGCCGATGCCGTAGAGGTAAAGGTTCATGCCGATCTCACCGACGCCCCCCAATGGTGCGAAGGTGAGTTCATCTGGTCGTGTCATAATCAAGCTGCTCCCGCCGAAGCCGTGGCACTGAAATAAACGTCGCCCGCGGCGATCGGGATCTGTCGGCCCTCCGGGGTCCTGACAATCAGGCAGCCCGTGTCGTCAATGCTGTCGAATAGGCCTTCTACGATGCTTGCGCCAGACCGGATCGAGACAGTTTCCCCGAGCCCGGCCGCGTGCTGCAGCCATTGCCGGCGGATTTCGGCAAATCCCCAGCCATGATCCCAGATCGCCCGATAGCTCGCCCAATGGTCGGACAGCGCGGCGAACAGCCGTTCTGCCGTCACGTCGAGGCCGAGCGCCTTAAGCGAGGTAGCGGGATAGGGCGTATCGCTGGGGGCCGCGACCACATTGGTGCCGATCCCGACCACCACGGCGAGCCGGCCGTCGGCGACGGCTTCCGCCTCTAACAGGATACCGGCGAGTTTCTGGGATTCGGCCAGCACGTCGTTGGGCCACTTCAAGCGATAATCGATGGCGAGTGGTATTTCGGACTGGGCGGTCAAATCGGCCAGCGCCGCCTGCAGCGCCAATCCTGCGGCAAACCCAAGGCTGGCGGCGACGCCCGGCGCGACGTCCATCACCTCGAGCACGCTGGCGGCAAGGTTGCCGCGCGGCGCTATCCAGGGCCGTTGCCGGCGGCCGCGCCCCGCGGTCTGTTCGGTGGTGACGAACCAGATCGGCCCCGCCTCGCCGTCCCGGGCGCGGGCCATCGCCTCTGCATTGGTCGAGCCGATGCTGTCGAAGACTTCGACCCGGTAGCCTGCTGAGACGGCCTCTGCGCCGAGCGCCAGCGCCATCTAGAACAGCGACTTCGCCGCGACCGTCGCGGCGCTGACCAGCGGCGCCGGATAGACGAAGAACAGCATGTTGAACAGCCCGGCGACCGCGAGCACCGCGCGCAGTTCGAACCGCACCGGATCGACCGCCGGCTTCGGCTCGTCGAAATACATCACCTTGACGATCGTCAGATAGTAATAAGCGCCGATCACGCTGGCGACGACGCCGATGATGGCGAGCGTAAACAGCCCGGCTTTGACCGCCGCGACGAACACGTAGAACTTGGCGAAGAATCCCGCGAGCGGCGGAATCCCGGCCAGCGAGAACAGCAGCATCGCGAAGAAGAACGCCAGCTGCGGATTGGTGCGCGACAGCCCGGAGAAATCGCTGATCTGCTCGACCGCAAAGCCGTTGCGCTTCATCGCCAGGATCACCGAGAACGCGCCCAGCGTCATCGCCACGTAGATCGAGATGTAGACCAGCACGCCCTGCGCGCCTTCCACGGTGCCGGCGGCGAGCCCGACCAGCGCGAAGCCGATGTGGCCGATCGCCGAATAGGCCATCAGCCGCTTGATGTTCTTCTGGCCGATCGCGGCGAACGAGCCCAGCAGCATCGAGGCGATCGCGACGAACACCACGATCTGCTGCCACTGCCCGAGCACGCTCGGAAATGCCGTCAGCACCACCCGGGTGAACACCGCAAGCCCGGCGACTTTCGGCGCCGAGGCGAAGAACGCGGTGACCGGGGTCGGCGCGCCTTCGTAGACGTCGGGCGTCCACATGTGGAACGGCACCGCCGAGACCTTGAAGCACAGCCCGGCCAGCAGGAACACCAGGCCGAAGATCAGCCCGATATTGCCCTCCTGAGCCGCCGCCGCGATGCCGGCGAAATTCACCGTTCCGGTGAAGCCGTAGATCAGCGAGGCGCCGTACAGCAGCAGGCCCGACGACAGCGCGCCGAGCACGAAATATTTCAGGCCGGCCTCGTTGGACTTGGCGTCGTCGCGGTTGATCGCCGCCACCACGTAGAGCGCCAGGCTCATCAGTTCGAGGCCGAGATAGATCATGATCAGATCGCCGGCCGAGATCAGCACCATCATGCCGACCGACGCCAGCACCACCAGGATGGCATATTCGAAGATCTTGCTCGAAGGATCGGCGAGGAACTGGCGTGACAGGATCAGCGTCGCGGTGGAGCCGATCAGCGCCAGCACCTTGAGGAAGCGGGCGTAGTCGTCGACGATGAAGCTGCCGCCGAACGTCACCAGCCGACCCGCGGGCAGCAGCAATTCGGCCGCCCCGGTCGCCACCAACAGGCAGATCGCAAGACCGGTGACGACGCCGGTGGTTTTCGGCCCGCCATAGGCGCCGATCATCAACAGCACCATGCCGCCGACCGTGAGCATCAGCTCCGGCAGCACGGGAAGCAATTGGTAGCCGGCCGCATCAAAAGTCATGGTGTCGCTTCCTGAGCTGCCGCAATCATGGCACGAGCGCAGCTGCCTTCACGGCAGAGGCTGCGGCGGCGTAAGTGGTGACGAGGTGCTGCACCGAGGCGGCCGACATGTCGAGCACCGGCTTCGGATAGACTCCGAACAGCAGCGTGAGAATGACCAGCGGCACCAGCGTCAGGCTCTCCCGCCAGGTCAGGTCTTTGATCGAGGCGAGCGATGGCTTGACCAATGCGCCGAACACCACCTTGCGATACAGCCACAGCGCATAGGCCGCGGACAGGATCACGCCGAGCGTGGCGACGGTGGCGGTCGGGATGTTGACCTTGAAGGTGCCGAGCAGCGTCAGAAATTCGCCGACGAAGCCGGAGGTGCCGGGCAGACCGACATTGGCCATGGTGAACACCATGAACACCACGGCATAGATCGGCATCCGGTTGACCAGCCCGCCATAAGCGGAAATCTCGCGGGTGTGCATCCGGTCGTAGACGATGCCGACGCAGAGGAACAGCGCGCCGGAGACGATGCCGTGCGAGATCATCTGGAACACGCCGCCGGCGACGCCCTGGGTGGTGCCGGCAAAAATGCCCATGGTGACGAAGCCCATATGCGCCACCGAGGAGTAGGCGATCAGCTTCTTGATGTCTTCCTGCATCAGCGCCACCAGCGAGGTGTAGACGATGGCGATCACCGACAGCGCGAAGATCAGCGGCGCGAAATCATGCGACGCATCCGGGAACATCGGCAGCGAGAACCGCAGGAAGCCGTAGCCGCCCATCTTCAGCATGATCGCCGCCAACACCACCGAGCCCGCGGTCGGCGCCTCGACGTGGGCATCCGGCAACCAGGTGTGCACCGGCCACATCGGCATCTTCACCGCGAAGGATGCGAAGAACGCCAGCCAGGCCCAGGTCTGCAGGCTGCGCGGCACCGCGGTCTGCATCAGCGTCGGGATGTCGGTGGTGCCGGCGTTGAGATACAGCGCCATGATCGCCAGCAGCATCAGCACCGAGCCGAGCAGCGTGTAGAGGAAGAACTTGAAGCTGGCATAGACCCGGCGCGGACCGCCCCACACCCCGATGATCAGGAACATCGGGATCAGGCCGCCCTCGAAGAACAGATAGAACAGCACCAGATCGAGCGCCGAGAAGGTGCCGATCATCAGCGTTTCCAACACCAGGAACGCCATCATGTATTCGCCGACGCGGCGGGTGATCGATTTCCAGCTGGCGATGATGCAGAACGGCATCAAGCCGGTGGTCAGGATCACGAAGGGGAGCGAAATGCCGTCGACACCCATGTGATAGCCGATGCCGGCGGCGAGCCAGGGTGCCTTTTCGACGAACTGGAAGCCCGCCTGCGAGGCGTCGAACCGCGCCACCAGGATCAGCGACACCGCGAAGGTGATCAGCGTGGTCCACAGCGCGATCCAGCGCGCGTTGCGCTGCGCCGGGGCGTCGGAGCCGCGGATCATCAACAGCAGAGCCGCACCGACCAGCGGCAGGAAGGTGACGACGGAGAGAATGGGCCAGGTCATGATGGAAGCCGACATTACCGGCCCCCCCCGCCGAGCATGAACCACGTAATCAATCCTGCGACGCCGACCAGCATCGCGAAGGCGTAGTGGTAGAGATAACCGGTCTGCAGCCGAACCGCGCCGCGGGTGATATCGAGCACCCGGGCGGACACGCCGTCCGGGCCGAGCCCGTCGATGATGGTGCCGTCACCGGCTTTCCACAGGAAGCGGCCGATCCGCTTCGCCGGGCGCACGAAGATCAGGTCGTACAATTCGTCGAAGTACCATTTGTTGAGCAGGAATTTGTACAACAGCTGGTGCTGGTTGGCGAGCTCGACCGGCAGATAGGGCTTGCGGATGTAGAACATCCACGACACCACGAATCCCAGCGCCATCATCGCGGTCGGCAGATACGCCACCGCCACCGGGATGTGATGCATCTCGTCGATGATATGCGGGTTCATCTTCAGCGACTCGCGGAAGAACTCGCCGACGCCGTGGCCGGCGAACACTTCCTTGAACGGAAAGCCGGCGAGAATCGAGCCGGCCGCCAAAACCACCAGCGGGATCAGCATCCAATACGGGCTCTCATGCGCGGCCTCGTAATGCTTCTGGTCGTGCGGCGTGCCGTGGAAGGTCTTGAAGATCAACCGCCAGGAATAGAACGAGGTCAGGCCGGCGGCGATCACCGTCATCAGGAAGCCGTAGAACGCCATGGTGTGGTGCGAGGCGAACGCCGCCTCGATGATGGCGTCCTTGGAGAAATAGCCGGCGGTCAGCGGGAAGCCGGTCAAAGCCAGCGTGCCGATCACCATCACGATGTAGGTGAAGGGGATCTTGTCTTTCAGTCCGCCCATGTGGCGGATGTCCTGCTCGTGGTGCATCGCGTGGATCACCGAGCCCGAGCCCAAGAACAACAGCGCCTTGAAGAAGGCGTGGGTGAACAAATGGAACATGCCGACCGAATAGGCCCCCGTCCCCATCGCCACGAACATGTAGCCGAGCTGCGAGCAGGTCGAATAGGCGACGATGCGTTTGATGTCGTTCTGCACCAGGCCAATGGTGGCGGCGAAGAACGCCGTGGTGGCGCCGAAGAAGATCACCACGTTCTGCGCGTCGGGTGCCAGTTCGAACAACGGCGACAGCCGCGCCACCATGAACACGCCCGCGGTCACCATGGTGGCGGCGTGGATCAGCGCCGACACCGGGGTCGGGCCTTCCATCGCATCCGGCAGCCAGGTGTGCAGCAGGAACTGCGCAGACTTGCCCATCGCGCCCATGAACAGGAACAGGCAGGTCAAGGTCAGCGCGTCGGCGTGCCAGCCGAAGAAGTTGATTGTCTTTCCAGTCAGCCCGGGAGCGGCGGCGAAGATGGTTTCGAAATCGATCGAGCCGACCAGCATGAAGATCGCGAAGATGCCGAGCAGGAAGCCGAAATCGCCGACCCGGTTGACCACGAAAGCCTTGATCGCCGCGGCGTTGGCCTCGGGCTTTTGGTACCAGAATCCGATCAGCAGATAGCTGGCCAGGCCGACGCCCTCCCAGCCGAAGAACATCTGCACCAGATTGTCGGCGGTCACCAGCATCAGCATCGCGAAGGTGAACAGCGACAGATAGGCGAAGAACCGCGGCCGGTGCGGGTCGTCGTTCATGTAGCCGATCGAATACAGGTGAACCAGCGACGACACGGTGTTGACCACCACCAGCATCACCGCGGTCAGGGTGTCGACGCGCAGCGTCCAGGCCACCTGCAGGTCGCCGGAATTGATCCAGGGCAACAGCGGAATGCGGACGTCGTGATGCATGAAGCCGACGTCGACCAGCGCCAGCCAGGACAGCCCGGCCGACACCAGCAGCAGGCCAGTGGTGATCAGCTCGGCGGCGCGGGAGCCCGCGGCCGGCGGCTCGACCGGATGATCGTGGCCGTGATCGTCGTGCGCGTCGGGTTCGTCATGCGCGGCGTGGATCACCGCGGCGTCGCCGCCGGTCGGCGCGGCGTGGCCGGTGGCCGCGTGGCCATGGCCATGCGCGGCATCGTGCTCGACGGTGTCGCCGCTCGGGTTGCGGGCGTGGGCGCCGAACAGCGCGATCGCGGCTGCGAGCAGCGCGCCGATCAGCGGCAGGAATACGATGGCCTGGATCATCAGCCGCTCAGCCCTTCATCAGATTGATGTCTTTAACCGCGATCGAGCCGCGATTGCGGAAATACACCACCAGCACCGCCAACCCGATCGCCGCTTCCGCGGCGGCGACCGTCAGCACCAACAGCGCGAACACCTGGCCGACGATGTCGTGCAGGAACGCCGAGAACGCCACCAGATTGATATTGACCGCCAGCAGCATCAGCTCGATCGACATCAGGATGACGATGACGTTCTTGCGGTTGAGAAAGATGCCGAGCGTGCCGATCGTGAACAGGATCGCCGCGACCGAGAGAAAATGTCCGATTCCGACCGTGCTCATTGCACCCACTCCGCGGCGTCCGCATCCTGCAGCCCCTGCCCCGACGCCACCTTGCGGACCTCCATCGCGGTCGCCGGGTTGCGGGCGTTCTGCGCGGCGATGTTCTGCCGCTTGACGCTGACCCGGTGCCGCATCGTCAGCACGATCGCGCCGATCATCGCCACCAGCAGGATCAGGCCCGAGATCTGGAAGTAATGAATGTAGCGGGTGTACAGCACCATGCCGAGCGCCTGGGTGTTGCCCATATTGTCCGGGATCGGCGCGGTGATGGTCTTGGTCAGCGTCGGGCTGATCACCCAGCCGCCGGCCAGCAGCAGCAGTTCGGCGAGGAAGATCACCCCGATCAACAGGCCGAACGGCAGATATTCGAAGAAGCCTTCGCGCAGCTGCTTGAAGTCGATGTCCAGCATCATGATGACGAACAGGAACAAGACCGCGACGGCGCCGACATAGACGATGATCAGGATCATCGCCAGGAACTCGGCGCCCATCAGCATGAACAGCCCGGCGGCGTTGACGAACACCAGGATCAGGAACAGCACCGCGTGCACCGGGTTGCGCGACACGATCACCATGGTGGCGGCCGCGACGCAGACGCCGGAATACAGATAGAAGAACAGATCAGGAAGGGTCATGCGCTCATCTCACCGGTATGGCGCATCGAGTTCGATGCTCTTCGCCAGTTCGCGTTCCCAGCGGTCGCCATTGGCGAGCAATTTCGCCTTGTCATAATACAGCTCCTCGCGGGTCTCGGTGGCGAATTCGAAATTCGGCCCCTCGACAATGGCGTCGACCGGACAGGCCTCCTGGCACAGCCCGCAATAGATGCACTTCACCATGTCGATGTCGTAGCGCACGGTGCGGCGCGTGCCGTCGTTGCGGCGCGGTCCGGCCTCGATGGTGATCGCCTGCGCCGGGCACACCGCTTCGCACAGCTTGCAGGCGATACAGCGTTCCTCGCCGTTGGGGTAGCGACGCAGCGCGTGTTCGCCGCGAAAGCGGGGCGAAATCGGGTTTTTCTCGAACGGATAATTGATCGTCGGCTTGGCCTTGAAGAAGTAGCGCATGGCGAGAAAGAACGCCGAAACGAACTCCGTCAACAGCAGCGATCGTGCAGCAGCGGTAACCCTCATGACGACCTCATTGCGGCGCGAGCCCCGCGAATTGCAGCACGCCCGCCACCAGCACAACCATCACCAGGGAGAGCGGCAGGAACACCTTCCAGCCCAGCCGCATCAGCTGGTCGTAGCGGTAGCGCGGCACGATCGCCTTCGCCATCGCAAACAGGAAGAACATGAAGAAGCCCTTGAGCATGAACCAGATGATGCCCGGGACCCAGGTGAACGGCGCATACGGCACCGGCGGCAGCCAGCCGCCCAAGAACAGGATCGCCCCCATCGCGCACATCGTGGTGATGGCGACGTATTCGCCGAGCATGAACAACAGGTACGGCGTCGAGGCGTATTCCACCATGAAGCCCGCGACCAGTTCCGACTCGGCTTCCACCAGGTCGAACGGCGGGCGGTTGGTTTCCGCCAGCGCCGAGACGTAGAAGATCACGAACACCGGGAACAACGGCAGCCAGTACCAGCCGAGCAGGCCCCATTTGGTGTTCTGCGCTTCCACCACCGCGGTGAGGTTGAGCGAGCCGACGCACAGCAGCACGCAGATGATCACGAAGCCGATCGAGACCTCGTAGGACACCATCTGCGCCGCCGAACGCAGCGCCGCCAGGAACGGGTATTTCGAATTCGACGACCAGCCGGCCATGATGATGCCGTACACCGACAGCGACGACACCGCGAGGATGTACAACACGCCGACGTTGATGTCGGCGATCACCCAGCCGGCATTGACCGGGATCACCGCCCAGGCCGCCAGCGCCAGCACGCAGGACACCAACGGCGCCAGCAGGAACACGCCCTTGTTGGCGCCCGACGGGATCATCGGCTCCTTGAACACAAACTTCAGAAGGTCGGCGAAGGATTGCAGCAATCCCCACGGTCCGACCACGTTGGGGCCGCGGCGGATCTGCACCGCCGCCCAGATCTTGCGATCGGCCAGAAGGATATAGGCGATGGTGATCAGCAGCAGGACGAGCAGCAACAGGCTCTGCCCGATCACCACCAACAGCGGCCACAGATAACTGGTCCAGAATTCGGCCATCAGTCGCTCACTCCGCCGCGGTCAGGATCTGGCCGGAGGCCACGCGGGAACATTCCGCCATCACCGCCGAAGCGCGGGCGATCGGGTTGGTCAGGTAGAAATCGCCGATCGGCGACAGCAGCGGCGCCTTGCCGATTGCGCCGCCGCCGCGCCGCGCCAGCGCGGCGAGCGCCGCCGGATCCGCGGGCTCGATCTGATCGATCCGCAACAGATGCGGCACCTTTTCGGTCAGCGCCTTGCGCAGCGCGACCAGGGAATCATAGGGCAGCGTGGCGCCGAGCGCGTCGGATAGCGCGCGGATGATCGCCCAGTCTTCGCGCGCCTCGCCCGGCGGAAACGCCGCGCGGCCGGCGATCTGCACCCGGCCCTCGGTGTTGACGTAGATGCCCGACTTCTCAGTATAGGCGGCGCCCGGCAGGATGACGTCGGCGCGATGCGCGCCGCGGTCGCCGTGGGTGCCGATATAGACCACGAAGGCATCGGCCGGCAGCTTGATCTCGTCGGCGCCGAGCGAAAACATCACGTCGAGCGCGCCTTCGCCCACCATCTGCGCCGCGGTCAGCCCGCCCTCGCCCGGCACAAAGCCGATGTCGAGCGCGCCGACGCTGGACGCTGCGCTATGCAAGACCGCAAAGCCGTTCCAACCGTCCTTGATCGCGCCGATGTCAGTCGCGAGCTTCGCGGCCATCGCCAACAACGCGGCGCCATCGGAGCGCGCGGTGACGCCGGCGCCGACCAGCACGATCGGGTTCTTGGCGCCCTTCAGCACATCGGCGAACGATTGCTTGCCGGCGGCCAACTCGCTCAGCGTGTCGACGCCGGCGCCGAGATAGTCGTATTTGTAAGTCAGCTCGGCGTGATCGCCGATCACCGCGATCTTCATCTGGCCGGTGCGCCAGCGCTTGCGGATCCGGGCGTTCAGCACCGCGGCTTCCTTGCGCGGGTTGCAGCCGATGATCAACAGCGCATCGGCCTGCTCGATGCCGGCGATGGTCGGGTTGAAGATGTAGGAGGCGCGACCAAGGCTCGGGTCGAAGGCGTGGGTGGTTTCGGTGGCGAGGTTGGCTGATCCCAACCGCGTCATCAGATCCTGCAGCGCGAACATGTCCTCGACCGCGGCGAGATCGCCGGCGATCGCGCCGATCCGCTCGCCCTTGACGTCCTTGAGCTTGGCGGCGATCGCCGCAAAAGCTTCCGACCAGGTCGCCGCGCGCAGCTTGCCATTCTCCCGCACATAAGGCCGGTCGAGCCGCTGGGTGCGCAGCCCGTCGACGATGTGGCGGGTCTTGTCGGAGATCCACTCCTCGTTCACCGCCTCGTTGACGCGCGGCAGGATCCGCATCACTTCGCGGCCGCGGGTGTCGACCCGGATCGCCGAGCCGACCGCGTCCATCACGTCGATCGACTGGGTCTTGCCGAGCTCCCAGGGGCGCGCCGCGAACGCATAGGGCTTCGAGGTCAGCGCCCCGACCGGGCAGATGTCGACCAGATTGCCCTGCAGCTCCGAGGTCAGCGCGCTTTCCAGATAGGTAGTGATCTCGACGTCCTCGCCGCGCCCGGTCAGGCCCATCTCCGGCACGCCGCAGATCTCCGAGGCGAAGCGCACGCAGCGGGTGCACTGGATGCAGCGGTTCATCGAAGTCTTGACCAGCACGCCGAGATATTTGTCTTCCACCGCGCGCTTGTTTTCGGCGAACCGGCTGGTGTCGGCGCCGTAGCCCATCGCCTGGTCCTGCAGATCGCACTCGCCGCCCTGATCGCAGATCGGGCAATCCAAGGGATGGTTGATCAGCAGGAATTCCATCACGCCTTCGCGCGCCTTCTTGACCATCGGCGAGCGGGTGGAGATTTCCGGCGGCTCGCCCTTCGGTCCCGGCCGGCAGTCGCGTACGCCCCAGGCGCAGCTCGCCACCGGCTTCGGCGTGCCCTTCACCTCGACCAGACACATCCGGCAGTTGCCGGCGATCGACAGCCGCTCGTGGTAGCAGAACCGCGGGATTTCCGCGCCGGCGGCCTCGCAGGCCTGCATCAGCGTGTACTCCGGCGGGACCTCGATTTCCTTGCCGTCGACGATGAGTTTGATCATTGCGGTCTCAATGCGGCTGGTCGACCAGGTCGAGGCGACGCTCGATCCGGTCAAGGCGAGTTTCAACGCGATCGATTCTGCGGTTCACGCCGGCGATCGAAATTTCCAATTGTGCGACACGTAATTCGACCTGCCCCAGACGTTCTTCCATATTGGTCATTCGCGCCTTCATGTCGCGCATATCGTCCGACACCCGATCGAGCTTTTCATCGAGCCGCCGCAGATAGACCAGCACCAGATTGTCGGGTTCGTCCGCCATCGCCCTACTCCGCCGCCGCCATATGCGCGGGATCGAGGATGCCCTGGTCGTCGAGCGTGGCGCGGCGCGAGAAATCGTCGATGCGGCGCTCGATCTCCGGCCGGAACGCGCGGATCAGGCCCTGGATCGGCCACGCCGCGGCGTCGCCGAGCGCGCAGATGGTGTGGCCCTCGACCTGCTTGGTGACCTCCAGCAGCATGTCGATCTCGCGCTTGTGGGCGCGGCCCTCGACCATGCGCGACAGCACCCGCCACATCCAGCCGGTGCCCTCGCGGCACGGTGTGCACTGGCCGCAGCTCTCATGCTTGAAGAAGTAGCTGATGCGGGCGATCGCCGCGACCACGTCGGTCGACTTGTCCATCACGATGACGCCGGCGGTGCCGAGGCTCGACTTCACCGCGCGGGTGCCGTCGAAATCCATGATCAGCTCGCCGCAATCCGCAGCCGGAATCAACGGACACGACGCGCCGCCGGGAATGATCGCCAATAGATTGTCCCAGCCGCCGCGAATGCCGCCGCCGTGCTTCTCGATCAGTTCGCGGAACGGAATGCCCATCGCCTCTTCGACGACGCAGGGCGTGTTGACGTGGCCGGAGATGCCGAACAGCTTGGTGCCGACATTGTTCGGCCGGCCGATCGAGGAGAACCAGGCGGCGCCGCGGCGCAGGATGTCGGGCGCCACCGCGATCGACTCGACGTTGTTGACCGTGGTCGGGCAGCCATAGAGCCCGACATTGGCCGGGAACGGCGGCTTCAGCCGCGGCTGGCCCTTCTTGCCCTCCAGGCTTTCCAGCAGTGCGGTTTCCTCACCGCAGATATAGGCGCCGGCGCCGTGCGTGACGTAAAGCTCGAACGGCCAGCCATGGACGTTGTCCTGGCCGATCAGCTTGGCCTCATAGGCCTGGTCGACCGCGGCCTGCAGATGCTCGCGCTCGCGGATGAATTCGCCGCGCACATAGATGTAGCAGACCTTGGCGCCCATCGCGAAGCCGGCGAGCAGACAGCCTTCGACCAACAGATGCGGGTCGTGCCGCATGATCTCGCGGTCCTTGCAGGTGCCGGGCTCGGACTCGTCGGCGTTGACCACGAGATAGCTCGGCCGGCCGTCCGTGCTTTCCTTCGGCATGAACGACCACTTCATCCCGGTCGGGAAGCCGGCGCCGCCGCGGCCGCGCAGCCCGGAGGTCTTCATCTCGTTGATGATCCAATCGCGACCCTTTTCGATGATCGCCTTGGTGCCGTCCCAGCTGCCGCGGCGACGCGCGCCGTCGAGGCCCCAGTCGCCCTGGCCGTAGAGATTGCGGAAGATGCGGTCCTTGTCGTCGAGCATGGCTAGGCGCGTCCCCGATCAACGATTGGCTTGCATGTAAGCGAGGCCCGCGGCGCATCCGCCGAAGGTCAACGCCCACACCAGGCTGGATTCCAGCGTCGCGCTCAGCGCGTAGTGCTGCAACAGGAAGATGAACACCGCAGCGGTCACCGCGTGCAGCATGATATAACGCAGATGTTGCATCGGCCCAACTCCCCTGGATACCGCCGAACCCGGAACGCCGCGGTCGGTCATCATCGATCTTTTCGGGTGGCGTCGTCAGCCGGCGGCTTCGGCGACGGCCGTTCCTGAACATTCGCCGCAGCCCCCGGCTTCTTGGCGTCGGAGTCGGTCAGCACCGGGTGCTGCACCGCACCGTGGTCGGCGTCGTTGTCCGGCGCCCCCACCGACTGCAGCACGCGCGGTCCGCCTTCGGGCGCAGAAAACTGCCGGCCGTTCTGCGGTCCCGGCGTCGGGAAATTGCCGCTGGCAAAACCGTCCAGCACCTTACCGAAATTGTCCGGTGTCAGATCCTCGTAAGTATCCTTGCTGATCATCACCATCGGGGCGTTGACGCAGGAGCCGAGGCACTCGACCTCTTCCCAGCTGAAATTGCCATCGTCCGACAGATGGAACGGCTCGTGATGAATGCGGTTCTGGCAGACCTTGATGATGTCCTCGGCGCCGCGCAGCCGGCACGGCGTGGTGCCGCAGACCTGGACGTGGACCTTCTTGCCGACCGGCTGCAGCTGAAACATCGTGTAGAAGGTCGCGATCTCCAGCGCGCGGATATGCGGCATCTTCAGAAGATCGGCGACCGCGCGGATCGCGGCTTCGGTGATCCAGCCGCCGAGTTGTTCATGCGCGCGCCACATGATGGCGATCACCGCGGAGGCCTGCCGGCCGGGCGGATATTTCGCAATCTGCTGATGCGCCCATGCGAGATTCTCCTCGGTGAAGGCGAAGCTCTCGGGTTGCAGCTCCTTGGGTGCCAAACGACGGACGGCCATTATCTCAAGTCTCTCATTGAACACGCCGCGAGGCGTCGGCATTAAGTCTATTGATGCGTTCGTCCCAGAACCGGCTGGCGGTGCCGAACACGTTGTATCCGACATTCGACGCGACCTTGATTCGGTCGAGGATGGCGAAATTGTCGATCGCTTCGAACCGCCCGCTGCTGGGATCGTAGACGTAGAGCTTCAGCGCGGTCTGGGTCAGGATGAAGCGCGATACGGTGTGGTTGGCGTCGCTGCCGTGCTCCTCGCACAGGATCATGGCGTCGCCCTGCAGCAGATGCTGGCCGCCCCGGATGGCTTCGATCTCGACGCCCTCGACGTCGAGCTTGACGATGGACTTGCCGCCGGCGGGCAGCTTGCCCTGCTCCAACAGGCTGTCGAGCGACACCACCTGAACCTGTTCGCCGCCGGCAGCGGAACCACCCACGATGCTGAACGCCTCGTGCTTGGTGCCGGAGAGGACCGCGGTGCCCGGCGCCGCGCCGATCGCGCAATTCAGAATCGTGAAGCGGTCGTTGTTGATGCGGGCATTCTCGGCGAGCTTGGCGAAATTCACCGAGGACGGCTCGATGGCGATCACCGGGTGCGCCCCGAACGGCGCGCTCGACGCCAGCACCGACCAGTAGCCGTAATTGGCGCCGCAATCGACCATCACGTAGTCGACATCGGCGCAGCCGCGAAACAAAAGTTCGATCTCGTTCTCGTAATGGAACGAGCGATCGAGCAGCTTGCTCCAGTAACCGTCGCCGTAAGGAAACGCGAACATCGCATCCGGATTTAATCGGACCGCGATGTCGCGCTCGGGCAACGCCTTGCGCAGCAGATTGGCGCAGCGGTTGTAGCCGCGATACGAGAAGGTCGACGACACCCGGGTGCCGGCCCACAGCGCGCCAGCCGCCAGCCGTTCCCAGGCGTTGGCGCCTTCGAGAACTCCGGTTGCACGGTCGAACTGGATGGGCGGCTGCGCGATCACCGATCGACCTCGCCGAACACGATGTCGAGCGAGCCGAGAATCGCCGAAACGTCCGCCAATAGATGGCCGCGACAAATGAAGTCCATCGCCTGCAGATGCGCGAAGCCCGGCGCGCGGACCTTGCACTTGTAAGGCTTGTTGCTGCCGTCGGAGACCAGGAACACGCCGAACTCGCCCTTCGGCGCTTCCACCGCGACATAGACCTCGCCGGCCGGCACGCGAAAACCTTCGGTATAGAGCTTGAAGTGATGGATCAGCGATTCCATCGAGCGCTTCATCTCGCCGCGGCGCGGCGGGAAAATCTTGTTGTCCTCGACCGCCACCGGGCCGCCGCCGTCGGGCGCGCGCAGCTTGGCGATGCACTGCTGCATGATCCGCACCGACTGCCGCATCTCTTCCATGCGGATGCAGTAACGGTCGTAGCAGTCGCCGTTCTTGCCGATCGGAATGTCGAATTCCATCTCCTCGTAGCACTCGTAGGGCTGCGACTTGCGCAAGTCCCAGGCGGCGCCGGAGCCGCGCACCATGACGCCGGAAAAGCCCCACTCCCAGGCCTGCGCCAGCGTCACCACGCCGATATCGACGTTGCGCTGCTTGAAGATCCGGTTGCCGGTGAGCAGCCGGTCGAGATCGTCGATCACCTGCGGAAACGCGACGCACCACGCCTCGATGTCGTCAACCAGCTTCGGCGGCAGGTCCTGGTGCACGCCGCCGACCCGGAAATACGCCGCGTGCATCCGGCTGCCGGAGGCGCGCTCGTAGAACATCATCAGCTTTTCGCGCTCTTCGAAGCCCCACAGCGGCGGGGTCAGCGCACCGACGTCCATCGCCTGCGTGGTGACGTTGAGCAGATGCGACAGGATGCGGCCGATCTCGCAATACAGCACCCGGATCAATTGGGCGCGGCGCGGCACCGCGATGCCCAACAGCTTCTCGGCGGCGAGGCAGAAGGCGTGCTCCTGATTCATCGGCGCGACGTAGTCCAGCCGATCGAAATACGGGATCGCCTGCAGATAGGTCTTGGCCTCGATCAGCTTCTCGGTGCCGCGATGCAACAGCCCGATATGCGGATCGACCCGCTCGACGATCTCGCCGTCGAGCTCCAGCACCAGCCGCAGCACGCCGTGCGCCGCCGGATGCTGCGGTCCGAAATTGATGGTGAAATTGCGAAGCGCGCCCTCAGGCATGGTGTGCGACCTCCGCAGGCGCCGACGGCGCGCGAGCGAGTAGCGAATGGCGAATGGCGAATGGAATCACTGGAGCGACGCCCTCTGCTGAAGCGACCGGATCAAGGCGCGGATCATTTTGCCCAGGCTTTCGCATTGAAGGAGGACCGGCTGCACATCGGCCTGCGCAATTGAAACCCGCTGCGCCAGCAGCAGATGGGTTTCGAGTTCCTTCAAGGAGCCCTGCGCGATGCGCAAATGCTGCACGAAGCTGCCGGTGTGCTCCCGACCATGACCTTCCGCGATATTGGCCGGCGCCGAGCCCGCCGCACGTCGGATCTGCGATGTCAGGCCGAACAGTTCGTCGCGCGGAAACTGCCTGGTCAATCGATAGCAAGCCTCGGCCAAGGTCATGGCGTCCTGCCATACCCTGAGGTCCCGATATGAATTGATCGATGGATCGCTCAATCGTCATTCCCGCTCGCCGCTCGCTATCCGCCACTCGTCCCGCTTTCCGATCATGCCCTGCTATTGCTATTCGCTATTCGCCACTCGCTATTCGCTTCTTTTCTCGTCGCCGGGCAGCGGATAGTCCGCACCTTCCCAGGGCGAGAGGAAATCGAATTTGCGGAATTCCTGATTGAGCCGCACCGGCTCGTAGACCACGCGCTTCTCGTCGTCGTCGTAGCGGACCTCGACGAAGCCGGAGAGCGGAAAGTCCTTGCGCAGCGGATGGCCGTCGAAGCCGTAGTCGGTGAGGATCCGCCGCATGTCGGGGTGGCCGGTGAAGATCACGCCGTACAGATCGTAGGCTTCGCGTTCGAACCAGTCGACGCCGGGGAACAGCTCGATCAGCGACGGCACCTGGGTGGTTTCGCTGGCCTCGGCGCGCAGCCTGATTCGGGTGTTCAGCGACGGCGACAGGAAATGCCAGACCACGTCGAAGCGATTGGCGCGGCCGGGATAATCCACTGCGGTGACGTCGATCGGGCTGATGAAGCGGCAGCGCTGATCGTCGCGCAGAAACCGCACCACCTCGACGATCTTGGCGGCATCGACGGTCAGCGTCAGTTCGCCGAACGCGATCGACGCGCCGCTCACCGCCGCCGGCAGCGCCGCCTTGATGGTTTCGCCGAGCTCCGCGAGGTCTGTCACTTCTGGCTCTCCAAGTCCCGAACCTTCTTTTCCAGCGCCTCGATGCGTTCCTCGAATTCGCCGGTAATCAGCTTGCTCATCAGCGTATCGGCCGTGAGCGCGTGCTTGAAGCTCTTCTGCACGCTCTCCATAACGTCGAACCGCGCATCCATATGTTGGCGCAACGCCACCAGTTCAGCCCGCATCTCACGCAGCAAAACCACGATCAGGTCTTCAGGCTCGGCCATCCCCAAACCCCTAGCGTTCGATGGTTCCGGTACGCCGGATCTTCTTCTGCAGCAGCATCACGCCGTACAGCAGCGCTTCCGCGGTCGGCGGACATCCCGGCACGTAGATATCGATCGGCACGATGCGGTCGCAGCCACGCACCACGGCGTAGGAGTAGTGGTAATAACCGCCGCCATTGGCGCAGGAGCCCATCGAGATGACGTAGCGCGGCTCCGGCATCTGGTCGTAGACCTTGCGCAACGCCGGCGCCATCTTGTTGGTCAGCGTGCCGGCGACGATCATCACGTCGGACTGCCGCGGAGAGGCGCGCGGCGCGAAGCCGAAGCGTTCGGCGTCGTAGCGCGGCATCGACATCTGCATCATCTCGACCGCGCAGCAGGCCAGACCGAAGGTCATCCACATCAAGGAGCCGGTGCGCGCCCAGGTGATCAGGTCGTCGGTCGCGGCGACGAAGAAGCCCTTGTCGGCGAGTTCGTTGTTGACCTCGAGGAAAAACCGATCGTCGGCGCCGACCGGGCGGCCGGTGCGCGGATCGAGAATGCCGGTCGCGGCGGGCGCGACCAACGGCTGCGCCAAGCGCGGCCCAGCATTGGTGGGGTGCGGGCTCAATCCCATTCCAGCGCGCCCTTCTTCCATTCGTAGGCGAAACCGACCGTCAGCACGCCGAGAAACGTCATCATCGACCAGAACCCGGTGGCGCCGAGCTTCCCGAACGCCACCGCCCAGGGAAACAGAAATGCGACTTCGAGATCGAAGATGATGAACAGGATCGCCACCAGGTAGAACCTGACGTCGAATTTCATTCGGGCGTCGCCGAAAGCATTGAATCCGCATTCATAGGCGGAGAGTTTTTCAGGGTCCGGCTGCTGGTAGGCGACCACGAAAGGCGCCACCAGCATCGCCAGGCACAACCCTGCAGCGACCATGATAAAGATCACAATTGGAAGATAATTCGGCAGAATGCCGCTCATCGGCCGTCCCTGTTCCCGCGACGTGCGCTGCCGCGGCTTGTTGCGTTTTAGAATTGCTCTGGCTTTAGCGCAGCGCAATAGGGGTGGCAAGACACGCTCTTAGGAGGCTGTCCTGGCCCGCCGGGCGGCGGCGAGCGGGAACTTGCAACAACGCGAGTTCATCGGCAAGTCATAGAGTGAATCACGAACGCCTCCGCGTTTTACTCGCAACTCATCGGCGATTCTTGCCGGCTTGGCGGTCGGCCGTTCGGCACGAATCGTCGGCGGGTGATCCCGCCGCATTGCAGCCACTCAGCACCGACCCAAATCGCCGGCGGCCTCGTCGCTCGTCATCCGCCGTTGGATGGAGCATTGAGATGGGAGGCCGCCACGGCGCCTTCAAGAGCCTTGCAGGCCGGCCTTGCCGACGGCGGAGGCGCCTCCGCATCGTCCCAGCTCAGCCAAGCGCCACGCCCCTCCCCGCGGCGCCCTGCGCAGCTGATGCCGCGCGCGGGCCCTTCGCGCGTCACGCGATGCCGAATGCCGGCGATGCAGCGTCACGCGGAGGCGCGGAGGGCAACGGGCCACAGCAAAACGCTGGCGGATTGCCGAGGGCGAAGCGGAAACGTCGAAAGCCAGGGAAGCTCGAAAGCCAGGAAGCTCGAAAGCCGGGAAGCTCGAAAGCCAGGAAGCATCGAAAGCGGGGGAAGATGCGCCGCGCGGATCGAAGGGCCATTGAAATCAATGGCGCGAGAGACGGGGCTCGAACCCGCGACCTCCGGCGTGACAGGCCGGCGCTCTAACCAACTGAGCTACTCCCGCGTGATGTGCATCGCGCAGGTGACGGGACTTAAAGGGCGGACCGATGCAAGTCAAGGCTGTCGCGAAACCCTTTTTTTGCCGGTGGCTTTTTGCGAGGGTGATGCAAATAATGGGCTATTTACGGGCCAAACGGCGTAGGCAGAGCGCCCCCGAATCGTTTAATGCCTGATACGTCTTAGTTTCCTAAGCCGACAACAACCTGGAGGGCCAAAAATGGCGAAGAAAGCAGCGACCGCGAAAGCCGCGACACCGACCACCGTGACGCTCAAGCATCTGGCGGCCGCATTGGCCGAAGAGCATGAATTGTCGAAGAAGCAGACCGAGACCATCCTCGGCGACCTGGTCGGCCGCATCACCAAGCACCTCAAGAAGGGCGAACGGATCCGAATCGTCGGCCTCGGCATCCTGCAGGTCCGCAAGCGCGCCGCCCGCATGGGCCGCAATCCCGCGACCGGCGAAGCGATCCAGATCAAGGCCAGCAAGAAGGTCGCTTTCCGCGCCGCCAAGGAACTGAAGGAAGCGGTCTGAGCTCGACCGTCTAAGCAGGCCTATTCCGGACCGCCGCGCCGCGGCAGCGCCGGAATGGCCGTGACAATGCACGAGGTGACGGTGTCGTCCCGAATCGATTTCACTCACACCGTCACCGAGCGATTTCTGCGCTACGTCGCGATCGATACCCAGTCGGATCCGAGTTCGGCGAGCTGCCCGTCGACTGAAAAGCAAAAGGATCTCGGCGCGCTGCTGGTCCAGGAGCTGCGCGACATCGGTGTTGCCGACGCCGAGCTCGACGCCCACGGCTATGTCTATGCGACGATTGCTTCGACCACCGACAAACAGGTGCCGGTGGTCTGCTTCTGCTCGCATATGGACACCTCGCCGGATTGCTCAGGCGCCGGCGTCAAACCGCAGATCGTGAGAAATTATCAGGGCGGCGACATCGCGCTGCCCGGCGATCCGACCCAGGTGATTCGCGCCGCGGAGCACCCTGCATTGGCGGATCAGATCGGCCACGACATCGTCACCACCGACGGCACCACGCTGCTCGGCGCCGACAACAAGGCCGGCATCGCCGAGATCATGGATGCGGCGCAGTTTCTGGTCAGCCATCCACAGATCAAGCACGGCGCCATCAAGATTCTGTTCACCCCCGATGAAGAAATCGGCCGCGGCGTCGACAAGGTCGATCTGAAAAAGCTCGGCGCCTACGTCGCCTACACCATCGACGGCGAGACCGCCGGACATCTCGAGGACGAGACGTTCTCCGCCGATTCGGCGGTGATCACCATCGAGGGCGTCAGCGCCCACCCCGGCTTCGCCAAGGGCAAGATGGAGCACGCCATCAAGATCGCCGCAGCGATCGTCGAGCGGCTGCCGAAGCACGGCTGCTCGCCGGAAACCACCGAGGGCCGCGACGGCTTCCTGCATCCGATCGGGATCAGCGGCGCGCTGGAAAAGGTCACCCTCACCTTCATCGTCCGCGACTTCGCCGAGGCCGGCCTGCAGGAGAAAGCCGCGCTGCTGCAGCGCATCATCGACGAGGTGATGCGGGATTATCCGCGCTCGACGGCGAAGCTCGAGATCAAGTCGCAATACCGCAACATGAAAGAGGTGATCGATCGCCATCCGCAGATCGTCGAGCTTGCGATCGAGGCGATCAGGCGGGCCGGGCTGGAGCCGGTGCGCACCAGCATCCGCGGCGGCACCGACGGCTCGCGGCTGTCGTTCATGGGGCTGCCCTGCCCCAACATCTTCGCCGGCGAACACGCCTTCCACTCCCGCCTGGAATGGGTCAGCCGGCAGGACATGGAAAAGGCCGCGGAGACCATCGTCCACCTGGCGATGATCTTTGAAGAGCGGGCATGAGTCGGCCTCATAGGCATCGCCGGAAAATCAGGGGTTTTTGTCATTGCGAGCCGAGGACGGCGCGGTGCGCCGGCCGACAGCGAAGCAATCCCAGGGCTTCCTGCGGAGCCCTGGAGTGCTTCGTCGCAAGTGCTCTTCGCAATGACGAACTTAAGCTCCTCGATTCGCTGAGATCGGTGCGAGTCAGGCTTCTGAGGCGCGGCTACTTCGCCGACCCGGCCGACGTCGTTGGATTGACGGGCTTGGCGCCCTTCGCCGGCTTCGCCGCAGGCTTCGGCGCGGCGTCGCTGCGGACATTGCCCCATGGGTCGGTCGGAGCGCCGGCGGGGACGTTGCCGAGCGCCTTTTGATAGGCTCTTTCGGCGCGCTTGTCGGCCTCGATCTGGGCGGGCGTCTTGTCCGGGTCCGGTTCCCCGTATTTCGGCACCGTCTGCTGCGCGGCGGCGGGTCCGGCAAGCAAGGCGATCATCGCGATGGCGTAGAAAATTCTCATGGGACGCTCCAGCCTGGATGCCCCTGCTTATCACCGCCCGCGCCCTCCCGCCAAGAGAAGCAGATCGCGCGGCGCCGGGCGCCTTGCGCGCGGCACCGCCGCCGCGCTAGATGAGGGCTCCGGGCGGTTAGCTCAGCTGGTTAGAGCATCTCGTTTACACCGAGAGGGTCGGCGGTTCGAATCCGTCACCGCCTACCAGCCCGGCCCCCGCCCTTCAACAGGCTCAGACCGTCCCGTGCGCGCACAAAAAAGCGGCGCCCCGAAGGACGCCGCTGATGTCGATTGCCGAGCCTCAGGAGGCTCAGTGCGCGGTCAGACCGCCGGCGGCCTCATCGGCCGCGTCCGGCTTCGCCGGCAACGGGCTCGGCTCTTCCCAGACGATCGGCACCGGCCGGCGCACCAGCGCGTTGCCGATCACGTCGTCCATCCGGGCCACCGGGATGATGTTCATCCCGCCCTTGATGGCGTCGGAGATCTCGGTGAGGTCCTTGGCATTGTCCTCGGGGATCAGCACCGTCTTGATGCCGCCTCTGGCCGCCGCCAACAACTTCTCCTTCAGGCCGCCGATCGGCAGGATCCTGCCGCGCAGCGTGATCTCTCCGGTCATCGCGACGTCGTGCCGGATCGGAATGCCGGTCAAGACCGAGACGATGGTGGTGGCCATCGCGACGCCCGCGGACGGGCCGTCCTTCGGGGTCGCGCCCTCCGGAACGTGGACGTGGATGTCGCGCCGTTCGAACAGCGGCGGCTCGATCCCGAAGGTGATCGCGCGCGAGCGGACGTAGGACGCCGCCGCCGAGATCGATTCCTTCATCACGTCGCGCAGGTTGCCGGTCACCGTCATGCGGCCCTTGCCGGGCATCATGACGCCTTCGATGGTCAGCAACTCGCCGCCGACGTCGGTCCACGCCAATCCGGTGACCACGCCGACCTGATCGTCGCTTTCGATCTCGCCGTAGCGGTACTTCGGAATGCCGAGGAAGTCTTCCAGCGACTTCTCGGTGACCTTGACCACCTTCTTCTTCGACAGCATCAGGTCCTTGACCGCCTTGCGGGCGAGCGTCGACAGCTCGCGCTCAAGGTTACGCACCCCCGCTTCGCGGGTGTAGCGCCGGATCATCAGCAACAAGGCATCGTCGTCGATCGACCATTCCTTGGTGTTGAGGCCGTGCTTGGTCAAAGCGTTCGGGATCAGATGCTTGCGCGCGATCTCGACCTTTTCGTTCTCGGTGTAGCCGGCGATCCGGATGATCTCCATACGATCCATCAGCGGCCCCGGAATATTCAGGGTGTTCGCCGTGGTGATGAACATCACGTTGGACAGATCGTAGTCCACTTCGAGATAGTGGTCGGCGAAGGTGCCGTTCTGTTCGGGATCGAGCACCTCGAGCAGCGCCGACGACGGATCGCCGCGGAAATCGGCGCCCATCTTGTCGATCTCGTCCAGCAGGAACAGCGGGTTCGAGGTCTTGGCCTTGCGCATCGACTGGATGATCTTGCCGGGCATCGAACCGATATAGGTCCGGCGATGGCCGCGGATCTCCGCTTCGTCGCGCACGCCGCCGAGCGAGACGCGGACGAATTCACGTCCCGTCGCCTTGGCGATCGACTTGCCGAGCGATGTCTTGCCGACGCCGGGCGGGCCGACCAGGCAGAGGATCGGTCCGGTCAGCTTGTTGGCGCGGCTCTGCACGGCGAGATACTCGACGATGCGGTCCTTGACCTTCTCCAGCCCGTAGTGGTCGTTATCCAGCGTCGCCTGCGCGGAGGCGAGGTCCTTCTTGACCTTGGACTTCTTGTTCCACGGGATCGACAGCAGCCAGTCGAGGTAGTTGCGCACGACGGTGGCTTCGGCCGACATCGGCGACATCTGCCGCAGCTTCTTCAGCTCGTGCTGGGCCTTGTCGCGGGCTTCCTTGGAGAGCTTGGTCTTGACGATCTTTTCTTCCAGATCGGCCAACTCGTCGCGACCTTCGTCGTCGCCGAGCTCCTTCTGGATCGCCTTCATCTGCTCGTTGAGGTAGTACTCGCGCTGGGTCTTCTCCATCTGCCGCTTGACGCGGCTGCGGATCCGCTTCTCGACCTGCAGCACCGAGATCTCGCTCTCCATCAGCCCCAGCACCTTCTCCAGGCGCGAGGTCACGGACAGCGTCTCCAGGATGCCCTGCCGATCGGCGATCTTGACCGCCAGATGCGAGGCGACGGTGTCGCCGAGCTTGGCGAAATCGGTGATCGCCTGCACCACGCCGACGACTTCGGCGGAAATCTTCTTGTTGAGTTTGACGTAGCTCTCGAAGTCGGAGACCACCGAGCGCGACAACGCCTCGGCCTCGACGCTGTCGGCGTCGGTGTCGGCGAGCGCCACCGCGGTGGCTTCGTAGTATTCGCTACGATCGGTGTACTTCTCGACCTTGGCGCGCTCCAGCCCTTCGACCAGCACCTTGACGGTGCCGTCGGGCAGCTTCAGCAGCTGCAGCACGCTGGCGAGCGTGCCGATCTCATAGATCGAGTCCGGCGCAGGATCATCGTCCGACGCATTCTTCTGCGTCGCCAGCATGATCAGCGCGTCGTTCTTCATGACTTCTTCGAGTGCACGAATCGATTTTTCGCGGCCGACGAACAGCGGCACGATCATGTGCGGGAAAACCACGATGTCGCGAAGCGGCAGCACCGGATAGGAGTGGCTTTCGCCGTGAACGATCGATGGCCGGGGTTTGGTGGCGGTCATGGCCCATTCCTTTTGTTGCGCCCCCTTGCTCGCAGCCCGCTTGCTCGGCGCGGCCGCCACAAGGTGCAGAGGTGGTCCGACTCGTTCGGCCGACGGGCTCCACTTGTCCGGATCAGATGACGGCGAATCCTCATCAATTCGTCATCGCCGCTACATTAGGTGGCTATCGACCCACATGGTGTCAAGCCGCCGTAAATACTGGTGCGCAAGGGTTGGACGCGTGACGAGCGCAGAGCGAACACCGCGCGTGCGCGCGGTATTCGCAAGGATTCGACGGCAGCTCGTGTGCTGCACGGATCAGGCGCTGGCGCTGCTTTCGGCGGCGCGATCGGAGCGGTCGGCGTAGATGTAGAGCGGACGCGCGGTGCCTTCGACGACCTCGCGCGAGATCACTACCTCTTCGACGCCTTCCAGGCCCGGAAGATCGAACATGGTCTCGAGCAGGATGCTCTCCAGGATGGAGCGCAGGCCGCGCGCGCCGGTCTTGCGCTCGATCGCCTTGCGGGCGACCGCGCCAAGCGCCTCGTCGGCGAAGGTCAGCTCGATGTTCTCCATCTCGAACAGCCGCTGGTACTGCTTGACCAGCGCATTCTTCGGGTCGGTGAGGATCTTCTTCAGCGAGGTCTCGTCGAGGTCTTCGAGCGTCGCCACCACCGGCAGACGACCGACGAATTCCGGGATCAGGCCGTACTTCAGCAGATCCTCGGGCTCGACGTGGCGGAAGATTTCGCCGGTGCGGCGATCTTCCGGCGCCAACACCTGCGCGGCGAAGCCGATCGAGGTCGAGCGACCGCGCGCGGAAATGATCTTCTCGAGACCCGAGAACGCACCACCGCAGATGAACAGGATGTTGGTGGTGTCGACCTGCAGGAACTCCTGCTGCGGATGCTTGCGACCGCCCTGCGGCGGCACCGACGCAACCGTGCCTTCCATGATCTTCAGCAACGCCTGCTGCACGCCCTCGCCCGAGACGTCGCGGGTGATCGAGGGATTGTCGGACTTGCGCGAGATCTTGTCGATTTCGTCGATGTAGACGATGCCGCGCTGCGCGCGCTCGACATTGTAGTCGGCCGACTGCAGCAGCTTCAGGATGATGTTCTCGACGTCCTCGCCGACATAGCCGGCTTCGGTCAGCGTCGTCGCATCCGCCATGGTGAACGGCACGTCGAGGATGCGGGCCAGCGTCTGCGCGAGCAGCGTCTTGCCCGACCCGGTCGGGCCGATCAGCAGGATGTTCGACTTCGCCAGTTCGACGTCGTTGTGCTTGGTCTGATGGTTCAGGCGCTTGTAGTGGTTATGCACCGCGACCGAGAGAACCTTCTTGGCATGGCTCTGGCCGATCACGTAATCGTCGAGAACCTTGCAGATTTCCTTCGGGGTCGGAATTCCGTCGCGCGATTTCACCAGGGAGGATTTGTTCTCCTCGCGGATGATGTCCATGCACAGCTCAACGCATTCGTCGCAGATGAATACGGTGGGTCCCGCAATCAGCTTGCGGACTTCGTGCTGGCTCTTTCCACAGAACGAGCAATACAGCGTGTTCTTGGAGTCGCTCGTGCCGACCTTACTCATTTATATCTCCGTCCGCCGTTCGATCTCATCTGCCGATCGCTCCCCCGACTCGTCGGGACCAAGTGAAACTAGAGCAAAAACCGTACCAGAAAAGATCCCCGCGCTTAGCTGCCGCACGAATTGCGGCCATTTCGAATCCCCCAACCACTCAGTCGATCCGGTTAAGCCAATCATGCTGTCATCCGACTATCAAGAATTCGCTAATCGGAAGACGGCGCAACCGCGTAACCATAGCGTGATTTGGGGCGGTCGTGCGACCCTCATTGAAGGAAAACAGAGCAGAGTTGCGCGATTGCCCCTTTAGGCAAGCACGAAAAAGGAACATTCGCGCAACAGATAGCGATCACCCGGCCTTTCGGAGAGGTACCTCCGTAATCAACCGAGGGCCCCTGCCCGGTGTGTTACGGGGCCTTCGGCGTCGGTTCCTCGGAGCGCTTGTCGATCACCTTGTCGACGATGCCGAAGTCACGTGCCATTTCGGCGGTGAGGAACTTGTCGCGCTCCAGCGCGTCCTCGATCGCCTTGTAGGTCTGCCCGGTGTGCTTGACGTAGATCTCGTTCAGCCGCTTCTTCAGGTTGAGGATCTCCTGGGCGTGCAGCATGATGTCGGTGGCCTGGCCCTGGAACCCGCCGGAGGGCTGATGCACCATGATCCGGGAATTCGGCAGCGAGAACCGCATGTCGGGATGGCCGGCGGCCAGCAGCAGCGAGCCCATCGAGGCCGCCTGCCCGGTGCACAGCGTCGAGACCGGCGGGCGAATGAACTGCATGGTGTCGTAGATCGCCAGACCCGACGTCACCACGCCGCCCGGCGAGTTGATGTACATCGAGATTTCCTTCTTCGGATTCTCGGCTTCCAGAAACAGCAATTGCGCGACGGTCAGCGTCGACATGCCGTCCTCGACCGGGCCGGTCACGAAGATGATGCGCTCCTTCAGCAGGCGCGAGAAGATGTCATAGGCCCGTTCGCCGCGGTTGGTCTGTTCGACCACCATCGGCACGAGGTTCATGTAGGTTTCCACCGGATCGCGCATAATTCACCTGAAGGTTGCCGGAGGCGAGCGTCCATCGGCAAGGCCCGGCGGCGGGCGAGCGGCGAACGAACGTCCCGTGATGCAGGACTTGAAGCGAGTTCACAGATAGGCGCCGGATCGACGGCGACAAGGGCGAAACTCAGCTCAGCCGCAAGTTCAAGCTGATTCGGGGCACCGCGGCAAAGCAATGCGGATCGCCGCACTGCTGAGGCTGCCAATATCGTTAACGGCCGCGCCAAACCCTCTGGTCTGAAACGCAATCGGGCGCCGCACCCTCTCGAGGTGGCGGCGCCCGGTCCGGCGTTGGCTGCGGTCTGAGCTTAGGCCGCGGTCTTCTCGGCGTCGTCGTCCTTGTAGAGCTCTTCGCGGCTCACCGTCTTCTCGGTGACGTTGGCGAGCTCGAGGATGAAGTCGACCACCTTGTCTTCATAGATCGGAGCACGGATCTGGGCCAAAGCCTCGGGGTTGTTGCGATAATACTCCCAGACTTCCTTCTCGCGGCCGGGCATCTGCCGCGCCCGTTCGATCACCGCGCGGCTGATCTCGTCGTCGGTGACGGTGATCTTGTTCTTCTCGCCGATCTCCGACAGCACCAGGCCGAGCCGCACCCGGCGGTCGGCGATCTTGCGATATTCCTCCTGGGCGGCCTCTTCGGTGGTGTTCTCGCTCTCGAAGGTCTTGCCGCCGGATTCCATCTCGGCCTTGATCGAGCGCCACATCAGCTCGAACTCCTGCTCCACCAGCGACGGCGGGGCTTCGAAGCGATGGGTCTCGTCGAGCCGGTCGAGCAGCTCGCGCTTGACGCGCTGCCTCGTCGCGCCGGCGTATTCCGCGGTGAGGCGGCCGCGCGCGGCTTCCTTCAGCTTGTCGAGCGATTCGAAGCCGAGCGTCTTGGCGAACTCGTCGTCGATGGTCAGTTCCTGCGGCGCCTCGACCAGGGAGGCGGTGGTCTCAAACTCGGCCGGTTTGCCGGCCAGTTCGGCGTTGGTGTAATTCTTCGGGAATTCGACCTTGAGGGTGCGGGTTTCGCCGGCGGCGATGCCGATCAGCTGGTCCTCGAAGCCCGGGATGAAGGTCCCCGAGCCGATCGCCACCTGGATGCCCTCGCCGGTGCCGCCGTCGAACGGCGTGCCGTCGATGGTGCCCTTGAACGAGATCGTCACCCGGTCGCCGGTCTCCGCCTTGGCGCCCTCGCCCTTGTCGGCGTAGCTGCGATTGCCGGTTGCGATGCGGTTGATGGCTTCGTCGACGTCGCTGTCGCTGACTTCGGCGACCGGCTTTTCGACGCTGAAGCTCTTGAAGTCGGCGAGTTCAATAGTCGGCACCACTTCCACCGCGACGGTGTAGTTGAGGTCCGACTTGCCGGCCAAAATCTCTTCGACCTCGTTTTCCTTCGACGGCATGGTGATCTTCGGCTCGGTGGCGAGCCGGAAACCACGCTCGGTGAAGATCTGGTCGTTGGTTTCGCGGATCAGCTTCTCGACGGTCTCGGCGGTGACCGAGCGGCCGTAGATCCGCTTCAGGTGGCCGATCGGAACCTTGCCGGGGCGAAAGCCATTGAGGCGGACCTTGTCCTTCATGTCGTCCAGCCGCGCATCGACCTTGGCGCCGATGTCCGCAGCCTGGAGAGTGACCTCGAATTCGCGCTTCAATCCGTCTGCGACGGTTTCCTTGACCTGCATGGCGTCAATCTTCTTCCCGCTTGGTCCGGTGCAATGACCGGCATTGTCAATCTGATCGATGCGCGGCCAAACAGCCTGCACCGGTGGTTTGGCGGCATACCCTTGCGAATACGTCCTCCGGAAAATCGTCATGCGCAAACGCCAACGGCGCTTGGTGCGGGCGGAGGGACTCGAACCCCCACAACTTTCGTCACTGGAACCTAAATCCAGCGCGTCTACCAGTTCCGCCACGCCCGCGAGGAGCATCATGTCCGGCCGCGATGCCGCGGGCGGCGGGCTTATAACATGGGTGACGCGGATCGCAGCAACAAAAAAACCCGGATGCCGCGACGCCGCGCCGCCTCGCCCGCGGCTGGACAGCGCCCTCCGGACATGGTCCGACTCGCGGCATGATCGCAACCGTGAAACACGTTCCGCTGAACCGCCGCCGGCTGATCGCCGGGGTCGGGAGCGCGGCCCTGGTGGCCGCGCTGCCGCGCCCGCTGATCGCGGCGCCGGCTCGCTCGCTGCTGCTGCGCGCCGCCACCGGGTCGGCCGCGCTGCGGCCCGGGCAGCCCGAAACCTCGGTCGCCCGGCTGACGGCACAGGGCCCGGAGGCCGCGCTGCGATTCCGCCGCGGCGAGCAACTCACGCTGCGCTTCGAAAACGCGCTCTCGGAGCCCACGATTCTCGGCTGGCGCGGCCTCGCCGAGCCCGGGCTCGAACCGCTGCTCGCCCGCCGCGCGGTGGCGGCGGCCGGCAACGACGCCTTCGCGGCGACGCTACGCCACGCCGGCACCGCGATGGTCGACCTGCGGCTGCTCGGCGACGGCGGCGCCGAACCGCTGCCGGCGCGTGCGGTGATCGTCGAGGAGACCGAGCCGGTGGCGGTCGACCGCGACGAGGTGCTGCTGATCGAGGACTGGCGGCTTGCGCCGGACGGCCGCGCGCTCGCGCCCGGCCGCGACGCCAAGGACGCCGCGACGGTCTACACGGTCAATGGCGCGGCCACCCCGGAGATCAAGGTTCGGGCCGGTCAGCGGCTGAGGATTCGCTTCATCAACGGCTGCCAACGCGCTGTTGCAGCAGTTAAAATCGAAGACCACGATTGCCAGGTGATGGCCATCGACGGGCAGCCGGCGGAGCCGTTCCCGGCGCGCGGCGGGCAATTGGTGCTGGCGCCCGGCACGAGGGTCGACGGCTTTGTCGACGCGCTCCGCCCGCCCGGGTCGTCCTCGGCAATCCTGCTGCACGACGGCACCACCGCCCGCCCGATCGCCCGGCTGGTGTATTCCGGTGAGCCGCCGGTGCGCGCCGGCGCGCTGCCGCCAGCGGCTCCGTTGCCCGGCAACGGCCTGCCGGCGCAGCTCGACCTGAAGGCGGCGCAGCGGGTCGACCTGGCGCTCGACGTCTCGCAGCCGATTTGGCAGCGCCCGGTCGACTTCAAACAAGACGCCGCGCCGGCGTTTCGGACCAAGCGCGGCCGCACCGTGGTGCTCGCGCTCAGCCACCGCGCCGCGGGGCCGATGGTGTTTCATCTGCACGGCCACCACGTCCGGCTGCTCGACCGGCTCGACGACGGCTGGAAGCCGTATTGGCTGGATACGCTGGTGGTCGGCCCCGGCCAGACCCAGCGCGTCGCCTTCGCGGCGGACACGGCTGGCCCGTGGCTGCTGGAGGCGATGGCGACCGAATGGTCGGCACCGCGGATGGTCGCCACCTATCTGGTGGACTGATCGCAATCGCCTGCCGAGATGTGAACTGACTTTCGTGGTCGCCCGGGTTGTATTGGGCGGCGCGGCCTATATCGTAGCTTGGCTCCTAATGGGCATCGGTCCACGTGCAAGGTCGGATGGTGAGGTGCCATGACAAAGTTTCAGCAAAAGCCCCGCCGAACTAAACTTGCGGTTGTTCCTGGCGTCGGTCACAATGGCTTCTGGCCAGAGCAGACCAGACCGCCGGGGGGCAGGATGTATGCGATTGCTTTTGATCTCGACGTCGATGCGCTGAAAAACCACTATCACAACCAAAGCTGGAACAACGCCTATGAAGACCTGCGCAAGGTCTTCGAAGCCCACGGCTTCTCTCGCCAGCAAGGCAGCGTGTATTTCGGGAACGAGCACGTTACGCCGGTCAATTGCGTATTGGCCGTCCAAGAAGCTCAGAAACTACATCCATGGTTCGGCAAGGCGGTCCGCGATATTCGGATGCTTCGGATCGAAGAACACAACGACCTGCTGCCCGCCATCGCCCAACAAGAGCTGGAGTTGGACCGGCAGAAGGCTGCGGGAGCCTAATCCGTAGCGCTTGAGCCATCGGTTGCCAGCACCCGCCGCGGAACCACGCGTCTTGTCGCTTGCCCGCCCCGGAGCTTCGTCGGTGGCGTCCGCTCAATATTCGATCCCGAACTCGTCATAAAGCCTGCGGAACACCGCCGGCAGCACTTCCGGCAAATCTTCCGCGATCAGCCCGGGGCCGGCTTCGCTGCCGGCTTCGCCGTGTAGCCAGACCGCGATGCAGGTCGCCTCAAATGTCGGCACCCGCTGCGCCAACAGCCCGGCGATGAAGCCGGACAGCACGTCGCCGGCGCCGGCGGTGGCGAGCCAGGGCGGCGCGTTGGCGGCGATGGTGGCGCGGCCGTCCGGCGAGGCCACCACGGTGTCGGGACCCTTGAGCAGCACCACGGCGCCCGAGCGTTCCGCCGCCACCCGCACCCGCTCAAGTTTCGAGCGAAGTGGATTTTTGTTGCTCATGTCGCTGAACAGCCGCGGGAATTCGCCTTCGTGCGGGGTCAGCACAACCTGTGAATCCTCGGCCGATTTGATCGCCTCGAACAGCCGGTCCGGGGCGTCGGCGAAGCTGGTCAGCGCGTCGGCATCGAGCACGCAGCTGCAGCCCGCCCCTAGACCGGCGTGCACCAGCTCGCGGGTGCGATGCCCGACCCCGGCGCCGGGGCCGATCACGCAGGCATTGAAGCGGCGATCGGTCAACAACGTGGCGAATTCCGCCGGGGTGTCGATGGTGCGCAGCATGATCGCGGTCAGCGCCGCCGCATTGACCGCCAAGGCGTCGCGCGGCGACGCCACCGTCACCAGGCCGGCGCCGGCGCGCAACGCGCCGCGTCCGGCGAGCCGCGCCGCGCCGGAGGCGCCGAGCCCGCCGGAGACGATCACCGCATGGCCGCGGCCGTATTTGTGGCCGTCGATCCGCGGCACCGGAAACGCCGCCTGCCACCATTCCGGGCAGTTCTCGAAGGTCGCCGGATGGATCTCCTGCAGCACCTGGTCGTCGATGCCGATGTCGACGACGCGCACCCGCCCGCAATTCAGCCGCCCCGGCAGCAGCAGGTGACCGGGCTTGCGGCGGAAGAACGTTACGGTCTCGCGGGCGCGGATCGCCACGCCCATGATGGCGCCGGTGTTGCCGCTGATGCCGCTCGGCAGATCGATGCTGAGCACCGGCGCGCCGCTCTGGTTGATCGCCTCGATCACCGCCTGGGCATCGCCCTTCACCGGACGGTTGAGCCCGGCGCCGAACAGCGCGTCGATGATCAGCGCCGGGGTCTTGATCGCCTGCGGGTGGAACGGGAACACCGGCCCCTTCCATTCCCGCGCCGCCAGCGCCGCGTCGCCCTTCAGCGCGTCGCGCTCGCCGAGCAGGATCACCGAGACCTCGCGGCCTTTCGCCAGCAATTCGGTGGCGGCGATCAGCCCGTCGCCGCCATTGTTGCCGGCGCCGGCGACCACCAGGATCGGCCCCTCCTCGACCAGGTCCATCGCCGCATTGGCAACCGCCCGTCCGGCCGCCAGCATCAACGCAAAGCCCGACGAGCCGCTGGAAATCGTCAGCAGGTCGGCGCGTTCCATTTCAGTCGTGGTGAGAATTTCCATGCCAGTCTCGTCACTGTCGCCTTATCAACAGGCAGCATCGCCCGCTTTGATCGCGATCATCTGCATACAATTTGGGCTCATCGCATCATTGTTAGTCATTCGAGTGTGACGCGGCCCACCAAAGTCTACGCGCCAAGGACCTTAATGATCTGATAATGCTCCCAGATTACTCGACTTGCGAAAGTGGCATGGACCCTGCTTTTACGGAAGCCATGTTTCGATTCTTCGTGCTCACCGGCATTAGCAATTGGTGCGCCCGACCGCTTTCGGCTGCCGCATCGGCATCCGGGCGGCGAGGCGTTGCCTTTCCTCTGACCGACCAGCAGAGTCATCGATCAAACGCGCAGCGTAGCGCCATCTTCAACCAGCCGTATGGAACGGCAGCATACACACGAAGTCGGAAGTGCCGGGAGGACGTTTAGGTGAAGAAAATTGAAGCGATCATCAAGCCATTCAAGCTCGACGAGGTGAAGGAGGCACTTCAGGAAGTTGGATTACAGGGAATCACCGTCACCGAGGCCAAGGGCTTTGGACGGCAGAAGGGCCACGCCGAGCTGTATCGCGGCGCCGAATACATCGTCGACTTTCTGCCCAAGGTCAAAATCGAGATTGTGATCTCCGACGATCTGGTCGAGAAGGCCATCGATGCGATACGACGTGCCGCCCAAACCGGCCGCATCGGCGACGGCAAGATCTTCGTGTCCAACATCGAAGAAGCAATTCGGATCAGAACTGGCGAATCCGGGCTGGACGCCATCTAGACCACCCTCGCCGCAAACCAGGCATCACCCATTGGCTGCTGGCGCGGCCATGATCACGACGACCGTAGAGATATAAGGGGTAAACATGACCACCGCTAAAGAAGTCCTGCAATCGATCAAGGACAACGACGTGAAATACGTCGATCTGCGTTTCACCGATCCGCGCGGCAAGTGGCAGCACGTCACCTTCGACGTGTCGATGGTCGACGAAGAGATGTTCGCCGAAGGCACCATGTTCGACGGTTCCTCGATCGCCGGCTGGAAGGCGATCAACGAGTCCGACATGATGCTGATGCTGGACCCGGCCACCGCGACGATCGATCCGTTCTTCGCCGAGACCACCATGGTCATCACCTGCGACATTCTCGAGCCCTCCACCGGCGAGCCCTACAACCGCGACCCGCGCGGCATCGCCAAGAAGGCGGAAGCCCAGGTCAAGGCGCTCGGCGTCGGCGACACCGTGTTCGTCGGCCCGGAAGCCGAGTTCTTCGTGTTCGACGACGTGCGCTACCAGACCACCCCGTACAACACCGGCTTCAAGCTCGACTCCTCGGAACTGCCGATCAATTCCGACACCGAATATGAGGGCGGCAACCTCGGCCACCGCATCCGCACCAAGGCCGGCTACTTCCCGGTTCCGCCGCAGGATTCGGTGCAGGACATGCGCTCGGAAATGCTCGGCGCGATGGCCAAGATGGGCGTCAAGGTCGAGAAGCATCACCACGAAGTCGCTTCCGCCCAGCACGAGCTCGGCATGAAGTTCGACACCCTGACCCACATGGCCGACCAGATGCAGATCTACAAGTACTGCATCCATCAGGTCGCGCACATCTACGGCAAGACCGCCACCTTCATGCCGAAGCCGGTGTTCGGCGACAACGGCTCGGGCATGCACGTGCATCAGTCGATCTGGAAGGACGGCAAGCCGGTGTTCGCCGGCAACAAGTACGCCGACCTGTCGGAAACCTGCCTGCACTACATCGGCGGCATCATCACCCACGCCAAGGCGATCAACGCCTTCACCAACCCGTCGACCAACTCCTACAAGCGTCTGGTCCCGGGCTATGAAGCCCCGGTGCTGCTGGCCTATTCGGCGCGCAACCGTTCGGCCTCCTGCCGCATCCCCTACACCACCAACCCGAAGGCCAAGCGCGTCGAAGTCCGCTTCCCGGACCCGATGGCCAACCCGTATCTCGGCTTCGCCGCGATGCTGATGGCCGGCCTCGACGGCATCAAGAACAAGATCGATCCGGGTCCGGCGATGGACAAGGACTTGTACGACCTGCCGAAGGAAGAGCTGAAGTCGATCCCGACGGTTTGCGGTTCGCTCCGCGAGGCGCTCGAGAACCTCGACAAGGACCGCGCCTTCCTGAAGTCCGGCGGCGTGTTCGACGACGATTTCATCGACGCCTACATCGAACTGAAGATGACCGAAGTGATGCGTTTCGAAATGACGCCGCACCCGGTCGAATTCGACATGTACTACTCGCAGTGAGATCCTGCCGCGGGTTTTCCCGCGGCGCCTCACCTCGGAATCAAAAAGGCGCCCTGCGAGGGGCGCCTTTTTTCGTGCGGTGTGATGGAGAGCCCGCTGCGGAGTCGGCCTCGCGGCTCGGCGTGCCGAGCAGCCGCGAGCGACGCTGTTAGACTTCGTCGCGCTGTTTGCGCTCGCCGTCCTCGTCGCCGCTGTCGTCGCCCGCATAGCTGCGCGCGAGCCGGGTGCCGGCCGCCATCTCGTCCCGCAGCAGATCGAATTTGCGCTGCGCTTCGCGTTGGCGCTGGTCGATATAGCCGACCACCGCGTGCTTGCCCATCGGGCCGGCACTGATCGGCCGCGACGCATAGCCGATGGTTTCGTCGACGTAGTAGTTGCCGTCGTCGGCGCGCCGCGCCGTCCATTTGAATCGCAGCGCCTCCAACGGCCCCGGCCCGCTGCGCGAATAGCCGTCGACCTCCTGGTCGGTCAGGCCCGCCTCGGGCACGATCGGCGCGCCGTGATCGGCCGACTCGCTGCTCGCCTCCGCGGGCTCGACCTCGGCCGGCTTTGCCGGCCGCTCGAAAATACTGGCGATCGCCGCAAGCGCGTGATCGGTCGGATCTCTATGACTCAACGAAACGTTCCCTGACGAATTGCAGAATGGTTGCGATCGGCGGCCAACGCCGCCATCAGCCAGCTTGTTCCACAATCCCTGTGGCTTTTTTAGGCACATCGGCGGCCGCCGATCGCACCGGGGACGCTCCTGCGAGCCAACCGCGATCCTCTCGGCAGCGCGCCACTCGGCGAGCGGCGCCATCGCGATAACGATCCAGAGCTCTCGGCGTCGCCGCCGATTCCCAGCTGCGTTTTTCTTGGCGTTGCGCGGCATCGTGCGCCGCCGCCATCCCCCTTATATTAGCAGGGCGGCGGCGACGCGGTCCCATGATCATCGCGGAGGAACGCGCTACGACCGTGTCGCCAGCACCACGCCGGCAAGCGTGAAGATCAATGCGGCGATCTGGCCCCAGCCGAGCGGCTCGTGCAGCGCCACCGCGGAGGCCACGACACCGATCACCGGCACCGCCAGCGTGCCGATCGCCGCCACCGACGCCGGCAGCCGCTGCAACGCCGCGAACCAGCAGACATAGGCGATGCAGAACTGCACCACGGTCATATAGGCCATCAGCCCCCAGCCGACGCCGGACAGCGCGCGCAGGTCCGGGTGTTCGAACAGCATCCCCGCCAGCGCCACCGGCACGCAGCCGATCCCGATCTGCAGCGCCGCCGAACTGACCAGCGGCAACGCCAACGGCAACCGCTTCGCCGCCACGGTGCCGAGCGCAAAGCCGAACGCGCCGACCAGCACCATGACGATGCCCGGCAGCTTCTCCATGCTGCCGCTGATGCCATTGCCGCCCATCAGCGCGGCGATGCCGGCGAACGCCATCAGCAGTGCCCCCAGCCGCGACCACGACATCCGCTCGCCGAGCAGCAGCCAGGCCAGCAGCGAGGCCCATACCGGCATGGTGTAGGCGATCACCGCCGCCTCGCTGGCCGGCAGCCATAGCAGCGCCAGCCCCATCAGCGTCATCCAGGTGGTGACGTTGAGAAACGCCGACAGCAACAGCCGCGGCCACATCGCCCGCGGCACCGCAAGGCTCTCGCCGCGCGCCAGCGCCAGCATGGCCAGCAGCGCCGCGCCGGCGACGCCGGTCCAGCCGCGCGCCGACAGCGGCGGCCATTCGCTGAGCACCAGCTTCATCACCGGCCAGTTCAGCCCCCAGGCCACCGAGGTGATGGCGAGGAACATGAGTCCGGTCGGCGCGGCGCGCGCGGCGGCGCCGGGGATTTTCAATTCGGTCATGCGGGATCAGCCCTGGCGGGAACGGGACCGCCAACATGCCGGTATTCCGTAGCGCTCGCCACCCGAAACCCGCGAATGGACCGCTGTTCCTATTCGGCCGGCGCCAAGTGCTGCGTCGCGGCTTCGGCCCTGGCGTGCGAGCGGACGCGGGCGCGGCGCTTGCGCCACCAGATCACCACGCCGGTCACCGACAGCGCGGCCACCACCAGCCCCATCACCGAGATCAGGATGCGGCCCGGCAAGCCGATGATCCGCCCGGAGTGCAGCGGAAACTGAGCCTGCACGAAAATGTCCGCCGCAGTGCCGACCCAAGGCAGCCGCTCGCCGATCGCGCGGCCGTCCTCGCTGTCGTAATAAAGCTGCGCCGGACCGACGCCGCCGGCGCCGTGATCCTCGCCGGGGTTGAAGAACGCCGCCGCATAGACGCCGTGCGCCGAGCCGTAGAACAGCGAGCCGACCGGGGTCTCCCAGCCGCGCGCTTTGCCATCGGCCGTGGCGCGCGCCAAAATGTCGGCGAAGCTCATCTTCGGCACGATCGGATCGTCGAGATCGCGGTACGGCCGCTGCTCATACGGCGTCGGCGTGTAGTTCGACACCGTCTTCATCAGCGGCGAAAACACCTCGAAATACAGATTCAGCGAGAACGCCGTGAAGGCGATCACGAACAACAGCGCCCAGGTCCACAGACTGAAGGCGCGGTGGATGTCGAAATTGATGCGGTAGGCGCTGCCGGTGGTCTTGATGGTCCAGGCTGGCGCCCAGCGCGCCAGGAAGCCGCGGCCAAGCTCGCGCTCCACCACCGCCGCCCGCCCCGCTCTGGCGCGCCGTCGCGCCGGCAGCGTCAGATAGAAGCCGACGAAGCAATCGATGGTCCAGATGATGGCGATGATGCCGAGCAGCCGCGCGCCCCAGCGATCGCTGCCCCAGAATTCGGGGATCTGCATGGTGTAGTGCAGCTTGTAGAGGAACGAGACGAAGTTCTCCCGCGTCACCGGCCACACCGCGCCCCAAAAGCGCCGGCCGAGTTCGGCGCCGGTGTTGGGATCGAGGAACACCTGGTTGTAGTCCAGCGTGAAACGCTTGCCGGTCGACGGATCGATCCGCGGCTGCACGAAGAACGACAACGACTCGCCGGGCTCCGCCGCGGTCAACAGATAGTTCACCCGGGCGCGCGGATCGCGCTGTTCGATCAACGCCGCAAGCTCGACCGACGACTTGGCCGGACCGCTCGTGGTCACCTCGAAGAACCGCTTGTTCAACAGATCGTCGAGCTCGTGATCCCAGGAGATCACCGCGCCGGTGACGCCGGAGAAGAACAGGAAGCCGGCGGTCAGCAGCCCGGCCCAGCGATGCAGTCGCCCGAAGATCGGTCTCATGGCGTCAACCTCCTGTTTGTTGTGGTGCAGACCAACGCGAGCGGTGCGATCAGGCGACCTGCCCCACAACGGACAGCCGCCCGAACATCGATGCGATGCTCGGGCGGCTGCCGCCAATGGCGGGCCGTCGGGGGCACGAAGATCGCGGCCATCGCCATTCCACGGCCCCTAGAACCGATAGGTCGCCGTTCCGAGCACGGTGCGTCCGACGCCGTAATAGCAATCGCCGCGGGCATAGCAGGCCGCCACATAGCGCTCGTCGGCGATGTTGTTGGCGTTGATCTGCAGCCGGAACGGGCCGGGATCGTAGGCGATCATCATGTCGAACAGCGTGTAGTCCGGAATGGTGTAGGTGTTGGTCTCCTCGGTGGACTTGCCGATGTAGCGGACGCCGGCGCCGACGGTGACGTCGCGCAGGCCGACCGCGCTCAGCCGATACTTGCCCCACAGCGAGGCCTGGTTGGTGGGCACGCCCTCGACTTTGTTGCCGACGTAGTCGCCCCTTTCCACCTTGGCATCGATATAAGCATAGCTGGCGATCAGATCGAAATCCGGCGTGACCTTGCCGATTACCTCGAGTTCGGCGCCGCGGATGCGAACCTGCCCGATCTGGCTCGACGCGAACGGGTTGGAGGGATCGTTCGACGCGGCCAGTCGATTTTTCTCCACCGTATCGTAGATCGCGGCGTTGATCGCCAGGCCCGGCATCGGATTGTACTTGAAGCCCACTTCGTAGGTCTCGCCGCGCTGGTCCTTGCAGGGACCGCCGACGCAGGTGCTGCCGCCGTAGAGTCCGTCGAAATACACCGGATTGAACGACTGCGCCCATGTCGCATAAGGATTGAAACCGAACGGCGTTTCATACATCAGGCTGGCGCGCCCGGTGGTCGCCGACCTGTCGCTGTCGTCGGCCGCGGTGCGGCGCGTGCTGGCATAGTCCTGCCGGACCCCGAGCGTGGCGAGCCAGGGGCCGAGCCGCATCTGGTCCTGCGCATAGAGCCCGGTCTGGCTCTGCCGGGTGTCGGGAGCGGCAGTCATGGTCGGCACCGGCAGGCTGGTATAGACCGGCGCATAAAGATCGAACGGCGTGGCGTCGAAGCCGGAGCCCGCCGACCCGCGCGTCTCGACGTTGCGATAATCGACGCCGAGCAACACCTTGTGCGACAGCGCGCCGGTCAGCGCCTTGAGCTGGACGTTGTTGTCCATGGTGAAGTTGTCTTTCGCGGTCTCCTGCGCGCTGGTGTAGCGATTGACCGTGCGCCGCGACGCATCGAGGTACGGATCCGTCGAGAATGCGTTGGCGTAGACGCTGCGATAGACGCCATCGACATGGGCGTAGCGCAGGTTCTGGGTGAACTTCACCGCGTCGTTGAACTCGTGCTCGAACAGGCTGCTGAAGGCGCCGGTCTCGGTCTGATACAGATCGGTGTTGGGATCGCCGGCGAAGCGATTGCGCGAGATATAGCCGTTGGGACCGGGCACCAGCGTGCCTTCGCGCGGCAGGAAGCCGTTGGTGGTGCCGGTCTTGTCCTTCTGATAGGTGCCGAGCACGGTCCAGCTGGTATTCGCGGTCGGGCGCCAGGTCAGCGACGGCGACAGCGCGATGCGGTCGTCCGGCACGAAGTCGACCTGGGTGCCACCGTCGCGGAACAGCCCGACGAAGCGATACAGCCACTCGCCGTCCTTGGTCAGCTTGCCGGTGGAGTCCATCTGGGTCTGCTTGCGGCCGAAATTGTCGAACGACACGCCGACTTCGTTGTGCGATTCCGCCTGCGGGCGCTTCGAGATCAGGTTGACCAGCCCCGCCGTCGAGGTGTCGCCATAGAGCACCGACGCCGGGCCGCGGAACACCTCGATGCGCTCCAGCATGTAGGGATCGAGCCGCCATTCGTTGAAGCCGTTGCGATTGCTGACCCGCGTGCCGTCGAGATAGACGTTCGGGCTCTGGCCGCGGATCGTGACGTAGTCGTTGCGAGAATCGACGCCGCCGGACTCGGCGAACACGCCGGGCACGTAGCGCAGGCTTTCCATGACGCTGGTGACGCCCTGGTCGCGGACGCGATCGGCGGACACCACGCTGACCGACTGCGCGGTTTGGTTCAGCGGCGTATCGGTCTTGGTGCCGGTGCCGCTCACCGTGGCGAGGTAGCCCTGCACCGGGCTGCTGCCGGTTTCAACGCGGCCGACAGAGGCTGCCGCGGGCTGCGGCGCCGGCGCGGCGCGGGTGCTCGGGGCCGCGCGGCTGGTCGCCACCCGTCGCGCGGGCTTCGCCGGCGCCGCACGCGGCTGCTGCGCTTCGACGCGCACCGTCGGCAACGAGTTTTCGGCCATCGCCACACCCGGGACCACGAGCGCCAGCGCACTGACGGCGGAGAACCACAGCGCGCGCGTACGCGGCAGGCGAGTGGTCGGTTCGAACCAAATCGAAATTGTCGTAATCACGCGATGCTACCCCCAAGAGACGCCGGTCCGCCGGCGCGGGTGTGATGGCGGCAGTAGGCATCGGAGTACAGGGAGCGGCGCTTAGAATGGGTATAGCTTGCAGCGCCCGGGGCCTGCTGACGGCGCGTTCGTTGCGGAGAAAGCTGCGTTTTCGGCCGTTTTGGAATGTCTCCAGGGTGACCGGCATACCGGGAAATGCTCGCAACCCTGGCTGGCGACGCAAAGCCGGTACGTCGCCCGGCTTGCCGCGGGATGACGAATCCGCGGTCGCGACGTCACCGGCCGAGCCGCGTGGTCGCGCCGGTGGACGCCGGATCCGCGGTGCTCCGACGGCGCCGAAACCGCCCCCTGACGCCACCGCTTTCCAGCCCGCGCCGGCTGCCGCTTGAGTCGCCCGAAAGCAACCCTCGCAGGCAAAAAAATACCTGCCTGTGAACAGCGGGTGCAGTGAGCCCGGAAGATTTTTTTCGCCTTCCGATTCCGTGAGGACTCACCGATACTTGGCCGGCATCAGGGATCGCGCCCCCCCCTGTTTTCCCGTATTTTCCACCATATTTAGTATTTCATTCAGGAACTCGCACTAGTCCTTGACGGGCGAGAGGGAGTCGGCCTAGTTTTGATCCGTCCGGCGCCGTTGTTTTTCAGTCCCCGCCGGGCACTCCCAATTGGGTCAACCGAGCCAACTCCGTCACCGATCGAGGTAGCGGGGTGCGGGCTTGTCTTTGCCCGCGGCGACAGCCGGCGGGCGACTAAAACGAGCGGAAAAACCGAGCGAAATGGCTCGCGCAAGCGACTGAGGCGTTGAAAGAGCATGACCGTCTTCCCGGTATACGGGAACCGATCGTGCGGCAGAGAACCAGGACCGGGACCACCCGGCCAAGCTGCGGGCGAAGCCGCCCGTATCGACTATAATCGCCGGACCGCAATGGCGGCTTCGGCTCAGAACGGGGCACGATATGAAAATCGAACGGCGCTACACCCAGGACGGCCAGTCTCCCTATGCCGAGATCGCGTTTCGGTTGACCACGAGTGAGATTCGCAATCCCGACGGGTCGGTGGTGTTCCGCCTCGAAAACGTCGAGGTGCCGGAGTTCTGGTCGCAGGTCGCCTCCGACGTGCTGGCGCAGAAATATTTCCGAAAAGCGGGCGTCGCCGCGCGCTTGAAGAAGGTCGAGGAAGAGACCGTGCCGTCGTGGCTGTGGCGCTCGGTGCCCGACACCGAGGCTTTGGCGCTGCTGCCGGAGAACGAGCGCTTCGTCAGCGAATTGTCGTCGAAGCAGGTGTTCGACCGGCTCGCCGGCTGCTGGACCTATTGGGGCTGGAAGGGCGACTACTTCTCCTCGGAAGCCGACGCCCGCGCCTTCAACGACGAGCTGCGCTACATGCTGGCCAAGCAGATGGTCGCGCCGAATTCGCCGCAATGGTTCAACACCGGCCTGCATTGGGCCTACGGCGTCGACGGCCCCGGCCAGGGCCACTATTACGTCGACTGGAAGACCGGCAAGCTGACCAAGTCGAAGTCGGCCTATGAGCATCCGCAGCCGCACGCCTGCTTCATCCAGGGCATCCAGGACGACCTCGTCAACGAGGGCGGCATCATGGACCTGTGGGTGCGTGAAGCGCGGCTGTTCAAGTACGGCTCCGGCACCGGCTCGAATTTTTCGCGACTGCGTGGCGAGGGTGAAAGACTCTCCGGCGGCGGCCGCTCCTCGGGCCTGATGAGCTTTCTGAAGATCGGCGACCGCGCCGCCGGCGCCATCAAGAGTGGCGGCACCACCCGCCGTGCCGCCAAGATGGTGGTGGTCGACGCCGACCATCCGGATATCGAGACCTATATCGACTGGAAGGTGAAGGAGGAGCAGAAGGTCGCAGCCCTCGTCACCGGCTCCAAGCTGAACCAGAAGCATCTCAAGGCCGTGATGAAGGCCTGCGTGAATTGCGAAGGCAGTGGCGACGACTGCTTCGACCCGGAAAAGAACCCTGCCCTGCGCCGCGAGATCAAGCTCGCGCGCCGCGCGCTGGTTGCCGACGCCATGATCAAGCGCGTCATCCAATACGCCAAGCAGGGCTACAAGGAGATCGACTTCCCGGTCTACGACACCGACTGGGATTCCGAGGCCTACCTCACCGTATCGGGACAGAACTCCAACAACTCGGTTTCGCTGAAGGACGATTTTTTGCGCGCGGTCGAGACCGACGGCGACTGGAATCTGATCGGCCGCACCAACAAGAAGGTGATGAAGACGCTCAAGGCCCGCGACCTGTGGGAGAAGATCGGCTACGCCGCCTGGGCCTCGGCCGATCCCGGGCTGCACTTCAACACCACGATGAACGATTGGCACACCTGCAAATCGTCGGGCGACATCCGCGCCTCGAATCCGTGCTCGGAATACATGTTCCTCGACGACACCGCCTGCAACCTGGCCTCCGCCAACCTGCTGACGATGTACGACACCACCACCAACCGCTTCGACGTCGATGCCTATGAGCATCTGTGCCGGCTGTGGACCGTGGTGCTGGAAGTCTCCGTCATGATGGCGCAGTTTCCGTCCAAGCAGATCGCGGAATTGAGCTACGAATTCCGCACGCTCGGGCTCGGCTTCGCCAATATCGGCGGCCTGTTGATGACCATGGGGCTTAGCTACGACTCCAAGGAAGGCCGCGCGTTATGCGGCGCGCTCAGCGCGATCATGACCGGCGTCGCCTATTCCACCTCGGCGGAGATGGCGCAGAAGCTTGGGCCCTTCCCCGGCTACAAGAAGAACGCCGGCCACATGCTGCGGGTGATCCGCAACCATCGCCGCGCCGCGCACGGCGAATCTCGCGGTTATGAAGCCCTCGCGGTCAACCCGGTGCCGCTCGACCACGCCTCCTGCCCGCAGGAAGACGTCGTCACCCACGCCAAGGCGGCCTGGGACAAGGCGCTCGAACTCGGCGAAGCCCACGGCTATCGCAACGCCCAGACCACCGTGGTGGCGCCGACCGGCACCATCGGCCTCGTCATGGATTGCGACACCACCGGCATCGAGCCCGACTTCGCGCTGGTGAAGTTCAAGAAGCTCGCCGGCGGCGGCTATTGGAAGATCATCAACCGCGCGGTGCCGGCCGCGCTGAAGGTGCTCGGCTATCCGGAGCACCAGATCGCCGAGATCGAGGCCTATGCGGTCGGTCACGGTTCGCTCAGCAACGCGCCGGCGATCAACGTTTCGACCTTGAAGGCCAAGGGCTTCACCGACGAGGCGCTGGCCAAGGTCGAGGCCGCGCTGCCGACCGCGTTCGATATCAAATTCGCCTTCAACAAGTGGACGTTCGGCGAGGAGTTTCTGCACGACACGCTGAAGCTCACGCCCGATCAGATCGCCGCGCCGAATTTCGATCTGTTGGCCGCGATCGGTTTCTCCAAGCGCGAGATCGAAGCCGCCAACATCCACATCTGCGGCGCCATGACCATCGAAGGCGCGCCGCATCTGAAGCCCGAGCACTACGCGGTGTTCGACTGCGCCAATCCCTGCGGCAAGGTCGGCAAGCGCTATCTGTCGGTGGAAAGCCACATCCGCATGATGGCGGCGGCGCAGCCGTTCATCTCGGGCGCGATCTCCAAGACCATCAACATGCCGAACGACGCCACGGTGGACGACTGCAAGTCGGCCTATCTGCTGTCGTGGAAGCTCGCTCTCAAGGCCAACGCGCTGTATCGCGACGGCTCCAAGCTGTCGCAGCCCTTGAACTCGCAGCTGATCGCCGACGAGGACGACGAGGACGACGGCATCGACGCTTTCATGGAGAAGCCGATGGCGGCGCGCACCGCCGCTCTGTCGGAGAAGGTGGTCGAGCGTCTGGTCGAGCGCATCGTGGTGATGCGCGAACGCGAGAAGATGCCGGACCGCCGCAAGGGCTACACCCAGAAGGCGGTGGTCGGCGGCCACAAGGTCTATCTGCGCACCGGCGAATATGACGACGGCCGGATCGGCGAAATCTTCATCGACATGCACAAGGAAGGCGCCGCGCTGCGCTCCTTCATCAACAACTTCGCCATCGCGGTGTCGCTGGGCCTGCAATACGGCGTGCCGCTGGAGGAATATGTCGACGCCTTCACCTTCACCCGCTTCGAGCCGGCCGGCCCCGTGCAGGGCAACGACTCGATCAAGTACGCGACCTCGATCCTCGACTACGTGTTCCGCGAACTCGCGGTGAGCTACATGGGCCGCTTCGACCTCGCCCATGTCGATCCGCGCGAATCGCATTTCGACGCGCTCGGCAAGGGCGTCGCCGAGGGCAAACCGGAGCCGGCGCAGGCCAACAAGTATCTGTCGAAGGGCCTGACCCGCTCGCGCACCGACAACCTGGTGGTGATGCGGCAGGCGCCGGCGACCACGCCGCCGGCCTCCGGCAGCACCGCCGCGGCGCCGCACGCGGTCACCGCGCTCGGCGGCACCCACGCCGCGCACGGCGCCCGCGTCGCCGACACGCTGGAAGGCGTCACCGCGCTGAAGGCGGAAGCCGACCACGACCTGTCGCCGACCGAAAAGCTGGAAGCGTTGCAATGGAGCAAGGCCGCCACCGCGCGCGAACAGGCCAAGCCGTCGAAATCCGAACGCCGCGCCGAAGCCAAAGCCAAAGGCTACGAAGGCGAAATGTGCGGCGAATGCGGCAATTTCACGCTGGTGCGGAACGGGACCTGCATGAAGTGCGACACGTGCGGGGCGACGACGGGGTGTAGTTGAGTTGCGTCACCACTTCCGCATCCGATAGCGATCGATAAGACGAATGCGGCCGTTCCACACTTAGGTGAACGGCCGCAGCGATTTAGCAAGAAACAGGGGCGGATTCGCAGAACTGCGAGAAATTAGCATTCTCTCTTAGTGAGCCACGTCTGAGCATCACCAATGATTTCGTTTGCAACAGATTTTCCTATAGAGCACACCTGCAACACTAAGCAGTTCGTCGACGTGGTAAGGGGCTGGATCTTGGGCTCTCCCCACACGGTTTTCACCGCCAACGATCTCAATCATATTCCTAATGACGGAAGTTGGGTCGCGGAAAAGGCAAGCGAAAGAATTCAGCTGCTCGCCACATGCTCCACGGACGACCGTTCGATTGCAATACGTCGGATGCAGCTTGGTGAAATCAACTGGGAAACAACAATCGTTTTCTCGCAACAAAAGAACGATTCTTGGGTAGGCGTCCGCGTTTCGCGCGAGGCGAGCCATCCGGCAGTACGACTACCTCCTGCAAAGAAACCTCTGATCGTAGGAACTTTGCTAGAAAATCTCGGAGGAGCACTTGACGGCAGAATCCTTATTACAAGCGCGCCATTGCATCTCAGCAACAACGACATTGAATTAGCGTCTAGCCTAATCCGAGGGCGCGCCGGATGCCGCCTCCCGGTCGTCTACCTAAGTTGCGGCTTCGAGGCTAACCGGACGATAGACGCAAGCGCATTAGCGTACGATCTCGCCGGAATGGCCCATGTAGTTGTCGAACCAAATCGTCCCTTCTCGCGACGCCTTCAAATTGAGGTCCAATCAGAGAACGTTTACGGCGGGGTTGTAGGAATATATTGGCCCGATGGACAAGGGCGCCGTTCGTTCTTTGACCCTGATGATTTTGATAACTGTAAGGCACTCAGGCGTTCGATCATCGACGAAGTTAGGACCGCTCTCCTCAATCGAAGGCCCCTCTCGCGGTGCACTTGGGCAGGCGTCCAGGAGGCATTTTCACAGTCCGAGTACGCCCGATTAAAATCGTCGGGATCGAGGGAAGTTGACAAGTACACCCTGGCGTTCGACGCGGAGCTCAACGCTGTTAAGGAGCGCCTTTCTGAAGCGGAGAATGAAATTGCTCGGCTGCAGGCGGAAGTTCGCAAGTACGAATCCGACACGAGCTCCATCAATGGTCTGTTCTTGAGTACAGGGACGGAATCCGAGCTCTATTCGGGAGAACTGCGACAATTCGTGTACGAAGCCTTGGTTCGTGCTCAAGAGAATGCGCAAGCTGATAGCCGTAGAGAACATGTACTGGGGAGCATTACCGCGGCAAATCACGCGAGCAAGCCCGCTCAGGATCGGCGAGAATCCTTGAAGGAACTGCTACGGTCGTACAAGAGCATGGACGGCAAGACTCAGAGAGCATTAGAAACGCTTGGCTTCACTGTTTCTGGCGATGGCAAGCATTACAAGCTCGTCTTTCAGGACGACGACCGATACACTTTTGTGTTGCCAAAGAGCGGCAGCGACTTCAGGGGTGGCCTCAACGCGGTGAGCGACATCGCAAAGCGGCTATTTTGATAAACTGATCAGCAGGCGTAGCCCGGATGAGCGAAGCGAAATCCGGGGCGTCGCCACCGCGGAGATGTCACCCCGGATTGCGCTACGCTTATCCGGGCTACAGGCTACAATCCGACCATGACCGTTTCGCCAACCAGCGTTCGCTTTGACGCACACACGCTCTGGGTCGAACTCTCCGACGGGCGGACGCTCGGCGTGCCGCTTGCGTGGTTTCCGAAGGTTGCGCACGCGACGCCGGAGCAACGCGCGGATGTCGAATTGAGCCGCGTCGGCCTGCATTGGGACACGCTCGACGAGGACATTTCCATCGCCGGCTTGCTCGGTGGTCACGGCGCGATTGGCCCGTAGGGTGGGCAAAGGCGCGCTGGCGCCGTGCCCACCAGATGCCGCGATAGATGAAACCGCAAGGTGGGCACGCTGCGCTTTGCCCACCCGACGGACTGTGAGCCTCCGGGGTTGGCGCAGCGCCTGCCCTGATCCTGGGGCCCGCGGCCGGGCCACGAGCTGCCACGTCGGCGGCCCAAGGCCAACAGCCGGCCACGCCGGCGCCCACGCCAAAATCGCCACACCGCCCCACGCCGCCCCCACCCCTTGGAAAACCCCTCCCCCCGCGAAATCCGCGCAAGTTTCTTGACGCCTCGGAAATCTCAAAATGATAACCAAACTCATTCTCATCTGACCCGGCCGCCCCATGGCGGCGCGGGTTCCCTCCTGTGAAAGCAAGGCGCCCCATGCAGACCTCCCAGAGCCCGTCCACACCCCCGCGAAACGATCGGCTCGGGCGCGCACAGATTGCCGGGCTGGTCGGCGTGGCGGCGGTGCTGGTCGGGCTGATCTACCAGTTCGGTTATGCCTTCGTGATCTCGCTGGCGTTGTTCGAGACCGCGGCGGCGCTGATCTTCCTGGTCTATCTGATCGGCTCGGACGCGTTCGCCAAGCGCGGCGTCAAAGCGGCCGAGCCGGTGGCGAAGCCCCGGGTGCGGCGGGCCGACCGGGTGGCGCCGCGCGAGATCGAACGGAACGCCGCGTAAGCGGGCGTAGGATGGGTTGAGCCCTCGCCAAACCCATCACCCATTCGCAAGGCGTATGGTGGTTTCACTGCGTTCAACCCACCGCACGGCGTCGCCGCAAGCCGACCGCGCATGATGCTTTGATTGAGGATTGGCGCGGCCGATGACGATCGCGTGATCGGCCGCTGGCCGACGCGCCGTCAGATCCCCTAGCGCACCGCGGGCTTCTGCGCCGCGCCGGTCGGGCGATGCCGCGGCGGGCGCGGCAGCGTCAGGGTGGAAGTCCGCACCGGCTGCGGCGCGCCGTCGCTCCGCGGCAGCCCGCTGCGCAGCCACGACAGCGCCTGGGACAGTCCCGGCAAAACCCGGGTCGAGCGTTCGCTGCAGATCATTGCGTAAAACCCTTCGGTTCCGTTCGTTGACCGATCTGGCTCGCGGCGCCGCCCCTGCGTCGTGATGATGCAGCGATACTACTCCTTGCCGGCTCAGCTGGCATCTCCGTACGCTACCGGGGGGAAACCCCGCCGAGCGCGCGTCGTTCCACTATTTCTTTTCCCCGGTCGCCTGCTTCGGCGGCGGCTCCCGAGTTAGTATTGCTACCAGGCTGTAGTCCGGGGTTTGTCCCGGCGCGCTGGCGATCTGATCGTAGATCAGCACGTCGCCGTCCAAACGCATTTTGATGTCGTCGATCTTGACGTCGTCGATCGGGTTCAGCGTCACCAGCGAATTACCCTTCACCGATCCGACCTTGGTATTCGGCTTCAGATTGGTCGCGGTGCCTTCGACGAAGGTGATGGTGCCATCCTTGTCGACGGTGAACTTGTCGACCTCCGTGAACGTCTGCTTGCCGAGTTCGTCGCACACCATGTGGGCTTCGTGGACCTGATAGCTGGTCTCGCTGCCGATGAATTTCATCTTGATGTCGCCGCAGCTGTGCACCTTGTCGCCCATTTGAAAGGTGCCCTTGCCGACCCACACGCCGTCGATGAACGACGCGCCGCCGCCGGCAAAGGCCGGCCCCGTCAACGCCATGCTGATCACCACGATCGATCCGAGCTTCATGCGCGTTCCTCCTTCTCCGATCATTTGCATGTGTAGCGCCGGCTGCTGATTGCAATGCCGCGCGACGCCACGCCGCAAAAAATCCGCCGCGCCCGAGCGGTGCCCTGATAGTGCTAAGCGAAAGCGCACGCCGAGAGGTATTCTGGCGTCGCGCTCGGCCGTCGGCGCGACGCCGCAGCTAAGCGGCGATTAGTACGGCGGCTTGCGCCTGTCGCGCTGCGCCTTGGCGGCCTCGACCCACCAGGCGAGATCGTCGGCAAAGCGCGGGAACGCGCGCGCCAAGGCCTTGCCGCCGTCGCCGATCGGCGCCGCCTCGGCGTCGAGCGTCTGCGCGATCGGGCCGGCCGCGAGCACCGAGGAGATCACCACCATGCCCATCTCGCCGAGCGTGCCGTGCCAGGCGGTGGCGGCGCGCACGCCGGAGAACCGCCCGGCCGAGTAGCTGGCGATCGCCGCCGGCCGCCAGAACCACTCCTCGAGAAAGTGATCGGTGAGATTCTTCAGCCCCGGCTGCATTCCCCAATTGTATTCGCCGGTGACGAACACGAAGCCGTCGGCCTGGCGGATCTTTTCGGCGAGCGCCTGCATCGCCGGCGGCGCCTCGCCCTTGGGATATTCCTTGTACATCCGGTCCAGCATCGGCAGCCCGACCGCCTTGGCGTCGATCAGTTCGACCTCGTCGCCGCGCGCGCGCAACCCGGCGACGATGTAATCCGCAAGCCGAATGCCCATCCGGTCGACGCGGTACGATCCATAAAATACCAGCAGACGATGGCCCATGAGAGTCCTCCCAAGGGACCACGTTACCGCAACGCGGCGGTCGCGTGAACTTATCGGCGTCGCCGCAAGCGAGCCGCGGGCGCGGCCGCCGGCTCAGCCCTGCGGCTTCGCCAGCTTCCCGACGAAGCCGTTGAAGCAGCTCAGCCGCTCGTCCTGCTCCTTGGTGTAGCGGCAGTCGGTCACCGCCTTGACCTTCGGCGGCTTCGGTTTCGGCTGCGGCGCGATCACCGCGTCGTAGCAGTCCAGCCGCTCGCGGGAGCCGTCCTCGATCTCCAGGCAGGCCTGCAGCTGCGACGCTACCCCCGGCTTGCCGGGCTTGGCGGCGGCCACCTTGGGCTTGATCTGCAGCAGCGGCCGGTCGCCGACCGTGGGCGGCGCGGTCTGCGCGAGCGCCGTGGCGGAATACAACAGGGCAAGGGACAACAGCAGGCGCTTCATGGCATGTCCTCGAACACAGGCAGGTTGATTTTAGCAAACCCGGCGGGGCGCCGCGAAGCGAAATTTTACGAGTCAGCGACGACCGGCGCGTCGCAGGACGGCTCAGCGCTGGAAGCTGCTCTTGATCTGCGCCAGCAGCGTCAGCACCCAGCACAGCGCAAAGCAGCCTGCAAGCCCGATGCCGGTGCGCTTGTCGATCAGCGACAGCCCGGTCCACAGCCACACCCGCCAGATCCACAGCCCGGCCAGCCCGACGCCGAGCAGGCAGACCAGCAGCTTGACGAAGCGGGAATTAGCCACGCCGACTGCGGCGAACAGGATGGTCAGCGGCACCAGGAACATCTGACAGGTGGAAATCAGGGTCTCGTTCAAAGCGGGCTCCGGCGCGAATCGGTGACGGCCGCCAGCCTTACCGGGCAATTTGAAATAAATCGTTGCCCCGCCCCGCCCGCCGCCCCGCCTTCGGCCGCGTCGCGACGGATCGCGGCGGGTCCGCGCCGGCCGGCGGCTGCAGGCGCTTCGTTCCGAGTACCGCCAGGACGCCGCCAGACTCGATGCGTTGACGCTGGCACAACTTCGTTGTTCCGCCCGGCGGCAGAAACTGAAAGCCGGCCACCTACCAACACCGCCCCTGAATACCGGCCGTGCGCGGCATCAGTCTGCATCTGACTCATTGATACACCTCGTCCTCTTTCCATCCCGCCGCTCAGAGCCCGGCCGAAAATAACGCATTGAAATAACTCGAGCCGATCCGTCATTGCGAGCCGAGGGCGGCGCGGTGCGCCGGCCGGAGAGCGAAGCAATCCAGGGGCGTCGCTTAATGCTCTTGGTTGCTCCGTCGCAACAGCTCCCCGCAATGACGGACTTAAGCGCCTGATTTCGTTGCGGAGATTTTTGGTCGCGCTGTCAGGCCCCGCTCTATCGCACCCCCTCGTGAGGCACGATGTCGCGGGCGCGTAGCACGCGCGTGTCAGTCGCACGCGCATCATGAGAGCGCGTCCTGCTATCACTACCCTCCGCTATTACTTACGTGCGACGAAGACGCCGCAGCGATTTCCGGCAGTTTTCAGACAAAATTTGATATCAGAGGTAGTTAGAAACCTCCAAATACGTGTGTTGTTCGATCGGATTCAACCTGAGTTAAGTTTTCTTCGGCAAGGTCGCGGCGTTGAGACACGCACCCCAGGCGGGCCAAATTTTCGGACTAACAGGAGAGATCGAATGAACAGTCTCGTTATGAAATTTTTGAAGGACGAGTCGGGAGCGACCGCGATTGAATACGGTCTGATCGCCGCCGGCATCGCCCTCGCCATCACGATCGTTCTCGGCGAGGTCGGCACCGCCCTCAATGCGAAATTCGTCAGCGTGCGCGAGGCATTGACTACACCGCAATAAGGAGGGAAACGCAACATAACTACTTCATTTTCTCCGTGGCTGGAGAGTCTTCTCTGCGGGCTTCGATTCTCAGTCGGAGCCCGCTTCACTATTGCGTCAACGACGTCTTGATGACGTTGCGGTGAGCGGCGCGCCGACGCCGCCGCGCGGCGTGCAGAATCGTGAGACTGGTCACCGCGCCGGCGCTGCGTTATCAAAGCGAATGAGATTGATCTTCGCTGTTCTTGTCGCGGCGCTGCCGGCTGTGGCCTTTGCAGAACCGCCGATCGCCGGCGTACCGCCGGCGCGCGAGACGCCGCGGCCGGTGCCGCGGGCCGCCAAAGCCAATCCCTGCGCCGCATTCGGTCCCGGCTTCGTGATGGTCGAGGGCTCGTCGACCTGCGTCAAACTCGGCGGCGCGATCAGCGTCGGCGGCGGCGGCCGGCTGTCGCGCTGACTGGACGCAGCTCTCGCGCCGCGCCGTTCGCCGCGCGCCCCCGGCGCGGCGGCTAAAACTCCGGACATTGAACACGTTGAACAGCCGCGGGTTGAAACGCCTCGGCCATCGCGGCGTTGCCAGACCGATGAACGAAAACTTTGCCACGCCGGCACCGTCGGAAGGGTACCGGCGTATCGCTGCATGACATTTTTACGTCGTCTGGTATAAGGGTATATGACATTTTTGCGTCAATGGCGGGCGCTGGCGCCGCTGGCGGGCTTTGCCGCGCTGATCTCGATCCCCGGGCTGGCGATCCATTGGGGTGCGCTGTCGTTCGAGTACCGGCTGCATGCCCTGCTGGGCATCTCGGTGCTGTGCATCGCGCTGTGTTTCTACAGCGGTTTTTCCTTCGCCGAGCTCGGGCTGAGCCGGCCGGTGCTGATGTCACATTGGATCGGCTGCGGCGCCGTCACCGTCGGGCTTGCGGCGATCATGGTGATTGAGGCGCAGATCTTCAGCTTCACCCGGCAGCCGCCGAACTGGCTCAGCTTCGCGCCGTTCTACGTGCTGGTGTCGAGCCCCTGCCAAGAAGTGGTGTGCCGCGCGATCCCCAAGCTGATGACCGACAAACTGCAGACCAGCAACTGGACCTATGTGCTGTATTCTTCGGCGATGTTCTCGCTGATCCATCTGGCCTATGGCGACGCCATGCTGATGCTCAACACCTTCCTGGTCGGGCTGATCTGGGGCTTCGCCTATCTGAAGATGCGCAACATCTGGCCGTTGATCCTGTCGCATGCCGCGGTCGGCACGCTGGCGTTCTCGCTCGGCATCGCCTGACGCGCGATCGCCTGCGATCTGTCATCCCCTCGCCACCGCCGATCGGCTAAACTGCCGCCATGCTCGATTCTTTTCCACGACACCTCGCCCTCACCGGCGCCTGCAATTTCCGCGATCTCGGCGGCTATCCGGGCAAGGACGGCCGCAGCGTGCGCTGGCGGCAATTGTTTCGCTCCAACCACCTCGCCCATCTGAGCGGCGAGGACATCGCGGTTGTGCGCGGGCTCGGGTTGAGGAGCGCGTTCGATCTGCGCGGCGTCGAGGAGCGGCTCAGCACGATGTGCTGCGTCGACGACATCACGGTGCATTCGCTGCCGATCGAACCCGCGATCATGATCGCGTTGCGCGACCGGCTGATGGCCGGAAAGCCACTGTCCGCCGCGGAGACCGCGGAATTGATGCGCGAATCCTATCGCGACTTCGTACAGAACAACACCAAGGCGTTCCGCGCGCTGTTCGGGCATCTGCTGGAGGACCACGCGCCGCTGGTGATCCACTGCACCGCCGGCAAGGACCGCACCGGCTTTGCCTGCGCGCTGATCCTGCACGCGCTCGGCGTCGCCGAAGCCACCATCGTCGAGGATTATCTGCTGACCAACCGCCACTACCGGCTCGACGACGCCACCGCCCGGACCTTGCCGCTGCCGCCCGACATCACCGCGGTGCTGGTCTCGGTGGAAGATTCGTTTCTCGCCGCGGCGTTCGAGGCGATCCGCACCGAGTACGGCGGTCTCGACGCTTACTTCGCCGACGGCCTCGGGCTTTCGCCGCAGGCGTGCTGCGAGCTCGAGGCGCGCTACCTGGAGCGATAGACCGCCGCCTGGATCTGCGCACGGTTGATATCCAAAAAAAACCGAGTAGGACTTTCGTCCTACCCGGCTCGTTCGATCAGCCGCAGCGCCCGCGCTGCGGCGTGCGCCCGTTACTGCTCTTCTTCCATCGTCACCGCGACGTCGCCATTGGCCGACAGCCGCACCTTGTTGCCTTCGATTTCGGCAACCAGGCTGCCTTCGATGAAATGGTGATGACCCTTGTGGCTGCCCTGGCCGCTGTCGGCCTTGGTCAGCTTGATGCGCTGGCCGTCGACCTTGTCGACCGTGCCGATATGCACGCCGTCCGCGCCGATCACTTCCATATGTTCTTTGATGCCGTTGACGCCAGCCATGGTCTGTTCTCCGAGGAATGGAACCCTCTAACGCGCAGGCCCGGTTTAAGTTCGAGCGAGCGCGGATTTCTCGCCGCGCGCCGCGCCGCGCGAAACGGCGGCATTCCGCGCCGAGCTTGCGCCGGCGCAACGAACCGCCGCCGCGATCCGGCAAGCTGCCGCATCATCAGCAGGGAGAGCGAAGATGCGGATTTTCGAACGTCTGAGAGAGCGCTACGGCCGCGAGGCGCGGCAGCGCGCCGCCGAGCTCCACGCCCAGCAAGCCCGCTTGCTGGCGGAGATCAAAGCCAGCCACGACCATCAGGCCGGCGAATGCTGCGGCTGCTCGATCGGCCACGAGGCGGCAGCAGAACCGGCGGCGGCGCATCGGCGCTAATCGGGGCTTGCTGGACGGCGCGTGATTACGTTGTCGTCATTCCGCGGCGCAAACGGCGTCAGCCGTGAGCGACCCCGGAATCTCGCGACCAGGGCCGGCGCTTTCACTTGTGGCGAGATTCCGGGTTCGCTCGGGCTTGCGCCCTCGCGCCCCGGAATGACGGCGTCATCCTGAGAGCCTGACTCAAAAAACGATCAATGAAATCGGGCATTAAACCCGTCATTCCTAGGAGCTCTTGCGACGAAGCAATCCAGGGCTACACGTGAGGCCCTGGATTGCTTCGCTGTTCGGGCGGCGCTGCGCGCCGCCCTCGGCTCGCAATGACAAAACCCCTGGCTTTGCGCGCTACTTTTTCGGTCGGGCTCTGAGCGGGGATGCCGGCTTTTGTCGGACCGGTTGCGCACTCTAGAAGCACAGATTGGTGACCACGCCGCCCTGCTTGTCCTTCAGCACGTAGGGGCAATCGGCGCGCTTCAGCGCCGCCTTGGCGTCGTCGTTGCCGAGCGCCGCGGCCTTTTGATAGTAGTCCTTCGCCGCGGCGGAATCCTTCGGTCCGCCGCGACCGCTCTGCGCGAACGCCCCCATCCGCTCCATCGCGGCGGCGTGGCCCTGCGCCGCGGCCTTCTCGAACAGGCCGCGCGCGCCGACATCGTCCTTGGCGCCGCCCTGCCCTTCGGCCAGCATCTGGCCCAGCTGGTACTGCGCCTCGGCATTGCTCTCGGCCGCCTTCGCCAGCAGCGCGCGGGCGCGCACCGGATCCGCCGGCCCTGCGCCGCCGCCCGACAGCGCCGCCAGATTGCTGATGCCGCGTGGATTGCCGGCCTCGGCGGCGCGCTCGAACAGTTTTCGCGCCGCGGCGTCGTCCTTGGTGACGCCGGCGCCGGTCGCGTAGAGCACGCCGAGTTCGACCATCGCGGATGTGCTGCCCTTGTCGGCGGCCTTGCGATACGCCGCGATCGCCTCGGCGCCCTGCCGGTTGGCCGCATAGGCGCGGCCGAGTCCATACAGCGCGCGGCGCGAGGAGCCCGCGGCGGTGCGGCAGAACTTGATCGCGGTGGCGACGTCGCCGGGCGCGATCTCCGACACGCCCTTGACGTCGGCCGGCTTGTCCGGATCGGCGGGATCGGCGGCGAGCCGGTCGCACAACACCAGGTCGGCGGATTGCGCCCACGCCGGGCTGACCGCGGCGCCGGATGTCAGCAGAGCGGCGCCGATCACGGCGAGCGAAATTGTACGAAGGGACTTGATCATGATGTCCTGCCGGTTGGTCGATGCGCGCCAACCTAAGGCCGCGCGGCGGCGCCAGCAAGCCGGCCTCGTGCGCATCATCCTTGCCGATAACCACAAGGGGCGAGCGGCATCAGGCTACAGCGCATCCGCATGACCTGTTTGCGGCTCCGATGCCGCGTGAAAGCGGCGCGGCTTTCTGCTACACAGGGCCATGACCAAGCGTCACGCCAATTGGGACACCCGCTCGCTGCTCAGCAAATCCGCCCACGTCGTGGAGCGCATCGGGCTGGCGATGGCGGGCGCCGCCTGCGGGCTGTTCGTCGCCGCCAATCTGATCCGCAGCAATGTCGATCTCGGCGCCGGAGGCATTGCGCTGGCGATGTTGTTATTTGGCGCTGTCGGCTTTTATCTCGGCATCGACCTGCCGCCGCCGCTGCACGACCCCGACGCGCCGCCGCCGCCGAGCGACGTGGTCAAGACCGACTCCGTCGAGCTGTTCAGCGCGACCGGCACCTTCCTCACCGCGCTCGCCGCGGTGATCTCGGTCTACGCGATCGTCGCCGACGAACGGATGGCGCTGGCGTTGGTGTTGTCGATCGGCGTCGCCTGGATGATCGGCACCACCATGCAGGTCGCAGCCGGCGTGATCGCCAGGCTGCGGCGCTCGGCCGCCTGACGAACATTTCTCCGCTGATCATTGGCGCGGGTTAGCCGCATTGCACACCTGGCTGGAACCAACGCCGCTCAGGCCCGTTCAAGCGTTGCAAGTAACGCGACGGAGCTGGCGATGACGATTCTGAAGTGGGCGCTGATTTTCTTCGTGGTGTCGGTGATCGCCGGCGTGCTGGGCTTCACCGGGATTTCGGCCGCTTCCGCAGACGTAGCGCGCATCCTGTTCTACATCTTCTTGGTGATCTTCCTGGTGCTGCTGTTGCTCGGACTGACGATCTTCCGGGCCTGACCCGGATTGCAGGACGACCGGCCTTCAACCCGATCGCGTAGAGTGTTTGATGCGCACAGCGGCAATTGCGCGCATGCGGGGGTTTGCTTTATTGATCTGGCGCAACGCGCCCGATAATCAATCGAGGCAAATACATCGCGACGAGTCTGCCACGTAATATTCATTTGTACGTCGCAGCATGCGATCACTCCCTCTCATCGACGCAGCCACGGGCCGACCAATGAGCGAAGATTGGAATACGAAATATGGCGTGCGGCGCGTGCGCCGCGATCCGCCGACGCTGGATGAAGCGATCTTCGCCGCGATGGGCATCACCGACGATGTGGAGTCGCAGGCGGAAATCGCCGCCTCGCTGATGGGGATGCCGATCGAGGCGGTGCAGACCGAAGTGCGCAAGCAGAGCCGCGCCGCCGCGCGCACCACCCGCGTAATCACCGGCGAGCAAGGCTTTCAGCGCTCGATCGTGGTGGAGCGCCGCGTCACCCGCAAATTCGGCAACGACAAGCGGATCGGCTCCTAAGCCGCCGCCAACCGCGGCGTCGCCGCGGGCTCATGCTTTTGAATTGATTGAAAGCTGCGCGCGATTAGAAACAAATCCGCGCTCGCGCCGACCGAAGCGTCGGCGCTGCTCTGGGAAAAATCGGGTTACGCGGCCTTGCCGCCACCCGACATGCGCAGAAACAGCGCCCAGCAGGCCTGATTGAAATCGATCAAGGCCTTCGCCGCATCCGCCGGCACTTCTTCGGTCGCTTCCAGATTGCGTCCATCCGCCGCCAGATTGGGGGCTTCGACGCTCGGATTGAGATCGATGGTGCCGGTGGATTCGCCGCGCCGGAAGGTCAGATGGGCGCCGAACTTGTTGGCCAGCGCGCGCATCGCCTGGTTCTGCGAGCCGGTGGTGATCCGCAGCCGCTCGTAACCCAGCGAACTCGCCACCGCGATCAGCTGCTTGAACAGCGTGCTGCCGACGCCCTTGCGGCGCAGGTTGGCCTCGACGCTGAAGGCGATCTCCGGCAGCGAATCCGACGACAGGTCGGGCTGATGCAGTTCCGCCGCGGCATGCACCGCGCCGTCCTCGGCGAAGTAAGCCAAGATGATGGTCCCGTCGCCGGCGCATTTCGCGGCATAGCGCTCGATGAACCCTTCGTCGGCATAACCGTTGAAGCGATCCCGTCGGCTCTCTGCATCGAGCCGCATCAGATGATCCTTCAAGAGCGGCAGCTCCTGATTGATCAATGATCGAACTCTACACTTGGTAGCCGTCTGACCAGCTATCGCAGCGTCGCTCATTGCCTAACTCCTCTTGGAAGAAGGCCCTCGAGGAGGCGTTCGATTCCCTAGACCGCCAATATTGTGCATCGCACCATGCATTTCAAGAGCATAGGCTATGCGTATGCCACAGGGGTTTGTCGGAGCCCATGCGGAGCAAGTCTTAAGCAAATCTAAAGGACTGCAATTAAAGAGGACTTAAGATAAATCAAACCACCGGGGCCTGTGGTTACCCCCAGCGGCAGCCCGTGGTTGTGCCGCATGGCGCGCGTCCACGCGGGTTCAGAGTACCATCTGGGTCTGTGTGACCACCGCCACCAGCCTGCCCTCCTCGGTCCCGACCCGGGTCTGCCACACCTGGGTGCGGCGACCGCGATGCACCGGCTCGGCTACCGCGCGCGACGACGCCGGCCTTGGCGGCGCCGATGAAATTGGTCTTGCTCTCGATCGTGGGGGTGCCTCGCGCGCCTTCCGGCAGATTGAGCACGGTGGCCGCCGGCCCCTATCGGCCAAAGCCATCACCGCACCGCCTTGGAACACCGTGCAGCTTTGAGAATCGTCGTCCGGCAACTACAGTCGCGGCCCTGCAACCTTGGAGAGCCACGTGCCCAACAATCGCAATGTTTTGTTCCTGATCATCGGCGCGCTGGTCGTCGTGCTCGGCGTCGTCGGCTACAATCTCTATCAGGAGAAGAAGGAACCGCAGGGGCTGCAGATCAACGTCGGTCCCGACGGCTTGAAAATCGAGAACAAATGATGACGAGCAAAGCCACGCGCCGGATTCACCTGCTGCTTGCCGCGGTCGGCGGCATGGCGGCTTCGATGCAAACCGCGTCCGCGATCGAGCAGGTTCCGCGCGAGCAGGACATCATCGAATTGCGGCTCGGACAGCGCATCCAGGTCGACGACGGATCGTGTCCGACCGGGCAGATCAAGGAAATCTTGGGAGCGACGCTGACGGCATCGGGCGTGACCCGGACCCGCAGCTGCGTACCGCGCTTCGGCACCAAGAAGAAGTAACAACTGCGAAGGTACGCCGCCCGTGGCGACCTCATACCGCCAACGTCGGCGCCTTCGCTGCAGACGCCAGCGCCTCGCCGATCCGGCCGGTCGCTTGCCGTGGTGATTGCGAGCGCCTCGCCGGCGCAGATATCCACACCACGGAAGACTACGCAGTTCCGTTCGCGGCAGCATTCTGTAACACTAACACCATTCACGTCGCGCCATCGTGACGCCATTGTGGTATGTTTGTTTATTGCGACGCAGCTGTCTGCGGAGGCTATTTCATGACCAGGCGATCAACCGCCAGATCCGACGCCTCGGACGATCACAACATCAGCGGCGAAGCGGATTACCGTATCGCGAAAAGCCTGACCCTGATCAGCGGTATTGTGCGGCTCCAGGCCTTCAAGGGAGAGCTCGGCGATCCCCGGCTCGCGCTTTCCGAAATCGCCAACCGCATCGACGCGGTGGCGCGGCTGCACAGCCTGCTGGCGCAGTCGATGACCGGCACGGTCCAGCTCCGCAAGTATCTCGAACAGGTCTGCGAAAGCTCGGTGCGCGCGCTGTGTTACTTCCCGACAACGTTCGCGGTCAGTTGTTCGCCGGAACACATCGTGCCGTTCCGGCTGGCGCTGCCGCTCGGACTGATCACTGCCGAGCTGTTGTCCAATTCGGCGAAGTACTCGCATCCGGGCGGGCTTCCGCTGCGGATCAGGATTCGCTGTCGCCGCGACGCCAGCGACGCCCTCACCTATCTGTACCAGGACGACGGCGTGGGCTTCCCCGATAACTTCGACGTCGGGCGCGACGGCCATGTCGGCATGCGGCTGATCAAGTCGCTGAGCGAGCGCTCGCGCGCCGCGCATCACTGGTCGAGCGGCCCCAGCGGACTCAGCTTCGAGATGGTGGCGCCGATGGCGGGCTAGCCGTCACGCGACATCGACCAGCGCCGACGTCATTCCGAGCCGAGGACGGCGCGCAGCGCCGGCCGAACAGCGAAGTAATCCAGGGGATTCACGTGCAGTCCTGGACTGCTTCGTCGCAAGAGCTCCTCGAAATGACGAACTTGATCGTCGGGGTCGTTGTGACGGTTATGAATCGGAACCTCACGGCAGCGGTTCGAACATGCATTGCAGCGCCGGCTTGGCGATTTGGGTGAAGGTCTGGTCGATCTGCGATTGTTTCTCCGCCGGCACCCAGTCGGCCTCGATGGTCGGCACGCCGGTTTCGCCGATGCCGCGCAACAGCGCGGCGCGCAGATCGGGGTCCTGCACCGACGCGACGGCGTGATCGTGTAGGCAACCGCATACCGCCTGCGGATGCGCCCAGCGCCCCGCCATGTGCGAGGTGCACAGCCGGATGAACTCGCCCCGCCGATCGACGGATTTCGGCATCCAGATCGGCGCCAGCGCCGGCCCGGCGAGCGGGCGTTGCGACGGTACTTGTGCGACGGCGGTGCCCGCGGTCCCGAGACTCGCGATCAGCAACGCCAGCAACGCACACACCCGAACCATCATCAGACTTCGACCATTGCCTGCGGATCGGCGGATCGCCGCCACCATCCAACCATGCGGCGCCCTGCCCGGCACGCCGCGCGACGGCGCCATCGCCACCGTCGTTGGGGTTTTGCTAACCAAGCAATGTTTCAGGATGTCTGCGTCACGCCGGTAAAATGGTTTCGTCACGCATTTGAATTGTTTCGTCGCTACAAATGCGACGAAACACACCGTGCGTTGTCGGGTCGGATGGACTATCCTGTAAGTGGCAATCGCCCGGGATGGAACTTTTCCGTCGCTCGCAGGTTGCCCAATAATCTCCAAGGAAAGGATGACGACCGTGAACAGAAGCACGCGCCCCGGCGACGCTTCATTGAGCGCTGGATCATCACAAATGGCCGCACGGCTGACGAGCCGCCGCAGCCTCGCGCAGGACCGGATGATGCGCGGCGACACGCCTGGCGAAATGGCGCTGCAGTCCAACACCAATTATTATTCCACCTACTGCGCGCCGCAGGGCTTCGTCCAGCTGGTCGGCTATCGCGACCCCAGCGGAAAACTGCGCGCCGGACAATCCGCCGATCGGCGCGGAGTGCGGTAACGGCGCCGCCTCGGCTGCCTCAGGTCGGGACAGCTTCGGCTCGGCAACGTCGCGAATGGATCATCATGATGGGCTGGCCGATCTCGGCCGGCCCATCATGTTTTCGTGGTCACTTCTGAGCTGCAGTTTCTGACTGCACTTTCCGAGCCGCGGTTACTTGAAGAAGTCGGCGCACTTCTGAACGGTTTGGTCGCCGGCGCCCCACGGCATCACCGGCACCGAGGAGGTTGAATTCTTCGGCGAGCCTTCGATGATACGGTCGGAATACACCATGTAGACGAGCACGTTGCGCTTGGTGTCGCAGCCCCGCACGATCTGCATCTTCTTGAAGAACAGCGAGCGCTTCTTCTGGAACATGTCGTCGCCCTGCTCCATCTTGTCCTTGAAGCGGATCGGACCGATCTGCCGGCAGGCCAAGGAGATGTCCGACACTTCTTCGGCGAGGCCCAGCCATCCCTTGAAACCGCCGCGCTCCGGCACGGTGAAATGGCAGGCGACGCCTTCGATCTCCGGATCGTCGAGCGCGTAGGTGGCGAGCTTGTCGTTGGGGCTCAGCCATTTGAAGACGGTCGAGCGCCGGAAGATCAGATCCGGCTCTTCCGCGGCGCTGGCCACCGATCCCGACAGCATCGCGAATGCGAGCGCGGCCAGCGTCCAGGTCTTCAAATGAGAAATGCGAGGGGCTCGAACAGTCATGGATGTCTCCGTCAGCAAAGGTTCCCCCTATGTAGGCTAACCCGGCGATGCTGATAAGATGCCGCGCACCGGCTTTAACCAGTTGTGAGGCATTTCTGTTACTGTTGGGATGGATTTTAGGATGATGCCGGGTGCGGCGACGATGTGCGCGCAAGGCCTTGCGAGAATCTTGTAAGTTTCGGGCGTGACGGCGGTATTCGAGGGTAACACGTGGACCGGCAGCAGACATTTCATCGAACCGGCCCGCATCGCGCGACTGCCCCGCTCAACCCTTCGCTTCGATCCCGCTCGTGGTGGCGCGTTGGCGCCTTGGTGACCGCTGGATTGCTGGTCGGCGGCAGCGCCGAGGCCACCGCGCTGTTCTGGCCGGACAGCGATTCCGCCGATTACATCTATAGCGAACCCGCGCCGCCGCCGCCGCCGAAGCGGCGGCTGAAGCCGCTTCGCCCTGCCGAATTCAAACGCGAGAAGCCCGAGACCGAGACCCGAAAGCCGCAGGGTCCGCTGGTGATCGCGATCTCGATCGACCGCCAGCAGCTCAAGCTGTACGACGCCAACGGCCTGTTCGCCGAAAGCCCGGTGTCGACCGGGATGCGCGGTCACGCGACGCCGATGGGCGTGTTCAGCGTGATCCAGAAAAACAAATGGCACCGCTCCAATATCTATAGCGGCGCGCCGATGCCCTACATGCAGCGCGTCACCTGGTCCGGCATCGCGATGCATGCCGGCGCGCTGCCGGGCTATCCGGCGTCGCACGGCTGCATCCGCATGCCGACAAACTTCGCCACCAAGATGTGGGGCTGGACCCGGATGGGCGCACGGGTGGTGATCGCCCCCGGCGATCTCGCGCCGGAGCGCTTCGCCCATCCGCTGCTGATCGCGCAGAAGCCCGTTCCGGCGCCCGCGGCGGCGTTGCCGGCGCCGGTCACGGTCGGGAAATCCGACAAGGATGCCTCGGTTGCGGCCCCGGTTGCGACGCCGGCGCTGTCGATGGCGGAACTGCGCAGCACGCTGGCCAGCGACAAGCCGGCGGTGACGTCGCCGTCGGTGGTGTCGCCGCCAGTGGTTTCGCCGCCGCTCGGTCAGCGCCGCACCGCCGATGCCAGCCGCGTGCTGGCGTCGCCCGCCGCGAGCGATGCGGCGCCGCAGCCTGCCGTCGCGCCGGCGGCGGAAAAATCCGCCGACAAACCGATCGAGACCACCGAGTCGGTGGCGGCGCCCGCCGCCGCGCCCGACGTGTCGAAAGCCGATGCCGCCAAGGATCTGCCGAAGGATCAGGGCCGCGCGACCGACGCCGGCGCCGCCAAGCCCGACCAGGCGCAGCCGGCGAAGCGCAGCGGTCCGATCGCGGTGTTCGTCAGCCGCAAGGACGGCAAGCTCTATGTGCGGCAGAACTTCGCGCCGCTGTTCGACGCGCCGATCGAAATCGCCGCCGGTGATCGCCCGCTCGGCACTCACATCTTCACCGCGCGGCTCGACAAGGGCGACGCCAACGCGATCACCTGGTCGGTGGTGTCGCTGCCGAGCGTGTCTCGGCGCGCCGACACCGTCGCCGACGACGGCGCCGCGCGACGCCGCAAGAGCGTCGGCGCGATCGAGGTGAAGTCCGTGCCGTTGCCGAACAGTGCCGCCGAGGCGCTGGACCGGCTTAAAATCCCGCCGGACACGCTGGCGCGGATCGCCGAATCGCTGTCGACCGGCAGCTCGATCATCGTCTCCGATCAGGGCGTCGCCTCCGGCGAAACCGGCGAAGGCACCGATTTCATCGTGCCGCTGCGCTAACAGCGTCGCGGGCCGCTTGGCGCTCGCGGCCACCCTCGGATCATTCCCGGTCTGCCTCGGATCAGCGAAGGCGGCGCATAAAACCATTGCTGTTTCGGCGCGGCTGCCTCTAGGCTGGTGAATCAGGCGGGATGACACTCCGGCCCGTGAGCCGGAGCACGCCAGCGAAGGGAAACGCGATGCGCATTGCGACAGGATTGCTGGTTGCCGGTGCAGTGTCGGTCGGCGTGGCGGTGACAGCCTTCGCGCAGAGCACGCCGCGTTCTTCGAAAGCCCCGCAAATCCTCGCCGCCGCCCCGCAGGCCGCGCCGGCCGCGGCCGCGCCCACCCCCGCCGCTGCAGCCCCGCTGCCGCCTCCCGCACCTGCCAAAGCGGCCTGCGCCAATCCCGACGCGCTCGGCGTCGGCCGCGTGGTCGAGATCGACACCACCGGCGGTCCTGGATTCGGCTTCGAGCACTTCAAGCAGCTGGATTTCCTGCGCGACAAGGAAGTGGTGCTGACCTTCGACGACGGCCCGTGGCCGGTCAACACGCCGTCGGTGCTGAAGACGCTGGCGGACGAATGCACCAAGGCGATCTTCTTTCCGATCGGCAAGCACGCCACCTATCATCCGGAAATCCTCAAGGCGGTGGCCGCCGCCGGCCACAGCATCGGGTCGCACACCTGGTCGCACGCCAACCTCAACAACAAGAAGCTCACCGAACAGCAGCAGAAGGACGAAATCGAAAAGGGCTTTTCCGCGGTGAAGTGGGCGCTCGGCGCCGCGCCCTCGCCGTTCTTCCGCTTCCCGGCGCTGCAGCACCCGCCGGCGATGGTGACCTATCTCGGCACCCGCAACATCGCGATGTTCTCCTGCGATCTCGACTCCTTCGACTTCAAGGCCGGCAAGCCGGAGAAGATCGTCGAGACGGTGATGAGCAAGGTCGATCGGCTCGGCAAGGGCATCATCCTGATGCACGACTTTCAGAAGCATACCGCCGAGGCGCTGCCGACGTTGTTGCGGCGCTTGAAGGCCGGCGGCTACAAGGTGGTGCAGATGAAGGCCAAGGCGCCGGTCGCGACGCTCGCCGAATATGACGACGCGCTCGCCAAGGAAACCAAGCTGCCGACGGTGAGTTCGCGCCCGCTCAACAGCGTGGTGCAGACGATTTCCGAATAGATCAGCAGTGGAAACGGCGTCGTGTTGAGTTGGTGATCACGCTGCAATCTGAGCTTCGCATCGAAGGCTACGTCATCGTCTCGGCCGACGGCATGCTGGCGGACGCTCGTCACGTGATGCCCGAGACCCTGAAATTCCCCGGCGACCAGCGCTTCTTCGGCGAGGCGCTCGACCGCGCCGATCTGATCGTGCACGGCCGCAACTCGTTCGAGGATCAGCCGAACTCGCCGCAACGCCGCCGCATCGTGGTGACCCGCAAGGTCGCGGCTGTCGCGCCGGATCCGTCCAATCCGAATGCGACGTTGTGGAATCCGGCCGGCGCCGCGTTCGACCAGGCCTGCGCGGGGGCCGGCGTCGCGGATGGCACTGCGGCGATCATCGGCGGGCCCGAAGTGTTCGCGCTGTTCTTCGATCGCTTCGATACGTTCTGGCTGTCGCAAGCGCCACAGGTGCGGCTGCCTGGCGGTGAGCCGTGCTTTCCCGGCGTGCCCGCGCAGTCCCCGGAGCAAATTCTCGCCGCGCACGGGTTGCGGGCGTGCGAGGTCGAACTGCTCGACCCGGCCGCCGCGGTCAGCGTTACCGCCTGGCGCCGCGGCTCGACCTCCGAGGTCTGACCAAAGCAGCGAGCAAAATCAGCAGCTTTCGTCATTGCGAGCCGAGGCCGGAGCGCAGCGCCGGCTGCAGAGCGAAGCAATCCAGGGGCTATCCGAGTGGGCTGGATTGCTTCGTCGCAAGAGCTCCCCGCAATGACGCGTTGAACGCCTGATCCCGTCGATCGCTTGCCGAGTGTGACGGTAACTAAGTCCTCCTCAGCAGCGATCGTGCCGCCGCGCTTGCTACGCGATATCGCATCCTTCGCCGCCGGCTTGAACGATCGGGGCGGTACGCGCGACTACCAAAAACACAACCTTAAGTAATATGACTTGCGCGCAGCTCGCCCGCGCGCAATGATCCATTATACAACCAATGATTGAACAGAGGGAGGCGAACCATGCGTGCCGGCTTCGCTATGCCGATTGTTGCGACGTTGCTGACGTCCGGCCTGCCCGCGTGGGCGGCGGACCCTGCCCCGATCTTCGTCGACCAGGGACCGAAATGGACCGCGGTGTTGCGGGCCGACTATTACATCCGCGATCAGGGCTCGCGGATGATCCCGCTGGCCTGGCTGCGCAATTTCAAGCAGCCCAATGGCCAGCCGTTTCTGGCCGACAGCCTCGCCCGCTACGGCTATCTGCCGAATCCGGCCGACAGCAACGGGCTTCCGGTCGGCTTCACCGCGACCGGCACCGCCGGCGTGCAGATCGCCGGCATGACCTGTTCGGCCTGCCACACAAGGCAGATCACCGCCGAGGGCAAGACCTATCGGATCGACGGCGGCCCGGCGATCGTCGACTTCCAGGCCTTCCTCACCGATCTCGACGCCGCAGCCTCCCAGGTTCGCGCCAGCGACGCCGCTTTCCTTCCGTTCGCCGCCGCGGTGCTGCGCTCGGCGACGCCGGATCCGGACGACGTCGCCACGCTGCGGCAGGATTTCGAACTCTGGTACGTGCGCTACCACACGCTGATCACCCGCGCGCTGCCCGCCGCGAGCTGGGGACCGTCGCGGCTCGACGCCGTCGGCATGATCTTCAACCGCCTCACCGGGCTCGATCTCGGGCCGCCGCCGAGCTACCTGATCGCCGACAACATCAAGCGCGCCGACGCGCCGGTGCGCTATCCGTTCCTGTGGAACGCGCCGATCCAGTCGAAGACGCAGTGGCCGGGCTTCGCCGACAACGGCAGCGACATCCTGGCGCTGTCGCGCAATCTCGGCGAAGTGTTCGGCGTGTTCGGGGTGTTCCAGCCGACCAAAGACGGCCTGGTGGTGGATTTCCTGCACAACAATTCGGCGAACTTCGACGGCTTGAATCAGCTCGAGGATCTGGTGAAGCAGATCGGGCCGCCGAAATGGCCATGGCTGGTCGACAACGAGCTCGCCGCGCGCGGCAAGGCGATCTATGCCCGCGCGCAGGCCGACGGCGGCTGCATCGAATGCCACGGCATCAAGGCCGGGCCGGTGCGCTTCCCCAATCAGCAGACCTGGGCGACGCCGATCGACAATGTCGGCACCGACACCCGCGAATACGACGTGCTGGCGTGGACCGCCAAGACCGGCGTGCTGCAGGGCGTGTTCATTCCATTCGTCACCGAGCCGCTGAAGGAGACCGATCTGGCGTTCAACGTGCTCGCCACCTCGGTGATCGGCTCGATCGCCGAGCAGGCGCTGCTGGGCGCCGCCGCCGCACCGCGCGCGTCGGCTTTGGTGGCAAGCGTTGCGGAGACGCCATCGCGCACCGCCAACGCGCCCCGCGCGGCGCTGAAGCGGTTGCCGCCGGCGCTGCGCGACCTGCAGGGCGCGTTCCGCCCGGCGACCCCGGCGGCGCCCTCGCAGCAACTCGAGGGCCTCCGCGTCCAGGGCGCGGCGGTCCCGGCGCCGACGCAGCCCGCCGCGGCGCCGCCGTCGCGTGGCTCCTACGAATCCCGGGTGATGCAAGGGATCTGGGCCGCGGCGCCCTATCTGCACAACGGCTCGGTGCCGACGCTGGCGGAGCTGTTGAAGCCGGCGGCCAAGCGCATCAAGCAGTTCAAGATCGGCCCGGCCTACGACACCGTCAATGTCGGGCTGGCGGTGGAGCAAGGCCAGTTCGACTACACGCTGACCACCACCGACTGCGCCAACCTGAATTCCGGCAACAGCAATTGCGGCCACGAATTCGGCACCCAACTGCCCGACGCGGACAAGAAGGCGCTGCTGGAGTATCTGAAGATCCTGTGAGGCGTCGCAGCCGATCAGCGGCGCCTGACGGTGTCAGGCGTCGCTGTAGGTCGGCTCGGCCACCACGGCGCGCGGGCCGCGGCCGATCCCGGCGATGATCAACAAGGCGCCGATCAGCGACAGGTTCTTCAGGGCGTGGATCATGTTGTTGGTGGCTTCCGGCCCGCTCTGATTCCAGAAATCGTGCTGGGTGTAGGTCGCCACGATCACGAACACGATCAGCAGCAGCGCGAAATAGCGCGCGGCGAAGTTGAAGGCGATCATCACCCCGCACAGCAGTTCGGTGACGCCGGCGGCGATCGCCAGCATCTTCGGCATGGTCATTCCGGCCATGGTTTCCAGATCGGCGGTGTAAGGCGTCAGCAGCGCGGGTATCGCGATCTTCGACACCACCTCGGTGGTCGCCGCGATATCGAGCAGCTTGGCTGCTCCGGAAAAGATGAACAACACCGCAAACAGAAAGCGGCCGAAACTGATGAACGCGGGCATGGTCGACCTCACTGAAGGAGCAGATGCGGTTGGCGATGGCGCGCGGAGTATGCGGGCTTGGTCGGCGGTTTTCAAACGATGATATGGTGTCGACGACGCGACCAAAGGCGTGCGCGCGGTGAATGCGGCGTTTGACGCCGCGCCGTGTTGTCCTTCATTTCCCGATCGTCTTGCTGATCTCGAGCTTGACCTTGCTGGGCAGCGGCACGAATTGCATCGACCGCGCCGTGCCGTCGCCATGCGCGAAGGCCCATTTGAAGAATTTCAGCGCCGCCGCCGAACTGGCGGCCTTGGCGGGGCTCTTCGGCACCAGGACAAAGGTCGCGGTGACGATCGGCCAGGCTTGCTCGCCCGGCATGTCGGTCAGATCGACGGCGAAGTTCGGCACCGACCAGTCGCCATGCTCGGCGGCGGCCGCGAAGGTCTCGCCGTTCGGCGCCACGAAGCGGCCGGCCTTGTTCTGCAGCTGCACGGTCGCGAGCTGGTTGGCGAGCACATAAGAGAGCTCGGCATAGCCGATCCCGCCGGGCGTCATCGGCACCGTCGAGGCCGCGCCATAGCTGCCCTTGACGCCGGCGCCGACCGGCCAATTCAGCGTCATGCCGATCCCCATCCTGTCGCGCCAGGCCTCGCTGGTCTTCGACAGGTATCGGGAGATCGCGTAGGTGCCGCCCGATCCGCCGGCATGATAGAGCAGCGAAATCGAAAGCTTGGGCAAGGCGAGACCAGGATTGAGCGCCACGATCCGTTCGTCATCCCACGACGCAATGCGCCCCATGAAGATGTCGGCAAGCACCGGCGCGGTGAGCCGGAGTTGGCCGGGTGCCACACCGGGAATGTTGACCACAACCGCATAGCCGCCGGCGACGGTGGGAAACTGCAGGATGTCCCCCTCCTTCAGCTTGGCGTCGTCCATCGGCACGTCCGAGGCGCCGAAGTCGGTCAGGCCTTTCAGGACCTGGAGCTGCCCGACGGAGGATCCCGACGGCTGATAGTTGATCGCAAGCCCCGTCGTCGACTTCTGTTGTTCTGCCCATTTGAGGTAGATCGGCGCGGCGAAGGCCGAGCCGGTGCCCATCACCGAGGTCTCGGCATGACCGGCGCTGAGGCCGGCCGCGGTGAGGCTAAGCGCCATCATGGCAATGCGAAGTGCGCGCATGTCTGTTGTCCTTTGAACTGCCGATGAAGGGTTATTCGACGCCGTTCAGCACGAAGTCGAAGATGTCGTAGTTGCGCAGCACGCCGGTTGCCGCGCGTTCGCGGTAGGCTCGCGTCAGCGGGCGCGACAGCAGGAACGGCACCCGCTGCTCGCCCAGCCCGCCATGCGAGCGCAGGCTGTGGCTGCCGAGCGCCGACAGGTCGTGATCTTCACGCCGCGCGCCAACCACCGTGCCGCGATCGCTGAACACCGCGAAGTCGCCCTCGCGATCCGGCGGCAATTGGTAGCGTTCGCACACCGTGGCGCGATCGAGCACCAGCTCCACGCCGGGCAGCGACCGCGCATAGGCCATCATCGCCTTGATGTCGCAGGGCTTCAGCAGATGGACGCGGACGAAGCCGCCGAGCGCGCCATGATGCCGAACGAATGGATCGGCGATCGGACAGATCACCCGCGCGGTACCGGCGCCGAATTTTTCGTTGAGCGCGTCCTCCAGATAGATAACGTTCGGCCGGCCATCCGCGTCCGACTTGTCGGCCATGCCGTGATCGGCGGTCAGCGCGACGGTGGCGCCGAGCTCGATCAGGCGCGCCATGCAGCTGTCGACCGCTGCGTGGAAGGCATTCGATTCCGCCTCGCCGGGCTTGTATTTGTGCTGCACATAGTCCGAGGTCGACAGATAGATCAGTTGCGGCTTCGCCGTTTCCAGCAGCTTGATGCCGGCGTCGAGCGCAAACAGCGAGAGGTCGGCGGAATATTGATCCGGCTTGGCGCGGCCCACCATCTCCTCACCGCTCTTGAAACCGAGCGCGGTGAGATCGGCGGCGTTCGGGTGTTCGGACGAGAAGGCGATGCCGTCCATCTCGTAGGCCAGCACCTTCAAGAGCTTGTCCTTGGCGGTGACCACCGCGGTCTTAACGCCCGCCTTGCTCATCGCACCCAGAATGGTGCCGCAGCGCAGCCGCCTGGCGTCGGTCACCATGATCTCTTCGCCGGTCTCGGCATCGAGATAGTAGTTGCCGTTGATGCCGTGGATGGCGGGCGACACGCCGGTGACGATCGAGGTGTTGTTGGTGTTGGTGGTGGTCGGCACCGTGGCCAGCGCGGTGCCGATATAGCCGCCCGACTTGAACCCGGCGATCGTCGGCAGCACGCCATCGGCAAGTCCGCGCTCCAGATAGTCGGGGTCGAACCCGTCGAGGCAAATCACCACCACAGGCCGTTGCGGCGCGGCATAGCGGCGTCCGTTGACCTCGATCGGAGTCTGCGAGCGGTCGGATGGAGAAAGCGTCGTCATGGTGTCGTCCCGGTGCTGAAGGCCGCCCGTCGTGTCGGCCGATGGCCCCTGGTAGGCTGTTGAGATGTGAGAATCGATCGAATAAAACACACTGATGTGTGAGAAAAAGTCGTAACAAAAGCGACGCTGATGGGCGCTGCCGTCACACGGAGGTCATGGTGAAAGAACGGGAATTGCCGCTGATCGCGCTTCGGGCGTTTGCGGTCGCGGCGCGCAGCGACAGCCTGAGTGCGGCGGCCGAAGAACTCGGCGTCACCCACGGCGCCGTCAGCAAGCAGGTGCGCTTATTGGAGGACTGGCTGGGCCAGCAGGTGTTCACCCGCGAGGGGCGCGGCGTCGCGCTGACGCCCTACGGCCGCGTGCTGGCCGAACAACTGAGCCAGTCGTTCCGTGATATCGAGGCCGCCTGCCACTACGTCCGCCGCCGGCGCAGCAAGGCGGTGCTGGCGGTCGAGGCGCCGTCGACCTTCGCGATGTATTTCCTGATGCCGCGGCTCAAACGCTTCGAGCAAGCCAATCCGGATCTGGCGGTGTGGATTTCGACGCGCATGACCGGACAAACCCCGGATGTGTCCTCACATGATCTCTTGATCACCCGCGGCAGCAGCGAACGGATCGGCGGACATTCCAAAGCATCGACGGCGTTGTTCGAAGAAACCCTGACGCCGGTCTGCAGCCTGGACCTGATCCAGAACAGCCCAATCACCACGCCGGCGGATCTGCTCGCGTTTCCATTGATCACCTCGGCGACGCGGCCGGGACATTGGGAGGCGTGGCTGCAGAAAGCCGGTCTGCGCGACCATGTGTTCGAAGGCGGCCACCGCTTCGACCACATGTTCGTCGCGATGCATGCGGTGCGTGAGGGCTTCGGCTCGGTGGTGGCGCCGAAGGAATTCTTCCCGGGTCAGCCGGAATGGCGACTGACCTGTCCTTTTCCGGACCTCGTCGTGAAGGGTGAGAAGTATTTCGCTCACCCGACGTCGCGGGCGGATTCCCGCTATCTTCGCCGCTTCATCGATTGGCTCAAGGACGAGATCAAGACAGCCGCGTGAGCTGCGGGCGCAGCGCTACGCAAACAGCGTCGGCTGCTGGCGTCCGGCGCGTTCCTGGGCTTCGACGGCGGCGACCGCGGTCATGTTGAGAATGCCGCGCGCGGTCACCGATGGCGTGAGAATATGCGCCGGCCGCGCCGGGCCGATCAGGATCGGCCCCACCGGCAGCGCATCCGCCAGCACCTTGATCATCTGATAAGCGACGTTGGCGGTGTCGAGGTTCGGCATGATCAGCACATTGGCCTGACCTTCCAGCCGCGAATGCGGCAGGATGAATTTCCGCGCCGCTTCCGACAGCGCGGTGTCGCCGTGCATTTCGCCGTCCGCTTCGATCTCCGGATGGTTCTCCGCCAGGATCGCGGTGGCGCGGCGCATCTTGCGCGACGATTCGGTGTCGTAGCTGCCGAAATCAGAATGCGATACGAAGGCGATCCGCGGCTTCATGTTGAAGCGCTGCACGTGGATCGCGGCCAGCGCTGCGATCTCGGCGAGTTCTTCGGCGCTGGGGTTCGGCCGCACCTGGGTGTCGGCGATGAAGATCGCGCCCTTCGAGGTGATCATCAGCGACAGCGCCGCGAAATCGGTGATGCCGGGCAGCGAGCCGATGATCTCGCGGACGTGGCGCAGATGGCTCATGTAGCGGCCGTCGACGCCGCAGATCATGGCGTCGGCCTCGCCGCGCGCTACCGCCAGCGCCGCGATCACCGTGGCGTTGGTGCGCACCATGGTGCGCGCGGTCTCCGGGTTGACGCCGTAGCGGCCGGCGACGTCGATGTAGGATTGCACGTAGGAGCGATAGCGCGGATCGTCCTCCGGGTTGATCAGGTCGAAATCCTCGCCGGCCCGGATCGACAGGCCGTAGCGCTTGATCCGTGCGGCGACCACCGCCGGACGGCCGACCAGGATCGGCCGCGCCAGCTTTTCTTCGAGGATGGTCTGGGTGGCGTGCAGCACGCGCTCGTCTTCGCCTTCGGCGTAGATCACCCGCACCGGCTGCGCCTTGGCCTTGGTGAACAGCGGCTTCATCACCAGACCGGAGCGGAACGCGAAGCGCTCGAGCTGCGCGCTGTACTCGTCGAAATCGGCGATCGGCCTTGTGGCGACGCCGGAGTCCATCGCCGCCTTGGCCACCGCCGGCGCGATCCGCAGGATCAGCCGCGGATCGAACGGGCTCGGAATCAGCGAACCCGGGCCGAAGCCCAATTCCTCGTCGCGGTCAAAGCCGATCGTCACCGCTTCTTGCGGCGGATCGCGCGCCAGCCGCGCGATCGCATCGACCGCGGCGTGCTTCATCTCTTCGTTGATCGCGGTGGCGCCGACATCGAGCGCGCCGCGGAAGATGTAAGGAAAGCATAGGACGTTGTTGACCTGGTTCGGAAAGTCGGAGCGTCCGGTGCAGATCAGCGCGTCGGGGCGGATCTTGCGCACCTCGTCCGGCATGATCTCCGGCGTCGGGTTGGCGAGCGCCATCACCAGCGGCCGCTCGGCCATCAGCGCCACCATCTCGGGCGTCAGCACTTTCGGGCCGGACAGCCCGAGGAAGATATCGGCGCCGCCGATCACTTCGGCCAGCACCCGCTTGTCGGTGGGCTGCGCGTAGATCGCCTTCCAGCGGTCCATCAGCTTTTCGCGGCCCTCATAGACCAAGCCTTCGAGGTCGCAGACCCAGATATTCTTGCGCTGCGCGCCGAGCGACACCAACAGGTTGAGGCAGGCCAGCGCGGCGGCGCCGGCGCCGGCGGCGACGATCTTGACCTCGTCGAGCTTCTTGCCGGTGAGCTGCAGCGCGTTCTTCACCGCGGCGCCGACGATGATCGCGGTGCCGTGCTGATCGTCGTGAAACACCGGGATCTTCATCCGGTCCTTGAGCTGGGCTTCGATCTCGAAGCACTCCGGACCCTTGATGTCTTCCAGGTTGATGCCGCCGAAGGTCGGCTCCAGCGCCGCCACCGTCTCCACCACCCGCTCCACGGTGTCGGCGGCGATCTCGATGTCGAACACGTCGATGTCGGCGAATTTCTTGAACAGAACCGCCTTGCCTTCCATCACCGGCTTCGACGCCAAGGGGCCGATATTGCCGAGCCCCAGCACCGCGGTGCCGTTGGTCACCACCGCGACGAGATTGCCGCGGATGGTCAACGAGGCGGCCTGCGTCGGGTCGGCCGCGATGGCGTTGCAGGCGGCGGCGACTCCGGGGGTATAGGCCAGCGCCAGGTCGAGCTGGTTGGCGAGAGGCTTGATCGCCTGGATCTCGAGCTTCCCGGGGCGAGGCAGGCGATGATACGCCAGCGCAGCCGCCTGCAGCTCTTCGGAATTGGTGACCATGCGTTCCCCTAACTCTCGCAGCTCGTTCTAATTTTCGATTTTACTTCTTAGTAGCAAGCCACGTAACGAAAGCAGCAATTAGGGCAGACATAACTGTCGCCGCGGCGGTAATTAGCGCGGAGTTTCTTTCAACCCAGGTCTTTTGGGGCGAAGCAGTTGGCTTCGACGTGAGGGCAGACTCTGGCAGTTGAATTACATAAACCGGGGCATAGGGTCCATCAGGCCGCAAGTATTCCACGTCCGAGACGATAGCGCTGCGGCGGGGCAATTTGTCAGGCGATGACGGCGCGGCCTTCTTCCTCGGCTCATCGTTTGTGTATGACTTCGCAGCATTGTGAATCTGAAGCAACTGGGTCGCAAGCTTTTCCTCTAGCAGTGCTTCCATCTCGGAGACATCAATCGCGCCTCCCACGAAAGCTCTGTCAGCACTTTCCAGCGCGCGATAGTACGGCCCCTTATTTTCAGAAATCTGCTCAGGTATGGTTCTAGAACCCGGAATGCGATAGCCGAGACCTTGACAAAGGAGCATGTAAGAAACGATCCGTGCCGTGCGCCCATTACCATCAGCAAATGGATGGATCCAATTCAGACGCCACAAGGCATAGGCGGCGAGATGGATGGCACTCCTGTCCCTATTTGAATTGATGTACTCGCAAAAGTCCTCCACGAAGATCGGAACCTGCGTGGGATCTGGGGGCACATGAGCCGATCCTCCAATCTTTATCGGGGTGGATCGAAATGTTCCGGCAAACTTGTTAATTCCCTCGAGTACCACCCGATTCAGAATCAGGAGATGACTAATCCTCAGCCGACTTTCCGTTTTCGAAGAAAGCCAACCATCCAGAATCTCCATTCCGATGTCGAATTGACGAAGAGCGTTCCGGGACTCAGCCAGGGCAAGTTCAATGGGATCCGTAATTAGAACCGGCTCACCAGCCTCACTGTGTCGCCGCCCCTCGTCGCCCATATTCAGACCTGAGCGTCCGAACGTTGATCAACGATTTGCTTACGGCCTTGAGACATTTCGTCCGCAGCTCGTGCAATCGCTTCCTTGGTAATGTTCTCGTTTTCGATCAGCGCACTTCCATAGGCAAAGCTTCTTCGTTGATCTTCTTGCTCTTGCGGCGTCATTACGATCTTGCGTGCGAGTTCGGTCAGCTTCTCCAAATCCGTCGGCATCGGTTCTCCCCCTTGTTGGTTATCACCATCTCCCGGAAAGCTCATGTAAGGGTTAACAGTCCCTTTGTCATGGTCAGTTTTCCGGCAGATTGAGCCGGATGTGTAGCTCGCGCAACTGCTTGGGCGTGACGTCGGACGGCGCGCCCATCAACAGGTCTTCGGCCCGCTGGTTCATCGGAAACAGCGAGATTTCGCGCAGATTGTTGGTACCGCATAGCAGCATGACGATGCGGTCGACGCCGGCTGCCATGCCGCCATGCGGCGGCGCGCCGAATTGGAATGCACGGTACATGCCACCGAAACGGTCGACCACTTCCTGCTCGCCATAGCCGGCGATCTCGAACGCCTTCACCATCGCCTCGGGGCGATGGTTGCGGATGCCGCCCGAGGCGATCTCAAAGCCGTTGCAGGTGATGTCGTACTGGAACGCCTTGATGGTCAGCGGATCCTGAGTGAGCAGCGCGTCCATGCCGCCCTGCGGCATCGAGAACGGGTTGTGCGAGAAGTCGACCTTCTTGTCGTCCTCGTTGTATTCGTACATCGGGAAATCGACGATCCAGGCGAGCTCGAAGCGCTCCTTGTCGACCAGGTTCAACTCCTCGCCGAGTCTTGTGCGCGCCAAGCCGGCAAACCGCACGAACTTCGACGGATCGCCGGCGACGAAGAACGCGGCATCGCCGGCCTTGAGGCCGAGCTGCTCGCGGATCGCGGCGGTGCGCTCTGGACCAATGTTGTTGGCGAGCGGCCCGGCGCCCTCGCCGCCCTCGCGCCACATGATGTAGCCGAGCCCCGGCTGGCCCTCGCCCTGCGCCCAGGAATTCATCCGGTCGCAGAATGCGCGGGAGCCGCCGCCCGGTCCCGGGATCGCCCAGACCTGGTTGCGCTCTTCCTCGAGCATCCGCGCGAACACCTTGAAGCCGGAGCCGCGGAAATGCTCAGAGACGTTTTGCATCTCGATCGGGTTGCGCAGGTCGGGCTTGTCGGTGCCGTACTTTTTCAGGCTGTCCGCATAGGCAATCCGCGGCCAAGATTTGGTCACAGGTTTGCCTTTGGCAAAATCTTCGAACACGCCGGTGATCACCGGCTCCATCGCGGCGAACACGTCGTCCTGGGTGATGAAGCTCATCTCGACGTCGAGCTGGTAGAATTCGCCGGGCAGCCGGTCGGCGCGCGGGTCCTCGTCGCGGAAGCACGGCGCGATCTGGAAATAGCGGTCGAAGCCCGACATCATCAACAGCTGCTTGTACTGCTGCGGCGCCTGCGGCAGCGCGTAGAATTTGCCGGGATGAATCCGGCTCGGCACCAGGAAGTCGCGCGCGCCTTCCGGCGACGACGCCGTCAGGATCGGCGTCTGGAATTCGAAGAAGCCCTGCTCCTTCATCCGCTTGCGCATCGAATCGACGATCGCGCCGCGGGTCATGATGTTCTGGTGCAGCTTCTCGCGACGCAGGTCGAGGAAGCGGTACTTAAGCCTGATATCCTCAGGATATTCCTGCTCGCCGAACACCGGCAGCGGGAGTTCGCCAGCGGGCCCCAGCACTTCGATTTCGGTGATGAAAATCTCGACCTGGCCGGTCGGCAGATCGTCATTGTTGGTGCCTTCGGGACGGCGACGGACCTTGCCGTCGATCCGCACCACCCATTCGGCGCGCAGCTTCTCGGCATCCTTGAACGCCGGCGAATCCGGATCGGCGACGCATTGCGTCAGCCCGTAGTGGTCGCGCAGGTCGATGAACAAGAGACCGCCATGGTCGCGGATGCGGTGGCACCAGCCGGAGACGCGGACGGTCTGGTCGATGTGGCTTTCGCGGAGCGCGCCGCAGGTGTGGGATCGATAACGGTGCATGGAAATCCTGGAAAGCCGTCAGAGGGCAGAATCAATCGGCTCCGCAGCGGCTGCGGAACGGGTCAGGGTTTAGCCGAGCCGATCCGGCCGGGCAACCGATGCGGCGCAGCGGTCAGGCGTGCAATGGCAGGGATCGCCGGCCATTGCAACAAGATGGGAACCAGTTGCAGCTGCAGGGCTTGGATGCAAGGTTTGACAGCGAGGCGATGGTTGCCTGCGCTTCGATCGATCCCCATCTGGGTGTGTGATGACCGTGCATTTTCCGTTCGACAACAGCTACGCCGCCCTGCCCGCGGACTTCTTCACCCGGGTCGCCCCGACGCCGGTGACCCGGCCGCGGCTGATCAAGCTGAACCGGCCGCTGGCGCTGGAGCTCGGGCTCGACCCCGACCGGCTCGACAGCCCGGAGGGCGCCGACATCCTCGCCGGCCAGCGCATCCCCGAGGGCGCCGACCCGATCGCGATGGCCTATGCCGGGCACCAGTTCGGCCAGTTCGTGCCGCAGCTCGGCGACGGCCGTGCCATCCTGCTCGGCGAGGTGATCGACAAGAACGGCGTACGCCGCGACATCCAGCTCAAAGGCTCGGGGCCCACGCCCTATTCGCGCCGCGGCGACGGCCGCGCTGCCTTGGGGCCGGTGCTCCGCGAATACATCGTCAGCGAGGCGATGGCGGCGCTCGGCATCCCGACCACCCGCTCGCTCGCAGCCGTCATCACCGGCGAAACCGTGGCGCGCGAGACCCTGCTGCCCGGCGCGGTGCTGACCCGCGTCGCCACCAGTCATATCCGGGTTGGCACCTTCCAATTCTTCGCCGCGCGGCGCAACCAGGACGCGGTCAAGGCCCTCGCCGACCACGTCATCGCCCGGCATTATCCCAATGCGGCCAATACGAAGCAGCCATATCTTGCATTGCTGCAAGAGGTGATCCGGCGCCAAGCCGAGCTGGTCGCGCGCTGGCTGTTGGTCGGCTTCATCCACGGCGTGATGAACACCGACAATTGCTCGGTGGCCGGCGAGACCATCGATTACGGCCCCTGCGCCTTCATGGACGGCTACGATCCCGCCAAGGTATTCAGCTCGATCGACCAGACCGGCCGCTATGCCTATGGCAACCAGCCGCGGATCGCGCTGTGGAATTTGACCCGGCTGGCGGAGTGCCTGGTGCCGCTGATTTCCGACGATCAGGACGCCGCGATCGCCGACGCCGAGGCCGCGCTCGGCGAGTTCTCGGAGCGGTTCGGGAAGGCTTACGATGCCGGCCTGCGCGCCAAGCTCGGGCTGTTCACCGCGCAGCCCGGCGACCGCGAGATGATCGGCGACCTGCTCGGCGCGATGACCGAGCAGCAGGCGGATTTCACCCTGACCTTCCGTGGACTCAGCGACTTAGCCGGCAATGCTGAGACAGATTCTGTGCGCGGTCTGTTTGCCGATCCGACCGCGTTCGACCTCTGGCTGGCGCGCTGGCAGCAGCGCATCGCCGCCGAGCCGCAGGACGCCGCCACCCGAAAGGCGGCCATGCAGGCAGTCAATCCGGCGTTCATTCCACGCAACCACCGCATCCAGGCGGTGATCGAGGCGGCGGTCGAGCGCGACGACTTCGCGCCGTTCGAGGAGTTGCTGGCGGTGCTGGCGCATCCCTTCCAGGACCAGCCCGACTTCGCCCGTTATGCGCTGCCGCCGCAGCCGCATGAGCAGGTGCTGCAGACCTTCTGCGGAACTTGATCGCGGCGGTTTGAGCGTGTCTAGTGGACGGATTCGCCCGCCACATACTCGAAAGCCGCTTGACATATCAGCGCTTTGGGCAGAACGCCGGTCAAGAAGCGTTATGGACAATCCATGGATCTGATCACCACCACCGACCAACTCGCCGCGGTGTGCGCCCGCCTTGCCAAGCACCCGGCGATCACCGTCGATACCGAATTCTTGCGCGAGACCACCTACTATCCGCTGCTCTGCGTGGTGCAGATGGCGAGTGCCGAGGACGCCGTGGTGGTCGACACCCTGGCACCGGGCATCGACCTCAAGCCGTTCTTCGATCTGATGGCGAATGACGACGTGCTGAAGGTGTTTCATGCCGCCCGGCAGGACATCGAAATCGTCTGGCACCGCGCCGGCATCGTGCCGCACCCGATCTTCGACACCCAGGTCGCCGCGATGGTGCTGGGCTATGGCGATTCCATCGCCTACGACCAGCTGGTCGAGCGCATCACCGGGCATCGCCCCGACAAGACTCATCGCTTCACCGACTGGGCACGCCGCCCGCTGACCGAAGAGCAGCTGCATTACGCGGTGTCCGACGTCACCCATCTGCGCGACGTGTTTGCCGCGCTCGATGCCGACCTGAAGAAACGCGGCCGCAGCGACTGGGTCAGCGAAGAGATGCGGGTGCTGACCTCGCCAAAGACCTACGACTTCGACCCCAGCAGCGCCTGGGAGCGGCTGAAGACAAGGGTGCGCAAGCCGAAAGAGCTGGCGGTGCTGATGGAAGTCGCGGCCTGGCGCGAGCAGGAGGCACAAAGCCGCGACGTGCCGCGCTCGCGCGTGCTGAAGGACGACACCGTCGGCGACATCGCCACCCATGCGCCGACCAGCCTGGAGCGGCTCGCCGGGCTGCGCTCGCTGCCCAAGGGGTTCGACCGTTCGAAATGGGGCGCCGACATCGTCGCCGCGGTGCAGCGCGGCCTCGCCCGCGATCCCGCCACCCTGCCGAAGATCGAGAAGCCGCGCGGCAACGGCAATGGTGCGGCGATCGTCGAACTGTTGAAAGTGCTGCTGCGGATGACCTCGGAGCGCCACGCGGTCGCCAGCAAGGTGATCGCCACGGTGGACGACCTCGAGCAGATCGCCGCCGACGACCATGCCGACGTCGGCGCGCTGCAAGGCTGGCGCCGCGAATTGTTCGGCGAGGCGGCGCTGGCGCTGAAGCACGGCCGGCTGGCGCTGGCGATCGAAAAGGGCAAAGTGGTGCGGGTGGATCGAGATTGAAAAGTCGCTCATCAGTGACTTGGCATACCGCCACTCGCTAAAGCAACTTCCGAGGGAATTGTCGATTAGGTTGTAGCTATATTTAGCTGCGGCAATGATGCTTCAATCTCAGGAAATGCCGAAAATACAACCCTTGCGATCTCGGCCAATGTCAATCTTGTCCGATGATCTATCGCAAGGGAGTGGTGATCCCCCTTCATAGTCATCGTGTAGGTTCGACGCTCCAGCGAACCGAAGATGAACACTCCACCCGCAGAATGCGCCTTTACAGATCTAAGGGACGAGGTCGCCTCGGCGCGATGCCCAACAGCATGCCTCATCATTTCAAAATCCGGAAATTCTTTACGAAATCGCTTTGTTGCAAGACGCAGCCTCGCGTGTTCGATATTTTGCTTGATAGTTGGTATTTCCCGTGAAGCAGCTCGGATAGCCTCAACCGTCTTTCCGAAATGGAAGACAGTCATGGCAGCGTCGCGTGCAGCCATTTCGTCCCAAATGTTCAATGTCTTCAAATTACGCGCAAGTTCAGTCGGCTCGCCGCTTCCCGGACTGACTATTTTGACTTGGGCTTCTAGCTGCTCCGTATAGTCAAGAAGTGCGACCGCAGCTGCAAAATCATCCACAAGTCGATGAATCTGAATAAGATTGAATATCAGCGCCAAGGCCTCCTCCTGCTCCGCAGCGGGCAGGCTTTCAACAAAGGGCTGCAATCGGCCAACATCGTAGACGCCGGGTGATCCGCTCGGCAGACGTCTCATGGAATATTGGCCTTTTAGCTTGCGGCTATGCGAACCTCGCCACCGCTGAACAAATGTTCCTCACCGCTTTTACCTTCAGCATAATCGATCAACGTGGTGAAGGGGTCAGCGCCGCACGATGTTGCCAGAGCAGCCGACCAGCCGCGCCAGCTGTTTGAAGCGGCTGCCGACGCGGTCGGCCACCAGGTCGACCATGCGATGCTCGAACACCAGCGTCAGCTTGCGGTCCTTCTTGCTGAAATGCGTCGCCGGCAGCACGCCGGGGCGCGCCGCGCTGATCAGATGCGCGACCCGGAACGCCGCCCCGAGCAAGCGTGCGCGCTGGTCCATCGCCGGCGTCACCATGGCGCGCGCCTGCGGCGGCGGTTCGTTCTCTTCGCCGAACCCGGCATAGCGGTAGTACACCGCCAAGGCCAGAAACGCCCGGCCCTGATGGGTGACGTCGCCGAAATTGCCGTTGATGATCAGGTTGAGGGTTTGCTGGCCGCGGTAGTCGGGATGCGCCCGCCAACCGATGTCCGACAACAGGCAGGCGGCGCGGCGCAGCCGACGATCGTCGGCGGTCTCTGACAGCTTGGCGACGCGGACGAACCTGTCGGTCCAGCCGATCAGTTCGTTGGCGTGCAACGCCGAGCGCGACAGCAGCTCGTTCAGGTTGCCGGCGGCGCAGATCAGCCCGTCCTTGGCGCGCTCCGCCGCGGGCAATTGTTCATAGAGCAGGCCCTCGCGCACGCCGAAAGTCGAGAACACGATGGTCGCCGGCTGCGCCACCCGGATCACATATTCCAGAACCAGCGCGGCATAGACCAGCAGCGGACGCCGTGCCTCAGCGACGGAATCGATATTGGCGAGCGTATTGGCCATCGCCAGCCGTCGCAGCCGGCGGGCAAAGCTGAGCGCCTCGGTCGCCGGAATCGAATAACCGTGCATGACGTGGAGCGGGTAGTCGCTTTGCAGGATGTGGATGCGGGCCAGCGCACGCCAGGTGCCGCCGACGGCGTAGAAAGTGCGGCCGCGCCCGGCCTTGAGGGGGCCGACATCGGCCAACGCGGTCTGCACGATGCGCTCGGCGCGCTTCGGCGATTTCTGCGAGGCGTCCTGCAACGCCAGGCTGCCGAGCGGCAGCGTCACCCCGGTGCGGACCCGGCTGCCGCGCACGTCGATCAATTCCAGCGAGCCGCCGCCGAGGTCGCCGACGATGCCGTCCGGCTTGTGCACGCCGGAGATCACCCCCAGCGCCGACAGCTTGGCCTCGCGCGGGCCGGACAGGATTTCGATGTCGACGCCGCAGATCCGCTCGGCATTGGCGATGAATTCAGGCCCGTTGCTGGCGTCGCGGCACGCCGCGGTGGCGATCGCATGGACGCGGCCGACCTTCATCACCTTGATCAAGGCGCGGAACCGCCGCAGCGAGGTCAGCGCCTTGTCGACCGCGTCGGCCGCCAACAGCCCGGTCGACTGCACCTCGCGGCCGAGTCCGCACAGCGTCTTTTCGTTGAACAGCGTGACCAGGCTGCGCGCCATCGATTGATAGACGACCAGCCGGACCGAATTCGATCCGATGTCGATGACGGCCACGCTGGCGTCGGGCTTGCGCCTGCGGCTGATCACCACGTGACAGTCCTAGGACGACTGCTGCCGCTCCGCCTTGCGGGTGAGCCTGCGCGGCGACGATTCCTTGAGCGACTTTCCACGGCCTGACAGACTCGGATTGGTCATGAAGTATTTGTGCACGTTGAAGGGCTCCTCGCCCTTCGCGGCCTTCATACGCGTTGACGACCCATCCGGCAATAACTGCCAGCTCTGCTCGGTATCCTTCAGGTTCGCCACCATGATCTGTTCAAGAACTTGCTGGTGTACCGTGGGATTTTGCAACGGACAGAGCACCTCGACGCGGCGGTCGAGGTTGCGCGGCATCATGTCCGCCGAGGAAATGTACACCGCCGCCTTGGCGGACGGCAGGCCGTGGCCCATGCCGAAGCAATAGATCCGGCCGTGCTCGAGGAAGCGGCCGATGATCGATTTGACCCGGACGTTCTCCGACAGCCCCGGCACGCCGGGCCGCAGGCAGCAGATCCCGCGCACCACCAGTTCGACCGAGACGCCGGCCTTCGAGGCCTCGTACAGCGCGTCGATGATGTCCGGATCGACCAGCGAATTCATCTTCAGCCAGATCGCCGCCGGCTTGCCGTTGCGGGCATACGCGGTTTCGCCGTGAATGTGCGCCAGCATGCATTCGCGTAAGGTCAGCGGCGACACCGCCATCTTTTCGATGTCGCTCGGCTCGGCATAGCCGGTGATGTAGTTGAACACCCGCGCCGCATCACGGCCGATCGCCGGATCGGAGGTGAAGTAGGACAGATCGGTGTAGATCCGCGCGGTGACCGGATGGTAGTTGCCGGTGCCGGTGTGAACGTAAGTGGTCAGGCCGCCGCCCTCGCGGCGCACCACCAGCGACAGCTTGGCGTGGGTCTTCAGTTCGAGGAAGCCGTACACCACCTGCACGCCGGCGCGCTCCAGATCGCGCGCCCAGCGGATATTGGCCTCTTCGTCGAACCGCGCCTTCAGCTCGACCAGCGCGGTCACCGACTTGCCGGCCTCCGCCGCCTCGACCAGCGTGCGCACGATCGGCGAATTGTTCGAGGTGCGGTACAGCGTCTGCTTGATCGCCACCACGTCGGGATCGCGCGCGGCCTGCTGCAGAAACTGCACCACGACGTCGAACGATTCGTAAGGATGATGGACGATCAGATCCTTCTGGCGGATCGCGGCGAAGATATCGCCGCCGTGATCGCGCACCCGCTCGGGATGCCGCGGCACGTAGGGCGTGAACTCGAGATCGGGGCGATCGAGCCGGGTCAGCTGCGACAACTCGTTCATCGCCAGCACGCCGTCGACCAGCAGCACCTCGTCGTCGGTGGTGGAGAGCGCGTGCTGCACGAAGGCGCGCAATTCGTCGGGCATGGTGGCTTCGATCTCGAGCCGAATCACCGAGCCGCGGCGCCGCCGCTTCAGCGCGGTCTCGAACAGCCGCACCAGATCTTCGGCTTCTTCCTCGATTTCCAGTTCGGAATCCCGGATCACCCGGAACGCGCCCTGCCCTTTGACGACGTAGCCGGGAAACAGCCGGCCGATGAACAGCGAGGTCGCCTGCTCCAGCGTCATCACCCGCACCACGCCGTCCTTGCCGGACGACGGCAGCCGGATGAAGCGGTCGATCCGGCCGGGCATGCGGATCAGCGCATTCATCGGCTTGCCGTCTTTCACCCGCGCCAGCTGCAGCGCGATGGTGAAGCCGAGGCTCGGAATGAACGGAAACGGATGCGCCGGGTCGATCGCCAGCGGGGTCAGCAGCGGGAAGATGTTGTGCAGGAAGTGGTCTTCGATCCAGGCCCGCTCCTGTTTGGTGGCGTCGCGGCCGTCGAGCAAGGCGATGCCGACCTCGCCGAGGATGACGCGCAGGTCACGCCAGATCGCCTGCTGGTCGCTGCCCAGCCGCGACACCGCTTCGTTGATCAGCACCAATTGTTCGGCCGGCGACAGCCCGTCCGGGCTGCGTTCGGTGATCCCTTCGCGCACCTGGGCCTTGATGCCGGCGACCCGGACCATGAAGAATTCATCGAGGTTGTTGGCGGAGATCGACAGAAACCGCACCCGCTCCAGCGCCGGATGGCTGGGATTGACGGCCTCTTCCAGCACCCGGCGATTGAAATGCAGCCAGGACAATTCGCGATTGATGAACCGCTCGGGCCCCGTCGCAATCACCGAAGCGGCTTCGGTTTCGCCATTTTTCTCTTCAATAGCAATAGCTTGCGACAAGCTCATCAGGACATCTATCCATGCAGGCGAATGACGGGGGCGTTCAACGATCGGCCGCGGACCATCGCTGATAGTTGTGACAGTTCTCTGACATTGAGGGGCCTGCGGCGAACCGCGTCAAGCGGCGTCGCGCGGGCACGATGCCGCGGCGATGACTCAGAGATCGCGCAATAGTTCCGCGGCCAGCGCCCGGGTCACCGGCCGGCCGAGCCGCAGCGCCTCGGTGTCGAGCCGCTCCACCACCTGCCGTGCCGCCGCGAACGAGCGGTCGATCCGATTGGCCAGAAAGCTCACCAGGTTTTCGTCGACGCTCATCTGCCGGTCGGCGCAGAATTTGACGATCAGGGCGCGAAACAGCTGGTCGTCGGGCGGCTGCAGCGTCACCACCGGCACCGCGCGCAGCCGCGAGCGCAGGTCGCGCAAGTCGATCTGAAACGCCGAGGGCGGCAGCCGCGAGGTGATCAGCACATAGGCCTGATCCTCGCGCGCCAGATTGAGCAGATGAAACAGCGCCCGCTCGTCAATGCTGGGCGGGCAGAAATCCTCGACCACCAGCGCCCCGGTCGCCAGCGCGCCCGGCACCGCGGCCGAGGTCAGCGCATGCGCGGTGATGGCGCGGGCGCCGGCCTGCTCGGCCCAGATCGAGGACAGATGGCTCTTGCCGGAGCCTTCCGGCCCGGTCAGCAGCATCACCCGGTTCGGCCAGTCCGGCCAATGGTCGATCAGCGTCAAGGCTTCGCTGTTGGCGGGACCTTCGAGGAAATCGTCGCGCGACAGGCTCTCGGCATGCGGCAAAGCCAAGGCCAGTTGACGAGGTTGAACGCGGGCTGCCACGCGATTACTCCATGCCGGCTCCACCGGCCTTGTCGTCCACTCTAGCGCAGATCGGTCGTCCGGGGAGACGTTTGTCGGGGACCCGGCGCTATTGACGGCGCTCGACGGTGCCCATGTGCTTGGTCCATTCGACGAGATAGAAGGACACCGAAAGCAAGGTCAAGACGGCCACCAGGCCCATTAGAATAAGATCGTAAGGCTCCGGCGAAACCCCGAAGCCGAGCGCCGCCAGGATCAAGGCGGCGAAGCTGACCTGCGCCACGGTGTTGAGCTTCGACACCATCAGGGGCTTCATCGGGATCGGCTTGCCGAACACCCAGGACACGATCACCGCGCCGACGATCATGATGTCGCGCGACACCACCAAAATCACCAGCCAGCGCGGGATCGCGTTCTCGATTCCCAGCGCCACATAGATCGACACCAACAGCGCCTTGTCGGCCAACGGGTCGAGCAGCGCGCCCAATTCGCTCGCCATGTTGAACCGCTTGGCGAGGAAGCCGTCGACCGCGTCGCTGACGCCGGCGACGATGAACAGCGCGAAGGCGATTTCCATCTGATTGGACGCGATCGCCCAGACGATCACCGGCACCAGCAGAATGCGGCCGAGCGTAATGATGTTTGGAATGCTCACGCAACGATTCCGGCTCCCGGCCTCACTGCCAACACGCGACTGAACTCTGGCGACCGGGGTCTGCATCCTGTCTACATAATATAACGCCGGCACGCGAGCCATTGCACGTTGGCGTAATCCGACGTAACCAGCCCGGCATTACAAGGCCCGCGGCCGGCCGGGGTTCCCCTGCGGCGGCGCGTGGCGCTATGGTTAATCCAGTCGAGCATTTCGCGCCGGCGAACTGGCTCGCCGCAATGCCCCAGGATACGGCTATGACCGACCGCAAGAACGGCCTCACCTATGCCGACGCCGGTGTCGATATCGACGCCGGCAACCGCCTCGTCGATCTGATCAAGCCGATGGTCCGGGCCACCGCCCGCCCCGGCGCCGACGCCGAAATCGGCGGCTTTGGCGGCCTGTTCGATCTGAAGGCTGCGGGCTTCAAGGATCCGGTGCTGGTCGCCGCCACCGACGGCGTCGGCACCAAGGTCAAGATCGCGATCGAGGCCGGGCTGCATACCGGGATCGGCATCGATTTGGTGGCGATGTCGGTCAACGACCTCGTGGTGCAGGGCGCCGAGCCCTTGTTCTTTCTCGACTACTTCGCCTGCGGCAAGCTCGATCCGGAGGCCACCGCGGCGATCGTCGCCGGCATCGCCGAGGGCTGCCGCGACTCCGGATGTGCGCTGATCGGCGGCGAGACCGCGGAAATGCCCGGCCTCTACAAGGACGGCGATTACGATCTCGCCGGTTTCGCGGTCGGCGCGGCCGAACGCGGCACCCTGCTCCCCACCAAGGACATCGCCGAAGGCGACGTGGTGATCGGGCTGGCCTCCTCCGGCGTGCATTCCAACGGCTTCTCGCTGGTGCGCAAGATCGTCGAACGCTCCGGCCTCGGCTACGACGCCAACGCGCCGTTCTCGCCGGTGATGACGCTCGGCGGCGCGCTGTTGGCGCCGACCAAGCTCTATGTGAAATCCTGCCTGCGCGCGATCCGCGAGACCGGCGCGGTGAAGGGCCTCGCCCACATCACCGGCGGCGGCTTCACCGACAACATTCCTCGCGTGCTGCCGGCGCATCTCGGCGTCGGCATCGACCTGCCGCGGCTGCCCGTGTTGCCGGTATTCAAATGGCTGGCCGAGCAAGGCGAGATCGCCGAACTTGAGCTGCTGCGCACCTTCAATTGCGGCATCGGCATGATCGCCATCGTCAGGGCCGACGCGGTCGAACGGGTCAGCGAGATTCTGACCGAGGCCGGCGAAACCGTCTGCCTGCTCGGCGAAGTCATCAAAGCCAAGGGCGAGCACCGCGTGGTCTATAGCGGCCATCTCGATCTGGCGTGGTGAGCCCCGTGAAGCGTCGCGTTGCCATCCTGATTTCCGGGCGCGGCTCCAACATGGCCGCGCTGATCGACGCCGCCGCGGCCGATGCGGATTTTCCCGCCGACATCGTCGCGGTGATGTCCAACACCGCCTCGGCCGGCGGCCTCGCAATCGCCGAACAGGCCGGCATCCCGACCGTGGTGGTGGAGAGCAAGCCGTTCGGCAAGGATCGCGCCGGCTTCGAGGCCAAGCTGCAGGCGGCGCTCGACGACGCCCGCGTCGAGCTGATTTGCCTGGGCGGCTTCATGCGGCTGTTCACCGCCGAATTCGTGCAGCGCTGGCACGGCAAGATTCTGAACATCCACCCCTCGCTGCTGCCGTCGTTTCCCGGGCTCGACCCGCACGGCCAGGCGCTGCGCGCCGGCGTCAAGATTTCCGGCGCGACGGTGCATTTCGTGATTCCGGAAACCGATGCCGGCCCGATCGTGATGCAGGGCGCGGTCGCGGTGCGCGACGACGACGACGCCGAGAGCTTGGCCGCGCGGGTGCTGAGCGTCGAACACAAGATCTATCCGGAAGCGCTGCGGCTGGTGGCCTCGGACGCCGCCCGGCTCGACGGCGACTATTGCCGGCTGGTGACGTTGCAGAGCTGCGATGACAGCCTGATCGTGCCGCCGCCGCGTTGACCTCGGCGGCGCTGGCCGAGCTGCAGCATCTATGACGCGGCGCTGCCGGCCTCCTCGGCCGCGGTTTCGGAAAAATGCTGCATCATCCACAGCGCCGCCGGCCCGAGCGGGCGTGACGCCAGATGCGCTGCGCCCATTACCAAATGCGCGGTCCGAGCGTCGAACTCGGCGGGATGGATCACCTTGAGACGGCCGTCGCGCACGTCATCGGCCACCAGATGCGTCGGCATGCTGCCCCAGCCGAGCCCGGCCAACAGCATGGCGTGCTTGGTGCCGAGATCCGCCACCCGCCAAGTCTGCGACGACAGCACGCCGTAATCGCGGCCCTCGGTGAGCGCCGAGCGATCGGTGAGCACCAGCTGCAGATGGCGCCGGATGACGTCGGTCGGAATCGGTCCATCCAGCTGCGCCAGCGGATGGTCCTGCGCCACCACCGGCAACAGCTGCACGGTGAGCAGCGGCACGTGCTGCAGCCCCGCCGTATCGCTGAACACCAGCGGCAACAGCCCGATCATGCAGGTGCCGTTGAGCACGAATTCCGCCCCCGCCCCCATCGACTGCACGTAGATCCGCGGCGGCACCGTCGGGAATTTGGCCGTGAACGCGCGCAGCGCCTCGACCAGCCGCGGCATCGGAAACATCGCGTCGATCACCACCGTCAGTTCGGCTTCCAGCCCGCCGGCGAGCCCCTGCGCCTGATCGCGAAGCGCGGCGGTTTCCTCGACGATGCGCCGGGCCCGCGGCAACAATGCGCGTCCGGCGTCGGTGAGCGACGGCCGATAGCTCGAGCGATCGAACAGCGCCACGCCGAGCTGCGCCTCCAGCTTTTGGATGCCATAGGTGACCGCCGATTGCGCGCGGTTGAGTTTTCGCGCGGCGCCCGAAAAGCTGCCGTGATCGACCACGGCGAGCAGAAGCTGGATTTGGTCGAGGGTGAGGGCATCAGACATCATCTAAATTATAGATCATGCCAAGCTAAACTCTTTCTCTATTTTCGGACAAAGTCTTGGGCTAAACGCTATCAACTTGCAAAAAGGAGCTATTTTCATGGCGCGATCTCTGCTGTTGCCCGTCCTGGCCGTCACCTTGGCCTTCACCGTCCCGGCGCTGGCGCAAACCGCCGCGGCCCCTCAGGTCGAGGCCGGCACTTACGCCGTCGATCCCGGCCACACCCAGGTGGAGTTCGGCGTCTCCCATATGGGCTTCAGCAATTTCCGCGGCCGGTTCAGCGACGCCTCGGGCGCGCTGCAGCTCGATCCGAAGGCGCCGGCGAAGAGCACCTTCGACGTCACCGTGCCGACCATCTCGGTGAATACGCCGGTCGCCAAGCTCAATGACGAGCTGAAGGGCGACCAGTGGCTCGACGCCAAGGCCTTCCCGCAGATCACCTTCAAGGCCACCAGCGTCACCCCCACCGGCCCGAACGAAGCCAAGGTGACCGGCAATTTCACCCTGCACGGCGTCACCAAGCCGCTGACGCTCAATGCCAAGCTGCACGGCGCCGGCGTCAATCCGCTGAACAAGAAGGTCACTGTTGGCTTCGATCTCACCGGCTCGCTCAAGCGCAGCGATTTCGGCGTCAAGACCTACGTGCCGCTGATCGGCGACGAGGTCGATATCACCATCAGCGCCGCCTTCGAAAAGCAGAGCTGACCAACGCGGACGCGGTCGCGATGACCCGTTCTCGCTACACCGGCGTTGCGATCGGCCTGCATTGGCTGATCGCAGCGCTGATCGTCGCGCTGATCGTCATCGGCCTGACGATGGCGCACGCGCCGATCGCGATGGCGACCAAGTTTCAGCTCTATCAGCTGCACAAATCGATCGGCATCAGCGTCCTCGGCCTCGCCGTGCTGCGGGTGTTGTGGCGGTTGACGCATCGGCCGCCGGCCTTGCCGGAGCGTATGCCGCAACTCGAGCGCAAGGCCGCGGCCGGCAGCCATGCGCTGCTGTATTTGTTCATGATCGGACTGCCGTTGACCGGCTGGGCGCTGGTCTCCGCCTCGCCGCTGAAAATTCCGACCGTACTGTTCGGGGTATTGAGCTGGCCCGATCTGCCGTGGCTGCCGCACTTGGCCGACAAGGCACGCTGGTCGGCGGTGTTCGACAACATCCACGCCTATGGCGCCTTCGTGCTGATCGCGCTGATCGGGCTGCACAGCGCCGCGGCGCTGCGGCATCATTTTGTCGTCGGTGACGATGTGCTGCATCGGATGCTGCCGGGCGTGAAGCCCGCGGGCAAAACCGCGTCGGACGGCGCGCCTTCGGAAAGGACACCGACATGATCGGATTTTTTGCCAAAGCCGCGCGGATTTTGGCCGTGGCCACGCTCGGCGTCGTTGTTAGCAACGCCGCCGAGGCTTCCAGCTGGAAGGTCGATCCGGCGCGCAGCCAGATCGGGTTTTCCGGCACGCAAACCGGCGAACGCTTTCAGGGCAAGTTCGGCCGCTATCAGGCGACGATCGATTTCGACCCGGCCGCGCCCGAAGGCGGGCATGCGGTGATCGCGATCGAACTCGGCAGCGCCACGACCGGCGACAAGCAGCGCGACCAGGCGCTGCCCGGCGAAGACTGGTTCGACGTCTCCCGCTTCCCCACCGCGACCTTCGAGGCCAAGCGTTTCGTCGCCAAGGGCGGCAACGCCTATGAGGCGCAGGGCACGCTGTCGCTGCGCGGCGTCAGCCGCGACCTGGTGCTGCCGTTCACGCTCGACACGAAGGATGGCGTCGCCCACGCCAAGGGCCACGTCGATCTGCTGCGCAACGCCTATGGGGTCGGACAGAATGCCTGGAGCAGCGACGCCTATGTGGCGTTTGCGGTCGGCGTCGATATCGACCTGATCGCCACAGCCGCCCCGTAGCAAAAAACCCCCGGCTGCGCGCCGGGGGCCGTCGTCACAATCACTGCGCGATGGCGGGTTACGAGATCTTCAAGTTTTCCGCGGAGGTCTTGCCGCGATTTTCGACCAGCTCATACTCGATGGCCTGGTTCTCATTGAGGGTGCTAAGTCCCGCGCGTTCGACCGCCGAGATATGGACGAACACGTCCTTGTCCCCGGTGGTCGGCCGGATGAACCCATAGCCCTTGGTCGGGTTGAACCACTTGACGGTGCCCTTCTGCATCGTCTGTCTCCTCCAGCGCGCTTGCTCGCAAAAGTGGCTACCGGCATTGCGATCAGTCGGCGCGCATCCTTATGGTCATTTGAGAGCGCTTTCCGCCGGCAAGCCGGATCCCACCCTGCCGCAAAAACACCCACGACGAAAAAGACGCGCCACGCTTGATGCGTGCCGCGCCACAAACCGGCTTCCGGATGTCTGTTTGTTTTCGGGTCGTGAAACGCACAGTCGAACGGCCTAATTCCGATTGTGAAGCGATTGCAACACGAAACGGCGGTATTCGCAAGCCTCCGGGCGAAGCCAGCCCTGCACCGCGCGGCGTCCGCTGTCGTTGATCAGGCCGGATCGATTCGGGCGGCGTCCGCCGCGACCTCGCGTTGCTTGGCGCGCCGCCACAGCGTGCCCACGCTCAGCACCACGATGGCGCCGGCCAGCGACAGCGTGAATTCGCCGAGATTTTCGAAGCCGGCGAGATGCTTGGCGACGCCGAACAGCGACGAATTCAGATCGAGATCGAAGCCGATTTTGCCGTCGAGCAGGCGCTGCAGCCAGGGATGCACCGCCGGATCCGTCGCCATGATGTCGCCGGCGATCCAGCCCAGCAGCGCGGCGCCGGCCCACACCAGGATCGGCAGCCGGTTCAGCACCAGAAGAATCAGCGCCGCGCCGGCGACGATCAGCGGCACGCTGATCGCAAGGCCGAGGATCAGCAGCGGCACGCTGCCGTTGGCGGCGGCGGCGACCGCAATCACATTGTCGAGGCTCATGACGATATCGGCGACGACCACGATCTGCACCGCGCGCCAAAGATGCGCTGCGGCCTTGACGCTGTTCTCGTCTTCGTCGTCCGGAACCAACAGCTTGGCCGCGATCACGATCAGGATCAGCCCGCCGACCAGCTTCAGATAGGGCAGTTCCAGCAGCGTCGCGACGATGCCGGTGAAGATGATCCGCAGCAGCACCGCGATGCCGGCGCCCAGCACCATGCCCCACATCCGCTGCCGCTTGTTCAGCGCGCGGCAGGCGAGCGCGATCACCAGCGCGTTGTCGCCGGACAGCAGAATGTTGATCCAGATGATTTTGCCGACCGCGAGCCAGAACGTCGGCTGTTGCATTTCGCTGTGAAACTGGCCGGCAAGGGTTCCGATACTCACGGAATCGACGATTTGCTGCAGCCAGTCCACGGTCACCTCACGGGCCGCGGCATAGCATCACGCCAGGCTGGTGTCGACCATGCCTGGCGTGATGTCGAAGTCGATAGATCAGCCGACGATTTCGTTGCCGGAGAAGAACTGCGCGATTTCGATCGCACCGGTTTCCGGGGCGTCGGAACCGTGCACCGAATTCTCGCCGATCGACTGCGCATGCGCCTTGCGGATGGTGCCGTCGGCGGCCTTCGACGGATCGGTGGCGCCCATCACGTCGCGATATTTCAGCACGGCGCCCTCGCCTTCCAGCACCTGCACAACGACCGGGCCGGAAACCATGAAGTCGACCAGTTCGCCGAAGAACGGCCGCGCCTTGTGCACGGCGTAGAAGGTCTCGGCCTGGTCGCGGGTCATGCGGATGCGCTTCTGCGCGACGATCCGCAGACCGGCCTGCTCGATCAGCGCATTGATCGCGCCCGTCAGATTGCGCGCGGTGGCGTCGGGCTTGAGGATCGAAAAGGTGCGTTCAATGGCCATGTGTTGTCCTTGAGATACGGTGTTTTTGAGCTTTGGAGAGGTGCGGCGCTTATATCGACGCCGTTCCGGAACGGCAAGCCGCCCGCCCGGCGCCGCTCGCCCGCGGGCTTGCGCTCGACCACACCGCCGGGCCCGCGGTCTCGCCCGGCAAATCCCTCCGCGCAGGTCCCGATGTCCGGCTTTTCCCGACTTGTGGCGGAACTCAGGCCAATATTTACTCAACTTTTACTGAATCCGCGTGCAATCCCGGGGCGAAGAAACCATTGCCGCGGCACGGACTTAGTCCTGTGAAGACCTCATGACACTGGAACACGCGATGCCGACCGCCTCCAACAGCGAACCCATCGACAGCCGAACCATCCGTTCGATCTGCCGTGCGATCGGCGAAAAGCTGCAGCAGAGCCTGCCGCTGGACAACCCCAGGCTGCCCGATCGGCTGGAGCAATTGCTCGCCGAGATGCGCCGGCGCGACGGCCAAAAGTAGCTCGCAGCGGCGCGCCCCGCCGCTGCGGGGTTGCGTTTGACCGGGGAGCCGGTCACAACGCGGCATGCTCTCACTCAATGAAATCTCGATCCGGCTCGCCGGACGGCTGTTGATCGACCACGGCACCGCGCAGATCGCGCCGGGCGCCCGCGTCGGCTTTATCGGCCGCAACGGCGCCGGCAAGTCCACCCTGTTCCACGCCATCCGCGGCGAATTGCCGACCGAGACCGGCTCGATCTCGCTGCCGCCGCGCTGGCGGATCGGCAGCCTCGCCCAGGAAGCCCCGAACGGCCCGGAAACCCTGCTCGAAGTGGTGCTGAAGGCGGATCTCGAACGCGACGCGCTGTTGATCGAAGCCGAGACCGCGCACGATCCGCATCGCATCGCCGAGATCCAGACCCGGCTCGTCGACATCGACGCCCATTCCGCCCCTGCCCGCGCCGCCGCGATCCTCTCCGGCCTCGGCTTCTCCACCGCCGATCAGGCGCGCTCCTGCTCGGAGTTCTCCGGCGGCTGGCGGATGCGGGTGGCGCTGGCCGCCACGCTGTTCTCGGCGCCCGACCTGTTGCTGCTCGACGAGCCGACCAACTATCTCGATCTCGAAGGCACGCTGTGGCTGGAGGACCATCTCGCCAACTATCCGCGCACCGTGATCGTGATCAGCCATGACCGCGACCTCTTGGACACCTCGGTCAACGAGATCCTGCATCTCGACCGCGGCAAGCTGGTGCACTACCGCGGCACGTATTCCGCTTACGAGGAATTCCGCGCCAACAAGGAAGCGCTCGACGCCAAGAACTTCAAGCGCCAGGAGGCGCAGCGCAAGCATCTGCAGTCGTTCGTCGACCGCTTCAAGGCCACCGCCTCCAAGGCGCGCCAAGCACAGTCTCGCGTGAAAATGCTGGAGCGGATGAAGCCGGTGTCGGCGCTGGTGACGCAGGACGTCAAGGAATTCCATTTCCCGGCGCCGGAGAAGATCCTGTCGCCGCCGATCATCGCGGTCGACAACGTCACCGTCGGCTACGACCACAAGCACCCGGTGCTCAAGCACGTCACGCTGCGGATCGACACCGAAGACCGCATCGCCCTGCTCGGCTCCAACGGTAACGGCAAGTCGACGCTGGTGAAGCTGTTGGCCAACCGGCTGGCGCCGTTCTCCGGCTCGGTGATCCGCGCCGACAAATTGTCGATCGCTTACTTCGCCCAGCACCAGCTCGACGAATTGAACGAAGACGGCTCGCCCTACGACCACGTCCGCAAGCTGATGCCGGACGCCACCGAGACCAAGATCCGCGGCCGCACCGGCGCGCTCGGCTTTTCCGGCAAGGCCGGCGACACCATCGTGAAGTCGCTCTCGGGCGGCGAAAAGGCGCGGCTGCTGCTGGGGCTCGCCACCTTCTTCGGTCCCAACATGATCATCCTCGACGAGCCGACCAACCATCTCGACATCGACAGCCGCGCGGCGTTGGCAGAAGCGATCAACGATTATCCCGGCGCGGTGATCATGGTGTCGCATGACCGCTACCTGATCGAAGCCTGCGCCGATCAATTGTGGGTGGTGGCCGATCACAAGGTCACGCCGTATGACGGCGACCTCGACGATTATCGCCGCTCGGTGCTGTCGAGCCGCGGCATGCGGTCGAGCCCGCGCGACCGCGCCGCCAATGCGCAAGAGCGTAGCAACGAGGCAAGCAACGGCAAGCCCGCGCGTGCCAAAGGCGACAAGAAACCGTCGCTGAAGCAGCAGATCGCCGCCGCCGAGGCGGAGATGGAGCGGATCACCGGCATCATCGCCAAGCTCGACACCGCGCTGGCGCTGCCCGGTCTGTTCAAGAAGGATCCGAAGCAGGCGGCGCAACTCAGCAAGGCCCGCGCCGGCGCCGAAGCCGCGTTGCAGAAGGCCGAGGAGACCTGGCTGGCGGCGAGCGCGTCCTACGACCAGGCGCAGGGGTGAACTGATAGCCGGGCGTTGCTAACCGTTCTGATGTCTGTTTAGCGCCCAATCGAAAACGCGGCTGTCATTCCGGGGCGCGAGGCCGCAGGCCGAGCGAACCCGGAATCCAGTAATCACCGCCCTGGAATACTGGATTCCGGGCTCACTCGCCGCTCACGCGGCTCGTGCCCCGGAATGACAGACATCGAAGCGATCAGGCGCACGAGTGAACGGGCCGTGTCCCGGGCGCGGTGCAGCGCGGAGCGCTGCGCCGCTGACCCGGGACCGTTCCAAGCGCTGCGGTCCGTAACGGCCCCGGCTCTGTAGCGTACCACGCCGCAAGAGCGGCGCGCTGCGCTACGTCCGGGGCACGCACAAACTCGAAGTAATTGAGCTTATCCCGCCGCGTGCTTCTTCGCCCTCGGCTTGCCGGCCTTCGGTTGCGGCGCCGCCTCGGGCGCGCGTTCGATCGAGCTCAGCCGGCCCGCGGTGAAGGTATAGAGGCCGGCGCGCGGTCCGCGCGAATAGGTCAGCAGCGCGACGCGGTCGCCGCGCGGATTGGTCGACAGGCTGACATTGTCGGGGGCGCCGGCGCCGCGCGCGACGTCGCACTCGGTGTGGCCGAGCGCCACCACGCCGCTGCGCGACGGCTGCGCCGCAGCGCCGCCGGCATCGGTCAGCGCGTTGGCATCGGCCGGCGGCGACATCCCCGGGCACATGCCGTCGGCGCTGATCAGATCCTCCGGCGCCACCGGCTTGTCCGGGGTCAGCGGCGGGGTTTCGATCGAGACGTTCTTGATGAAGACGCGGCCGGGCCGCGAAAACCATTCGGCGTCGCGCGACAGCAGGTCCGACGAAAACATATCCGAGGTCGCCGAGCAGCCGCCCAGCAAGGGCGCGCCCACACACAACAACAGCAAGGCGCGGGAGGTGATTTTCTGTCGCACGGTCAAGTTCGCCCCATTCAGCAGCTTAAGCGGTTGTACAACCATCCATTTACGGCACGACCGTGACCGCCGGCGGACACCTCGTTGCAGCCGAAGGTAGCATCGTTCAGCGACCATCGCTATCGGCCGCGCGGGCTATTCCCGGCTTTGCCAGCCGCCGGAGCCGTCGGCCTGCCGGTAGATCACCGCCAAGCCGCGCGATTTGCTCTCCGTCCACGCCGCGCGGGCCATCACGATGGCCTCGTCGTCGTCGCCATTGAACACCAGCACCAGGCGTTCGTACGAGGCGATATCCGCCGGCAACGCCGCATTGTCGACCAGGAATCGGACCTTGGCGCCGTTCGGGTTGGCTTCGTCGGCGGTCAAAACGATCGGCTGCTGCGCGGCGTCCGCCACCCGCCAGGTGGCGTGCGGCAGAAACGAATCGTCACGATAGGTCCACAGATGGGCATCGAGCGCGTCGGCGCGCTCCTCGGTGGTGGATTGCACCACCACCCGCCAGCCGCGCTGCAGCGATTTCTCCAGCAATGACGGCAGGACTTTCTCCACCGTCATATTCTGCAGATGGTAGAACAGCACTTCGGTCATTTGGACTCGTAATAGTCCGCAACAAGCCGATCCAGCAGCCGCACGCCGTAGCCGGAGCCCCAGCTCTGATTGATGTCGGTCTTCGCCGCCCCCATCGCGGTGCCGGCGATGTCGAGATGCGCCCACGGCGTATCGTCGACAAAGCGCTGCAGGAACTGCGCCGCGGTGATCGAGCCGCCATGGCGGGCGCCGGCGTTTTTCATGTCGGCAAATTGCGAGTCCATCATCTTGTCGTATTCCGGCCCCATCGGCATCCGCCATACCCGCTCGCCGGTCGCCTGGCCCGCTTCGGTCAGCCGCTGCGACAGTTCGTCGTTGTTGGAGAACAGCCCGGCATATTCGGTGCCGAGCGCGACCAGGATCGCCCCGGTCAGGGTGGCGAGGTCGACCATGAATTTCGGCTTGTGCTTCTTCGCCACGTACCAAAGCACGTCGGCCAGCACCAGGCGGCCTTCGGCGTCGGTGTTGATGATCTCGATGGTCTGACCGGACATCGAGGTAACGATATCGCCGGGCCGCTGCGCGTTGCCGTCCGGCATGTTCTCGACGAGGCCGATGGCGCCGACCACGTTGACCTTGGCCTTGCGCGCCGCCAGCGCGTGCATCAGCCCGACCACGCACGCCGCGCCGCCCATGTCGCCCTTCATGTCTTCCATGCTGCCCGACGGTTTGATCGAGATGCCGCCGGTGTCGAAACACACGCCCTTGCCGACGAAGGCCACCGGCTGCTGGCCCTTCTTGCCGCCGTTCCAGCGCATGATCACGGTGCGGCCGGGCTGCGTCGAGCCCTGCGACACGCCGAGCAGCGCCCCCATCTTCAGCCGCTTCATCGCCGGCACGTCGAGCACCTCGACGGCGACGCCGAGCTTGCGCAACTGGCTGGCGCGTCGCGCGAATTCCACCGGATACAGCACGTTCGGCGGCTCGTTGACCAGTTCGCGCGCCATGATCACGCCGTCGACGACGTGGTTCTGCGGCGCGAAGGCCTTCTTGGTGGCCGCCACATCGCGCACCGCGATCGCCACGCTGGCGTCGAGCGGGGTGTCGTCGCCGTCCTTCTTCTTGGTCTTGTAGCGATCGAACTTGTAAGCCCGCATCCGCACGCCGGCGGCGATCGCCGCGGCCTGCGCCGGGGTCATGGCGCCGCTCGGCAGTTCGGCGATCACGGTGACGGGCTCCTTGCCGCCGCCGATCTTGCCGGCCAGCGCGCCGCCGAGCTTGAGAAAGTCGTGGTCCTTGATGGCGTCGAGCTTGCCGACCCCGATCACCACCAGCCGCGAGGCCTTGAGGCCCTCCGGCGCCAGGATGTCCAGCGTCGATCCGCTCTTGCCCTTGAACTGGCTGGTCGCCGCGGCGCGCTTCACCGCATTCGCGGCGGTGCCGACCGCCTTGACGGTGTCGGGGCCGAATTTCAGCGTGTCATCGCAAAACACGAACAGCACGCCGCGCGCGCTCGTGGCCATCGGAACGAAGCCAACGTTGACGGCGTCGGGCATGGGCAATCCTCCAAAAAACTTGGGCAAAGGTCGGTCGAGGCGACGATCCGGACGAACTGGCTCGCGGAATCGTCGGTTTCGGATCCGGCGCGGGATGATGGCCCCACTATGAGCCTTCCTTCCCCTTGCTGCCAAGAGCGCAGCCGGTGCTCGCCCCGGCTGCAGTTGAAAACCGCTCGCCGCCGGAAACGCGAGCCGAAACCGCAAAGCGTGGCTTTCCGGTGACATCCGGGAAACATTAACCATCCGCAGAAGGTGCCATGCCCCAGCCATTTTGTTGACGGATCAGACAGATGGTAATGGTCCTGTCAGGATGGGGAAGAGCCTGGCGGCGACGGGAGATTCGTTGACGGGGGTTCGGAGCGGTGCGAAGCGGCACCGCGCCCGGAATTGGGGATCGTGCGGAGCGATGGGGTCGATCGACAGCTACATATTCCGCACGACGCTGACGTCGTTTGCGGTGATCCTGGCCAGCCTCACCGGCGTGATCTGGATTACCCAGGCGTTGCGCGGAATCGATCTGATGACGAGCCAGGGTCAGACCATCCTGACCTTCCTCGGCCTCACCGGCATGGCGGTGCCGGTTCTGGTGCTGGTGATCGCCCCGGTGGCGCTGATGATTGCGGTCGCCCACACCCTGAACCGGCTGGCCAATGATTCGGAAATCATCGTGATGAACGCCGCCGGGTTGTCGCCGCTGCGGCTGGTGCGCCCCTTCATGTTCGCCTCGGTGGTGGTGGCTATCCTGGTCGGCTTCATCTCGGCCTATGTCGCGCCGGAAGGCCTGCGCCGGATCAACCGCTGGGACAGCGAAATCACCGCCGACATTCTCGCCAACATCCTGCAGCCCGGCCGCTTCTCGCAGCTCGAAACCAACCTGACGATCCGGGTGCGGGAACGCCAGCCCGGCGGCGTGCTGGTCGGCGTATTCATCGACGATCGCCGCGACCCCAACGAGCGCGTCAGCATCATCGCCGACCATGGCACCGTGCTGAAGAACGAAGACGGCTCGTTCCTGGTGCTGGAAGACGGCACGCTGCAGCGCTTCGAAACCGGCAAGCAGGATCCCGCGCTGGTGGCGTTCGGCCGCTACGCCTTCGACATGTCGAAGTTCTCCCGGGCGCGCGACGTCACCTACGGCATCCGCGAACGCTATCTCTGGGAATTGCTGTGGCCGGAGCCCGGCGATGCGCTGTACGCCCGGCTGCCGAACCAGTTTCGCGCCGAGATGCACGACCGCCTCCTGGCGCCGATCTATCCCTTCGTGTTCGCGGCGCTGACCTTTGCGTTTCTCGGGCTGCCGCGCACCACGCGGCAGAGCCGCAACTTCTCGATGGCCGGGGCGATCGCCGCGGTGTTCGCGGTGCGGCTCGCCGGATTCGCCTGCTCGATTGTGACCAGCAGCACGCCGGCGGTCGCCGCGGCGCAATATCTGCTGCTCGGCGCGACGCTGGCTGTGAGCTTGTGGGTGATCGCCCGCAACATCGTCATCGAGCCGCCGGCGCGCTTGATGGAGCTGATCAACGCGCTGACCGCCTCGCTGGCCCGCCTCCGCCTGCGTCCGATGCCGTCATGACCGGACCCCGCGCATGATCGCCAGCACCCTCAACCGCTATTTCGCGGCACGATTCGTCACCGCGGCGCTGGCGGTGTTCGCCGGCCTGTTCGTGCTGTTGGTGTTCGTTGATTACATCGACCTGCTGCGCCGCGCCGGCGGCCGGCCGTCGATCTCGGCGCTGCTGATCGTGCAGACCTCGGTGTACCGGGTGCCGCAGCTCTTGGAGCGGCTGATGCCGTTCTGCATCCTGATCGGCGCGATGACCTGCTACCTGGCGTTGTCGCGACGCCTCGAACTGGTGGTGGCGCGCGCCGCCGGGATTTCGGCCTGGCAATTCATAGCGCCGGCGCTGTGGAGCGCGCTGGCGCTGGGCGTGTTCGCCACCGTGGTGTTCAATCCGATGTCGGCGAACATGCAGGAGCGCGCCAAGCAGATGGAAGCCGAGATGTTCGGCGACTCCTCCGGCAGCCTGCAGGACGCCAGCGGTTTCTGGATCAACCAGGTCACCAGCGAGGGCCAGGCGATCATCAACGCTTCGCGCAGCCAGCAGCAGGGTGCGCTGCTGACCGGCTTGAGCGTGTTCCGGTTCGAGCCGGACTTCTCGTTCAAGGAGCGAATCGAGGCCCGCGAGGCGACGCTGGAACCGGGGTTCTGGCGGTTCAAGAACCTGCGGCGTTACACATTGGACGGCCCGCCGGTCGACCAGGAGGTTTTCCTGCTGCCGACGACTCTGACGCTGGCCCAGGTCCGCAACAGCTTTTCCACCCCCGAGACTGTGTCATTTTGGCAACTGCCGGGCTATATCCGCTCGTCGGAGAGCTCTGGATTTGCCACGGCCGGTTACCGGCTACAGTTTCATAAGCTACTGGCACGGCCGTTTCTTCTTGCCGCTATGGTTATGCTAGCGGCTTCTGTTAGCTTGCGATTCTTCCGTTTTGGCGGTGTTCAAAAGATGGTTTTGAGTGGCGTGGGCGCAGGGTTTCTGCTCTATATCCTGTCGAAAGTAACCGAAGATCTGAGCAAGGCCGAGTTAATGCATCCGCTTGCTGCAGCGTGGCTCCCCGTGTGCGTGGGAAGTCTCGCTGGTTTTTTAGCCTTGCTGCACCTGGAGGACGGATAGTGGTCGCCGCCCTCGTGGAACGGCTGTGGACTTTGCGGCAGCGCGGCGCGGTGCGCCGCGGTCGCCTTGTCATGTCCGCCGTGCTGAGCGCGCTGGTCGGGACCACGGCGTTCGGAGTCGTGGCGGCAACGCCGGCGGCCGCCCAGAGTTTCACCTTCAATCAGCCGCCGGTGCGCCCCAAGGCGCCGCCCACGGCCGATACCGGGCAGATGCTGGTTCAGGCCGTCGAGGTCGATTACGACTACAACAACTCGCGGGTGTCGGCGGTCGGCAAGGTGCAGATGTTCTACGGCGGCACCACCGTCGAGGCCGACAAGGTGGTTTACGACCAGAAGACCAAGCGGCTGCAGGCCGAAGGCAACGTCCGCATGACCGATGCGGACGGCAAGATCACCTACGCCAACCAGCTCGATCTGAGCGACGACTACCGCGACGGTTTCGTCGATTCGCTGCGCGTCGACACCGCCAACCAGACCCGCATCGCGGCGTCGCGGGCGGAGCGCACCGAGGGCACCTACAACGTGTTCCAGAACGGCGTCTACACCGCCTGCGCGCCGTGCCGGGACAACCCGAAGAAGCCGCCGCTGTGGCAGGTCAAGGGCGCCCGGATCATCCACGATCAAAACGAGAAGATGCTGTATTTCGAGAACGCCCAGCTCGAATTCTTCGGCGTCCCGTTAGCCTATCTGCCGTATTTCTCGACGCCCGACCCCACCGTGCAGCGCAAGACCGGCTTCCTGATGCCGATCTATCTCTCGAGTTCGGCGTTCGGCTCGGGCTTCGAGGTGCCGTTCTATTGGGCGCTGGCGCCGGACTACGACTTCACCGTGTCGCCGCGCTACACCACCACCCAGGGCGTGTTGATGCAGGGCGAATTCCGCCAGCGTCTGCTCGACGGCGCCTACCAGATTCGCGCCTACGGCATCGACCAGCTCGATCCCGACAACAAGGCGTTGGTCGGCACCCCCGGCCAGCGCGAATTCCGCGGCGCCATCGACACCAAGGGCCAGTTCGCGCTGAACGACAAATGGGTCTGGGGTTGGGACGGCGTCCTGATGTCCGACAAGACCTTCTTCATCGACTACCGGCTGGCGCAGTACAAGGACACGCTGGGCACCTTCCTCAGCCAGTCCAACGAGGCGACCTCGGACATCTATCTGACCGGCGTCGGCAACCGCAGCTATTTCGACGCGCGGGCGTTCTACTTCCAGGGCTTCAGCGGCTATGACGTGCAGAGCCAGATCCCGGTGGTGCTGCCGGTCATCGATTACGCCAACGTGTTCAACCGGCCGATTCTCGGCGGCGAGGTCAGCTTCAAGACCAACCTGACCAGCCTCACCCGGCAGAACGCCGATTTCGACCCGGTGACGACCACGGCCAATTTGAATGGTCTGTGTCTGGCCGCATCCGCAGATCCGTTGGCGAGAATGCCGGCGAGCTGCCTGCTGCGCGGCATTCCCGGCACCTACACCCGTTTCAGCGCCGAGGCGCAGTGGCGGCGGTCCTACACCGACTCCTACGGCCAGATCTGGACGCCGTTCGCCTCGCTGCGGGTCGACGCGATCGATTCCTCGATCTCGAACCAGCCCGGCGTTTCCGACTTCATCAAGACCGGCGACACCCAGGCGCTGCGGGTGATGCCGACCGTAGGGTTGGAATATCGCTACCCCTTCATCAACGTGCAGCCGTGGGGCACCACCACGGTGGAGCCGATCGCGCAGATCATCGTCCGTCCGAACGAAACCTATGCCGGCCGTCTGCCCAACGAGGACGCCCAGAGCATGGTGTTCGGCGCCGACAACCTGTTCGACGTCAACAAGTTCTCCGGCTACGACCGCATCGAAGGCGGCGGCCGCGCCAATGTCGGCGTGCAGGCCACCACCCAGTTCGACAAGGGCGGTTCGGTCAACGTGCTGTTCGGCCAGTCCTACCATCTGTTCGGCATGAACTCCTACGCGGTGGCCGACCTGATCAACACCGGGCTCGATTCCGGCCTCGACAAGGCGCGCTCGGATTATGTGGCGCGGGCGTCCTATTCGCCGAACAGCACCTTCAAATTCACCACCCGGGCGCGGTTCGACGAAGCCACTGCCAGCGTGCAGCGCTTCGAGGCCGAAGGCAGCGCCAGCTTCAATCGCTGGTCGGTGTCGATGATCTATGGAAACTATGCCGCGCAGCCGGATCTCGGCCTGCTGGACCGCCGCGAAGGCATCCTGGGAACCGGGTCGGTCAAGCTCGCCTCCAACTGGGTGCTGACCGGCGGCGCGCGCTGGGATCTCGAAGCCAACAAGATCGACCAGTACATCGTCGGCGCCGGCTACGTGGACGACTGCTTCGTGCTCGGGCTGAATTACGTCACGGCGTATTCTTATTCGACCAATTCGCTGGCCCCGCCCACACTTAGCCATTCCGTCATGCTTCAGATCGGGTTGCGAACGATCGGCACCACCGCGTTCTCGCAGAGCGTGTCGGGGGCCACGAACGGCCTGATCGGCCAATAGGTCGGCGCGCGCGTCTCGTGAATCCGGCATCGTGCTCGGAGAATGATGGATCCGACCCGCCCCATGGCAGACCTGACATGACTGCAAGCCCTCCCCTTCGTCTGATCCGCGTGGCGCTGTGCTGCGCCGTCGCGATGCTGGCGATCTGCGCCGGCCCCGAGCTGCACGCGCAGACCGTCGCCGTGATGGTCAACGGCGAACCGATCACCAATTACGACATCGAGCAGCGCTCCAAGCTGTTGTCGCTGTCGACCCACAAGAGCCCGAGCCGGCAACAGGTGATCGACGAATTGATCAACGAGAAGGTGAAGATCCGCGAAGGCAAGAAATTCGGCATCGATCCCAGCGCCTCGGACATCGACAGCTCGTTCGCCAGCATGGGCGCGCGGATGCGGATGTCGCCCGAAGCGCTGACCAAGTCGCTGGAGGCCCAGGGCATCCGCGCCGAGACCCTGCGGCACCGGATGCGCGCCGAAATGGTCTGGACCAGCCTGGTGCGCGGCCGCTTCAAGGACAGCCTCTTGGTCGGCGAAAAGGACGTGCAGGCCGCGCTCGGCGGCGACGACAAATCGTCGGGCGACAGCTTCGAATATCAGATGCGGCCGATCGTGCTGATCGTGCCGCGCAGCGCGCCCGGCTCCGCGCGGGAATTGCGCATGAAGGAGGCGGAAGCCTTGCGCAACCGGGTGCAGAGCTGCGCCGAAGCCGAAGACCTGTTCAAGTCGATGCAGAACGCGGCGATCCGCGACACCGTCAGCAAGACCTCGGCGGACATTCCGCAGGTGCTGCGCGAGGTGCTGGACAAGACCCCGATCGGACATCTGACCGCCCCCGAGGTCACCAAGCAGGGCGTCGAGATGGTGGCGTTGTGCGCGCGCAAGCCGACCACCGCGGATACGCCGAAGAAGCGCGAGATCCGCGACAAGATGTTTGCGGACAAGTTCGAAGCCAAGTCGAAATCCTATCTGCGCGACGTCCGCAAGGCGGCGATGATCGAGTACCGCTAGTGTTGCGGAGCCGGCGTTGCCACGACGAGGCGCGGTTCGTTAAGCCGAGCGTCGGATGACGGCCGTGTCGAACAACAAGCCGCTGGCGCTGACGCTGGGCGAGCCGGCCGGAATCGGTCCGGACATCGCGCTCGCGGCGTGGCTCGGGCGCGCCACGTCGCAGATCCCGGCGTTCTATCTGCTCGGCGACCCGGCGTTTCTGCAGGCCCGCGCCGCCGCGCTCGGCCTCGACGTGCCGGTCGCCGAGGTGCGGCCCGATCAGGCCGCAGCAGCTTTCGCCGACGCCCTCCCCGTCGTCGCCACCGGCCACGCTGTCACCGCCCTGCCCGGTCGTCCGGACGGCAGCAGCGCAGCCGCTGCGATCGGCTCGATCCGCCAGGCCGTCGCCGACGTGATCGCCGGACGCGCCGCCGCCGTGGTGACCAACCCGATCGCCAAGAGCGTGCTGTACCAGGCCGGCTTCAAGCATCCCGGCCATACCGAATTTCTCGCCGAGCTGGCGCGCGGCGAAGGCGCGGCGCCGCAGCCGGTGATGATGCTGTGGTCGCCGACGCTGGCCGTGGTGCCGGTGACCATCCATCTGCCGCTGCGCGACGCCATCGCGCAGCTCACCACCGAACTGATCGTCTCGACGGCGCGGATCGTCGCCAGCGCCTTGCGCCGCCACATGGCGATCGCTCAGCCGCGATTGGCGATCTCCGGGCTCAATCCCCACGCCGGCGAAGACGGCGGTCTCGGCAGCGAGGACCAGGCGATCATTGCGCCCGCGATCGAGATGCTGCGCCGCGACGGCATCGACGCCCGCGGCCCGCTGCCCGCCGACACCATGTTCCACGAAGCGGCACGCCAGACTTACGACTGCGCGCTGTGCATGTATCACGACCAGGCGCTGATCCCGGTGAAGACGCTGGCGTTCGACAACGCCGTCAACGTCACGCTGGGCTTGCCGTTCGTGCGCACCTCGCCCGATCACGGCACCGCCTTCGACATCGCCGGCAGCGGCCGCGCCAATCCGTCCAGCCTGATCGAAGCGCTGCGCCTGGCAGCGCGGATGTCCACCCCGACGCAGCCTTCATGAGCGGCATCGACGAGCTTCCGCCGCTGCGCGACGTCATCAAGCGCCACGATCTGTCGGCGCGCAAATCGCTCGGCCAGAACTTTTTGCTCGACCTCAATCTGCTGACCCGGATCGCCCGCGCCGCGGGGCCACTCGACGCCGCCACCGTGATCGAGATCGGCCCCGGCCCCGGCGGGCTGACCCGGGCGCTGCTGGCGCTCGGCGCCGCCAAGGTGATCGCGATCGAGCGCGACGAGCGCGCGCTCGGCGCACTGCAGGAAATCGCCGCGCATTATCCCGGCCGCCTCGAGGTCATCTGCGCCGACGCGATGACGATCGATCCGCGCCCCCTCCTCAACGGCGCCCGCGCGAAAATCGTCGCCAACCTGCCCTACAACATCGCGACATCGTTGTTGATCGGCTGGCTCAGCATCGAGCCGTGGCCGCCGTGGTACGACACCATGGTGCTGATGTTTCAACGCGAGGTCGCCGAACGCATCGTGGCCGCGGAAGACGACGAGGCCTATGGCCGGCTCGCGGTGCTGGCGAATTGGCGCGCCGAGACCAAGCTGTTGTTCGACATTTCGCCCGCGGCCTTCGTGCCGCAGCCCAAGGTGACGTCGTCGGTCGTGCGCTTAGTGCCGCGTGAACAGCCCGAGCCGTGCGACCGGAAGATTCTGGAGCAGGTCGCCGCCGCCGCATTCGGCCAGCGCCGCAAGATGCTGCGGCAAAGCTTGAAGCCGCTCGGCACCGATCCGGCGCGGCTGGCCGCTGCCGCGGGCGTCGATCCGACGCGACGCGCGGAGACCATTCCGGTGTCGGGCTTTGTTGCCATGGCCAGGGAATTGAAGAATATACGAGCGACAAAAACATAGCTTCAAGGGAGCAAACACCATGGCGTTGATGCGTCGGCAATCGCTTGTCAAATTCGATGCTCCGTTGTGTGAGACCATCGTCGAGACGCCGAAGCCGCAGGGCCGCGAAGTGCTGGTGCGGGTGGAGCGCTGCGGGCTGTGCCATTCCGATCTGCACATCCAGGACGGCTATGCCGATTTAGGCTCCGGCAAGAAACTCGACACCACCAAGGGCATGACGCTGCCGTTCACGCTCGGCCACGAGATCGCCGGCGTGGTCGAAGCGGTCGGGCCGGATGCGCCGGGCGAGCTCGTCGGCAGCAAGACCGCGGTGTTTCCCTGGATCGGCTGCGGCCAGTGCCGCGACTGCCTCAACGACGATGAAAATCTCTGCGTGCGCAACCGCTTTCTCGGCGTCGCGATCGACGGCGGCTTCTCCAGCCACGTGCTGGTGCCGGACGTCAAGTATCTGCTCGACTACGATCCTTTGCCGATCAACCAGGCGGCGACGCTGATGTGCTCGGGCGCCACCGCCTATGGCGCGCTGAAGCGCCTGGTCGACCGCAAGCGGCAGCGCAACCTGCTGCTGATCGGGCTCGGCGGCGTCGGCATGATGGGGCTGTCGCTGGCGAAGGCGATGTTCAAGCAGGACATCAGCGTCGCCGATATCAATCCGGCGGCGCGCGACACCGCGCTCAAGAACGGCGCTACCACCGCCTACGACCCCACCGAGCCGGACCTGATCAAGCGCATCATGAAGGAGACCGGCGGCTTCGACGCCATCGTCGATTTCGCCGGCAACGACAAGTCGATGGGCTTCGCCACCGGCGTGGTGGCGCGCGGCGGCAAGATCGTGGTGTCCGGCTTGATGGGCGGCACCTTCTCGATGCCGATGGTGAACTGGATCTACAAGCGGATGACCATCGAAGGCTTCATGACCGGCACGCTGAACGAGGCCAAGGAATTGCTGGAGCTGGCGCGCGCCGGCACCATCGCGCCTGCGCCGATGCAGGAACAGCCGATGGCCGACGTGCAGAAGTGGATCGACGAATTGCGCGCCGGCCACGTCGTCGGCCGCGTCGTGCTGACCAACTGAACCGCGCCGGCTTGTCCGATAAGCGCTGCTGATCGGGCCCGTACGGCTCTCCGCGCGGGCCCGAATATTGCCCAAAGCTGTTCGAATTTACGGCGCATTGCCACCCCATTTCTCAACGAAACGTTACCGACCGCATCGTTGAGTAAAGGGGATACGCGCATGCGACAGCGCAACCGGACATCGCCCAACCGGATTGGGGCTTGCGCTGCGATCGCCGCCATGGTGCTGGGCGGCGGGCTCGCGATGCTGCCGCTCACTCCGCTGCACGCCGCCGACTGCCTGACCGCGCCGAACGGCGCCGCGCCGAAGGGTGCGCATTGGTACTACCGGCTGGAGCGCGAAACCAAACGGCAGTGCTGGTACACCCGCGCCAAGAGCGCCGCACCGACCGCCGCGGTCGCCGAGGCCGCGGCGCCGGAACCCGCCGCCGCCGAAACGCCGCCGCCTCCTCCGTTGTCGCCGCCGGCGCCACGCAATTTGTCCGACGCGCGCGCCGAATATGTGCCGACCCGCGAGTTGACCGACAGCAATCGCGGCAACGTCACGCCGCAGCAGCAGCCGGCCGAACCGTTCGCCGCCGCCGACGCGGTGGCCGCCCCCGCATCACCCGATCTGCAAAGCCAGCGCGTCGCCTTCGCCAATCGCTGGCTGGAGCGCCAGGCGGCGCAGAGCGATGCCGCCGCAACGAGCAGCGAGCGCCCCGCCGATACGACCGAGATCGCGGCCGTCACGCCCTCAGCCACTACGCCGGCGCCGGTCGCCGCGGACAATTCGCTGTGGCTGCTGATCGCCGGTCTCGCCGCGGCGCTGGGATTGGCCGCGTTGATCGCGCATCTGGTGATGCGGTTCGGCGCGCCCCGGCCGATCATCCGCCGCGACGAGGCGCTGTATCACGACGCGATCGACGACGTCGCGATTCCCGAGCCGCGTTCCGAAGCGCCGTGGATCGAGCCGGCCGCCCCCGTCCATGCCGCGCACGTGGCTGCCGATGAGTTGGACGACGAGCCGCCGCCGATGAACTGGCTGCGCATCGCGCGCGACCGCGCCCAATCGGCGCCGAGCGACGATGCGATCGAGCAGCTCTTGGCCAAGGCGCCGCGGCCGAGCTAGCAAGCTCATGAGCCCATCATTCGCCAACTCATTATTGCTCAATGGAGCCGAGCCGCCTCACAAAAAGAGGCCGTCATTCCGGGGCGCGAGGCCGTAGGCCGAGCGAACCCGGAATCCAGTACTCACCGCCCTGGGATACTGGATTCCGGGTTCACTCGCGGCTTACGCCGCTCGAGCCCCGGAATGACAGCTACCGTTCCAGCTGCTTCTGCAGATCGCGGACGAAAGCGGTGAGGCCGGTGCGGCGCTCGCGCTTCAGGCGTTCCGCCTTCAGGATCGAGTGCACTTCGCCGAACGCCTCGTCGATGTCGTGATTGATGACGATGTAGTCGTATTCGGCGAAATGACTCATCTCGTGGCTGGCGCGGCTCATCCGGCCGCGGATCACCTCGTCGGAATCCTGCGCGCGGGTGTGCAGCCGCTTCTCCAGATCCGCCGCCGACGGCGGCAGAATGAACACGCTGACGACGTCGTCGCGGGCCTTCTCGCGTAATTGCTGGGTGCCCTGCCAGTCGATGTCGAACAGCACGTCCTGCCCGTCCGCCAAGGCCGCCTCGACCGGCGCGCGCGGCGTGCCGTAGCAATTGTCGAACACGTTGGCCCATTCCAGCAATTCGCCGTTTTCGGTCATCGCCTGGAAGCGCGCGTGGTCGACGAAGTAGTAATCGCGGCCGTCTTCTTCGCCCGGACGCTTGGTCCGGGTCGTCGCCGACACCGACATCTTCAATCCGGCGACGCGCTCGATCAGCAGCCGCGACAACGTGGTCTTGCCGGCGCCCGACGGCGACGACAGCACGAACATCAATCCGCGTCGTTCGAGGCTTGCGAAGCCGTGACCTGGGGCCGTCATGCTCACTCCAGATTCTGAACCTGTTCGCGGAACTGCTCGACCACGTTCTTCATCGCAAGCCCGGTGTTGGTCAGTTCCAGATCGTTGGACTTCGAGCAGCAGGTGTTGACCTCGCGGTTGAATTCCTGCGCCAGGAAATCCAGCCGCCGGCCGACCGAGCCGCCGGTCTTGATCATGTCGCGGGCCTGCGCGACGTGCGAGGCGATGCGATCGAGCTCTTCGCGGATGTCGGCCTTGGTGGCGATCATGATCGCTTCCTGATTGAGCCGATCGGAATCGAAACGGTCTGAGGCCTCCAGCAGCGCCGCGATCTGTTCGGCGAGCCGGGCGCGGATCGCTTCCGGCTTGCGCCCCGGCGCCTGCTCGGCCTGCTTCGCCAGAGTTTCGATCTCGTCCATCCGCTGCAGCAAGATCTCGCCGAGCGTGACGCCCTCGCGCTTGCGCATCTCCACCAGGCTGTCGAGCGCCTGCGTGAAGGCGGCTTCCACCGCGATCCGCGCGGCCTTGTCCTCGGCCTCGTCGCTCTCCGGCTCGACCACTTCGATCACGCCCTTGATCGCCAGCAGCCCGTCGACGCTCGGCGCCACCGCGTCGATCCGTCCGGTCAGTTCGCCGGCGACCTTCAGCACCGAGTTGAGCACGTCCTGATTGATGCGAATCGTCGACAGCGCGTTGGCGCGCTTCACGGTGAGGTTGGCGTAGACCGTGCCGCGCGACAGCACTTCGGCGGCGCGCTTGCGCACGATCTGCTCGATGTCGTCCCAGCCGGGCGGCAGCCGCATCCGGAAATCGAAGCCCTTGGCGTTGACCGACTTCAACTCCCATTCGAACGCATAGGGACCACTGTTTCCATGGCTGCGGGCAAACCCGGTCATACTCGACAACGACATCGCCAAAAGATCTCCACGGATTTCAGGGATTGAGACTCGCAAAAAGATGCGCGCAACTTAGCGCGTCCGGCGGCAAAGCGGGACCGCTTTCGCCGGCGGTTCGCCGCTATTCCTGGCTGGCGGGCGGGGCCGCCGCCGGCGGTTGCGCCGCGCCTTGCCGCGCCGGTGCGGCGGTCCGCGCCCGCTTCTGCGGCTTGCCGGGTGCAGCCGCAGCCGGCGCCGCGGCGTTGGCGTCCGGCGCGGCCGGTGCCGCGGCGGGCGCCGGCTCGTCCGGCGGCTCGACGGTGTCGTTCTGGATCTGCCGCTCCAGCGCACGCAGCTTGACGACGTTCTTCTGGTGCTGGTCGTAGGTCTCGGTGAAGCTGTGGCCGCCGCTGCCGTCGGCGACGAAGAACAGGTCGCGGGTGCGCGCCGGATTGGCGGCGGCTTCCAGCGAAGCGCGGCCCGGATTGGCGATCGGCCCGGGCGGCAGGCCGTCGACGACGTAAGTATTGTAGGGCGACGGCTGGGTGATCTCGCTGCGCTTGATCGGGCGGCCGAGCGTGCCCTTGCCGCCGACCAGGCCGTAGATGATGGTCGGGTCGGACTGCAGCTTCATCTTCTGCCGCAGCCGGTTGACGTAGACCGCAGCCACCCGGCTCCGCTCGTCGGGCTTGCCGGTTTCTTTTTCGACGATCGAGGCCAGCGTCACCAGTTGCTCCGGCGTCTTCACCGGCACGTCGGGATTGCGGCGCTCCCAGATCTCGGCGAGCACGCGTTTCTGCGCCTGCTGCATCCGCACGATCACCGCCTCGCGGGTGGTGCCGCGCGGAAACTTGTAGGTCTCCGGCAGCAGCGTGCCTTCGCGCGGCATCTCGCGGACGTTGCCGGCGAAAATCTCGTTCTCGGAAAGCCGCGTCAAAATCTGTTCGGACGTCAGCCCCTCGGGAATCGTCACCGCGTGCTGCACCACCTTGCCTTCGACGATGGTGGCGATCACGTCGCGCAGGCTGGCGCTTTTCTGGAACGAGTATTCGCCGGGCTTCATGTCGGCGCGCGCCTTCAGCGCGAACACACTGCCGATGAAGGCCCAGCGATTATTATCGATCACGCCTTCGCGCTGCAGGATGTCGCCGATGTCGCCCATGCCGGCGCGCTGCGGAATGTTGACGATCTTGTCTTCCTTGAGCGGTCCCGGCGCTTCGATCTTCTGCTTGCCGTAGACGTAGATGCCGCCGGCCCCGATCATCGCCACCAGCAGGATGGTGATGATCGCATTGCCGACCACCACGATCGGATTGCGGGCGCGCTCCGAGCGTCGCGGCGGCGGCGGCACTTGCTCCGGCTCCAGCGCGGCGCGCGGGCTCTTCGGGGAAATCGGCGGCCTTTCACTCATCGGTGCAACCTGATTCCTGTCGTTCAATCGGGACCGGCGAAAACGACGATCGTGGCGGGCGTTGGGAAGACAAGACCCGCGCAGTTGCAGGCGGCGCAATCGGCGTTTCGCGAACCACCGACCCCACTAGGGTTTAGCAGCGATTGCGGCGAAACGGAGGAGCCATACACCATTCAGCGCTAATTGGTTACACGCTGGACGATCACCGAGGCGTTGGTGCCACCGAAGCCGAACGAGTTCGACAAGGCGACGTTGATCTCGCGCGGCCGGGCTTTCAGCGGCACCAGATCGATGGCGGTGTCCACTGACGGATGATCGAGATTGATCGTCGGCGGCGCGATGCTGTCGCGAATCGCCAGAATGCAGAAGATCGTCTCCACCGCGCCGGCGGCGCCGAGCAGATGGCCGATCGAGGATTTGGTCGACGACATCGACGCGGTCGAGGCGGCGTTGCCGAGCAGCCGCTGCGCCGCGGCGAGTTCGATTTCGTCGCCGAGCGGCGTCGAGGTGCCGTGGGCGTTGATGTAGTCGAGATCGGAGGGCGACAGCCCGGCGCGCTTCAACGCAGCACTCATGCAGCGATAGGCGCCGTCGCCGTCGGGGGTCGGCGCGCTGATGTGATAGGCGTCGCCGGACATGCCGTAGCCGACGATCTCGGCGTAGATCCGCGCGCCGCGGGCCTTGGCGTGTTCGTATTCCTCGAGCACCACGATGCCTGCGCCCTCGCCCATCACAAAACCGTCGCGATCGCGATCGTAGGGACGCGACGCCTTGTGCGGGGTGTCGTTGAAATTGGTGGATAGCGCGCGCATCGCGCAGAAGCCCGCCATCGCCAGCCGGCTGATCGGCGCCTCGGAGCCGCCCGCCACCATGACGTCGGCATCGCCGAGCATGATCAGGCGCGAGGCGTCGCCGATCGCATGCGCGCCGGTCGAGCAGGCGGTGACCACCGCGTGATTCGGGCCTTTCAGCCCGTGCTCGATCGAGACGTAGCCGGAGGCCAGATTGATCAGTCGTCCGGGAATGAAGAACGGCGACAGCCGTCGCGGTCCGCGTTCTTTCAGAAGCACTGCACCATCGGCGATGCCGGACAGCCCGCCGATGCCGGAGCCGATCATGGTGCCGGTGGCACAACGCTCTTCTTCGGTAGCAGGATGCCAGTTGGCGTCGTCCAGCGCCTGACGCGCCGCGCACATCGCATAGATGATGAAGTCGTCGACCTTGCGTTGGTCCTTCGGCTCCATCCACTGGTCGGGGTTGAAGGTGCCGCCGGTGCCGTCGCCTCGCGGCACCACACAGGCGATTCGGCTAGTCAGATCGGACACGTCGAAGGTCTCGATCTGCCGCGCCCCGCTCTCGCCCTTGAGGATCCGGTTCCAGGTCTCTTCGACGCCGCAGCCGAGCGGCGAGACCATGCCAAGCCCCGTGACGACAACCCGCCTCATATCAAACACTCCGGCCCAGGATCCGCGGTCCACAACAAGAAGCCGGTGGACCGCGTGGCTGCGGCCCGCCCGGCTTCGTTAGTCCCGCGCCAGAGCGTCAGCTCTTTGCGTTCTTTTCAAGAAACTTGGTGGCGTCGCCAACCGTCAGAATGGTTTCCGCGGCATCGTCGGGAATTTCGCAGCCGAATTCTTCTTCGAACGCCATCACGAGCTCGACCGTGTCGAGGCTGTCGGCACCGAGGTCGTCAATGAAGCTCGCGCCGTCGACCACTTTCTCGGGCTCGACACCAAGGTGCTCCACCACGATCTTTTTAACCCGCTCGCCAATCTCACTCATCGTTCAAACCTCGTGCTGTTCCATTGGACCCGACCGCTAGGATACGAGCCATCGTGGTGCGTTAACTCGTTAAGTTCCCGTCGCAATCGCGTAAGTCTTGATTATCCCCGTCCCCAGGGAAAGCCCGGCAAAACAACCGCAGGCTCCGCACCGCCAATATACAGGGTTTCGCTCTCCTGCAATGGCGTTCTTTTGCCCATCCGTTCGCCGTTCGGTTACCATACTTCGTATGCCTTGACTACAAGCCTCAACCGGCGACCGGGGTCAGCGGACGCCGGTGGAAAACTCCGGTTAGATCATCGCCATTCCGCCGTTGACGTGAATCGTCTGCCCGGTGACGTACGCCGCTTCATTGGAGGCCAGATACACCGCCGCCGCGGCGATATCTTCCGGGGTGCCGAGCCGGCCCGCCGGCACCTTGCTGAGAATCGCTTCGCGCTGCTTGTCGTTGAGCACGTCGGTCATCGGCGTGGCGATGAATCCGGGGGCGATGCAATTGGCGGTGACGTTGCGCTTGGCATATTCGGCGCCGAGCGTCTTGATCATGCCGATCAGACCGGCTTTGGAGGCGGTGTAATTGCCCTGCCCGGCATTACCAGTCACCCCGACCACCGAGGTGATCGCGATAATCCGGCCGAAGCGCTTGCGCATCATCAGCTTGGTGGCGGCGCGCGCCAGCCGGAACGTCGCGGTCAGATTGACCTTGATCACTTCGTCCCAGTCCTCGTCGCGCAACTGCACGAACAGATTGTCGCGGGTAATACCGGCGTTGCTGACTAGGATGTCGAGCTGCCCCATCGCCTTCTCGGCCGAAGGTACCAGCGCCTCGACCTCGGCTATGTCGGACAGATTGCAGGGCAGCACGTGAACCCGCTCGCCCAACTTGGCCGCGAGTTCGTCCAGCGCTTCGCGCCGCGTCCCGGAGATCGCCACGGTGGCGCCCTGCGCGTGCAGCGCCTTCGCGATCGCACCGCCGATGCCTCCGGTCGCGCCGGTCACCAGCGCGGTCCTGCCTGTTAAATCGAACATTCTCGTCTCCTTGCAGCATCGGCGGGCCAGGCCGCCGTCTCGGCCCGGCCGAAGATCAGCGCGAAATGCCGCGACAAACCGGCCGCCGTCAATGATCCACGCGCTTGACAGTTGGATTCATTTCGCGCGGCGGAAAGCACTGATCACCTCGCACCGGCATGGCACCTGTCTTGCATGACATTTGTACAACACGGCGCGAACGCGCTGGCCAAGCGACTGGCAACAGGAGGCCTTTCATGACGATCAGCGCGAGCACGCCATCCGCCCCGGGCCTGAAGAAGGTGCTCGGTCCCGTCCAGCTCTGGGGGATCGCGGTGGGGCTGGTGATATCAGGGGAATATTTCGGCTGGAGCTTCGGCTGGGCCAGCGCCGGCACCTTGGGCTTTCTGGTCGCCACCGTGCTGGTGGCGACGATGTACACGACTTTCATTTTCAGCTTCACCGAATTGTCCACCGCGATCCCGCATGCCGGCGGGCCGTTCGCCTATGCGCGGCGCGCCTTCGGCCCGACCGGCGGCTTCATCGCCGGCTTCGCCACCTTGGTGGAATTCGTGTTCGCGCCGCCGGCGATCGCCTTGGCGATCGGCGCGTACCTCAACGTGCAATTCCCCGGCATCAACCCGAAATGGTTCGCGCTCGGCGCCTATGTGATCTTCATCGGCCTGAACTGGATCGGCATCGGCATCGCCGCGGCCTTTGAGCTGTTCGTCACCGTGCTGGCGATCTTCGAACTGCTGGTGTTCATGGGCGTGGTGTTGCCGGGCTGGTCGCTGTCGAATTTCGTCGCCAATGGCTGGGCCGGCAACAGCACGTTCAATGGCGCGGCGATCTCCGGGATCTTCGCCTCGATCCCGTTCGCGATCTGGTTCTTCCTCGCGATCGAAGGCGCCGCGATGGCGGCCGAAGAGGCGCACGATCCGCAGCGCACCATTCCGCGCGCCTATATCGGCGGCATCCTCACCTTGGTGCTGCTGGCATTCGGCGTGATGATCTTCGCCGGCGGCGTCGGCGACTGGAGCAAGCTGTCCAACATCAACGATCCGTTGCCGCAGGCGATGAAGGTGGTGGTCGGCGACAATTCGGGCTGGCTGCACATGCTGGTGTGGATCGGGCTGTTCGGACTGGTCGCCTCGTTCCACGGCATCATCATGGGCTATTCGCGGCAGATCTTCGCGCTGTCGCGGGCGGGCTACCTGCCGGCGATGTTCGCCGCCCTCAGTCCGCGCTTCAACACCCCGCACCGCGCGCTGCTCGCCGGCGGCGTGATCGGCATCGTGGCGATCTTCAGCGACGAATGGGTGCAGTTCGGCGGCCAGACGCTCACCGCCAACATCGTGACGATGTCGGTACTCGGCGCCATCGTGATGTATCTGACCTCGATGGCGGCGCTGTTCAAACTGCGGCGCAGCGAGCCGTCGATGCCCCGGCCGTACCGCGCGCCGTTCTATCCGGTGTTTCCGGCGATCGCCTTCGCGCTGGCGCTGGTCTGCCTCGGCGCGATGGTGTGGTTCAACCCGATGCTGACGCTGCTGTTCGTGGTGCTGATGGGGCTGGCCTACGGTTACTTCCGCTTCACCGCGCACCAGCGCCACAGCGCCGCCCCCGACGAGATGCTGGCGACGGTCTGAGCAACGGCTCTGAGCAAGCCGCGTGAGCCGTTGGGCTCACGCGGCGTCGGAGGCCGCCAATGCCTGCTTCGCCGGTTCGATGTCGTTGGGGCCGCCGACCGCGATGCCGATCGCGCCGTCGGCGATGCGCTTGACCAGGCCGCTCAGCACCTTGCCGGCGCCGATCTCGAAGAAATGCGTCACGCCCTGGCCGGCCATGTAGGCCACCGATTCGCGCCAGCGCACCGTGCCGGTGACCTGCTCGACCAGCAGCCGACGGATCTCGTCCGGCGCGGTGACCGGCGACGCCAGCACGTTGGCGACCAAAGGCGCCGCCGGCGCCAAAATGGTGACATCCGCCAGCGCCTGCGCCATCGCGTCGGCGGCGGGCTGCATCAGCGTGCAATGGAAGGGGGCGGAGACCGGCAGCAGCAGCGCGCGCTTGGCGCCCTTGGTCTTGGCGATCTCGAGCGCGCGTTCGACCGCGGCCTTGTCGCCCGACACCACCACCTGGCCGCCGCCATTGTCGTTGGCGGCCTGGCACACCTGGCCCTGCGCCGCCTCCTCCGCCACCGCCACCGCGGTGTCGAAATCGAGCCCAAGCAGCGCCGCCATCGCGCCAACCCCGACCGGCACCGCCTTCTGCATGGCGAGGCCGCGGGTGCGCAACAGCCGCGCGGTATCGCTGATGGTCAGGCTGCCGGCTGCGGCGAGCGCGGAATATTCCCCGAGCGAGTGGCCTGCGACGAAGGCGGCGTGCCGCGCCACCGAAAATCCCGCCTCGCTCTCCAGCACCCGCAAGGTCGCCAGCGACACCGCCATCAGCGCCGGCTGGGCGTTCTCGGTCAATTGTAGCGTCTCGGCCGGGCCGTCCCAGATCGTCGCGGTGAGCTTTTCGCCGAGCGCCGAATCGACCTCGTCGAACACCGCGCGCGCCGCCGGAAAGGCCTCGGCCAAAGCCTTGCCCATGCCGACGGCTTGGGATCCCTGGCCAGGAAAAGTGAAAGCGGCGGTCATCTGAGAATCCCCGAGGCTGGGAGCACGTCGCCGCCCGGCCGCCCGGGCTCAGGCCCGATCTGCGGCGCGCGACCGACATGGTCCGGTCAAAATCTGCGCATTTTCCCTGCAAACCCGCTGGATCTGCCCGACGCGCGACAATCCGGCCGTAAGACACCGGCCCGGGCGGGTCTGTCAAGCGGACGGCCCGCGGCCGGTCTCAGCCCTTCGCATGGGACGGTTCCCGGCCTACCTTCGCTTGCCATTGCGCGCAAAATCCGTATAAACCGCGCATCCGCAGATCCCGGCCGGGAGCTGAACGGACGGTCTCAGCAATTTCACCTGCTCATTTTGGTATGGCGATCTTGATGCGGCAGGGCCAGTAGGTCCGTCGTCCCGTGCTTCCGCCTTCTGAGCATTCTCGAGTCCTTTCCGGAGGCCTCGAAGGGCTTGCCGCCGGGACCCGCGCTAACCTTGGAAAGGACAGCCATGCCTCTTTATGAGCATGTTTTTCTCGCGCGTCAGGACGCGAGCGCCCAGCAGGTGGAAGAACTGACAACCCAGATCACCGGCGTGATCGAAGGTCTCGGCGGCAAAGTCGTCAAGATGGAATCCTGGGGCGTGCGCTCGCTTACCTACCGCATGCACAAGAACCGCAAGGCGCATTTCGTGCTGTTGAACATCGACGGCCCCTCCGCGGTGGTCGCCGAAGTCGAGCGCCAGGAGCGCATCAACGAAGACGTCATCCGTTATCTGACCGTCCGCGTCGATGAACTCGAAGAAGGTCCGTCGGCGATGATGCGCAAGGCCGACCGCGATCGCGATCGCGACGACCGTGGCGGTTTCCGTGGCGACCGCGAAGGCGGCTTCCGTGGCGATCGTGAAGGCGGCTTCCGTGGCGGCGACCGTGAAGGCGGCGGTTTCCGTGGTGACCGTGGTCCGCGCCGTCCGCGTGACGATGCCGCCCCCGCCCCCGCCGCAGCGACTGAGGAGTAAGAATCATGGCTGAAGCAGGTGCCCGCCGTCCGTTTTTCCGCCGCCGCAAGACCTGCCCGTTTACGGGTCCGAACGCGCCGAAGATCGACTACAAGGATTCCAAGCTGTTGATGCGTTACGTCTCCGAGCGCGGCAAGATCGTGCCGAGCCGCATCACCGCCGTCTCCGCCAAGAAGCAGCGTGAACTCGCCCGCGCCATCAAGCGCTCGCGTTTCCTCGGTCTGTTGCCCTACGTTATTCGCTAAGACGCGTTTCGGCCCGCGGCGTTCGCGCCGCGGGCCTTTTGCTTGCTACCTTGCTGGTTCAGTTTTCATAAGGCGTCGGGTCGTTCCGCGCGCCGATGGTTGGGGTCGAACAGGCCTCTAACCGCTCGAAAGGAGCGGGACAGCTGATGATTTTCACCGCCCTGATCACGCTTGCGGCCGGCTCTGCGTCGGCGCTGATGTTCGCCTCGATCATTTCGGGCGCGCTGATCTCGCTGCTGTTGTTCTACCTCGCCCCGTTGCCCCTGATGGTCGCCGCCTTGGGCTGGAGCGCCGCGGGCGCCGCGCTCGGCGGCGTGGTCGCCGGCGCCGCGCTCGGCACGCTGGTCGGCTTTCCCTACTTCGCCGCCTTTCTCCTCACCGTGGTGCTGCCGGCCTGCTGGCTCGGTCACCTCGCGCTGCTCGGCCGCCCCGCCGCAGCCGGTGTCGCGCCCGCCGCCGGCGCACCGCCTGCGATGGAATGGTATCCGGTCGGCCGCATCATCGCCTGGACCGCCGGCCTCGCCGTGCTCACCACCATGGCGGCGATGTTCACGCTCGGCACCGACGCCGACAGCATCAACGGCGCGCTGCGGAGCGGCATGCTGCGGGTGATCGGCACCCGCGACAACACCCCCGCCGGCGACGTCGAGCAGATCGTCGATGCGCTGGTGCGGATCGCGCCGGGCGCCGCCGCGATCGTCGCGATGATGACGCTGACGCTCAACCTGTTCCTCGCCGGCAAGATCACCGCGCTATCGGGGCGGCTGCAGCGGTCCTGGCCCGACCTCAACGCCGCCACGCTGCCGCCGATGACGCTGGCGGTGCTGTCGCTGGCGATCGGATTGAGTTTCCTGGGCGGCCTCGTCGGCATGATCGCGCAGACCGCCACCACCGCGCTGATGATGGCCTACGCGCTGAACGGCTTTGCGACGCTGCATACCCTGACCCGCGCGATCAAGCATCGCGGCTTCTGGCTGAGCTCGACCTACGCGCTGGTCACCGTGTTCGGCTGGCCGGTGTTGCTGCTGATCGCGCTGGGCCTCGCCGACGCCGTCTTCAACCTTCGCCAGCGCTACCTGCGGCGCGCCCCGCCGCCGCCGGTGCCGCTGCCCTGAACCCAACAACCCGCAACCTTTTGCTATTCAACCCAACAGGAGAACACCATGGAAGTCATTTTGCTGGAACGCGTCGCCAAGCTCGGTCATATGGGCGAAGTCGTGAAGGTCAAGCACGGCTTCGCGCGCAACTTCCTGTTGCCGCGCGGCAAGGCGCTGCGCGCCACCGCGGATAACCGCGCCAAGTTCGAGCACATGAAGGCCGACCTCGAGGCCCGCAACATCGAAGCCAAGGCCGAAGCCACCAAGGTCGCCGAGAAGATCGACGGTCGCAATGTCGTGGTGCTGCGCCAGGCCTCGGAAACCGGCCAGCTGTTCGGCTCGGTCACGGTGCGCGACATCATCGCCCAGTTCACCGCCGACGGCGTTCACATCGACCGCAGCCAGGTGCTGCTCGACCACCCGGTCAAGACCATCGGCAAGCACAGCATCTCGATCGCCGTGCATCCGGAAGTCGTGGTGTCGGTGTCGGTGACGGTGGCGCGCAGCGCGATGGAAGCCGAGCGCATCAACCGCGGCGAAGACATCTCGACCCGCCAGGAAGACCAGGACGCCGCCGCCGAAGCGCTGGCCGCCGCCGGCGAGTTCTTCGATCCGGACGCCCAGCACGACGGCGAGCCGGAAGAAGCGTCGGACGAGAAGTAAGCGCGGCGCGCTTCGCTTAAGCTACACGCGCCCATCAGGAAGACGGCCGCGTCCCGGGCGCGGAGCAGTGCCTCTGGCGCTGCTCCGCAGAACCGGGACCGTCACAAGCACAGCCTCACCTCTCCCCGCTTGCGGGGAGAGGTCGACCCGGCGTAGCGCCAGCGAAGCCGGGTCGGGTGAGGGGGCGCCTCGGCAGAACGCGGCGCCCCCTCACCCGGCGCGACAAGCTTCGCTTGTCACGCCACCCTCTCCCCGCAAGCGGGGCGAGGGAAACTTGCCGCACCGCTTCGATCGAGATCGCCTCAGTCGTCAGCCTCAACGTCTCATCCACTTCGTGAGGCAGTGAGGCCGCTGCCGAACTCACAACAAAAAGCCCGGCCTGATCAGTATCAGGCCGGGCTTTTCTGTATCGATGGTCACTGATAGCAGCGGATCCGGCTTACGCTCGCCGGTCCGTCGCGCCGTGGCGCTACTTCAGCGGCGGCACCGCGTCGTCCGCCGGCGCAGGCGCCGGTGCAGGCGACGACGGGGCCGGCGCGGCCGGCTGCTCGGAAACCGAAGAGCGCGGGCTCGCCGCGGGCTCGCTGTCAGCCTTCGGCGCCGGCGTCACCGCCGGCACCGGATCGGAGCGCAGCGGCACGGCGCCCTCGCCCTTGGCGGGTTCGGACGCCGCCGGCTCGGCCGGCTTGGCCGGTTCGGACCTGACCGGTTCGGACTTGGGAGCCTCGGACTTCGGAGCCTCGGACTTGGGAGCCTCGGACTTCGGCGTCTCAGCCTTCGGTGCCTCAGACTTCGCGGGTTCGGACTTCGCGGGTTCGGACTTCGCGGGTTCGCTCTTGGAAGCATCGGCCGGGCTCGCCGGCTGTTCGCGACGCTGCTTGCCCTTCTTGCCCTTCTGCCGCGGCGCCGGCTTCTCCTCGACCACCGCGGGCGCTTCGCCTTCGATGGCGGGCGCGGCGACCGCCGGCTTTTCCTGCTCCGGCTTGGCTTGGCGCTTGGCGTTGCGTTTGCGGCGGCCGGGCGCGGCCTCCTGCGGCGGCAAACCTTCGGCGTCGGCGGGCCTCGCGGCGTCCGGCTGTTGCGCCTCCTGGCGCTGCCGGCGGCTCGGCCGGGTCTCGGCCTGCTCCGGCTTGGCCGGGGCGACGCCGTGGCGCGTATCGGTCGCGCCGTTGGAAATCAGGTAGGAACTCAGCAGCCCCGCCATGTCGCTGCTGGTGGTGTAGTGCTGGCGCAGATAGCCTGGCAGCGACCCCGGCGGCACCGTGCGCAACAGCCCGCGCGGGCTCTTGTGGCACACCGTGCAGGCGCCGGCGAAAATCTGCGACGGGCTCTTTCCGGCTTCGAGGTTCTGAGCCTGCGTGGGCGCGGCCGCGGCTGCACCGATCAGCAGCACAACCGTCGCTAAACTGAGCGCTCGGCTCGACATGCAATCCTCCTGAAGTGGGTAGCGCCGGCTGCGCGGCGGTCACCTTTTAGCGGATTGAGCCGTGAATGGAAGCACGCAGATGACGTATCTGCTTCGACATGGAGGGTATGTTGCCGCCCCGCACTACAGCATGGCCGCTGGGAGAATTCGCCGGATCATCGGCGTGTCGCAATCGACACGAGGAAAGCGTGCGGCCTGCTACTCAGTCAGGATGCCGTGACGCTGAATAGCCGCGACGACATTACGCGTGAAGAAACTCGACTTCCCGCGACCGAACGACGTCGGCGTCCACGGTTTCAGCCGGCTGGCGAATGACCGAGGCGAGCGGCGCTCGCGGATCGATCGCGCAGGGCCGCGCCAGAAATTCCTCGGCGGCGGCAAGCAGGGCGGGATTGCAGGGCAGCGCCTGGGCAGCGGGGGATGAGACCGCTTCGATGGCTTCGAGCAAGCCGACCAGCCAGGAGCCGTCTCGACGATTCTGCAACTGCACCTGCTGGGTCATGGTCTGCCCTCGGTTTCCCGGACATTAACCCGATCTTAGCAAATCGGTTCCTGAATGTCCGGCCGCCTCTTCTGTTTTTTTACCCGACCCGGTTCTCGGAACGCTTAAACCGATCGGTGCAATTGTCTTGACCGCCTGCACGCCTGAACTTCGGAGTGGACCGTCCGGTCGCGGCAACAATGCGTCGGCGGAACGGCGCAAATGGTTCATTCGGCAACACCGCGCTGCGGCCAAGCGGCGCACGTCAAGCCCTATGAGGGTCGCGGCAGCCCCGTGATTCCCCGATGTGTGAATCGGGCATAAGCCTGTATGACGCTTTCACACCGCCGGGGAATGGCGCTTTAGTCCCGCCCCGCTCACGTCAAATTCCGATAGACCTATAGACCATGGCAGCCATCGATTCGAACGTTCTGAAGCTCGCGCCGGAACCGGGCACGCCCGCCTACCGCATGGCGCCGCACAACATCGAGGCGGAACAGAGCGTTCTCGGCGCCATCCTGATCAACAACGACGCGTTCTACCGGGTCTCGGATTTCCTCAAGCAGGAACATTTCTTCGAGCCGATCCACCAGACCATCTACGACACCGCGGCGAGCCTGATCCGCGCCGGCAAGGTCGCCACCCCGGTGACGCTGAAAACCTTCCTGCCCGCCGACACCGATCTCGGCGGCATCACCGTCGGGCAATATCTGGCCCGGCTCGCCGCCGAAGCCACCACCATCATCAACGCCCATGATTACGGCCGCACCATCTACGAACTGGCGCTGCGCCGCGACCTGATCGGCATCGGCACCGACATGGTCAACGTCGCCTATGACGCTCCGGTGGATTTCGCCCCGAAGGCGCAGATCGAGGACGCCGAGCGCCGGCTGTACGAACTCGCGGAATCCGGCCGCTATGACGGCGGCTTCCAGAAATTCTCCCAGGCGCTGACCACCGCGGTCGACATGGCGGCGGCGGCGTTCCAGCGCGACGGCCGGTTGTCCGGCATCGCCACCGGGCTGCGCGACCTCGACAACAAGATGGGCGGGCTGCAGCACTCCGACTTGATCATCGTCGCCGGCCGCCCTGGCATGGGCAAGACCGCGCTCGCCACCAACATCGCCTACAACATCGCCCGCGCCTATCGCGGCGAGATCCAGGCCGACGGCAGCAACAAGACCGTCAATGGCGGCATCGTCGGGTTCTTCTCCTGCGAAATGTCGGCCGAACAGCTCGCCACCCGTATTCTCGCCGAGCAGACCGGGATTTCCTCGGCCTCGATCCGCCGCGGCGGCATCACCGAGAGCGATTTCGACAAGATCCGCGACTACTCGATCGAGCTGCAGTCGCTGCCGCTCTATGTCGACGAAACCGGCGGCCTGTCGATTTCGCAGCTCACCGCGCGGGCGCGGCGCTTGAAGCGGCAGAAGGGCCTCGACCTGATCATCGTCGACTATATCCAGCTGTTGCAGGGAAGCGGCAAACGCTCCGACAACCGCGTGCAGGAAGTCACCGAGATCACCACCAGCCTGAAGGCGCTGGCCAAAGAGCTCAACGTCCCGGTGATCGGGCTGTCGCAGCTGTCGCGTCAGGTGGAGAGCCGCGACGACAAGCGGCCGCAATTGTCCGACTTGCGTGAATCCGGCTCGATCGAGCAGGACGCCGACGTGGTGATGTTCGTGTATCGCGAAGAATATTATCTGCAGAACAAGGAGCCGCGCCCCGGCACGCCGGAGCACGAAAAATGGACCACCGACATGGATCTGGTCCACGGCAAGGCCGAAGTCATCATCGGCAAGCAGCGCCACGGCCCCACCGGCACCGTCGAACTGCAGTTCGAGGGCCAGTTCACCCGCTTCAGCGACCTCACCAACGACGCTCACCTGCCCGACCGCATGTGAGCCCTTCGGCGCGCGGTGTTGAACCGCGGTTCCGCCGTGCGTAATGTTGCCGCGTTCGCCAGCCATGCTGCCGCGGCTCGCGCGACCACCGCGGCTGTGCGATGCCAGCGCAGGAATCCGTTACAATCATGAACGTCGTCCCCAATCCGAAGTCGATCGCTCCCGAGTCTCCCGTCGCCGCGTCAGCGGGGCCGGCCGAGGCCGCCGCCACCGGCGTGCTCAGCATCGACCTCGACGCGCTGGTGGCGAACTGGCGCAAGCTGGAAAAGACCGCGGTGCCTTCGGAATGCGCCGGCGTGGTCAAGGCCGACGCCTATGGCTGCGGCGTCGGCCCGGTGTCGCGCGCGCTATTGTCCGCCGGCTGCAAGACCTTCTTCGTCGCCACGCTGGAGGAAGCCCGCGAGCTGCGCGGCGCGGCGCCTTCCGCCGCGATCTACGTGCTCGACGGGTTCTTGCCGAACTGCGGCGACGCCTATGCCGAGCTCGACTGCAAGCCGGTGATCGGCAGCCTCGACGAACTCGCCGAATGGGATTCGTTCTGCCGCCGCAGCTTCTGGAAGGGCGGCGCCGCGATCCATATCGACACCGGCATGAACCGGCTCGGGCTCGGCATCGCCGAGGCCGAAGGCATCGTGCCGCGGATCACCGCGGGCGATCACGGCATCACCCTGGTGATCAGCCATCTGGCCTGCGCCGAGACGCTGAACCATCCGCTCAACGCCAAACAGGCGACCAATTTCCGCGCCATCGCCGGCGCGTTTTCCGGCGTGCCGTCGTCGCTGTCGGCGTCGTCGGGGATCTATCTCGGCCCGCAATTCCACTTCGACCTGGTGCGGCCGGGTGCTGCGCTCTACGGCATCAACCCGACGCCGGAGGCCGACAATCCGATGCAGCCGGTGGTCACCTTGAAGTCGCGCATCCTGCAGGTCCGCGAGGTCGCGCGCGGCGACACCGTGGGCTATGGCGCGACCTGGACGGCGCGGCGGCCGACACGGATCGCGGTGGTCGCCGCGGGCTATGCCGACGGCTACTTCCGCGCCGCCGGCTCCAGCGACGGCACCCGCGGCGCCGACGTGATCATTGCGGGCCAACGCTGCCCGGTGGCCGGGCGGATCTCGATGGATCTTTTGGCGGTCGACATCACTGACCTCGCGCCGAACGCCGCGCGGCGCGGCCACCTGGCGACGCTGATCGGCGACGGCATCACCGTCGACGAGCTCGCGCATCATTTCGGCAGCATCGGCTACGAGGTCTTGACCAGCCTCGGCAAGCGCTACGCCCGGCAGTACAAAGGCGGCGCCGCAAACCTCACCCCGACCGAACCAATGATGAAATAGACAGCGCTCCGAGGGTGCCGTATGGGGATGCCTCGGCGCGTCTTCTATGGACCCAGTTATGTGTGTTAAATCGGACCAAGCATTAGATCATCCTCCGGCGATGCGGCGCGATGAAGTGCGCTACCGGGTGCGGCAGCAGTCGCTGCTGGTGGAGTTTGGCCGCGCCGCCATGCAAACCCGCGACTTCGGTCAAATCCTGCAACGCGCGACCGAGCTCAGCGCGCAGGGACTGGAGACGAAATTCGCAAAAGTGCTGGAGTACATCCCGGAGGACAAGCGCCTGCTGGTCCGCGCTGGCGTGGGATGGTCAGCAGGAACGGTCGGCATTGTGTCGCTCGGCGCAGACGTTGAATCGCCCGCCGGCTTTGCCTATCAGACCGGCAAGACCGTGATTTCCAACCATCTGGAGAGCGAAACCCTCTTCCGCACGCCACGATTGCTCGCCGATCACGGCATCAAACGCGCCATCAACGTGCTGATCCCACAAGGCGGCGAAGGCAACGAGCCGTTCGGGGTTCTCGAGGTTGACAGCGCCGAGCCCGGCCAATTCGACCAGGGCGACGCCTACTATCTGGACGCGTTTGCGGGACTTCTCGGCATCGCCATCGAGCGTCAGCAAGCCGACGCCGAGCTGCAGCGCGCGCTGGAGCACCAGGCGCTGCTGACCCGGGAGATGAGCCACCGCGTCAAGAACAGTCTGACCTCGGTGGTCGGGCTGTTGCGGGTGCAGGCGCGCGGCGCGGTGTCTCAGGACGTCAGAGATGCGCTGGAAGACGCCAGCTCGCGCGTCGCCACCATCGCGCAGGTCCACGATCATCTGTGGCGCGGCAGCAGGATCGGCTTCGTCGAGCTGACCAATTTCATGACCGAGCTGTGCAAGAATCTGCAGGCCAACGCGGTGGGCCATGTGCTGCGCTGCGACGTCGACCCGATGTCGATCTCCGCCGACCATGCCATCCCGCTCGGCCTGATGATCAACGAGCTGGTCACCAACGCGGTGAAATATGCCTATCCCGACGGTCATGGCGTGATCGAGGTCATCTCGCGCGAGATCGACGGCCATCTGCAACTCACGGTGGTCGATTACGGTGTCGGCCTGCCGCCGGGATTCGATATCGATGAGCCGCGCGCCAGCCTCGGCTTCAAGGTGATCAATGGTCTGGCTCGCCAGGTCGATGGTCAACTCAAGGTCGAAAGTAGTGCTGCGGGCGGCGCCCGCTTCGTGCTCGACCTGCCGATTCTTCCGGTTAATTGAAGCCACGCCATCGACGCCCACGGGGTAGCCCGGATGAGCGTAGCGACATCCGGGTGTTGCGCGTCGAGCCGCGCCCGGCATAACGCTGCGCTGACGCGGGCTGCCTGCTGCGATTGACGTCCAGCGATTGACGTCCAGCGATGATCGTCGGCGCGCCAGTTCGCAGGCACGCCCGCGCGGCCTCACTCGTCGTCGGCGGCGAGCATCAGGAACGCGGTGACCGCAGCACCGAGCCCGAGATGCACCGAGACGCCGACCACGAACCACGCTTCCAGCGTGCGCGGTGCGACGCTGTTTTCGATCATGCCGTGCAGGCCGAACATGTTCTTGAACAGCAACACCAGCGCGAACGCCGCGCCGAGCGCCGCGCCGAACGCGAACTGCCCCGCGAGCTGCCGCAGGATGTACTGCTCTTTGCGCTTGTACGGCTTCGACGGCATGGTGGGTGCTCTGTGGTTGCTCCGGCCCTGCCGGCCAGTCTGCCATCAAAACGCGGTCGCAGCCAAGCCTCCCGCCGCCCGGAATGGCCAGGAATGCCCCCTTCGTCCGCGCCGTCGGCCGGTTGCCTGTTGCTGGCCGACCGCCTCGCCCGCGGGCGCCTCGCTCACCACCGGGGCGACTTCCTCGCTCGGGCTCTATGCTCGACGTCGGTGACGTCCCAGCAGGCCGACGCTTGGTCGTTGACCCGTCTGTAGCCCGGATAAGCGAAGCGCCATCCGGGTCTTGTCATTGCCACCCGCATATCGCTGCGCTCATGCGGACTACTCGCTACTCGCTACCTGAATTCCTGAGACAGAACAGAACATCGCTAGTAAGATCAGCCATGACGGGTTCACAGGGGTGTTTCTGATCCAATGTCTTACAGCGGTCGGTTATTCATCGTTGCGCTTGGAGGATGTCTAGTAGCGTGGTTGGCATTACCCCAAATTCCCCAAGGGGAATTGGATCAATCCGTTCCCTCAGAACAGCAACAACAGACCGGCGTCAAGAAAGACCAGTCCCGCGGCGCGGATGTCGAACCTAGTGGGAAGCAGCCAACTGCCGAGCAGAACAAAACTAAGGCCGAAATTTATAAGCGGGCCTGCGAAAAACCCAAGGACTCCAATGATGCGCAACTCTGTGAGCAATGGCGCGCCGCTGTAGCTGCGGAAGCCCAAGTTAGCCTCAACAGGCTGGGGACGTGGTTTTTGTTCGGGACGCTCATCTTCACCGGCATAGCGGCGGCCGCGACGTACTTGACCGTCAGAACCATGAAAAGCACTGCAGAAAGGCAGTTGCGCGCTTATCTGTCGGTGGAGATAACAGGCTTCAATTTCGACCGCGATCCCAACAGAACACTCATCTGCAAAGCAGGTTTCAACATCAGGAATGACGGTCAGACACCGGCTTATGATGTTAGGACAAATGTGGATTTTCGTGTCGCCGAACAGCCCCTCATGAAGGATATGGAGCGCCCCAAAGATAACGTCCTCAGATACGAGAACTCCATATCTCCGAACCGGTTTCAGGAGGCGGGCGGCAGCAAGGCAATCCCCGTTGAGAAGCAGAGACTCCTGCCTGGGCAGAAGCTCTACTTCATCGGGTTGGTGCTGTACAAAGATGCCTTCGACGCGGAGCGTGAAACTTGGTTCTGCGGATATATCGATCAGTCCGACCTTATCATGGACCTTTCCCCAGGGCCGAAAACGATCCCCCTAACTTTTCGTTGGGCAGAACGACACAACAAGACAACATGAGTCACGAGACGCGGCCCGCTTGATGGTTTGCTCCCTAACGCCAGGCCCCGCATGTCGCTGCGCTCATGCTGGCTACCTGGCGTGGAATGCGACGCCGGGGTGATCGCGCCTTTTGGCCCTTCATGACGATGGCCTTCGAAGCCAGCTTGACTTCGTATGCGACACCCGAACAAATAGCGAACAAGAATTCCAGCATTGTCGCGAATCAGCGCGTTAACCACTCAGCGATTCCCATGGCCAAAGCCACCCTCTCCTTCGTCTGCCAGAACTGCGGCGCCGCCTATAACCGCTGGCAGGGCAAGTGCGAATCCTGCGGCGAGTGGAACACGCTGGCCGAGGAGGATCTGACCGGGGCGGCCTCGATGCCGGCGTCGATCCGCTCCAAGCGGCGCGGCCGCGCCTTCAAGCTGGAGAGCCTCACCGGCACCAGCGAACAGGCGCCGCGGCTGTCGTCGGGCTTGGGCGAACTCGATCGCGTCACCGGCGGCGGTTTTGTCCGCGGCTCGGTGCTCTTGGTCGGCGGCGATCCCGGGATCGGCAAGTCGACGCTGCTGACCCAGGCCACCAGCCTGATGGCGCGCGAAGGCCACCGCATCGTCTATATCTCCGGCGAAGAGGCGGTGGCGCAGGTCCGGTTGCGCGCCGCTCGTCTCGGGCTGGCTGACGCGCCGGTGCAGCTCGCCGCCGAGACCTCGGTCGAGGACATCATCACCACGCTGTCGGAAGGCGCGGTGCCGCGGCTGATCGTGATCGATTCGATTCAGACGATGTGGACCGACACCGTGGAATCCGCGCCCGGCACGGTGACCCAGGTGCGCGCCTCGGCGCAGGCGCTGATCCGCTTCGCCAAGAAATCCGGTGCGGCGATCATCCTGGTCGGCCACGTCACCAAGGACGGCCAGATCGCCGGGCCCCGCGTGGTCGAGCACATGGTCGACGCGGTGTTGTCGTTCGAGGGCGAAGGCTCGCAGCAGTTCCGGATTCTGCGCGCGGTGAAAAACCGCTTCGGCCCGACCGACGAGATCGGCGTGTTCGAGATGACGGGCCTCGGGCTTCGCGAAGTCTCCAATCCCTCCGAGCTGTTTCTGTCGGAGCGCGATTTGGGCTCGCCGGGCACTGCGGTGTTCGCCGGCATGGAGGGCACCCGCCCGGTGCTGGTGGAATTGCAGGCGCTGGTTGTGCCGACCACGCTCGGCACGCCGCGGCGCGCGGTGGTGGGCTGGGATTCCTCGCGATTGTCGATGGTGCTGGCGGTGCTGGAGGCGCATTGCGGCGTCAAGCTCTCGGGCTACGACGTCTATTTCAACGTCGCCGGCGGCCTGCGCATCAACGAGCCGGCGGCTGATCTGGCCGCCGCCGCCGCCCTGGTGTCGTCGCTCGCCAACGCGCCGTTGCCCACTGATGCTGTGTATTTCGGCGAGATCTCGCTGTCCGGCGCGGTGCGGCCGGTGGCGCAGAGCTCGGCGCGGCTGAAGGAAGCCGCCAAACTGGGGTTTGCCCGTGCGGTGCTGCCCGAGTCGGCGCGCGGCGACGGCGGCGGCGATGCCGGGCTCACCCTCAACACCGTGGGCGGATTATCCAGCCTGGTCGCCGATATTGCCGCGCGGGGCTCGCCGAAGCCCGGCCGCGACAACGGTAAAAGCACAGCGCCGGAGAAAAACGCCACCCCTGCGCGATTCCGCCGCCAGGAGGGCTAATGCCCGCGTGACCTTAAGCGACGCCACCGCTATAACCCCGGCGGCGCGGCATCCGAGCGAGTTGTGACACGGACCATTAAGCCATCGGACCAATGTTGTGCCGATGACTTCATTGCGATTTTGCAGTCTTGCGACCCGTGCCCTATGACCGTCACTGAAGGCCACCCGGCGCCACGCCGATTCGCGGTTTCGATTTACGAGCGGACCTGACCAGCCGATGCCGATTACCATTCTCGATCTCGTCCTGCTCGCGGTGATGTTGATTTCGGGCCTGCTGGCGATGGTCCGCGGCTTCATGCGCGAAATCCTGTCGATCGCCGCCTGGGGCGCCGCCGCGCTGGTGACGCTGTACGCCTATCAAAAGCTGCTCCCCACCGCGAAAACCTATTTCAGCAGCGACACCGTCGCCTCGGTGGTGGTGATCGCCGGCGTGTTCATCGGCACGCTGGTGATCGTCTCGATCATCACCGTGCGGATCTCCGACATGATCCTGGATTCGCGAATCGGCGCGCTCGATCGCACGCTGGGCTTCCTGTTCGGACTCGCGCGTGGGTTGCTGATCGTGGTGGTGGCCTATCAGTTCTTCATCTGGCTGGTTCCCGACAAACAGCGTCCCGACTGGGTGACGGCCGCGAAATCCCGCACCGTGCTGCAGGGAACCGGGGATTGGTTGATGGCGCTCTTGCCGGATGACCCTGAAAATACCATCTTGAAGAGGTTCAAGAAGACCAAGCCGGAAGACGATCAGACCGAGACTGATCAGGCGACCCCGCCGGCAGCCGAGGGCTACCCGAAGAACGCCCGCGACGATTTGAAGAAGCTGATCGAAGGCAAGCCGGCCAAACGCTAGTTTGGGCGGGAATGCCGGTTTGAACGAGGATAGAGGCGTGATGAACGAAATGCAGAGCCGTTCCGAAGCAGCAACCTCGCCCGAATTGGATCCGCAGCTGGATTTCGACATGGACGGCGACACGTTGCGCGAGGAGTGCGGCGTATTCGGCATCTTCGGTCACCCCGACGCCGCCGCCATCACCGCACTCGGGCTGCACGCCCTGCAGCATCGCGGCCAGGAAGCCGCCGGCATCGTTTCCTTCGAGGGCGGCCGGTTTCACTCCGAACGCCGGCTCGGCCTGGTCGGCGACACCTTCTCGCGCGCCGACGTGATCGCGCGGCTGCCCGGCACCGCCGCGGTCGGCCATGTGCGCTATTCCACCACCGGCGAGACCATCCTGCGCAACGTCCAGCCGCTGTTCGCCGAGCTCAACGCCGGCGGCTTCGCGATCGGCCACAACGGCAATCTCACCAACGGCCTGACGCTGCGCCGCGAACTGGTGCGCGGCGGCGCGATGATGCAGTCGACCACCGACACCGAGGTGATTCTGCATCTGGTGGCGCATTCCAAGCGCACCCGCTTCGTCGATCGTTTCATCGAGGCGCTGCGCGCCATCGAGGGCGCCTATTCGCTGGTGTCGTTGACCAACAAGAAGCTGATCGGCGCCCGCGATCCGCTCGGCATCCGCCCCCTGGTGCTCGGCGAACTCGACGACTGCCCGATTCTGGCGTCGGAGACCTGCGCGCTCGACATCATCGGCGCGAAATACGTCCGCGACGTCGAGCCCGGCGAAGTCATCGTGTTCGACCGCCACGGCGTCACCAGCCACAAGCCGTTCCCGCCGATGCCGGCGCGGCCCTGCATCTTCGAATACATCTATTTCGCCCGGCCCGACTCCGTGGTCGGCGGCCGTTCGGTGTACGACGTGCGCAAGGCGTTCGGCGCCCAGCTCGCCCGCGAAAGCCATGTCGAGGCCGACGTCGTGGTGCCGGTGCCGGATTCCGGCGTGCCCGCCGCGATCGGCTATTCGCGACAGTCCGGCGTGCCGTTCGAGCTCGGCATCATCCGCAATCACTATGTCGGCCGCACCTTCATCCAGCCGACCCAGAGCGTGCGCGAACTCGGCGTGCGGATGAAGCACTCCGCCAACCGCGCCGCGATCGAAGGCAAGCGCATCGTCTTGATCGACGACAGCCTGGTGCGCGGCACCACCTCGAAGAAGATCGTCAAGATGATGCGCGACGCCGGCGCCAGCGAGGTGCATTTCCGCATCGCCTCGCCGCCGATCACCCATCCGGATTACTACGGCATCGACACCCCGGACCGCGCCGGCCTGCTCGCCGCCACGCATAATCTGGAAGAGATGCGCGAACTGATCGGCGCCGATTCGCTGGCGTTCCTGTCGGTCGACGGCATCTACCGCGCGATGGGCGAGCCCGGCCGCGATCCGGCGCATCCGAAGTTCACCGACCATTGCTTCACCGGCGACTATCCGACGCCGCTGACCGACCACAACCAGACCGAAGCGCAGCCGCGGCAATTGTCGTTGCTGGCCGAAGCCAGCTGACGCCCCCATCGGCCGCGCCCTCACTGGCTTTTTGATTGAGCATGATCTTATCCGAAAACCGCGATCCACTTTTCGGGATCATGCTCTAAAGTTCGTCGCGCCCGGCCTTGTGCCGGGCGGCAACGTCTTTAAAAGACGCTGTGAATCGCCGGCCTCCGCCCGGCTGTGACGGATCACAACGCGCCATGACCCTGCCCCTCGCCTCCCGCCTCGCTCTCGTCACCGGCGCCTCGCGCGGCCTCGGCTACGCCACCGCCCGTGCGCTGGCCCGAGCCGGTGCCCATGTCATCGCGGTGGCGCGCACCCAGGGCGGGCTGGAAGAGCTCGACGACGAGATCCGCCGCGACACCGGCGAAGGCGCCACGCTGGTGCCGCTCGACCTCACCGATCTCGAAGCCATCGCCCGGCTCGGCGGCGTCTTGCACGAGCGCCACGGCAAGCTCGACATCTTCGTCAGCAATGCCGGCATCGCCGGGCCGTCGTCGCCGCTCGGCCATATCGCGCCGAAGCCGTGGGGCGACGTGATGGCGATCAACCTCAACGCCAATTTCCAGCTGATCCGCTGCATGGAGCCGCTGCTGCGCGCCTCCGACGCCGGCCGCGCGGTGATGATCAGCTGCGACGAGGCGCGTCGCGCGCCGGCCTATCGCGGCCCCGCGGCGGCCTCGAAAGCCGCGCTGGAAACCTTGACGCGGGTGTGGGCGGCGGAGAACGCCACCACCGCGCTGCGCGTCAACCTGTTCGATCCCGGTCCGGTCCGCACCAAGCTGCGCGCCACCATCATGCCGGGGGAAGACCCGGAAACGCTGCCCACCGCCGACGAAGTCGCCGAGTTGCTGCTCCCGCTGTGCCTGCCGTCGTGCAGCGACAACGGCAAGCTCTATGACTACAAGAGCCGCACGCTGAAGGACTTTGCCGCGGCGGTGTAGCGCTCGCTCGCCGCACGTAGCTGCGACATCAACCACGGCGTCATTCCGGGGCGCGAGAGCGCCAGCTCGAGCGAACCCGGAATCTTGCGACACGCACTGACACCTGACCCCGTGGCAAGATTCCGGGTTCGCTCGCCCAAGCGGGCTCGCGCCCCGGAATGACGGGGGGTTGGGTCGCCGGACAAGACTAACCGCTGCTCAGTTCTCTCGCGCGTCAGCGCTCTTGCGCCGCCGCCTGCTCGCGCCGCATCGCCGCCACCGCGCTGCCGGCGATCAGCATCGACACCAGCAACAGCGCACCCGCCACGATGAACGGCGCGCCGGGCAGATGCAGCGGCGTGCCGTCGGCGATGAAGTACGCGAAGATCAGCGTGAACAGCGACGGGCCGACCAGTTCGGCGACGCTGTTGACGCTGGTGTTGGCGCCCTGCAACTGGCCCTGCTGATCCGCCGGCACCAGCCGCGTCATCAGGCTTGAGGTCGCGGGTCCGGCGATGCCCCAGATCGTCATCACCGGGATGCCGATCCAGAACAGCGGCCCGTTCGGCGCGAACGCGTAGATCGCAAAGCCGAGCGCGCCGCCGCCATAGCCAAGAATCATCGCCCAGCGCTCGCCGAGCAGCTTCAGCGCCGGCCCAACCAGCCCGCCCTGCACGATCGTGGTGCACAGCCCGACGAAGGCCAGCGCCAGCCCGACCGTGGTCTGGTCCCAGCCGTAGCGATAGGTGGTGTACAGCACGAAAGTCGCCGGCAGCGCGACATGCGCCACCTCGGCGCAGAACGTCACCACCGCGAGCGCCGCCAGCGTGGCGTTGGAGCGTAATAGCCGCAGCGCGCCGAGCGGATTGGCGCTGCGCCATTTGAACGCCGAGCGGCGCTCCTTCGGCAGCGATTCCGGCAGCACGAAGTAGCCGTACATCGCGTTGGCGAGGCTCAAGCCCGCCGCCACCCAGAACGGCAGCCGCGGGTCGACGCCGCCGAGCAGCCCGCCGATCGCAGGCCCGAAGATGAATCCCAGCCCGAACGCCGCGCCGATCTTGCCGAACACCGCGGCGCGTTTCTCCGGCGCCGTGACGTCGGCGATATAGGCGAACGAGGTGGAAATGCTGGCCGAGGTGACGCCGGAAATCATCCGGCCGACGAACAGCCAGCCCAGCGACGGCGCCAGCGCCATCATGATGTAGTCGAGCCCGAGCCCGAAATTCGACAGCAGGATCACCGGGCGGCGGCCGAACCGATCGCTCAGCGCGCCGAGCACCGGCGAGGCAAAGAACTGCATCAGCGCCCAGGCGGTGCCGAACAGGCCGTAGATCTTGGCGGCGTCCGCGGTGTTGTTGTCGGCGAAGCTCTCCACCAGCTTCGGCAGAATCGGCAGGATCATGCCGATCGACAGCATGTCGAGCAGGATGGTGATGAAGATGAAGCCGACCGCGGCGCGGCGCGGCCCTTCCATCGGAGGCGTTGCGGCTGTCTCGGCTGCAGGCGCCGCGGCTGTCTCGCCTACAGGCGTCACCGCCGAAGCCATCTCGGCCGGAGGCGTCGCGTGGGCTTCCGCGTCAGGCTGTTCGACAGTCATGGATTGCGCTGCGCCCCTGCGCCAAGGGCCGGCGCATTCCGCAAGCTAATGCCTCGCGGCAACCCGGGCAATTCGCAAAATGGCGGTCACTGCTGGTGATCGCGACGCGGAAGCCTCTGCCCCTGCCACTCGCACCGCCGTCATCCCGGACATCGTGTCCCGGACGCCGAGCAGCGCGCTTGCGCTGCGAGGCGAGCCGGGACCGTTCCAAGCGCAGCCGTCGTAACGGCCCCGGCTCTGCGGCGCACCACGCCGCAAGAGCGGCGCGTTGCACCGCGTCCGGGGCACGGGATCGCAAAAGCTATTCCGGCAACGTTGACGCGAGCGGCGCGAGGTCTTCCTCATCCTTCGAGACGCGCGCCGAAGCGGGCGCGCTCCTCACCATGAGGACTCGGCTAGTTCGGCCGCCGGCGCTTATGCGCGAACGGGTTGGCCTTTTCGCGCAGCGTGATGCGCACCGGCGTGCCGGGCAGATCGAAGAACGCCCGCAGGCTATTCACGAGATAACGCAGGTACGATTCCGGCACCGCGTCGGCGCGCGAGCAGAATACGATGAAGCTCGGCGGCCGCGCCTTGGCCTGCGTCACGTAGTTCAGCTTCAGCCGACGGCCCGACACCGCCGGCGGCGGGTTGGTCTCGACTGCCTGTTCGAACCAGCGATTGAGCGAGGCGGTCGGCACCCGCCGGTTCCACACTGCGTAAGAATCCTCGATCGCCTTCATCAGCCGGTCGATGCCCTCGCCCATCAGTCCGGACACCGCGACGATCGGCACGCCCTTGACCTGCGGCAGCAGGTGATCGACGTCGGCGCGCAGCCCCGCCACGAGGCTCGCCTGCTTGCCCATCAGATCCCATTTGTTGACCGCGATCACCAGCGCGCGGCCCTCGCGCTCGATCAGGTCGGCGATCCGCAGGTCCTGCTCCTCGAACTTGTTCTGCGAATCCATCATCAGCACGACGACTTCGGCGAAACGGATGGCGCGCAGCGCATCCGCAACCGAAAGCTTCTCCAGCTTCTCCTCGATCCGCGAGCGGCGGCGTAAGCCGGCGGTGTCGAAGATCCGGAATTGGCGGCCCTTGTAGTCGACCTCGACCGAGATCGAATCCCGCGTGGTGCCGGCTTCGGCGCTGGTCAACAGCCGCTCCTCGCCGAGCAGATGGTTGATCATGGTCGACTTGCCGGCGTTCGGCCGGCCGACGATCGCGACCCGGATCGGCCGGGTGGAGAAATCTTCCTCGCTGACGCCCTCGACCTCGTCGTCCTCGTCGAACAACACGTCGGGCTCCGGCATCACCGCGCGCAACGCGTCGTAGAGATCGCTGAGACCCTCGCCGTGCTCGGCGGAAATCTGGATCGGATCGCCGAGCCCGAGCGCGTAGGATTCCATCGCGCCGATCTCGCCGTGCCGGCCCTCGCTCTTGTTGGCGACCAGGATCACCGGCTTGTTGGCGCGGCGGGCGAAGTCGGCGAAGGCGCGGTCGTTCGGCGTGAGCCCGGCGCGGGCGTCGATCACGAACATCAGCGCATCCGCCAAGGCGATCGCCGCCTCGGTCTGCTCCTGCATCCGCGCCACCAGCGAGCCCTTGGCGCCCTCGTCGAGGCCGGCAGTGTCGATGATGGTGAATTCGAGGTCGCCGAGCTTGCCCTGGCCTTCGCGACGATCGCGGGTCACCCCCGGCGTGTCATCGACCAGCGCGAGCTTCTGCCCAACCAGACGGTTGAACAGCGTGGATTTGCCGACGTTGGGCCGGCCGATAATAGCAAAGGTGAACGACATCGCTGATGCGTGCACTCATTCCCGGCGACATGTCAATGTCGGGCGCGCGAAGCGGCCCGCTCAGCGCTGGAAACTGCCGCCCGGCAGCGGCGCCGGGAAGGCCGAGGACGGCGCCGGCGCGGTGGTGGTGGTCGCCGCGGCGGGTTCGTCCGGCGGCGGCGCGGTGGTGCGGCGGCGCGATTGTTTGGCGGGCTTCGGCGCCGGCGGGGCCGCCGACAGGCTGCCGTCTTCTTCGGGCGCCGGTTCGGCCTCTTGCGCCGGGGCGCGGGCGACCGCGGGCTTGCTGCGGGCCTTCGGCTTCGAAGCGCGCTTCGGCTTGGCTTCCTCGACCGGCGCCGGCGTGGCCTCCGGCTGCGGCTCCTCGACCGCGCCGCGGTAGAGGTTCTTCGGCACGCCCTGCTCGAGCCCCGGGACGCCTTCGGGGAACACCGGCTTGCGATCGCCCGGCAGCTTCTTCTTGGTGTCGAGGAAGTCGAGCAGGTCGGTGGGGTCCCAGCCCGTGGTGCTGCCGCAGCCGGTCAGCGCACTCGCGAGCGCGATCAGCACGGCGGCAGAAATCAGACGAGAGGTACGGCGCATGGGGGTCTCACTCAACTCGGGGCGACTTGTCGGTGTCGTTTTGCTTGCCTTGGGTTTGCCACAAGCTTTTCGCGTCAGCTTTTGGCGGCCGGCGGCAGCAGCGCCTGCAGCACGTCGGCGCGGCTGCGCAGGCTCGACGGCGTCTCGGCATCGGTGGAAATCAGCTCGAGCCATTTGCGCGCCGCGGTGGCGTCGCCGGTGCGCCAGGCCGACAGCGCCAGCAGTTCGCGCGCGGTGTGGCGATAGGTGCCCGCCGTCGTGGTCGCCGGCTCCAGTCGCTGCAGCATGTCAGGGTAGCTCGCGGTTTCAAGAAGCAGGCCAGCAGCGCGGACTTTTGCCAGGTCGCGATCGACGGCGGGCACCGCGGCATCGGCCGCAATCGCGTCGAAGGCCTTGGCGGCGGCCTGCGTATCACGCGCGGCGATCTCAGCGGCAGCGCGCAGCCGCGCCAGGGTGCGATAGCCGGCCGGCGCGGTGGCGGCGATCTTGGCGAACGCGGCTTCGGCCTCGGCGTGCTTGTTCTGTTCGGACAGGTCGGACGCCTGATTGAACGCAGCGCCGGCCTCGGCGGCCTTCTTGGCCTCGAAATACTGATACCCGCGCCAACCGCCGACTCCGACGATGATCAGAATCGCGAGCGCGATGATCAACAGCGAGTAACGATCCCACAGCCGCTTGAGCTGTTCGCGGCGCAGGTCTTCGTCGACTTCGTTAAATAATTCAGACACTTAAATCTATCCCATCCCCGAATGGCGGCAGCGCCTCGGCGCGCCGGCGTGCGCCGCCCGCGATCCCGCGGCGGCGATACCCTAGCGATATGGCGACGGCAAGGCAAAGCAAGCCCAGCCAACGTGTTGACTAAGCGAAGGCTGCGACGTGCCGCCGCGGTTCAGCTTTTCGCCTTCATGCCGTAGACGTGCTGCGGTCCCGGAAACGCGCGGGAGCGAACCTCGCTGGCGTAGTCCCTGATCGCGGCTTCGATGCCGGGGCCGAGATCGCCGAACCGCTTGACGAATTTCGGCGCCCACGGCGACAGCCCGAGCATGTCTTCCAACACCAGCACCTGGCCGTCGCAGGCCGCGCTGGCGCCGATGCCGATGGTCGGAATCGCGATGTCCTTGGTGATCTTGGCCGCCAGCGGCTCGGCCACCGCTTCGATCACCACCGAGAACGCGCCGGCCTCGGCGACCGCGCGGGCGTCGGCCTCGATCGGCGCCCAGTCGCTCTCCTCGCGGCCCTGCGCGCGGAACGAGCCCAGCGTGTTGATCGACTGCGGCGTCAGCCCGATATGGCCCATCACCGGCACGCCGCGCTCGGTGAGGAAGCGGATGGTCTCGGCCATCTTCACGCCGCCCTCCAGCTTCACCCCGCCGCACAGGCTTTCCTTCATGATCCGCACCGCGGAGTGGAACGCCTGCTCCTTCGACGCCTCGTAGGAGCCGAACGGCATGTCGACCACCACCATCGCTTCCTTGGAGCCGCGCATCACCGCGCGACCCTGCAGAATCATCATGTCGAGCGTCACCGGCACCGTGGTCTCGAAGCCGTGCATCACATTGCCGAGCGAATCGCCGACCAGGATGACATCGCAATAGCGATCGACCAGGGCGGCGGTGTGGGCGTGGTACGAGGTCAGCATCACCACCGGATCGCCGCCCTTGCGGGCGCGGATCTCCGGGGCGGTCTTGCGCTTGATCGTGGATTGCACGGACATCTTAGGCAGCTCCGAATACGGGAACGCCGATCACCACCGGGTGGAAGGCGAAGGCCAATGCCAGATAAGCCACGATGCCGACCGCGATCGCGATCAGGTCGTTCTTCGGCCCGCCCACCGGGATCGGCGGGGCGCCGGGATCGCTGCGACGCTTCAGCGAGATGCGGTCGAACACCGCCCAGCCCAGGATCGAGCCGAACAGGATGATCGAGCCGAGATCGCCATTGGCGATCAGATGCGCCACCGCCCAGGTCTTCACCCCGGTCAGCATCGGATGTTTCAGCGCGGTGTAGATGCGGCCGCGCAGATAGGCCGACACCACCATGATCACGGCGGGCAGCATCAAGGCGGCGGCGAGATGCTTGGTCCAGACCGGCGGGTGCCAGATGTCGATCATGCCGGCGGCGCGATAGTCGCCAAAGCCGTAGGAGATCAGCCCGATGCCGATGATGGCGAGGATCGCATAGCCGATCTTGTAGACCGCCTCGCCGCCAAATCCGATCAACCGCGCGCGCAGATCGCGCCGCGTGGTCACGACGTGGACGCCGACGAACAGCGCCAACCCCAGGATCATGATCGCAAGTCCCATGGCTCTCCCCTTGGCGCTGCCCGCCCGCGCCGGCCAATTTCAACTCTGATCCGCGCCTTCGGCAGGTCGTCGCCGCAGCGCGCAAGCTGTTCCGCGTAACATTCTTTATAGGAACGAGGCAATGCTGCGCGGGGCGCATGGCCGGCCTGTCGGCCCGGCCCGGCTTTCGCCGTTCTCGATCAGCGCGCCGAGTTGCGCCGTTGACCTCTCCAATCGTGCGTACCCGGGCGAGCGCTCCAGGTTTACGACGTCCAGCGGACCCGCATGGCCGCGACAGGCGTCGATGCTTTTAGGGCGAGGTCGCGGCCGTGGAGAGACGGGTGTTGGATCGGCGGCGCGTCACCAACGATCGCGCCGAACGGAACTCTGCGGTGCCGATGCCAGCCGAGAAGTGCGGCGGCGAGACTCCTCGCCGCCGCTCGAATAGACTTACTTGTAGTAGCCGACCGCGCAGGTCTGGTCGCCGACCTTGGTGACGAAGGACACCTTCTGCACCGGGTCGGTCTGGCCGGGACGCGGCCACATGTAGCTGACTTCCTTGACGTCGCCTTCCTTGGCGGTGGCGTAGATCTCTTCGCCGAGCGCCTTGCCGGTCTTGTCCTTGAGTTCCTTGAGGCTCTTGCCGGTCAGCGTCGGATGCGCGGTGAACAGGCCGTCGGGACCGCCGCAGAACGGATAGAGGTCGCGGTCCTTGAAGCCGCCTTCGCCCTTGGCGAACTGCGCGAGCGCGGTGGCCTTGTCGGCCTTCACCGCGGCGGCGGCCTTGTTGAGCATCGCCTTGGCTTCGTCAGCCGTGCCGAATTCGGCGGCCGACGCGGCCGAGACGGTGAGCGCGCCAACCATGGCGGCGAGGCAGAACAGTGTCTTCCTTTTCATGGCAGTTTCCTCCTTGTAGGCTCCTGTTTCGGAGCTGCGGGGAGACTACATTTGCCGTAGCGGCGCGGTCTGCGCGACTTATGACTAATCCCGATACGCTGTTACCGCTTGTTGTGCGCTGCGACGAAAAACCCCACCGCCTCGGGCGAGGGGCTCGATCGACAAATCGTCACGTCATTCCGTCGGTAAGGATTTCGGCAGTTACCAGAGGTCGCGCAGGACGCCCCTGCCGGCGTCGGACCGCCGGGCGTCGGAGACTTCGCCTCTCGACGTCGCCGCCACCGGGGCGCCGCTGCGCCGCTTCAACTCGGCGGACACGCCGGCGAGTGACAACACGGCCGCTCGCAGCGCCGTGGCGGAACAGCATCATCAGATGTCGCGCTACCGAGATCACGCTTGGCGAGCTGACCGGCGGAACGTCTTCTCGCGAAGCGGCCGGTCGTAGCCGAAAGCCATCGCGGATGACGGCTCGCTGACAGAAATCAGCGGTTCATGGCGACGACGATCAGTGCGCGGCCATCCAGGCCCGTGCCTCGCGCTGCGCCCGCGCGATTTCGCTTTCCGTCATCAGTTCGGCGACCTCGCGACGGAGCGCGATGGCGTCGACCCGGCCCTTCAGCGCCGCGAGGTTGAACCATTTGTGCGCCGCGATCAGGTCGAGGCCGACCGAGCGGCCGCAGGCATACAGCAAGCCGAGCTCGAACAGCACGTCGGGATTGCCGCCCGCTTCGACGGGCGTTGCGCCATCCAGATTGAAATTGCCCTGAAACATCTGTCTCTCCATCTCAGCCGGCCCGGTCTTCCGGTGCGGCGTCCTGTCCAATCGTCCAACCCATCCCCCCGCCGTTTCCCGGCGCGTTGGGAGGAGCATGCCGATCACATTTGAAGAGCAGTTTAAGTATCGCGATGAATCGAATCTGAACGCGGCATGGTTTCGAATTCGCTGCGATTCAAGAAACCATTGCGGCGCAGCGCTTTGTGCCGACCGCCCAGGTTTGGTTTACCTTCGGCGTTGCGACATCGATAACCATCGCGGCGATCACGCGAGATCGCGTCGGACAGCGCTGCGGCAGCCGAGCGGCGCGGCGGCGGACGATCACATTGGCTTAGGGGAGAAAGTGTGTTCAAACGCCGGGCGGCGATCCGCGGCGGAACAAAGACGAGGGCGTCGGCGAACACGTCAGGGTCAAATTTCACTGCTGCGGTGACCCGCCGGTGAAACCGCGGACGCAAAGATCCGCACCGCATGAAGAAACTGTTTCTTCCGCCGAACCGGTTCTCGACCCGGGACACCCCGGTGATCATCTCGATCCGGCCGTTTGACCTGATGTCTCGCCGACACCCTCTTTCGTCGACCAGAGCCGTGGTTGAAGTTCGCTCTCTTCAAGAATGTCATAGCTGAAGCGAACTGGTCCGCCGGCTCGTGTGACGTCGCCGGCGTCAAAGCCGCCGGCAATTATCTGCGGCGAGGTTACTTCTTCTTGGCGACCTTCTTGGTCTTCTTCGCGGTCTTCTTCACCGCGCTCTTCGCCGTCTTCTTCACGGTCTTCTTCGCTGCCTTCTTAGCTTTCTTGGCCATGTTGCCCTCCGATAAGTGAGATGGCTTCAACGCTGCGTGCACTCGGGAATCGAAATGCACTACAACCCGAATACACCAACACATTAGAAAAAACAGTGTCCCACTTAAGGAAGTGTTGATGGCGCTATGTCGCCGCGCGCGCCTTACGTTGCTTCACATCGCCGTCGCGCGCGCACCGAGCGATGCAAATAGTGCGCTAAAAAGCTACGTCGACGAATGTCAAGATTGCAGAAAGCCCTTGTGCCACAGGTATTTTTGTAATTTGCAAGTTGAGCGAAGTAATAACGGCGCGCTTCGCCGCGAGTTGCGCTGATGCGTTGGAATCGCCGCTTCCGGACTCTGAGTCGGGATGTTTGGCAACGAAAAAATTTTCGGGTTTTCCACCTTCATGTCGCCAACAGCCTCGCAAAACCGGGCGTTTTCGGCGAATCGGCGAAGGTGATTCGCGATCCGGAGCTGCGCGTCGGCACTCCGCATCGCGTCATGGCGACGCGATCGACGCGTCGCCGTCGGTGCAAATCGGCGGCGGCGAGCCGCCGCGCCGCCGCGTTCAGAGGCCGAGCTTGCGCTTCAGGAGGTCGTTGACGGTCTGCGGATTGGCCTTACCGCCCGACGACTTCATCACCTGGCCGACGAACCAGCCGATCAATGCCGGCTTGGCTTGCGCCTGCGCGACCTTGTCGGGGTTGGCGTTGACGATGTCGTCGACCACCTTCTCGATCGCACCGCTGTCGGTGACTTGCTTCATGCCGCGCGCGTCCACGATGGCGCGCGGGTCGCCGCCCTGCTGCCAGACGATCTCGAACAGTTCCTTGGCGATCTTGCCGGAGATGGTTGCTTCGCCGATCAGATCGACGATCGCGGCCAACTGCGCCGCCGACACCGGTGAGGCTTCGATCGCCACGCCTTCCTTGTTGAGCCGGCCGAACAATTCGTTGATCACCCAATTGGCGGCGAGCTTGCCATCGCGGAGCGGATTGGCGAGTTCGCCGAGAACCGCTTCATAAAACTCGGCGCTCTCGCGCTCGCTGACCAGCACGCCAGCGTCGTCGGCCGACAGCCCGAAGTCAGCGATGAAGCGCGCCTTCTTGGCGTCCGGCAGTTCCGGCAGTTCCGCCTTCAGCGCGTCGACGAAAGCTTGATCGAACTCCAGCGGCAGCAGATCGGGATCCGGGAAGTAGCGATAGTCGTGCGCCTCTTCCTTCGATCGCATCGACCGGGTCTCGCCACGGCCGGCGTCGAACAGCCGAGTCTCCTGGTTGATCGTGCCGCCGTCCTCGAGAATGCCGATCTGGCGCCGGGCTTCGTAGTCGACCGCCTGGCCAACGAAGCGGATCGAATTGACGTTCTTGATTTCGCAGCGGGTGCCGAGCGGGCCGCCGGGCTTGCGCACCGAGACGTTGACGTCGGCGCGCAGGCTGCCCTTCTCCATGTCGCCGTCGCAGGTGCCGAGATAGCGCAGGATGGTGCGCAGCTTGCTGACGTAGGCCTTGGCCTGTTCGGCCGAGCGGATGTCCGGCTTGGAGACGATCTCCATCAGCGCCACGCCGGAGCGGTTGAGATCGACCAGCGACATCGTCGGGTTCTGGTCGTGCAGCAACTTGCCGGCGTCCTGTTCCAGATGCAGCCGCTCGATGCCGACGCTGACGCCCTCACCGTCTTCCACGTCGACTTGGATCACGCCCTCGCCCACGATCGGCGACTTGTACTGGCTGATCTGATAGCCCTGCGGCAGATCGGGATAGAAATAGTTCTTGCGGTCGAAGGTCGAGCGCAGGTTGATCTGCGCGTTGAGGCCGAGCCCGGTCCGTACCGCCTGCTTGACGCATTCCTCGTTGATCACCGGCAACATCCCCGGCATCGCCGCGTCGACCAGCGAGACATGGGCGTTGGGGTCGCCGCCGAATTCGGTCGCGGCGGCGGAGAACAACTTCGACTTCGAACTGACCTGGGCGTGGACCTCCAGCCCGATCACGATCTCCCAGTCGCCGGTGGCGCCCTTGATCAGCTTCGATGGTTTGACAGGTGCGTTCATGGCGAGCCTTTCCCGATAGTACTCTCAACAAGCCAATGCCTGAATATGCCCTTCACGCGCATATGCCAATAAGATCCGGTCCCGCGTCACCAAGCGGTAGCCGTACTCACGCGCCGTCGCCGCGAAAATCCGGTCGGCGGGATCACGCGGCGGGCTTCCTGGCAGAAACGACGACGAGATCAAGATGTCAGGAGACAGCCCTGCCAAGGTGATCCCGGGAGCTTGCAACAGTCGACCGAACCAACGTTGCGGGCTGACCAGCAAGTTCATGCGGCCGCGCGACACCAGCAAGCCGAGTTCCCAGCCCGTAATCGGTGAAATATACACGGGTTCATTGCAAGCAATCGCGCGGTCCATGACCTCGGCGGCCTCGGCGGCGATGGGTTGATCCTCGGCGATCCATATCGCCGCGCATGTATCAAGCAGAAGTGGGGAGTTCACGTTCGATCCGATCTGCCCATTCTGGATCGGCCGGCTCGGTCAGATCCACCCCTGGTGCAAATGTGACTGTTCCTTTCATCCATCCGAATAATGGATGGCGACCGGACGGCACCGCCGCGCGGTTGCCCGCCTCTTGACGCCGAAACACCAGTTTGCCCGCCGCCATATCCACTTGCTCGCTGCGGAAACCCGCATCAAGCCAGGCCTTCGTCATGACATTGTTGGTTGGTGAATTGCTCCACCATGCCCGGTGACGCTGCGCGACCGGCGGCAATTTGAAGCCAAGCACGCGCTCGACTTGCGCGAAGCTCATGCGAACTTCGAGCGTCGCTTGCTTCCGCAAAAACTCCGTCAAAGGCTCATACTTACCCACCGCCCCTCCTAACGATTAATAGTTACACAGTAACTATTTTCGCAGCTCTGTTCAAGCTCGGCGTGGACGTTGGGTGTTATCGCTCACAGGCTCGCGGCGAAGGCCCGGAAGGTCGGGCTGGCGCGCAGCACGTCGCGACCGGCGGCGATCACGTCGTCGACCTGCTGCGGCGGCAGCTGAAACCGCGTCGGCACCGCTTCGAGCTGGGTGGCGCGCGCCGCATCGAGCTGATCGAAGCCGAGCCGGCCGATGAAGAACTTTACGTCCTTGCAATTCCAGCCCGGCCGCACGCCGTAGCGTTGGCGCTCCGCCGCCGACAGCCCGCAGCGCCAGCGCACCAGCGAAGCCTGCCAATCCGACATAGTGCGGTCGAACGCCGAATAGCTGGCGCCGACGCTGGCGTCCATCGTGGTGTTGACCGCGGCCTTGATCAGTTCGACCCCGCTCGGGCCCTCGACGTTCTGCACCCAGTCGCCGGCGATGCCGGCTTTGGCATCGACCACCAGGAACATGCCGCGCCGCAGCCTGACCGCCTGTTGCGGGGTCAGCGGCCCGTAGGGCGTCGTCGACGACTGCCGCTCGATGGTGAAGCCGGAGATGCCGTAATTGTCCACCAGCCCGCCGTCGAGCAACTTGATGAACGGCACCTGGCCCTCGCGATAGCGCACGATCGCCTTGGCGAACGAGCCGAGCATCGGCGCCGCGTCGCGATCGGCGGCGGCGCGCAGGATCCACGGCGGCAGCGGATCGTTGCAGGTGCCGGGAAACGCCTGCACCACGGCGGGCGCGAAGGCGATCGGCACCGCGGCCGAGGCCGCCACCGCGCTCGATATCGGATAGCGCGACAGGTCGCTGCAGATCGCGGTGAATGCCACCGAGCCGAACACGAACGGCACCCGATTGTAGATGTCCGATGCGTTGATCCAGATCTGCGGGCGGGACTCGCGGAACCGGGCGAAGGTGGCGCCGTCAAACAGGTTGGCGTCGAGCCATTTGGTGAAGCCGAGCGAATCGTTGACGCCGCCGGAGAAGGCGCGGCCGATGGTGTCGAGCGTCAGCGAGGTTTGCAGCCCCTCCTCGGCGTTGCGCAACAGGAAGCGCTCGCGGAAATCGTCCAGCGCGGCGCGCTTCTTCAGGCCGAAATAAGCCGCCGTGACCGAGCCGCCGGACACTCCGGAAACGAAATCGATTCGATCCAACATCGAGCCGCTGGCGCCGCGCACCGGACTGCGGTCCATCTCCTGCAACACGCCGAACGAAAACGCTGCGGCGCGGGTACCGCCGCCGGAGAACGACAGCCCCACCACGACATCGTCGCTCTCTTTGCCGGCCTCGAACGAGACCGGCGTATTCTCCGCAGCGCCGGCGCCGAGCGGCACGTTCACCGGAAGATTGTGCACCGACGCGCAGCCGGCGAGCGCCGCGCAGGTCGCCGTCAGTATGAAAACGGAACGCAGCCAATTCATCGAGGATCCAACGCTCGCGCGTTCCTATCCGGGCGTGGCTTCAGGCGAAGCGCCGCATGTGGGTTCGGCCGCGCTGCAGCCTAGCGAAGCCAGGACTGTGCGGGCGAAAGGTTCAGTTCACCTTAATGAAGCGTTGTGCCGCGCTGATCGGCGCCCGCAACAAGGCCTGAGCAAGGCCGAGCCGCTCAATTCGGCGCCGGCGCGGCGCCGAGGTCGAAGCCGAAGGTGAAGAACGTGCCCTGGCCGCGGATGCTTTCGGCGCGGAAGCTGACGTTCTTGGCGTTCTCCTTCAGCGTCTGCAGGATCAGCGCGCCGAGCTTGCGCGGCGACGGCCACGCGACGTTGTCGCCGAGCCCGACGCCGTCATCGGCGACGATGACGGTGACGCGTCCTGCTTCCAACGTACAGATCAGCTTGATCTTGCCGCCGCTGCGGCCGACGAAGGCGTATTTCAGCGCGTTGGTCAGCATCTCGTTGACCAGCAAGCCGGCCGGCATCGCGATGTTGATCGACAGCGGGCAATAGCCGGCCTGCACGTTGATCTCGATCCCGGGCATGGCGTTGGCCTGCATCACCGCGTCGGCGATATCGGACAGATACTGGCCGAGATCGATGTCGCCGACGGCATTTTCCGCCGACAGGATGCGGTACAGCACAGTCAGAGAATCGATCCGGCTCGCCAGCCGCGCCAGCGCCACCGATTCGCCTTCCGCGGCCGAGCGGGCTTCGAGCCGCACCAGCGCGGTGATCAGCTGCAGATTGTTCTTCACCCGGTGCTGCAATTCGCGCATCAGCATGTCGCGATCGCGGATCTGGTTTTCGAATTGCTCGATCTGCGCCCGCTCGCGGCCGGCGACGTCGACCAAAGCGGCGATGCGGAAATTCTCCACGCCGTCGTCGCTCTCGATCACCGAGGCGTAGGCCTGCACGATCACCAAACGTTCGGCCGGCGTGACCGGGCGAAACACGCCGATGAAATCCTCGCTGTCGCGAATCGCCTGGCCCAGCGTCCGGTTCGGATTGTCCTCGTCGCGGAAGCCGTCGAGAAACGCCCAGACTTGCCCCTCGACCTCGGCATGCGGCAGCGACAACAGCTGCTCGAACGCCCGGTTGGCGTAAACCATGCGCTGCTCGTCGCCGGAGCCGCGCGACACCGCGACCGCCACAGGGGCCGCGTCCAGCAGATGTTTGTATTTGTCGTTCTCGATCGCCGAGACGAGCTTCGACGACCCCAGGATCTGATCGACCTGTTCGGAAGCTGGCAGTCCTTCGTCAGCGCTCATCCGCGGCCCATTCTCATCGAGAAAGCATGACCAACCATATTGTCAAAAGCAACGCAAGAACCATGCCCGGGGGTCAAATCCACCATTTTGCCGCGGTGAAACGGCCCGCCGCCTGCTCGATCACCTCGCCGAGGGAAAACAGCGTTTCCTCGTCGAATGGCCGTCCAATCAACTGCAGCCCAAGCGGCAGGCCCTGCGCATCCTTGCCGGCGGGAACCGCAATGCCGGGCAGCCCGGCCATATTCACCGTCACCGTGAAGATGTCGTTGAGGTACATTTCTACCGGATCGGCACCACCCTTTTCGCCGATGCCGAACGCCGCCGACGGCGTCGCCGGGGTCAGGATCGCCGAGACGCCCTGCGCGAAACAATCTTCGAAATCGCGCTTGATCAGCGTGCGCACCTTCTGCGCGCGAAGATAGTAGGCGTCGTAATAGCCGGCCGACAGCACATAGGTGCCGATCATGATGCGACGGCGGACCTCGGCGCCGAAGCCCTGCGCCCGGGTGTTCTCATACATCTCGGTGATGTTGCGACCGTTGACCCGGGCGCCGTAGCGCACGCCGTCATAGCGCGCGAGATTCGACGAGGCTTCCGCGGGGGCTACGATATAATAGGCCGGCAGCGCGTATTTGGTGTGCGGCAGCGACACTTCGACCAGTTCCGCGCCGGCGGCTTTCAGCCAGTCCGCGCCCTGCTTCCACAGCGCCTCGATCTCCGCCGGCATGCCGTCGATGCGGTACTCCTTCGGAATGCCGATCTTCATGCCCTTGACCGAGCGGCCAACGGCGCTCTCGTAGTCCGGCACCGCGCGGTCCACCGACGTGGTGTCCTTCGGATCGTGGCCGGCCATCGAGCGCAACAGGATCGCGCTGTCGCGCACGGTGCGGGCGATCGGGCCGGCCTGGTCGAGCGAGGACGCGAACGCGACGATGCCCCAGCGCGAGCAGCGGCCATAGGTCGGCTTGATGCCGACGGTGCCGGTGAACGCCGCGGGCTGCCGGATCGAGCCGCCGGTGTCGGTCGCGGTGGCGCCAAGGCAAAGGCCGGCGGCGACCGCCGAGGCCGAACCGCCCGACGAGCCGCCGGGCACCAGCTTGGTATCCGAGCCGTCGCGCCGCCACGGATTGACCACCGGGCCGAAGCACGAGGTCTCGTTCGAGGAGCCCATCGCGAATTCGTCGTTGTTCAACTTGCCGAGCAGCACCGCGCCGTCGCGCCACAGCTGCGAGGTCACCGTCGACTCGTACGGCGGCGTGAAGCCGTCGAGGATTTTTGAACACGCGGTGGTTCGCACGCCCTTGGTCGCGAACAGATCCTTGATGCCGAGCGGCAGGCCTTCCAGCGGCCCCGCCTCGCCTTTGGCGATCCGATCGTCGGCCGCCTTCGCCATGTTGCGCGCCTGCTCGGGCGTTTCCAGCACATAGGCGTTCAGCACCCGCGCGGCTTCGATCGCCGCGAGATGGGCGTCGGTCAATTGCAGCGAGCTGAAGGATTTGGCCACGAGCCCGTCACGGGCCTCGGCGAGCGTCAGCGATGTCAGGTCGGTCATTGCAAGGATACAACCTAGGTGATTGATTTCATTGGAACGAGACCCGCGAGCGCGGTGAACCAACCGGGTATCGGCCAAGCCGGCTGGCTAGCACAGCGCCCGTCGAAAATGAAGCAATTGTGCCGGCGATGTTTCTGTAGTGACATATGTGTTGACCGCACCGATTTCTGTAACTACATATATAGACGATGGCGATCACCTTCGATCCGGCCAAACGCAAGATCACCCTGAAGGAACGCGGCATCGACTTCGCCACCGATGCGGCCAAGGTGTTCGCCGGCAAGACCGCAACCTTCACCAGTGATCAGATCGGCCACGGCGAGACCCGCGAAATCACCGTCGGATGGCTCGATCGCCGCATGGTGATGATGGTCTGGACCCAACGCGGCGAAAACCGCCACGTCATTTCGATGAGGTACTGTCATGCCCGAGAGGAAAAAAAGCTCCTCGATCATTTCAGGCAAACGTAGGCCATGGGTCGATCCGGACGACGGACCGGAATTGACCGACGCCATGCTGGATCGCGCGGTGTTCCGCGACGGCGACAAGGTGATCCGCCGCGGACGGCCACCGCTCGGCGACAAGCCGAAAAGCTCGGTGACGCTGCGGCTCGATGTGGATGTGCTGGAGGCCTATCGCGCGCTCGGCGCCGGCTGGCAGACCCAGATCAACGCCGACCTGCGCCGCGTCCGCAAGCTGAAGAAGGCGTAAGACGCGCGCTGCGGCCACAGCCCGTCAATTGGTGCGGCAACGGGACGCGTTATTTATTGACCGGGCTGCAGAAGAATGGCGACAGCGTCTTGTCGTCTTCCGGCGCGACCGGCTTTGCCGCGGCGACCTTCTCGAGCTGGTCGAGCACCGCGCCCATCGCCTTTTCGGGATCGGCGGTTTCGCCCTGGCGCTGCATCGCGTCGAGGTAGTTCATGTAAGCCAGATAGGCCGATTCATCGTTGCAGAGCAGGCACATCGGATTTCCCGTCTCGTCGCGGCTATTCGACGACCTTCGGCACCAGAAAGAAATGATCCTCAGTCGCGGGCGCGTTGGCGACCACCTGATCGGCGATCTCGCCGTCGTTGACCACGTCGGCGCGCTTCTTCATCTGCATCGGCGTCACCGAGGTCATCGGCTCGACGTCGTCAACATCCACCTCGCTCAGCTGCTCGACGAAGGCCAGCATCGCATTGAGCTCGCCCTGCAGATGCGGGACCTCGGCATCGGTCACGGCGATGCGCGCCAGATGCGCGATACGGCGGACGGTGGTGGCGTCGACGGACATTATATAAGGCCTTCCCGCAAGATTGCAGCCCGCCCTATAGCAGAGCCGGGTTTTGCGCCGCAACCGGGGAGGCATGCCCGGCGAGTTGGCTGAGCCGCAGTAAGGCTGCGCCGGCCAGCGCCCGCGTCAGTTCCGCCGCCGGCAAATCGTGGCCGAGCCGCGCCGCCTGCCCGGCCCATAGATTGGTGAAGTCGACTTTGCCCTGTTGTTCCGCGGCCGCCTTCAACGGCGCCAAGGCGGTGGCGGCATGCGGGAACGATGGCGCATCCGGCGAAACCGGCCCGATCTCGCGCATCAGCCGATTGACGATGCCGCGGGCCGGCCGCCCGGTCATCACATTGGTGATCACGGTCGAATCGTCGCCGGCCCGCCCGAGCGCGGCACGCGCCAAGGCGCTCAATTTGGATTCCGGGCAGCGCAGAAAAGCGGTGCCGATCTGCACCCCCGCGGCCCCCAACGCAAAGGCTGCGGCAATCCCGCGGCCATCGGCGATGCCGCCGGCGGCAATCACTGGAACATGCACCGCGTCGACCAGCTGCGGCAACAGCGCGAACAGTCCCGGCTGTTCGGCGATCGACTGCGTCAGAAACATGCCGCGATGGCCACCGGCCTCGGCGCCTTGCGCGATGATCGCGTCGACGCCGCGCTCCTCGAGCCAGATCGCCTCGCGCACGATGGTCGCCGAGGCGATCACCTTGGCGCCGGTCGCCTTGACGCGGTCGAGCAATGCTGGCGCGGGCAGCCCGAAATGGAAGCTGACCACTTCGGGCCTCAGCTCCTCGACCAGCGCGCACATCGCCGCATCGAACGGCGCGCGGTTGGCGGCGGCGAGCGGCGCCGCCGGATCGACGCCGTATTCATGGTAATAGGCGGCGAGCCGCTGCTTCCAGCCGGCCTCGCGCTGCGGATCGGCATCGACCGCGGTGTGGCAGAAGAAATTCAGATTGATCGGCGTGTTCAGCCGCTGCCGCACCACGCCGACCTGCTCGCGGATCTTCTCCACCGACAGCATCGCGCAGGGCAGCGACGGCAACGCGCCGACACTGGCCGCGCCGATCATGATGTCGGCGTCCTGCGCGCCGGCCATCGGCGCCTGCACGATCGGCAGTTCGATGTTGAGAAGCTCGAGAAGTCGACGGTTCGGCCACATGCAGGTCTGCTCGCTTGCTGAGGGAGTCGGCTGGGAGAGAGGCGCGGGCGTCGTTGCCGGGGCCGGAACCAGCCTAACACGGCGCGAGCCCGGCCGGCTATCCGCGATCGGCCTGCAAGACCCGCGGCTTCAGCATCCAGCGCCGCAACGCCACTCCGGCCCAGATCGCCTCGACCAGCCCGAACGGCCAGGCGCCTTGCAGGAAGCCGTAGATCGAGCCCAACCCGCAGGCGACCGCGAAGCCCAGCACGTACCAGTGGCTGCGCTCTTCCATCGCATAGCAGACCAGCATCGCGGTCACCGCGACTAATCCGAACAGCGTCAGGGCATCCATGGCGCGTCCTTGAGGGCGTTGCGAAACGGAATCGGCTGGCCGACAATAGCCAGATTCCCCTGCCATTCTCAAACCCGTTGCGCCGGAATGGTCGAGGCCACCGGCGCTCCCGTCGCGAACGATGTCGCCCGCGTCAACGCTGCGACGGCGATCCGCCGATGATGGCGCGCAGAAAGGCAAGAAAGATTTCGTCTCGCGGTCCGGCGCCGGGGACGGTGCCCTGAACGGCGAGCCCCGACCACAGCGCGTAGAGGCCGATCGCGATCTGCAGCGGCGGCAGGGCCGGCGTCAGATGATGGCGTCGCAGGATCTCGTCGACCAGCAGGGCGAATTCGGCGTGATAGGCGATCTTTGCCGCGTTGTAGGCGTCGGCGAAATGCGCATCGCGCTGCGCATGCAGCTGCAGTTCGATCGCCAGCAGCGACCATTCGGTTTCCTTGGCGAGATCGGCAAGGCGCGCCGCCACCGTTTCCAGCACGTCGTCCAGCACCTTGCCGTGGGTGTCCTCGACGAGCCGCCGCAGCGTTTCCACTTCGGCGAGCACATGGCGCTCCATCAACGCCAGCAGCAGATCGTCGCGACTGGCGAAGTTCGAGTAGAACGCGCCTTGCGAATACCCGGCCTCGTCGCACAGCCGGCGCAGCGACAAGCCGCCGATGCCCTCCCGCCTGATCGCCGCGTGGGCCGAGGAGATCAGCCGTTCCCGGGTTTCAAGCCGGCTCTGTTCCCGCGTCTTGCGCATGGTGTGTCCCAGTGAAAAGTCCCGAGCGGAAGCAAGCGGCGCGCGCCGCCTGCTTCCGCTGCTTGGTTATTTCGATGTGTCCCTGCTGCCATCCCGCAATCGGTCGAGCCAGCCATACACCGCGCCGAGCGCCTGGCTTCCCTTGCCGAGCAACGCAGACAATTCGGCTTCGGCCCGCTCGCGCAAGCTGTCGTCCTGCTCGGGAAGCGGCGGAAGAATGTGGGCGTAGTAGGTGTTGTCGAGCAGCCGATGCAACAACCGTTCGCCGGGGAACGGCTCGTTGTTGTTCAACGCCCGCGCGCCCTTCATCAGGTTGCGGATGTCGTATTGCGTCGGGCTGATATCGGCAACCTGCTTGGGCAGACCGAGCAAGGTATAGACGCCGATCCGCGCGGTGCGCACCGAGGCCTCCATGGTAAAGATGATGTCGTTGCTGGTCTCGACGAACTGCCCCAGCAATGCCAGATTGGTGCAGCCCTCGGGCACGACGCGGGGGCGATCGCCGGCAGCCCGCGGCATGAACTGCGCGGTGATATAGGGCATCAACGCCAGGCGAACCTTGGTGTTGGCCGCAACCGCGTCGAGCTGGTCGACGATGCCGAGGTGATAGCAGAGCTCCGCCAAAATCTCGCGCCCTGTGCAAGCGGGCATCGGCTTCTTGACGTAGTTGCCATCCTTGTCCATCAGCAGCGCATAGACCCACAGCACCAGCACATCCTTGGGCTGGGTCGGAAAATGCGGCTGGCGGTTGCAGGTGAAGCTCAGCACCCAGTTCGAATCGGTGAAGGTGATGATGCCGCCGGTGACGGTCTTGCCGGACGCGGGATCATTGACTGAGAGTTCTTTCAGCTTGTCGACCAAGGGCGACGGCTTGCAGGTCAGCGTCGCCGATTCCCACATCGAACCGGCCACATTGCCGTAGAATTTTTCCGGCTTGCCGAACACCGGCGATTTCTTGGCGAGATTCTTCCACAGCATCCAGTCGCTGTCCTCGCCGGGATCGGCATTGCCGCGGGCCAGTACGGGGGCGGTGTCGATGTCGCCATAGGCCGTTCCTTCGGTCATCGAGCCGGTCAGCGCGAACACGACATCTTTCGGGCCGACGGCGATGCTGTCGTCCTTGCCGTCCTGCTTGCAGCGGATCGCCGTCACGGTGCGACGGCCGCCCTCCTCGACCATGGCGAGATCGTAGGCGCGGGTGCCGAACTGCACCTTGACGCCCTTCTCTTTCAGCATGCGGGTCAGCGGCACCACGAAGCTGTCGTACTGATTGTATTTCGGAAACACCAAGGCCGACAGATCGGTCAGGCCGTCGATCGCATCGAGGAAGCGATGCATGTAGAGCTTCATTTCCAGCAGGCTCTGCCAGTTTTCGAAGGCGAACATCGAGCGCCACAGATACCAGAAATTGGTCTCAAGAAAGCTCTCGCTGAAATATTGCTCGATGGTGATGTCGTCGAGGTCTTCCTTGCGCTTGAGCAACAGCTTGACGATTTCCCACTGGTGCAGCTTGCTCAGGCCCAGCGTCGAGAAATCGCGGATCTGGCCCTGCTTGTGCATCAGCCGCGCCTTCGACCAGTTCGGATCGTTGTCGTTGACCAGCCGGTATTCGTCGAGAACGCTAAAGCCCGCGGGCAATTCCAGCGCCGGAACGTCCTGAAACACGTCCCAGAAATTGTCGTAGTTGAAGTTCATCTCGCGGCCGCCGCGGATGATGTAGCCCTCGTCGGCATTGCCTGCGCCGTCGAGCGAGCCGCCGGCGATCTGCATTGTGTCGAGGATGGTGATGTCCTCGGCTTTCATGCCGCCGTCACGCATCAAGTAGAACGCAGCCGACAGCCCGGCGATGCCGCTGCCGATGATCCAGGCCTTGCGGCCCTCCACCGGCTCCGCCGGCACGGGACGGTTGCGCATGTACGGCCCCACCATGTCCGGCGGCGGCAGCGTATCGCTCGGCCCTTTGCGCCAGAAACCTGCGGTGGCGTCGGCCTCGACCGGGGGCTTGCCGGAAGCCGTCCGGATTGTCGTGGAGGTGGGTTCGGTCATGAGGTTTCCTTCCATCGATCGGCATCCTGAGGCGGATGCAGCCGAAATATCAACTGTTATCCAAATGACACGTGATATCGTTCGAAAGATGGCGGCCTGCGGACGAATCTTGGGAGGTGCTATAGCACCTCTGCCCCTCAGTTAGGGACCGCGGCCCATCAAGTTTACCGCCAACCCGTCGATGACCGGGCGCTGGCTGCCCGGCGTCATTGCCGCGCCGTTTTACAAGAAAGCGACGTCGGGACCGACGGCGCGATGCCATTGCGGGATCAGCTTTCCGCCCCGGCCCCGGGCTGCTATGCGAAGCGATGCCCGCTCCCATTCTCCCCCTGATCGAAGCCGCCACGCTGTGGCCCCTCCGCGGCGCGCTGATCGGCCTCGACCTCGGCACCAAGACCATCGGGGTTGCGGTGTCCGACCCCGATCGCCGGCTCGCCACCGGCGTCGAGACCATCATCCACACTGCGTTCAAGGCCAATGCCGCGCGACTGTTGCTGCTCGCCGGGCAGCGCAACGCGGTCGGCTTCGTGCTCGGCCTGCCGATCAACATGGACGGCAGCGAAGGCCCGCGCGCGCAATCGACCCGCGCCTTCGCGCGCAATTTCGCCCGACTCACCGACTTGCCGATCGGGCTGTGGGACGAACGGCTCTCGACCGCGGCGGTGGAGCGGGAATTGATCGCCAACGACGTCAGCCGCGCCAAGCGCGCGAAGGTGATCGACGAGCACGCCGCGATCTTCATCCTGCAGGGCGCGCTCGATCGGCTCACCGTGCTCAACGCAGCCGTTCGGACCTGACCATGCTGACGGTGTTCGGCGCGCTGATGCCTGTCTTCCTGTTGATCGTGCTCGGCCATGTGCTGCGGCGGGTGCTGCTCACCGAGGACAAGCCGTGGAGCGGCATCGAGCAGCTGGTCTACTACGTGCTGTTTCCCGCGCTGCTGATCGATACGCTGTCGCGGGCTAACCTCTCGGCGGTGCCGGTCGCCGGCGTCGGCGGCGCGCTGTTGCTGGCGGTGGTCGCGATGTCGACGCTATGCCTCTTGCTGCGGCCATTGCTGGCGTCGCGGCTTGGCGTCGACGGGCCAGCGTTCTCCTCGGTGTTTCAAGGCGCGACCAGATGGCAGACCTTCGTCGCGCTCTCGGTCGCCGGCAATCTCTATGACGACGTCGGCATCACGCTGGCCTCGGTGGCGATGGTGGCGATGATCCCGCTGCTCAACGTGTTCAGCGTCGGCGTGCTGGCGCATTACGCCGCGCCGATGCGGCTGCCGTGGCCGACCATCCTGTTGACCATCGCGCGCAATCCGTTGATCTGGGCGTGCGTGCTCGGGCTCGCGATCAATCTCGTGGGCCTTCCGATCCCGCGGCCGCTGCATGAGTTCGCCGACGCGCTCGGGCGCTGCTCGCTGGCGCTGGGGCTGTTGGTGGTGGGCGCCGGATTGCAGCTCGACGGGCTGCGCCGGCCGCAGCCGGCGGCGCTGATTACGGTGGCGCTGAAACTGGCGGTGATGCCGTTGATCGCGATCGGTTTCGGGCTCGCGTTCGGCCTGTCCGGCACCAACCTCGCGGTGGTGGCGTGCTGCGCCTCGGTGCCGAGCGCCTCGAACGGCTACGTGCTGGCGCGGCAGATGGGCGGTGACGCACCGCTGCTGGCGCAGATACTCACCCTGCAGACCAGCCTCGCGGTGTTCACCATGCCCCTGTTCATCGCGCTGGTGGCGTGAGTTACGCCGCCGCGATGGTCTTTTCGATGTCCTGCAGCGGATGGCCGGTGAGGTCCTTGGAGATCTCGCCGCGCAGCACCTCGGACAGCTTCTTGTGATAGCTCTTGCGCAATTCGCCGAGCGTGCGAGGTGCGGCGATGATCACCAGATCGGCGATCTTGCCGTCCAGCACCCGCTTATTGAGCAGATCGGCGATGCCGCCGGCAAAGCCGTCCTCGGCGGCCTGGCTCTGGTCCGGGTTGGACGAGCTATTCTGATGGTTCGAGCCTGATCCCTTGTTTGCGCTTTCGACGTCGGTCTCCGGCAGCGCGGTCAGCGCCGGATTGGCCTCGTCGCCGGTGTTTTGAAACAGATTGAACTTCTCGCCGTCGGCCACAGCCACGATTGTTCCCTGGGGAAGTAGCCTCGAATTCTCCAATGTCGGAAGGGCCCGTCAGTCAGGCGCAGCACCAATCGCTCACCGCGCGTTTCGTTCCGCCGCTGCGACCCGACGCCGCCTACGCGACCGGCAACGCCCGCTCCAACAGCCGGCGCGCCTGCGCGGCGTCCAAATCGACCGCGCCGTACATGGCGCCGTGCGACGGCGATAGCCGCGTCGCAGCAAAAAGCTCGGCGTGCGCGGGGTTCACGCCGTTCAAGGCGGCAGCGGCGGCGAGCTTCGCCAGCATCTCCACCGACAATCTTGCGACGCGTTCGCCGTCCGGGCGCTGGAAAGTCTTTGCGATGAAGGCGGCCGCCTGCTGCGCGCCCGAAAGGCCGCGGGTTTCCTCCACCAGATTCTGCAGCACGACGGCGGCGAGATCCGGCTCCCGCGACAATGCGCGCAGCACGTCGAGGCACATCACATTGCCGGAGCCTTCCCAGATCGCGTTGACCGGCGCCTCGCGGTAGAGCCGCGCCAAGACACCCTCCTCGACGTAGCCGTTGCCGCCGAGGCACTCCATCGCCTCATAAATGAACGGCGGCGCGCTCTTGCAGATCCAGTATTTGATCGCCGGCGTCAGCAGCCGCATCCAGGCCGCGGCGACCTCGTCGCTGCCGGCGCGATCGAACGCGGCGCACAGCCGCATCACCAGCGCCACCGAGGCCTCGACCTGCAGCGCCATGTCGGCGAGCACCGCCTGCATCAGCGGCTGATCGGCGAGCCGCTTCTGGAATACGCTGCGATGCCGCGCGTGATGCAGCGCCTGCGCCAAGCCGGCGCGCATGAAGCCGACCGACGAGATCGCGCAGTCCTGCCGGGTCAACTGCACCATCTCGATGATGGTGCGGATGCCGCGGCCCTCGCCGCCGACGCGCTGCGCGTAAGCGCCGGTGAACTCGACCTCGGAGGAGGCGTTGGAACGATTGCCGAGCTTGTCCTTCAGCCGCTGGAAATGCAGCGCGTTGACCGAACCGTCGGGCGTAAAGCGCGGTGTGAAGAAGCAGGTCAATCCGCCCTCGGCCTGCGCCAGCACCAGGAAGGCGTCGCTCATCGGCGCCGACATGAACCATTTGTGGCCGACCAGCCGATAGGCGTCGCCGTCGCGCTCGGCGCGCGTCGAGTTGGAGCGCACGTCGGTGCCGCCCTGCTTCTCGGTCATCCCCATGCCGAGCGTCATGCCGCGCTTCTCGTGCCACGGCTTGAAGCTCGCATCGTAACTACGCGTCGCGAGCACCGGCATCAGCTGCTGCAGCAGATCGGGCTGCGCGGCGAGCGCGCCGACCGCGGCGCGGGTCATGGTGATCGGGCACAGATGCCCGGACTCCACCGGCGCCGCCATGTAGAACTTCGCCGCGCGGATCACTTCGGAGGCGCCGCCGGCGGGCTTGCCCTCGGCCGTCCAGGTCGAGTTGTGCAGGCCGGCGCGCATGCTGGCCGCCATCACCTCGTGATAGGCCGGATGAAACTCGACCTCGTCGCGCCGCACGCCGCGGGCGTCGAAGCTTTTCAGCTTCGGCGTGTTCTCGTTGGCGAGCCGGCCGCGCGCCGCCATCTCGGCCGAGCCCCATTCGCGACCGAACTCCGACAACTCCGCAGTAGCCGATGCCCCACCATTTGCCGCCACGGCATCGGCAAGCGGCCGGTCGAGCGCGTAGAGATCGACGTCCTCGAACGGCGGTGACTGATTGTAGACGTCATGGGTGGCGAAGCTGGTCATGGCCATCATTTCCTGCCTGGCGTTTCTTATTGGTAGCGAAGCTGATCTGTCACGCTCCCGGCGCGGCCGTCTAGTCCCCGCGATGCCGCGGCACCGGAAAATCATACGCCGAAAGTCCGCTCATCCCGGGCCGCGAAAAATGCCACCATTCCTTGGCGTAGTTGACGAAGCCCTGTCGCGACATCGCCGCGTTCAGGGTCTCGCGCCAACGGCGTTGCTGCGGCGAGATCGCGCGCGACGCGGTGTGCGCCTTGGCATCGGAGCAATCATAGCCGGTGCCCATGTCGACGCTGGCTTCCGGCGCGCGTAGCGCCGCCGGCGCGGTGCAATCCGCATAGGCTTTGCCGGGATCGAACGCCGGCCCGCGCGGTGCGGCAAGATCGACCAGCGTCAGATCGACCGCGGCGCCGGTGGAGTGCCCGGAACGCTCGGCGATGTAGCCCAGCCGAAACAACTCCTGCTTGGAGAAGCCCGGATTGTAGCGACGCTCGGCGGCTGTCTCGCGGCCGTCCTGCGCCCACGCCACCATGTCGCGCGAGGCTCGCGCCGGGCGGTAGCAGTCCAGCATTTTCAGCGACAGATTTTGCGCCCGCAGACCACGCTGCACCTCGCGCAACGCCAAACCAACCGCGCGCTTGACGATGCATTCGGCGCCGTCATAGCCCTCGATCCGCCGGCCCATGAAATTGTTCGCCCCGGCATAGCGGATGTCCTGCTGAATGCTGGGATCGACCTCGCGCAAGAAGACGAAGTCGCCCGGCAGCGGCTGCGCCACCGCCGGAACCGCGGCGATGGCTGCAAGCAGTCCCACTCCAATCCGCGTCAATTTGCTCACGACACGCCTTTCCATCAATTGCGCTCGGCCGGCTCAAAATCCCGATGCCTGACTGACCGGGGGAAAACTCGAAGCCGCGCAAATCGCGCTTGCCCCCTCTGGGGTCTCTGCCTATAGCTCTCGCTTTAATGACCCCTGCACCGAAATCCAGCTTCGTCCTTGCGCACCGGCATCTGCTGGGCATCGAGGGACTTTCCGCCGCCGATATCACCGGCCTGCTCGACCTTTCCGAAGAATATGTCGAGCTGAACCGCCAGATCGACAAAAAGCGCACCAGTTTGCGCGGCCGCACCCAGGTCAATCTGTTCTTCGAGGCCTCGACCCGGACGCAGTCCTCGTTCGAGATCGCCGGTAAACGGCTCGGCGCCGACGTCATGAACATGTCGGTGGCGTCGTCCTCGATGCGCAAGGGCGAGACTTTGGTCGACACCGCGGTGACGCTGAACGCGATGCACCCCGACCTGTTGGTGGTGCGGCATCACGCCTCGGGCGCGGTGGAACTGTTGGCGCGCAAGGTCGACGGATCGGTGGTCAACGCCGGCGATGGCGCCCACGAACATCCGACGCAGGCGCTGCTCGACGCGCTGACCATCCGCCGCAACAAGGGCCGGCTGGAAGGCCTGACCATCGCGATTTGCGGCGACGTGATGCATTCGCGCGTCGCCCGCTCCAACATCCTGCTGCTGAATCTCATGGGCGCCCGGGTCCGCGTGGTGGCGCCGTCGACGCTGCTGCCGCCCGGCATCGAGCGGATGGGCGTCGAGGTGGCGCGCGACATGCGCGAGGGCCTCAACGGCGCCGACATCGTGATGATGTTGCGATTGCAGCGCGAGCGCATGAACGGCTCGTTCGTGCCCTCCTCGCAGGAATATTTCCAATATTTCGGCCTCGACCAGAAGAAGCTCGGCTACGCCAAGCCGGACGCGCTGGTGATGCATCCGGGGCCGATGAACCGCGGCGTGGAGATCGACTCCATCGTCGCCGACGGCGCGCAATCCCTGATCCGCGAACAAGTCGAGATGGGCGTAGCGGTCCGCATGGCCGTGCTGGAAGCGCTCGCGCGCAATTTGCCCAATGCGTAATGACATGCTGACAGACCGCCGCCCGATCCTGCTCGCCAACGCCCGCCTGATCGATCCCTCGCGCGACCACGACGGCATCGGCGACGTGCTGATCGCCGACGGCACCATTCGCGAGGCGCGCCGCGGCATCGGCGCCGCCGGCGTGCCGGAAGGCACCGACATCATCAATTGCGCCGGCAAGATCGTGGCGCCCGGCCTGATCGACATGCGCGCCTTCGTCGGCGAGCCCGGCGCCGGCCACCGCGAGACCTTCGCCTCGGCGAGCCAGGCCGCCGCCGCCGGCGGCATCACCACCATCATCTGCCAGCCCGACACCTCGCCGGCGATCGACAATTCCGCCACCGTGGACTTCGTGCTGCGGCGCGCCCGCGATACCGCGATCGTCAACATCCATCCGATGGCGGCGCTGACCAAGGATCTTGCCGGCCACGAGATGACCGAGATCGGGCTGCTGAAAGCCGCCGGCGCAGTCGCCTTCACCGATGGCGTCAGAAGCGTGATGGACGCCCAGGTGATGCGCCGCGCGCTGACCTATGCGCGCGACTTCGACGCGCTGATCGTGCATCACACCGAAGACCCCAATCTGGTCGGCGAAGGCGTGATGAACGAGGGCGAACTCGCCTCGCGGCTCGGGCTGATCGGGGTGCCTAACATCGCCGAAGCGGTGGTGCTGGAGCGCGACATGCGCCTCGTCGCCTTGACCGGCGGCCGCTACCACGCCGCCTCGATCACTTGCGTGGAATCCATCGACATCCTGCGCCGCGCACGCGACGCCGGGCTCAGGGTCACCGCCTCGGTCTCGATCAACCATCTGACGCTGAACGAAAACGACATCGGCCCCTATCGCTCGTTCCTGAAACTGTCGCCGCCGCTGCGCAGCGAGGACGACCGCCGGGCGCTGGTCGCCGCGGTCGCGTCGGGTCTTATCGACGTCATCATGTCCGACCACAATCCGCAGGACGTCGAGGTGAAGCGGCTGCCGTTCGCCGAGGCCGCCGCCGGCGCCATCGGCCTCGAGACCATGCTGCCCGCGGGCCTGCGGCTGATCCACGCCGGCGAACTGGATTACCTGACGCTGATCCGGGCGATGTCGACCAAGCCTGCGGAATTGCTCGGCCTGCCCGGCGGCACGCTGCGCGCCGGTAGCCCCGCCGACATCATCGTGATCGACGCCGACGTGCCCTGGGTGGTCGATCCCAACGAACTGAAATCGAAGTGCAAGAACACCCCGTTCGACGCGGCCAAATTCACCGGACGCGTCGCCCGCACCATCGTCGCCGGCCGCACCGTGTACGAACACGTCTGAGCGCGCCGCACACCCAAAGGTGAACACCGATGATCCTGATTGACATCGCCGCGCTGCTGATCGGCTACCTGCTCGGCTCGATCCCGTTCGGGCTGATCCTCACCCGGCTCGCCGGCACCCAGGATCTGCGTTCGATCGGCTCCGGCAATATCGGCGCCACCAACGTGCTGCGCACCGGCCGCAAGGGCCTCGCCGCCGCCACCCTGCTCGGCGACGCCTTGAAAGGCACCGTCGCGGTGCTGATCGCCGGCGCGTTCGGCGGTCCGGAGGCGGCGATGCTGGCCGCGCTCGGCGCCTTCCTCGGCCACCTGTTTCCGGTGTGGCTGAAATTCAAGGGCGGCAAAGGCGTCGCGGTCTATATCGGCGTGCTGCTCGGGCTGTTCTGGCCCGGCGCGATCGTGTTCTGCGTGCTGTGGCTCGCCACCGCCTTCACCGCGCGCTACTCATCGCTGTCGGCGCTGGTCGCCGCCTTCATCACCCCGATTTTCCTGTGGTGGTTCGGCCACCTGCAAATGGCGTCGCTGTTCGCGATCTTGACTCTGCTGTTGTTCTGGATGCACCGCGACAATATCAAGCGGCTGATGGCGGGGACGGAAGGCAAGATCGGCGAGAAGAAGTAGGAGCCGTAGGACCGTTCGAGCAGGCTTCAGAAATAGCGTTCGTAGATGTAGTCGTGATTGCCCACTGCAACAATTTCGAATTCCTGCGGGGCGACTTGCCGAAGCAGCACCCTTATCGAGTAGTTTGCCCGGATGGTAAAATAGCCTTTTCGGCTCTTCACTCGCTCAAAGTTGAGAGATTTCTGCTGTGGGTCCACGAGGAAACGCTCAAGTGCCGAAGTCGCATCTTCGGCATCCGATTTTGAGAGACGCTTAAGCGAACGCAGGAATGCTCCAGTTGGCCTTACGCGCATAGGCACTACGCAAGTTGGCTGCGGAGAAATGCCCCTAGTTTTTCTGGATCGCTAAACGACTCTGTCGGTTTTGTTTGTTCGAGCTCGGAATGCAAGGCCAGTAGGCCGTAATAGATATCGACGTGAGCGGCATGTTGCGCCACTCGGATCTTCTCAATTCTGCGCAATAATTTCCTCACAAACCTCCCGGTGCTCGCCGACAGCTTGGCAATCTGTTCAATTTTCTGCGCGACGCCTGAATTGCTGTGCAGCGGTTTGCTGAATGCTTCGATTCCTTCTTCCACAGCTTTCATGGCTGCAGAGAGGGCCCCCACTCCTGAGGGGGCTAATGGTTCGCCAACGGCTTGTCCTGAGACAACCGGAAACCGCTCCAGATTTGAGAGCCTCGAGATCGCGTTCGCGCGCCATGTAGCGGCGGCGATTTCGAACTGATCAACGGCCTTCTCAAGCCGCTTCACATCGTCGCCGACAAGCAGCGCGGCAAAGTCGACCGACGGCGCTGCGGTGAAGATATGTTCGAAACTATGGGCGGCGGTAACCATGGAACGACCCTTATGCCCCCTCATATAAGCACAAAATAGGTACTCGAAACCCGGGGGCATCGCCGGACTGACGCATCGTGAAGTCTGCCCGGAAGATTGCATACAGCTAAAAGTTGCGCAATGTTTCCGGTGGGGGACCTGCCGTGGACGCTGCCGACAACCAGACGACTCGCTTGACCGACGCGCAGCGGCTGGATTGGCTGCGGCTGATCCGTTCCGACAATGTCGGGCCGCGCACCTTTCGTTCGCTGATCAATCACTTCGGCTCGGCGCGCGCCGCGCTGGAGCGGCTGCCGGATCTGGCGCGGCGCGGCGGCGCCGCCCGTCCCGGCCGCATCGTCAGCGAGCATGAGGCCCACCTCGAACTCACCGCCAGCAAGCGGCTGGGCGTCAGCCTGGTGGCGCCGGGCGAAATCGGCTATCCGCCACGACTCGCCCTGATCGACGACGCGCCGCCGCTGCTCGGCATCCGCGGCGCGGCGGACGCCCTGATGCGGCCGATGATCGCCATCGTCGGCTCCCGCAACGCATCCGGCGCGGGGTTGAAGTTCGCAGGCCAACTGGCCCGCGAGCTCGGCAACGCCGGCTTCGTGATCGCCTCGGGGCTGGCCCGCGGCATCGATCAGGCGGCGCATCGCGCCAGTCTTGGCAGCGGCACGCTGGCGGCGCTGGCCGGCGGTCACGACAAGGTCTATCCGCCTGAGCACGATGAGTTGCTGGCCGCGATCCTCGACCAGGGTGGGGCTGCAATTTCGGAAATGCCGCTCGGCCACGTGCCGCGGGCGCGGGATTTTCCGCGCCGCAACCGGCTGATCTCCGGCGTGGCGCTCGGCGTCGCGGTGATCGAGGCGGCGTATCGCTCGGGCTCGCTGATCACCGCCCGGATCGCCGCCGAACAGGGCCGCGAAGTGTTCGCGGTGCCGGGCTCGCCGCTCGATCCGCGCGCCGCCGGCACCAACGACCTGATCAAGCAAGGCGCCCAGCTGATCACCGAGGCCGCCGATATCGTCAACGCGGTGGCACCGATCCAGGAGCGGCCGATCGAATTGCCGAGCCGCGAGCCCGACGAACCCGCCGCGATCGACGAGCCCGGCTGGGACGACCGCGCCCGCGTCACCGCTCTGCTCGGCCCGAGCCAGATCGGCCTCGACGATCTGGTGCGGCTCGCCAACGTCTCACCGGCAGTGGCGCGCACCGTGCTGTTGGAATTGGAGCTTGCCGGCCGGCTGGAGCGGCACGGCGGCGGGCTGGTGTCGCTGATCTGAACTACTCGGCCGAACGGCGGTCGAAGCTCTGCCGGGCCGCCTCGATATCGGGCAGATGCTGCTTGGCCCATTCGCCGAGCTCCTTGACCGTCGTGCTGAGGCCGCGGCCCAGATCGGTGAGTTCGTAGTCGACGCGCGGCGGCACGGTCGGAAACACCGTGCGGGTGACCAGGCCGTCGCGCTCCAGCCCGCGCAAGGTCAGCGTCAGCATCCGTTGCGAGATGCCGCCGATCATCCGCTTCAGTTCGTTGAAGCGCCGCGGCCGCTCGCCCAGCATCATGATCACCAGCACGCTCCATTTGTCGCCGACCCGCGACAGCACCGTGGCAACGCCGCGGCAGTCGTTGTGAAGCGCGTCGGGCGACGCGGTTACATCGCTGTGCCCAGGCAGATCGCTGTGCTCGAGTTTCAAAATAGTGCCTTCTTGTGCGGTTCTTTCAGTCACTCATAGTGCGTCAGTTACAAACCTATACCAAGGATGACGCCGATGAAACTGCTCCATATCGATTCCAGCGTGCTCGGGCCGCATTCGGTGAGCCGCCAGGTCTCCGCCGCCATCGTCGCCCGGCTGCGCGAGGCCAGCCCCGGGCTGGAGGTCACCTATCGCGACCTCGACGATAGCCCGCTCGCGCATCTGTCCGGCGCGCATCTGGCCGTCGCCCAGGGCGCGCCGGCTGCGCCCGAGCTGCAGGACGATTTGGCCGCCGGACAGCACGTGCTGGAGGAATTTCTGGCTGCCGACATCGTGGTGATCGGGGCGCCGATGTACAACTTCACCATTCCGACCCAGCTCAAGGCCTGGATCGACCGCATCCTGGTGGCCAGAAAGACGTTCAGTTACAGCGGCGGCGCCGTACAAGGTCTGGCGGGCGGCAAGCGGGTGATCATCGCAATATCGCGGGGCGGCTTCTACGGCCCCGACACGCCGATGGCGGTCGGCGAGCATCTGGAAAGCTATCTGCGCTTCGTGTTCGGGTTCATCGGGATTACCGCGCCGGAGATCATCGCGGCGGACGGCATCAAATTCAGCCCGGAACATCGCGAAAAGGCGATCGCATCGGCGCTGGCGGCTGTCACCACCCTGCAGGCGGCCTGAGCTGACAAACGCCGCCTCCGCGGCCAGGCGGCGGCGGCGAGTCATACAGGCTTATCGAAGCCGCCGCCAAAACCGGCGGCGGCCGGTAGAGTTCTAGCCGGCGGCGAACATCAGCTTCTCGGCGATCAGCAGCATCACCGAAATCAACAGGCCGCTGCCGCAGAACAGCGCCAGCGGCAGCAATTCGTCGCGGTCATGCGCGATCGCCTTGGCGACGCTGCGGGTCAGGGCGGGACGAGCGGTGTGTGACATATCAGTCTCCATTGTGCGTCCTGGTCGCGCTTCCGCCCAATGGAAATCCGCGGCGCTTGTGCCGCTTGGTTCAGCTCGATGGCTGATTGCTGATAATACCGCAGGTAACGCCGGCGCCGGCCGAGTGCAAGCCACAAGGATATGCGCGCGCAGCACGGCTGTACTCTGATTTCGCAGTGCAGCGAAGCGACCAACCGGACCCGTCCGTGGCGCACGCACCCGTCCATCGCAACGCAGCCGCTCGGCGCTATCGAGGATGCTCACCGCCATTATGCCGGCGGCGCTGCCGCACCAGTTCGGTCGCCTCCAGATGCGCCATTTCCAACAGGTACCCCAGCATGTCGAGCTGGTGGCGGCGCGCCAGCCGGGCCAGCTCACCGACCGCCGTGGCCAGATAATGCGCGGCCTCGTCCGGGCCGCCATCACCGCTTCGGGGACGAGATGGCAGGCGATCGCTTCCGCCGCTGGAGGCCATGGGTCATTCCTCTTGCCGGAAGCCACACTGGTTCCGCGAGCATCTTATAAACCTGCTACTTATACGTGTGCAACCTAGAGTGTATAAATTTGATCGATTCACCCATAAGTTCATGCCCCGGCTCGCGGCGATTTGACAGCGCGGTCCGCTGCACCCATGTTCGCCCCCAACCGGTCGGCGCGACTCTCGCGGAATCAGACCGCAGAAATCCCTGTAAACACCTGGAATGACATGAATATCGTCATTGTCGAGTCGCCTGCGAAGGCCAAGACGATCAACAAATATCTGGGCAGTTCCTACGAGGTGCTGGCCTCGTTCGGGCACGTCCGCGACCTTCCGGCGAAGAATGGCTCGGTGGATCCCGACGCCAATTTCCAGATGATCTGGGAGATCGATCCCAAGGCCGCCGGCCGGCTCAACGACATCGCCAAGGCGCTGAAGGGCGCCGACAAGCTGATCCTCGCAACCGACCCTGATCGCGAGGGGGAAGCGATCTCCTGGCACGTGCTGGAGGTGTTGAAGGAGAAGCGCGCGATCAAGGACCACACCATCGAGCGCGTGGTGTTCAACGCCATCACCAAACAGGCGGTGACCGAAGCGATGAAGAACCCGCGCCAGATCGACGGCGCGCTGGTCGACGCCTATATGGCGCGCCGCGCGCTGGACTATCTGGTCGGCTTCACCCTCTCTCCGGTGCTGTGGCGAAAACTGCCTGGTGCCCGCTCCGCCGGCCGTGTGCAATCGGTGGCGCTGCGGCTGGTCTGCGACCGCGAACTCGAGATCGAGAAATTCGTGCCGCGGGAATATTGGTCGCTGGTTGCGACCTTGACCACGCCGCGCGGCGAGAGCTTCGAAGCCCGGCTCACCGGCGCCGACGGCAAGAAGATCCAGCGGCTCGACATCGGCACCGGCGCCGAAGCCGAGGATTTCAAAAAGGCGATCGAGGCGGCGCTTTTCAACGTCGCCAGCGTCGAAGCCAAGCCGGCGCGGCGCAACCCCTACGCGCCGTTCACAACGTCCACGCTGCAGCAGGAAGCCAGCCGCAAGCTCGGCTTCGCCCCGGCGCACACCATGCGGATCGCGCAACGGTTGTATGAGGGCATCGACATCGGCGGCGAGACCACCGGCCTCATTACTTATATGCGTACCGACGGCGTGCAGATCGACTCCTCCGCCATCACCCAGGCCCGCCAGGTGATCGGCGAGGACTACGGCAAGCAATATGTTCCGGATGCGCCGCGGCAATACACCGCCAAGGCGAAGAACGCCCAGGAAGCCCATGAAGCGATCCGGCCGACCGACCTGTCGCGTCGCCCGTCCGCCCTGCGTGCCCGGCTCGACAACGACCAAATCCGGCTCTACGAGCTGATCTGGATCCGCACCATCGCGAGCCAAATGGAATCCGCCGAGTTGGAACGCACCACCGTGGAAATCGCCGCCAAGGCTGGCTCGCGCGTGCTGGAACTGCGCGCCACCGGCCAGGTGGTGAAGTTCGACGGCTTCCTCGCGGTCTATCAGGAAGGCCGCGACGACGACGGCGACGACGAGGATTCCCGCCGGCTGCCGATCATCAACCAGGGTGAAGACCTCAAGCGCAAGGACCTCGCCGTCACCCAACATTTCACCGAGCCGCCGCCGCGTTTCTCCGAAGCCTCCTTGGTGAAGCGGATGGAAGAGCTCGGCATCGGCCGGCCCTCGACCTACGCGTCGATCCTGCAGGTGTTGAAGGATCGCGGCTACGTCAAGCTCGAGAAGAAGCGGCTGCATGCCGAGGACAAGGGCCGCGTCGTGGTCGCGTTCCTGGAGAACTTCTTCGCCCGCTACGTCGAATACGACTTCACCGCGGCGCTGGAAGAAAACCTCGACCGGATCTCGAACAACGAGATTTCCTGGCAACAGGTGCTGCGCGATTTCTGGACCGACTTCATCGGCGCGGTCAACGACATCAAGGATCTGCGCGTCGCCCAGGTGCTGGACGCGCTCGACGACATGCTCGGCTCGCACATCTACGCGCCGCGCGACGACGGCGGCGATCCGCGGCAGTGCCCGAGCTGCGGCACCGGCAAATTGAACCTCAAGGCCGGCAAATTCGGCGCCTTCGTCGGCTGCAGCAACTATCCGGAATGCCGCTACACCCGCCCCTTGGCCGCAGATGGCGGCGGCGACGGCGACCGCATTCTCGGCAAGGACCCGGTGTCCGGCCTCGAAGTCGCGGTGAAGGCCGGCCGGTTCGGTCCCTATATCCAGCTCGGCGACGCCAAGGATTACGCCGAAGGCGAGAAGCCGAAACGCGCCGGGATTCCGAAGAACTCCTCGCCCGGCGACATGGAGCTCGAGCTGGCGCTGAAGCTGTTGTCGCTGCCGCGCGAAGTCGGCAAGCATCCGGAGACCGGCGAGCCGATCAAGGCCGGCATCGGCCGGTTCGGGCCCTATGTGCAGCATGAAAAGACCTATGCCAGCCTGGAGGCCGGCGACGAGGTGTTCGACATCGGGTTGAACCGCGCGGTGACGCTGATCGCCGAGAAGATTCTCAAAGGCCCGAGCAAGCGACGCTTCGGCGCCGATCCCGGCAAGCCGCTCGGCGAGCATCCCTCGCTCGGCACCGTCGCGGTGAAGGGCGGCCGCTATGGCGCTTACGTCACCGCCGGCGGCGTCAACGCCACGATTCCGAGCGACAAGACGCAGGAAAGCATCACCCTGCCGGAAGCCATCGCGCTGATCGACGAGCGCGCCGCCAAGGGCGGCGGCAAGCCGAAGAAAGCCGCGAAGAAAGCGCCCGCCAAGAAAGTCGCCAAACCCGACACCGACGCAGCGGCCGAGAAGAAAAAACCCGCCAAGAAAGCCGCGGCGAAGAAATCGGTGACCAAGCCGAAGGCCGACGGCGCCGCCGCCAGCGCGGCGCGCGCGCCGGCGAAAGCCAAGAGCTCGACCAAGACCGCCGCCGCCAAGAAGCCCGCGAAGCCGGCGGCAAAGAAATCCGCGGGCAAAGCCAACGGCTGATCATGTGAGCACGAAAAAGCGCGTCCCCAGCTTTCCCGATCGCGACGACCTCGTCGCGTTCATCCGCGCCCAGCCGGGCAAGGTCGGCACCCGCGAAATCGCCCGCGCGTTCGGCCTGAAGAACGAGGACCGCGTCGAGCTGAAGAGGGTGCTGCGCGACCTCGCCGACGCCGGCACCATCAAGCGTCGCGGCAAGACCGTGGCCGAGCCGGAGGCGCTGCCGCCGACGCTGATGGCCGACATCACCGCGCGCGACGCCGATGGCGAACTGATCGCCACGCCGACCGAGTGGGACGAACAGAGCGGCGAGCCGCCGAAGATCCGCATCCATGTGCCGCGCCGCGCTGCGCCCGGCACCGCGGCCGGCATCGGCGATCGCGCGCTGCTGCGCGTCGAGCCCGGTGCGGAGGCCTATCGCGCCCGCGTCATCAAAGTCGTCGATCACACCAAGGCCCGCATCCTCGGCATCTTCCGCGCGCTGCCGGGCGGCGGCGGTCGGCTGATTCCGGTCGACAAGAAACAGGTCGGCCGCGAGTTCAACATCGCCGCATCCGACGCCGGCGGCGCGCAGGACGGCGATCTGGTCAGCGTCGATCCGATCCGCACCCGCGGCTACGGCCTTGCGTCGGGCAAGGTGAAAGAGCGCTTGGGATCGCTCGCCACCGAGAAAGCGGTCAGCCTGATCGCGATCCACTCCCACGAGATCCCGCAGGAGTTTTCCGCAGCCGCGATCAGCGAAGCCGAGGCCGCCAAGCCCGCGACGCTGAAAGGCCGCGAGGACTGGCGCGAGCTGCCGCTGATCACCATCGATCCGCCGGACGCCAAGGACCACGACGACGCGGTGCACGCCGAGCCAGACCCTGATCCGAACAACAAGGGCGGCTACATCCTCCACGTCGCGATCGCCGACGTCGCCTACTACGTGCGGCCGCAATCGGCGCTCGATCGCGACGCACTTGTCCGCGGCAATTCGGTGTACTTCCCCGACCGCGTGGTGCCGATGCTGCCGGAGCGGATCTCCAACGATCTGTGTTCGCTGAAGCCGGGCGAAGCGCGCGGCGCGCTGGCCGTCCGCATCGTGATCGGCAACGACGGCCGCAAGCATTCGCACTCGTTCCACCGCATCCTGATGCGCTCGGCGGCGAAGCTGAGCTACGCGCAGGCGCAGGCCGCGATCGACGGCCGCCCCGACGATACGACGGGCCCCTTGCTCAAGCCGATCCTGCAGCCACTGTACGACGCCTACGCGGTGGTGAAGCGCGGCCGCGACGAGCGCGATCCTTTGGATCTCGATCTGCCGGAGCGCAAGATCCTGCTCAAGCAGGACGGCACCGTCGACCGCGTCATCGTGCCGGAGCGGCTCGACGCGCACAAGTTGATCGAGGAATTCATGATCCTCGCCAACGTCGCCGCAGCCGAGATGCTGGAGAAGAAGGCGCTGCCGCTGATCTACCGCGTGCACGATGAGCCCAGTCTCGAGAAGGTGCACAACCTCGTCGAATTCCTCAAGACCCTCGATCTGCCGTTCGCCAAGCAGGGCGCACTGCGGCCTGCGCTGTTCAACCGCGTGCTGGCGCAGGTCAAAGGCCACGACGCCGAGCCTCTGGTCAACGAGGTGGTGCTGCGCTCGCAGGCGCAAGCCGAATACGCCTCGGAGAACTACGGCCATTTCGGCTTGAACTTGCGCCGCTACGCGCATTTCACCTCGCCGATCCGCCGCTACGCCGATCTTGTGGTGCATCGCGCGCTGATCCGTGCGCTCAATCTCGGCGACGGCGCGCTGCCCGAGACCGAGACCGTGGAGACGCTCGCCGAAGTCGCGGCGCAGATCTCGGTCACCGAACGTCGCGCCATGAAGGCGGAACGCGAAACCACCGACCGGCTGATCGCGCATTTCCTCGCCGACCGCATCGGCGCCTCGTTCCAGGGCCGGATCTCCGGCGTCACCCGCGCCGGTCTGTTCGTCAAACTCGCCGACACCGGCGCCGACGGGCTGATCCCGATCCGCACCATCGGCAGCGAATACTTCAACTACGACGAAACCCGCCACGCGCTGATCGGAACGCGCTCGGGCACGATGTATCGGCTCGGCGACGTGGTCGACGTGCGCTTGGTGGAAGCCGCTCCGGTCGCCGGTGCGCTGCGGTTTGAACTGTTGGGCGACGGCGGCGTTGTTGCGGGCGGACGCCCGCGTCCCCATATTCGCTCTCGTGGGGCTGCGACGTCGGAACCGCGCAGCAAGGCCCATCCTGGACGCAGCCCGGGCAAGGCCAAGAAAGATAAGAAGACCAAGTCGCCGAAGGTGGACCGCAAGACCAAGATCAAGAAAGACAACGCCAAAGGCAGGAAACCCGGCAAGCCGAAGAAGGGCTGATCGATGAGCATCGACAACACCGTGGCGCGCCCCGTCCAACGCTGGAGCGCGGAGGTCATTGCGCCGGAAAAGCGCAACGTGTTCACCGCGATGAAGCGTGGCTTTTTCGGCCGCTGCCCGCGCTGCGGCGAAGGCAAGCTGTTCCGCGCCTTCCTCAAGGTCGACGATCATTGCTCGGAATGCCAACAGGACTTCACCCCGCACCGCGCCGACGATTTGCCGGCCTATCTGGTGATCGTCATCGTCGGCCATCTGGTGGTGCCGATCGTGCTGTGGATCGAGACCAATTATTCCCCCGCAGTGCCGCTGCAGCTGGCGATCTATCTGCCCGTGACGCTAGCGCTGTCGCTCGGTTTGCTGCAGCCGGTGAAGGGAGCGGTGGTCGGGCTGCAATGGGCGTTCCGGATGCACGGCTTCGACGACAATCCCTCTGGCGATATCCCCGCGGTCTAGCTAAAACCGCTGCGAGCGCAGCGGAGACGGCATGAGCGACACGGACAGCGTCGAGATCGAAGCCGATCAGCATCCCTATTTTCGCCCGAGAGACGCCGCGACCCTGATGCTGATCGATCGCTCCGGCGCGATCCCGAAAGTGCTGGTCGGCCGGCGCAACGCCAATGTGGTGTTCATGCCGGGCAAATTCGTGTTTCCCGGCGGCCGCGTCGACAAGACCGATTATCGCATTCCGGTGGCGGCGCCGATTCCTTCCGAACTCGAAGCCAAACTGTTGCAGGGCCGCCCCGCGATCAGCCCGGCGCGGGCCCGGGCGCTGGCGGTGGCGGCGATCCGCGAGGCCTGCGAGGAGACCGGGCTCTGCCTCGGCCGCAAGGCCGATGGGGCCGCGGCACTGGCCGGGCCATGGGCGCCGTTCGCGGAAGCCGGACTGCTGCCTGATCCATCGGGACTGTTCCTGATCGCCCGCGCCATCACCCCGCCCGGCCGGGTGCGGCGGTTCGATACCCGCTTCTTCACCGCCGACGCCTCGGCGATTGCGCACCGCGTCGAGGGGGTGATCCACCCCGAGGCAGAGCTGGTGGAGCTGGTGTGGGTCGAGATCGGCGCCACGCCGCTCGCCGGATTGCACCAGATGACCAAGCAGGTGCTCGGCGAACTGCAACGCCGCCTCGCCGCCGGTCCGCTGCGCCACGACGCAGCGGTGCCGTTCTTTCATCACAGCCGCGGCCGGATGCAGATGGACCGGCTCGGCTGAACGGTCAGGCGACATCGTCGCCGAGACCGGCGCGGCGGCGCGTCATCCGCGCCAGGAGTCGTCCGTGAACAATTCGGAAGCGCCTGATTTTTCGGGTTAATCGAGTTCGTGCAAGTCTTCGATTTTGCAGGAAAGCGGTGGGTTGACCGCGGTTTTCCTGCGTTTTGGGATTCTCATTTTGGGCGGTTTGTGATTCCTTTGGGCGGCGTTTTGCTGGCATGGAGGGGGCGATGAGCAAGCCGCGCGACGATCGTCAGGCCGAGATGTTCCGGCCGGCGCTGGAAGAGATCATCGATCTCGGGCATCCGTTGGTGCGGCTGGCGGCAGAGATCGACTGGGATTTCCTGGCCACGCGGTTTGGCGCGGTGTATCGGCCGGGGCCGGGCCAGCCGCCATTGCCGACCCGGCTGATCGCCGGCCTGTTGATCCTCAAGCACATGCACAATTTGAGCGACGAGGTGCTGTGCGCGCGTTGGGTGGAGAACCCGTATTTCCAGTTCTTCTGCGGCGAGGTGGTGTTCCGCCACGAGCTGCCGTTCGACCGCTCCTCGCTGAGCCG